>NZ_RJJT01000006.1 GCF_003938655.1 Rhizobium pisi
TTCGGCACCAGGCTATCGAGCGTCACCATCTCAAGAGCCGTCTGGGTGGGGGCAGGTTTCTTCAACATGTCCCAATGAATCATAAACCCCTGGACGGTGCCAGGGGTTTGTCAGCAGTCTGAGCGCCCACAAGGGGCGCTCTTCGCAACTGCGAATTGAGCGCTATTTATTGTGCCGGCAGCTTGTCGTCGACGCCTTCGACATAGAAATTCATGCCGAGCAGCGTGCCGTCATCGGCCTTCTCGCCGGCCTTCAGCCAAGGCGTGCCGTCCTGCTTGTTGATCGGGCCGGTGAAGGGATGCAGTTCGCCTGATTTGATCTTGGCTTCGGTTTCCTCGGCCATCTTCTTTACGTCATCAGGCATGTTCGTGTATGGCGCCATCTTCAGGATGCCGTCCTTCAGGCCGTCCCAGCTCTGCTCGGACTTCCAGGTGCCGTCCAGAAGCGCGTGAACACGCTTGGAGTAGTAGTTACCCCAGGTATCGACGATCGCCGTCAGTTGAGCCTTGGGGCCTGCTGCGATCATGTCGGAGGCCTGGCCGAAAGCATGGATGCCGCGTTCTTCGGCAACCTGCATCGGCGCGGTCGTGTCGGTATGCTGCGTCAGCACGTCGACACCCTGGTCGATCATCGCCTTGGCGGCATCGGCTTCCTTGCCGGGGTCGAACCAGGTGTTGACCCAGATGACCTTCAGCTTGAAGCTCGGATCGATCGACCTTGCGCCCTGCTCGAAGGAGTTGATGCCCATCACGACCTCGGGAATCGGGAAGGAAGCGATATACGCCGCGCCATGGTTCTTCGAGGTCTTGGCGGCGATCTGGCCGAGGATGTAGCGGCCTTCATAGAAACGCGAGTTGTAGGTCGCAAGGTTCGGGCCGGACTTGTAGCCGGTGCCGTGCTCGAACTTGACCTTCGGGAACTTGGCGGCGACCTTCACCGTCGCATCCATGAAGCCGAACGAGGTCGTGAAGATCAGCTTGCAGCCGGAACGGGCAAGGCGCTCGATGGCGCGCTCGGCGTCCGGGCCTTCCGGTACGTTTTCGAGGTAAGGCGTATCGATCTTGTCGCCGAACTCGGCCTGGACCTGCTGGCGGCCGAGATCGTGGGCCTGCGAATAACCGCCATCGGTGTGCGAACCGACATAGACGAAGCAGACCTTCGTCTTGTCAGCCGCCTGAGCGGCGGAGGAGATGCCGATCACGGCGGCAGCCGAGGCGGCAAGGGTGAATGCGAACTTCTTCATGGTGACCCCTGTTGGTTTGAAGTTATTCCGGAAACCCGTCTTATGTTGTTGCTTTATCGCTCCGGTACGAAGGCTTTTCCAAGCGACGCGGGCGTATTGATCAACGTCGTGCGCCGATTATGGGAAATGACGATGAGAACCACAATAGTCGCGGCATAGGGCAGCATCGAGAGGAACTGCGAGGGAATGCCGAGACCGAAGGCCTGCGCGTGAAGCTGCAGGATCGTGACCGCGCCGAAGAGATAACCGCCGGCGAAAACCCGCCACGGCCGCCAGGATGCGAAAACGACAAGCGCCAGCGTGATCCAGCCGCGGCCGGCCGACATGTTCTCCACCCATTGCGGGGTATAGACGAGTGAAAGCTGCGCGCCGGCAAGACCGGCACAGGCGCCGCCGAACATCACCGCGAGATATCGCGTGCGGATGACATGAATGCCGAGCGCATGGGCCGAACCGTGATTGTCGCCGATCGCCCGGAGCTTCAGGCCGGTCCGGCTGCGGAACAGGAACCAACTGACGGCAAAGACCAGCGCGATCGACAGGTAGAAGATCAGGTCCTGCTTGAAAAGAACCGGACCGATGACAGGAATATCGGATAAAACAGGAATGGTGATCTCTTCCAGCCGGATGCCGGGCACGCTGACGAAGGGTTCGCCCAACTGGCCGGATGCGCCAAGGCCGAGGAGGGTCAACGCCAGACCGGTCGCCACCTGGTTCGCCACCAAGGTCAGCGTCAGGAAGGCGAAGAGCAGCGAGAAAAGCGCGCCGGCGACGATGCCGCAGATGATGCCGACATAGGGTGAGCCCGACATCTGCGCACCGGCGAAAGCGGCGACCGCGCCCATGATCATCATGCCTTCGACGCCGAGATTGAGGACGCCGGAGCGTTCCGTCACCAATTCGCCAAGCGCCGCAATGACGAGAGGCGTCGATGCCGTAATGACGGTCAGGAGGATGGCTTCGAAGATGCTCATGCGGCACCGCCCCTTACGCGCGACCAGATGATGCGGATTTTGTAATAGATCAGCGTGTCGCAGGAGAGCACGAAGAACAGCAGCAGGCCCTGAAAGACGCGCGTGACCTTGTCCGAAACGCCGATCGAAAGCTGCGCCGCCTCGCCGCCGAGATAGGTGAGCGCCAGCACCAGGCCCGAGGCGATGATGCCGAGCGGATTGAGGCGGCCGAGGAAGGCGACGATGATGGCGCTGAAACCATAGCCCGGCGAGATTGCCGGCTGCAGGTGGCCGATCGAGCCGGAGACCTCGCAAATGCCGGCAAGCCCCGCGAGCGCGCCGGAGAAGAGGAAGCTGAACCAGATCATCTTCTTCGAAGAGAAGCCGGCGAAGCGCCCTGCCCGCTCTGACTGGCCGAGCACGACGATTTCGAAGCCCTTCAGCGTATACCGCAGCATGAACCACACACCGATCGCCGCGACGATGGCAAAGATGAAGGCCCAATGGGCCCGGCCCGATTCTTCCCAGATCGCGGGCAGCACCGCCTCAGGCGCGAAATCGCGAGAGACGGGAAAGTTGAAACCCTTCGGGTCGCGCCAGGCGCCGCGAATCAGCCAATCGAGGAAGAGCTGGGCGATATAGACCAGCATCAGCGACGTCAGGATCTCGTTGGTGTTGAAATGCGCTTTCAAAAGCGCCGGAACGGCCGCGAAAAGCGCGCCGCCGAGTGCACCAGCGATCAGCATCAGCGGCAGCACGAGCGGCGAATGCCAGTCGTAGAAGACGATCGGCAGATAGGAGCCGGTAATGGCGCCGATGGTGAACTGGCCTTCGGCGCCGATATTCCAGTTGTTCGAGCGATAACAGACGGCAAGGCCGACGGCGATCAGGATCAGGGGTGCGGCCTTGATCGCCAGTTCGTGCAGCGACCAGACCTCGAGTAGCGGCTCGACGAAGAAGGCATCCAGCGCCTCGACCGGATCCTTGCCAAGCATGGCAAACATGATGGCGCCGAATATCAGCGTCAGGACGAGGGCAAGGAGCGGCGAGACGACGCCGAAGAGCTTCGAGACGTCGGGGCGTTTTTCAAGTTCAATGCGCATGGACTGCCTCCGCGGCAGAACCGCTCTCATGCAAGCCGCCCATCAGCAGGCCGATCTTTTCACGCGTCAGTTCGCTCGCCGGGAACGGCCTGGAAAGGCGGCCTTCGGAGATGACGGCGATATCGGTCGCCACTTCGAAGATCTCGTCCAGGTCCTGGCTGATGACGACGACGGCCGAACCGCTTCTTGCAAGATCGACCAGGGCCTGGCGGATGCGGCTTGCCGCCCCGGCATCCACACCCCAGGTCGGCTGGTTGACGACCAATACCGCCGGCTGGCGGTCGAGTTCACGGCCGACGATGAATTTCTGCAAATTGCCGCCGGAGAGCGAACCGGCGGCCGGATCATCGCCGCTCTTGCGGACATCCATGGCCTCGGAAATGCGCCTTGCGGCGGACTTCACCGCGCCGTGGCGGATGATGCCGAGCAGGCCGAGAAACGCCTTGCGGTCCGACTGGCTGCGGGCAAGGACGAGATTGTCCGACAGTTTCATGGCCGAGACAGCAGCATGGCCATGACGCTCCTCCGGCACGAAACCGGCACCGAGAAGCCGGCGGGCGGTAATGCCCTGATTGCCCACGTGCTTTTTGCGGATGACGATCGCCTCGGCCGAGGCGACCGGATATTCGCCGGAGAGAGCATCGAAGAGCTCGCTTTGCCCGTTGCCCGCGACACCAGCGATGGCGAGGATCTCGCCCGAGCACACCATCATCGACACATCACGCAGCGGCATGGCGAACGGCGTGCGCGCCGCGACGGAAAGGTTCGCGACGGCAAGCTGCACGTCACCCTTGTCGCTGCGCTCCGGATGGGTAACGGCCGCCACCTCGCTGCCAACCATCATGCGGGCAAGCGAGGCCGGCGTTTCCCGCTTCGGATCGCAGGCTCCGGTCACCCGGCCGTGGCGCAGAACGGTCGCCCGGTCGCAGATGCGCTGCACCTCTTCCAGGCGATGGCTGATATAAAGAACGGAACGTCCCTCGGAGCGGAGCTTGAACAGTGTCTCAAACAGCCTGTCGGCCTCCTGCGGCGTCAGCACCGAGGTCGGCTCGTCGAGGATGATCAGCTTCGGGTTCTGCAAGAGCGCGCGGACGATCTCGATGCGCTGACGCTCGCCGACCGAGAGATCGGCGACATGGGCATGAGGATCAAGCGGCAGGCCATAGGCGATGGACAGAGCCCTCGCCTCCTCGGCGATCCTGTCGATCGGGATGGCGTCATCGAGCGACAGCGCGATATTTTCGGCAACCGTCAGCGCCTCGAATAGAGAAAAATGCTGGAAAACCATGCCGATGCCGAGCTTGCGGGCTTCGCCCGGCGAAGTGATCGAGACCGGCCCGCCGTGCCAGAGGATTTGTCCGGCCGTCGGTTCCAGCACACCAAACAGCATCTTTACCAGCGTGGATTTGCCTGCGCCGTTTTCGCCGAGAAGCGCATGAATTTCGCCCGGCGCAATATCAAGATCGATTTCATTGCAGGCAGCAAAGCTGCCGAAAAATTTGGTCAGCTTCTGGACCGATAACAACGCACCGGAATCCGGTACATTCAATGGCGACACGTTCCCCTCATTTCTTCTGCCAACCGGTCCGTTCGGATCTCATGGAATCAGCAGCGTCGTTCCTGTTGTTTTTCTTGCTTCCAGATCTGCGTGAGCCCGCCCAACCTCACGTAGCGGATAGGTTTGATTGACATTGATACGCACTTTGTTGCTTTGCACAACATCAAATAGCGCGTTTGCACTGTCGATCAGTTCCTGGCGGGCGGCGATATAGGTGAAGAGGGTAGGCCGCGTTGCAAAGAGCGAGCCCCTCTGGGCCAGCGCCGAAAGGGTGAAATTCTCGATCGGCCCGGAGGATTGGCCGAATGAGGCAAAAAGACCGCGCGGCTTCAGGCAGTCGAGCGACTGTGGAAAAGTGTCGCGGCCGATCGAATCGTAGACGACATCCACGCCCTTGCCGCCTGATATCTCGCGGACACGGCCGACGAAATCCTCACTCTTGTAGTTGATCACATGGTCGTAGCCATGGGCAAGCGCCAGCTCGACCTTGTCCTCGGAGCCTGCGGTGCCGATAACGGTGGCGCCGAGCGCCTTTGCCCATTGTCCGGCGATCAGCCCGACGCCGCCGGCCGCGGCATGGAACAGGAGGATGGTCTCCGGGCCGACCTTGAAGGTGCGGTTGAGCAGATATTCGGCGGTCATGCCCTTCAGCATCATCGCCGCCGCCGTTTCGAGCTTTATGCCGTCAGGGACATGGACGAGATGCCAGGTCTCAATGTTGCGTTCGCTGCTATAGGCACCGTCGGCGCCGGCATAGGCGACACGGTCGCCGACCTTGAAATCCTCGACACCAGGACCGACCGCCGTCACGGTGCCGGCGCCCTCCTTGCCGGTGACGAAGGGCAGGTGCGGCGCCTTGTAGGTGCCGTTGCGGAAATAGACGTCGATGAAATTGAGGCCGACCGCCGCCTGCCTGATCTGCACCTCACCCACAGACGGTGGCGGAAGATCGACGTCGACATAGTCGAACACCTCCGGCCCGCCCGTCCTCGAGAATGAAACCGCCTGCGTTTTCGCCATCTTGCCTGTCCTAAGCTTCGCGTCCGAGGGTCGGGAAGAATTGCAGCACCGCGCCGATGACGTAAAGATAGATTCCGGTCACGATGAAGAGAATGAGCGCCCATTCAGGCGTGTCGAAATGCATCAGCAACGAATAGATGCCGAGCGTCGACCACAGGAAAAAGACGCCGAGATTGAGCGGGCGCAGCCGCTTGACGCGGACCGGGTGCAGGAAATTGATCGGCAGGAAGGTCAGCACCACCGAAACGGTTACGACGGCAAGCGCCGTCGTCGCGCTCGCATCGATGACGAACAGCGTGAAGACGATCATGTTCCAGACGACGGGGAAGCCGGAGAAGAAATATTCCTCCGTCTTCATACCCATGTCGGCATAATAGATGGCGCTGGAGACGACGATCATGCCGGCGGCGACGAAGGACCAGGGTTCGCCGATCATGCCGCTCTGATAGAGCGCGAAAGCGGGCAGAAGCACATAGGTGACGTAATCGATGATGTTGTCGAGCGTATCGCCCGACCAGTTCGGCAGCACTTCCTTGACGCGCACCTTGCGGGCGATCGGACCGTCGATGCCGTCGACGAGAAGGGCAAGCCCCAGCCACCAGAACATATCGATGAAGCGGTGCTCGGCAGCCGCGACGACGCCGAGAAAGGCCAGGAAAGAGCCGGAAGCCGTCAGGATATGGACGGAAAAGGCGCGCATTTCCGCATAAGGAACACGCTTGTAGTTGAAAATCTTCATATTCCCCCGACCGCCCTATCGCGCTCGCTCCGGCAAGCGTCTTTTTTCGCCATCATCACCGGCCCTGTTCCTGTACAGGGTTCGGCGCCGTAGGTCTTTGTTGTCGCACCGTTTTTGCCGAAAGCCGGCGTCCATTCCAGGCGCGCCGCTCTAATATGCATCCTTTGCCGGGCTTCGCCAGCGCGAAATATAACATTCCCCGCCCGCCATTGAATCCTGACAGTAACACGCATATTTCCTTTCATGAGCGCTGGATGGAATGGAATGCCTTTAATTTCGGCCCGATATGTAATATCTGCCTCGCATCCGACAGTTCATCCGACGAAACGGGATCCTCTACCGCAATGAACGCGCCTGCAAAGACCGAAGACTTCGCCTCGTCCATCCCCGCCGGTGTTTACGCCGAGACGGTGCTTGCCGTGACACATTATACGGACCGGCTCTTCCGCTTCACGATGACCCGGCCGCAGGGCTTCCGTTTCCGTTCCGGTGAATTCGCAATGATCGGCCTGATGGTCGAGGGCAAGCCGGTCTTCCGCGCCTATTCGATCGCCAGCCCCGCCTGGGCCGAAGAACTTGAATTCTTCTCGATCAAGGTGCCTGACGGCCCGCTGACTTCGCATCTGCAGGCGATCAAGCCTGGTGATCAGGTGCTGATGCGGAAGAAGCCGACGGGCACGCTGGTGCTCGATGCGCTGACACCCGGCCGTCGTCTCTACATGTTCTCGACGGGAACAGGCATTGCGCCGTTCGCCAGCCTGATCCGCGATCCCGAGACCTATGAGAAGTTCGAGGAAGTCATTCTCACCCATACGACCCGCGATGTCGCCGAGCTGAAATACGGCTTCGACCTCGTGCACGAGATCCAGAACGATGAGCTGCTGAAGGAAGTCGTCGGCGACAAGCTGCGGCACTATCCCACGGTCACGCGCGAGGATTTCGCGTATCGCGGCCGTATCACCGACCTGATCTCCTCCGGCAAGCTGTTCACCGATCTCGGCGTGCCGCCGCTCGACCCGGCAATCGACCGCGGCATGATCTGCGGTTCCTCGGCAATGCTGAAGGATACCAAGGAACTGCTCGAGAAGGCCGGCCTCGATGAAGGCGCCAACAGCAAGCCCGCCGAGTTCGTCATCGAGCGCGCGTTCGTCGGCTGACGCTCTACTAACAACCAGATCTGACAGCGGCTCCGGAAACGGGGCCGTTTCTATATGTGGGCAAGATAGTCGATCAGCGCCGTCATGGCGGCGCGCGCCTCATCCGGCTTGCCCGCATGGATGGCGCGGATAACGGCGACATGCAGCGAGATGGAGCGATCCATGCGTTCCGGGCTTGCGGTGGAGTACCAGAGACGGCGCGCATGGGTTTGCACCGGGCCAAGCGCTGCCATGATGAAGCCGTTCGGACAGGCATCCTCAAGGATTTCGTCGAAGGACTTGTCAGCTGAGAAGAAGCCAGCGAGATCTCCCGTGACTGCGCATTCCTCCATCGCGCGGGCGCATTCGATGAGGCGCGCGCGCTGTTCGTCGGTAGCGCGTTCGGCAGCGAGCCCTGCCGCGATCGGCTCCAGTTCGCGGCGCACCTGCATGACATTGCCATGGTCCTCAGGCGCGATCTCGGCAACCTGCAGCCCAACACGCGCCTTCACCAGGATGAGCCCCTGCCAGGCGAGCTTCTGGATCGCCTCGCGAACCGGCGTACGCCCGTGACCCGCCATATCGATCAGCTGCTTTTCGGTGACAAGTGCGCCAGGTTTCAGCGCCAGCGTCACGATCAGATGCTCCAGCGCGAGATAGGCAAGATGGCTCTGTGAAGTCTGCATGCCGAAATCCGACTCCGAAATTGATATTTCACGCGCGGACAAGCCGAGAATGGAAGGCAAGTCTCGCTGATATATCATAATGGAGACAGATAGATAACAAGGCTTCCAGGTCAAGCGCTTTCCGCACGCTTTCGAAAAGCCCGGCTGGAAACCGAGATCGAATTTTGACATGGGTCCTTAGCGTTGGCGAACATGTAGCCGTCAGCCTTGTGAATAGCCCCGAACTCCAGGCCGTTCTCCGCGCATCGCCTGCAAAAGGCGACGACGTCCTCCACGTCGAATACGAGCTTGACGGTGGATTGGCCGCTCCGCTGACCCTTAGCGGCCTGATGAAGCATTATATTCGCGCCGCCGTCCTGAGAAACCAGTTCGACGATCCTGTCGCCGGGCAGGCCAATCGCCTTGAAACCGAAGTGCTTCTCATAAAACCGCGCCGTTTCCTCGACGTTTTTGGCGTAGATCAGCAGTCTCTTGGGCGGCATGATTCTGCCCTTCGATAGCGCTCGTATTCGGTTCATAGGAGTAGCGAGGCATCATCCGTTTTGCCACGGCTGAGCGATTTTTTTCATTCATGCCGCAGTGCCTCGATGGGGTTGAGCTGGGCTGCCCTTCTCGCCGGGAAATAGCCGAAGATCATGCCGATCGCTGCGGAGAACAGGAAGGCGACGGCGACCATGAGGGGGCTGAAGACGAAGGGCACTTTCAGCAGCGTCACTGCGCCGAAACCGAGGCTCAAGCCTAGTACGATGCCGGTGATGCCTCCGAACAGCGACAGCGCCACGGCTTCGACCAGGAACTGAGTGAGCACCTGATTTTCGAGCGCGCCGATTGCCAGGCGAATGCCGATCTCGCGGGTGCGCTCGGTGACCGAGACCAGCATGATGTTCATGATGCCGATGCCGCCGACGAGCAGGCTGATTGCGGCGACGGCGCCGAGCAGGCCGGTCAGCAGCGTCGTCGTGCCGGTCATCGCCTCAGCGATCTGCGTCATGTCGTTGACGTTGAAATCGTCCTGCCGGCCGGGAATGATCTTGCGGCGCTCGCGCAGGAGATTTTCGACATCGGACTGCACCTTGGCGGTGGAGACGCCGTCGCGCGCCGAGATGATGATCTGCGGCACGTTGCTGTTGCCGCTGATGCGCCGCTGGAACACCTTGACCGGCATGATGACGACATCGTCCTGATCAGTGCCCATGCCGGACTGGCCGCGCTTGGCAAGGACGCCGATGACGGGACACGAGACCTTGCCGACGCGGATCTGCTGGCCAGTCGGGTCGGCGCTGCCGAAGAGTTGCGAGCGCACCGTCTCGCCGATGATGCAGCGCGCCTGGCCGCGTTCCTCGGAGGGCAGGAAATTGCGGCCGAGCGCCAGATCCCAGTCCTGCGCGACGAAATAATCGTTGGTGGTGCCGGAGACGCTGGTCGAATGGTTCTGGCCGCCGAAAATCACGGTCGCTGTGGACTGGTTGAGCGGCGCCACTGCCCTGAGGCCGCCGATCTGGTCGCGAATGGCCGCGACGTCCTTGATGCTGAAACGCTTGGCCTCGGAACTCGCCCGGCCGGGACCGAACTGGCCGGGACGGACGAACAGCATGTTGGTGCCGAGCCGTGACAGCTCGGTCGAGACCTGCGCGGTCGTGCCGTTGCCGATCGTTACCAGCGCGATGACGGCGGCAACGCCGATGACGACGCCGAGCACGGTCAGGAAAGAGCGCAGCATGTTGCGGCTGATGGCGCGCAGCGCGAGCTTCAGCGTCTCAAAGAACATGATCCGCCCTCCTCCGGTGCTCAACCTCGGTCTCGAGCTTGCCGTCGACGAAGCGCAGCAGCCGCTGGGCATAGGCGGCGATGTCGGGCTCGTGCGTGACCATGACGATGGTGATGCCTTGCTCTCGGTTCAGCCGCGTCATCAGGTCCATGATTTCGACGCTGGTCTTCGTGTCGAGATTGCCTGTGGGCTCATCGGCCAAAAGCAGCGCCGGTTCGGTGACGATGGCCCGCGCTATGGCGACGCGCTGCTGCTGGCCGCCTGACAGTTCCTGCGTCTTGTGATGTTCACGGCCGGACAGGCCGACCAGCGCCAAGGCTTCGTGGGCTCGGTCACGCCGCTCGCGCACCCCCATGCCGCGATAAATCAGCGGCAGCTCGACATTTTCGACGGCCGAGGTGCGCGACAAGAGGTTGAAGCCCTGGAAGACGAAACCGAGCATGTGGCGGCGCAGCAGCGTCAGCTGGCCGCGGTCGAAGCCACTGGTCGGGATGCCCTGGAAGATGTAGTCGCCGCCACTCGGCACGTCGAGGCAGCCGAGGATGTTCATCGCCGTCGATTTGCCGGAGCCTGACGGTCCCATGATCGCGACGAATTCATGGGCGTTGATCGCAAGGTCGACATGGTCGAGCGCGCGGATCGCCGCCTCGCCCTGCCCGTAGACTTTCGAGACCTGCCTGAATTCGATGAGCGGCGAGCTTGTCATGCGTCCCCTCGCCTAATTCGTCCGCAACGTCGCATCGGTCACCAGCGCATCGTGCTCCTTGATGTCGCCGGAGACGACCTGGGTGAACTGGCCGTCGGATGAGCCGACCTGGATGACGACGGGCGTCGGGCGGCCATCGCGCAGCACCCAGACGCGACGTTCGGCGCCCGTCAGCGCCGGACCGGAATCGCGGCGCTGGCGCGGCGGACCGAAAAGGCCGAAAATGCCGCGGCCGCGCCGTTCCGCCTGCGCCGGGGCGTAGCGCAATGCGGCGTTCGGCACCATCAGCGTATCCTTGACGGCCTCGACGGTGACATCGGCCGTCGCCGTCATGCCGGGGCGCAGCAGCAGGTCGGCATTATCGACTGACAGTACCGCCTTATAGGTCACGACATTGTTGACCACTTCGGAGGCAAAGCGGATCTGCTCGATCTCCGCCGGAAAGGTCCGGTCGGGATAGGCGTCCACGGTAAATTTCGCCTTCTGGCCGACGGCGATATGGCCAACGTCGGCCTCATCGACATCGACCTGCAGCTCCATCTTCTTCAGGTCGCCGGCAATGGTGAAGAGGATCGGCGCGGAAAGCGAGGCTGCGACCGTCGCGCCCGGATTGACGGAGCGGGTAAGGATCACCCCGTCGATCGGCGACACGATCTTCGCCTTGGCGAGGTTGACCTCGGCAAGCTGCAGGTCGGCCTCCGAGGCCAGCACCTCGGCTTCGTTGATCTGTTTGGCGGCAACGGCGGAATCATACTTGTAGGTGGCGTCGTCGAGGCTCTGCTGGGTGGAGACGTTGCTCCTGACGAGACTCTTCAGCCGCTCCAGCGAGGTACTTGCCGATTGCAGGTCTGCATTGGCCTTGGCGACGTTCGCCTTGGCTGAATTGAGTTTGGCGCGAGCTCTTCACATCCGCCTCGAGCTTATTGGTGTCGAGGAGGGCAAGCACCTCGCCCGCTTTGATCGTGCTGTTGTAATCGACGTTGACGTCGCGAACCGTGCCGGAAAGCTCGCTCGATATATCCACCTGCTCGGTCGGCTGCACCGAGCCGGTAGCGGTGACGAGCACCGTCAGGTCGCCACGTTTTGCCGGCTGGCTGGAATAGCTCACTTCACTGCGCCCACGGCCCATGTAGACATAGGCGGCGATTGCGGCGGCGGCGATGACGACGAGAAGAACGATCAGGCGCCCGCGCCAGCGGCGGCCCTTGCCTTGCCTTCCCGACGCGGCGAGAACCGCTGCGAGGTCGGGCGTTGCGCCAGCCTTTGCTCCGGTTTCGTCGGCGCTTACGATTTTGTTCATGTCGTCCTCGATCAGTCAGTGGCCGTCCGGGCCCCACAGCGAAATAATCACAATGCAGATGAACCGACGATTAGCGTCGCGCCGAACTGGCACGGAATTGCGGAAGGGTGAAATGAAATATTGGTAAGGAAAGTCAAGTTTCGGTGCGCTTGGTCATGTCGCGCAAAAATGTGCGGCGGTTTTGCGATCAAGACATGCGGTAAACCAAAGACTTAAAAGCGCCCGTCAGCGCGCATCCTCGGCAAATTGGTCCACGCCGGACAAGGGATGCAGCCACGGCTCGCGCCGCTTGATCCAGACCTCATAGCTGGGCGCAAGGTCGGTCGGCGGACTGTCGAGAGAACCCAGGCGAATTTCCGCCTCATCGTTCCTGAGACAGAAAAGCCTGCTGCCGCAGACGGGGCAGAAGCTGCGGCCGGCGAAGCTGGCGATCTTGCCGCTATGGGAAAAAGCCGGACGCGGCCAGACTGCAAAGAAAACGAAGGCGGAGCCGCTCGATTTGCGGCAATCGGCACAGTGGCAGAGGCCGACACGAAGCGGCTCGCCCTCCACCTCATAGGCAACCGCTCCGCAAAGGCAGCTTCCGGTTCGGATATTCATGATGGGGTGTCAGGCGTCGAGACTGGTCGGCAGCCCCGGCGGGCGTCGCTTTGCCGCCATCAACAGGTCGAGCTCCGTGGCGGATGGACCGAACTTTTCGTAGAGCCGTTTTGCTTCCTTGTCGTCGAGCCGGTATTTCCTGGCAAATTCACTGATGCTGTAGGGGCGGCCACGCAACACTCTTCGCGCCGGGGTCGCCGTATTCGGTGCGTCGGTCATGGTTTTCTCCTTTCATCGGCTACCCTTTAAGCTAGAGCGATAGGATGAATAGGGAAGAGCCCATGAGCTGCACCGACCCTTCCAGCATGGTGGATCGGGTTCATTTCCGGAACCTTCTTGCCGATATGCGCATTTTCAGATCGAGGTTGCGGACCGCGCCAAGCGGACGCGGCGGTGGCGGAGAACATCGGGATTTTTCCGCTTTCTCCCGGTGGCCAACGAAACGGCAGATGAGCTCCCTACCCGCCCGGTCCGCTTCCTCGTCCCGCCTCACTCAGCATTTTGCGCGGTATGCTTTAGGACAGACGCTGGCCGTCCTCGCCGAAGAGATGCAGCACAGCGGGATCGAGATTGAGCGGCAGGCTATCGCCCGATTTCATCCGCTGCTGGCCGGCAAAGACCGCGATCAGCTTCTTTCCGGCGGCGTCGGCATGAACGACCGTCTCGGAGCCCAGTTCCTCGACCAGCATGATGCGGGTGTCCAGCCTGGTCGCGGCATTTGCATCGGCAAGGGTGATGTGTTGCGGCCGGATGCCGATGCTGATCCTTTCGCCGACCGGAAGAGTTTCACGCGCGATGGCGGAAAGGCGGTGGCCGCCGACGGTTTCGACCTCAGTGAAACCGCCGTCGTGGCCGACGACGGCGCCTTCCAGGAAATTCATGTGCGGCGCGCCGATGAAGCCGGCGACGAAGCGGTTCGCCGGCTTGTTGTAAAGTTCGAGCGGCGTTCCGACCTGCTCAATCCTGCCGCCTCTCAGCACGACAATGCGATCGGCAAGTGTCATCGCCTCGACCTGGTCATGGGTGACGTAGATCATCGTCGCCTTCAGGCGAGCGTGGAGGGCCGCGAGTTCGGCGCGCATCGAGACGCGCAGTTCCGCGTCGAGATTGGACAGCGGCTCGTCGAGCAGGAAGGCATCCGGCCGGCGGACGATCGCGCGGCCGATCGCGACGCGCTGGCGCTGGCCGCCGGAGAGCTGACCCGGACGGCGCTGCAGGAAGGGTTCGATCTCCAGCATGCGGGCGGCATCGGCGATGCGCGCTTCGATCTCGGCCTTCGGCACTTTGGTGTTTTCGAGGCCGAAGGCGAGATTTTCCCGCACGCTCATATGCGGGTAGAGCGCATAGGACTGGAAGACCATCGCAAGGCCGCGATCGGCGGCGGTGATACCGGTGACATCCTTGCCGTCGATGGCGATGCTGCCGCCTGTGGGCTTATCGAGGCCGGCGATCAGGCGCAGCAGCGTCGATTTCCCGCAACCGGACGGGCCGACAAAAGCGACGAACTCACCGTCGTTGACGGCAAGCGAGACATCGCGAATGACCTCGACGGCGCCGAAATTCTTGACGATGTTCCTGAGTTCGAGCCCGCTCATGCACTCTCCTGTTTCATATTATGAGCCCGCCTATTTCAGTCCGGAGCCGGCGATACCCGTCGTGATGAAGCGCTGCAGGAAGACAAAGATCAGCACGACGGGGATCATAGAGACGACGGTCATGGCGAGGATGTAGTGCCATTGCACATTGAGTTCGCCGGCATAGACGTTGAGGCCGACCTGCAGCGTGTAGAGTTCCTTGCGCGAGAGCACGATCAGCGGCCAGAGGAAATCGTTCCATCGCCAGACGACCGAGAAGATCGCCAGCACCGCCAGCGCCGGCGCCGACAATGGCAGTATGATGCGCCAGTAGATTTGCCACTCGCTGGCCTTGTCCATGCGCGCGGCGTCGATCAGCTCGTCGGGGATCGTCAGCATGTATTGCCTGAGCAGGAAGACCCCGGTCGGGGTCGCGACCGTCGGCAGGATGACGCCCCAGAGACTGTCGAAGAGGTTCAGCGTGCCGATGACGGAATAGAGCGGCACGACGATGACCGAAAGCGGCACCATCAGCGTCGCCAGGATCATCAGCATGACGGCGGTGCGCCCGGGGAACTGGTATTTCGACAGCGCGAAGGCGGCCATGGAATTGACGAGCAGCGTAATGGCCGTCGCTGCCACCGTCACGAAGACGGAATTGCGCAGGAACAGGAAGAAATCGAAGCGCTGGAACGGCTCGGTATAGTTGCCGCCGGCGAATTCGACCTTGCGCACCGGCGTGCGGTCCTTGATGTTGGCCTTGACGATCTCACCCGGCTGCTTCGGATCGATCATCTGGCCGATGATGCCGATGCGACGGACTTCGGCAAGCACGCGGCTGCTACCATCCGGCATGGTGACGTTATAAAGCGGCAGCGGCTTGTTGTAGCCCGGCACATCAGCCTGCTCGGTGACATATGGCAGGAAGGACGGCGGGAATTCGGCAAGTGCTGCCGGCGTCTTGAACGAGGAGAAGACCAGCCAGACGGCCGGACCGAACATCAAAAAGACGCCCGATATCAGCCAGATCCAGGTGACCACATCCGTCCAGTGCCAGCCACGCCCGCGGCGGCGAAGGAGGAAGGCACCGACAGCGCTCATTGGCGTGTTCCCTTCTTCTCGTTACCGGCGCTGACACCGAGTTGGATCAGCGTCAGGATGACAAGCACGATGCCCATCAGGATCGAGGCAGCCGATGCAAGCCCCGGATTGCGCAATGAACTCGCAAAGCCGGTCTCGTAAATATACTGGGTGATGTACATGGTGCTGGTGCCCGGCCCGCCGCCGGTCAGCACGAAGACCTCATCGAAAATCTGCACGGCGCGGATCAGCGCCAGCACCAGGACGACGATAAGGTTCGGCATCAGCAGCGGCAGGGTAATGCGCCGGAAGATGCGGGTCGGGCTCGCCTTATCCATCGCCGCCGCCTCGTAGAGATCCTTCGGTATCGCCTGCAGGCCGGCCAGCAGGATCAGCGCGTAGAAACCCATATGCGCCCAGACCGAGACGAAGACGGAAAAAAAGAAGGCCCAGAAACGATCGCTGAGCCAGGAGAAAGGCTCGAAGCCGAAGGGGCTCAGCGCATAATTCAAGAGGCCTTCACGTTGTAGAATCCATTTCCAGATCAGGCCGACGACGACGGGCGACAGAAGCACGGGAAAGAAGAAGACGGCGCGCCAGAAGCCGCGATTGGAGAGCTCTCGGTTGAGGATCAGCGCCGTTGCCAGCGCTGCGACCAGCATCAATGTCACCTGGAAGACGACGAAGACGGCCGTGTTGCGCACGGCCGCCCAGAATGTATCGGCCGCGCAGGTAGACGGGTCGAGGTAGCTGCGGCAATCGAAGAGAACGCGGTATTGTTCGGCGCCGACATAGGTCCTGTTCTGCAGGAAGATGGCGCCGCCGCTCGTCGTCGAATAGATGAAGTTGATGACCAGCGGCAGTAGCACGAAGACGGTGAAGATCAACATGTTCGGCGCTAGGAAAACGCCCGCCATGCCGTTCAGCCCCGTCAGCTTCTGCCAGGCGCGCATGGGAATATCGACGAACCCCATGGCAAGCCGGACAGGCGCAAGGAGCGCCTGCCGCAGACCGGTTTTGACAGGTGGTTCTGAAGAAACCTTCTTTGCCGCCATCGGTTCTTCCGTCAGTTGCCGGCGACCTTCGCCTTGATGTCCTCGTCGATGCGGGCATAGGCGTCGTCGAGCTTCATTTCGCCGGCGATCACCTGGCTGATGCGGGCGACGATGGCACTGTAATAGGCGTCCGACCACTTCCAGCCCGGCAGCTTCATGGCGGGTGCCGCCGTCTGGCCGGAGGCTTCGACGAAAGCCTTCAGCGCCGCCTTCACATGCGGATTATCGGTCTTGAAGTCCAACTGGCCGGAGGCAACACCCTTATGCGCCGGAATGAACAGGCTGCGCTCGGCGAACTCCTTCTGCACGTCGGCGCTCGCCAGGTAATCCATCACCTTGGCGACGTCCTTAGGGTTTTTGGTATATTTGATGGCGACGAGACCGGCGCCGCCCTGCATGCCGGTGCAGGCGACAGTGCCGCAAGGGCTGCCGGTCATGACCCAATCGAAATTGTCGCCGATCTTCTGGGCGAAGCCCGGGACCTGCCAGCTGCCGGAATAAAGATAGGCAAGGCCGCCATTGATGAAGTCCTCGGCGGCGGAGCGGTAGGTGGTGCCGGCGGCACTGACCCAGACGTCCTTGTTGATGGTGCCGTCCTCATTCCACTTAACGAAACGGCTGAGGAAATCCTTGGCGCCTTGATCGATCGGCGCGGGCTTGCCGTCGGCGGCGATGTAGTTGGCGCCGTAGGAGATGTTCGGGCCGGAGACACGGTGGCCGGAGCGGTCGATCGCCATGGCGAAGACCTTCTGGCTGTCTGCCACCTTCTTGGCTGCCGCCGCCCAGTCATCCCATGTGGCCTTGGGGCCGGGAATTTCGACGCCGGCCTGCTCGAACAGTGTCTTGTTGGCGAAGCCGCCGGTCAGCGTCAGCTGCGTCATGAAGCCGGTGATGGCGTTCGAGCCGTCAGGGCGCATCCAGTCGGCCTGGGCGCCGAAATTGTCATCCCAGTATTTCGCGTCGGCGAGGTACGGGCGAAGGTCGAGCCAGTGCTGCGCCGGCGCCTTCAGGTTGGTGAGGCGGGCAATATCGGGTCCCTTACCGGCTTCCAACTGCACCGGCAGCTGTTCCTTGACGACATCGTAGGAAACCTCGTCGAGGATGACATTGACATCGGGATTGGCCTTGGAGAAGCGCGACAGCAGATCCTTGATCACAGCGCCTTCGCCGCCATCGGAATACCACATGATGCGCACGTCGCCGGCGTGAGCGGCAACGGAACTCAAAAGAACCGCAGCAAAAGCCGCGCCGATCGATTTCATTCTGGTCATTTTCTCCTCCTCCTGACCGATGAATTTCTGCGCCCGGCCGGTCCTCCCCCGCCGGGCACCTCGTTTACGAGGCCGCGCGCCGAGGCTGCCTGCCCGGTATCTCCAAATGTACCGCGTCTCCCCGCACAGACCAGTCCGAAGGGCGAAGAATACGGCCTTCAGCGCGCACGGTGCCGTCCTCTTCGAAGACGACTTGGCCATAATCCGGATCGACGACGATCAGTGCGCCCTCGTCGTCCCGGCGGGCCGAAAGCCCGGCGAAACGTGCCTGTATGCCGTCAAGGCCGCCGTCGCGATCGAGATCGGAGAGACGAACGATCCAGCGGCTTTTTCGGCCGGCGAGCCTAAGCTCCATACCGGTCGTCGGGCCCTCCTTCACCGGCGTCAATGCTCCGCTGCCGATCAGCATCGTTAGACCGTTGCCGGAGCGGGCAAGCGCCAGATTGCCGTCAACTGCGGTTTCGTCGAAGGCCTCGACAGGGAACCAGGCATGGGTGAAATCCGGCTGGCCTTCATGGATCTCGAAATCGAGGATCGCCAGATTGCGATACTGGTGCACGCGCGGCAGCGTTCCGCAGCCGCCCCAGAAGCTCGGCCGGCCGTAGCCGAACTGGATGGTTTCCCCGGGATGGTTGATCCAGATCTGCGCTTCCGGCCGGGCGCCCAGGCGCAAATGCAGCACCGTCTCCTGATAGCCCCAGGCGCCTGGCCGATAATGTGCGATGGTGCCGAGCGCGGTATCGCGCGTCTTGTAGTGGTAGAGCGCGGCGAAGCGGTTCTCACCCTGGGAAAAGGTCCATTCCTGCGCGTCGTCGGATTGATGCGCGGCTATTTCGGCCAGCGTCTCGGGGAAACGCAGGCCGTGATCGCGAATGCAGACGGCGAGCTGCGGTAGGGCGTGGACGCGCCGGCTGTACCAGCCACGGCCCCAGAGAAGGCGGGCGATGGCTGACAGTTCGACCGAGCGGCCGGGTCGTAGCGTGTGTTCGTAGGAGCGGCCCTGGCTGCCGGTCAGCATGCCATGATGGGCCGAGCGGGCGACGATCTCTATCAGGCGGACGATGCTGGCGCTCGCCCGAGCACGGATCGTTTCGTCAGGCGCGCAGGCGGCCAACGCCGTCAGGCCCTTGAGGTCGATCGGGAAATAGGGAACGGAATTCCACTCGGCCATTTCCCAGCGCTCGAAATGATCAAGCCAGGCGCGCACGCGCTGCTCGCCGACCTTCATCTGCTCGACGCCGGTGCGGCCGGAACGGACGAAGACGGCGTTGGGGAAAAGCCTGCCGCCGAGATAGGCGGCGGTATGGAAAAGAAGCGCGTGGTTTTCCGAAAAATACCATTGAACGTCGTTGCCCGGCTCGTCCATCCAATAGCGATAGCGGAGAACGGCCTGCTCGATCCTTTCCCGCAGACCCGGCGACAGCAGATCACTCCAGCGCGTATAGGCAAATAGCAGCGGCACGAGCACGAAATCAGCACAGTCGTGACAATCCTCGATGACCGGCAGCATGGCCGAGATCATCGCCTCGGTCTCCTCGCCGCCCTGCCCTAGCGCCAGGCGCGCAAAAGCGCAGACCGTGTCAGGCTCGGAATGCGCCGCGACCTCGGCAAGCGCCTCGGCGACGCGGTCATCCAGCGCAGCGGGCGCTTCTCCCTGAGGATGACAGATTTCGACGCCGAGCGTGCGGCCGATGGAAAACTCGTCGGCCTTGAAGGCGATCCGGAAATGGCGGAAATCGGCCGGCATCCGCTCCGAGGTGCCGAGATCAAGCCTTGTCGCCCCTTTCTCCAGTTCGAAATCATAGTCGAAACGTTCGGTCGACATGAAGTCGCCTTCGATCTCGACATGGCAGGTCAACGCCACCGGCAGCGGTTTGGGGAAAAGGATCGTTACATCTTCGCCGAAATAAGCGGTGCGGTCGAACCTGATCCCTTCGAGGATCGCTTCAAGCGCATCCGCATCACCGGCCGCGACGGGAACCGGAACCGACGTTTCGACCTCCGGCCCTTCGAGATAATCCAGCTGGAAATAGAAACGGGCGTCGCGCTCGGCGAGATCGTCGAAATAGATGAGGATCTCATTGAGGCCGGCCGCCAGCTCGGCCTCGAAGACCTGTTGGGCCTCGAGGTTGCGCTCGTAGGGCGCCATGAAGCCCTGTTCGTCACCGTTGACGAAGAGGATTGCGCCGCCACAGGTCGACAGGCGAAGCGTGGCAGGCCCCGCCGATCGGGCATCCAGAAAGGTGCGCGCCCAGCAGCCGATGCGCGTCGGGCGAAACCAGAAACCGGACAGGTCGACACGCGGGGACGCGAAGGGAAGCCACCAGCGGGTGGCCTCGAATTCGGCGGCCGGTTGCGGCCGCCGTCCTGAGAATGCTTGCTTGAATTCGGTGCGGCAAGGATATTCATGAGGAATGAAGTTCTTCGTCTTGGTGACGAAGAAGAACGGATCCATCCTGCCTTCCATCGGACGGTCGGCGACGTCATAACGCTCCTGCCACAGGTGGGCGAGCTGCCAATAGACGATCGGGTTATTCTTCGCGGTTGCACGACGGAGATAGGATTGCTGCTCGGCGGCCATGCTTAGCCCACGCGAACCTTGAAATGCCGGGCAAAACGCCGACGGATGGACTGGCCGTCAAACCGCATCTTCAAAGCCTCCCTGCTCTGTTGCTTGTCGCGGACTCCTCGCGACAATTGTGCATAGGCATTTCATTTGCGCAATCTGAAAGATTTTTGCATAAAGGAAGAGGGAGTGAGGAGATGCCTATGACGGCGGACCAGAAAAAAGGCAGGCGCACGCGCCTCGACGACATCGCCGCCAGATGCGGCGTCTCGATCAGCACGGTGTCGCGGGCGCTGGCGGGTGAAAAAGGCGTAAGGCCGGAAATCCGCAAACTGGTGCTGGAAACGGCGAGCGCCGTCAGCTACGCCTTGCCGGCAAGTGTTGCGGGCAAGAAGGTGATGCTCGTCGCCTCCGGCGCCGCGATGATCGACTATGTTCGCAACCAGTTCACGCTTTACGTTCTCGAAGGACTGAATGCGCGTGCATCCGCCCTCGGCATCGAGGTGGCGATGCGCCCCGTCGCTGACAAGGCGGACGAAGCGCGCGTCATCGCCGAAATGCGTGACGATGCGAGCTTCGGCGGCATGCTGATCCTGACCGTCGACGAGGAGGATATGCTTGCAGCAGCCGCAAATCTTGGAAAACCCGTCGTGCTCGTCAACAGTGACGATCCCTATATGCGGCTTTCGAGCGTGACGCCCTGCAACCGCTCGGCCGCCTTCATCGCCGCCGAGCGGCTGATCAAGGCTGGGCACGAACGCATCTTGTTCATGCTGCGGCCGGGGCGACGGACGATCGAGCGGCGTCTGGAGGGCTGGCGCGATGCCCTGCTGCATCACGGGCTGAAAGCTGATGCCGATCTGGTGCTCGAAGTCGATGACTGGCTGCCGGAACTCGGCGCCGAGGCGATTGCGCGGCTCGTCCGCGAGAAAGGCCTGTTCTTCACCGCCGTCCTGACGGCGGGCGACAGCCTTGCCGACGGCGCCGTGCGCGGATTGCAGGCGGCGGGCTATGCCGTGCCACGGGACATCTCGGTCATGGGCATCGACGACCTGCCGCAGTCAGCCTTTCTCAATCCGCCACTCTCGACGGTGCATATTCCGATGCGCGAACTCGGCGCCACGGCGCTCGACCTGCTGCGTGACATGATGCTCGGCCTTGCGACGCCGCGGCGGCGCGTCGAGCTTTCCTGTCATCTCGTCGAAAGGGGCAGCGTCGCCGCCTCCAGCCGCCCAACTGCCGCTGACCAGATTTGAGCCGATCGCACGAAGCCGGAGGTTATGCCGACACCATGAAATTCCTGGCAATATCCGGCAGCGCTCGCAGAGCCTCCACCAATACGGCCATGCTATATGCGCTACAGTCGGTTGCCGGCTCGACGCATACGGTCTCGGTCTATGACCGCGTGGGGGAACTTCCGGTCTTTTCGCCCGATCTGGAACTTCCGGAGCCCCGCTTGAAGTGACGGCGCTTGCAAGAGCTATAGCGGATGCAGATGGACTGATCCTGGCCAGTCCCGAATATATCAGATCAATTCCGGGCGGCCTGAAGAACGCCATCGACTGGCTTGTCTCCCGTAACGAGGTGATCGGCAAACCGATCGTGCTAGCGCATGCATCCCATAGAGGGGATGACATGCTGCAGCAGCTTCGCGTCGTCCTCGCCACGCTCAGCGATCGATTCAACGAGGAGCTCTTCCTTCGGTTCTACCTGATGAAGCTTTCCCCGGACGAGGTTAGCGAGCATCTTTCCGAGCCTCGGCATCAGGACGAGATGCGCCGTTTCCTCAACGCTTTCGCAAGCTATTGCAAAGCAGCCTGACGTTTTGCAGGTCGATCCCCATCAAGCTTCGATGAAGCTTGCTTCAAAGAGCTCTCGCGCATAGGCATCATGCGTGATGCCGGCCTGCAGATCCTCCTTGGTGAACTCATCCACGAAGCCGCCGTTCTTCATGATCAGCACCCGGTCGCACATATGCGCGATGACAGCGAGGTCGTGACTGACGAGCAGATAGGTCAGTCCCTTCTCTTCGCGCTGATCAGCAAGCAGGTTTAGAATTTCTGCCTGGATGGAGACATCAAGCGCCGATGTCGGCTCGTCGAGCAACAGGATCGGCGGTGACAGGATGAGTGCCCGGGCGATGGCGACGCGTTGCCTCTGGCCACCGGAAAGCTCGTGGGGAAAACGGCTTGCAAAACTCCCGGGTAAACCGACCTGGATCAGGGCTTTTTCGACCTTGGACCAGATATCGGAACGCCGCATGGCGCGCAGCGGCTCAGCCAATGCGGTGCCGATGCGATGACGGGGATGGAGGGATCCATAAGGATCCTGAAACACCATCTGGGCGATTGTCAGCTCCTCGCGGGAGCGCTTCTTTCCGATCGGCTTTCCGCCGAGCTCGATCTGGCCCGTCCAGCCGTCCTCCATTCCGGCGAGGCAACGCAGCACCGTCGATTTGCCGCATCCCGACTCGCCGACGATTCCGAGCGTCTCCCCCCGGTTGACCTGAAAGCTAACGCCTCTGACGACATGGTTCCTGTTCTTGCCCAACGCAAAGGTGACATCCAGATCCTGCACATTGATCATTGCGCCGTCTCCAGGTCGAGTTTCGCCCTGTCGAGAACCGCAAGCCGACGAACCGGGTTCTTCGGGTCGGGCAGCGCTGATATCAGGCCGCGAGTATAGGGATGGCGAGCCTCTTCCAGGCTGGTCAAGGTTTCCACGATCCGGCCGGCATACATGACGATGATGCGCTCGCAGAAGGCTGCCACCATGCGAATGTCGTGGCTGATCAGCAGCAGTCCCGAATTGTTCTCTCGCACCAGCTCATCGAGCAGCAGGAGCACGTCCTTGCGGACGCTGACGTCGAGAGCCGAGGTCGGCTCATCGGCGATCACCAGTTTCGGCCGGGCCAGCAGCATCATCGCGATCATCACCCGCTGGCCCATGCCGCCTGATATCTGGTGGGGATAGAGCGCCATGACCCGGTCCGGATCGCTGATGCGCACGCGCTCCAGCATGGCGCGGGCAGCATCCTGCGCCTGATTTCCGCGAAGGCCGAGATGAAGGCGCGCGGATTCGGCGATCTGCTTGCCGATCGAAAGCACCGGATTCAACGAATAGCGCGGGTCCTGCATGATCAGGGCGATATCCTTGCCGCGAAGCGCGCCCATCTGACGCTCGGTCTTCAGAAGCAAGGAACTGCCGGCAAGATCCAGGCGCTCGGCGGATTGCATGGCGGCCGGCGGCAGAAGGCGCATGATGGCACGGCCCGTCGTCGATTTGCCGGAGCCGGATTCTCCGACGATCCCGACACGTTCGCGTCCGACGTCGAAACTGACATTGGAGACGGCGGGCACGGCGCCCCTTCCGAAACGAACGCTCAATCCCTTAACTGACAGAACGGGCTGCAGATCATGATCTTGCATGGCGGGGATCCAGAATGTCGCGCAGAGCATCTCCGGCGATGTTGAAGGCAAGGCTCGTCAGCAGGATTGCGATACCCGGCATGACGGCGACCCACCAGTAATCGAGCATGAATTTGCGGCCGTTGGAGATCATCGCGCCCCATTCCGGCGCTGGCGGCTGAGCGCCGAGCCCGAGAAAGCCGAGGGAGGCCGCCGTCAGGATGATGCCCGCCATGTTGAGCGTCAGGCGAACGATGACCGAGGGAATGCACATGGGCGCGATATAGAGAAGCAGGATGCGCATCGGCGAAGCGCCGTAAAGGCGGGCGGCGACCACATAGTCGGCGTTTCGGACGACGAGTGCCTCTGCCCGGGCAAGCCTTGCGATCGGCGGCCATGCGGTGAGCGAGATGGCGATGATCGCCGTGCCCAACCCCGCGCCGAGTGCCGCGGCAAAGGCGAGCGCCAGGATCAGCGACGGAAAGGAGAGAACGATATCGGTCGCGCGCATCAGAAACGCATCCGTATTGCCGCCGAAGAAACCCGCGACGACACCGATCAGGAGGCCGATCGGCCCGACGATCAGCGAGACCGCAAGCACGGTCTGAATGGTGATGCGCGTGCCGAAGATGAGGCGGCTGAGGATATCCCGGCCGAACTCGTCCGTGCCCGCCGGATGAGCGAGGCTTGGAGGCTGCAAGGCATCGCCAAGCGCCTGAATGGTCGGATCATAGGGCGCCAGAAGCGGCGCGAAAATCGCCACGACGCAGAGGATGCCGAGGACGGCGAAGCCGGCGAGACCAAGCGGCTCGTCGGCCAATTTGCGGCCGGCGCGCGCAAAGGAGGCGGCAACACGGCTCGGCATGCTTGGAGGCCGGATGCGAATCTCACTGTGGATGGCATCGCTCATCGGGCTGCCTCCCTCATGCGCGGATCAAGCACGGCGTAGGCGACGTCGGCCAGGAAGTTCAGCAACATAAAGATGAATCCCACGATAATGGTGGCTGCGACGATGGCGTTCATATCGCCGATCATCAGCGCGTTGGTCATGTACTGGCCGATGCCCGGCCAGGAGAAGACGATCTCGGTCACGACAGCGCCTTCGAGCAGCCCGCCATAGGAAATTGCGAGAATGGTGATCAGCTGCACCGCGATATTCGGCAGGACGTGGCGCAAAATCGTGCCGGTCGGACTCACGCCTTTAGCGCGGGCGGCAATCACATAGTCCTGGCTCAACTGCTCCAGCGTGAAGCTGCGGGTCATGCGGGTGATATAGGCCATCGCCGCGTAAGCGAGGATGAAAGCCGGCAGGATGATATGGCCGAGCGCATTCCAGAAGATTTCCGTCTCGCCCTGCAGCAGGCTGTCGACCAGCAACAGCCCGGTCTGCGGCGTGACGAGACCTTCGTAGAACACGTCGACCCTGCCCGGCCCGCCGACCCAGTTCAGGCCCGCATAGAAGATGACGAGCCCGACGATGCCGAACCAGAAGACCGGCACCGAATGCCCGACAAGGGCGATCACGCGGGCAAGCTTATCGATCAGGCTGTCGCGGAAAAGGGCAGCAGTAAGCCCGAGCGGGACGCCGACGAACGTCGAAATGATCACGGCAAGCGTTGCAAGCTCGAACGTCGCCGGAAAGGCCTGGGCGAGGTCCGCAGAGACCGGATTGCCGGTCAGAGCGGCGGTGCCGAAATCACCATGCGCCAGCCCGTAGAGATAGAGGTAGAATTGCTGGTAGATCGGGAGATCGAGGCCGAGGCGCGCGCGCATCGCCGCATAGGCGGCGGGATCGGCGAGCTCGCCGACAATCGCCCCGACGGGATCCGTGGGCAGGACGCGACCGATCACGAAGGTCACACATAGGAGGATGAACAGGCTGACCAGCAGATGCGCCAGGCGTCGGCCAAATTCGGCTGCGGAGAGTTCCTTCATGATCGGCTGCCTCGGGGGTATTACTGGGTTTCAGACTTTGTGACGTCCTCGAGGCGCGTCAGCTGGGTCGGATGTCCCACATATCCCTGTACCTTGCTTGACAGGACGATCGGCTCGAAGCGCTCGAAGAGCGGAAGCACCGCCGGCTTCTGTTCCACGAACATCTTCTGCATCTGAACGTAGAGTTCGCCGCGCTTCTTGGGGTCCGCCTCCATCGATGCCTTGGCGGTCAAGGCCGTCAGTTCGGGAATGTCCCAGGCTGAGCGCCAGACGAAATTGCCGGCATTGTTGGCTTCCTTCGAGTTGTCGGGATTGGACGAGAACTGCTCCATCGAGCCGAGCACGTTCGGCATATAGGCGCTGGTCTGCGGGATCAGCAGGTCAAAATCCCTGGCGCGATGGGCGGCGATGATTTCCGAGCCGTTGCCCTGCTGGATATCGATTTTGATACCGACCTGGGCGAGCGATGCCTGGATGGCCGTGGCAAGATCGATGCGCGGTGTCTGCGCGATGGTCTTCAGCGAAAGCGAAAAACCGTCCTTGAACCCGGCCTCGCTCAAGAGCTGCTTGGACTTTTCGACGTCGAGATGCCAATCGGGATTGGAGATCGCATATTCGAAATTCTCCGGAACGGGAACGTTTCTCGCTCGTCCGTAAGGACCCATGATCGTCCTCTCGATACCCTTGTAGTCGATACCGTAGGCAATGGCCTCGCGAACCTTTGGGTTGGAGAGGTACTGGTTGCCGGCATTCATCGACAGCACGTAGAAGCCGCCTGTGGGAATCCGCTGGATGGTGAAACCCTGCTTATCCTTGAACGTCGCAAGATCCGATGCCGTCAGTGCGCTGGCGATATCGATATCGCCACGTTCGAGCATCAGGCGCTCGACCTGGCTTTCCGGAACGTGGCGGACGATGACGCGCTTCATCTTTGGGGCGCCGGTCACATAATCCTTATTGGCATCGAGAATGACAAGTTCGTTCGGAGACCAGCGATTGAGGGTGAAGGGACCGGAGCCGGCCGAGTGCGTCCGCATCCAGGCGTTTCCCCAGTCATTATCGACGACATGCTTCTGCACTTCGACACTGTCGACCACGCTGGTGGTCGAGGTCGTGAGCCGGTAGAGCAGCATTTCCGCCGTCACCTGACCGGAAAAATCGATGCGCACCGTTTTGTCGTCGACTGCCGTGACGAGTTTGTCGATATTGTCTTTGTCATAGCCGATGCGCTTGAGGTTTGCAGCAGCGGCCTGATCGAGCTTCAGGAGGCGTCCCAGCGAATAGACGACATCTTTAGCGGTCACCGGATTGCCGGAGGCGAATTTGGCCTGGCGCAGCGTGAAGGTGATGCCCTTGTCGTCAACCTTCCAGCTTTCGGCCAGCTGCGGCACGATCTTGCCGTCAGGGGTGCTGTTCACCAGCCGGTCGTAAAGGTTCGACATGATTTCAACCGCTTTTCCCTCGGTCGCCTGATGCGGATCGAGGGATAAGACCTGCGCCAGGGATGTCCCGATCACCAGCTGGTCCTGCGGCGTGGCGGCATGCAATTGCGGCGCGGCGATCGTCAATGCGCCGATGACGGCGCCTGCGAACAGACCTCTAGAAAAATGCTTCATTGTAACTCCTCCCTGGATTACTATAGGAAACATATTATGTCGCCCGTATGTCGTATTATGATTTAACGAAGTCGGATATGATTTGCAAGACCCAGCGGGTGACCTTGATGCAAAGGGAATGGGAACGGAAAATGACAACACTCGGCCGCGGTCGGCAAAGACTGGCGCAGCAGGTTATCGATCAGTTGCGGGCGCAAATCGAGACGGGGAAGCTGCGCGTCGGCGACCAGCTGCCGACCGAGCCGCAGCTTGAATCGACATTCGGCGTGAGCCGCACGGTGGTGCGCGAAGCCATTGCCGATCTGAGGGCAGCAGGCTTCGTCAAGCCGATCCAGGGCAAAGGCGTCTTCGTCGCCGATCCCAAGGCTCATTCGGTATTGTCACTGACGCCGGTGGAGATCAAAAGCATTCCGGAAACCTTGGAATTGCTGGAGTTTCGCATGGCAGCCGAGGGCGAAGCGGCAGCCATCGCCGCCTATCGCCGCACCGCCGAGCAAGAGGCGGCCATCCGCGAAGCCAACCGCAGAATGGCAAGCCTGATCGAAACCGGACAGCAAACGGTGGAAGCGGATTATGCCTTTCACATGGCGATCGCCGCAGCCACCAACAACCGGTTCTATGTCGATGTTCTGCGCCATTTTGGCCCCAGAGCCATCCCCCGCGGCCAGTTTCCGACGCTGCCGGAAGCCAATGACAGCGACTATCTTCGCAAGGTTCATGCCGAACATGTCGAAATTCTATCGGCAATCGCCGATCAGGATCCGGAGCGCGCCCGCCAGGCGATGCGGACGCATCTAATGGCAAGTCAACGTCGTTATCGCCTGCTCGCCGAGCAGCAATAGGGCTCGACACTCTCGAAAATTCATATTATGTCATATGACATCGTAGGATTTCGAGAGAGACTCACATGTATCTGGGAACACAGGTGGCCGCGCGGGACGACGATGATTATCGTATCTTCGCGCAACTGGGCGTGAAGCATATCAACGCCGATCCACCGGGAAAACCGAGCAGCTGGACGCTCGCCGATATCGAGCGTCATCGCGACAAGGTCGAAAGCTTCGGCCTGATCCTCGACATGATTCAATTGCCCCTACCCTCTCAGCCGATCGAGAAGGCGTCCTACCCGGACATTCTGCTTGCCGGCCCCGATCGCGACAGGCAGATCGACGCCGTTTGCAGGTTGATCGAGGATGTCGCGGCGGCCGGCATTCCTTCGGTAAAGTACAATCTCAACCTGATCGGCATTCCACGCACGCCTGATGAACCCGGGCGTGGCGGATCGATGAATGCCAGCTTCCGCTGGGAGAAGACCGATCAGCAGGCCGAGCCCGGTCTCGCCGGCGTGTTGCCTGAAGACGAAAACTGGGAACGGATCGACTATTTCCTGGAACGCGTCGTTCCCGTTGCCGAAAGCAACCGCGTCAGGCTCGCCTGCCATCCGCACGATCCCTATACGCCGCCTGGCTATCGCGGCGTCACGCGTGTGCTGGGCACGGTCGAAGGCCTGAAGAAATTCGTGCTGATGCGCGAAAGCCCTTATCACGGCCTCAACTTCTGCCAGGGCTCGATCGGCGAGATGCTCGAAAATCCCCGCGAGGAGATTGACGACATAATCCGTTGGTTCGGCCTGCGCGGCAAAATCTTCAATGTTCACTTCCGCAACATTCGCGGCGGCAAGCTCTCCTTCATGGAGACTTTCCCTGACGAGGGCGACATGGACATGGTCCGCTCAGTCAGGACCTACAAGGAAGTGGGCTTCAAATACATGCTGATGCCCGACCATGTGCCGACCGTCAGCGGCAAGGATCCTTCTGCGACGGCTTTTGCCTTTTGCTACGGCTACATCGCCGCACTTCTGCAAGCGCTCGAGAGCGCCTGACAGGGCAGATTTTCAACACCTAAAGAATAGGACTTCATGATGAACCCGATTGAATTGAAGAAGGCCGTCGGCAGTGGTCTCCTCTCGTTTCCGGTGACGCATTTCGACGATCAACTCAAATTTGACGAGGCGAAGTACCGCCGTCATGTCGCGTGGCTTTCGGGTTACGACGCTGCTGCGCTTTTTGCCGCCGGCGGCACCGGGGAGTTCTTCTCTCTCAATCCGTCCGAGATTCCACAGGTTATCCGGGCCGCCAAGGCGTCGGCGGGCAAGACGCCGATCATCTCGGGAACCGGCTATGGCACGTCGCTCGCAATCGAGATCGCCGTCGCGGCCGAGAAGGCAGGCGCGGACGGACTGCTGCTGCTGCCGCCCTATCTGATGTTTGCGGAACAGGCCGGGCTGATTACCCACGTCAAGGCGGTCTGCCAATCGGTCGGCATCGGTGTCATCGTCTATAACCGCGACAACGCCATTCTTTCGGCCGAAAGCATCGCGCGCCTGGCGGAGGAATGCCCGAACCTGATCGGCTTCAAGGACGGCGTCGGCGATGTCGACAAGGTCATCGAGATCACCACCCTGCTCGGCGACCGTCTCGTTTATGTCGGCGGCATGCCCACCCATGAGGTCTATGCCCAGGCCTATTTCGCTGCGGGTGTGACGACCTATTCATCCGCCGTCTTCAACTTCGTGCCCGCCCTCGCCCAGCGCTTCTATACCGCCCTGCGCGGGGGCGATCAGGCAACCGTCGACGAGATCCTGAAGTGCTTCTTCTTCCCCTTCGTCGCCTTGCGCAATCGGAAGCGGGGATATGCCGTCTCGATCATCAAGGCCGGCCTTCGCGTCCTCGGGCAGGATCCAGGGCCTGTGCGCCCGCCTCTGACGGATCTCGCCCCGGAGGAACTCGCGCTGCTGGAGAAGATCGTGCAGACAAACGGGGTCACACGGATCGCGGCGGAGTAATATATCGCCGCAGTAGGCGATTGGGCTGGCACTGTGGCTGTTCGGTCAGCGTGAACAGCTGCCCCTCACCGTAGCCCTCTCCCCGCTCGCGGAGCGAGGGGACGTGCCAAACGCAGCGTCGAGATCAAGGGAGCCGGTGCGGTATGTTCCCTTCGCCCCGTTTACGGGGAGAAGGTGCCGGCAGGCGGATGAGGGGCTGTTATCGGCGATCTCCTGCACCGAGGATTCGCTACAGCGCCACCCCAGTGCCACGGTCGAAGACGTGCACCTGATCGCTCGTAATACTTGCCTCGAACACGGCGCCGTAACGGGCGGGATATTCACCGTCGACGATGGCGGTTACCTGCTGTCCGGCGAGATCGAAGACCACATGGGTCTGGGCGCCTGTGGGTTCCACCAGCATCGTCCGGCCGGCGAGCGGCGTGCCGGCTGATATGCCGGGGACGAGGTGTTCGGGGCGCAGGCCGACCGTGATCGCCTGACCGGCCTTCACCTTGCGATCGGGCGCGATGCGGATCGCCGTACCATCGCTGAGGCGGGCAGCCGGTTCGCCGTTTTCATCGTCCACCGTGCCGTCGAGCATGTTCATCGCCGGCGACCCGATGAAGGCGGCGACGAAGAGATTGGCTGGCTTCTTATAGAGTTGGAGCGGCGTACCCGCCTGCTCCACCCTGCCGTGATTGAGCACGACGATGCGGTCGGCGAGCGTCATTGCCTCGATCTGGTCGTGAGTGACATAGATCGAGGTGGTCCTCACCTTCTGGTGCAGCGTCTTGATCTCCGAGCGCATCTGCACGCGCAGCTTGGCATCGAGGTTGGACAGCGGCTCGTCAAACAGGAAGACGGCGGGATTGCGCACGATGGCGCGGCCCATGGCGACGCGCTGGCGCTGGCCGCCGGAAAGCTGGGCAGGCTTGCGGTCGAGCAGCTTGGCGAGATCGAGCATGCGGGCGGCCTCGGCGACGCGGGCCTCGATCTCAGGTTTCGCCACGCCGGCGAGCTTCAGATTGAAACCCATGTTCTCAGCGACCGTCATGTGCGGATAGAGCGCGTAGGATTGGAAGACCATGGCGATGTTGCGTTCGCGCGGCGTCATGCCGTTGACGACCTTGCCGCCAATCGCAATCTCGCCATCGGTGATTTCTTCGAGGCCGGCGATCATCCGCAGCAGCGTCGATTTTCCACAACCGGATGGCCCGACGAGAGCCACGAATTCCCCATCCTCGATATCAAGCGATATGCCGTGGATGACGTCGACGGCGCCATAAGTCTTGCGGATGTCGTTCAGTTCAACGGATGCCATGATTCCTCCAATGGCTCGGCTCAGGACTTCACGGCGCCGGCCGTCAAGCCGGCGATGATGTGTCTCTGGGCAACGAAAAAGACGATGATGGTGGGAAGGATGGTGAGCGTGATGAAGGCGAGCACCAGCTGCCATTCCGTGCCGTATTCGCCGCGATAGACCATGATGCCGAGCGGCCAGGGATATTTGGATTCGGAATTCAGCATGATCAGCGGCAGGATGTAGCTGTTCCAGCTGCCGACGAAGGAGATGATGCTGACGGTCGCGACGATCGGCCGGGAAAGCGGCAGCGAGACATGCCAGAAGAATCTGAGATAGCCGCAGCCGTCGACAAAGGCCGCCTGGAACAATTCTTCCGGAAGGTTGCGAAAATAGTTCCGAAACAGCAGGATGCTCATGCCGAGACCGAAGGCCACCTGCGGCAGCACCACGCCCCAATAGGTATCCAGCAGGCCGAGATCGCGGATGCGGATGAAGAGCGGCAGGATCGCAGTCGCCGCCGGAAACATCAGGCCGAGCAGAAAATAATTGAGCAGGAAGGACGAGCCGAAAAACCGGACATGGGCGAAGGCGAAGGCCGCCATGGACGACACGATCAGCGTCAGGAGGACGGTGAGTGCGGCGATAACAAGCGAATTGCCGATCTGCAGCCAGTAGCGTTCGCCAAAGAGAATGTCGGTATAGTTCGCCCATTGCCATTCCGTCGGCAGACCGAAGGGGTTGGTGCGCAGGTCGCCCAGCGTCTTGAAGCCGCCGAGCGCCGTCGTCAGCAGCGGCACGAGCACGATCGCGGCAATCAGGCTCAGCGACACATAGAGATAGATGCGTGTCGACGCGCTCATGCGAATGGAAGAGCTCATATCAGTCATGGCGCATGAAGATCCTTTTGTAGCCAAAGGCGAGCGTCACGCAGATGATGAAGAGCACCACGCCGACGGCGCTGCCGAGACCGACCTGCATGCGCATGACGCCATAGGTGTAGAGGAAGGTGACCATCGTCTGGGTGGAGTTGGACGGCCCGCCGCCCGTCAGCGGCATGATCATGTCGAAAAGCTGCAGCGAGCCGACGACGGCAAAGAAGATGGAAAGACGTAAAGTGGAGCCGAGCAGCGGCAGCGTGACGTAACGGAATTTCTGCCAGCCGGTAGCGCCGTCGATTTCGGCGGCCTCCAGCACGCTCTTATCGACGGATTGCAGACCGGCGATGAAGAGCATCATGTGGAAGCCGAAATATTTCCAGACGATGACCCCGAGCACGGCATAGATCGCCACGTCCTTGTCGGCGAGCACGTAAGGGTTTGCGAAGCCGAAGAAGTTGGAAACGGCGGCAAACAGGCCATAATCGCCATCATAGACGAAACGCCAGATGAGGCCTGCGGCAACATCCGCCAGCACATAGGGCAGGAAGAAGATCAGGCGGTAGCCGACGACGCCCGGAATGCGATGGGCCAGCATAGTGGCAAGCCAGATGGCAAGCGGCACCTGGATGCAGATCGAGATGACGATGATCAGGCCGTTATTGACCAGCGCCTGGGTGAAAGCCGCATTCCGGAACAAAACCTGGAAGTTGCGGAGCGCGATGAACTCGGTCGGCGTGCCGTAGCCGTTCCATTTATAGAGGCTGTACCAGGCAGCCTCCCCCATCGGCATGATGACGAAGAGCGTAAACAGCAACAGCGCCGGCGGCAGAAAAATCAGCAGCACCGTCAGCCGGTCGTGCGCGACCGAGCTTTTCCGGTTTGCGGCTCGTCTTGCCGGGCTTACGGCTGATGTCATCGATGGGACTGAAATATTGGCCATGGCTCCTGCTTTCGTATGTCGGCAGCAATGCTGGCGCCCCGCTCTTCATCGGAGCGCCAGGAAGGGTCTGCAAGCGCTGGTTATTGTTCCAGTTCGAAAGCGTCCTGGATCATCTGGGCGCCATCCTTGGAATTCATCTGTCCGGAGACGATTTCCACCGAGGCGTCGTTGACGACACGGCCGACCGCCGCACCGAGATCCTGGTCGAAGAAATTCTGATGCCAGGTCGAACCCGCAAGCTGTGTTGCCGATTCTGCAATCAGCGGGTTGACGACGCCGTCGTCGGCACCGACGGCAACGGGAAGCAACATGCCTGATTTGGCCATCGCGCGCTCGTTGTCCGCATTCGTCAGGAAAGCGAGGAAATCGATCGCCTCCTTGGAGGCCTTCTTGGTGACGGCCCAGCCGTTCAGACCGCCGAGCGTATCCGTCGGCTTGCCCGCGCCGCCTTCGACCGTTGGGAAGACGAAACGGCCGATATTGTCCGACGCAAGCCCCTTGCCGTCGCCGGCATTCTTGCGCTGGTTGGCTTCGGTGCTTTCAAAGCCGAGGATCATCGCCGCCTTGCCGTCACCGAAGACACCGAGCGTCTGCGGCCAGGTTGCGCCGAGATAGCCGGGCTGGAAAGGCTCGAGCTTGCCGAGTTCGGCAAGGTCGTCGCCGGCCTTGATGATCGCCGGATCAAGGAAACCTTCGCCCTCGCCCTTCTTGGCCGCTTCGAAGACCTTTTGGCCGCCTTCGCGCATGACGAGATAGCTCCAGTAGAAATGGATCGGCCATTTCTCGCCGCCGCCGCCCGCAATCGGCACGATGCCGGCCGCCTTGATCTTCTTCACCGCTTCGAGAAAATCGGTCCAGGTCTTAATGTCCTCGGCTTTAACGCCGGCCTTGGCAAACAGCGCCTTGTTATAGAAGAAGCTGACCAGACCGACCTTGTAGGGGATCGCCCAGGTCTTGCCGTCGAAGGTCAGGCCATTGACTGAAGCCGGGGTATAGGCACTGCGCAGTTTGCCGCCATCGGCATCGAGCGCTGCCGTCACATCCTGCAGGGCGCCGGTCTCGGATTGCTGCTTCAGGACGCCACCGCCCCAGCTGAAGAAGAAATCCGGCACGTCGTCGGACTGCAGCAGCGTGGGAAGCTTGGCCTTGAAAGCCTCGTTTTCGAGGAATTGCATCTGGATGTCGACATCGGGATGCTGGGCCTCGTATTTCTTGGCGATATCCTCCCAGACCGCGACGTTTTTCGGATCGAGCTCGAGATGCAGCCACTTGACCACCGTCGTCGCCGAGGCAGCACTTGCTCCTACCAGCAACATGCCGGCTGCCGCTGCCATGGATGCAATGCGCCTGCCGCCGAAAGCGGCGCTCTTCAGCATAAAATTCATGATTTTCCTCCCAGGGGACCTATCCTCACAATTTTTCCCCAATGCGGAATAATTCAACGGAGCTTTCATCTAATGTCAACCCGATTGCCTGTATTTTTATCAAATGCGCTTGACAGGACCGCGAAATTGCCTGTTATTTATTTCGTAACCCGTTAAAAATATTGGCTTCCGCCCAAAGAAACGATCGCCGGCTAATTTTCATGAAGACTGCAGATCCAGAATTGATGCGCGCGATCAATCGCTTGAACGTGCTCGATACCGTCCGGCGTCATGGTCCGATCGCGCGCATCGAGATCAGCGAGCGCACCGAACTCTCCACCACCACCGTTTCCGCCATCACCGCCTCGCTGCTCGACGACGGGCTGATTCTGCCGCGCCACGAAGGCGACATCCGCAACGAGGCGGTGCGCGGAAGGCCGCGCGTGATGCTGGAGCTCAATCCCGATGCGGCCCGCGTGGTCGGCGCCAAGATCGCCGCCAACAGAATGGTCTTCGTGGTCACCAATTTCCGTGGCGACGTGCTGTCGAAGCTTGCCCTGCCGATCCGCATCGATCGGCAGCCGATCGGTGTCATCGCCGATCTCGTCGAGGACGGGGTCCGGCGCTGTGTCGTCGATGCCGGGCTTTCGCTGGAGGATATCGATACTGTCTGCCTCGGCTTTCCCGGCGTTATCGAACATCGCACCGGCTATGTAAGAAGCAGCCCGATCTTCCGCGATACCAATGTCGATTTCGCCGCTGAAATGTCGGCGCGGCTTGCAACCCCCACCATCGTCGAAAGCGACGCCCATGCCATTACGCTCGGCCATCACTGGTTCGGGAAGGCACGCGACCTCGAGGATATGGTGCTGATATCGCTGGAACAGACGCTGGGGCTCGGCGTCCTGCATGGCAACCGCCTTTTCCGCGGCGCTGGCGGCCTCAGTCACAATCTCGGCGATCTCGTGCTCGGCACCGGACCCAATGGCATCGTGCGGCTTTTCAGCCAGGCCGGCGAAAGCGCGATCCTCGGCGAACAGCAGGCCGACGGGCGCTTTGCCGAAGCGATCCGCCTCGGGCGCGGCATGAACCATGCCCAGGCGCTGATCAAGGCCGATGACGATCGGCTGATCGGAGCCGCCATCCGCGCCGGCGAAGCGGTTGGATTGACCATCGCCAACATCGTCACCCTCTTTGCGCCGCCGCGGGTCATTCTGGTCGGCTCCAGCCTGGCGCTCGGCGAACCCTTCCTCAACAGCCTGCGCGATTCCTATGCGGTCGCCATTCCCCCTTCGCTGCGCGGGGTGAGCGAACTCGTCTTCGACGATTCGACGGATGATTTCTGGGCGCAGGGTGCGGCCGCCGTGGCGCTCTACGAACTCTACGAATCGCCCTGGAGCACGACGGGGCCGGCGCTCTAAGGAGCGACACAATCAAGACTAATGGAGGAATTCATGGACAAGGTCGGTATCGGCATCATTGGATGCGGCAATATTTCGGGCGCCTATCTCACCGCGATGGCATCCTTTCCCATTCTCGACATCCGCGGCGTCGCCGATCTCAATCGGGAACTGGTTGAAGCGAAAGCTGCGGAATTCAACGTCCCAGCCAAGAGCGTCGAGGAGCTTTTCGCCGATCCCAAGGTCGAGATCATCGTCAATCTGACCATCCCGAGAGCCCATGTCGCGGTCGCGATGCAAGCTCTCGATGCCGGCAAACATACCTACTCCGAAAAGCCGCTCGGGATTAATTTCGCAGAAGGGAAAAAATTGGCGGAGGCCGCCAGGGCCAAGAACCTTCGCATCGGCGCCGCCCCCGATACTTTCCTCGGCGGCGGCCACCAGACGGCCCGCGCCTTAATCGACGAGGGCGTCATCGGCCAGCCGGTCGGCGGCTCGGCAACCTTCATGTGCCCCGGTCATGAACGCTGGCATCCGAACCCGGCCTTCTACTACGAGGTCGGCGGCGGGCCGATGCTCGATATGGGTCCCTATTACATCACCGATCTCGTCAATCTTTTCGGGCCTGTGTTACAGGTGGCGGGCTTTGCAACGACGCCGCGTGCGGAACGGCTGATATCAAGCGAACCGCGCAACGGCGAGCGCATTCCCGTACATGTTCCGACCCATGTCGCCGGCATGATGGCCTTTGCCAACGGCGCCGTCGTCCAGATCGCCATGAGCTTCGATGTCGCAGGCCACAAGCATGTACCGCTCGAGGTCTACGGAACCGAGGGAACGCTTATCGTGCCCGATCCGAACAAGTTCGCCGGCCCTGTGGAATATCTGAAGAAGGGCGGGCAATTCGAGGACCAGCCGATCACGGCCCCCTATGCCGACGGCAATTACCGCTCGCTCGGCGTCGCCGACATGGCGCATGCGATCCGCTCCAACCGGCCGCACCGCGCCAATGGCGATCTGGCGCTGCATGTGCTCGAAGTCATGGAAGCGTTCCACACCGCCGCCTCGACCGGCAGGACGGTCACCATCACCACGGAGACGGAGCGCCCTGCTCCATTGTCCGATTCCATCGTCGACGGACGGCTGGCGAAATAAGTTTCAGGAGGAAAGAGAATGCGTGAAGCACTGATCGTTTGGGGCGGCTGGAGCGGACACGAGCCGCAGGAATGCGCCGAAATCATCAAGACCATGCTCGAGGAGGACGGCTTCAAGGTCTATCTCGAACACGGCACCGAGGCCCTCGCCGACCCTTCAGTCCATGATCTCAGCCTCGTCGTGCCAATCATGACGATGTCGAAGATCGAGAAGGAAGAGGTCAAGAACCTCGCCGCCGCGATCGAAAGCGGCGTCGGCATCGCCGGCTATCACGGCGGCGCGGGCGATGCCTTCCGCGACTCCGTCGATTACCAGTTCATCATCGGCGGTCAGTGGGTAGCGCATCCCGGCAACATCATCGACTATACCGTCAACATCACCCGGCCGGACGATCCGCTGATGGAAGGCATCGCCGATTTCCCCTACACCTCAGAGCAATATTACATGCATGTCGACCCCTCGAACGAGGTTCTGGCGACGACGAAATTCACCGGCGATCACGCCTACTGGATCGACGGCGTCGTCATGCCCGTCGTCTGGAAGCGGAAATACGGCAAGGGCCGCGTCTTCTATTCCTCACTCGGCCATCAGGCCAAGGAATTCGACGTTCCCGAGATGAAGACCATCTTCCGTCGCGGGGCCAACTGGGCCGCACGATAGGGTGAATATCCCGGGCCGGAAACCGGCCCGGGATTGGATAAACCGGCCCAGGATTAGCGGATGATCAGTGCGGTGCCGTAGAGCCCCAGCGCAAACACCGTGTGGGCGACGAGGTTGAGGCATCGCACCTTATTCGGCGTTGGATGTTTGGAGGCAGCCCAACCGATGCCGAGGCCGGGCTGCAACAGGAACCATCCCGCGCCTACGGTGACGATGCCGAAGATCCAGGCGGGAAGAAATGTCGGTGCGGCGAGCCACGCCTCCCCCATGATAATCGCGAAGATCACGCCATAGAGAATGCCGACGGCGTAGTGGCTGATCCAGCCGAGCGCCAATTCATGCTCATAAGGCTCGGCGTCGGCGATGGCTTCATGGAACAGCTTGCCGCGACCGAGATGCCAGAACCACCGGCCGACCGGCGCCCAATTGGCCGCCGGCTGGCTGAAGACCTTTGCGAGTACGATCGCCCAAAGGTCCATAAGAATGGTTGCGCCGGCGCCGATCATCAGGCCGCGCCACAGAATATCGAACATTGAAAATCACCGGAAAGCGTTGAATTGCGGAGGCACTACAAAACCATCGCAAACACGCAGGCGCAATGGTCTCGTTGAACGGACTCGCTGCTATCAGGCATCTAATTGTGGAAGCGAGGCGGTTTTGATGGGGCCGTGCCCCGTCATCCGCAAAAAGGCATCGGTGCGGGCGCAAATTGATGCTTTTCGCATGTAGCGATATTCCCTACTCACTGTCTCAAACGGCAATGAGAGGCACACGGCGATGGCAATGCCATTCTACTGGAACGAATTGAACAGCGACGATTTCGCCGGACTTTCCCCCGACACCACGATCGCCGTGTTTCCTATCGCCTCCACCGAACAGCATGGGCCTCACCTGCCTATTGCAACCGATGTCGCCATCGCCAACGGCATGCTTGCCGAGTTGCGGAAGCAGAAACCTGCCGATCTCGATTTTCTGGTCCTGCCGACGCAGGAGATCGGTAAAGCCAACGAGCATATTTACGGGCCTGGAACGCTTTCGCTTGGCGCGGAACTGCTCATTCCGGTCTGGACGGCGATCGGCGCCAAGGTTGCCGAAGCCGGCATCCGCAAGATGGTGATCGTCAATTCGCATGGCGGCAATGTCGATATCATGGGCATCGTCGCGCGGGAGCTGCGCGTCCGTTACGGGATGGCTGTGGTTTCCACGCAATGGGGCCGCTTCGGCCATCCCGAAGGCATGATCAGCGAACATGAGCTGAAATACGGCATCCACGGCGGCGAGGTGGAAACCTCGCTCATGCTCCATTTCCGTCCAGATCTGGTGCGGATGGACAACGCGCAAAACTTCACATCCAAGGCGGAATGGATGCGCGAGCAATCGAAATACATCCAGCCGCTGCCGCCGCATTCGCTTGCCTGGATCGCCCACGATCTCAATCCCAACGGCGTCGTCGGCGACGCGTCGCTCGGCGCAGCCGAAAAGGGCGAAGCGATCTGCCGCCACCAGGTCCGGGGTTTTATCGAACTGCTCTATGACCTGAAGCGCTACCCGCTCTCCAATCTTTATTCAAAGTAAGCGCCCTGTCCGAGACCTAGTTCAGATCGCGGCGGATTTCTCCATCGCGATGTGGCCTTTGGCCTGCAGCTCCTCCACCAAGCCGGCCAGTTCGGCGAGGAGATATTCGACAAAGAGGCTGGTGGCCGAATCGAGCGGGGCGCGGGCGCGGGCGAAAAGCTTCATCGTTTGGTGGCGTGCATGCGGCTCCGCGATCGGCCGGAAGACCAGTTCTCCCTGCCGGCACTCGGTGATGACGTCAAGCGGGTTCAGCATGGTCACCCCTGCCCCCGATTTGACGAGTTTTTTCAACATCTCCGACGCATTGGTTTCCAGGACGGGCTCGACATGCACGTCAAGACGCGCCATCGCCAAATTGATCACATCGCGCAGGCTGGTGCCTTGCTGCGCCAGCACCAGGCGCTCCTGGATGATATCCGCCAGATTGATCGGGCCTGAACCGATCAGGTGATGACCAGGCGGCAAAACCACCCCAATCGGAATGTCGAAATTGCCGAGCGTTCGGATGCCGGGTGTGGCTGGAATATTGAAGCCGAGGCCGATATCCACCTCGCCCGAAAGCACCGGATTGACCGTCATCGTGCCGGCGTCGTTGCGCAGCTGCATGAAGACCCTGGGATGCTCCGACTGGAACCGCGCGATGATCTCAGGGAGCGGACCTGCCGCAAGACCGACTGTGGTCACCAGACGCACCTTGCCCGCCTGCTGCATCTTCAGGCTGCGAATGCGTCCTTCCAGCCGCTCGTAATTCTTCAAGACGTCGCGGATATGTTCAATGCAGAGCTCGCCGGCTGCCGTCAGGCGCAGACCGCGCGGCAGCCGCTCGAAGAGCGGCGCTCCCATTTCTTCCTCCAACGCCAGAATCTGTCGGTTGATCGCCGAAGACGCCACATTCAGCCGGGCCGCCGCCTTGCGGATCGAGCCCGAGCGCGCGATCTCGTTGATATAGAGAAGCTTTCTGGAGTGCAGCATCACAACCTCGTTGCACAAAAATAAAGCACATAGCGCAAATTAGGCACAGGCTTTCAGTGAGATGCCGAAAAGGCATCATTGCGCACGAAATTTGATGCTTTTCAAAGAGCAAAGCAACCGCTCCTATGAAGAAAATCGGACGTCGCCGCAGACGTTGCGAACTCAGAAGGGGAACGTCGATCATGCCCAATACACTGAAGAACAGCGTCTTTTCCGCACTCGTCGGCCTTGGCGGCATGCTTGCCGCCATCGCATCCGCGCAGGCGGCCGATAAAGTCAGCTATGGCACCAATTGGCTGGCGCAGGCCGAGCATGGCGGGTTCTATCAAGCGGTTGCCGACGGCACCTATGCGAAGCACGGCCTCGACGTCACCATCGTCCAGGGAGGGCCGAATGCGGCAAACAGCGCGCTGCTGATCTCCGGCAAGATCGATTTCTACATGGGCGGACCGCAGGGCGAAATCTCAGCGGTCGAACAGGGTATTCCGCTCGTCGACGTCGCGGCGATCTTCCAGAAGGATCCACAGGTGCTGATTGCGCACCCGGACGCCGGCATCGAGAAATTCGAAGATCTTGCGAAGTTGAAGACGCTGTTTCTCGGCAAGGACGGCTATCTCACCTATTTCGAATGGATGAAGGCGAACTTCAAGGGCTTCAAGGACGAGCAGTACAAGCCCTACAATTTCAGCCCGGCGCCATTCCTCGCCGACAAGGAGTCCGCGCAGCAAGGCTACCTCACCTCGGAACCCTATGAGATCCAGAAGCAGGCCGGCTTCGAGCCGAAGGTCTTCCTGCTCGCAGACAACGGCTACTCTCCCTACTCCACGATGATCACCACCACACAGACTATGATCGACAGTAAGCCTGATGTCGTTCAGCGCTTCGTCGATGCCTCGATCGAAGGCTGGTACAATTATCTCTACGGTGACAACACCAAGGCGAACGAGTTGATCAAGAAAGACAATCCTGAAATGACGGATGGTCAGATCGCCTACTCCATCGCGAAGATGAAAGAATACGGCATCATCGAATCCGGCGACAGCCTGGACAAGGGTATCGGCTGCCTGACGGATACGCACTACAAGGCATTCTTCGACGAGATGGTGGCGATCAAGGTGTTCAAGCCGGAGACGGACTACACAAAGGCCTTCACGACGAAATTCGTCTGCAAGGGCACCGGAATGGCGATGAAGAAGTAAGCCGCGACGCCGCCTGTGATCCGCTGCGAACAGGGCGGATCGCATCCCCTGCATGAACGAGACAGGCAATGCTCCCAGCAGAAGCTCAGGCCCTATCCCCGAAAGAGACGCGCAAGCGGCCGCTTGTTGTCATGCAATCGGTTTCGAAAATCTTCTCCAGCGGAACCGTGGCCCTTTCAAACATGTCGCTCACCGTCGAAAGCGGTGAATTCATCAGCCTGCTCGGCCCCTCCGGTTGCGGCAAGTCGACAGCACTGCGCATCATCGCCGGTCTCGGCGATGTCACGTCCGGCGCGATCGACTGGCCGAGTTCGCGGATCAATTCGAGGGGCCTTCCGGAGGGGGATATCAGCTTCGTCTTCCAGGAGCCGACGCTTATGCCCTGGAAGAACGTGTTCGACAACGTCCACCTGCCGCTGAGACTGAGGCACATTTCGAAGGCGGCGGCGCATAACCAGATCATGGAAGTACTGAGCACCGTCGGCCTCCAGGATTTTGCGAAGGCCTATCCGCGTGAACTTTCCGGCGGCATGAAGATGCGCGTCTCGATTGCCCGTGCGCTGGTGACGAAGCCGAAGCTTCTGCTGATGGATGAGCCTTTCGCGGCGCTCGACGAGATCACCCGCCAGAGGCTGAACGACGACGTGCTGCGGCTCTGGAAGACAACAGGCATTACAGTCATCTTCGTCACGCATTCAGTCTTCGAATCCGCCTATCTCTCCAACCGCATCGTCGTGATGAAGGCAAGACCGGGGCGCGTGCATGCCGACCTTCCTCTGACCACCAGCCTGGAACGGGACGCGCATTACCGCACCTCGGAAGAATACCGCAAAGCCTGCGAGACGGTCTCGCATTCGCTCATCGGGGCGATCAATTCGGCGGAGGATCATTGATGAGTGACGAAACCGAAATGCCGCCGCTTCTCCTTCAGAGCGCCGCAAGCGCCAGGCGCCGCGATCTTGCGTTGCGCATCGCCGTCCCCTTCCTCGTCATCGCCCTGTTGATCCTCATCTGGTCCGCCTATGTGAAACTATCCGGCGTACCGCCCTATATCCTGCCTGGCCCGGCGGCCGTGGCGAGTGCCTTCGTAACGGACTGGGGCACGCTTGCCCCTGCCCTCTGGGTCACCACCAAGATCACCTTCATGTCGCTGATGCTGGCGTTGGTCGGCGGCGTCGGCTTTGCGATCTTCCTCGTTCAGTCGCGCTGGATCGAGCTCGCCTTCTATCCGCTCGCCGTCATTCTCCAGGTAACGCCGATCGTGGCGATCTCGCCGCTGATCCTGATCTATGCGCCGTCGACGCAGGTAGCGCTGCTGATCTGCGCTTTCCTCGTTGCCTTTTTCCCGATCCTTTCGAATATGGTCCAGGGGCTGAAGAGCGTCGATCACAATCTGATCAACCTGTTCGAACTCTATGGCGCGTCGCGCTGGCAGACGCTGCTCTTTCTCAAACTGCCTGCCGCCCAACCCTATTTCATGACGGGCCTGAGGATCGGCGGCGGCCTTGCGCTGATCGCCGCCGTCGTTGCGGAATTTGCCGCAGGCTCGGCAGGCGCCGGGTCCGGTCTCGCTTTCCGGCTTCTCGAAGCACAGTATCGGCTGAATATTCCCCGTCTCTTCGCCGCGCTATTGATGCTCTCCCTGCTCGGTGTGGCGATCTTCGCCGTCACTTCCTTCATTTCCTGGCTGAGCCTGCATCGCTGGCATGAGAGCAGCCTGAAACGGGAAAACTGATGACCTATTCCTTCATCTCCCCGCCCAATGCCGGCCGCTTCGTGCTGAGCAACGCGACGCTGCCTGCCGTCGCCGTCGCGGAATATCACGCGCCGGCTGCCGAAGGGCTCGTCAAAGCCGATATCGTCATCACCGACGGCATTATTTCCGCCGTGCTGCCGCCAGGCGAAGCGCCGGTCGAATTCGCGAAGTCCGACCTGAAGGATGGCATGGTCTGGCCCTGCTTCGCGGATATGCACACTCATCTCGACAAGGGTCATATCTGGCCGCGCAACGCCAACCCGGACGGCACCTTCATGGGCGCGCTGGAAGCGGTGCGCGCCGACCGCGAAGCCCACTGGTCGGCCGCCGATGTCAGGAAACGCATGGAATTCTCGCTGCGTTCAGCCTATGCGCACGGCACCAGCCTGATCCGCACGCATCTGGATTCACTGGCGCCGCAGCACCGCATTTCCTTCGAGGTCTTCGCCGAGCTGCGCGAGGTCTGGAAGGACAGGATTGCGTTGCAGGCAGTGGCGCTCTTCCCGATGGACAATATGGTGGACACGGCCTATTTCGCCGATCTGGTCGCCGTCATTCGTGACAAGGGCGGACTGATGGGTGGCGTCACCCGGATGAACCCCGATCTCGACAGCCAGCTCGACACGCTTTTCAAAGCCGCAGCCGACAACGGGCTCGATGTCGATCTCCATGTCGACGAGACCGACGACCCCACAGCCGAAACGCTGAAGGCGATCGCGGAAGCCGTGCTGCGCAACCGGTTCGACGGCAAGGTCACGGCCGGCCACTGCTGCTCGCTCGCCCGCCAGGACGAGGATACGGCAAAGCGCACCGTCGAACTCGTCGCCAAGGCCGGAATCTCGATCGTCTCGCTGCCGATGTGCAACATGTATCTGCAGGACCGCTATCCCGGCCGCACGGCGCGCTGGCGCGGCGTCACGCTATTCAAGGAACTGGCGGCAGCCGGCGTCGCAACCGCAGTCGCATCCGACAATACACGCGATCCCTTCTATGCCTATGGCGATCTCGACCCCGTCGAAGTGTTCCGCGAGGCGGTCCGCATCCTCCATCTCGACCATCCCCTGGATACCGCCGCGCGTGTCGTCACCACTTCGCCCGCCGACATCCTCGGCCGGCCTGACATGGGGCGCATCGCCGTCGGCGCTGCTGCCGATCTCGTGCTCTTCAGCGCCAGGCGCTGGAGCGAATTTCTTTCCCGTCCGCAGTCCGACCGCGTCGTGTTACGCCGTGGCAAGGTGATCGACCGCAGCCTGCCGGACTACCGTGAACTCGACAGCGTCGTTGGAGCCTGACATGCCGGATTATCAGACGATCAAGAAGGAACTCGAAGGCATCGCCATCGAGGACAATCCGGCGCTGGTGCGCCAGAAGAGCCGGGATTTCTACTGGTATTCGCCGGTCCTGAAGGCGCAGCTCGATAATGTGACGGCCGATCTCGTCGTCACGCCGAAAAACGAGGAAGAAGTCATCCGGACGCTGAAGGTCGCCTTCGCCCATGGCGTACCGGTCACGCCGCGCGGCGCCGGCACCGGCAATTACGGCCAGGCCATGCCGCTTTCCGGTGGCATCGTGCTGAATCTTGCCGCCATGGACAAGATCAAGGCGGTCCATCCCGGTCGGGTGATCTGCGAACCGGGCATCGTGCTTGCCCAGCTCGACAAGCAGACCAAGGCGCATTCTGGCCAGGAGCTGCGCTTCCATCCCTCGACGGCGCAGACGGCGACTGTCGGTGGCTTTATCGCCGGCGGCTCCGGCGGTGTCGGCTCGATCACCTGGGGCGGCCTGCGCGATATCGGCAATATCCTGCGGCTGCGCGTCGTCACCATGGAGGCCGAGCCGCGTGTGCTCGATCTCACTGGCTGGGATCTCCAGAAAGTCAGCCATGCCTATGGCACCAACGGCATCATCACCGAAATCGAGATGCCGCTCGCTCCTGCCTATGACTGGGTCGACGTGCTCGTCGGCTATGACGATTTCATGGCCTCGGTGCGTTTCTCGGACGCGCTCGCCAAGTGCAACGGCATCCTCCTCAAGGAGATCGCTCCGATCGCGGCCCCGATCCCGCATGAATATTTCACCCGCCACAAGCCTTATATCCGCAAGGGTCAGTCGGTGGTGGTACTGATGATCGCGCCGCATTCGATGGATGCCTTCCTCGCCTTCACCTCGGCCCACAAAGGCGAGGTCATCTTCCGTTCCGACATGGTCGAGAGCATGAAGGGCATCCCGCATGCTTACGAACTTGCCTGGAACCACACGACGCTGCGCGCGCTGAAGGTCGATCCCGGCTTCACCTATCTGCAGGTTCAGTATCCGGGGCCGGATCATGTGGCGAAGGTTGCCAAGATGGTGGAGATCTTCGGCGACGAGGTGCCGGGCCATCTCGAATTCATCAAGTTCGACGGGCAGATCCAGTGCTCCGGCTTGCCGCTGGTGCGCTATACCACAGAGGAACGTCTCGAGGAGATCATCAGGATCCATCAGGACCACGGCTGCCCGATCTTCAATCCACACCGCTATACGCTTGAGGAAGGCGGCATGAAGCGCACCGACAAGGTGCAGCTCGCCTTCAAGCACGAGACCGACCCGAAGGGGCTGCTCAACCCCGGCAAGATGATCGCCTGGGAGAACCCCGATTTCGATTTCGACGCCGGCAAGAACTATCTCTTCCCCGGTCTTGCGAGCGTCATGGAGGCCTCATGAGGGTTCTGGTGCTGCACTCGCACCCGGTCGAGGAAAGCTACGGCAAGGCGCTCTACAAACAGACGCTGGAAAGCTTGCAGAAGGCTGGTCACGAGGTGGATGCCTGCGACCTCTATGCGGAGAATTTCGATCCCGTGCTCTCCAGGCACGACCGGCTCGCCTACCACGATTACCCCGGCAATACCGCACTGGTAAAACCCTATGTTGAACGGCTGAAACAGGCGGAAGGGCTGGTGCTGGTCACGCCGATATGGAATTTCGGTTTCCCGGCCATATTGAAGGGTTATTTCGATCGCGTCTGGCTTCCAGGTGTCTCCTTCGAACTGGTCGACGGCAAGGTGGAATCGCGACTGCGCCATATCAGCAAGCTCGCCGCCGTGCTGACCTATGGTGCAACACCGTTCCGCGCCTTCGTCGCCGGCAACCCGCCAAAGAAGATCGTCAAGCGCGTGCTCAGAGCGCAGATCAATCCGCTGCGGCCCGTGACCTTCCTTGCACACTACGACATGAACAATTGCACTGAGGAAACGCGGGCACGGTTTCTGGAGAAGGTAAAGATCACCATGGAGCGTTTCTGAGGACGTTTACCGCAACCGGCATTTGTCTGTTATTGAACCAGATGGAATGACCGCCGAAGCATCCTCGTTCAAGCAGGGAATGCCGATGAAGACGATTATCAATCCCTCATCTGTCCGTCGCCCGTTCGGAAATTACAATCATGGGCTACTGGTGCCGGCGGGCGCCTCGTTGCTCGTGACCTCGGGGCAGCTCGGCATCGGTCTCGATGACACGGTGCCCGAGGATATCAGCGCTCAGGCGGAGCTTTGCTTCGAAGCAATCAAGGCAATTCTGGCCGAGGCGGAAATGAGTTTCGCCGACCTCATCCGCATTTCCGGTTTTTTGACCAAGCGTGAGGATTTCCCAGCCTATATGGCCGTGCGAGATCGCTATACGCTCGATCCGAAGCCGACCTCGACGCTGATCATCGTCGGCGGCTTCACCCGCCCCGAATTCCTCGTGGAAGTCGAGGTCACGGCCGCCAAGGTGTTTGGCTGAGCGAGCCGGACGCCGCCGTGCTCGGTCAGTTGCTGTCGACATCGCCACCGTGCCGGTGGCTCAGAGAACGTCCCGTTCATATCGCGGCGTCCACCCGCGGGTCATGCCGCGGCTCATCGCGCTTTCCGCCAGTGCCAGCTGTTGGCGCAGATGTTTACAGTCGTCGAGCAGCGAGCGTATCGCAGCCTTGGCATTGTCGTCATGCCAGGCAAGCACTGCTTCGACTTCCCACGCTTGCTCCAGGGCCTTTGCCGTCTGCATCAGTTCAGCGCCAGCGGCAATTGAACCGGGCGCGGCAAGGGCGGCAGCGGCCGGCTGAGTTCGACCTTTTTCTGCCAGGCAGCGCGCCGCAGCTGATCCCGCTCGCGCGCCGCGCGGGACGCTTCGACAAGGGCTAGGGCGTTGGCGATCACCTGTTCCGTATGCGTCATGATCATCTCCAATGTTCCTGTTTTGTTCTAATTTAAAACTTTGGCCGAGGAAGTCAAGTGCTGCGACGATCTTGTGCTCAGAACGGCAGACAAAGCCGTAGGCTTCGATCGTCAAACCGGAGATTTTGATCGTGACGCCGGGAATAGGCCGGGCACTCAACCCGCAGCTTCTATCACGGCGATGCCGGCCTCTTGCGCCGCCCTGATGAACACGGCGCGTACGTGCTCCGGCGGGAGATCGCCGATAATGGCATCGAGACACGCCTTTACGGCTTCGAAATATTCCTCGCCATCGTCGACGGGCCAGTCGTGGAGGAGCGTGCGCGCGGCATCCCACACAGAGTTAATAACGGCATAATGAGCGAGCCCTATGGAGGCCAAGCCGACCGGTCGAAAATTTGCCGTCTGTCTCACTTTGCTACAGCTTTTCCCAATTTCCGTGAGCATGTTAATATCTTTGCAATTTCCGTGCCGGATGGGAAGCACTGTTGAAGCGTCGAGGTTTGGCGGGATTTGTTTTGATCGGCGATAGCAGCAGACATGACTCCCGTTCCTGTGGGCCCTCGCCTTCGATACGCGATAAAGCATGGGCGATGCGTGGAACGCCTTCAGCATGCTGAAGGTTCCATGGCCTGTAGAGGCTTGTTGATTAAAATTCAGGATTTCACCCAGAGCTTGCAGCAACGCACGTATCAATCACGTATCGACCCACTCAAGGTCGCATTCTGCATGTATTTCATCGGAACATGAGAAACTCTTCCCAGAGCCCTTCGACGCCATTTCCTTGCCGCACGCATCTCCAACAGTTCAATATTATTGCTCGACTGTGCCAGATGTGGACGGAACAGGGCTCAGACCGTACAATGCGCCACGTCCACATGCGGCGGATCGGGAGGAGCGTGCGATGCCCATCTTCATGGACCGGCACTATCTTGAGGGAACGTCAGCTGCCGAGGTTGCCCAGGCGCATCGCATGGACCTCGATATTCAGGATCGCTACGGCGTCAAATTCCTCACTTATTGGTTCGACCAGCGGCGTGGCACCGCTTTTTGTCTCGTGGATGCACCAGATATGGAAACCGCGCAGTGCGTGCATCGCGAGGCCCACGGCTTCGTCGCCAACGAGATCGTCGAGGTCGCTTTATCGGCCGTCGAGGCTTTTCTCGGCCGAATTCACGATCCTGAGCCAGCACCCGGCCAACCCTCGGGTCAAGTGGATCCCGGCCATCGGGCAATCCTCTTTACCGACATTGTCGGCTCGACCGAGATGACATCGCGCCTCGGCGACCGCATGGCGACCGAACTCGTTCGGGCGCATGACGCCGTGGTGCGCCGATGCCTCAGCCATAATTCAGGCCGCGAAGTGAAGCACACCGGTGATGGGATCATGGCGGCCTTTGCCGAAACGACCGCCGCGGTCGAATGCGCAATGGCGATTCAGAAGGAATTCAAGCATTACAACGGCGGAAACGCCGAGCCCATCCATATCCGCATCGGACTGGACTGCGGCGAGCCGGTCGAGGACAGCAACGACCTCTTCGGCTCGACCGTACAACTTGCCGCGCGTCTCTGTGCGGCAGCCTCGGGTGATCAGATCCTCGTCTCGGAGAATATTTTCCGGGAATACGGCGCCGCCGATCTATTTGTCCACGCGACGCGCCGTCGGCTCAAGGGATTTTCGAAGCCCATGCTGGCCTTCCAATGCGACTGGACCGGCGCCGGTCTCGGCTAAGTCTAGTCGAGACCGGCGCCGGGTTGGTCGCCGACAATAACCGCCAACACGTATCGTCATGCGGCAATCGTGAAATGCGAACTGTGCGAAAGTGGTTCCGGGCCGCACGTGACGGCACGGCCATCAGCTGGCTCGGAAATCACCTTCCTCATGCATTGCCGATATTTTGATCGCTGAGCACCCGATCGAATTTGGGCCCGCCCTCGAGCACGCCCGACATCTTCAGAAAACGCCGGAAATTTTCGCGCGCCGCGCTGAGCGGGAAACGCCCGCTTGCCGTATCCCTGCACGCCTTCAACAGCGTATCATATGCCAAGCCTCGTTTGTCCTCCGGCCATTCGTCCAAGACATCGAAGATTTCGTCCAGACATGTGATCTGATCGATGAAATGTCTCCTATGAAGAAAAACCGGATCAAACCGAGCTTCTGACATAGTATCCTCCCATTTATAATACTTTTTATGCTATAACTGTACTGGAAAAACGCGATTCATTCAACAAAAAATTGGCTACATCAGGCTCACATCATTGCTGAAATCGCTTCCATAACGACAGAATAGCTCGATCATAGTATTGAAATGGTTTTAACCTTACTCGAGGTGGAGGCGTCGTCAGCTGAACTGATCGATCGCGCCGCCATTTCCGATCAAGTGAGCGTGATCAACGCGTGCCGTAAGTTTTCGTGTAGGCTTACGATGCCATGGTCTCGCACCACCCTTTCAAGGAGAGGCTCACATGAACCGTTTTCTCACGTTGGTAGCCGCCGGGGCGCTGCTCGGTGCGTCCACAATCACCTCTGCCTGCACATCGCCCGCAAGGCACGACAATGAGGATTTTCAATATCAGCGCGATACTTCGATAAACCCGGCATGCGCGGGCGGCTTCAGACCCAGCAATGCCCGCTCATGCAGTTATTGAAGGACGCAGACGCCCGACATCGTTTGGCCCGCGGCAACGGGCCACGCCGGCGTCGGCTCGACGGCGCAGGCCACCAAGGATTTCGAACTTATCTATTGAGGCATATGGTGAGAGCGTCGGGGTTCGAACCCGAGACCTACTGATTAAAAGTCAGTTGCTCTACCGGCTGAGCTACGCTCTCCCTCTCCGCGGGTGTGATGCACCCCGGCTGGAAGTGGGCGGAACATAGGCAGGCGACCCATTGCGGTCAACCGAAAAATTTGTCTTTTCCAAACGTTCGGCACATTTCTTGCGGACGCAAAGCCGCATTTCTGCCAAGCGCAAAAAGGTGATTGGCAATCCCGGGCCTGGAAAGCTAGGAACATGACGCAGAATGCAGCCGGAGAGAATGCGTGTCGATTGCCGATATTTCCCTGTGGAGCGCGCTGATTGCCGGGGCGCTTTCCTTTCTGTCGCCCTGCGTGCTTCCCCTCGTCCCGCCCTATCTCTGCTACATGGCCGGCATATCGGTCGAGCAGTTCCGCGGCGGCGGCGCGGTTGCAGTGGCACCCGATATCAGGCGCGGCGTTTTTTTCTCCGCGCTGCTGTTCACACTCGGCTTTGCCACCGTCTTCGTGGCGCTCGGCGCCGGCGCTTCCAGCATCGGCATGGCGCTCCGCCAGCATCTCGACCTCTTGTCCAAGATCGGCGGGCTCATCATCATCGTCATGGGGCTGAACTTTCTCGGTCTCTTCCGAATCGGGCTGCTTGCCCGCGAGGCGCGCTTCCAGGGCAACGGCAAGCCGGCGACGCTGACTGGCGCCTATGTCATGGGCCTTGCCTTCGCCTTCGGCTGGACGCCTTGCATCGGCCCGGTGCTCGGCGCCATCCTCGGCGTTGCCGCCTCGCGCGAGACGGTCGGCTCCGGCGCGGGGCTGCTTGCCATCTATTCGCTCGGCCTTGCGATTCCCTTCTGGATCGCCGCCGGTTTTTCCGGCGCCTTCATGCGGTTCCTGTCGCGCTTCCGCCGCCATCTCGGCACGGTGGAAAAGGTGATGGGTGTCTTCCTCGTCCTCACCGGCCTCGCCTTCCTGTTCGGATGGGTCAGCAACGTGGCGATCTGGTTCCAGCAGACCTTTCCGATCCTGATGCAGATCGGCTAGTCGCATTCGCTGCCGCTGATCGATTGCTCGATCAGCCGCGTTCATCGGCACGTCGCCGGCGGTAAAAGAGGCCGGACCTATGCCGTGGTATGGCTTGCCCTGTCCATCGAGGCCACTCGCCCTTATCCCTCGACCCAATCGATCGCCAACACGCCTCCATGTAGCGTCGTCGATGCCGTGTTTAAGGCGGCGGTCAGAAGGAGATGAACATGAACCTTGAGACAAAGATGGGCCTGGAAAACACCGCACACCCCGGCAAACCTCGGCTCGACGAGTTGGTTCCGTCGCGCTACGCGGTGCGGATCGGCGAGATTGACGTGCTGGTAGTCAGCGATGGCGTGCTACCGCTCCCAACCGCGATGTTGGGCCACAACGCCGACCCGGCCGCCCGGGCCGCCTGGCTGGGCGACATGTTCCTGCCGCAGGATGCCTTCGACTGGGCGCTGAACGTGGTCGTGGTGCGCAGCGGCAAGCAGACCATACTCCTCGACGCAGGGCTGGGGATCGACCCGGACTTGCATTTGCCGCGGGCCGGGCAGTTGATCAAGCGACTGGAGGCCGCCGGTATCGATCTTGCGTCCGTGACCGACGTGGTGCTGACCCACATGCACATGGACCACATTGGCGGCCTGCTCGTCGACGGGGTGAAGGACCAGCTGCGTCCGGACCTGCGGATCCACGTCGCAGCCGCCGAGGTCAAGTTCTGGGAGGCGCCCGATTTCTCCCACGTTTCCATGCCGCCGGGGTTCCCGGACGCGCTTCGGGCGGCTGCCAAGCGGTTCGCGAAAGAGTACAGCGGCCATCTGCGGCTGTTCGACGAGGAGTATGAGGTGGCGCCTGGTGTGGTCGTCCATCGGACTGGCGGCCACACCCCCGGGCACAGCGTGATCCGCCTTGCGTCTGGCGGGGACCGGCTGATGTTTGCCGGCGACGCAGTGTTCGCGGTCGGGTTTGAACACCCCGACTGGTACAACGGCTTCGAACACGACCCCGAGGAAGCGGCTCGCGTTCGCGTCCGTCTTTTGCGGGAACTGGCGGAGACCGGCGAGCAGTTGGTGGCCACGCACCTGCCGTTCCCGTCCGTCGGCCGTGTGGCGGTCGACGGCGACGCCTTTCGCTGGGTTCCGGCCTTCTGGGACTACTGACCGCTTGTCGGGTTAGCGCCTCATTTTCACCCAATTCCAGCAAAACCGCTGTGCACTTTTGCTGGAATTGTTTTAAGTCAGATCCTTACCCCGCCTGTAATCCCCGTGCACTGGAAGACCTCTTGGCCGATATCATCAGCCTGCTATTGCCGTTCTTCGGCCTGATCCTGATCGGTTACATCGCCGCCAAGGCGACCAAGCAGCCGGCCGAGGCGCTCGGATGGCTCAACACCTTCATCATCTACGCCGCCCTGCCCGCCTTGTTCTTCAAGCTCGTCTCGCGCACGCCGATCGAACAGCTGACGCGCGTCGATTTCATCGTCACCGATATCGCGGCGACCTATGCGGTCTTCATCCTGCTGTTCGCCATCGGCCGCATCCTGCGCGGCAATTCACTCGCCGATTGCACTATCCAGTCCTTTGCCGGCGCTTACGGCAATATCGGCTATATGGGACCGGGCCTGGCGCTGTCGGCGCTTGGCGAAGGGGCTGCCGTGCCGGTGGCGCTGATCATCTGCTTCGAGAATGCGCTACATTTCATCGTGGCGCCGGCGCTAATGGCAGCGGCCGGTGACGACAAGAGGTCAGCCGGCCCGCTTGCCGTCGATATTGCGCGAAAGGTCGCCCTTCATCCCTTTATCCTGTCGACAGCGCTGGGCTTTGCCGTGGCCGCCTTGCACATCGACCAACCGCCGGCGTTTCAGCGCCTTGTCGACTACCTCGCCCAGGCGGCCGCTCCTTGTGCGCTCTTCGCCATGGGCGTGACGTTGGCGCTCAGGCCGCTGAAGCGGGTCCCGGTGGAGATCTCCTATATCGTGCCGGCGAAGCTGATCCTGCATCCGATCCTGGTTTTCGTCGCGCTGACTGGTGTCGGCGGTTTCGAGCCGGTGTGGATCCATGCCGCCGTGCTGCTCGCCTGCCTGCCGACGGCGACCAACGTCTTCGTCATCGGCCAGCAATATGGCGTCTGGCAGGAGCGCGCCTCTGCGACGATCCTGATCACGACGGTACTTTCGGTGATGAGCGTTTCGCTCTGGCTGATCGTGATCCGCTCAGGCTTTCTTCCGCTTCAGCTTTTCCCGTAGGGCGGCCGGAATATCACGCAAGCCCCGGCCCGGCTCGATGCCCTCGCGCATGACGATGCCCCGCAGCGGCGGTATGGCCGAGAGGATATGCAGGCCGGCAGCGCGCAGCATCTGCACGGGCAGGAAATCCGAGAGCAGCGACCGGTTGAGAAGGTCGACACTTGCCGTGCGCGTCATGATGTCGGCGCGGCGCCTGCGGTCGAAGCTGTCGCCAGCATCGGCCGGCACCGGCAGTTCCGCCCTGTCGCAGAGGATTTCGGCCAGCGCCATGACATCACGCAGGCTGAGGTTCAGCCCCTGCGCTCCGATCGGCGGGAAGACATGGGCGGCCTCGCCGATCAGCGCGATCCGCCCCTTGCCGAAGCGATGCGCCATCATGCCAGACAGCGGCCAGACCTGGACGCCCTCTTCGACATCAACCTTGCCGAGCATGGATTGCATGCGTGCCTCGACAAGCGCACCGAGCTCAGCAAGCGGCAATTCGATGCGGGAAGTCGCTTCGGTGGGGTCCTGCACCCAGACCAGGCTGGAGCGGTTTCCGGGCAGCGGCACCTGGGTAAAGGGGCCGTGCTTCGTATGGAATTCCGTGGAAATGTTCTGATGTGGCAGCGAATGGGCGAAATTCAGCACCATGGCCGATTGCGGGTAGGACCAGTTGCGAACGCCGATGCCTGATGTTTCGCGCAGCTTCGAGCCGCGGCCATCGGCGCCAACGGCAAAATCGGCCGAAAGCGTCTCGCCGTTGGCAAGCGTAATCGAGACGGCCTCGTTGGTAATCTCGATCAATTCGGCCATTTCGGGGAAGCGGGTGATATTGCCCTCGCCGGCCGCCGCCTCTTCGAGGATATCGATCAACACCTTGTTGGGAAAATTATAGCCGAAGGCATTAAGGCCGACCTCGGCCGCGCGAAAGGTGGTCGTCGGTGCACGCAGCAGCCGGTCGGTACCGTCAATAATGCGCATGCTCGTCAGAGGAGCGGTCGCGGGGCGGAGCTTTTCCCAGAGCGCCAGCCGGTCGAGGAGGCGGATCGACTGGTCCATCAGCGCCGTTGTACGCCGGTCCTCCTTTGGAGCGACGGGGGCGACCAGCGCCACATCGCGGCCGCCGCGGGCAAGCGCGATTGCGGCGATCATGCCGGCGAGACCGCCACCGATCACCGCCACTTCGAATGTCTTCATGCTACTGTTCCGCCATCGTAAAAGGGCGGACCGGCCGCTTTATGCGGCCGGCTTCGCCTGACGGCGCCAACTATAGCCCTTGCCGGCTTCGGCGTCACGCACCGCCGGCTGATAATGATGGGGAATGGCGGGAAGACGGTTTTCGGCAAGCCGCTTCAGCGCCGTGGCGTTGCTGACGGAAAAACTGTCGATGCCGACGCGCAGCATCAGCGGGACCTGGTCGATCAGCACGTCGCCGACGGCGCGCAGTTCGTTGGTGTAGCCCAAGCGCTGGCGCAGCAGCGAGGCATGGCTGAAAGCGCGGCCGTCGTTGAAAGCCGGAAAGGCCACAGCCACGATTTCGAGGCGAGAGAGATAAGGCTCCAGCTTGCGCACGTCGTCGGCCGGCTTGATCAGCACGCCGAGGCCGATATCGTTGCTCTCCTCGGCCTTGGCGATCAGTTCGTCGAGACTGAGCAGCGGCTTCTGCTCCTCGGTCGCCTTCACCTCGTCGGTTTCGATCACCCAGGGATCGTTTTCGACAAAACCGGTTTCTCTCCAGATCTTCGTCATCATCCCCTCCTTATGCCGCTTCGGCGGCCGAGCCGTAGAGCGCGGTCTTGAAAGGCTGCGGTCCGACGCGGCGATAGGCGGCGAGGAAGGTTTCGGAATGATCCAGGCGCAGGCCGAGATAGGTGTCGACGATCGTCTCGATCGCGTCCGTCACCCGCTCCGGCTCGAAGCCGCGGCCGATGATTTCGCCGATCGAAGTATGTTCGTCGCCGGAGCCGCCGAGCGTAATCTGGTAGAGTTCGGCGCCCTTCTTCTCCACACCGAGCAGGCCGATATGGCCGACATGGTGATGGCCGCAGGCATTGATGCAGCCGGAGATCTTGATCTTCAGCTCACCGATTTCGGCCTGGCGTTCGGCATTGCCGAAACGGCGGGAGATTTCCTGCGCCAGGGGAATGGAGCGCGCATTGGCAAGCGCGCAGTAATCCAGCCCCGGACAGGCAATGATATCGGTGATGAGACCGGCATTGGCTTCGGCCAGATTAATGGCGACGAGGCCGCGATAGACGGCTTCGAGATCGGCCAGCGCCACATGCGGCAGGATCAGGTTCTGCTCATGGCTGACGCGGATCTCGTCGAAGCCATACTCCTCGGCGAGATCGGCGATCGCATCCATCTGCGCATCGGAGGCGTCGCCCGGAATGCCGCCAATCGGCTTCAGCGAGATTGTCACCATGCCGTAATCGGGGTTCTTGTGCGGCTGCACGTTCTGCTGGACCCAGCGGGCAAAGCCGGCATCGGCCTTCTTCCAGCGGGCGAGGTTTTCCCAGCCTTCGGCGCGCTCGGGCAGAGCTGGCGGCGCGAAATAGGCGGAAATCGCATCGACATCCGCGACCGGCAGCTTGAGCTCGCTATCCTTGAGCGCGGCGAATTCGGCTTCCACCTGGCGTGTCAGTTCCTCGGTCCCGGTTTCGTGCACGAGGATCTTAATGCGGGCCTTGTACTTGTTGTCGCGGCGGCCGTGCAGATTGTACACGCGCACGATCGCGGTGGTGTAGGAAAGCAGGTCTTCCTCAGGCAGGAAGTCGCGGATCAGCTTGGCGATCATCGGCGTACGGCCCTGGCCGCCGCCGACATAGACGGCAAAGCCGATCTCGCCCTTGTCGTTCTTCTTCACGTGCAGGCCGATATCATGGACCTGGATCGCGGCACGGTCGCGCTCGGCGCCGGTGACCGCGATCTTGAACTTGCGCGGCAGGAAGGAGAATTCCGGATGGACCGACGACCATTGGCGCAGGATCTCGGCGTAAGGACGCGGATCGGCGAACTCATCGGCGGCAGCACCGGCGAAGTGATCGGCCGTGACGTTTCTGATGCAGTTGCCCGACGTCTGCAGCGCATGCATCTCGACGCTCGCAAGGTCAGCGAGCGCATCGGGAATGTCCGACAGTTTCGGCCAGTTGAACTGCAGGTTCTGGCGCGTGGTGAAATGGCCATAACCGCGGTCATAGGTGCGGGCGATATGGGCGAGCATGCGCAGCTGGCGCGAGCTCAGCGTGCCATAGGGAATGGCAATGCGCAGCATATAGGCGTGGAGCTGCAGGTAGACGCCGTTCATCAGGCGCAGCGGCTTGAACGCGTCCTCGGCGAGCTCGCCGGAAAGGCGGCGCTGCACCTGATCGCGAAACTGCTCGACGCGCTCGCTGACAAAGGCATGGTCAAATTCGTCGTAACGGTACATCGTCTTCCTCAGACTGCAATAAATTCTGGATCGGCGGGAGCGTAGCCCGGAGCATATTCCATGGTCGGACCTTGTGCGCGGATGCGCTCGCGAAGGCGAAGCGGCCAGAGAATACCGTTGGTTTCCTGGACTTCGACGACGGCGACGTCAACAACCTCGTTGTCGGCATAGGATTTCTTGCCGATCGCTTCCAGCGCCGCAACGGCTTCATTGTGGCGGGCAACGAGCGCCTCCTGCAGCGAGGTGGACCACTTCCCGTTCGCATCCAGCCATACGGCAATGCCGTCTGTCAGCCGGTTGGCGGTCAGAACCTTGTCTACCATATTCAGCTCCTTGCAAGTTCCTCGAGCCGGGCGTTCGCGCGCACCAGCGGCTCGGACAGTTCGAAATTGGCACCGGCGACGGCATCGCCGATAATGACCATGACAGGTCCCGTCAACTCGTCGCGGTGCTGCAGATCGGGCAGATCAGCGAGCGTGCCATGGAGCAGGCGGCGATCAGCGCGGCTGGCATTTTCGATGACGGCGACGGTGGTCTCGGAAGGAATGCCCGCTTGCATCAGACGCTCGGCGACCGAGGCGGCAACCGTGCGGCCCATATAGACGGCGATCGTTGCGCCAGACACGGCAAGGCTTGCCCAATCGGGCAGCACGTCGCCTGTGAGATCATGGCCCGTCGTGAAGACCAGCGAGGAGGCAACGCCGCGCAGCGTCAGCGGCAGCTCGAAATCAGCGGCGGCGGCGAAAGCCGAGGTGATGCCCGGCACGACCTCATAGGTGATGCCGGCAGCGCGCAGCGCCGCCATCTCTTCCCCTGCCCGGCCATAGACCAGGGGATCGCCCGATTTCAGGCGGACGACCCGTTTGCCCTGGCGGCCGAGATCGACCAGCAAATCGTTGATCTCTTCCTGCGACTTCGAATGGCAGCCCTTGCGCTTGCCGACCGAAAGCCGCTCGGCATCGCGACGGCCCATATCGACGATCGCCTGCGGCACGAGGGCATCATAGACGATCACGTCGGCTTCCATCATCACGCGCTGGGCCCGTAGCGTCAGCAGGTCCTCAGCGCCCGGGCCGGCGCCGACCAGCCAGACGTGACCAGCAACCTTGTCCATCGCCCGTAACAGCCCATCGGCGGCATGGCGGGCCTGCGGCAGGTTGCCGTTGGCGACCGCATCGGCAACAGGGCCGGAGAAAAAACGGCGCCAGAAGACGCGACGGGAAACGCCTCGCGGCACCAGCTGCTCGACGGCCTTACGATAGCTCGTTGCAAGCCCGGCGAGCCGGCCGAGCGAGGGCGAAAGAAGCTGGTCGATCTGCGCACGGATCATCTGCGCCAGAACCGGCCCTGCTCCTTCAGTGCCGATCGCGACGGCGACGGGCGCACGGTTGACCAGCGCCGGCGTGAAGAAATCGCAGTAATCGGGCTGATCGACGGCATTGGCCGGAATTCTTGCGGCACGGGCGGCATCGACAATGCTGCGGTCGTCAGCTTCATTGCCGGTTGCGGCGAAGACGAGTGCAGCTCCCTCGACCTGGCCGGCGGAAAAGGCGGAGCGTACGGTTTCAATGCGGTTGGCGATCAGGAAGGAATGATAATCGGCTTCCGGCCGATCGGCATAGGCGACGATCTGTGCCCGCGTGTTCAGCAACAGCCGCACCTTCGCAAAGGCTTCATCGCCATTGCCGAAGACAGCCGTCTTCTGGCCTTCCACGCGAAAGAAAGCGGGAAATATCGAGAGCTGTTCAGTCTTGGGAGGCATCATCAATCCACTTCGAAGTTGCCAGAATATGCCCTTGATCGACAAGGGATTGAAGGAACAGAAATTCGAAAGCCCGAGCAAGCGCGTATTCTTTTGCTCGCCCGATCAACGATTTGAGAAAAGTCAACCGTACTGACGGAAACCGTCCTACCCCATTCTTTTTGTTGCGGTGCAGTATAAAGCCTGTGGCAAACGGCGTCCACCGGCGATTCGTGCATTTCACTCCCGCTATCCAGGCGATAGACTGAGGAAAACCGGAGAGCCTCATGCCCGACAAGACCATCGCCCCCCGCCTGCTTTCGGTCATTGAAGACGACATCCTGCCCTTGACGGAGCGTGGTGTTTCGCTTGGCAACAAGGTGTTCGGCGCGGCGATCCTGCGGAAATCCGACCTCTCGCTCGTCATTGCCGAGACCAACAACGAGCTGGAAAATCCGCTGTGGCATGGCGAGGTGCACACGCTCAAACGCTTCTACGAGCTCGGCGAGAGGCCGCCGACCAAGGATCTGATCTTCCTTTCGACGCACGAACCCTGCACCATGTGCATGTCCGCGATCACTTGGGCGGGCTTCGACAATTTCTACTATTTCTTCAGCCATGAGGATTCCCGGGATGCATTCGCTATTCCCCACGATCTGAAGATCCTGAAGGAAGTCTTCGGGCTTGAACCCGGCGGCTACCGCAGGCAGAACGCCTTCTGGAATAGTTTTGCCATCGCCGACCTCGTCGAAACTGAAGAGGCTGCGCTCAAAACCACCCTCAAGGCGCAGACCGCCCGCATCAAGGCGCGCTACGACGCGCTGTCTACCACCTACCAGTCGTCGAAGAGCGCCAACGACATTCCGCTCAACTGAGGCAACATGGAACCTTCCAAAAACATTTCGCGGCTGATCGAGATCATGGCAGCCCTTCGCCATCCCGAAACCGGTTGCCCCTGGGACATCGAGCAGAACTTCCAAACGATCAAGCCCTATACGATCGAGGAGGCCTATGAGGTATCCGACGCGATTGAACGCGGGGATATGGACGACCTCTGCGATGAGTTGGGCGACCTGCTGCTGCAGGTCGTCTTTCACGCGCGCATGGCCGAGGAAGCCGGTGAATTTTCCTTCGGCGACGTGGTGAACGCCATCACTACCAAGATGATCCGCCGCCACCCGCATGTCTTTGACCGTTCAGAGGCCGATACGCCTGACGCGGTGAAGAGACAGTGGGACGAGATCAAGCAGGCAGAGAAACGCGAACGCGCCGAGCGCCGGGCAAGGCGCGGCATCACCGAGGATTTCAAGGCCGGATTCCTCGGCTCCGTGCAGCGCAGCTTCCCGGCCTTGACGGAAGCGCTGAAGCTGCAGGAACGCGCCGCCAAGGTTGGCTTCGACTGGTCGGCACCGGAACCGATCCTCGACAAGATTGAGGAGGAGATCGGCGAATTGCGGGTAGCGCTAAAGGAAGGAGATCAGGCGAAGGTCAGCGACGAACTCGGCGACCTGATCTTCGCGATCGTCAATATCGGGCGCCATGTGAAGACCGATCCGGAACAGGCAGTGCGTGGGACGAATACTAAGTTCCGTCGTCGCTTCAGCCATATAGAGCATGTTCTTGAAGCGGAAGGCGAGACGCTGGAAGACGCGACGTTGGAGCGGATGGAGGAAATCTGGCAGGCGGCAAAGGCGATCGAGCGACAGCTCGATACCGTTTAAATATCACTCCGCCGGCGACGGTCGCTATTCCCAATCTTCCCGCTGCGGCTTCGGGCCATTGCCGATGCGCCGTTCCAGTTCAGTCGCTTCGGTTTCGGACAGGCGCAGATCGAGGGTGATCGAACCGTCCTCATTGTCCTCGCGGCCGTCGACGATTGCGTGGTCGTAAAGCCATGGCAGCAGCGCCAGCTTGTCGACGGGAAGGCGGATCGTCGTCTCGGTCATCACGCCTGACAGTCTGCGGCTGATCTCTTCCATCAGCGCGTCGACGCCCTCGCCGCTGACGGCGGAAACCGCGACCACGTTGCTGGCGCCGGTAGCTTTTTGCACCATGGCATCGTGGACCTCCGGCTCCAGCCGGTCGATCTTGTTCCAAACCTCGATGAGCCGCTTACCGGCTTCGGCCTCGTCAATGCCGAGATCGCCCAGGATCCGCATCACGTCGGAGCTCTGCGCCTGATTGTCGACGTCGGACATATCCCGGACATGCAGGATGAGATCGGCCTCAAGCACCTCTTCCAGCGTCGCGCGGAAGGCGGCGACGAGATGGGTCGGTAGGTCGGAGATAAAGCCGACGGTGTCAGACAGGATGACGGTGCGGCCGTGCGGCAGTTTCATGCGCCGAAGGGTTGGGTCGAGCGTGGCAAAGAGCATGTCTTCGGCCAGCACGCCGGCGCCGGTGATGCGGTTGAACAGGGTCGACTTGCCGGCATTGGTATAACCGACCAGCGCCACGATCGGGTGCGGCACCTTGCGGCGCTTGGCGCGGTGGAGCTGGCGGGTTCGCACGACCTGCTCCAACTCGCGTTCGAGCTTGATGATGCGGTCCTGCAACAGCCGCCGGTCGGCTTCGATCTGGGTTTCGCCGGGGCCGCCCATGAAGCCGCCACCGCCGCGCTGACGCTCAAGGTGGGTCCAGCTTCGGACCAGGCGACCCTTCTGATAGTTGAGATGGGCGAGATCGACCTGCAGCGTGCCTTCCTTGGTGGAGGCGCGGCGGCCGAAGATTTCGAGGATGAGGCCCGTCCGGTCGATGACCTTGGCGTTCCATTCCTTCTCGAGGTTACGTTGTTGCACCGGCGTCAGCGGATGATCGACGATGACGAGACCGGAATCGCGCTCGTTCAGCAGCGCCTTGATCTCCTCGATCTTGCCGGTGCCGAGCAGCGTCGCCGGTCTCGGATCATTGACCGGTACGATCTGGCCGTTGACGACGTCGAGGTCGATTGCCTGGGCAAGGCCCGTCGCTTCTTCAAGCCGGCTTTCCGGCGTGCGGGTGGAGGCCGATTCGGTCTGGCCACCGCGACTGCGGGATTTCAGAACCGGCACGACGACAGTCGCGCGCATGTCATCCCTGTGCTTGGCGGCCTCAGGGATGATCGAATCGTTCTTGGTATCGCGTGTCGAAATGACGGCTGATCCTGTTAGGACGCGGCTTCTTCGCTCTCGAACATCTGCATGGGCTGGCCCGGCATGATCGTCGAGATCGCATGTTTATACACGAGCTGCGAATGGCCGTCACGGCGAAGAAGAACACAGAAATTGTCAAAAGACGTAACAACACCCGTGAGTTTCACGCCGTTGATCAGAAAGATTGTCAGGGAAATCTTTTGCTTGCGAACAGTATTGAGAAATAAGTCCTGCAGATTCTGAGAACGTTCCGCCATCGCGCCGCTTCTTTCTTTATTGCCGACCTGATCTGGCCGGTAGAATATCAATCAACCTCACCATGCAAGACCGGCGGCACCCTCATTCCACCCGTCCAGCAAATCTTGGTATCAAATCGCAATCTTTTCCGCAACGTCGAAAAAGGCTTCGCGGACTTTCTGCGAGACGCTGCCCGGATGACCGTTGGCGATAGGCTGGCCATCGACGGAAACGACCGGAAAACAAATGCTTGTTGCTGCAGTGAGGAAGACTTCGCGGGCCGCGAGCATCTCGGAAACGGAGAAGTTCCGCTCCGTGATCTTCAAGCCGAGCTTGGCGCCGACATCCATCAATGTGGTGCGGGTAATACCGCGCAGGATGCCGTGTTCGGCCGGGCGCGTCACCAGCGTTCCATCCGAATCTACCATCCAGACATTGGTCGCCGCCCCTTCCTTCACCATGCCGTCGCCATCGACATAGATCGCCTCCTGGGCGCCGGCTTCCTTGGCCTGCTGACGGGCCATGGCGTTCGGCAGCAGGCCGACGGATTTGATGTCGACACGGTCCCAGCGGTTGTCGGCGACGGTGATCGCCCTGATGCCGTTGGCATTCTTGGCCGCGATGATCTTCGGGTCGGTGCTCTTGGCTGTTATCACCAGGGAAGGCGACGTTCCCTCGGCCGGAAAAACATGATCGCGCCGGGCGACACCGCGCGTCACCTGCATATAAAACAGCCCGTTGCGGACATGGTTGCGGCGCAGCGTCTCGCGAATGACCTGCGTCAGCGCCGCCCGGCCCATCGGCCAGGCGATGCGCAATTCGCTCAGCGAACGGTCGAGACGGTTCAGATGGCGCGTGAGGTCGACGATATAGCCGTGGCGCACCTCGCAGACCTCGTAGACGCCATCGGCAAATTGGTAGCCACGATCCTCGATATGCACGCTCGCTTCGGAATGCTTGACGTAGCGGCCGTTCACATAGGCAATTCTCGGCATGGGTAACCTGGTTTTCCGGGAAGCAATAAGGGATGTGGCGCGGCTTCGGCCGCGCCTGGCATAATCAGACGCCGAGCGACTTCAGTTTGCGGTGCAACGCCGAACGCTCCATGCCGACGAATTCCGCGGTGCGCGAGATGTTGCCGCCGAAGCGGTTGATCTGGGCGATCAGATAGTCCTTCTCGAACATCTCGCGGGCTTCGCGCAATGGCAGCGTCATGATGTGATAGTCGTTCTTGGCGGAAACCTTCGGCAGCATGTCGCCGAGGTCGGTCGGCAGCATGTCGGCGGTGATCGGCGCATCCGGCCCATCGGTGCGGGCCAGGATCATCAGCCGCTCGATATTGTTGCGCAGCTGGCGGAGATTGCCCGGCCAATCATGCGCCTGCAGCACGGCCATGGCGTCGTCGCCGATGCGGCGCGGACGGATGCCGGCCTGCTCGGAGATCTGGCGCATCAACTGGTCGACCAGGAAGGGAATGTCCTCGCGCCGCTCGGCAAGTGCGGGCACACGCACCGGCACGACGGCGAGGCGATGATAGAGATCCTCGCGGAACCAGCCTTCGGCGATGCGGCTTTCGAGATTGTAGGCGGTCGACGAAATGATGCGGACATCGACCTTGACGCGCTTGGAGCCGCCGACGCGTTCGAACTGCTGATCGACGAGCACGCGCAGGATCTTGTTCTGCGTTTCGCGCGGCATCTCGCCAACCTCGTCGAGATAAAGAATACCACGATGGGCTTCCTCGAGCGCGCCGATCTTGCGTGCCTGGCCGGGCGTGCCCTCGGTTCCGAAAAGAGCCACTTCCATCCGGTCGGGCGTGATGTTGGCGGCGTTCAGCGCGACGAAGGGGCCGTTGGCGCGAGCCGATTTCTTGTGGATCATCCGCGCCACGAGTTCCTTGCCGGAGCCGGATGCGCCGAGGATCATGATGCGGCTATTGGTCGGCGCTACCTTCTCGATCGTCTGCCGCAGCTGCGAAACGGCGACCGAGGTGCCGATCAGTTCCAAGGCGTCGCCGGTGCGCCGTTTCAGCTCGGACACCTCCCGCTTCAGCTTGGAATTCTCCAGTGCACGCTCGGCGATCAAGATCAGCCGGTCGGCCTTGAAGGGCTTCTCGATGAAATCGAAGGCGCCGCGCTTGATCGCCGAGACGGCGGTCTCGATGTTGCCATGGCCTGATATCATCACGACGGGCAAATCAGGATGGCGGGTCTTGATCTCGTCGAGCAGCGACAGACCGTCGAGCTTGCTGCCCTGCATCCAGATGTCGAGGAAGATCAGCCGCGGCACGCGGTCGGAAATCGCCGCCAGCGCACTGTCACTGTCATGGGCCGTGCGCGTCTCATGGCCCTCGTCCGAGAGAATGCCGGAAACGATCTCGCGAATATCGTGCTCGTCATCGACGACGAGAATATCAGAGGCCATAAACGCTTTCCTTGTCATTGGCTGCGGGAGTGGCAGGCGTCGGATCCCGGCGTGGCAGATGCACGCGGATCATGGCCCCTCTTCCCCGGTCAAAATCGGCGGGCGCATCGTGCAGCTCGAGCTGCCCGCCATGTTCCTCGATGATCTTCTTGACGATGGCGAGGCCGAGGCCGGTGCCCTTCTCGCGCATCGTCATATAAGGTTCCAGGATACTGTGACGGTTCTCCACCGGCAGGCCGCGACCATTGTCGATCACATCAACGGTGAAGCGGTCGCGGCTGGTATCGAGTGCTGCGCGCACGAGAACCTTGCGTTCGTCCCGTTCATCGCTCGGAACAGCTTCCAGAGATTCCACGGCATTCTTGATGAGATTGCCGAAGGCCTGGCCGAGCATGCGGCTGTCGAACAGTCCATCCAACGGCTGGTCGCCGAAATCCTGCTCAAAGGTGACGTGATGGTTGCCCATCTCGCGCAGGAAGATCGCGTCGCGCAGGATGTCGCGCAGGTCGCTCGGCTCCTTGGTCGGCTTCGGCATGCGGGCGAAGGCTGAGAATTCGTCGACCATGCGGCCGATATCGCCGACCTGGCGGATGATAGTATCCGTGCACTGGTCGAAGACGGCCCGGTCGCCCTGGTCGATCTGCTTGCCGTAGCGGCGCTGGATGCGCTCGGCGGAAAGCTGGATCGGCGTCAACGGGTTCTTGATCTCATGGGCAATGCGCCTTGCCACATCACCCCAGGCAGTCGAGCGCTGGGCAATGACGAGGTCGGTGATATCGTCGAGCGTGATCACGTAGGATTCGCTCATATCCCGCACTTCCTCGCGGGTGACCTGCACGCTCAGCGTCCTGACCGTGCCGCCGCGTACGAGCGCGATCTGCTTGCGGAAATCGCCGCGATGGCGCTGCGCCGCTTCGGTCAGCACCTGATCGACCTCAGGCGCGATATCGGCCAGCTGCTTGCCGAGCATGTCGTCGGCCGACATCGTCATCAACGTCTCGGCCGAACTGTTGACGATGGCAATGCGGCGATCCTGCTCCACACCGATAACCGCGGCGGTGACGCCCGACAGCACCGCTTCGATGAAGCGGCGGCGGTCGTCGACTTCGTCCTTGGCTTCGAGGATCTCGTCGCGCTGGGTGCGGATTTCCGAGATCATCTTGTTGAAGGTGCGCGAGAGATTGGCGACGTCGCCATCGACGGCATGCACCGGCACGACGATGTCCATATTGCCTGATGCAACGCTGTCGGCCGCCGTGATCAATAGGCGGATCGGCCGGACGATGCGGTCGGCGACCGCAATCGCCGTCCAGATTGCCGCCAGAAGCACGATTAGCGCGAAGCCGATGTAGAGCACGGCGAAGGCGATCTGCAGCGAGAAGCGGTTGGCCTCCATCGAACGGTATTCGGTGGCGTTCTCCTCCATCATGCGCATGGCGCCCATGACCTTGGGATCGACGGCGCGCACGGTATAGAGGAACGTCCCCTGGATAGCGTCGAGCTTGATGATGGCGCCGACGAGGTTGGTGACGCCGGGCGGAATGAGCGTCGGCTGGCCGGCGGCAGCCTTTTCCAGCGCATCCTGCGGAATGGCCGGCAACGGCTTTTCGGTGGAGATGTCGGCCTGAACGTTCACTGATCCGTCGCGTTCGACCAGGAAGGCGCCGAGCAGGCCGCGCCCCCTCGCCTGGCGCGTCATCAGTTCGGCGAAACCTGTTCTGTCGAGGCTATAGAGCGCACGGTTACGCTCCAGGTCGTTGGCCATGGAAACCGTCTGCCCCTGCAGGTAGCTGGCATTCTCCATCATGTAGGCTTGGCCGATATTGCGCGACGAACTGACGATCGACTGGGTGCGCAAGGCAAACCAGCGGTCGAGACCGGCGTTCAGCGTGATACTGGCGAAGATGGCGACAAGGATCGCCGGCGTGATCGCGACGATCGAGAAGAGCACAACGATGCGGATATGCAGGCGTGCCGCCGCGCGGCCGCGGGTGCGGGCCTTGAGCAGCCTTGCCACCTCACGGCCGATCAGGGCAATCAGCGTCAGAACGAAGAAGGAATTGACGATCACCGAGGTAATGACGACATGCGAGTTCGGCGCGATCGGCGTTAGGCCGAGCAGCACGAAAAGCGTGATCGTGGCACAGAGAAGCGCGCCGCCGGCGAGCACGAGGCCGGGCACGGCAAAAAGGGCACGGCGGTCGGTTACCGTCGTCACCGCCTCGCCCGCCGCCGCCGGCGATACCCCATCCTGCGTCATTCGGCCTCTCTTCAGGCGGCACCTGCCGCCCTCGCCATCCGATCGAAACCAAACAACGCCGGCCCAAGAAAGCCAGCGCTCTAACGACTCGATCGGGAGCGAAATGTCCAAAACCCTGCGTGACCTTTAAGCAACGCATTGTGGCGAAAATGCAACGCACTCGGTCACATTGTCAAGCCGTGGGAGCCGTCGCTCAGGCTGTGCGGGAGCTCCTGTAGACCGAAACGCCAAGTTCGCGGATCTTCTTGCGCAGGGTGTTGCGGTTGAGACCGAGGAGGTCGGCGGCCTTGATCTGGTTGCCGCGCGTTGCCGTCAGGGCCGCAAGGATCAGCGGATATTCCATTTCCGTCAGCACGCGGTCGTAAAGGCCGGGGGGCGGCAGATTTTCGCCGAAGCTTGAGAAATAGGTGCGCATGTTCTCTTCGACGGCTTGCGCGATCGTCATTGAGCCATTGCGGATCGGCCCCTTGTCGATCGGGCTGTCGGGCACGTCGGCGCGCAGCTCGGCATCGATGATTTCGCGGGTGATGACGTCCTGCGGATAGAGAGCCATCAGACGGCGGATGAGGTTTTCCAGCTCGCGGACGTTGCCCGGCCAGGCATAGGCCTTCATCAGTTCCAGGGCTTCCTGATCGAAGCGCTTGGAACCGAGTCCTTCCTTTTCGGCCTGCTGGATGAAATGGCGCACAAGATCGGGAATATCCTCTGCGCGATCGCGCAGCGGCGGCAGGCGCAGCGGCACGACGTTGAGGCGGTAATAGAGATCCTCGCGGAAGAGGCCCTGATTGATCGCCTGCTTCAGATCCTTATTGGTGGCGGCAACGATGCGCACGTCTGTGCGAATCGGCGTACGGCCGCCGACAGTGGTGTATTCGCCCTGCTGCAGGACGCGCAGAAGCCGGGTCTGGGCATCCATCGGCATGTCGCCGATCTCGTCGAGGAACAGCGTGCCGCCTTCGGCCTGTTCGAAGCGGCCGGTCGAGCGGGTCTGCGCGCCGGTGAAGGCGCCCTTCTCGTGGCCGAAGAGTTCCGATTCGATCAGGTCGCGCGGGATCGCGGCCATGTTGATCGCGACGAACGGGCCGTTGCGGCGCTTGCCGTAATCATGCAGGGCGCGGGCGACGAGTTCCTTGCCGGTGCCGGATTCGCCGGTGATCATCAGCGTCAGGTCCGTCTGCATCAGCCGGGCGAGCACACGGTAGATTTCCTGCATGGCCGCCGAGCGACCGACGAGCGGCATGCCGTCCTGCATATCCTCTTCGAGCTTGGCCGGCTTGCGCTTCGGCTCGGCGAGCGCACGGCCGATGATGCCGATCAGCTCGGTGAGGTCGAAGGGTTTCGGCAGATAGTCGTAGGCGCCCTTCTCCGACGCCTTGATGGCGGTCATGAAGGTGTTCTGCGCGCTCATGACGAGAACCGGCAGGTCGGGGCGCGCCTTCTTTATGCGCGGCAGCAGATCGAAGGCGTTCTCATCCGGCATCACCACATCGGTGACAACAAGATCGCCCTCGCCCGCCGAAATCCAGCGCCAGAGGGTTGCGGCGTTGGAGGTGATGCGAACGTCATAGCCGGCGCGGCTCAAAGCCTGGTTGAGCACGGTCCGAATGGCCGCATCATCATCTGCAACGAGGATCGTAGCTGTCATCGAGAAGGTCCTGTCGAGCTTACGGTAGAGGCGTCTTCCAGCGAGGCATCCTTCGATGCCGGCATGAGAACGCGGAATGTCGTGCGGCTGTTCTGGCTGTCGCATTCAATGATGCCGCCGTGATCGCCGATAATCTTGGCAACCAGCGCCAAGCCGAGGCCGCTGCCGTTCGTCTTGGTGGTGATGAAGGGATCGAAGAGGTGCGGCAGTAGATCGGTGGGAACACCGGGGCCGTTGTCGTGAACGCAGAATTCCAGCGGCAGCGAAATCTTTTCGCGCGTGCCGGCGACCGAAAGGCGAATGCCGGGCCGATAGGCCGTCGTCAGCACGATCTCGCCGTCCGGCCGGTCGCCGACCGCTTCGGCGGCGTTCTTCACCAGATTGAGGAAGACCTGAACGAGCTGATCGCGATTGGCATAGACGGCCGGCAGCGACGGGTCGTAACTCTCGGTGATGCGAATGTTGCGGGCAAAACCCGCCTTGGCGACGGCCTTCACGTGATCGAGCACGGAATGGATATTGACCGGCATGCGATCGACAGGGCGTTCGTCGGAAAAGACTTCCATGCGATCGACCAGCGAGACGATGCGGTCAGTCTCGTCGCAGATCAGCCGGGTCAGCGCCCGATCATCGTCGATCACGGACTGCTCGAGCAGCTGGGCAGCACCACGGATGCCGGAGAGCGGGTTCTTGATCTCATGGGCCAGCATGGAGGCAAGACCGGTCACCGAGCGGGCAGCGGCGCGATGCGTCAGCTGCCGGTCGATCTTGTCGGCCATCGAGCGTTCCTGGAAGACGATGACGACGGCGCCCGGCTCGCTGAGCACCGGGGCGACGTAGAGATCGACGAGCTTGTCCTGACCGAGACGAGGCGAGCTCAGGTCGACGCGATATTCGTTGACGGGCGCCTTGCGCTCACGCACCTGATCGATAAGTGCGAGCAACGGGCTGCCGAATGGAATGAAGGTCGAGATCCGATAACGCGCAAGGTGCGAGGCGCTGGCGCCGAAAAAGGCTTCCGCCTCCCAATTGGCGAAGGCGACAAAGCCGGATTCGTCGACCATGACGACGGGGTTCTGGATGGCGTTCAGCACCGCCATGGCGACGGTTCCGCCGGCGTGATCGGGCGGAGATGTCGTATCCTTCGTCATGCCGCCTCCCGGCCATCGAGAGCACTTGCATCAAGCGCATCGTAAAGGCGGGCGACCACCTCGCGCGGATCATGCGAGGTCATGATCGCCGCTTTTTCACTGCCGGCAAGCGTCGGGGCGAAACGCTCCAGATACCAGCCGAGATGTTTGCGGGCATGGCGGATCGCCACCGCCTCGCCGTAGAACTCCAGCATCATCCCGTAATGTTCGACGGCGATGTCGGCAATCTCGTACGACAGCGGCGCGGCGGCGCCTGCAATGACGCCGGCATGCCACGGCCTGCCCTGGCAGCCCCTGCCGATCATGACGGCATCGGCGCCGGAGCGGCGCAATATTTCCTGCGCATCCTCTGCGCTCTCGACATCGCCGTTGGCGATCAGCGGAATGGAGACCACGTCACGAACGGCGCGGATCGCATGCCAATCGGCGCGACCTTCGTAGAATTGCATACGGGTACGCCCATGGATGGTTACGAGTTGGATGCCGGCCGCTTCGGCGCGGCGCGCAATATCAGGCGCGTTGATGGAATTTTCGTCCCAGCCGAGACGCATCTTCAGCGTCACGGGGATATTGACGGCCTTGACCGTCGCCTCGATGAGACCGAGCGCGTGGTCGGGATCGCGCATCAGCGCCGAGCCGGAATAACCGCCGATCACCTTCTTTGCCGGGCAACCCATGTTGATGTCGATGATATCGGCGCCGTGATCGGCAGCGATCTTCGCCGCTTCGGCCATCCAGCGCGCCTCGCGCCCGGCAAGCTGCACCATGTGCGGCCGAAAGCCCGCTGCCCGCAGCCGTGACCAGGATTCGGCCGTGTCGTTGACCAGTTCGCGGCTCGCCACCATTTCGGTGACGACAAGGCCTGCGCCGAAGCGCCATGCAAGCTCGCGGAAGGGCATGTCCGTGACGCCGGACATCGGCGCCAGCACTACGCGGTTCCGCACGGACACGGGTCCGATTCGGAAAGGCGCTGCGAGGTCCTTGGAAATCAATTGATTATCTTTCAGGCACACCATGGAACTGCATTATTTTTAGCCATTGTTCTGTAGCTTGCCAAGGGGGCTGGGATCGAAATCGATATTTTTCGGGCAGATGCTGGAAAACGCCAAAGCAAGACGTTAGAGCACTCGGGTCAATTCCGGATATTTTTAGGGATTTATGCTGCAAATGCCTTCCAAGCAACCGATATCGGCCGGAATTGTCATCGTCGCCGCCGGCCGCGGCGAGCGCGCCGGGTCCTCGAAGGAAGGCCCCAAGCAATATCGCATGATCGGCGGCAAGCCGGTTATCGTCCATACGCTTGAAAACTTCATGACATGGGAACTGGCGACACAGATCGTCGTCGTCATCCACCCCGATGACGAGGCGCTGTTTGCGAGGGCGCTGCGCCATATCATCTCGGCAACCCCGATCGAAACGGTGCATGGCGGCGCCACGAGGCAGCAATCCGTGCTTGCCGGCCTCAAATATCTCAAGGACAAACATGTCAGCCATGTGCTGATCCACGATGCCGTGCGTCCCTTTTTCGACCATGTGCTTCTGGACCGTATCGCCGAGAGCCTCGGCGACGGCGCGCCGGCCGTTCTCCCGGCCATGCCGGTGACCGATACACTGAAACGCACCGACAGCGCCGGCACCGTGCTGGCGACGGTCTCGCGCGAAAGCCTCTATGCGGCGCAAACGCCACAATCCTTCGCCTTCGAGACGATCCTCGACGCGCATGAGAAGGCAGCCGCCAGCGGACGAAGCGATTTCACCGACGACGCCTCGATCGCCGAATGGCTCGGCATTCCGGTGACGATCGTCGAAGGCACGGCCGATAACGTCAAGCTGACAGTCAGGAGCGATATCGCCAAGGCCGACGACAAGCTGTCGGCATCGCTGCTTCCCGACGTGCGCACCGGCAACGGCTACGATGTGCACCAGCTCGTGGCGGGCGACGGCGTCACCCTCTGCGGCGTGTTCATTCCACACGATCAGAAGCTCAAGGGGCACTCAGATGCCGATGTCGCGCTGCATGCGCTGACGGATGCACTGCTCGCCACCTGCGGCGCCGGCGATATCGGCGATCATTTCCCGCCCTCCGACCCGCAATGGAAGGGGGCGGCCTCGAAGATCTTCATCGAACACGCGGCCCGGATCGTGCGCGAGCGCGGCGGCACGATCATGAATGCCGATGTCTCGCTGATCGCCGAGGCGCCGAAGATCGGGCCACATCGCGACGCCATGCGGGCGAAATTGTCGGATTATCTCGGCATCGATATCGAGCGCTGCTCGGTCAAGGCGACGACCAACGAGACGATCGGCTTCGTCGGCCGGCGCGAGGGCATCGCGGCGATCGCGACTGCGACTGTCGTCTATCGCGGGAGGAAATGATGAGCCTTTTTCCGCAGGATATCATTTCGGCTGCAGAGGCGATCATCCGCGACTTCACCGCTGCCGGGCTGATGCTCTCCACAGCCGAGTCCTGCACGGGCGGACTGATTGCCGGCGCGCTGACCGAGATATCGGGCTCGTCAGCGGTCGTCGACCGCGGCTTCGTCACCTATACGAATACGGCGAAGATGGAGATGCTCGGCGTGCAGGAGGCAACGCTTTCGCGTTTCGGAGCGGTCTCCGAGGAAACCGCGCGGCAGATGGTGCACGGCGCCCTCTTCCGCTCGCGCGCCGACATCGCCGTCGCCGTCACCGGCATTGCCGGCCCCGGTGGCGGAGCGGCTGAAAAACCCGTCGGTCTCGTCCATCTCGCCGCCAAATCGCGCACCGGCGCACTCGTTCTCCGGAAAATGCTCTACGGCGATATCGGCCGCAGCGAAGTTCGGCTGGCAACAGTCAGGACGGCGCTGGAGATGATCGTTTCGCTTCGCTGACGGCGCTCCGTCAGGCGGCCGTATAGATTTTGTTTGCGCGCGTCTCGAAGGCCTCGGTGAACATGCGGAAGGCGCGATCGAACATCGAGCCCATCAATGCGCCGAGGATGCGGCTCTTGAACTCGTAGTCGATAAAGAAATCGACGGTGCAGCCGCCGGCTGGCGCGTCGGCGAAGTGCCAGCGATTGTCGAGATATTTGAACGGACCATCGATATATTTGACCTCGATGACGCGCTCGGCCCGGTTTAACAGCACCTGCGTCGTGAAGGTCTCGCGGATCGCCTTGTAGCCGACCGTCATGTCGGCAATGAGCAGGATCTTGCCATCGCGCTCCCTGCGGCTTTTGATGGCCAGCGCTTCGCAGAGCGGCAGAAACTCCGGATAGCGCTCAACATCGGCAACGAGGTCAAACATCTGGTCGGGCGTGTGCGGGACAGGACGGTGTGTTTCGAATTGCGGCATAGGCGGCAATTAAGCGGGCCGGCCGAGAAGATCAAGAAGCTCACGCATCTGGCGGCGGGATTTTAGCTGGAGGACGGGCAGATCAGGGCCATGCTCGGCGATGCCGGCTACGATTCGCGGCGCGAATTTCTCTTCGAAAGTCCAAATAAAGCGGAGGAATTCCCAATCGACCTTCTCGATGCAGCCCGGCGCCATCTCCGGTCGAGTGCGGCCGATCCACTTCGCCCATCGGCTGATCGCGCCCCAGATGCAGAGAAGCCGCGGCATGCGTACCCAGACGACGACCTCGGTGCGCGGCAGCCGAATGTCGAAAGTCGAGGGACTGGTGCCGTCCATGATCCAACGATCTTCGAGGATTCGGCTGGCGATGATATTTCTCTGCTCGACCCTGTCGCGCTGCATCCAACCGGGAAGCCAGCGAACATCGCGATCGAGCGAAATATAGGAAAGCCCGAAGCGCTCGGCGATCTTCAGCGACAGAGTGGATTTACCGCCGCCCGAGCAGCCCACGACGAGAATGCGGCGAGCTCTGCGGATATGCTCCGCAGCCCGTTCCAGATCGGTGATCTGCTGACGCAGCGGCAGCTCTGCTCTCAAGTCCATCGTGCAACTCCCTCGAGCCCGTGCGAGCACTTTCCGTGCATGCTCTAAGCGCCAAAAGCGGCGAGTTGGCTAGCTGCTTCGCGTGACCTGATGATGACGGTAGCGAACGCTCTTAAGATTGCTCCCCCGAGTCAGACGATGCTGGCCGCGCAAAATGCCGTATCAGATATCCTAAGGTTGTTGCTCCCCCGCGTCATGGCGACAATGGAAATAAAGTGAGTGCCCATGCGATACTCTCTACACCCTGTCGAAAATCAATTTTTCCGACATATTATACTTATATATATCCTGCACAAATCTAATAATATTTCTTGTTATGCCTCCAATAAGAACATATACATTGCCGGAAAATAACGGGTATTGGCGCAAATGAGCTTCCTCACAGAGCATTTTCTCAGAAATGCCAAAGATATACTTTCAGCCGGGAGCATACCGTTAGACTGGAAATTTCTACGGGCTGAATTTTTCTCTGACCACCGCTTGAAGAGCAGACAGTTCCTGTGTGATTTGTTCCCTAAAGGTGGTGTCGGCGCCGAGTTCGGTGTGTTCACCGGACTATTCTCGACCATTCTGCTCAACCAGGCTAAACCGAAATCCGCCTATTTCGTCGATCCTTGGTGGTTGATTTTCGGAAACCGCTATCCGGACTGGGGCATCTATACCGCCAATGGCCGGCTATCGACGAGCCGCGCCCACAATGTAGCCTCGCAGCGTATTAAAAGGTCTGCGCAAGGCGCAAGCGTGTCGGTCCATGTCGACTATTCAGTGCCTTTCCTTGAGCAGCTTCCCGACAACAATCTCGACTGGGTCTATCTGGATTCTTCGCACTCCTATGAAGGCACGGCCGAGGAACTCAAAGTGTTGAGGCGTAAGGTAAAATCGGGCGGCATCGTCGCCGGTGACGATTGGCATGACGCCCTCGATCATCCCCATAGCGGCGTAGCGATCGCCGTTCGCGAAGCAGTCGGCGCTGGCGCGTTCGAGATGATCGGCAGCTATCCCGCGCTGCAATGGGCGATACGCCGACCCTGAGCGAACAAATCGCCTCGGTTCCTTGAAAAACCGAGTGCGGCTCCTACCCGGCGGCGATTAGCAGCTTCTTTTCGCGTGCGGCCTTAAGCCGGGCGAAGTCGTCGCCGGCATGGTGGGAGGAGCGGGTCAGCGGGCTTGAGGCGACCATCAGGAAGCCCTTGCTGTAGGCGACCGTCTCGTAGGACTTGAACTCATCGGGCGTGACGAAGCTTTCGACCTTATGGTGCTTGCGGGTCGGCTGCAGATACTGGCCGATCGTCAGGAAATCGACGTCGGCGGTGCGCAGATCGTCCATCAGCTGCAGAACCTCGTTGCGCTCCTCGCCGAGGCCAACCATGATGCCCGATTTGGTGAACATGGTGGGGTCAAGTTCCTTCACCCGCTGCAGCAGACGGATGGAATGGAAATAACGGGCGCCAGGGCGAACCGTCAGATAGTTGCCGGCAACCGTTTCCATGTTGTGGTTGAAGACGTCGGGCTTGGCGGCGACGACGCGCTCCAGCGCACCGGGCTTCTTCAGGAAGTCGGGCGTCAGGATTTCGATGGTCGTCATCGGCGAAGCGGCGCGGATCGCCCAGATCACCTTTTCGAAGTGCTCGGCGCCGCCGTCTTCAAGATCGTCGCGGTCGACCGAGGTGATGACAACGTGGCTGAGACCCATCTCCTTGACGGCTTTGGCGACATTTTCGGGCTCGGCCATATCAAGTGCATTCGGCTTGCCGGTGGCGACGTTGCAGAAGGCGCAGGCGCGGGTGCAGATCTCGCCCATGATCATGAAGGTGGCGTGCTTCTTGTCCCAGCACTCGCCGATATTCGGGCAGCCGGCCTCCTCACAGACGGTGACGAGCTTGTGCTCCTTCACGATCGCGCGCGTCTCGGCATACCCCTTCGACGTCGGCGCCTTGACGCGGATCCAATCCGGCTTGCGCATGACTTCCGTGTCCGGGCGATGCGCCTTCTCGGGATGGCGCACACGCTTGGCGTCGGGATTGATCGTATCGAGGATAGTCACCATTGCAGTATCAGCCTTCCGCCGCCCCTATGCGGCAAACCATCTAAAGCGCATCGCGTCAAACCGCATCCGTGCGACACGCTTTAATTCTTTGATTCATGCAGTCGTTATCCCAAAACGCTGCACACGTTCGGACGACATGCATTAGCGCCGCACCAGCCGCGCAAGGAATATCAACAAGCAGGCGCCGAGAAAACCCGTCACGAAATAACCGAGCCGCCCGCCGACCACCTCGACATGAAACTGCGCGAGGACAGCGCTGGCGACGACCGAACCGACGATGCCGAGCACAATATTCAGGAAAATCCCGTATCGCGCTTCCATCAGTTTGCCGGCGAGCCAGCCCGCAAGTCCGCCGATGATGATTGCCGAAATCCAGCCGACGCCTTCCATTCCTGCCTTACCCCTCAGTTGCGCCTCAGGCGACCGCCCTTGCAATCAGCACCACAACGATGGCGCCGAGGGTGGCGTGGATGATCTGCACGACCAACGCGTTTTCAATGCCCAGCGAGATGCCGAGCGCACTGAACAGATAGCCGCCGACGAAGGCGCCGATGATGCCGCTCAGCAGACACCTTATCAGCCCGCCGCCACCGACGACCAGACTTGCGAGGAAGCCCGCGACCAAACCAATCAGCAAAAATACCAGCAACGCCTGCGTCTCCATAGACATGATGATTTCCTTTCGTTTTTTCCACCCCCGCGAGATGACTTAGGTCATCCGGGGATGGCTCTGGCCACCCAGGGGATGGCTTTGCCGCCCTGTGGGGATGGGCTTTGCCACCCCGGGATAAAGGGCGGCCTTGGAAATTATCAAGCGTTCAGCACGCGGCCATAGGCATCGAGAACCGCTTCCTTCATCGTTTCGGATACGGTCGGATGCGGGAAAATCGTGTGCATCAGTTCTTCCTCGGTCGTCTCGAGATTCATCGCGACGACGAATCCCTGGATGAGCTCGGTGACTTCGGCGCCGACCATGTGGGCACCAAGCAACTCGCCGGTCTTCTTGTCGAAGATCACCTTGACCATACCCTGGTCTTCACCGAGCGCGATCGCCTTGCCGTTGGCCGCGAAGGAGAAGCGACCGACGCGGATGTCGCGGCCCTGCTCCTTGGCCTTGGCTTCCGTCAAGCCGACGGAGGCGACCTGCGGATTGCAGTAGGTGCAGCCCGGAACCTTGCCCTTATCGGTCGGATGGACATTCGGAAGGCCGGCGATCTTCTCGACGCAGACGACACCTTCATGCTCCGCCTTGTGCGCCAGCATCGGCGGGCCGGCGACATCGCCGATCGCGTAGATGCCCGCAACATTGGTCTTGCCGTAACCGTCGGCAACCACGCAGCCGCGATCGGTCTTGATGCCGAGCGCCTCAAGGCCGAGGTTCTCGATGTTGCCTTGAACGCCGACAGCCGAAATCAACCGGTCGGCGGTGATCTGCTGCACCTTGCCGTCTGAAGTCTCGACATGCGCGGTGATGCTATTAGCGCCCTTCTCGACCTTCGAGACCTTGGCGCTCGTGAAGATCTTGAGGCCGCGCTTTTCAAGCTGCTTGCGGGCGATGGCGGTGATTTCGGCATCCTCGACCGGCATGATGGTCGGCATGACTTCGACGACAGTGACGTCGACGCCCATCGAGCGATAGAAGCTTGCAAATTCGATGCCGATCGCGCCCGAGCCCATAACGATCAGCGACTTCGGCAATACATCCGGCTTCAGCGCCTCGAAATAGGTCCAGATCAGCTTGCCATCAGGCTCGATGCCCGGCAGCGCGCGCGGACGGGCGCCGGTCGCGATGATGATGTGCTTGGCGGTATAGGTGCCCTCGCTGCTCTTGACGTTCTTCGGCAGCGGATGCTGCGGCTCGACAACAGGCTTCGACGACTTGCCGACGACGATCTCGCCGGGCTTGGTGATCTTTGCCTCACCCCAGATGATGTCGATCTTGTTCTTCTTCATCAGGAAGCCGACGCCGGCGTTGAGACGGGCGGACACGCCGCGCGAGCGAGCGACGACGGCCTTGGCATCCGGCTTGACCGTGCCTTCGAGAACGAGGCCGTAATCCTTGAAGTGATTTGCGTGGTCGAGGACTTCGGCCGAACGCAACAACGCCTTTGTGGGTATGCAGCCCCAGTTCAGGCAGATGCCGCCCATATGTTCGCGCTCGACGATCGCGGTCTTGAGGCCGAGCTGGCTGGCGCGAATGGCGGCGACATAGCCGCCGGGGCCGGAGCCGATGATGATGACGTCGTAGGATTCAGCCATGTGTTTCCTGCCTTTGTTACGCTGCGCTGCGGGTCATGAGCACCCACGCGTGTTTTTTGCTGTTTTCGAAGAGCGGCACGGCATCGGCGCGCGCAGCCTCCAAGAATCCGTTTCTTCCATAAAGCGACAAAGCCGCTTCGTTATCGCTTGCGGTGATCAGACTGACGGGCCGCCGATCCGCTCTTTCAATCTGATCGTCCAGCAGCCTGCGTCCGATGCCGATGCCGCGCAGGTGGCTGTAGACGCCGAGACTGCCGATGAACCAGCTTCCCACAACCGTCTTCTGCAAGGCCAGCATCGGCCCGGTCGCCGGGACTGTCGCCTCGATATCGCGTATGCCTTCATCCAACTCATGGCCGATCGCCACACCTGCGACCTCGCCATAGGCCTCGGCGACGACGGCATCCCTCCAGCCGCCGACGGCCTCCTCCTCGCTCATCTTCAGCCTGCCCCGCTCGAGCGGCGTGTCGCTCACGCCGTTCGCCACATCGGCGAACCAGAGCCAGGAGGCGAAGCCGTGCGATGCGATATCCGCCAAAATCGCCAGCTCCGAGGCATCCCGTCGTGAGGCCTGCCGGAGGGCGATGAAGGAGGTCATGCTTAAATCCCCAGCATCATCCGCACGATCGACTCCAGCCCCCGCCCGAGCGCACGCGTATTCTCGGCATCTAGGTGAATGCCATCGAGCGGCGTGGTCTTGGCGACGGAATTGCCGTCGAAGAAGCCACAACCGAGTTCGTCGGCAAGATCACGGTAAAGCGTTGCAAGCTTTGCCGATTCCTCTATGCCTCCCGGGAAAGAAGCCGCGAAGGGCACATTGGCCGTCGCGCAGATTGCCGGCGGCGCCACGATCAGGATATCCGGCCCATCGAATTCGAAGGGCCAGGCATGATTGCGGATCAGCCGCACGAGCCGGCCGATCCCCTGGCATGCGGCAAAGGCCGAACCGGCGACAACCGGCTTCATGTCGTTGGTGCCGAGAAGAAGAATGACGAGATCGAGCGGTGCGTGCGTCTGCAGGATCGTCGGCAGGACGCGCGCTCCGTTACGGTCGCAATCGGCGAGATGGTCATCGAAGGCGGTCGTTCGGCCATTCAGGCCTTCGGCAATGACGCGCGCTTCACTGCCGAGCGCGGCCTGAAGCACGCTCGGCCAGCGGTTCTGATAGTCATGACGGCCGATCGTCTCGGCGTCATAACCCCAGGTCAGCGAGTCACCATAGCAAAGAACGGTTTTGGTCATTTCCGCCTCCGCTTCGCTATCAGACGAGCATGCCCATCGGGTTCTCGATGTAGCCCTTGAAAGCCTGGAGCAGCTCGGCGCCGAGCGCGCCGTCGACGCAGCGATGATCGGTCGAGAGCGTGACGGTCATGACGGTGGCGATTGCCATTTCGCCCTTCTTGACGACGACCCGCTGTTCGCCGGCGCCGACCGCGAGGATCGTCGCATGCGGCGGGTTGACGACAGCTGCGAAGTTCTTCACGCCCATCATGCCCATGTTCGAGACCGAACTCGTGCCACCCTGATATTCCTCGGGCTTCAGCTTGCGGTCCTTGGCCCGCTTGCCGAGATCGCGCATCTCGTTGGAGATCGCCGACAGCGTCTTTTGCTCGGCCTTACGGATGATCGGCGTGATCAGGCCGCCCGGGATCGAGACCGCGACGCCGACATCGGCGTACTTGTGCTTGACCATGTTGTTGTCGGTCCAGGACACGTTGGCATCCGGAACATCGCGCAGCGCCAGCGCCATGGCCTTGATGACCATGTCATTGACGGAGAGCTTGTAGGCCGGGGCATTGTCCTTGCGCGGCGCCGCATCGTTCAGCTGGGCACGGAGCGCCATAAGCGCATCGAGTTCGCAATCGACGCTGACGTAGAAATGCGGGATCGTCTGTTTGGATTCGACCAGGCGCCTGGCAATCGTCTTGCGCATGCCGTCATGCGGCACGAGTTCGTAGGAACCCGGCTCGAAAAGCTTGAGCACGGCCTCTTCGGAGGCGCCCTTCGGTGCAGCAGCGGCCGGAGCTGCGGCGGCCTGCGGGGCTGCGGCGGGTGCGGGCGCAGCAGCAGCCTTGGCGCCGCCACCGGCGACGGCGGCTTCGATGTCGCTCTTGACGACGCGGCCGTGCGGACCGGAGCCGGCAACGGCCGACAGATCGATACCGGCTTCCTTGGCCAGACGACGCGCGAGCGGCGAGGAGAAGGAGCGGTTGCCGTCAACCGAAACCGCTGCGGTTGCTGCTGCGGGCGCCGGTGCAGCGGCCGGAGCCGGTGCGGACTGGGCTGGCGCGGCATCGGCCTTCGAAGCAGGTGCGGCTTCGGCTTTCGGAGCAGCCGAACCGGCGCCGCTTGCGGCGGCAGCGACATCCTCGCCGTCGGCAGCCAGAACCGCGATCAGCGCATTGACCTTGACGCCTTCGGTCCCGGCCGGCACGACGAGCTTGGCGACCGTGCCTTCATCGACGGCTTCGACTTCCATCGTCGCCTTGTCGGTCTCGATCTCGGCGATCACATCGCCTGACTTGACCGTGTCGCCTTCCTTGACCAGCCATTTGGAAAGATTGCCTTCTTCCATGGTCGGAGAGAGGGCGGGCATCGTGATATTGATCGGCATCGAAATACCCTCCCCTTATTTGTAGCAAACGGCCTTCACCGCATCGACGACTTCGCGGACGTTCGGAAGCGCCAGCTTTTCTAGGTTTGCAGCGTAAGGCATCGGCACGTCCTTGCCGGCGATCGTCAGGATCGGCGCATCGAGATAGTCGAAGGCCTGCTGCATGACGCGGGTGGCGATTTCGGTGCCGACCGACGACTGCGGATAACCTTCCTCAACGGTGACGAGACGGCCGGTCTTCTTCACCGATTCGATAACGGTCGGCAGATCCATCGGGCGGATGGTGCGAAGGTCGATCAGTTCGACGTCGATGCCGAGCTTTTCGAGTTCGGCGACCGCCTTCGTCGCATAAGTCATGCCGATGCCGAAGGAGACGACCGTGACGTCCTTGCCCGGACGATGGATGCGCGCCTTACCGATCGGCAGGACGAAATTGTCGAGCTTCGGCACGTCGAAGTGCTGGCCGTAGAGAATTTCGTTTTCGAGGAAGATGACCGGGTTCGGATCCCGGATCGCGGCCTTCAGCAGGCCCTTGGCGTCGGAAGCCGTATAGGGCATGACGACCTTCAGGCCGGGGATCGCGCTGTACCACGCAGCATAGTCCTGGCTGTGCTGGGCGCCGACGCGAGCCGCCGCACCGTTCGGGCCGCGGAAGACGATCGGAGCACCCATCTGTCCGCCCGACATATAGAGCGTCTTGGCAGCGGAGTTGATGATGTGGTCGATCGCCTGCATGGCGAAGTTGAAAGTCATGAATTCGACGATCGGGCGAAGGCCTGCCATTGCGGCGCCGACGCCGACACCGGCAAAGCCGTGTTCGGTGATCGGCGTATCGATAACGCGGCGAGCGCCGAATTCCTGCAGAAGGCCCTGGGTGACCTTGTAGGCGCCCTGGTATTCGGCAACTTCCTCGCCCATGACGAAGACGTTGTCATCGGCGCGCATTTCTTCGGCCATGGCATCGCGGAGCGCTTCGCGCACCGTCATTGACACCATTTCCGTACCGGCAGGAATTTCCGGATCGTTCGGCACAAATGCCTTGGGCTCGGCCGGGACCGGGGCGGAAGCCGACGCTGGCGCCGGCTCCTCTTCCTGGGCAACGGGTGCCGCAGCAGCCGGAGCCGGCTGCGAGGCAGCCGGAGCGGCGGAAATCGCATCGGCCGACTCGCCGTCCTGCAGCAGCACCGCGATCTTGGTGTTGACCTTGACGCCTTCGGTGCCGGCGTTGACCAGCAGCTTGCCGATGACGCCTTCGTCGACGGCTTCGACTTCCATCGTCGCCTTGTCGGTTTCGATTTCGGCGATCACGTCGCCGGAAACGACCTTGTCACCTTCCTGTTTCAGCCATTTGGACAGCGTGCCTTCTTCCATCGTCGGAGAGAGGGCGGGCATGAGGATATCGATAGGCATGGGTTCCCTCCCCGATTAGAGCAGAATGTCGGTGTAGAGCTCGGATGCATCCGGCTCCGGATCGGCCTGGGCGAAGTCGGCGCTGTCGGCAACGATATCGCGGACATCCTTGTCGATCGCCTTCAGATCGTCTTCGGAAGCCCAGCCCTTTTCGATGAGGCGTGCCTTTACCTGCTCGATCGGGTCGTGCTCGGAGCGCATCTTCTGCACTTCGTCCTTGGAGCGATACTTCGCCGGATCGGACATGGAGTGACCGCGATAGCGATAGGTCAGCATTTCGAGAATGATCGGCCCCTTGCCCGAGCGGCAATGTTCGAACGCCTCATCGGCAGCCGCCTTGACGGCGCGAACGTCCATGCCATCGACCTGGATGCCGGGGATGCCGAAGCCGGATCCACGGAGCGAATAGTTCGATTGCGCAGTGGCGCGCGCGGTCGAAGTGCCCATGGCGTAACGGTTGTTTTCAACGATATAAACGATCGGCAGCTTCCAGAGAGCCGCCATGTTGAAACTCTCGTAGACCTGGCCCTGGTTGGCGGCGCCATCACCGAAATAGGCGACAGAGACATTATCGTTGCCGCGGTAACGGTTTGCGAAGGCAAGACCGGTTCCGAGCGAGACCTGGGCGCCAACGATGCCGTGGCCGCCGTAGAAATGCTTTTCTTTCGAGAACATGTGCATCGAGCCGCCCTTCCCGTGGGAATAGCCGCTGCGGCGGCCCGTCAGCTCCGCCATGACGCCGCGCGCTTCCATGCCGGTCGCCAGCATATGGCCGTGGTCGCGATAGGCGGTGATGACCTGGTCACCTTCCTTCTGCGCCATCTGCATGCCGACGACGACAGCTTCCTGACCGATGTAGAGATGGCAAAAACCGCCGATGAAACCCATGCCGTAAAGCTGACCGGCCTTCTCCTCGAAGCGGCGGATCAGCAGCATCTCGCGATAGGCCTTGAGCTCCTCATCGCGATCGAAGTCGGCTACCGGGCCGCCATTCGATGCTTTCGCTGTAGGTTTTGCTGCTGTCTTGCGGCTGGAAACCGTCGCGGTCTTTCGCGGCGCCATTCAACCCTCCCTATGGTTTGTCGGTTCTCGGTGCCGCGTACCATAGGGAAGAAATATGACCACAGCAATGCCATAATTGCATGGCTCATATTCTGAGTTAAATCATTGAAATACATATGGGAATTAGAATTAACCTAATTCCGGTTAATTTGAATAGTGATTGAATATTACGATCTCGTCTGCGCGCGACATATTAAGCTGGTAACGCGCCTTTTCGTCCAGCATGTCCTTGTCGAGCGAGCCGTCGCTGAGCAGCGCGACCTGACTTTCCAGATGTTCGCGCTTCGCCTTCAGGACTGCAAGCTCTTTTTCGCGCGCGATACGCTGATGCTCGAACGCCTCCGTGGCGCGCAAGCCGTAATCGCCATGGATGCAATGATAGCCGAAGTAGGAAAGGAAGGCGACCGTCATGGCCGGAATGACGAAGCGACCGATTCTTCTCTTCTTATGATGCTTTGTCCACATACACGCATGCTCTTGAACGCATTACCAATTCGTTCAATCTACCGCGCAGAGATTAACCGTTCGTTGACTCTAAAAAAGAGCAACAAAAAACCCGCGCCGATGGACGGCGCGGGTCAAACTTTTGAAAATCAGATCCGATCAGCCGCGGATGATCGAGCGGCCGGCGTACTGGGCCTGGGGACCAAGGCCTTCCTCGATGCGGATCAGCTGGTTGTACTTGGCAAGACGGTCGGAACGCGACAGCGAGCCGGTCTTGATCTGGCCGCAGTTGGTGGCGACCGCGAGATCGGCGATGGTCGAATCTTCCGTTTCGCCGGAGCGATGCGACATGACGGCGGTGTAGGCTGCCTTGTGCGCCGTGTTGACCGCGTCGAGCGTTTCCGTCAGCGAGCCGATCTGGTTGACCTTGACGAGGATCGAGTTGGCGACGCCCATGCGGATACCGTCGCGAAGACGTGCGGAGTTGGTGACGAAGAGATCGTCGCCGACGAGCTGGGTCTTCTTGCCGGCCAGGTCGGTCAAGGTCTTCCAGCCGTCCCAGTCGTCTTCGGCCATGCCGTCTTCAATCGAGATGATCGGGTACTTGGCGGCGAGTTCAGCCAGATATTCGGCCATGGCGCCCGATTCGAGCGTGCGGCCTTCACCTTCGAGCACGTACTTGCCGTCCTTGAAGAATTCCGTCGAGGCGCAGTCGAGGCCGAGGTAGATGTCCTCGCCCGGCTTGTAGCCGGCTTTCTCGACTGACTTGACGATGAAGTCGAGGGCTTCCGAAGCGCTCTTCAGGCCCGGTGCGAAACCGCCTTCATCGCCGACATTGGTGTTGTGGCCCTGTGCCGCAAGTTCCTTGCGCAGCGTGTGGAAGACTTCCGAACCCATGCGCACGGCTTCGGCGATCGTATCGGCGCCGACCGGCAGGATCATGAATTCCTGGAAATCGATCGGATTGTCGGCATGGGCGCCGCCGTTGATGATGTTCATCATCGGCACTGGCAGCAGGCTCGCGGAAGCACCGCCGACATAGCGGTAGAGCGGCAGGCCGGAAGCTTGGGCGGCAGCCTTGGCGACGGCGAGCGACACGCCGAGGATGGCGTTGGCGCCGAGACGCGACTTGTTCGGCGTGCCGTCGAGCTCGATCATGATGTTGTCGATCTGGATCTGGTTCTCAGCATCGATGCCGCCGATCGCGTCGAAGATCTCGGTGTTGGCGGCATCGACCGCCTTCTGGACGCCCTTGCCAAGGTAGCGCTTACCGCCGTCGCGCAGTTCGACCGCCTCATGCGCGCCGGTCGAAGCGCCCGAGGGAACCGCCGCGCGGCCCATGCTGCCGTCTTCGAGATAGACATCGACTTCGACGGTGGGGTTGCCACGGCTATCCAGAATCTCGCGGGCAATGATATCGGTGATTGCAGTCATGGGTTCTTCCTGCTCGGGTGGGTGATAAGTCGTTCGGAACCTGTCTTAATCGAAGGTGCGCAAATTACAATGCTGCAATAGGCACCTTCGATTGCGTATTCCATCGTGGCTATAGCACGATCATGTCAGGCTTTTGACTGTCAGCTCTTGGCGACGGCGTCGAAGGCAAGGAGCTTTTCGAGAAGCCGCGGCATGTCCTTGAGATAGACCATGTTCGGCCCGTCGGAAGGCGCATTGTCAGGATCCTGATGGGTTTCAAGGAAGACGCCAGCAATGCCGGCGGCCACTGCCGCGCGCGCCAGCGTTTCGACGAATTCGCGCTGACCGCCGGAGGAATCGCCCTGCCCGCCCGGCTGCGCCACGGAATGGGTCGCATCGAAAATCACAGGCGCGCCCATCGCCGCCATGATCGGCAGTGAACGCATGTCGGAGACCAGCGTGTTGTAGCCGAAGGAAGCGCCGCGCTCGCACAGAAGCACGTTCGGATTGCCGCTGGCATTGAGCTTCTTCAGGACGTTCTTCATATCCCAGGGAGCGAGGAACTGGCCCTTCTTGACGTTGACGACGCGGCCGGTCTTGGCGGCGGCGATGAGAAGGTCGGTCTGACGGCAGAGGAAGGCCGGGATCTGCAGCACATCGACGGTCTTTGCCACTTCAGCGCATTGCTCGGCGGTATGGACGTCAGTGATGACGGGAAAGCCAAATTCCTTCTTCAGGTCGGCAAAGACCTCCATGCCCTTTTCAAGCCCGATGCCGCGTTCGGCCGAGAGCGACGTGCGGTTCGCCTTGTCGAAGGAGCTCTTGTAGACGAGGCCGATGCCGAGCTTTCCGCAAAGTTCCTTCAGCGTGCCGGCCACCATGAAGGCGTGGTCGCGGCTCTCCATCTGGCAGGGGCCGGCGATCAACGAGAGGCGGCCGGTATTGGAAAAGGTGACCTGGGCGTCGCCTTGGCCGATCTTGACTTCGGAATTCGTATTGGTGCTCATCGTGTTTCCTCGAAGGCAAAGAGCGCGCCCTGGCCGGGCGCGGGCTTCACCAGAATGCGATTGTTCTTGCGCGTATAGGTCACCCCGTTAGCAGCCAAATGCGCTTCTGTCACGGCAAGATCGCCGACATTGAAGAGGATTGCCCGGCCGCGCAGGCCGCGCTCGGCGGGTGGGACGGCGATCTCGAAATAAGCTTCCAGCCCTTCCGGCGTCATCAGGCTGATTTTGGCATTCGACGCTGCGATATTGACGCCGAAACCTGTTTTCTCCACCGCCGATTGCGCCACGGCGAGGTTGACATAGGCGGAGAATGCGGCGGGCTCCGGCGCACAGAGCGCCACCTCGGCAATGCCGGTCACGCCATTGGCATGCGCCTCCAAGGCGCTGCAGTCCGACGGCAGCGTATTGACGCGTTCGACGGCGAAAAGGAAGAAATCGGGCGCGCGCAGGTCGCCGGCAAAAGCCAGCTTGAAGCCGGCAATACTCTCCGAACCATCAGGCATCGTCATCGGCCTGCTGAACTGCAGCATCTCGCCGGCGCTCGATCCGTTGCTGACGAAATTCCGATGATCGACACCAGCATCCTTGGTGGCGAAGGCCACCGCCGAAAGCCCCTCCTCGCCGCAACGAAAGCGGAAGGCCCGGTTGCGGGCGGTGAAGACGTTGCCGTGCCGTGCCGACGCCTCGCTCTCCTCGACGCTCGCAATCCCGAGCGGCTCCAGATAGGTCTTGTCGGCAAAAAAGACGCAGGCATTCTCCGTTCCGAAGGGATGGCGCGCATCGGCGGCAACGGTGAAGCCCAGCTTGCCGAGCCTCTCGCGAGCCAGATCGATACTGACGACGGACAGCACGACATGATCCAGCGGATGCGGTTTGGCGGAATGCGCGTTCATGAAACCCTCCCTGACACGGCAGAGATGTGTGACACCACTGCCTTTAAGGCAAGGCCTGCCTGCCAATCCGGCGAAGTCGAAAACTTGTTACAAGGGCCGACTTCGTCCCCTACCAAGCCAAGTCGAGCGGATGCAGCGGAATGCAAGATTGCCTCACCTGGTGCGCTGCACCGATGTTCAGCGTGGGATGCGGTATTTCAAATATTCGCGCATCTGGTTGAGGGCCATATCTCGGGTCAGGCCTTCCGATTGTAAGCCGGCCCGCAGCCAGAGCCCATCGATCAGAGCTGTGATCGCCAGCGCCACAGCCTCGCATTCGGCACGCGGCAGAAGATGGACCAGCGCCGACATCAGGTTGGAACGCATGCGGGCATGGATCACCTTCTGGATGCGGGCGAGCTGCGGCTCGCGCGGAACCTCGGCGCAAAGAGAAAGCCAGGCGTGGCAGATAGAAGGTCGGAAGAAACGCTCCTCGAAATTGCCTTCGATGATCGCCTCCAGTCGCCCGCGAGGCGTCGTCGCCTGTTTCAGCCGGGCGTTCACCGCTTCACTGAGTGAAAGATTCGCCTCGCGCATCGCATGCTCGAAGAGCTCCTGCTTGCTTCGAAAATAGTGCAGCACGATGCCTTTGGAGGCACCGGCATGGGCGGCCACCTTTTCCAACGTCGCGCCTGCCATGCCTTCCTGCTGCAGCACCTCGAAGGCTGCCTGTCGTAACTCCTTGCGCCGGATCGCGCTGATTTTCGTCAGTTTCATGCTCGTGCCCGTTCATCTTGTCTCCATCATTGACAATTCTTCCGCAAAGATCAATTATTGACCGATGGGACAATTAAATAACCCAAAGGTCAATAAAAGGGGAAATGCAATGATTCAGCATCTGAAGACAGGCGTTCTTTCAATACTCCTCGGTGCCGTAGCCATGCCGGCTTTCGCCGCCGATCCGGAAAGCTGCAAAGTGATCCGCATGGCAGAGCCCGGCTGGAACGATCTCGCGTTCACCACTGGCGTCGGCCTCACTCTTTTGAAGGCCCTGGGATACGAGCCGCGAAGCTCGCTGCTCGGCATCGACGTCATCTATCTCAGCTTGAAAAACAAGGATCTCGACGTCTTTCTTGGCTATTGGGACCCTGCCATGGTCGCGTACTACAAGCCCTACAAGGAGGACGGCTCAGTTGAGAACGTCGTGACCAATCTGAAGGGCGCGAAATACACCTTTGCCGTCCCGACCTACGTCTGGGACGCCGGCGTCAAAGATTTCGCCGACCTGCAGAAATTCCCCGATCAGTTCGAAAAGAAGCTCTACGGCATCGAGCCTGGCTCGAACCAGTTGATGCTGGACGCGGTCCAGGATCAGATGCTCGGTCTTTCCGGCTGGGATGTTGTCGAATCCAGCGAACAGGGCATGCTCGCCGAGGTCAAGCGCCACGTAAAGAACAAAGCCTTCATAGTCTTCCAGGGCTGGGCGCCGCATCCGATGAATACCGAGCTGGATATCAAATACCTGACTGGTGGGGACAAGTTCTACGGACCGGATTTCGGCGCAGCCACGGTCTCGACGCAGGTACGCAAGGGTTACCTTCAGGAATGCCCCAACGTCGCAAAACTGCTGCAAAACCTGACTTTCGACGTCGATTTCGAAAACAGAGGCATGGGTTATCTGATGGCGGATGGGCTGGCTCCGGAGGAGGCTGGCCTGAAAGCCATCGTCAGCGAACCGCGACGTCTCGATGCCTGGCTGGATGGCGTGACGACCCTCGACGGCAAACCGGGGCTTGAGGCTGTGAAAGCTAAGCTCGCGCTGTGAGCCCGTTTTGATGAACATCGTCGATCAAAGCGGCTGGACGGCCCGCAAGCGCATGCTGCCCCTTACTGAGGGGCGGTCGCTCGCATATATTGATACCGGCGGCTCGGGGCCGACGCTACTGCTGCTGCACGGTTACTCGGATTCCAGCCGTAGCTTTTCGCTATTGGAGCCGTGGCTTTGCGGCTACCGACTTGTCATTCCGGATTTGCCCGGCCATGGAGGCTCCGCGGTCGGGGCAGGCATGACAGTCGCGGATTTCACCGACGACATCGTTGCGCTGACGGCAGCGCTCTCTGTTGAGCGCTTCGCGGTCATCGGCCATTCGATGGGAGCAATGATCGGTATCGACCTTGCTGCCCGGCTGCCCGACGTTGTTGCCGCGCTGGTCACGATTTCCGGCACAGTGCGCCCAGCCTTTCCGCAGCGCGATCCGGTCACGGACGGAATCCTTGGGCTTTGCGATCCGATCGATCCCGGCGATCCATTCTTCGATCTCTGGCACGCCTGCCCGCATCCGGTCGATCCATGTTTCCTCGCCCCGATCAGCCGCGAGGCAGCAGCCATTTCGGCAGAGATCTGGCATGGCATCCTGGCTTGTTTTTCCACACTCGACCTGACGGAGGCCGCGGTACAGGTCAGAATGCCCGTGCTTTGCATCAGTGGTAGCGAGGATGCGCTGTTCGATGCGGGTCACCGGCTGGCGCTTGAAGATGCCCTCTCGAAAGCTCAATCGGTCCTGATGGAAGGATTTGGACATAACCCGCACTGGGAGGATCCCGAAAAGGTCTCGGTGGTTCTCCGCGATTTCTTTCACGACACTTTTGCCTGAAAAGCTCCTCTCTGATGAATGCGCGGCTTGAGCAATTAAGTGGGATTGTCCCGGAAGGTTCAGCAGGTCCGACTGGTGTCACAAAACCGACGCAGCGGTGAACGCATTCACCGTCTCGGCGATCCGGTCCGCTTCATATCCTTCACGAACCGGAATATGCCCGACAACGAAGGTGTGCCATCGCCGCTGCGCAACTAAACGTTGCCAGAAAAATAACGCCTTACCTGACTACATTCTCGAATAATTCGGAATTGCCGTCTCATCGTCATTCCAAAATGATTTTTGTGCCCCCAGTTTTACGGAAATTTAGCTACTTGCGGAACACATATGGAACATATAGTGTCTGTTCTGGATTTGTTTCAATCACGGGGTCTGACGTCGATGCTCACGCGCAAACAACAGGAGCTTCTCCTTTTCATTCATGAGCGCATGAAGGAATCGGGCGTTCCTCCGTCTTTCGACGAAATGAAGGATGCCCTGGATCTCGCCTCCAAATCCGGCATTCACCGCCTGATCACGGCGCTCGAGGAGCGAGGTTTCATTCGCCGCCTACCGAACCGCGCCCGCGCGCTCGAGGTCATCAAGCTTCCGGAGGCCTACAGCCCCAGCATCCAGCCCCGGCGCGGCTTTTCGCCGAGCGTCATCGAGGGCAGTCTCGGCAAGCCCCAGCCGGTCGCCCCTCCCGCTTCCGTGAAGCCCGTCGCCGAAAACGGCAACTCGATCTCCGTGCCGGTCATGGGTCGAATCGCCGCCGGCGTTCCGATCTCGGCGATCCAGAACAACACGCACGACATCACCGTTCCGGCCGACATGCTCGGTTCGGGCGAACATTATGCGCTGGAGGTCAAGGGCGATTCGATGATCGATGCCGGCATCTTCGATGGCGACACCGTGATCATCCGCAACGGCAGCACCGCAAGTCCCGGCGACATCGTCGTTGCCCTCGTCGATGACGAGGAAGCGACACTGAAGCGCTTCCGCCGCAAGGGCGCCTCGATCGCGCTGGAAGCGGCCAACCCGGCATACGAGACCCGTATCTTCGGGCCGGATCGCGTGAAGGTCCAGGGCAAACTCGTCGGGCTCATTCGCCGCTATCACTGACATCAGGCTTGCCGGAATCGGAAAAGCTGTCGCTGCGCCAGTCGTAGGCGCGATGGCGCATCCAGGGTCGCAGCAATGTGTCGAATGCCGTTGCAACCTCGATCCCCCTTTCGGTAAAGCGAAGCTCGACCGCTCCTGTCTTGCGCAGCGTCTCGCCCGTAAAGAGCAGTGCGCCGGAACGGCAGCGGTCAAAGCGCAAGCGGACCGGTGTGACGACGATGTCAGCTGTATCACAAGCCGGTCCGAGATAGGCGGCATTGTTGATGACAGTCAGTGTCTTTCCATTATCAAGTAAGGTGGTGCACCAGGCGGCCTTCAGGCAGGAAAAGTGTGACGGTGGGTTGGTGGCGATCGCCTGTCTCATCGCCTCTCGGGCGTCATTCTGCTGATCAGGCGAGAGTTGCGGCCTTTTGCCTTGAAGCGCAGCAGGCGCGTTGCTCATCCCAACCATGACCGGCTGGCGGTGTTCTTCGATGGCAAGCGCGCGTTTCCATTGTTCGAAGATAAAAGCTGGTGGTTTCGTGCGGTTCGAAGCCATTGTCTCGCCATCGACGATAGCGACCAGACCGCCGTCTTCGGCAATGGTGACGTTAGGGGCCACCCCTGACGGCAGCATCACGACAGCCAGCGTGGAAATCGCGACGATTGCCATTCCGATGTGCCACAGGCGGGTTTTAAGCAATGTCAGCAAGAGAAAGCCCAAGACAGCCGTCGGGAAGTACCAACCGGACAAACGGCCCACATCTATATTGCCGCCCCAGCCGGATACCGTGTTTGCAATTGCGATCACCAGACCGAGCCCAGTGCCTGCGACCTGCCATGCCCAACCGTCCAGGCCAAAAGGCATCAGCAGCATCGCGATCATGCCGAATGGCATGACAATAAAGGAGATCACCGGCATGGCTGCGAGATTTGCCGGCAGCCCATAGGCGGTCAGGCGATGGAAATGCTCGATGGAAAACAGCGCGGTCGAGAAACCGCCGATCAATGAGGTCAGCAAAATGCCGCCGAAGAAGCCGCCAACCATGAAGAAGGGTTTCATGATCGGCAGCTTGGCGAAGGCGTTCTCCCGCATCGGCCGCATTTTCCAGAGGTCGTAGCCCGCAACCAGCGCAAGCGTGGCGGCAAAGGACATCTGGAAACTCGGCCCCAGCACCTCTGATGGCGAGACGGCAAGGATTACGAGAGCGGAAAGCGCGACGTTCCTGAGACTGATCGAGGGCCGGTCGAAGAAGACGGCGATCAGCATGATCGCCATCATGATAAAGGCGCGCTCGGCGGAGACGGCAAAGCCCGAGATCATATAATAGGCCGTCACAGCTAGGAGCGCGCCGGCGGCGGCGATCTTCTTCGTCGGCCAGGCTTGAGCAATGCCCGGAATCAGGCTGAAGATCATGCGCAGGCCGACGAAGAAAATGCCGGCTGACAGTGCCATATTGAGACCGGAAATCGCAATGATGTGGGCAAGGCCAGACTGCCTTAGGGCCTCCGTGGTTTGGTCCGAGATTGCCCGTCTCTCATCGGCGACAAGAGAGGCGGCAAAAGCGCCTGTGTCGCCGGGCAGAATAGAGCGTATGCGGTCGCCGATGCGGCTGCGCAGCCGATAGAGCCATTCGAGCAGAGCCTCCGACGTCGATCGCGCAACCGCAGGAGGCCCCGTCGACAAATCGACCCTGTCAGGCGCGCCATAAAAGAAACCGTTGGCGCCAATGCCGTCGAAATAAGACCCGAAGGAGAAATCGTTGAGCTCGGGAAGTGCGGGACCTGCCGGCGGCGTCAACCGCGCCCTGCCAGTTATGATATCGCCGATCTCGAAAGGCGTGTCCGCCCCGCGGACGATCGCGGTGATCCGTTCCGGCGGTCGCTTCACCTCGGGCGCCTCAGTGCCCATAACTTCAAGAACGTAGCGGTACCGCCCGCGACCGTCGCCTTCGCGTCGTTCGACCCGGCCGGTCACCGTCGTCGTCACTGATGAATCGAGGATCACGGTCGAGGCTCGCCAGCTCTCGAACTGTGCGGAGAGCATGCCGCAAACCACAAGCGCAAGTGCGACGAACGTTGCCCGCAATGCCGCCCGGCTATTGCTGGTGACAAGCAGAGCGACCGTCAGCACCAGCAGGCAGAGCAGCGATAAGACGACCGGAAAATCCGATGCCGCGAGAAACCAGAAGGCCGCCCCGGCGCCGAGGAAGACCGGCGAAAAAAGCAGCAGGCGGCCATGGTCCGCTTCCTCTCTCAGCATGCGGACGGAGGCACGCAGCGATCGGGCGGTTATAACAGGCAGCCGATGACGCAACGGCGTCGCCGACTGCGTCCTTGCCGGTCGCGTCGTCTCGATAGGCGCGGAAAGGCCCGAGGAGCCGGCAATGCCTGCGCCTGTTTCCCGCCGCAATTCGACTGTCGTCAATTCCTGCATGCGCCGCCCAAGACACCCCGAAGGCGGCCAGAATGCAACCTCCAATCGGATCCGGCAAGAATAATCGATTGAAATATGAGGGGGAATCGCGGGCGCCAAAAGTCCAGTCGAATCATCGGCTTCCGTTATGCGTGCGGCTCATCGCTGCAGTGCCTAAAAGGTGATGCCGCAATGCACAAAATGCCATCACGGTAACTTGGCATTAGCCTCGTGATCATATAGCTATCGGTGAGGACGCTTAACCCCTATGGCGCTTTTAAGGCGCTACCGACATTTCGGAGGATCAGCATGACGGATCAAAGCGCTACAATAAAAATCGGTGACAAATCAGTCGACCTTGCCGTCAAGAGCGGCACGATCGGCCCAAGCGTCATCGATATCGGTGCCCTGTACAAGAACACCGCTTCCTTCACGTACGATCCGGGTTTTACCTCGACCGCATCCTGTGAATCGAAAATTACTTACATCGACGGCGACGAAGGCGTGCTGCTGCATCGCGGCTATCCGATCGAGCAGCTCGCCGAGCATGGCGACTTCCTCGAAGTCTGCTACCTGCTTCTCTACGGCGAACTGCCGACGGCCGTGCAGAAGAAGGATTTCGATTATCGCGTCACGCACCACACCATGGTGCACGAGCAGATGAGCCGCTTCTTCACCGGTTTCCGCCGCGATGCGCATCCGATGGCCGTCATGTGCGGCTGCGTCGGCGCGCTGTCGGCCTTCTATCACGACTCGACCGACATCACCGATCCGCACCAGCGCATGGTTGCCAGCCTGCGCATGATCGCCAAGATGCCGACGCTTGCCGCCATGGCCTACAAGTACCATATCGGCCAGCCGTTCGTTTATCCGAAGAACGACCTCGACTACGCGTCGAACTTCCTGCGCATGTGCTTTGCCGTTCCCTGCGAGGAATATGTGGTCAATCCGGTGCTTGCCCGCGCCATGGACCGCATCTTCATCCTGCATGCCGATCACGAGCAGAACGCCTCGACCTCGACCGTCCGCCTCGCCGGTTCGTCGGGCGCCAATCCGTTCGCCTGCATCGCCGCCGGCATTGCCTGCCTCTGGGGGCCTGCTCACGGCGGCGCCAACGAAGCAGCGCTCAACATGCTGCATGAGATCGGCACGGTCGACCATATTCCGGAATATATCGCCCGCGCCAAGGACAAGAACGATCCGTTCCGCCTGATGGGCTTCGGCCACCGCGTCTACAAGAACTACGATCCGCGCGCCAAGATCATGCAGAAGACCACGCATGAAGTGCTCGGCGAACTCGGCATCAAGGACGATCCGCTGCTCGAAGTGGCGATGGAGCTGGAGCGCATCGCGCTCACCGACGAATACTTCATCGAAAAGAAGCTCTATCCGAACATCGACTTCTATTCCGGCATCACGCTGAAGGCGCTCGGCTTCCCCACGACCATGTTCACCGTGCTCTTCGCGCTCGCCCGCACCGTCGGCTGGATCGCGCAGTGGAACGAGATGATCGAGGATCCGGAACAGCGCATCGGCCGTCCGCGGCAGCTTTATATCGGCGAACCGAAGCGTGACTATATCCCGGTTTCGAAGCGCTAATCGCTTTACAGCGCTGCGCGTCCTTCAGACGCGCTGCGTTTAACACTTTGAATTGATGCATCGGTCCGAAACTCTCTGATTTTCGGACCGACGCTATAGCCAAAAGAAAACCCGGTCAGAAACGGCCGGGTTTTTTCTTTTTCAGTACGTCGAGAAGAATTTCAGCGGCATGCTCGCCGGGCGGCTTTTCGGTCTGCATCCGTTGCCAGACGAGCTCGTAGCCTTCCTTCATCGCCTTGAGCTGGCTGGTGTCGCCTGACAGCCTTTCCATCCAGCGTGCCAGGCTTGCGCCGCGAACGACATCGTTCAGATATTCCGGCACGATCGCGTAATCGGCAATCAGATTTGGCAGCGCGCCGGTCCAGGTCTTGATGCCTGACGTCAGCATGCGCATGATCCAGTCGACCTTGTAGGCGGAGACGACGGGAACCTCGGCAAGCGCCAGTTCGAGAATAACGGTTCCAGACGCCGCCATGGCTGCATCGGCTTCGGCGAAGGCCTTCCATTTTGCCTCCGCACCGATAACGATCTCCGGCTTTACCGCCCATCCCGCGGTCATTTCGCGGACAAGCGCCTGTTTGTGCGTCACCGTCGGCAGAATGAAGCGCATTGGCCCATTGCGGGCGACAAGTTCATTCGTGGCAGCCTCGAAATAAGGCATAAGCTTCTTGATTTCGGAAGAACGCGAGCCGGGAAGAAGAAGGATCGCACCGTTGCCGGGCTGTCTCCCGGCACGCAGGCGCCGGGTCTCCAGCAGGGCCGGGTCGGCGATCAGGCGATGCCCCACATAGGTCGTTGCCGGGCCGCCGAGTGCGCGCATCGTCGCCGGCTCAAAGGGAAGAACGGCGAGCACGTGATCGACATAGCCGAGCATGCGCGTGGCACGGTATTCCTTCCAGGCCCAGACGCTCGGGCAGACATAATTGACCACAGGCAGATCAGGCAGCGCGATGCGAACTCGCTTCGCGACGCGATGGGTGAAATCGGGGCTGTCGATGATGAGAAGGACATCCGGCCTTGCGGCGACGATTGCCGCCGCCGTTTTGCGGATCAGGCTAAACAGTCTCGGCAGCCGGCTCAGCACCTGGGTGATGCCCATGATCGACAGCTCTGAGAAGTCGAACAGGGATCTCAAGCCTTCGGCCTGCAGCCCCTCGCCGCCGACGCCGACGAGCTCCACCGGTCCGGGATGAATGCGCTTCAGGGCGGCAATGAGATCGGCACCGAGCAGATCGCCTGACACCTCACCGGCGATGACGGCAACCTTCAGCGGCGTCCCGTTCATTCGAGCCCCCATGCCGGCAGGCCGCGATCGATGCCGCAGACGAAAAGCCCGGCCTCGTCGGCGGCCCTGATGACGCCGGCGCGATCGAGCACCAGCGAGCGGCCGGCCTCGACGGCGATACCGGCAAGGCCGGCCTTTTTTGCATTGAAGACTGTGGAAGCGCCGATCGCAGGCAGGTCGGCGCGGATATCCTGCTGCGGCTTGCAAATCTTGACGAGCGCACCCCGGCGGCGCGGCGAGATCCGCCCGGCTGCCCTGAGACCCGTCACCCGCTCGAGCATCTCATCGGTACCTTCAAGACCCTCCATCGCAACGACCCGCCCGCCGATGCTGACGGCGCCCTGCCCGACATCAAGCCGGCCGAGCATCTCGGCGGCTTCGGCCGCGCGCGCGATATCGCGCCGATCTTCCTCACCGGGCGCCAATGCGCCGAGCGGGCCGACGGCAGCCAGAAGGTCGGGGGCAATCTCATGGGCGCCAACGACACGCCGGCCATTTCCTTCGATCAGCCGGATCACCATCTGCAGAACCGTATCATCGCCGCCGGACAGCAGGGTCCGAATGGCAGCCGGCACCTTCATCAGAATGCGCAGCGTTGGGCGTACCTCGCGCCATTCCGGCCGCCGGCGCACGCTGCCCGACATCACGACGCGGCCGACGCCATAGCGGTTGAACAATCCATCGAGGGCTGCGAAATCCCCGATGCCGACAACGGCATGGTCATAGCCTTCCCAGCGCCGATCGCTTTCGTCCTTCAACGCGACGATAACAGGATTTTCGCCGGCAGCACGCGCAGCCTCGGCGACATAGGAAGGCAGAAGGCCACCGCCGGCGATGATCGCCAGCCGGCCTGCAGCGGTGTCGCCCGATAAAGTCACGGACTAGCCTTTCTGCCCCCGGGTGGGTGAGGACAGAGCGCGATCGCTATCGGAAGCGATGAAATCGAGGATCTGGATCACCTGCTCGCAATCGGCATATTCCTCGCGAATGGCGGCGGCGTTTTCGCGGACGGAGGCCGTCCCTTCGAAGATCGCCTTGTAGGCGCGGCGCACCCTGTGGATGACGGCGCGGTCAATCCCGGCGCGCGTCATGCCGACGACATTGAGGCCGCTCAGCAGGCCGGGATTGCCGTTCAGCATGCCATAGGGAATGACGTCGTAGCTCACTGCCGAAAGACCGCCGACGAAGGCCTGGCGGCCGACGCGGGTGAACTGGTGAACGGCCGATCCGCCGCCCAGGATGACGCGATCCTCGATGACGACATGGCCGGCGAGCATGACATTGTTCGACATGATCACGTGATTGCCCACACGGCAGTCATGCGCGACATGGGAATTGGCAAGGAAGAGGTTGTTGTCGCCGACGATCGTCTGGCCGCCGAAATCGGCCGTCCCCGTGTTCATCGTCACGCCTTCGCGGATCGTGCAGTTGGCGCCGACCGTCAGCGTCGTCTCCTCGCCGCCATGATGCACGCTCTGCGGATCGCCGCCGATGACGGCCATCGGGAAGATACGCGTGCCCTTGCCGATCACGGTGCGGCCGGTGACGACAGCATTCGACAAGAGTTCGACATTCGCATGCAGGACGACATGCGGCCCGACATGGCAGAAGGGACCGATCTTGACGCCCTCACCGATAACAGCACCGTCATCGACGGCGGCCATCGGATGAATACGGGCGCTTTCGGCGATATTGCTCATGCCTGATCCTTACGAACGATCATCGCGCCGATATCGGCTTCGGCGACAAGCGCACCGTCGACTTTGGCGTCGCAATGGAATTTCCAGATGTTGCCGCGCTGCTTGTGCTTCTTGACATGGAATTCGACGCGATCACCGGGCACGACGGGCTTACGAAAACGCGCATTCTCGATGGTCATGAAGTAGACGAGGTTGCCCGGCTGACCTTCCTTCTTGGCACAGATCGCGCCCGCGGTCTGTGCCATGCCCTCGATCAGCAGGACCCCCGGCATGATCGGAGATTCCGGAAAATGACCCGTGAAATGCGGTTCGTTCACTGTCACATTCTTGATGCCGATCGCCGCGTTGTCACCGTCGATCTCGATGATCTTGTCGACCATGAGAAACGGATAACGATGCGGCAGCAGCTTCATGATTTCAATGATGTCAGCCGAAGAAAGCGTTGTCGTGGCTTCCTCAGTCATTTTGCTTGCCTCCAGGGTTCCTCCCGCGCAGCTTGCTCTTCGACACCTGCTGCGCGGCCTCTCTCAGATAGTCTTTTAACGGACGTGCAGGTACACCGCCATATTGCCCGCCGGCGGCAAGATCGGTCATGATACCGCTTTTGGCGGCGATCTGCACGCCGTCACCGATCGTAACATGCCCCTTGATGCCAACCTGGCCGCCGATCTGCACGCCATTGCCGATCTTCGTGCTGCCGGCGATGCCAACCTGGGCGACGATGGCGCAATGGCGGCCGATCTGCACGTTGTGGCCAATCTGCACCTGGTTGTCGATCTTGGTGCCCTCGCCGATGACCGTGTCGTCCATGGCGCCGCGGTCGATCGTGGTATTGGCGCCGATCTCGACGTTGTCCTGAATGATCACCCGGCCGATCTGAACGATCTTGATCATGCCGCGCGGACCTGGCGCATAACCGAAACCATCTTGGCCGATGCGGACGCCGTTGTGGATGATGACGCCATTGCCGATCAGCGCGCAGAGAATGCTCGCGCCGGCAGCGATCGAACAATCCCGTCCGATCTTGACATTCGGGCCGATGATAGCGTGCGCGCCGATGCGCGTACCCTCGCCGATCTCGGCATGCGCACCGATAATGGCCATCGGCTCGACGATCACGCCCTTTTCGAGCTTTGCGCTCGGATCGATCACTGCACTTGGCGCGATCTCGTTTTCACCCGGCGAAAAGACTTGAGGGCGCAATGCGGCGGGATAGAACAGGCCACCCGCCATGGCGAAAGCAGCATGCGGATTAGACGACAGGATGACCGGGATATGCTCGGGCACGAGGTCGGTGAGCGCCTTGTCGCAGATCACCGCCGAGGCCTCGCATGTCGCCAGCTCATCGCGGCTGCGACGCGACAGGATATAACAGACATCCCCCGGCCGTGCCCGGCTGATAGGGGCCACGGACCTGACGATGACATCGGCATGGTCGGAATTGGCAAGTTCCGCCCCAAGAAACTCTGCCAGCTCAGCGAGCTTCAGACCTTCATGGGGCAGAAAAAATACGTTTTGCTCCATCGGCAATGCTCCAGAACGGAATTGAGTCTTACAGTTCCGGACTGCCGATATCAGAATTGGTTGTTGATGCCAAACTTGAAGTTCTGCGTCTTGTCGAAGTCTTCCTTGAGAACCGGGATCGCGTAATCCAGACGCAATGCACCGAAGGGAGACTGCCAGACGACACCGACGCCGACGGAAGCGCGCAGGGAGGCATCTTCGCCATCGATGCCGTCGCCCCTCAGGTCAACGTCGTTGCCGAACAACGTGCCGGCGTCGGCGAAGACCGCGCCGCGCAGGTTGAAGTCGCGCGGGAAGCCGGGCATCGGGAAAGTCGCTTCAGCCGATGCCGTGAAATAAGTCGTACCGCCCAACGGATCGTCGTTGCTGCCCGAAACACGCGGGCCGATGCCCTTGTTTTCAAAGCCACGAATATCGCCGTTGGTCAGCGTGAACTGGTCGAAGACATTCAGGTGCTCGCCGAAGCCGACGACATAACCGGCACCAGCGGAGAGCGAGCCGATGATATCGGCATCGTCGGCGAGCAGACGGTAATAACGAGCCTTGCCGTAAATCTTGTAGAATTGCGAGTCGCCGCCGAGGCCGGCAATTTCCTGTGTGGCCGTCGCATAGATGCCTTCACGCGGCAGGATCATATCGTCAAGCGTGTTGTAGGTCAGCGTCTGCGAGACGGAGGAACGTGTCCACGGGCTATCCTCGACGAGGTGCTGATATGGAGCGGACAGGTCGGCAAGATCGCTGTTGCTCGCATCATACTTCATCTGCTTGTAGTTATAACGGAAGGTCGTCGCCAGATCTTCGGTGATCGGCGCAGTGACGCGCAGGACGACACTGGTTTCCTCATAGTCATAATTGCTGTTGCTCGACGTTTCGCTGCGGTTGACGTCGAAGCCTGCCGCGAGACGATAGCCAAGGAAATAGGGCTCGGTGAAGCTCACGCCGTAGCTGCGCGAACCTTCTTCGCCGCCGCCGGCAGAGATGCGGATGTACTGGCCGCGGCCGAGGAAGTTCTTTTCCTCGATCGATGCTTCGAGCAGCAGGCCGTCACCGCCGGCCGCATAACCCGCACCGACGCCGAACGAACCGGTCGACTGATCCTGCACGTCGACGACCACGACGACGCGGTCCGGCGAGCTGCCCGGCTGGGTGGTGATATTGACGGACGAGAAGTAACCGAGCGCTTCAAGGCGACGCTTGGCCTTGGTGATCATCTGCTGATTGAAGGCATCGCCTTCGCTCATGTCGAATTCGCGGCGGATCACGTAGTCGCGCGTGCGGCTGTTGCCGCGAATTTCGATACGCTCGACATAGGCGCGTTCGCCCTGGTCAACCAGATATTCGACGCCGATCGTGTTGTTGTTGAGGTCGCGGTTACCGCGCGGCGTTACGCGCGCGAAGGGATAACCGGCAGAGGCCACCTGATCGGAGATCGCTTCGATCGACTTCTGGACCTCCTTGGCGTCGTAGACATGGCCTTCTTTCGTGCGCACGAGAGGCTGCAGCTGATCCGAGCCGACGCCCTCAACGGTCGACTGAACGGTCACCGGCCCGAAGTCGTAACGCTGCCCTTCCTCGATGTTGAAGGTAAGCGTGTATTTGTTGGTCGCCTCGTCGAAGGTGGCATCGGAAGAAACGATGCGCATGTCGGCATAGCCGCGATTGTAATAGAACTGGCGCAGCGCTTCTTCGTCGGCGTGGAGCTTGTCATCGTTGTAGACGTCCTTGCGGGTCAGGAACGAAAGGAAGTTCGACCGCTTGGTCTGGATGACGGCAGCCAGGCGGCCGGCGCTGTAAGCGTTGTTACCGACGAAATTGATCGCGTCGATCTTGGTGCGGTCACCCTCGTTGATGACGAAAGCGAGGTTGACGCGGCCTTCGCCGAGCGGCACCACCTGCGTCGTCACTTCGACTTCGCTGCGGCCGGTGGCGGCATAGGCATCCTTGATCGCCTGGATGTCGGACTGGATCTGGGTGTCGCTATAGGGGCCGGCAGCATGGGTCTGGACGAGCGTCGCGAGCTTGTCGTCCTTGATCTTGCGGTTGCCGTTGAAGACGACCTGATTGACGAGCTGGGCTTCCTGAACGTTGACAACGAGCGTGCTTCCCGAAACCGAGATCTTCACGTCGGAGAAGTAACCCGTTCCGTAGAGCTGCTTGACGGAGTTATCGATATCGGTGTTCGAAAAACTCTTGCCGGGAGCGATAGTGAGGTTCGACCGGACGGCTTCCGCGCCGACACGGCTTGCGCCGCGCACATCGATGCGCTGGATGACCGCGGCCTCAGCGGCCGTAGCGGAAACGAACGTCAAAGCACCTGCGCCCGAAGCAACAACACTAGCAGACAGCGCAACCGCCGATACTGCGTTCAAAAACTTTGAACCAGCCTTCATTTCACCTATTACCTTTTTTCCCTCGTCCCCGTCCCCGGGAAAACCCGATTCCGGTCACGTGTGTCGTTTTACCCGCTTTTGACATACAAGCAAGGGAGGTCGTTAATTTCTGTTTACTTCATTTCCAAGCGTGACCCATTCGCCACTACAGCCTTGAAACATCGTAAATAAATAGTAATTCCCTCACCCTGCGCGTTTATCCTATGAGCGCGCTAATGTCGTTCCAAGTCGCAAAAACCATCAATGTAAGTACCATGGCCAAGCCGATGCGAAATGCAATTTCCTGGGCCGCAGAGCCCAGCGGTTTTCCCCTGACCGCTTCCACCGCATAGAACATCAGGTGGCCGCCATCAAGTACCGGAACCGGCATCAGGTTAAGCAATCCTATCGAAACTGAAAGCACCGCAGCGAGCTGCAGCACCGCACCTATACCAAGCGTAGCCATCTGGCCCGAAGCTTGCGCCACACGGATCGGCCCGCCCAATTGATCTGCCCGCATCGATCCGGTGAGGAGATTGCCGATATATTTGAAGGTGCCGGTGACAATATCCCGGGTCTGGATCACGCCCTCGCGCAGCGCCTGGAGTGGCGTATAGGTCTGCAGGCGGAAATGGCCGACTTCCTGATTGGTCACAATGCCGATCAGGCCTACCTCGATCTTGTTGCCGAACTGGTCGGTCATGTCGGTGCGTTGCGGCACCATCGGCAGGTCGAGCTTTTGACCGCCGCGCTCGATCGTCACGACGATCTTCTGGTTCGGGCGGATGCTGACATAGCGCCGCACGTCGTCGAAAGTCTCGACCTTGCCGCCGTCGATGGCGACCAGCAGATCGCCAGGAAGAATGCCGGCGGCGGCAGCCGCGCTCTCCGGCTTGACCTCGGCCACGACGGGATCGGCGACCGTGCGGCCATAGACCGCGAAAAGAATGGTGAAGATCGCGATCGCCAGCAGAAAATTGGCAATCGGGCCGGCCGCGACGGTTGCCGCACGTTTCCACAGCTTTGCGCCGGCAAAGGAGCGCGCCCTGTCCTCCTCGGACATGGCTGCAAGCTTATCTGCGTCGGGTTTGCTCGATGCATCCTCGTCGCCGAAAAACCGGACGTAACCGCCGAGTGGGATCACCGAAATCTTCCAGCGCGTTCCATGGCGGTCGGTAAAGCCAAAAATTTCGGGACCGAAGCCGACCGAAAAGGCAAGGATGCGGATGCCGCTCCAGCGCCCGACGAGATAGTGGCCCATCTCGTGCACGAAGACGAGCAGCGAGAGCACGAGGACGAAGGGAACGATATAGCCCGTCAGAAATCCGAATATGCCAGTCACCGCTTCCATGTGTTTCTTCCGTCAGGCTGCCGCGTCATCAGAGGCCGAACAATGCCGCACCGAGCGACGTCATTCCGCTTCCCTTTATCAGGGAAAAAAGCCCAGCAAGCAAGAACGCCGAAAAACAGGCGAAAATCAGTCCGTCGACCCGGTCCATGACGCCGCCATGCCCCGGAATGAGACGGCTTGAATCCTTGACCCCGAATTTTCGCTTGATGAACGATTCGAAAAGATCGCCCGACTGACTGCAAACCGACAAAACGAGCGCCACGCAAGCGGCGATGACTTCAGTGCCGGGAAGAAGAAAATGCACGAGAACGACGCCGGCTGCGACCGCCGAAACGGCGCCGCCGATTGCGCCCGACCATGTCTTTCCAGGTGAGATCGAAGGCGCCAGCTTCGGCCCGCCAAGCGCCCGACCGACGAAGTAGGCGAGGATATCGGTTGCCCAGACGACGGCAAAGACGAAGAGCATGGCGTAAAGGCCGGGCCGATCATCGCTTCTGATCGCGGCAAGCGCCAGGCCGGTAGCACCGGCATAAAACAAGCCCGCGGGAAACCAGCGGCTCGTGCCGTGCAGGATGATCAGGGCGATGCCGACGGCGGTAACGCCGACCAGCATGCCGGCGGCAAATTCGAAATTGCCGATTAGCACGAGGAAAGCGATCGCCGCCTCGCCGATCCAGCCGACGACATTGGCGACCCAGTCGCGCGCGATGCCGGTAATCCGGGACCATTCATAATAGATCAGCAGGCCGATTGCGGCCGCAAGAACGCGGAAGGCAAGGCCGCCATACCAGGTGGCTGCAAGAACGATGACAGCAAGAACCAGTCCTGAAACGATGCGGAGCTTCAGTTCCCTCTGCATCAGGTGCCGACCGCAGCTGCCTGAGATGACAGGCCGCCGAAGCGCCGGTCGCGAGAGGCAAATTTTTCGAGCGCCGAACGGAAGACCTCAGGGCTGAAATCCGGCCAATATTCCGGAAGAAAGACGAATTCCGAATAGGCGGCCTGCCAGAGAAGGAAATTGGAAAGCCGCTCCTCGCCGCTGGTGCGGATGATAAGATCCGGATCAGGGATACCCGCCGTGTCGAGCCGGGCGTTGATCAGCGCTGGCGTGATGTCCTGCGCCCTAAGGCGACCGTCCTCGACGTCTCTTGCCAGGCTCACCACAGCGCGCGAGATTTCGTCGCGCGAACCGTAGTTGAAGGCGATGACGAGCGTCAGCGCCGTATTCTCCTTGGTCGTTTCCTCGGCTTCGAGCAGCAGGCCGAGAATGTCGCTTCGCAGACTGTGACGGTCGCCGATCACTTTGATCCGCACGTTCTGCCGATGGAGCTCCGCAAGGTCGCGCCGAATGAAAGCCTTGAGCAGACCCAGCAGATCGGAGACCTCGGCTTCGGGTCGGCGCCAGTTCTCAGAGGAGAAGGCAAAGAGGGTCAGATATTTGATGCCCACGGCGCCGGCGGCGCGCACCGTCTCGCGCACCGTCTCGACACCCTTGCGATGGCCCATCGTGCGCGGCAGGCCGCGCTGCTTGGCCCAACGACCATTGCCGTCCATGATGATGGCAACATGCTCTGGCACAGTTACAAATGCAGATTCCGACATTTCCCGTCCGGTCTTTCTCGGCAAAGGCACAGATCCCTTAGACCTGCATGATTTCCTTTTCCTTCTCGGCAAGCAAGCGGTCGATCTCGGAAATCGTCTCGTCGGTCATCTTCTGTACGCGTTCCGACTGCGCCCTGCCCTCGTCCTGGCCGATCACGCCATCCTTTTCGGCTTTCTTGAGGCCGTCCATGCCGTCGCGGCGGACGTGGCGAATCGCTACCTTGCTCTTTTCCGCATAATCGTGAGCCACCTTGACGAGCGACTTGCGGCGCTCTTCGTTCAGTTCCGGCAGCGGAATGCGCAGGTTCTGGCCGTCGACGATCGGGTTAAGGCCGAGATTGGATTCGCGGATGCCGCGATCGACGGCGCCGACCATCGACTTGTCCCAGACGGAAACCGTCAGCATGCGCGGCTCGGGCACGGTGATGTTGGCGACCTGGTTCAGCGGCATGCGCGAACCATAGGCCTCGATCGTCACAGGATCGAGGATATTGGCCGAAGCACGGCCAGTGCGCAGCGACGCGATGTCGCTCTTGAAAGCGGAAACCGCGCCATCCATGCGACGCTTCAGTTCCTTGATATCGATACCTTCACTCATGTCGATGCTCCCGTCTGGCGAGGGCTGCGCCGAAAACGCGGCGCAGCTTATATCAGTTGTCGGAGACGATGGTCTTGAGGCCACCGCCCGTCAAGATTTCAGCAAAACCGCCTTTCTCGTGGATCGAGAAGACGATGATCGGAATGGAGTTTTCTCTGGCGAGCGCCACGGCGGCAACGTCCATCACCGCAAGCCCCCTGTCCAGAACTTCCTGATGCGTCAGGCGATCGAGGCGGGTCGCATCGGGATATTTCTTCGGGTCGGCGGTATAGATGCCGTCCACCTGCGTACCCTTGAAGATCGCTTCCGCGCCCATTTCAGCAGCACGCAGTGCCGCGGCGGAATCGGTGGTGAAGAAGGGGTTGCCGGTACCGCCGGCAAAGATCACCACGCGCCCCAGCGACAGATGATAGAGGGTTGCGCGCTGTGAAAAGCTTTCGCAGATCTCCGGCATGGAGATTGCCGAAAGCACGACTGTATCGATGTTCAGCTTGCGCAGCGAAGTCGCCAGCGCCAGCGCGTTGATGATGGTGCCGAGCATGCCCATGTGATCGCCGGTGACCCGATCGCCACCCTTGGACGCCACCGCAACACCGCGGAAAATGTTGCCGCCACCGACGACGACGCCGACTTCCACGCCCATATGCCTAGCTTCGGCGATATCAGATGCAATACGGTCCGCCACCGTGACATCGATCCCGAAACCCTGGCTACCCATGAGCGCTTCGCCGGAAGCCTTGAGTAGAACGCGTTTATAGACAGGCTCTAAAGACATCTTGGCTCCTCGTAAATTGCCGTGAATGCCCGATACACGAAGGGCATCGCGTTGTCACGCGATGCCCTTCGTGTTTTCCCAATTATGGGTGGAAGATCAGCCCTTGACGGCAGCCGCAACTTCGGCTGCGAAATCGGTCTCTTCCTTCTCGACGCCTTCGCCGAGCAGAAGACGAGCCATGCCGGTGACTTCGATCGGCGCGCCGACAGCCTTCTCAGCTTCCTTGATGGCAGCTGCGACAGTCAGGTCAGGATTGATGACGAAAGCCTGCGAGAGAAGTGCGACTTCCTCGAAGAACTTGCGCATGCGTCCTTCGACCATCTTCTCGATGATGTTGTCGGGCTTGCCCGAAGCGCGCGACTGCTCGATGAAGACGTTGCGCTCGCGTTCGGCGACGGCGGCATCGACTTCTTCCGGGCGGATCGCCAGGGGCGCTGTTGCAGCGATATGCATGGCGACCTGACGGCCGATCGCGTTCAGGGCTTCCTTGTCGCCGGTCGACTTGAGAGCGACGAGAACGCCGAGCTTGCCGAGACCGTCGGAAACGGCATTGTGGATATAGGTGGCGACGACGCCGTCTTCGACGGAGAGAGCGACTGAACGGCGGAGGTTCATGTTCTCGCCGATCGTTGCGATCGCATCCTTGATCGTGTCGGAAACGGACTTGCCGGATGCCGGGTAGGTCGCAGCGGCAACAGCTTCTACGGTGCCGTCTGTGGAGACGGCGACCTTGGCGATGCCGCGGACGAGATCCTGGAAGGCATCGTTACGGGCGACGAAGTCGGTTTCGGAGTTGACTTCGACGACGACGGCCTTGGTTCCGGCGCTCGCCACGGCGATGAGGCCTTCGGCAGCGGTGCGGCCGGACTTCTTGTCGGCCTTGGCGATGCCCTTGGCGCGCAGCCAGTCGATCGCCGCTTCCATGTCGCCATTGGTTTCAGCAAGAGCCTTCTTGCAGTCCATCATGCCTGCGCCGGTCTTCTCCCGCAGTTCCTTCACCATTGCAGCCGTAATCTCGCTCATTAGCTTCCTCTTGTCGGTTCATACGGTGGGCCGCAAAGCGCGGCACGGCACCGGATTGACGCACGAAATGTACTTGTATGTATGACAGCGTGATGAAGACGCGCCATAACGAAACTTATCTGGCGAAGCGCCCGATGCCTTCGCCCTGAAACAGGCAAGGCCGCCGAACTTCGATGAGTCGCGAGCGGCCTTTCCCAGTCTCTGCAAGCTTTGGCGGATTTTTCGGTCCGCCCGCTTTCATCAGCCTTCGGCTGCCTCCTCGAGAGCCGGCTCGACCGGAACTTCGGAGGATGCGCCGAGATCGCGGCCGGAAGAGCTCTGCTGACGCGCGATGCCGTCGATGGCTGCGCGGGAGATCAGCTCGCAGTAAAGAGCGATCGCACGCGATGCGTCGTCGTTGCCCGGGATCGGATAGTCGATCAGGTCAGGGTCGCAGTTCGAATCGATGATGGCGACGACCGGGATGCCGAGGCGCTTGGCTTCGTCGATCGCGATCTTTTCCTTGTTGGTGTCGATGATGAACATCAGGTCGGGAGTGCCGCCCATATCGCGGATACCGCCGAGAGCCTTGTCGAGCTTTTCACGCTCGCGCTCGAGGTTCAGGCGTTCCTTCTTGGTGAAGCCCTGGGCTTCGCCACCGAGGATTTCGTCGAGCTTGCGCAGGCGCTGGATCGAGTTGGAGATCGTCTTCCAGTTCGTCATCATGCCGCCGAGCCAGCGCGAGTTGACGTAATACTGGGCCGAGCGCTTGGCGCTGTCGGCGATGATCTCCGACGCCTGGCGCTTGGTGCCGACGAAGAGAACGCGGCCGCCGCGGGCAACGGTGTCGCTGACGACCTGAAGGGCGCGCGACAGCATCGGAACGGTCTGTGCCAGGTCGATGATGTGAATGTTGTTACGATCGCCGAAGATGTACGGCTTCATCTTCGGGTTCCAGCGGTGAGTCTGGTGACCGAAGTGAACGCCTGCCTCGAGAAGCTGGCGCATAGAAAAATCAGGCAATGCCATGCCTTTATACTCCTTTTCCGGTTGAACCTCCGCAAGGCGAACAGCATCCTCTTCGAGAACGCCACCGGCGGAACAGCCCGGATTTCTCCCGGACGATCCCATGCCTTACGTGTGGAATGCCGGTGCCCATACATTCGATTTGACGCAAAAGCAAGGCTCATGCCAAAAAATCGACTTTATTCGGCCGAGGCGGCGACTGTCCGCTCCCACAGACGCCGCTCAGCTTGCCAGCGTCGACAGCAGCGACAGCATGACACCGGCATCAGGCATCGGCAGGACGGCGTCGACCTCGGCGGGCAGCAGGCCGGATACGGCGCTGTCCGCATTGCCGGTGGCGGTCCCGAGCGGACCGCGGAACCCATGCCTTGTCCAGGCGAGCTCCTGCAGCCGCGGGCTGGACAGCGCCTCGATCAACCGGTTGGCGGTCTCGTCAACAACGATCAACGGATGCGCGGAATAGACGGTTGGGCGTGGATAGAGCACCACCGGCTTTGCGCCTGCGCTCGCCTTGATGCGATCCCAGCGCGTGGGATCGGCGAGGATCCATTCGACCAACTGATTCTCATAGCCGACGATCATCGGCTCGCCGCCAAGGCCACCAGCCAGATATTGGTCGAAAAGCTTGCCCGACGAAGGCGACTTGAATCCCATGTTGCGGAAGATCGCCTGCACCTTGCCGCCGAACGTGGCAAGATCGGCCGACGTCGCGACATTACCGCTGAAAAGGCTGAGGACAAGGCCTGCGAACATGAAGCCGGAATTGGAGCGGTTCGGATCGGTCGAGACGATGCGGGCGCGGCCGTAGAGCGAATTGACGCCGAGCTTCGACCAGTCGGCGCCGGCAAGGATAGCGTCCAGCAGCGCCTTCAGGTCGAGCTGGTGATGCCCTTCATTCGTCACCGTCACCAGTCCCGCTTTCACCAGTCCATCGACCACAGGCTGCCAGGAATAGACGACGACGGGCGTGTTCAGCACAACGCGGTCATTGCGGATGCCGAGACCGTTCTGCCTGGCGATATCGACCATGATCGAGGAGGACGGCCAGAGGAATTGCGGATGCTGCGACAGCAGCGCCTGTTCGCGCACCATCTCGACGGAGCCGGCCACGCGGCTATCCACCGTCAAGCCATATCCGCCGAGCGCCCTGATGACATCCGGATCGGCCAGGAAGGCCTCCTTCTCCCCGCCCACGAAGCCGAACAGCGTCGTGCGGCTGCCGAGCAGGCCCTGCAATTCCGGCCGGTCGCGGACGGCGAAATAACCGCCCGTGCCGACGACGCCGGCTCCGAGCAATCCCACTCCAAAAGCGCGACGAGAAAGGGCCATCAGCGTCCGATATCCTCTTTGAGCGATGCCTGGATCAGGCGCAGATCGGTGTCGAGCGTGCCGAGCGCCTCGTCGACCAGGCTATCGGCATAGTGGACGAAGGCCTCTTCGAGCTTCACCAGCACGGCGCGGACATCCTCCAACTGCTTCGCGTCGGGGACGCGCTTGGCCTCGATAACGGCAAAACCTTCCGCCACCTCGGCGGCGCGCGGCAGATAGTAGGATAGGAACCGCCGCACGGCATTGGCGTTTTCGGGTTTGGCCTCGACCTTGCGAAAGACATCGGCAGCGATTTCGGCAAGGTGGCGGACAGCGGTTGCGGTCTGACGATCGCTTATCGTGTCGGCGGCGGCTTCCAGCCGCTGCGCAAAGGGAACGGCGGCCTCCAGCAGATCACGGGCAAAGGCGACGCGCCCGCTGCCGATGCTCTTGATATCGAGGCCTTCGAACAGCCGGCGCGGCGCCAGCAGAATAACGAGGCCGGCAAAGACCAGAACGGCGATGATGGCGGCGATCCAATAAGGCATGCCGGCAACGAAGCTCAGCAGCGGCACGGTGATTGCCGCCGCCAGTCCCGCCACGATCCAGTTGCCGTCATTGCCGAGCCAGTTACGCATCCCCGTCCTAATTATAGCCGCGCGCGGTGCGGAAGGCGGTCGCGAGATCCGAACCGCCGTCGAATACGCGCGCCGAGGTGAGCTTGGCGAGGCTGTCGAGCTGGGTTCTGTCGGCATCGCCGAATGTGATGCCGAAGATCGGCACATGCGGCTCCATCGCGTTCCATTCGCGGGTGAAAGCCTGGCTTTGATCATCGGACTTCCCATCCGTCATGATGACGATGGCAGGCAGATAGGTCGAGAGCCTGTCGGTTCTGGCGATCTGCTGCAAGGCGCGTTCAGCGCAGGCATACATGTTGGTGCCGCCATTGGCCTTCTCTCGGGAAACTTCGTTCAGCAGCCCTTCCTGCTCCAGCGGGTTTCCGCTCGCCATGAAGGTGTTGCGCACGCTGCTATCGAAAGGAATAACGATGATCTGGTCGGCGGGCGACCATTGCACCAGCACCTTGCTCGCCTCGTCTGGTGTCAACAGGAAACGCATCGCCTTCTGCAGCTGATCCTCGCCGTTCCCCTGCATCGAGCCGGAAAAATCGAGGCAGAGCGCGGTCAGAGACGGCTTGCGCAGCGCGGCCTGATAAAGGGTGAGCGCCTGGCGGATGACGCCAGGCTCCGGCATGCGGATGGCGGTTACGAGCCGGGTGGGATCGAAATTCCAGTTCGGTTCCGGTTTGGCGGCAACGTCGGTCAGCGGAATGCGTCGGCCGGTATCGGCGATGCGCTGCTGCACGGGGGCCGACCTGAGATAGGCGAGCAGATCGTTGAAGAAGGTCTGAACCTCGGGCCCGCGGCCGTGATCGATGAAGCCGATCGGCGAATCCGCCATGGCCACGCCATCGGCCGGATAAATCGCGTAAAGCGGCTCCTGCGACAGGGCGGCGAGCTTGTCGTTGGTCTCCTTCAGCACCGCCTCGTAGTTCCACATCGCGTCGTAGAGAGTGCCCTTGCTGGCGGCGCCGATGTAAAGGTCGGCGAGCCAACCCGAAGAACCTGAGGAACGCTCTACTCCTGAGAGCAGCGAGCGGACACTCTCCTGGGCGCTTTTGTTGTCGAGATCGCCAGGTTCGATCACCGGCCTGTTGCCGAGTGCGCTCGACAACATGGCGAGATAGGCGCTGGCGCCCGAGTTGGATTGCGTCGCCGATGTCATCAGGAATTTCAGCGATCCGCCTTCGACAGCGGCGAGGATGTCCTTCATGAAGACGTCCTTGCCGATCCAGCCGAGCTGCTGTGCCTTCGACCTGCGCACGCCCAATACCACCGGCGTTTGCGCGACCGAGGTCAGGCTCTTGACGCGACGCCTGGTGTCGAACATGTCGACCCAGACACTTGAGGCCGGCCAGACCGCGTCCTGCTCGACGCCCTGCTCACTCTGCAGCGCCAGGCCGATATCGAGCGTGCCTTCGTATTTGAAAGTGCAGGTGGCGTTCTTCTGCTTGCAGAATTCCTCGACGATCGGTTGCAGGACGGTGTTCTCCGACCCCGAGACGATCGAGAAATCCGGACCCCGGCTGAAGGGACCGCAGCCCGCAAGGGAAAGTGCGGCAAGAAGTGCCAAGCCCGAAAGCAGCGTTCGCATCGTCGTCTTGCCGATCACGCTTGGGTCATCGCCTTCTTGAGTTCAATCGTCATCTGCTCCATCTGCTGCTCGGCGAGCGCCCGCTTCCGGCGCCCCTCCTCCTGAACCTGAAGCACGCCTGATATGGTGTCGATCAGATCCTTGTTCGCCTTGGCGAGCGTGTCGATGTCGACGATGCCGCGCTGCGACTGCTGTTCGATAGCGATCGCCTGGTCCTTCATCATTTCCGATGCCTGGCGGATCATGTCGTTGGTGGCGTCGGTCACGGCCTTCTGCAGGTCAAGCGCCGATTTCTGCCGTGTCAGGCCAAGCAGGATCACCATCTTCTGCTTCCAGGCCGGCACCGTCAGCGCCGAGGTTGCCTGCAGGTTCTCAATCAGTGTTTCGTCGCCCGCCTGGACGATGCGGATCTGCGGCAGTTGCTGGATGCCGAGCTGGCGCGCCTGCTGCAGGTAGAACACCCGCTTCTCCAGCCGGTCGAGCGCCTGCAGGCTGTCCTGATAGTTCTGCGCCTCCAGCATGCCGCCGCCGGGGCCGGTCGCAGCGGCTTCAGCTTCGGCCTTCAGCTTCGGCAGCTGGACGCTACGGAAACGCTCGGCGAAATTCTTGCCGGCCTGCACATAGGCGTCGAGGCGCATGATCGACTGCCTGGTTTCCTCATGCAGGTCGTCGAGTAGCGCGATGTCGCGCCTCAGCGTATCCTTGTGACGGTCGAGCTCAAGGCCGATCCGGTCGATCTGGCCGGCCACATCCTCGAACTCCTCCTTGAAGCGTTCGAGCCGCGCCTTGGCCGAGAGAAAGATGCGGCTGAGGAAACCCTTGTCCTTCAGCGATGCCGGATCGAGGCTCTTCGACTTGAGGATGATGTCGGTCAGCAGGCGGCCCACCTCGCCGAAATCCTTGTTCCGGACCTCGCGCAGTATCCTGTCGGCATAGTCGCTGACCGCCTGCTGGGCACGATCGCCATAGACGGAAATGCCGGCGCGGTCGGTGATGCTGATGCTATCGGAAATACGGGCAATTTCCGCCGGATCGGCGACGACCGACAGGGCGGCGTTCTGAACAGTCGCGACGTCGGTATCTGCCATAGGTCGGGCTTTCCAAGCTTGCGGCGCACAATGGTCTTCGAGGCCCATCTTCGCAATAAACAGGCCTGGTCGCAATGGCTTGGCAGCAAAGATCGCAACCTCGAAGAGCACGACGACGCGCCAGCGACTCAGCCATTGCTGCTCGTCGAACCATAGTGAATATTATGATACAGTTTTATGACGGCGCAGAAGCCCCCGCCTACTTGCAGACCTCGGCCTTGCGATCGAGCAGCTCCAGCTTGGCGAGCTTTCCGGTCAGAACGAAATCGCCGTAATCCATCGTCAGATCGCGGGTGATGCCGTTCTCATAAAGCTTGAAGGACATGCGATAGACAGGCAGCGCATCCGATTTCGCATTCTCATTGAAATAGGCGATGGTCACCGGCCAGAAAGCAGCCTTTGAGAAGGCGCCGGCATTGCCGGCATCGGCCTCCTCGGCAAAAGGGACCTCCTGTTTACCGACGATCGTTGTCGTTACCAGCGACTTGTCGCCGTCATCCGAGCCGTCGAAGACACGGGCCTCGAAGAAGCGCTTGCCGTCCTTGGCATTCTGGATCACGTCGAGCATGTGCTCGGTCGGAAAACGGCTTTCGGCAAGCTGAAGTTCGCGGCTCGCCGGCTGCGTGAGATCAACCTTCACGCCATCGGGCTGGTCCTGGGCCGCGCCGTTGACCTCCTTGTCGAGCTGGTCGTCGGTGAAGGATTTCGTGTCGAAGGTGAATTTGCCGTCCTTCAGGTTTTCGAAAGTCTTCGTCTGCTGGTCGCTGACGCGCACGCTGTCGCCGGTGTTGATCTGCGTCACAAAGCGGAAATTGGTGGTGAAGCCCTTGCAGTAGCTGCCGTCGAATTCATAGACCATGCGGCCGTACATGCCGGCAATGCCGGAGCGGTCCGAGGCGTCTTTCAATTCCAGATCGTAGACGGCGCGATGTGCGACGAGGCCGGTCGCAATCGCAGCGCTTACCGCGGGCGCAGCCGCCCATGCATTGGCGGAAACGCTGGCGAAAAGCAGAGCGACAAGACCTGATCGGAACATTCATTAACTCCTGTTGGACTCGGTCGCGATGTTATAAGAACGCTTTCGGCCAAATCGAGGCTCGAACCTGTCATATTAAAGATTCCAGTCTTGATGCATAATTTTTGAAGAATTGACAACAAAAGCGGAGACGAAAATGTCCAATGAAATTGCAGCGCGCCTGACTGAGATGGGGATAACCCTGCCGGAAGCCGCAGCACCTGCTGCAAATTACGTTCCCTATGTCATCAGCGGCAATCTTCTCTACATCTCCGGCCAGCTGCCGCTCGAAGGCGGCAAGGTTGCAGTATCCGGCCATCTCGGCAAAACCGTCGATGTTGCAACGGGCCAGCGTGGCGCCGAACTCTGCGCCATCAACATCCTTGCCCAGGCGAAGGCAGCGCTTGGCGGCGATCTCGGCCGCATTCGTCGCATCATCAAGCTGAATGGCTTCGTCGCCTCGGCGCCCGACTTCGTCGAGCAGCATCTCGTCATCAACGGCGCCTCGAACCTGATTGCCGGCGTGCTCGGCGAAGCCGGCAAACATGCGCGTGCGGCCGTCGGCATGGCCGCCCTGCCGCTGAACGCTGCCGTCGAGATCGATGCTATCATGGAAATCGCAGAATGACCAATGCCGACTGGATCAAGGACGTGCCGGTTGCCCATCGCGGCTATCACGACCTCAACAGGCTTGTCTGGGAAAACACGCTTTCTGCCTTCTCGCGCGCCGTCGAAGCGGGCTTTGCGATCGAATGCGACCTGCATTACGCCTCGGACGGCGTGCCGATCATCTTTCACGACGAGGATCTGCAGCGCCTGTGCAATCTCAACGGCGACATCCGCGAGCGCACCTCCAGGGAACTCGGATTGATCGCCATCGGCGGCACCAGCGACAAGGTACCGACGCTGCGTCAGCTCCTCGATCTCGTCAAGGGCAAGGTGCCGCTGGTGCTGGAGCTCAAGGGCCGAGAAGCCGATGACGAGGGGTTTGCGGAAGCCGTGCTCGAGGTGCTCGAAGGCTATGAGGGCAAGGTCGCATTGATGAGCTTCGACCATTGGCTGCTGCGCGACCTGAAGGCGCTTGGCTCACCCTATCCGCTCGGGCTGACGGCCAACGGCAATACGCCGGAGGAGTTCGAGGCTCATGCGAAAGCAATGGCGATCGGTCTGGATTTCATCTCCTATTATTATGACGACCTGCCGAATGCCTTCATCACGGGCGAACGCGAAAAGGGCCTACCCGTCATTACCTGGACGGTGCGCGACGAAGAAGCGCGCCGGCGTACATTCGCAAACGCCGACCAGATGACCTTTGAAGGCTTCGATCCGCGTGTGGTAGTTTGACGCTCGCTTTTTGGCCAAGATCATGCGCAGACTGAGGTAGAGCCGAACCATCCCCCACAGGCTTCGCATTTGCCCCATGACCGATGAACTATCCATTCGCGTAGAACGCTCCTTCACCGCGATTTCCCCGGAGAGCTGGTCCAGACTTTCCGGGGCGTCGAAGGCCTGCAGCACGCTGGCCTATAATCCCTTCGTTTCGCATGCTTTTTTGTCGTCGCTGGAGGAATCCGGTTCAGCCACCGCCGAGACCGGCTGGCTCGGCCATCATCTGATGCTCGAGACCGATCGCGGCGAACTGATCGGCGCCCTGCCCGGCTATCTCAAGAACCACAGCCAGGGCGAATATGTCTTCGACCACGGCTGGGCCGACGCCTTCGAGCGGGCCGGCGGACGCTATTATCCCAAACTCCAGTGCTCGATCCCGTTTACCCCGGCCACAGGTCCGCGTCTTCTTGTCGCCGAGGGGCTGCAGCGGCTGCCGATCCAGAATGCGATCGCCGAAAGCCTGAAGGAGGTCGTGCGCCGGCTCGGCATCTCCTCGGCCCATATCACCTTCGTGCCCGATGAGGAGATCGGGGTCTTCGAGATGGACGGATATCTGCACCGCACAGACCAGCAGTTCCATTTCATCAATGACGGCTATGCCAATCACGAGGAGTTTCTCGAAACCCTTGCCTCGCGCAAACGCAAGGCATTGCGCAAGGAGCGCCGCGCCGCTCTCGAAAACGGCATCAGCATCGACTGGCTGACCGGCCGCGACCTGACGGAACGCATCTGGGATCAATTCTTCAAGTTCTACATGGATACCGGCGGCCGCAAGTGGGGTCGGCCCTACCTCACCCGCAAGTTCTACTCGCTGATCGGCGAGCGCATGGCCGACGACATCCTGCTCGTCATGGCCAAGCGCGACGGGCGCTATATCGCCGGCGCGATCAATTTCATCGGCGGCGATACGCTCTACGGCCGTCACTGGGGCTGTGTCGAGGATCATCCGTTCCTGCATTTCGAGGTCTGCTATCATCAGGCGATCGACTTCGCCCTTTTCAAAGGGCTGAAACGGGTCGAGGCCGGCGCACAGGGCGAACACAAGCTCGCCCGCGGCTACCTGCCGGTGACGACGCATTCCGCCCATTACGTCGCCCATGCCGGCCTTCGTCGAGCGATCGGCGATTATCTCGCGCGCGAGCGTGCCGATGTCGAACAGATGAGCGAGCTGCTGAGCGAGCATAGCCCCTTCCGCAAGGGCGAGCGTCAGCAGGAGGATTGACGCCGCCCCGCCCGCCGCGCTACCCGATCAACAGGAACTGAGGAGATTTCGCGATGACCAGCCCGGCCGCCTATGACGACAACAACATCTTCGCCAAGATCCTGCGTGGCGAAATTCCCTCGCATCGAGTCTACGAGGACCAACATACGGTCGCCTTCATGGATGTGATGCCGCAGGCGCCGGGCCACGTGCTCGTGGTACCGAAGGCGCCGTCCCGCAATATCCTCGATGCCGATCCCGCCACCCTCACCCATGCAATTACCGTCGTCCAGAAGGTCGCCAAGGCGCTCGAGGAGGTCTTCGATGCCGATGGCGTGTTCATCGCCCAGTTCAACGAACCGGCCGCGGGGCAAACGGTGTTCCATCTGCATTTCCACATCATCCCTCGCCATCAGGGCGTGGCGCTCAAGCCGCATTCCGGCAGGATGGAGGACGGTGCCGTGCTCGCCGCCAACGCCGAAAAGATCAGGGCAGCGCTGGCGTAGCACCGGCTTTGCCAATGCCCCAAAACAAAAAAGGCCGCTGTTGAGCGGCCTTTTCCAATTTAGTGATGATGTCTCACTTCTTGCGCGGAACCTTCGGAACCGTGCTTCCCTTTTTCGGAGCGTCGCGGACCTCAGGCTCGGCCTGCGGGACTGTCTTGGCGCGGGCCTTGGGAGCCGCTTTGGTCTTCAGCTCGCCATCGCCCTGGTCGTCGGCTTCGGGATGCACGACTTCCGCTTCCGGCTTCGGCTTGATCGGAGCAGTATCCGGAATGGCTTCCAGCACGATGCCCGGCTTGCCGTCTTCCTTCGGACCGACGGTGACGTTGACAACGCCGCCCTTCTTCAGCTTGCCGAAGAGGATTTCGTTGGCGAGCGGCTTCTTGATCGTGTCCTGGATCACGCGGGCAAGCGGGCGGGCGCCCATCTTCTCATCGTAACCCTTTTCCGCCAGCCAGGCGATCGCATCCTCGTGCAGGTCGAAGGTGACATTCCTTTCGGAAAGCTGGGCTTCCAGCTGCATGATGAACTTCTGCACGACCTTGTGAATGACCGCCGTCGGCAGCGCCGCGAAGGGAATGATCGCGTCGAGACGGTTGCGGAATTCCGGCGTGAAGAGACGGGTCAGCGCCTCCTCATCCTCGCCGGTGCGCTTGGACGAACCGAAGCCGATCGCGGCCTTGGCCATTTCCGAAGCGCCTGCATTGGTCGTCATGATCAGGATGACGTTGCGGAAGTCGATCTTCTTGCCGTTATGATCGGTCAGCGTGCCGTGGTCCATGACCTGCAACAGGATATTGTAGATATCGGGATGCGCCTTCTCGATTTCGTCGAGCAGGACCACGCAATGCGGGTGCTGGTCGACGCCATCTGTGAGAAGACCGCCCTGGTCGAAACCGACATAGCCGGGAGGTGCACCGAGCAGGCGCGAAACCGTGTGCCGCTCCATGTACTCGGACATGTCGAAGCGCAGAAGCTCGACGCCAAGCGACGACGCCAGCTGCTTTGCGACCTCGGTCTTGCCGACGCCCGTCGGACCCGAGAAGACGTAAGAGCCAATCGGCTTGTTCGGTTCACGAAGGCCGGCACGCGCCAGCTTGATCGAGGTCGAAAGGGCTTCGATCGCGATATCCTGGCCGTAGACAACCGAACGCAGTTCCTGCTCGAGATTGGCGAGCACGGCTTCGTCGTCCTTCGATACGGTCTTCGGCGGAATGCGGGCCATCGTCGCGATCGTCGCCTCGATCTCCTTTTCGGTGATCAGCTTGCGGCGCTTCGACGGCGGCAGTAGCATCTGAGCCGCACCCGTCTCGTCGATCACGTCGATCGCCTTGTCGGGCAGCTTGCGGTCGGAGATGTAGCGGGCCGACAGTTCGACGGCCGACTTGATCGCATCGTTCGAATACCTGAGGTGGTGATACTCTTCGAAATAGGGCTTCAGGCCCTTCATGATCTCGATCGCATCATCGATCGACGGTTCGCTGACGTCGATCTTCTGGAAACGACGGACCAGCGCCCGGTCCTTCTCGAAGAACTGGCGGTATTCCTTGTAGGTGGTCGAACCGATGCAGCGGATCGCGCCCGACGAAAGCGCCGGCTTCAGCAGGTTCGATGCATCCATCGCGCCGCCCGACGTGGCGCCGGCGCCGATCACCGTATGGATCTCGTCGATGAAGAGCACGGCGCCCGGATATTCTTCCAGCTCCTTGACGACCTGCTTCAGGCGCTCTTCGAAATCGCCGCGATAGCGCGTGCCGGCGAGCAGCGTGCCCATGTCGAGCGAGAAGATCGTCGCATCGGCAAGCGCTTCGGGAACCTTGCCTTCGACGATGCGCTTGGCAAGGCCTTCGGCGATCGCCGTCTTGCCGACGCCGGGATCACCGACATAGAGCGGATTGTTCTTCGAACGGCGGCACAAGATCTGGATGGTGCGGCTCACCTCGGCGTGACGGCCGATGAGCGGGTCGATCTTGCCGCCCTTGGCCTTCTCGTTGAGATTGACGCAATAGGCCTTGAGCGCATCCTGCTGCTTCTTGGGGCCGCCGTCCTCTTCGCCGCCGCGCGCCGTCGGCTTGCTTTCCGATTCGTCCTCGGCGCCGCGCGGAGGACGAGCCTCAGAAACGCCAGGCCGCTTGCCGATGCCGTGGGAGATGTAGTTGACGGCGTCGTAGCGGGTCATCTCCTGCTCCTGCAGGAAATAGGCAGCATGGCTTTCGCGCTCCGCGAAGATCGCGACGAGCACGTTGGCACCGGTCACTTCCTCGCGGCCGGACGATTGCACGTGGATGACGGCACGCTGGATGACACGCTGGAAGCCGGAGGTCGGCTTGGAATCCTCGTCATAACCCGTGATCAGATTGGAGAGTTCGTTATCGACATATTCGACGAGCGTCTTGCGAAGCGCATCGAGATCGACATTGCACGCACCCATGACCGCTGCCGCATCGGCATCGTCGATCAGGGCGAGCAGCAGATGCTCGAGCGTCGCATATTCGTGGTGCCGCTCGTTGGCAAAGGTCAGTGCCTGATGGAGCGCCTTCTCTAAACTAGGCGAAAATGTTGGCACGTTCAGATCCTCACTTCTTTTCCATGACGCATTGCAGCGGATGTTGGTGCTGCCGGGCGAAGTCCATCACCTGGCTGACCTTGGTTTCCGCCACCTCGTATGTGAATATTCCGCATTCGCCGACGCCGTGGTTATGGACATGGAGCATGATGCGGGTGGCACTTTCACGATCCTTCTGAAAAAAACGCTCCAGAATATGGATGACGAATTCCATGGGAGTGTAGTCGTCATTCAAAAGCAGCACGCGATAGAGATTCGGCTTCTTGGTCTTCGGCTTGGTGCGTGTGATGACCGAGGTTCCGCGATTTCCGTTGTCCCCGTTCCTTTCGCTGTCGTTCTGCATCCGGATCGGCGTTGCGATCATAGTCATTCATTCCTCAATCAATCCGGCGGAGCATGGGAGGGTGCTTTTCCCGCCGAATATCTGAAACACTAACTTAGTTCATAATAGGCTGATTTTAAGCCCCCTGTCAGACACTGCAATCAAGAAATGCCCGGCATTCACGGGAAAGACCAAAAAAGTCCCTGGCCAATCCCATGCAGGCGTTGCAGCAAAAGCGGAAACAAAAAAGACCGGCCACAGATGCGTAGCCGGTCCCTATTTTTCAATATGTAGCGCAGGTTGCGCTGTCGAAATCGCCTTATGCGGCGACGGATGCCGCCGGCTGCGCCGATTTCGGCGCCTTGGAGACGGCAGCAGCGATCGGAGCCTCGTAGGGCTTGTAGGCGGACTTGGCGAGATCGGCATACATCTCGCCGAGCTTCGTCGTTTCGGAGACGAAGCCTTCGAAATACGACTTTACGTAGCTGGTCTGCAGCTCGAAGGCCGCCTCAAAACTCTTGGCGCCGGCCAGCGTTTCGAAATGCGTCACCGCGTCCTGAAAGGATTTCTTCGAATATTCAGCGGCTTCGGCGGCGATCGCCTGAAAGCCCTTGGCTGTGTCGGAATAGGTTCTCAGCGCCGTGTCGACGGCTTCCTTGCTCTTCTTGTTGGCATCGTCAAAGTTGAACATGGCCGTCCTCCGTTGGGGCTGTTGGTGGCGGCAGGGTAGCTGCAACGCACAAATAGTCAAGTAGTCTTGTGCGCCGCAAAACACCCATTGGTTGCATTACAATTATATAACAAAGCATGCGCGCCGGGGCACGTACGTCTTTAATTGATTTTGCTAATATATATCACAATGCCACAACCGGAAGATTTAAAAAAATTTTGGCCCGGGAGCGAAAAAACAAAAAAAGACCGGGCGAATCGCGCCGCCCGGTCCTCTTGGAGCTTTCGAGGACGATCAAAGATCGACGTCGAGGATCGCCATCGAAAAGTTGTAGGAGCGATCGCCGTCCTCGTCATCGATATAGACGACGCCCAGAAATTCTTCGCCGAGGTAGACTTCCGCAGAATCATTCTTGCGCGGACGCGCCTTCACGATGATCTGTGGGTTGAACATGCGTTTGAAATAGGCGTCGAGCTTCTTGATTTCTTCTGGCTTCACTCTGTCATCTCCGTGAACGGTCTTGATGAGCCGCTTCTTGCACAGCAAAAGCAGCGGTGTAAAGGCAGAGTTGCCGCTTGGAACAGCTGTCCCCGCTCCAATCCTGCCGACTTCTCCTACCCTCTTCCAACAGGCGCTCAGATATCGGCGCCGATGACCTGGTCCATATTGCGCGACGGCTCGGAACAACCAGCCTCGCCAACAACCTTGGCCGGAACGCCCGCGACCGTCTTCTTGGGCGGCACCGCCTTCAGGACGACGGAACCGGCGGCGACGCGCGAGCAGTAGCCGATTTCGATATTGCCGAGAATCTTCGCGCCGGCGCCGATCATGACGCCGCTGCCGATCTTCGGATGGCGGTCGGCGCCCTCCTTGCCGGTGCCGCCGAGCGTGACCCCGTGCAGGATCGAGACGTTGTCGCCGATAACGGCCGTCTCGCCGACGACGAGGCCGGTCGCATGATCAAGGAAGATGCCTTTGCCGATGCGGGCGGCCGGATTGATGTCGGTCTGGAAGACGCTGGAGGAGCGGCTCTGCAGATAGAGCGCGAAATCACGCCGGCCGCGGTTCAGCAGCCAATGGGCCAGACGATGCGTCTGCAGCGCATGGAAGCCCTTGAAATAGAGCACCGCCTCCATGAAACGCAGGCAGGCGGGATCACGGTCGTAGATGGCCTGGATGTCGACGCGCAGGATCGAGCCCCACTCCGGCCAGTCGAAGAGCATTTCCTCGAAGGTCTGGCGAAGCAGGTTCGCCTGCATATCTGGATGGTCGAGACGTTCGCAGATGCGATGAATGACGCATTCCTCGAGCGAATGGTAGTTGATCACCGTCGAGTAGAGGAAGGCGGCGAGAACCGGGTCACTTTCGGCTGCGATCCTTGCTTCCTCGCGCAGGCTGTCCCAGATGGGATCCATCACCTTCACGGGATGGCCTGTCTCAAAAGCACGAATGTCTGTCTTTGCGACCATCGCCGCTCTCCTCGCTGCCTTCAGGAATGCCGTTTTCGGAATGCCGATATATAGAGGAAAACGCCAATAACATAAATGGGTGCCATCGCCATGGTTTTTTAGCATGGCTTTTCGGCTTCACGATGATGTCACCGCTTGGCGACCCTCGCATAGAAGGCCAGCACCGCCTGCTTGAAAACCTTGTCGCCGACCGCGAGCATGTGATCGCGGCCCGGAATATCGAGAGCTTCGGCATTGGGCATCAGCGCCGCCAATTCCTGCGGCGAGCCGGCAATATCGTCCTTGGTGCCGACACCGATCAGCGTCGGCATGTCGAGTTTGCCCATATCCGAGCGGGCGACAAGATCGCGCGAGCCGTGGATGCAGTCGGCAAGGGCGATGCGGTCACTCTTCGTCTGCTCTGCGAAGGCACGGAACATGCGGCCGCGGGCATGCGTCACCTCATCGAGCGAGGGAGCGAGCAGCGCATCGGCAATCGGATCCCAGTCGCCGACGCCATCGGTCATGCCGATGCCGAGGCCGCCGAGCACCAGCGAACGGACGCGATGCGGATTGGCGAGCGCTGCAAAGACGGAAATGCGCGCGCCCATGGAATAGCCCATGACATTGGCTTCCGGGATGCCGAGATGGTCGAGCAGCGCTATTGCATCGCCGGCCATGACCCAAGGACGATAGGCTTGCGCATCGTGCGGCTTGTCGCTTGCGCCGTGGCCGCGATTGTCGATGGCGATCACCCGATAACCGGCATCACCCAGCGTCTTCAGCCAACCCGGATGCACCCAGTTGACGTTTGCCGTCGAGGCAAAGCCGTGGATCAACAGCACTGGCACACCGGACGGGTCGCCCTCGTCGAAAAAGGCAAGCCGCAATCCGTCATGGGTGAAGCTTGAAAATGCAGGCGTATTCAGGTTCATCGGACCTTCCTTTTTGGCGCGACCATAATCGAGGCGCCTGTCAGCGTGAAGCCAAAAACTGTGGCTGGCACAGCGCTTTGGCTCTACACATTTGCGACGAAGGCTTATAAGGTCCGCGCACGTTTCAAAGCATTCGGAGAGCGACATGGCCGGCCACAACATTCCCCACTTCCAGAACGACGGCGGTCACCGCGTCATCGAGGTCGGCGTCAAGGAATTCATGTGCACCGGCGCTTCGGCTCCCTTCGACCATCCGCACATCTTCATCGACATGGGCGACGACAACGAGAAAGTCTGCTCCTACTGCTCGACGCTCTATCGCTTCAATTCCGCGCTCAAGCCGAGCCAGACCAATCCGGCCGGCTGCGTTTTCCACGTAAAGGCGGCCTGACCCGTCCAACTCGGGATCGGACGGACAATGCCGGTCGAACATGCCGCCATCATTGGCGCCGGGATATCAGGGCTGACCGCTGCCCTTTCGCTTTCGCGGCGTGGCATCAGCTCTGATATCTTCGAGCAGGCGGGCGAACTCACCGAAGTCGGCGCCGGATTGCAGGTATCGCCGAACGCCTCCCGCATCCTTGCCGAACTCGGCATCCTGGAAGGGCTTTCGAAAGTCTGGCTGGAACCGGACGCGATCGGGCTGATATCGGGCAGTTCGCTCCGCCAGCTCGCGGCCGTTCCGGCAGGCAATTTCGCGCGCGAGCGCTGGGGCGCTCCCTATGGCGTCCTGCATCGCACCACGTTGCAGAAGGCCCTTCTGGCCGCCGTCGAGGCCGATCCGCTCTGCCGGCTTCATCTCGGCGTACGGATGGAGACGAGCCTGCCGTCATTCGAGCGCGCCGCCGATCTCGTCATCGGGGCGGACGGCGTGTGGTCGAAGCTCCGGCCATCCATTTCCGGCAGCCCCTCGCCGCGCTTTTCCGGCAATGTCGCCTACCGCTTCACCATTGCCGAAGACGAGGCGCCCGGTTTTCTCGACCGGGCAAGCGTTTCCGCCTTCCTCGGCGGGGCGGCGCATCTCGTCTCCTATCCGTTGAAAGAGACCCGCAGCTTCAACATGGTGGCGATCACCGCCGGCAACCTTGCGCCGCAGGCCTGGCAAAGCGAACCGACGGAAGCGCAGCGCGCGCAGTTGCGGGCGCGCCTTTCCGGCTGGAACGCCGCGATCCTCTCATTGTTCGAAAGACAGGGGAAATTGACGTTCTGGCCGCTGTTTGAAACCACTGCAGGCGCGTGGCAGGACGGCCGCAAGACGGTTCTGATCGGCGACGCTGCACATGCGATGATGCCCTTTGCCGCACAGGGAGCGGCCATGGCGATCGAAGACGCCTACGAGCTTGCCGCATTTCTTTCCGATCGTCCCGTTGCGGAAGCGTTGGCGCTCTTCGAAAGACATCGCGCGCCACGCATTGCAAGGCTCCGCCAGCGCGGCGCCTTCAACCGGTTCGCCTATCATGCGAAGGGACCGATCCGGATCGGCCGCGATCTCGTGCTCGGCCTCAAGCCGCCGCAAAGTCTCGCGGCGGATCTCGACTGGATCTACGGCTATCGCGCCGTCCATCTGCCGTAAGATGCGACAGGCGACGCCTCCCTTCTCAGGCGAGACTTGCAGCTGCAAAACCGCGCTCGATATCGGCCTTGAGGTCGGCCACATCCTCGATGCCGATCTGCAGGCGGATGACCGGGCCCTCAGTCGGGGCCTTGGCAACCTTGCGGTCATTGAGATTGGCGTGCAGCGCGAGGCTTTCAAAGCCGCCCCAGGAATAGCCGAGACCGAAAATCCGGAGCGCGTCGAGGAAGGCATGCGCCTTTGCCTTGAATTTCTCGGGCTGGTCTGCGGCAAGCACAAAGGAAAAGATGCCGCTCGCGCCCTTGAAATCGCGTTTCCAGATGGCGTGAGAGGGAAAACTCGGAAGAGCCGGGTGCAGCACGCGGGCGACATCCTCCCTGCCCTCCAGCCATTCCGCAATATGAAGCGCGCTTTCGTAGTGTCGCTCGAGGCGCAGCCCCATGGTGCGCAGTCCGCGCAGGATCTGGTAGGCATCGTCGGGTGCGCCGCAGATGCCGAGCGCACCGTTGGCGTCCTTCAACCTCGGCCAGTGCTCGGCATTGGCCGAAGCCGTCCCGAGCAGGATATCGGAATGGCCGGAGGGATATTTCGTCGACGCGTGTATGGAGATGTCGACTCCGTGATCGAGCGGCCTGAAATAGAGCGGCGTCGCCCAGGTATTGTCCATCATGACGACGGCGCCGTGGCGGTGCGCAACCGCCGAGATCGCCGGAATATCCTGCATTTCGAAAGTATTGGAGCCGGGAGCCTCGGTGTGGACGAGCTTCGTGTTCGGCCGGAACAGCGTCTCGATGCCGGCGCCGATCGCCGGATCGTAATACTCCACCTCGACGCCGAGACGCTTCAGCATTGTATCGCAGAAATGGCGCGTCGGGCCGTAAACCGAATCGACGACGAGCGCATGATCGCCGGCGGCAACGAAACCCAGGAACGGAATGGTGACGGCCGCCAGCCCCGAGGGCACGAGGATCGTGCCGGCCGAACCTTCGAGTGCATCGATCGCCTCGCAGAGCGCGTCCGTGGTCGGTGTGCCGCGCGTCCCGTATGTATATTTCTGCGCGTGCGTCTCCATCGTCCGCGCATTCGGAAACAGCACCGTTGAAGCATGCACGACCGGCGGGTTGACAAAGCCGTGATAGTCGAACGGGTCATTGCCGATATGGGTCAGGCGGGTGTTGATGCCGGCATTCTGCAGCAAGCTGTCTTTGTCTTTCATGTCGGAAATAGCCTTTGGCGAAGGGTCGCGAAACCAAACCTTTGGACGCCTCGCCGTTTCCGGTCAACCCCTTGAAGGCTGGTTGCCGGTGACGTCGGGGACGATGGATTTTTCGATTTTCGCGTTATTTTTCCGCAACTGGACGCCTATTTCATAGCCAATCGCCCATGAATGCAGCCCAATCTACCAAAATGCTGAATTTTGCCGCAATTATTGATGGCGACACTTGACCATAGTGACATTTGCGACTGTGATAGACCTACTCGCGCCGGGAGGGTGTCGAGGGACATGGGGGCGGCAGGTTTTTCCGCCGGAACTCCCCACAAGAAAATATAAGACAACGGAAAAGGTTGGGAAAAAATGAAGAACAAGCTTCTGTCCGCCGCTCTCGGCGCAGCAGTTTTGGCACTTGGCGCCTCGGCCGCCTCGGCCACAACTCTCGGAGACGTCAAGGCGAAGGGTTTCGTGCAATGCGGCGTCAATACCGGCCTTCTGGGTTTCGCACAGCCTGATGCTTCCGGCAATTGGGCCGGCTTCGACGTCGACTTCTGCAAGGCCGTCGCTTCCGCCGTCTTCGGCGATCCGACCAAGGTGAAATACACGCCCCTATCGGCAAAGGATCGTTTCCCGGCACTGCAGTCCGGCGAAATCGATATCCTGTCGCGCAACACCACCTGGTCGATCAACCGCGATACCGCGCTCGGCTTCAACTTCCGCCCGGTCACCTATTACGACGGTCAGGGCTTCATGGTTCGCAAGAGCCTGAACGTGAAGTCGGCACTGGAACTCTCGGGCGCCGCCATCTGCGTACAATCGGGCACGACCACCGAACTGAACCTCGCCGACTATTTCAAGGCGAACAACCTTCAGTACAATCCGGTCGTCTTCGAGAAGCTCGAAGAAGTCAACGCCGCCTATGATTCCGGTCGTTGCGACGTCTACACGACCGGCCAGTCCGGCCTTTATTCGCTGCGCCTGACGCTGAAGAACCCCGACGAGCACGTCGTCCTTCCAGAGATCATCTCCAAGGAGCCGCTCGGCCCGGCAGTCCGCCAGGGTGACGACCAGTGGTTCGACATCGTGTCGTGGACGGCCTATGCGCTGATCAACGCCGAAGAGTTCGGCATCACCCAGGCGAATGTCGACGAGATGAAGAACTCGCCGAACCCCGACATCAAGCGCTTCCTCGGCAGCGAGGCTGACACCAAGATCGGCACCGACCTCGGCCTGACCAATGACTGGGCCTATAACATCGTCAAGAACGTCGGCAATTACGGCGAGGTCTTCGAACGTAACATCGGCCAGGGCAGCCCGCTGAAGATCCAGCGCGGCCTCAACGCTCTCTGGAACAAGGGCGGCATCCAGTACGCTCCGCCGGTTCGCTGATTGCGCACCGCTTGAAAAGCCGGGAAAGGCGGTAAAACGCCTTTCCTCTTCCAAAAAAGAAAAGCCCAAAAACGGGCTCACAGGGGAATGGCGCGGTATGACGCAAGAGGCTTCTGTACCTTACGATACCGGCTGGAGCTTGAGCTCAGCCATGTACGACCCGAAAATTCGGGGCATCTTCTTCCAGATCGTAACCGTCGTGGTGATTGCCGTGCTGACCATATGGGTCACGCACAATACGGCGGTAAACCTCGCCCGCAGCAACACGGCATCCGGCTTCGCCTTCCTGCGCGGACGCGCCGGCTTCGAGATCGGCCAATCGCTGATCGGCTATTCGAGCGATTCCACCTACGGACGCGCACTGCTCGTCGGGATCCTGAACACGGTCCTGGTCGCCGTCACCGGCATCATCACGGCAACGATCATCGGCTTCATCATCGGCATCGGCCGGCTGTCGCACAACTGGCTGATCGCCAAGCTCTGCACCGTCTATGTCGAGGTGTTCCGCAACATCCCGCCGCTGCTCGTCATCTTCTTCTGGTATTCCGGCGTTCTCGCCGTGCTGCCGCAGCCGCGCGATTCACTGCACCTGCCGCTTAACATGTTCCTTAACAATCGCGGCCTCGCCTTCCCCAAGCCGATTTTCGAGACCGGCATGTGGGCCGTAGGCATCGCATTGTTGATCGGGATCATCGCCACCGTCTTCACTGCGCGCTGGGCGCATAAGCGCCAGGCGGCAACGGGCAAGCAGTTCCACACGATCTGGGCGTCGGTCGGCCTGATCGTCGGGCTTCCGATCCTCGCCTTCCTGCTGAGCGGCCTGCCGCTGTCGTTCGACATGCCGGTCGCCGGCAAGTTCAACCTGACCGGCGGCAGCGTCGTCGGTCCGGAGTTCATGTCGCTCTTCCTGGCCCTCTCCTTCTATACCGCCTCGTTCATCGCCGAGATCGTGCGTAGCGGCATTCGCGGCGTGCCGAAGGGCCAGTCGGAAGCGGCAGGCGCACTCGGCCTGCATCCATCGAGCATCACGCGCCTCGTTGTAGTGCCACAGGCACTGCGCATCATCATTCCGCCACTGACGAGCCAATATCTGAACCTGACGAAGAATTCCTCGCTGGCGATCGCCATCGGTTTCGCCGATTACTTCGCCGTCAGCGGCACAATTCTCAACCAGACCGGTCAGGCCGTTGAACTGATGTTCCTCGTGGTTATCGCCTATCTGCTGCTCAGCATCGTGACATCGCTCTTCATGAACTGGTTCAACGCCAAAATGGCCCTGGTGGAGCGATAAGATGTCTGTATCCAACCAATCCTTCGTCAGAACCACCATACTGGCACCGGAACCAGCCCCGCCCGGCGAAAGGGGCGCGGTTGCCTGGGTCCGCAAGAACCTGCTTGCAACACCCAGGGACATAGTGATGACGGTGCTTGCGCTCGCCGTTCTCGCCTGGGTCTTGCCGCATATGATCAACTGGCTGTTCATCCAGGCCGTCTGGAGCGGCCCGGACCGAACATTCTGTGCCACAACAGTGCAGGGCGGCATCCAGCCGGATGGCTGGAGCGGCGCCTGCTGGGCCTTCGTCAACGCCAAGTTCGACCAATTCGTCTACGGCCGTTATCCGCTCGCAGAGCGCTGGCGGCCGACGATCGTCGGCATCCTCTTCATCGCGCTGATGACGCCGATGCTGATCCCCCGCGCCCCGCGCAAGGGGCTGAACGCCATCCTGCTGTTCATTGCCCTGCCTATTCTGTCCTTCTGGCTGCTCTGCGGCGGCTTCGGGCTCGAGCCGGTCGAAACCTCGCTCTGGGGCGGCCTGATGGTGACGCTGGTTCTCTCCTTCGTCGGCATCGCCGTCTCGCTTCCCTTCGGCGTCATCCTGGCGCTCGGGCGGCGCTCGAACATGCCGATCATCCGCACCGTCTGCATTGCCTTCATCGAAATCATCCGCGGCATTCCCCTGATCGCCGTGCTGTTCATGGCAAGCGTCATGCTGCCGCTGTTCCTGCCGACCGGCTGGAATGTCGACAAACTGCTGCGGGCGCTGATCGGCGTTGCGATCTTTACCTCGGCCTATATGGCGGAGGTTATCCGTGGCGGCCTGCAGGCTATCCCGAAGGGCCAGTTCGAGGGCGCCGATTCGCTCGGTCTCAGCTACTGGCAAAAGATGCGGCTGGTCATCCTGCCGCAGGCCATCAAGCTTGTCATACCGAGCATCGTCAATACATTCATCGGAACGTTCAAGGACACGTCGCTGGTCTCGATCATCGGCATGTTCGATCTGCTCGGCATCGTCCGCCTGAATTTCAGCGACGCTTACTGGGCCAGTGCCGTCACGCCGCTCACCGGCCTGATCTTCGCCGGCTTTACCTTCTGGCTGTTCTGCTTCGGCATGTCGCGCTATTCAAGCTTCGTGGAACGCCATCTCGATACCGGCCACAAACGATAAGAACGCCAAAACGATAAGAATGAGGGAAAATAACATGGCTGAAGCTCCAGCGAAAAAGCTCACCGTTTCCACAACGGAAGTGGCGGTCGAGATCATCAACATGAACAAGTGGTACGGCGATTTCCACGTGCTGCGCGATATCAACCTCAAGGTCATGCGCGGCGAGCGCATCGTCATCGCCGGCCCGTCGGGCTCGGGCAAATCGACGATGATCCGCTGCATCAACCGCCTGGAGGAACATCAGAAGGGCCAGATCATCGTCGACGGCACCGAGCTGACCAACGATCTCAAGAAGATCGACGAGGTCAGGCGCGAAGTCGGCATGGTGTTCCAGCACTTCAACCTCTTCCCGCATCTGACGATCCTCGAAAACTGCACGCTGGCGCCGATCTGGGTGCGCAAGATGCCGAAGAAGCAGGCGGAAGAGATCGCCATGCACTTCCTGAAGCGCGTCAAGATCCCGGAACAGGCCAACAAATATCCGGGCCAGCTTTCCGGCGGCCAGCAGCAGCGCGTGGCGATTGCCCGCTCGCTCTGCATGAACCCGAAGATCATGCTGTTCGACGAGCCGACTTCGGCGCTTGACCCCGAAATGATCAAGGAAGTGCTCGACACCATGGTGGGCCTTGCCGAAGAAGGCATGACCATGCTCTGCGTGACTCATGAAATGGGCTTTGCCCGCCAGGTCGCCAACCGCGTCATCTTCATGGACCAGGGCCAGATCGTCGAACAGAATTCACCGGCCGAGTTCTTCGACAATCCGCAGCACGAACGCACCAAGCTGTTCCTCAGCCAGATCCTGCACTAAGAGAGCGAAGCGAGCTTGTTGAAGACCCGCCGAGCCTGGCTCGGCGGGTTTTTGATATTTAACGGGAGGCCGTTATCCGCAGGAGCTGGCAGAGACCGGCAAGACCGGCATCGGAGCCGCCCGAGGCGGAAACATCGACGCAACGAATGAGGATCTTGCGCCGTTGATCGGCAGGCATGCTGCGGAAGGCATCGAGGGTGCGAGCCTCAGCCGCATCGGCGGTGGCGTCCGGCGCAGCCGCCGTAGCGCCCTGTCCGCTCACGCGGCCGACGGCTAGATTGGCGTTGATGCCGCCAACTGAAGCCGTGGCTTTGGTATCGATCCCGCGGAAGCCGCCGGTGCGTGCGTTGATATCGGCATTGGTTCCGCGCCCGCCGCCGAGCCTGGCATTGGCGTTTGCGCCGAGGCCATTGCTCTCGCCGACACCAGCATTGAGATGGGCATCGACGCCTCGACGGTTGCCGGCATTGGCAGTTGCATCCGCATTGACGCCATTCGAGCCGCCGACGGATGCCTTTGCTGTTGCATCAACACCGCCTCCGCCACCGAGCGAAGCTCCAGCATTGGCGCTGACGGTATTGCCTGCATTCGCCGTCACGCCGACGTCGATCGCCCATGCCTGGCCTACCGGCATGGCAAGGACAGCACAGGATGCGAACAGGACAAGCGGCAGTCCAAGGTGCTTATGAGTCATGATTTTCCTCCGTTTCCACGGGCCGAACGACCGGTCCCGGCAGAAAATCGAGGAACGCGCGTGCCTTCGATCGATTGGGCGCCTGCACCTGCAGGACGCTCATGCAAGGCAACGTTATGGACTTGCGAATGTTTCCCTTCGCCGCGCCGCAAGCGGCGTTGCCACCGACAATAATGATTCATGCTTAACGCCATATGAGTAGGAGGCGGGCCGACTGTACCAAAAGCGGGCACCAGGCCGATCGCTCTGCCAAGGGATCCTGGTTTTACTATCCTTGATTGAAGAGTAAAAATACCCCCTTGCCCGTCTGGATATGCCTGCGGCGAACTCCATGTTTCAGCATGTTCTCATCTACGGAATTGGAGGTTAACGCATGGGCATTTTCGACAAGATCAAACATGCAATCTTCGGAGAAGCAAAAGCAGCCGAACCCGTTGCGACAAGCGCGCCGAAGACAGAGCCCGCACAGGCTCCGGTCTCCCCATCGGCAGCGCCCAGCCCGGCGCCCCCGGCTTCTCCCGCTCAGAGCAAGCCGACGACCGTCGATATCGTCCCTATCCTCGACGCGGCCGTGAAGAAGAACGGCCAGAAACTCGACTGGCGTCACTCGATCGTGGACCTGATGAAAGCCGTCGGGATGGATGCGAGCCTGGCCGAACGCAAGGAGCTCGCCGCTGAACTCGGTTATACCGGCGACACCAACGACTCCGCGAAAATGAATATGTGGCTGCACAAGGCGCTGATGAAGCGGCTTTCGGAAAACGGCGGCAAGGTTCCCGCTGATCTCCTAAATTGATCGAACTGGATCGCATCGCCGCTTCTGGGCGCTAGAGCCTTTCCGGGTTAGATTGAAGCATTCTGCCGGAGCAGATTTTCGTCAGGGCAGAGGCGGTTGGCGACGGGCATACCCCAAGGCACGTCCGAGCGGATCGCCTCTGATCCTGGCGGAAATATGCCCGGCCCTTCGGGTTGGCTGAAACGGGCCGCCTGATCGACCGGCCGGCTTGGCCGTAGAGCTGGGCTACGACGCGCGCCGGCCGGTCGACCATTCGACTCCGTTTGAGCCAACAGAATGCTTCAATCTAATCCGGAAAGGCTCTAACGTAGGCGTTTCGCGACATGGCTTCTTGAGCGCCCAGGCGACGGATGTGCTACCGCGAGCGCCAACTCTGCCGGCTCTGTGAAGTCACGGGGGCCGCTTGCCTGAAGGCGCGGGAAGCAATAATCTCGCATCGATTACTTCGGATAATCGACCATGGGAGATTTGCATCCAATGAGATTGATGGCGGTAGTAGGTCTTGTACTGAGTGTAGGCTGCATTTCGGCGGCGGAAGCCCCCTCGAACTATCAATCCTATCATGGCGGCATTCGGGTCGATACCGATCCGGTTCTGCTGGCGCGATACGATAAAGCGCTTCAGCACTGCCTGCCGGAGGCAAGTTCCTGGCGCAGAGGCTCGCCGGACTCGCAGAGCCTGCTGTACAACACGGCTCTCAGAAGCTGCCTCTCCAGGCAAAGCTTCCTTGACAGAGGGGTCTACGCCTATCCGATCCCCAAGGTCTACTTCGATCACTTCCTGGATCGCTGATAAGAGCAGCCGATCGTTTCTGTCAGCGGGGAATGCAACGCATTCTCCGGCATCGCTTTGACGAATGCGTTGCCCAGCAAAGCGTTCCTAGTTCCGGCTTGCCCACATTTTCGTGGCCGGCCTTTCCAGCGGATTTGTTGCAGCCATTGTTTCCGGCCGCATAACCTATGACGATGTCGTCGACGTCAAACAACACCGCTTTATTCCGAAAATCATCAAGATTTTCCAAGGCCGTTAAGACAGGATCGCTCGTCGGCGGTCTCGTACTTGCAAGCCGTCGGTGACCCGTTCGGCACGCGGCTGTCATTCATGCCTTAGGTACGTCGTTACCGTTGTAGGTCGTATCGACGACGGCTCTGGGAGACGGCTGAATTGCATTCTTGTCGGATCGCATCGTCGTTGCAATCGACCAGTAGGCGGGTCTCCAGGGCGGCAAAGCGACCGCTTCCATTGATCTTCCACCAGGACTGCCGGCTGCAGAACGAGGTCGAATCAGCGACCATCGCCGGTGCCATGCGAGCTAAATTGTTGTCCACATCCGGCAAAATCTATCCAAAAATTGCTGAATTCAGAAAAAAATGTCGATTCCGCTCTTTGGTGGGAAGATTCCAGTCACGCCCATCAGTTTTTCTAATGTTTTCAATGGATGCATATCTCTGTAGTTGCAGAAAGAATAATTCGCGGCATGCGAGATATATATATTGCCCCATTTTGGGCGACTCGAAATTCACCAAGTATTTCAAAACGTAACTTCAGATCGATTTGGATAATGTGGCAGCAATATGGCTATGATTCTCAAGCACTTACTGTCGCGTTGCTGTTGCGCCCTCCAAAACGTCGCCTTATAACCCGCCGCCGTAACGACTGATTAACTAAAAATGGTAATTGGTAAAGACAACGCTAAGGTTGAGGAACAAGACCATGACGACATACTACGTATCGGCGAGCAGCAGTGGCAGCGGTAACGGCAGTGCCTCGTCTCCTTTTCACACGATCAGCGAGGCAATGGCGGCGGACCTTAAGCCCGGCGACGAGGTTGTGGTGCGCGCCGGCGTCTATAATGAGTCGGTGAACATGTACAAGGATGGTTCCGCCGCCGGCTACATTACCTTGCGGTCGGAGGTACCGGGTGGAGCGGTGATCCACTCAGCATCGGGCGGCGCAAATGGTATCAACATCACTGCTAACTATGTGGCGGTCGAGGGCTTCGAGGTCTACGGGAGCGATTCGCACGGCATTGTTGGTGATGGCGTCCACCATGTGAGGATCGCCAATAACGTTTCCCACGACAACGGTGCGTCCGGCATCGCCTTCGCGGGATCCGACTTCATCACGATCGAAGGGAACGAGACTTACAAAAATGCGAGTTCCGGCTGGTTTTCAGGCATCTCTCTCTACCAGAACCGGAACATCACCGGGGCGCCGGACGATGGCAGCTTCCGCAACATCATCCGGAACAACATCTCGCACGACAACGTCACGAAGTCGGGTGCGCACACCGATGGCAACGGCATCATCATCGACGATTTCCAGAGCACGCAGACGAGCGGTCATCCGAACTACACGTTTAAGACCCTGGTCGACAACAACCTCGTCTATGAGAACGGCAGCAAAGGCATCCAAGTTACCTGGAGCGACTCCGTCACGGTGCAGAACAACACAGCATACCACAACAATCAGGACCTGCTGAACGACGGCACTTGGCGCGGCGAACTCAGCAACGCGCAGTCGAGCAACAACACCTGGGTCAACAACGTCGCCGTAGCGGACCCATCGGTGAACAAGAACAACACCGCAGTCGATAACACGTCGTACGGTGGCTACACCAACGCCAACGTCGTCTGGGCCAACAACGTCACCTACAACGGCACGGCCGGCCAGGCATCGGTCAAGACCGACGGCGGCAACGCGATGCCGAGCGCAGCGAACGGCAACCAGCTCGGCGTCGATCCGAAATTCCTGGGGGCAGCGAGCGACAACTTCCACCTCGCCTCCGGCTCGCTGGCGATCGACCACGGAACCAGCCAGTACGGCGTCGCCTCGGTCGATCTGGACGGCCACACTCGCGTCGTTGGAACTGTCGATGCCGGTGCCTACGAATCCGGCTCCAGCGCGGCACCGGGAACGCCAACTACGCCGACGAATCCGGGTACGCCGACCACACCGACGAATCCGGGAACGCCGACCACGCCGACACAACCGGGAACGCCAACCACGCCGACGGTATATACCGGCACCAACGGCAACGACATCATGCCACACACCGGTCAGTCCAACGGCGGCAACGAAACCTTCAAGGGTCTCGCCGGTAATGACGTGTTGAAGGGCGGCGCCGGCGCGGACGTGCTCGACGGCGGTTATGGCAACGACACGGCCAGCTATGAGGGCTCCTCCAGCGGGGTCAACGTCAACTTGGCGACTGGGGCCGCATCGGGCGGGCATGCCACCGGTGACAAGATCGTCAGCATCGAAAACTTGACTGGCTCCAGCTACGACGACGTGCTGACCGGCGGCAATAACGGCGGCAACGTTCTCAATGGCGGGGCTGGCGCGGACAAGCTGGACGGCGGCGCCGGCGCGGACAAGCTGAACGGCGGCGACGGCGCGGACGTCCTCATTGGTGGTTCCGGAAAGGACATCATGACCGGTGGCCTCAGCTCGGATACGTTTGTCTTCAAAGCAGCGACGGAATCCGCGTCCGGCTCGAACCGCGACATCATCACCGACTTCCAGCACGGCGTCGATAAGATCGACCTCTCGGCGATGGATGCGAATGGCTCTGCGCTGGGCAATGGAGCCTTCCATTTCCTGGCACAGGAGAATGCCTCCTTCGACCATAAGGCTGGCGCGCTCACTTGGCACTATGAAGACAAGGCTGATGCTACCGTTATCCAGGGCGACCTGAACGGCGACGGCGTTCGCGACTTCCAGGTTCAGCTGCATGGCCACGTCCAACTGGGGGCAGGCGATTTGATCCTGTAACTATGTCAGTTGCGGCGGTCGTCCGATCGCCGCAACAATCGTGCTGACAGCGCGCGGATGATCCCGCCGGGAGGGCTTAGCCTCACCGGGGGGATCATCCGCGCGCTGCGTTTTTCGACGGGTGTCAGCCGGCCTTTCGTGGCGCGGCTTACGAGGCGATAGCTGTCGCGATTCATCTCGAGGATGTTGACGTGGTGGGTGATGCGGCCCAGCAGAGCGCCGGTCAGGCACTCGGATCCCAAGGTCTCCGTCCATTCGTCGAACGGAAGGTTGCTGGTGATCAAGGTGGGACGCCCGTTCGCCGCCGTATGCTGGATTGGCTGGACGGCGATCGAAATGTAAGCGCCCCGTGACCAGACCTCCTCGCGCTGGTCACGGGGCGGCTTCAAGGCACTGAATTTGTGGCGACCCCTGCAGGAATCGAACCTGCGACAACCTGCTTAGAAGGCAGGTGCTCTATCCAGCTGAGCTAAGGGGCCGTCTGCTGGCCGCACCCAAGAAGCGCGGCCGGATGCGGCATATGTGGACGAGAAATGTCAGTGCGTCCAGGGCTGCGTGCGGGTATAGCGGAAATTATCCGGATAGGCGACAACCTGGCGGACCGGATCCTTCGGCGCGATGACACGGTATTCGATGCCGTTGCGCTGGGCATAGGCTTCGGCGAGTGCCTGCGTTTCGAAAGTGAGCTTCACCTGCTGGCGCATGTCGCCGGAGGAGGTGTAGCCCATGATCGGATCGATCTTGCGCGGCGACTCCTGATCGAATTCGAGCACCCAGAGATGAGTCTTGGCCTTGCCCGACTGCATGGCGGTCTTGGCGGGACGATAAATCTTGGCGGACATGACTGCAGTCTCCGAATATATGATCTCAATCCCGTCACCGGGCCTTTGCTGCATCATGATGGGATAAAGCAAAGAGATGAGTTTTGCTTATCCGCGAATCCCCCGCTTTTCAAGAAAAAAGGCGGTGCATGCGGTCGTTGCCGGCTCCATGCCCGGAGCGAGCGACATCAAGGGAACAGGGATATCGATGACCGACGCGGCTGTGGATATACCCTGCCCCGCCAGCTTTACCGCAGTTTGAAATATAAGGGATTTTCGGTTGGGTTGCGCAATATTACCGATTGTCTCATCTTGTGATTGCAACCTGATTGCCGCATACGGCGCTCGGCACTAGTTTACGGCCCAATCAGGTTTAGTGGATTTGCAGTCATGATGAGACGTTCGGCAGAGTTCAATGCCATTGTGATCGGGGCGGGCATTACGGCTTTCTTCTACATGGCCATCAGCTACGCCCAATATGTCGGCCTGCTCGGCCAGGGCTGAGCAGCGCTTGTTCTCGCGTCCAGTTGCGCCCGGCAGGGCAAACCGGCGGCACATCACGTTTTTTGGAAGTATCCACATAATCTCCTGCAACGACTGGATTATGGGGTTGCGACGGTGGAGTGAACCGTGTATTCCCCCTGCCATTCACGGCACGGAGTGTAGCGCAGTCTGGTAGCGCATCTGGTTTGGGACCAGAGGGTCGGGAGTTCGAATCTCTCCACTCCGACCATTCAATATCCCGATATTTCTGAATTCATTGAGATCCGCGCGATCGCTCGTATGCCGATTGCATCCGGCCGTCACTTCGCCTTGCTTGTCGTCGTGGCGCTCACGATCTTGTCGCCCGGCTTGATTCCGAGCTTGGCGACGATGCCGGCGTTGAGTTCGACGACATATTTCACCTCACCCATCGAATCGATGATGTCGCGCGAATAGGGCTTGGCGTTTTCCTTGATGTGGCGGATCGTACCGGTGTCGTCTGCAAAGAGCATGTCGAGCGGCAGTATGGTGTTTTCCATCCACATGGCAACGCGCCGCGATTGGCCGAAATCGAAGATCATGCCGGCATCGTCAGCCATCGTCTTGCGGAACATCAACCCGCGGGCACGCTGTTCCTCGGTCGTGGCGATCTCGACGGTAAAATGCAGCATCTTGCCCGCGACGTTCTGGATGAGCAGCGGCTCCTTTTCGAAGCGCACCTGCTCCTCAGCCAAGGCGGGCAGCGCAACCATGAAAAAAAGCGCCAGGATGGCGCTTCTGATCGCGTGAAACAGGACGAAGCCGCGCATATCAGTGCGACCGGCTTGCCGGACTCGGAACGTCTGGATGGATTTCTGCAGCCATCAGGCCTTTTTCGCCGTCGCCGAAGCGGACGAGAACGACCTGGCCGGGGCGCAACTCCGTCAGGCCGAAGCGGCGAAGCGTCTCCATGTGCACGAAGATGTCTTCCGTCCCCTCGCCGCGCGTCAGAAAGCCGAAGCCCTTGGTGCGGTTGAACCACTTGACGAGCGCACGCTCGAGCCCACTCGTCGCGGTGACCTGCACATGTGTGCGCACCGGCGGCAGCTGCGAGGGATGAACCGCCGTCGACTGATCCATCGAGAGGATCTTGAAGGCCTGGTAACCGCGTTCGCGGCGCTGAACGAGAGCGACGATGCGCGTTCCCTCGAGGATCGTCTGGTAACCGTCGCGGCGCAGGCAGGTCACATGCAGAAGAACATCCTGCATGCCGTTGTCTGGCACGATGAAGCCGAAACCCTTGGCGACGTCGAACCACTTGACGACGCCGGTGATTTCAACAAGATCGACCGCCTCTCCCGATAGCTCGTCGAGGTCGGAGTATTCGTTCGATGAAATCCTATCAGCCATTTCGCCAGCCCCTCGAATACGCGTCACACTGTTACGGTTAACTGATTCTTGAAATCAAGATTAACATCTTGGTAACGGATAAGCGCAAGTCCTAGTTTTCAGTTATTCCCAGCTGCACATTCTATAAAGATGACTTGCCCGAAGCTGACCTCGGCTCGCTGAAAAAGCCAGCCCCAATAAAGGAGTAGATAGAATGCGTTATCTCCACACGATGGTTCGCGTCAAAGACCTGGATGCTTCGCTCGCCTTTTATACGACGTTGTTCGGGCTGGAGGAGATCCGCCGACACGAAAACGAGAAGGGCCGCTTCACCCTGGTTTTCCTGGCCGCCCGCGACGATCTCGACCGTGCGCGCAACGAAAAGGCTCCCTGTCTCGAGCTTACCTACAACTGGGATACGGAAGATTATAGCGGAGGACGCAATTTCGGCCACCTCGCTTATGAGGTCGACAACATCTACGCCACTTGCCAGAATCTGATGGACAACGGCATCACCATCAACCGGCCGCCGCGCGACGGAAACATGGCCTTCGTGCGCTCTCCGGACGGCATCTCGATCGAAATCCTGCAGAAAGGCAGCCCCCTTCCGGCCGCCGAACCCTGGGCTTCCATGGGCAATACCGGCGCCTGGTAAGCTTTCCTGCCGCAAGGCTTTTGCGAGGCTTGCGGCTTTTTCGATTTCGGGTCCGGCCGGCGCCTTGGCGCTTGCCGCGATCCGGCCCCGCAGGCAATCTCCAACCGACTCGAAGCGGAAGATGGCGTTTTTCGCACATTTTCCGCATCTACTGGAGACGGCTCGCTTGCGTAATACTGAGATGCGGATGCCCCTGACGGGCGCGTTGCTGATCGCCACCTCGATGCTGGCGCTGTCCGGCTGCGTGTCGAACAAGAAGGCGCTCGATTCCGCCGCAGCCGCTCCGGCGGCGCAGGCCGCAACGGTCCCAACAGTTCAACTTGCAACGGCTGCGCCCGCAAAATCCGGCCCGCGCTCGGTCTATAGCGACCCGCAGGTGGTCAATGTATCCGGCGCTCAAGCCGCGCCTCAGCTTATCGCGCAAAACCCGAATGCTGCCGCCCCACCGGCAGATCCCGCGACGGCAGCACCCGCCAATATCGGCGGGCTCGTCATGCAGTCGACCCGGATCAACGCGCAGGCGATGAGCATTTTTTCGGATCACCAGCCGGGGCCGCAGAACAACAGCACATCCACCGTCATTCAGCCGCAGGCTTATGCGCCGGCGGAAGGTGCCGCACCGGCAAGAAGTGGCGTCTACAGCCAGCCTGCCGCGCCAGAACAGGCGGCGGAGCCGGTGCTGCCACAGCAATCCTCGCAGAATACGAGCACACAGGTTGCGCCCGTTCAAACCGCATCATTGGCGACGGGCAGCATTCCGACCTCGACGACGAACGCGCTCTACAGTGCTCCGAAGCAGAACCTGCTCGGCAGTCTCTCCGGCCTCCTGCACAAGGCCGCCCTTCCCGGCATGACGCGCATCGCGCCGAACGGGCTGCATCTCCAGAACGACAATGTCGAGGTCGGCTGTTTCAAGCCAGACCTGTTGAAAGTGATCAAGACGGTCGAAACCCATTTCGGCCGGCCCGTTGTCATTACTTCGGGCTATCGCGACGAAGAGCATAACCGCCTGGTCGGCGGCGCCGACGAATCGATGCACAAGAGCTGCGAGGCAGCCGACATCCGGATCGACGGCGTGCCGAAATGGGATATCGCCGCTTATATCCGCTCGCTGCCGGACCGCGGCGGTGTCGGCACCTATTGCCATACGGATTCGGTCCACCTCGACACCGGCAAAACACGCGACTGGAACTGGGGTTGCGGTGGTAAACGCGCGCCTATGGCGACGGCAAGAGCTATCTGATTCCATCGGGCGAAACGGCGTGACGCGACGTCAGCTCCAACCGACGGACTTCCAGCAACGCCCACAAACCGTTGATTCGGCTAACCTAATCCCAAACAATCTACCAGCCGAAATATAGTCATTTTTTTGATAAAAATCGAATTTGCCGCTTGCGGGATCGAAAGGGCCTGACTATAAGGGCGCCACCACGAAGGAAGCGCCCTTCGTCTATCGGTTAGGACACCAGATTTTCATTCTGGGAAGAGGGGTTCGACTCCCCTAGGGCGTGCCACTTTCTCTCCTTATAGAACCCATTGCATCCGCTTGCAGAAGCCTGTGTGCGCGCCTATTTTAACGAAGTTGGCTCGCGCGCCCTTCGTCTATCGGTTAGGACGACAGATTCTCATTCTGTAAAGAGGGGTTCGACTCCCCTAGGGCGTACCATCTTGCTGTGTGAGGCCCGTCAGCCTGTCCCCGTCGCTTGATCTTTTTCGGCTTCGCTGCCGTGCGAACCGTGATTTTCCACAGCAGCAAAAAAATCGGCGAAAACGATGATTTTTTCGCGCCTTGGCGCTTGCGGCTTTCGAAGGTGCTGACTATAAGGGCGCCACCACGAAGGACGCGCCCTTCGTCTATCGGTTAGGACACCAGATTTTCATTCTGGGAAGAGGGGTTCGACTCCCCTAGGGCGTGCCAGTGTTTTCCCGCTAAATCCTTTATTCGTCAGCGCTTTTCGCGGCCATTCATTTTGCCGGTGCTGCATCGAAGACACGCAGCTGGATGCGGCGTGCACCCTGGTAATGATCGGCGCCGAGCGCGCCTGCGACATGGAGGTTCGCGCCCCGTGAATTGAGCAGAAGACCGCCGAGGGCGGTATCGGCGGCGCGGAAGGCGATGCCGTCGAGTCGCGATCCGTCCATTGCCTCCAACGTCACCTTCACGTGTTTCTCGCCGACCAGGCGCGCGTCGCGCACGCGATGCGCCGGCACGGCGAAGAGCGGCTGCGCGTGGCCCGAGCCATAAGGGCCGGCAGCCTCCAGGCGGTCGATGAGTTCGAGGGTGGCGCCGCTTGCGCCGATCGCGCCGTCGATCTTCAGCGTCTCGTTGGCAACGAGGCTCGCCACCGTTCTCGCCGCCTTTTCCGTGAAGAAAGTCCTCAGCCTGCCCAGATTGTCGCGCTCGACCGTCAGCCCCGCGGCCATTGCATGGCCGCCCCCCTTTACGAGTATTCCCTCGTCGACCGCAGCCCGCACCATCTTCCCCATGTCGAAACCGTTGATGGAGCGGCCGGAACCAGTGCCGCGGCCCGAGGGATCGAAGGCAATCGCGAAGGCCGGCCGCTTGAACTTCTCCTTCAACCGCGCCGCGATCAGCCCGACGATGCCGGGATGCCATTTCTCATGGGCGGTGACGATCACGGACGCGCCCTCGCCGTCGCCATATTCGGCGAGTGCCTCGGCTTCCGCCTCCTGCAGCATCATTGCCTCCATCGCCTGACGTTCACGGTTGAGCTCGTCGAGGCGCTGTGCGATCACATCCGCCTCTCCGGCATCGTCGAGCGTCAGCAGGCGGCTCCCCAGCGCCGCATCGCCAATCCTCCCACCGGCATTGATGCGCGGGCCGATCAGGAAGCCGAAGTGATAGGGCGTCACCGGGCCTGCGAGCCCTGCCTTGCGGAAGAGTGCGGCAAGGCCGGCATTGCTCTGGTGCCGGGCGGCGACCAGCCCCTTGACGACATAGGCGCGGTTGAGGCCCTTCAGCGGTACGACATCGCAGACCGTCGCAAGCGCCACGATGTCAAGCCACTGCAGCAGGTCGATCGCCAGGATGCGTTTGTTGCCGGCCGCACGCAGCAACCGCAGCGTCGCAACCAGCACCATGAAGACGACGCCCGCCGCACAAAGATGCCCCTGCCCCGAGAGATCATCCTCGCGGTTCGGGTTGACGAGCGCATGGCAGCGCGGCAGCTCATGTGTCACCTGGTGGTGATCGATGACGACGACATCGATGTTGCGCGCGGCAGCAGCCGCAAGCGCCTCATGACTGGTGGAACCGCAATCGACGGTGACGATCAGTTGGGCGCCGTTGTCGATCAACTGATTGATCGCCGCCGGATTGGGACCGTAGCCTTCGAAGACGCGATCGGGAATATAGATGTTCGCCTTCACGCCGAAATGGCTGAGAAAGCGGAACATCAGTGCCGAGGATGCCGCGCCGTCGACGTCATAATCGCCGAAGATCGCGACGTTCTCGCCGCGCTCGATCGCGCTCACGAGGCGGGTGGCGGCTTTTTCGCAGTCGGTCAGGGTATGGGGGTCGGGCATCAGGCCACGGATCGTCGGATCGAGGAATTCGATCGCCTCGTCCACCGTCACACCGCGCCCCGCCAGCACGCGGGCGATCAGATCCGGCAGTCCGTGGATCTGCGACATGGCCAGCGCACGATTCTGTCCGGCCTGATCGAGCCGCGCGACCCAGCGATTGTCGAGCGCGGATTTCTCCACGCCGAGGAACGCACGCTGTACGGGATCGACGAGATCTGCCATGCCAAACTCCGCTGACTTCATCTGCTCTTTCTACAGGAGCAGCGGAGATAACATAGCGACGGGTTTGCAGACACGGATTTTTACCAAAGCATGTCGCGCGATAACGACACGCGTAGAAATAAATCTCGTAAAGCGCGAGCAAATCTGAAAGATCGCGACATGCTAAAGCACGGCCCAGACGATCAGGGCGATGCCCGCGAGCATCACCAGCAGGAACGAAAACAGCGTCAGCAAAATGGCCCAGTTGCGGCCTGCCGTGTATTCGTCGCCGTCAGCCCCATCCTGAGTCTCTTCGAGAATCTCACGGTGGACCGGCTTGAGGATTTTCTCAAGCACATCGGGACGGTTCGGCGGCACCTCGCGCGGGCGGCCATACCCCTTCCCGGCATGGCTGTCCTTGCTCATGAAATTCTCCACGCCGACGACTCACCATCTCCGGTTTTATTTATATCAATATTTTCGCATCTGTTAATATAGACTTCCGTTAGGGAAGGTTGAACAGATAATAAAAAACCGCCCTGCCAGAGACAGGGCGGCGTTCGTCCCGTTTCGGGATAAAAGGGTTCAGCCTTCCTCTTTCGGCCGCTCGATGCGAATGACCTGCGGCTCGCCGAAGAGATACCCCTCCGACTTGATGGAGGCGACGGCCTTGCGCACCGACTCTTCCGTCGTCGCGTGAGTGACGAGAATGATCGTCTGGTGATGCGAAGGCGACAGATGCTGCTTGGAACGCTGGACGATCGATTCCAGCGAGATGTGGTTTTCCGCCATGCGGGTTGCGACGCTTGCAAAGACGCCGGTGCGATCGAGTACGGTAAGACGGATGAAATAGCCGCCCTCGTGGCTCTGCATCTGCGCCTTGCGATAGGGCTCCAGCGCCGCTGCAGGATGGCCAAGCACCGGCACGCGCTGGGCGCCCGGCTGGCTCTTGGCGATATCGGCAATATCGCCGAGCACCGACGAGGCCGTGGCATTGCCGCCGGCACCGGGGCCGACCATCAGCAGTTCGCCGAGCACGTCGGATTCGATCGCCACCGCGTTGGTGACGCCGTCGACCTGGGCGATAACCGAATCGACCGGCACCATTGTGGGATGGACGCGCTGCTCGATGCCGGTATCGGTGCGCTGGGCAACGCCCAGCAGCTTGATGCGATAACCGAGTTCGGCGGCGGCGTGGATATCCTCGATCGAGATGTTGGTGATGCCTTCGAGATAGATGTCATCGGCTGCGATGCGGTTGCCAAAGGCGAGTGTCGTCAGGATCGAAAGCTTGTGGGCAGTGTCGTTGCCTTCGATATCGAAGGCCGGATCGGCTTCTGCGTAACCCAGCCGCTGCGCTTCCTTAAGGCATTCGGCGAAGGAAAGCCCCTCCTTCTCCATCTTGGTCAGGATGTAATTACAGGTGCCGTTCATGATGCCGTAGATGCGCGAAACGGCATTGCCCGTCAGCGATTCGCGCAGCGCCTTGATGACGGGAATGCCGCCGGCGACCGCCGCCTCGAAGTTCAGCAGCGAGCCTTTCTCCTCCGCGATCGTCGCAAGCTCGACGCCATGATAGGCGAGCAGCGCCTTGTTGGCTGTCACCACGTGGAGACCACGCAGGAGTGCCGCGCGCACAGAGATGTTGGCAGCCCCCTCGGATCCGCCCATCAGCTCAACGAAGACGTCGATATCGCCTTTCTCGGCAAGGTCTTCGGGCCGGTCGAACCATGTGACGCCCGAAAGATCGATGCCGCGGTCCCGCGTCCTGTCGCGCGCGGAGACCCCCGTGATGATGATCGGACGCCCGCAGGTGACGGCAAGCTCGTTGCTCTTCTGCTGAATGATACGGACAAGCGAGGCGCCAACGGTGCCCAAGCCCGCAATGCCGATTTTGAGGGCATCTGCCATGGATCGATCCTGAAATGTCTGTGTGGCGGCAGCCGCATGACGCGGCTGCCCAACGGTTGGATTAGCGGTGTGCGTTCAGCGAAATGACGTTATGCATCGTCTCGTCTGCCGTCGACATGAACTTCTTGATGTTGCGCGCAGCCTGGCGGATGCGGTGTTCGTTCTCGACAAGCGCCAGACGGACGTAGTCGTCGCCCATTTCGCCGAAGCCGATGCCCGGGGCAACGGCGACGTCGGCCTTCTCGACCAGCAGCTTGGAGAACTCAAGCGAACCGAGATGACGAAACTTTTCCGGGATCTTCGCCCAGGCGAACATGGTGGCAGCCGGCGGCGGCACGTCGAAGCCGGCCTTGCCGAAGCTTTCGACCATGACGTCGCGGCGACGTTTATAGACGTTGCGGACTTCCGCAATGTCGGAACCATCGCCGTTCAAAGCATGGGTCGCAGCCACCTGGATCGGCGTGAAGGCGCCGTAATCGAGGTAGGACTTCACGCGCGTGAGCGCCGCAATCAGCCGCTCGTTGCCGACGGCAAAGCCCATGCGCCAGCCGGGCATGGAGAAGGTCTTCGACATCGAGGTGAACTCGACCGTCACATCCATTGCGCCCGGCACTTCAAGAACCGATGGCGGCGGAGCGCCGTCGAAGTAGATTTCCGAATAGGCGAGATCCGAAAGCACGATGATATCGTGTTTCTTGGCGAAGGCGATGACGTCCTTGTAGAAATCGAGCGTCGCGACGAAGGCCGTCGGGTTCGAGGGGTAGTTGAGGATCAGCGCTAAGGGCTTCGGGATCGAATGGCGGACCGCGCGTTCAAGCGGCGGGAAAAAGCTCTCGTCCGGTTCCACCGACATGGAGCGGATCACGCCGCCCGCCATCAGGAAGCCGAAGGCGTGGATCGGATAGGTGGGGTTCGGGCAGAGGATCACATCGCCGGGCGCGGTGATTGCCTGCGCCATGTTGGCGAAGCCTTCCTTGGAGCCCAAGGTGGCGACCACCTGCGTATCCGGGTTGAGCTTGACGCCGAAACGGCGGGCATAATAGGCGGCCTGGGCGCGGCGCAGCCCGGGAATGCCCTTGGAGGACGAATAACGGTGGGTGCGCGGATCCTGCACGACCTCGCACAACTTGTCCACGATCGCCTGGGGAGTGGGAAGGTCAGGGTTTCCCATGCCGAGATCGATGATATCGGCGCCGCCCGCTCGCGCGCTTGCTTTCAAACGGTTGACCTGTTCGAAAACATAAGGCGGCAAACGCCGGACTTTGTGAAACTCTTCCATTTCATTCCCCATGGAAAGGCGGCCTTTCGGGCCGCGGTCGAAGTTCGTTCCGTCTCCCGGCGGCTGCGACACGAACTTCAGAATCGCAACGCCGTATTCATCAGACCCAAGCCAAGCGGCAAATCTTTGACGAAAAGGCCGCGCAGCGCGCATTATCAGGAAAATTGCATCTTCCGATCCACCCGGAAGGCTTTGCGTCCAAATCGCCTGAAAGGCAAGGTTTATTTGGAGATTTCGGAGAGCGTATCAGCGCCGTGTTCGGCGGCAAGGCGGCGCATTTCGGCGACCTTGGCCTGGTATTCGGCTTCCGAGATCGTGCCGGCCTTGCGCCGGGCGGCGAGTGCCGTCAGCTGATGCTGCAGTTCGGCCGCCTGTTCATCGCTCATCTGAACGTTGGCGGCCGTCAGCGGCGCGCCGAAATTCGGATAGCCGTCCGGGTACTTCGCAAGGCCGCCTTCGACCGCCTCGCCCTTGGTGGCCGGCATGACGACGGCGGTCGGCGCCGCTCGCTTGGCGGCGGCCGCGGCCTTCTGTTCCGCCGTCAGATTGCACCCGGCAAGGGCCATCGCCGCCGCGGCGCAGATCAATGCGGTGCGGTTGAAGGTTGCGATGCGCCGAATGCCGTTCTTCGTCATGCCTCAAAATCCAGTTCTGACTGCTTCGACTGTTAAATTTGTCGCCGCCACAAAGCAATAGCATGAGCGGATGCTGGTGGAACTTGTTTTCTCGTTCGGTCGCGATGTACAACGAACTGATAAAAAGAGTGCTGCCGCCGGAGGAAATGGTGACCGACAGCAAGCAGGAGAATGGCGGCAAGGCCGGTTTCGATGCGACCGATCTCGATCCTTATCTGTTGAAGGATCCTGAGGCCATGACGATGAATTTCGCCCGGGCGCTCGAAAATCTCGGGAAAGCGGCCTCTGCCTGGCTTGCGCCGCGCGAACGCGGCGAGATCGCCGACAGCGTCGTCGACCCGATGACCGACATGGTCAAGACGCTGTCCAAGGTCACCGAATACTGGATTGCCGATCCGCGCCGCACTTTCGAGGCGCAGACGCAGCTGATGTCCTCGTTCTTCGGCATCTGGATGCGCTCGATGCAGCGCATGCAGGGCGAGCCGACGCCAGCCGAGCCGGACACCCGCAAGGACAAGCGCTTTTCGGACGAGGACTGGCAGAAGAATCCCTTCTTCGATTTTCTGCGCCAGGTCTATTTCGTCACGTCAGACTGGGCCGAGAAGCTGGTGTCGGAGACCGATGGCCTCGACGAGCACACCAAGCACAAGGCCGAGTTTTATGTGAAGCAGATCACGGCAGCGCTTTCGCCGAGCAACTTCGTCGCCACCAATCCGCAGCTCTACCGCGAGACGATCGCAACCAGCGGCGAAAATCTGGTGCGCGGCATGAAGATGCTGGCCGAGGACATCGCAGCCGGAAAGGGCGATCTTCGCCTGCGCCAGACCGACATGACGAAATTCGCCGTCGGCCGAGACATGGCGCTGACGCCTGGCAAGGTGATTGCCCAGAACGATATCTGCCAGATCCTCCAATACGAAGCGTCGACCGAAACGGTGCTGAAGCGGCCACTGCTGATCTGTCCGCCCTGGATCAACAAGTTCTATATTCTCGACCTCAACCCGCAGAAATCCTTCATCAAATGGTGCGTCGACCAGGGGCAGACCGTCTTCGTCATTTCCTGGGTCAACCCGGATGCGCGCCATGCCGAGAAGGACTGGGCGGCCTATGCCCGCGAGGGCATCGATTTTGCGCTTGCAACGATCGAGAAGGCGACTGGCGAGAAGGAGGTCAACGCCGTCGGCTACTGCGTGGGCGGCACGCTGCTGGCGGCAACGCTGGCGCTGCACGCCAAGGAAAAAAACAAGCGCATCAAGACCGCGACGCTCTTCACCACACAGGTCGATTTCACCCATGCCGGCGATCTCAAGGTCTTCGTCGACGAGGAGCAGCTTGCAGCGCTCGAAGAGCATATGCAGGCGGCCGGCTATCTTGACGGTACGAAGATGTCGATGGCCTTCAACATGCTGCGCGCCTCCGAGCTGATCTGGCCTTATTTCGTCAACAACTATCTCAAGGGTCAGGAGCCCCTGCCCTTCGACCTCCTGTTCTGGAACGCCGATTCGACCCGCATGGCGGCTGCAAACCATGCCTTCTACCTGCGCAACTGCTATCTCCGGAATGCGCTGACGCGGAACGAGATGATCCTCGACGGCAAGTCCGTGTCGCTGAAGGACGTGAAGATCCCGATCTACAATCTCGCCACCCGCGAGGATCATATCGCGCCTGCCAAATCCGTCTTCCTCGGCAGCCAGTTCTTCGGCGGCAAGGTGGAATTCGTCGTCACCGGATCGGGACATATCGCCGGCGTCGTCAACCCGCCCAATAGGAAGAAGTATCAATACTGGACGGGCGGCCCGGCAAAGGGAGAATACGAGGACTGGCTCGAGCAGGCGAGCGAGACGCCGGGATCCTGGTGGCCGCATTGGCAGGCTTGGATCGAAACGCAAAACGGCAGGCGCGTGCCAGCACGCAAACCCGGCGGCGACGCGCTGAATGCGATCGAGGAAGCCCCGGGAAGTTATGTGATGGAACGCGCCTGAGAAGGCGCGCGCATCTCTTTTTGGGACGTCCAGAAAAAGAGCGACGACGCGTAAACAAATTAGAAACCATAATTCGTCATCCTTGCGAAACAAGCCTGAAGTCGCACTTGGTCCAAATTCGGCCCATTTGCGCCTTTACCGGCCCCGGCGAAGTTTATTCAGTCAGTGCCGCCGGCCTGCGTAGCGAGTTTGAAAGACGAGTGTAGTATGGCGTTAGCGGTAGGGACGTTCGATGACGTCACCCCTCTTAGCGGATCTGCTTTGCGTTCGCGCAGATCTCGCGGCTTTCTTTACGGTGTCGTCGGCGCCGGACTTCTGACCTCCACATGGCTGATCGCGACCTTCGCGACGATGCATTCGATCGCCCCACCCGTTTCGTCACCCGACGGCTTCACGAAGGTAGCATCCGCGCCGAAGCTCAAGCCGGCGATGAATCATGAACGGCTGATCCACGTCGGCAAGGCTGACCGGCTGGCGGCCTTCGACGCCAAGCCGGTCGTGGCCCTGACGGCCGAACTTATCCATTCGCATGCGAAGAAGACCAATGCTGCCGCAATGGCTTCGCTTGCGCTCGCAAGGAATAGCCGCCTCGTCACGCCGGCTGAACCGCCGGTAGCGGTTGCCGCCGCAACGCCGGCCGCTCCCGCCGACAGCGTAAAATTCGCCGAGGATGATATCGTCACGCCCTCGACGGAGGTTGCCCAGGTCGGGGCGGACGAGGAAAACCAAGACCGCATCATCATTCCCTCCAAGGAGGTCGTTGCGGCCGTCCAACTCCCCGCCCTGCTCGCACTGGCCGATGCCGGGCCGCAGCAGATCGCTCCGGCCCCGGTCGAGCCGGTCGCTTCCGCGGCCAAGACGGCGTTAGCGCCTGCAGAAAAAACGGCGCCCGTGGTCGTTGCAGAGGCCGAAGAGCAACCGCCCTTCGATCTCGTTCTGGCGCCGGACGCAGATTCGGTACCTCTGCCGATGGCGCGGCCCGATGGCCTCGTCGGCAAACCGGCTCCGGCTTCCAAGGGGCAACAGCGCTCCGCCGAGCCTGTCCTCGCCTATGCCAAGCCGAACTCGCCGATCGAGGATGACGAAGACGATGCGGTGCCGCGTTACGACAAGCCGGTCTTCTCACCGAAGCTGCGCGCAGGTGTTGCGATCTACGACATCGAGAACAGCACCGTCTATCTGCCGAACGGCGAACGGCTCGAAGCGCATTCCGGTCTCGGCAAGATGCGCGACAATCCGCGCTATGTGAACCAGAAGATGCGCGGACCGACGCCGCCGCACACCTATGCCCTCACCATGCGCGAGAGCCTTTTCCATGGCGTCGAGGCGTTGCGGCTGACGCCGGTCGAGGGCGCGGACGCGATCTATGACCGTGTCGGCCTGCTGGCCCATACCTACATGCTCGGCAAGAACGGCGATTCCAACGGCTGCGTCTCCTTCAGGGACTACAAGCGCTTCCTCGCAGCTTACAAGCGCGGCGACATCAGGCAGCTCGTGGTGGTGCCCAGGCTGAACGGCAAACCGGCTTCAACGCTTGCCTCGCTGTTTTCGTCGCGTAGCTAAGCGACAGGCGTGGATCGCCGGCCTGGAAGGCTATTTCAGCCAGGCTGCGATTCGTTCCACCGCCTCGGCGATCTCCGCCTGCGAGCCTGCGTAAGACAAACGCAGCGTGCGATGTCCCTCCAGCGGATCGAAGTCCATTCCGGGTGTCGCGGCGACGTTGATTTCGCCGAGCATGCGCTTGGCAAACCCCATGCTGTCATTGGTGAATCTGGAAACGTCGACATAGGCATAGAAGGCGCCGTCCATCGGCGAAGCCGGCGCAAGTCCGATCCTCGGCAGGCGATCGAGCAGCAATTCACGGTTTGCGGCGTAACTTGCCTTGACCCGATCAAGCTCTTCGCCGGCGCCGAGAGCGGCCGCAGCGGCGATCTGGGAGAGTTCCGGCGGAGAAATATAGAGGCTCTGCGCCACCCGCTCGATCGGCCGCACCAAGCGTTCCGGCAGCACCATCCAGCCGATTCGCCAACCCGTCATGCAATAATATTTGGAGAAGGAGTTGATAACGATCGCCTCGTCGGTCAGCTCCAGCGCGCTCGCTTCCTCGCCGGCAAAGGTCAGCCCATGGTAGATCTCATCCGAGATGAAGGCGATGGAATGCGCCGCACAATAATCTGCAAGCGCCTTCAGCCCCTCACGGCCCGTCACGGTGCCGGTCGGGTTGGCGGGGCTTGCGAGCAGCACGCCTTTCAGCCTCACGCCGCTTTCCTTCTGCGCCGCCTCCAGGCTTTGCGGCGTCAGAGTGAAATGGGTCTCGGCCGTCACCGGCACTTCGAGAACCTTCAAACCCAGCGCGCCGAGAATATTGCGATAGGCGGGATAACCCGGCCTTGCGATCGCCACTGCATCGCCGGCATCAAAAAGCGTCAGGAAAGCGAGATTGAAACCCGCCGAAGACCCTGTCGTGACGGCAATTCGAGCAGGATCGATTTCCAGTCCGTGCCGGTCCTTATAGTACCACGCGAGCGCCGATTTCAGCCGTGCTGTCCCCAGCGCATCGGTATAACCGATCCTGCCTTCGGCAAGTGTTTCGCGGGCCGCTGCGAGAGCGGCCTGAGGTGCGGGATGCGAGGGTTGACCGACAGCCATCGAGATGACGGGATGGCCGTTTGCACGCCGTTTCGTCGCCTCCGCCAGGACATCCATGGCGTGAAAAGGCTCAACTTCGCTGCGTTTCGATATGGAAAACAAGATCGCTTCTCGCTCGACTTTTGAATGACGGCCCGACAATTGCCGCAATAATCGGCTCATCACAATCCCGCGAGGACCGCGCGGGGATGAAAAATCCTGTTTGAGGAGCAGAGAACGCGCCGTACCTTGACGCAACGCTCTCAAGTCCATTAACCCGACGATGAGACGATCATACCGCCGATAACGAGGATATCATGGCCTTCTTCCCCACCTTTACAGCAGTGGCGCTTGCCGCATCGATCGCCCTTCCGCTTCCGGCGGCAGCGCTCGACGACCAGCAGAAGAAGGAGTTCGGCGAATTCATCAAGCAATATCTGATCGAAAATCCCGAGATCATGCTCGATGTCCAGGATGCGCTGCAGAAGAAGCAGGAAGCCCAGCGGCTGGTGAAAGCCAATATGGCGATCGAAGAGAATAGCACCAACATCTTCGATTCGAAAAACGACGTCACGCTCGGCAATCCCAAGGGCGATGTCACCGTCGTCGAATTCTTCGACTACAATTGCAGCTACTGCCGTCACGCGCTTCCCGACATGCAGGCGATGCTGAAGAAGGACAAGAACGTCCGTTTCGTGCTCAAGGAGTTTCCGATCCTCGGACCGGATTCGGTCGCCGCCCACAAGGTGGCCGATGCCTTCCGCAAACTCGCACCGGAGAAATACGCTGATTTCCACGTCGCCCTTCTCGGCAGCGCAGGCCGCGCCTCTGACGAAACAGCGATCGCGGTCGCCGCTTCGCTTGGCGTCAGTGAGGACAAGATCCGCGCCGAGATGGCGAAGAGCCCGAATGACGGCATCGTTCAGGCGACCTACCAGCTCGCCTCCAGCCTCGGCATCAGCGGCACGCCCTCCTATGTGATCGGCAACGAGCTGGTGCCCGGCGCCGTCGGGCTCGACGATCTCGAAGCCAAGGTCAAGAACATGCGCAGCTGTGGCAAGACCGCCTGCTGAGCAGGCGGGCTGCCAACCGGGCCGCCCATCAAATCGCCAAAATCGAAGCGTTTCAGCCATGTGGACAAATGTGGCACGATTCCCGCTGGCCAATCCGTAAGGGCTTTCAATCAGCCTTCGCGGAGTCTATAGGTTGCCGTCGTGCATTTTACGGAACATTCGATGACGCAAACAATATTTGTTCTGAACGGCCCCAATCTGAACACGCTGGGCAAGCGAGAGCCTGGCATTTATGGCGGCAAGACGCTCAAGGACATCGAGGCGGACTGCAAGGCGGCCGGCCGCGAACTCGGTTTCGATATCGATTTCCGCCAGAGCAACCACGAAGGCACGCTTGTGGACTGGATCCATGAGGCGGACGAAAAGGCCGTCGGTATTGCCATCAATGCAGGCGCCTATACGCATACATCGGTCGCGCTGCATGATGCGATCCGCGCTATTTCAGTTCCCGTCATCGAGCTCCACATATCCAACGTGCATGCACGGGAAGAATTCCGCCACAAGTCGATGATCGCGCCGGCATGCAAGGGCGTGATCTGCGGCTTCGGGCCTCACAGCTACATCCTGGCGCTCCACGCGCTGAAGAACATCACGGCATAAGAAGAAGACAGGGCAACACCATGGCTGAAAAGAAATCGGGTATCGATCAGGCACTGATCCGCGATCTCGCCAACATTCTCAACGAGACGGATCTGACGGAGATCGAGGTCGAGCAGGACGATCTGCGCATCCGCGTTTCGCGCGCCGGCACGACGCAATACGTCCAGGCACCGATCGCAGCGCCGGCCTTTGCCGCGCCCGCAGCCGCCGCACCGGCAGCAGCCGCTGCCGCCCCGGCCGCAGCTCCCAGCCGCAACCCCGCAAACGTCGTCAGTGCACCGATGGTCGGCACCGTCTACATGGCCCCGGCCCCGGGCGCGCGTCCCTTCATCGAGATCGGCGCGACCGTCAAGGAAGGCCAGACGCTCATCATCATCGAAGCGATGAAAACGATGAACCAGATCCCTTCGCCGAAGTCAGGCAAAGTGACCGAAATCCTCGTCGATGACGGACATCCCGTCGAATACGGCCAAGCCCTCGTCGTCATCGAATAGGCCGATGCCCATGATTTCGAAAATCCTCATCGCCAATCGCGGGGAAATCGCCCTTCGCGTGCTCCGGGCCTGCAAGGAACTCGGCATCGCCTGCGTCGTGGTTCATTCCACCGCCGACGCCGATGCCATGCATGTGCGCCTTGCCGACGAAAGCGTGTGCATCGGCCCGCCGTCCTCGCGCGAGAGCTATCTCAACATTCACCAGATCGTCGCCGCCTGCGAGATCACCGGCGCCGACGCCGTGCATCCGGGCTACGGCTTCCTGTCTGAGAATGCCAAGTTCGCCGATATCCTCGATGCACACGGCATCACCTTCATCGGGCCGACGGCGGACCACATCCGCATCATGGGCGACAAGATCACCGCCAAGACGACGGCGCTGGAACTCGGCATTCCCGTCGTTCCGGGCTCGGACGGCGAAGTGAAGACTGAAGAGGATGCGCTGAAGACGGCCGCCGAAATCGGCTATCCCGTGCTGATCAAGGCGACAGCCGGCGGCGGCGGACGCGGCATGAAGGTCGCCAAGAGTGAGGCCGATCTGATCGAAGCCTGGTCGACGGCGCGCACGGAAGCGGCAGCCGCCTTTGGCAACGACGCCGTCTACATGGAAAAATATCTCGGTAAGCCGCGCCACATCGAGATCCAGGTGTTCGGCGACGGTGAAGGCAATGCCATCCATCTCGGCGAGCGCGACTGCTCGCTTCAGCGCCGCCACCAGAAGGTCTGGGAAGAGGCGAATTCGCCGGCTCTCAACGTCGAGCAGCGCATGAAGATCGGCCAGATCTGTGCCGACGCCATGAAAAAGCTGAAATATCGCGGCGCCGGCACGATCGAATTCCTCTACGAGAACGGCGAGTTCTATTTCATCGAAATGAACACCCGTCTGCAGGTGGAGCATCCGATAACGGAAGCGATCACCGGTATCGACCTGGTGCATGAGCAGATCCGCGTCGCCTCCGGCGGCGGTCTCTCGGTGACGCAGGACGAGGTGCATTTTTCCGGCCACGCCATCGAGTGCCGTATCAATGCCGAGCACCCGCGCACCTTCGTGCCCTCGCCCGGCACGATCACGCATTTCCATGCGCCTGGCGGCCTTGGCGTGCGCATCGATTCCGGCGCCTATCAGGGCTACAAGATCCCGCCCTATTACGACAGCCTCATCGGCAAGCTGATCGTGCACGGCCGCACCCGCGTCGAATGCATGATGCGCCTGCGCCGAGCGCTCGACGAATTTGTCGTCGACGGCATCAATACGACGCTGCCGCTGTTCCAGGATCTCGTCTCCAACCAGGATATCGCCAACGGCGATTACGACATCCACTGGCTGGAACACTACCTCGCCAACACGCCGGCGGCATAGGACAGGAATGGCAGGATCGCGCAGGAAATCACCAGGCATCACCCCTGACATTCTCCTGCGCGCCTATTCCATCGGCCTTTTTCCGATGGCCGAATCCGCCGACGACCCGGAGATCTTCTGGGTCGAACCGGAACTGCGCGGCGTGCTGCCGCTCGATCATTTCCATGTATCGAAGAGCCTTGCCAAAACGGTGCGCAGGCAGCCTTTCGAAATCCGCTTCGATCACGCCTTCGATCAGGTGATCGCGGCTTGCGCGGAAGAGACATCCGGGCGCCCGAGCACCTGGATCAACACGACGATCAGATCGCTCTATTCGACGCTCTTCGACATGGGTCATGCCCATACCGTCGAGGCCTGGGACGGCGATGAACTGGTCGGCGGCCTCTACGGCGTCTCGCTCGGCTCGGCCTTCTTTGGCGAAAGCATGTTTTCACGCCGTACCGACGCCTCGAAGATCTGCCTCGTGCATCTGGTCGACCGGCTGCGGGAAAGAGGCTTCACCCTGCTCGACACGCAGTTCACCACCGAGCATCTAAAGACGTTCGGAGCCATCGACGTTCCGAAGGCAGACTATGCGGTGATACTGGCCGCGGCGATGGAGTCGCCTAATCTAAAGTTTTAAGCCAAATACTGTATGCTTCGGCATCGCGCGTTAGCGGGCTGGCGCCTTGGCGTTATCGGGAGCCGGGACATCTGAGCTTGTCTTGCAGTCCTTCAGCCAGACGTCGTAGATCGGATGCTCGACGGCGTTGAGGCCGGGGCTGTCGGCGAACATCCAGCCGGTGAAGATGCGGCGGATCTTTCGGTCAAGGGTGATCTCGTCGACTTCGACGAAGCCGTCGATCTTCTGCGCTTCCGCCTGGTCACGCGAATAGCAGGCCTTCGGTGTTACCTGCAGCGCGCCGAACTGGACCGTCTCGTTGACATAGACGTCGAAAGTCGTGATCCGGCCGGTGATCTTGTCGAGACCGGAGAAGACGGCAACCGGGTTTTCGATGCGCGCGGCGTTTGCCACGGCCGGCGGAAGCAGGGCCGAGAGCGCCAGCAACAATCCGGCGGCACGCAGGACCATGTTCCGCGTGAAGAGCTTCATGCACCCGTCTCCAGACATTTTCAGTTCAAGGCCGCGGTCAAGCGCGGCCAACCTGCGGGTAAAGGTCAATTGTGGCTAAAAGCCGAGCCTGAGGATCGGCCCTGTCGAGCCGTCTCAGTTGCCGGGCGTCCAGGCGTCGTAATCGCCGGTGACGCGCGGACGTTCGCCCGGAACGGCGATGGAGCCCGGCGGGCGATAGGCCTGCGGCGAACCGGTATGGTTGGGACGATGAGGCTTCTGCCATTCCTTGGCCGTGTAGTTTTCCTTCGACGGGGGAACGTCGGTACGATGATGCATCCAGCCGTGCCAACCCGGCGGAATAGCGGAAGCTTCGGCATAACCCTTGTAGATCACCCAGCGCTTCGGCAGGCCGTAAGAGGACATGCCGCCCTCGTAATAGACGTTGCCGAATTCATCCTCACCGACGCGCTTGCCGAAACGCCAGGTCGCAAAACGCGTGCCCATCGTCTGACCGTTCCACCAGGTGAAGGTTTGAACCAGAAGATTCCACATGTCTTTTCCTTGTGCCCGTCAAAACACGAGCGAAACCAGAATTCATTTCTTCGCTTATGCCGTCGCAACGCCGAATTGTCCAGCGATTCCACGACAGCCGCGGGTCATTTCAAAGCCATCTTGAAGCCGAGATGAGAGGGCTTAAAGCCCAGCCTTTCATAGAAACGATGGGCGTCCTTGCGCAGTGCATTCGAGGTTAACTGCACCAGCCTTAAACCGCGGCCTTTTGCCTCGGCAATGGCGAATTCGATCATCGCGGCACCGATCCCCTGCCCGCGCATATCGGCCCGCGTCTGCACCGCCTCAATGATCATCGCCGAAGAGCCGCGGCCGGTCAGCGAGGTCGTCACCATCGTCTGAAAGGTGCCGACGACTTCGCCGCCATATTCTGCGACGTAAAGCGTCTGGTCGGGCGAAGCCTCAATGACGGCGAAGGCCCGGGCATAATCGGGAAAAGCCGCGGGTTCCGTCGTATCGCCGTGACCGCCGAGCGCATCGGCGGCAAACAAAGCGACGAGTGCCGGCAGATCATCTTTCCGCGCCTCGCGAACAAGAATGTCGGACGATTCGAGCATCACGACCTCAATGCCCTTCGAGCGGTTTTTCGAAAATCAGCGCTGGAATGCCGGATTGTCCGGACGCAGCATTCTCGTTGCGGCCGACCTCGGTGAAGCCGTGTGCGCGATAGAAACCGATCGCGGCCGTATTCCGCGGTTCGACTTCGAGACGCATGATCTCCGCATCCGGGAAGCAGGTTTCGAGTTCGGCGAAAATATCCCGGCCGATGCCCTGGCGCTGCAGCGTCGGGCCGACATAGAGGAGATGCAGCATGACCGTTTTCGTCAACGCCTGCGACATTGCCGCATAGCCCATGCCGCCGATGTTGCGGCCATCGTCGGCCACGAGGAATTCGGCATCCTTGCGCACTAGGCGCGCCTTCAGCGCCGCCGGCGTAAAGAGATGGGCGATCAGTTCGTCCACCCTGGCCTTGCCATGGAGGCCGTCATAGGTGGCGTGGAAGCTCTCCGCCAGAAGGGCGCGCACCTTCTCCAGGTCGCGCTCTCCAGCGGTGCGGACGAAATACACCGCTTACTCCTCGATGCCGAGCTTCGCCTTGACGAGCGCCTGGACGGCCTGCGGATTGGCCTTGCCACCGGTCGCCTTCATCACCTGGCCGACAAACCATGCCGCCATGGTCGGCTTCGCCTTGACCTTTTCGACCTGATCGGGATTGGCGGCAATGATCTCGTCCACGGCCTTTTCGATCGCGCCGGTATCGGTCACCTGCTTCATGCCGCGCGATTCGACGATCTCGGCGGGATCGCCGCCCTCAGTGAGCACGATCTCGAAAAGATCCTTGGCGATCTTGCCGGAAATGGTTCCCGCCTTGATGAGATCGATGATGGCGCCGAGCTGAGACGGCGAAACCGGCGTCTGCTCGATATCCTTGCCAGTGCGGTTCAGCGCGCCAAGCAGATCGTTGATCACCCAGTTTGCCGCGGTCTTGCCGTCGCGGCCTGCCGCCACGGCCTCGAAATAATCGGCGATCGCCTTTTCGGAGACGAGCACGGAGGCGTCGTAGATCGACAGACCGAGCTCTCGCACGAAGCGCTCCTTCTTGTCGTCAGGCAGCTCCGGCAGGTCGACTTCGAGCGCCTTGATGAAGGCATCATCGAATTCGAGCGGCAGCAGGTCCGGATCGGGGAAATAACGATAATCGTGCGCATCCTCCTTGGAACGCATCGAGCGTGTCTCGCCCTTGTTCGGATCGAAGAGGCGCGTCTCCTGGTCGATTTTGCCGCCATCCTCCAGAATGCCGATCTGGCGGCGGGCTTCGTATTCGATCGCCTGGCCGATGAAGCGGATGGAGTTGACGTTCTTGATCTCGCAGCGCGTGCCGAAGTCCTCACCCGGACGGCGAACGGAGACGTTGACGTCGGCGCGCATCGAGCCTTCGTCCATGTTGCCGTCGCAGGTGCCGAGATAACGCACGATCGAGCGCAGCTTGGTCATATAGGCCTTGGCTTCATCGGACGAGCGCATATCAGGCTTGGAAACGATTTCCATCAGCGCAACGCCGGAGCGATTGAGGTCGACATAGGACATGGTCGCGTGCTGGTCGTGCATCGACTTGCCGGCATCCTGCTCCAGGTGCAGGCGCTCAATGCCGATCTCGATATCTTCGAACTGGCCCTGGCGGTCCGGCCCGAGCGAAATGACGATTTTGCCCTCACCGACGATCGGATCCTTGAACTGCGAGATCTGATAGCCCTGCGGCAGGTCGGGATAGAAATAGTTCTTGCGGTCGAACAGCGAGCGCTTGTTGATCTCAGCCTTCAGGCCGAGGCCGGTGCGCACCGCCTGCTTGACGCATTCCTCGTTGATCACGGGCAACATGCCTGGCATGGCGGCATCGACCAGCGAGACGTTCGAATTCTGCGGCTTGCCGAATTCCGTCGAGGCACCGGAGAAGAGCTTCGAATTGGACAGAACCTGGGCATGGACTTCCATGCCGACGATGACTTCCCAGTCGCCGGTGGCGCCGGGGATGAAGCGTTTCGGATCGGGCGTGCGGACGTCGACAAGGGTCATCTGATACTCTTTGCAGGCTGTTCTTTTCCACTGGTGAGGTAAAGGAAATGGCGTGCCGGTGCAAGGCTTTCGCGGAACTGTGCAGCAGTTGCGGCTGGCCGCTTCCGCCCGGACCGGGAGGCGGCATTGCACTGGGGCGGCTACGCATTCCGCATAAGCCGGTCGATCGACACGAGTTATGACCGCCCCCAGTTGTCAGTAACCTCTATCTTCAGCAAAATGTCGCTTGGATTTGGGACCCTCACCCCATGGAGGCACTATTGAAGGATTATTTGCCTTATCTGGTCGGGACGCTGGCGGGATTGCTGGTCGCGTTCACCATTTCTGGCCTGTTGGCACTGCAGGGAACACCAGAGCTCATCCTTTTCGCACTGCTGCCGGCCGTCGGCGGCGCGATCGTTGAGCGCGTTTCCCAGCGTAGGTCCGACAAGCTTTAGAAGCGCCATGGGAAAGCTGAAAGAAATCGTCGTCGATTGCGACATTCCCTCGCGCGTCGCCCGCTTCTGGGCGGCTGCGCTCGACGGCTACAAGATAATGCCTTATGACGATGTTGAGCTGGCCCGCCTTGCCGCGATGGGACTGACACCTGAAACGGATCCGACCGTGATGGTCGACGGTCCCGGAATACGCCTTTGCTTCCACCTTCGCCAAGGCGAGCGTCCTGCCCGCAACCGGGTTCATCTCGATATCGCCGCTCCGGACCGTCAGAAGGAAGTGGAACGGCTCCTATCCCTTGGTGCAACGTTCATGCGCGAGACGGATGCCTACACCGTATTGAATGATCCTGAAGGCAACAACTTTTGCGTGACGTCCGCATAGTACGCCGTAGACCCGCGCTTCGCGGCGTTTGCTGCACGACAGGATTTTAAGAGCGTCAGAATTCCTGCCCGTACCCACCCTGACCGTCGGAAACAAGCTGCTTCCTCAGCCCGACGGAGGGCACGTCGCGGTCAAGTTTCGGATTGTAGGCAACCGAGAGCCAGTGGATGCTGTAGCCGTGCTTCCGGAAGAAGCCGATTGCTTCGCTGTTGCCCGAATGGGTCTGCATCGCCGCCTTTTCAAAGCCCTGCTCGGCAATGTCCTTTTCTATGCGCTCGAGCAGGGCCGAACCGAGCCCCTGGCGAGTGAAGGCGGGATCGATCCAGAAATCCGAGATGGTTTCGTCCAATCCCTCGCGCGCCGCCCAGCCTGCGACCTGGCCGTTCTGCTCGGCGACGGTAATGGTCAGCCAGTCGTTTTCCACGAAATTGCGAAAGGCGTTGCGCGCCGCGTCGATCATCGCGTCCGATTCGCCGATCGCCGCCATCGCTTTCTGCCAGGCCCTCAGCCCGATCTCGCTCAGCAGTTCCGCTTCCCCATCGCGGGCATTGCGAATGTGGATCAAAGACACCTCCGCGTTACCCCTCAACTAGACCATTGAGTCGCGGGTTTTACCAGTACCTGCCATGGAGTGATGGGTCCGAAACTACAATTTTGGACTGGTTTTGATCTGAGCACACGCTCTTGACCGGCTTTTCCCGGCTGAATAAGAAACCTTATCGAGGTGTTTTATGTTGAGCCTGCCTGAGACCCGGTAAAGGCCCTGCCAGCAAGTTCGCTTGCGCGCATGGGCCCGAAAAAAACGAAGCCCTGACGTTCGAATGAGCGCCAGATCGTTTTTGTGCGCCCTGCCGGGCGCGACACCGGATCTCAACACATGGACATCTCACGCACGGAGCAGCGCATCCTGCATCTCATGGCCCAAGGCGGCCGCATCGAAATTACCCGCGACGACAACAGGAAAATCGAGGCCGTCAGTTGCTTCACCCGCGACGGCTGGCTCTATCCCGGCGTCGACTTCGATCTCTTCCGAAAGCTGAAACGGCTGAGGGCGATCAAGTCCTCAGGCGGCCAGCCCTACCGGATCACCGAAAGAGGACTGAGGCTGGTCAGGTCGCAGCTGGACAACAGGTAATTCAGGCAACCACCCTGACCGCTCGTCGAACCGGCGCGCGGTCAGGGCGAAGTCTCAAGCCTTTGCAGAGAACTCCGCCCGCATTGCCGACCACTCGTCGGCCATTGCGCCGGTACCGCGCGCCTTGCCGGCGCGACGATACCAATAGTCGGCATTCCAGTCATCGCGCTCGATGCGGTGGCAAAGGGCATGGCCCCAATCGAACGGCTGTTCGCCTTCGTGGCGCTGACAGATTTCGTGGACCGCCTGCCACTCCGCGCCCATGGTGAAATCGGCGGCGGCAAGGCGATCGAATGCCTCGATCAATTTCGCAAGATCCTGTTTCGGCATAAGATCTCCTTCTGGTTTCAGCTATCGATCCGTCAAACGCTTTTCAAGATGCACCTTTTCGAGCGGGACGCCCATGCTCTTGGAAAATTCGATGCCGTGCCAGACGATGGTGAAGCCGCAGCGTTCGTAGAGGCGGATGGCGCCGCCGTTTCTGGCGTGCGTGTCGAGCCGCGCTGTTACCAGCCCCTCGTTCCTCATCGCCTCGCACAGATGGAGCAGAAGCGCCTTGCCGAAACCCTTGCCTTGATGGTCGGGATGCACCCACAAGTCGGAGAGGTAGTTCCTCGCAGTCTGGCGCGCAGCCCAGCCGACAACCTGCCCGTTCAGTTCGGCAATGACGATTTCATCCTTCGTCACACCGGCAAAGGTCTCGAAATCTTGCCTGACGCGGGCAATTACACCGGATCGCGATAGCTATCCTCATAGGGATCGTTCGCTGCCCAGGCGGCAAAACCGACGGTGCCGACCGCCTGTTGGTCGGCTACCGCTATCGGGCGAATGACGAGCCCGCTTACCACCACTTCGCCGGCGTAAACCTGCCGGCGGCCTGTTCGATGACATGGGCAGTCTTGAACAGCGTTTCTTCGTCGAAAGGTTTGCCGATCAGCTGCAGGCCCAGCGGCAGGCCCTTCTGGTCGAGGCCGGCGGGCACGGCGATGCCCGGCAGGCCCGCCATATTGACCGTCACCGTGAAGATGTCATTCAGGTACATTTTCACCGGATCGGCGGCGAGGTTCTCATCGGCGATGCCGAAGGCGGACGACGGCGTTGCCGGCGTCAGGATCGCGTCGACGCCAGCGTCGAAGGCGAGTTCGAAATCGCGCTTGATCAGCGTGCGGACCTTCTGGGCACGGATGTAATAGGCATCGTAGTAGCCGGCCGAAAGCACATAGGTGCCGATCATGATGCGGCGCTTGACTTCCTTGCCGAAGCCGGCCGCGCGCGTCTTCTCGTACATGTCGACGATATCCTTGCCGTCGACGCGCAAGCCGTAGCGCACGCCGTCGTAACGCGCGAGGTTCGAGGATGCCTCAGCCGGAGCGACGATGTAATAGGCCGGAAGGGCATATTTGGTGTGCGGCAGCGAGATATCGACGATTTCGGCGCCGGCATCCTTCAGCCAGGCGATGCCCTGGCGCCAGAGGGTCTCGATTTCCTCGGGCATGCCATCGACGCGGTATTCATTCGGAATGCCGATCTTCATGCCCTTCAGCGACTGGCCGAGGACGGCCTCGTAATCCGGCACGGGCAGATCGACCGAAGTCGTATCCTTGGCATCAACGCTTGCCATCGACTTCAAAAGGATTGCAGCATCGCGCACATCACGGGCGATCGGGCCTGCCTGATCGAGCGAAGAGGCGAAGGCGACGGTGCCCCAGCGCGAGCAGCGGCCGTAGGTCGGCTTGATGCCGACTGTGCCAGTGAAGGCAGCAGGCTGGCGGATCGAGCCGCCAGTATCTGTCGCGGTGGCACCGGCGCAGAGATGCGCGGCAACGGCCGCAGCCGAGCCACCGGATGAGCCGCCCGGGACAAGCTGCTGGTTGGAGCCGCCGGCACGCCAGGGATTGATCACCGGGCCGTAATAGGAGGTCTCGTTGGATGAGCCCATGGCGAACTCGTCCATATTAAGCTTGCCAAGCATGACGGCGCCGTCATCCCAGAGGTTCTGCGTCACGGTCGACTCATAACGCGGCTCGAAGCCATCGAGAATGTGACTGCAGGCCTGGGTGTGCACACCGACAGTGGCAAAGAGATCCTTGATGCCGAGCGGAATGCCTTCCAAGTCGCCCGCCTTGCCGGCGGCGATGCGCTCGTCGGAATTCTTCGCCATGACGCGGGCGAGATCCGGCGTGACCTTGATGTAAGCGTTCAGCCGGTCATTGGCCGCATCGATCGCCGAGATATAGGCTTCGGTCAGTTCGGTCGCGGTGATTTCCTTGCCGCGCAGCTTCCGGCGGGCTTCGGCAATGGTCAGGCTGGTGAGTTCGCTCATGATATTTTCGCTTCAGATCTGGAAATGGCAACAGGGGTCGGAAAGAGGCTTCGCAGCCTTATTCGACGACTTTCGGCACCAGGAAGAAATTGTGGTCGGTGACGGGCGCATTGGCGACGATATCGGCCGCCTTGTTGCCGTCGGTCACCTCATCGGTCCGCTTTTTCATCGCCATCGGGGTGACCGACGTCATCGCCTCGACGCCGTCGACATTGACTTCGGAGAGCTGCTCGACGAAGCCGAGGATGCCGTTCAGCTCGCCGACCATGCGATTTGCCTCATCCTCGGAGACGGCAATACGGGCGAGTTTGGCAACGCGCTTCACGGTGGCGAGATCGACGGACATGGCATTCTCCGGATGGGATTTTTCCTACCGCTATAAAGGCCATGTCCGCCTGACGCAACGGGGTTTCGTCAGATCGACAGGCTCTCGGAAGGCTTGAGCGCCTTCACCTGCGTCTTCGATCCCTCCATGCCGGCAACGAATTTATCGGCCGTCTGTTCGATGATCGGGAAGGTGCCGTAGTGGCAGGGGATGGCGGTCTTGAAGCCGAAATAGCGCTGGCAGGCAAGGGCTGCCACCGCGCCGCCCATGGTGAAGCGGTCGCCGATCGGCACGAAGCCGATATCGGGCTGATGTAACTCGTTGATCAGCGCCATGTCGGAGAAGATATCGGTGTCGCCCATGGCGAAGATCGAGGCCTCGTCGTCGAAATGCAGCATCAGGCCGTTGGCATTACCGAGCGCATGCGAGACGCCGTCCTCGGTGATCTGCGCGGAGGAGTGCAGCGCATTGGTGAAGGTCGCCGAGAAACCGCCGAGCGCGATCGTGCCACCGGTATTGCCCATCTCGATCTTGTCGACGCCCTTGGAGCCGAGCCACGCGGCGAGATCGGCATTGGCAAGAACGACGGCCCCGGTCTCCTTGGCGAGCGCCACGGTATCTCCGACATGGTCGCCATGGCCATGTGTCAGCAGGATATGGGTGATGCCCGAGGAAACGTCCTTGATATCCTGGCCGGAAAAGGAGGCGTTGTAGGTGAGGAACGGATCGAGCAGGATCTTCGCCTTTGATGTCTCGATGCGGAAGGCGGAATGGCCAAGCCAGGTGATCTTCATGAAATCTCTCCTTTATTACGTGATGCAAAAACCGGTTTCGATGTTAAGGACATATCTTATGCGGCCGCAAAGGAAAGCGGCGGCGACTTCAATTTCTCTTGACGGGATGAAACGATAATGACGGTGCTGACGATCGAGGAAATGGCTGAGACGCTTGCCCCGGGACAGGCAATCGCAGGCCTTGATCTCGGCACCAAGACGATCGGGCTTTCCATGTCCGATCTCGGGCGGCGTTTCGCCACGCCGCGTCCGGTGATCCGCCGGGTCAAATTCACTCTCGACGCGCAGGCGCTGCTGGATTTTGCCGCAGCTGAAAAGATCGCGGGCTTCGTTATCGGCCTGCCCATGAACATGGACGGATCGGCGGGTCCGCGCGTGCAAGCGACGCGCGCATTCGTGCGCAACATGGAACAAAAGACGGCGCTGCCCTTCGTCTATTGGGACGAGCGGCTTTCAACGGTTGCGGCGGAACGGGCATTGCTGGAAATGGATGTCTCGCGCGCAAAGCGGGCCGAACGGATCGATTCGGCCGCGGCAAGCTTCATCCTTCAGGGCGCGCTCGACAGGCTTTCCCTACTGGCAAGATCTGATGCAGATGAATTCGGCGCCTGACGCGCCTTCCACCAAGCAATGATCGACTTGCGCTTTCTGAAGCCCAGGATTGCGAAGACGACGAGGCTGTCAACGGCGATCGCGCGGGCAACGAGCGGCGGGATGGTTTCCGGCGGAAGGCCGAGCGCCTTGCCATAAACCGCGAAGGTCAGATCATGGACCTGCCGCGTCAGCATGAAGATGCCGAAGTTCATGTCGTAGTAGGAAAGCCAGTACCATCCACCCAGAAAGATGATGGGGCCGGCCCAGAAGATCAGAAACCACCTCATGCGGCCTCTCCTCCATGCTTGTGCGCGACGGGCAGATCGAGTGAGACCAACCAGGTCGACAATGCCATGATACAGAGCACCAACGTTGGAACTGCAATGTCCAGCGCCAGGACTGCAAAGAACATCATCGCCATCACGAGAAACACAGCTCTAGCGATTTTGGCTCCCATGGACGTCAACTCGGGACTCTACTCGTATCATCTCTGCTGACCGCCACACTGTCGGGTTAACCGGCGACGCGCAACGTAAACCATTCATTAAGGTTAACATGGCCGCCGCCCCTGTGGATGAGTGTCAGCCGTAGACGCCGCGAACGATGCGCTTCAGCGCTAGTGCCGCCTTCTCCCAGTCCTTCGGCGTCTTCAACGACAGGCCTGCGCACTGCCCGCCGGCCGCGCCTGCAAGCACGAGATGCTGGATCGCAGCAATGACGATGGCGTTGACGGCCGCTGCATCCACGCCTTTCGGCGGCGCCAGCGAACCGCGCATGCGCTCCAGCCAGAGCGCGAGCGCCTTCGAGCGCGCTTCGGAGAGCCGCCTCACCTGCTCGGTGTTATCAGATATCTCCCAGGCGAGGATGCGGCGCATCAGCGGATCGTTTTTCAAGGCGTCGAGGAGAAGAAGCGCCAGGCGCTCCATCAGATCGCCATAAGTGAGCAGGAACATGCCGCCGGCATCTTCCGGGATGCGATCCCTCACCCATGTGCCGAGATCGGTGCCGATCGCCTCGACCAGCCCATCGAGGCCGCCATAGTAACGATAGATCAGCTGCTTGTCACAACCGGCGCGGCGGGCGACCGCATTGATGCCGAAGTTCTGGAAGCCCTCCTGGGCCAGCAGGCTCTTGGCAGCGGCGAGGATGGCGCGCTCGGTGGCGCCGCGATCGCGCACGCGCCGTTCCGGCTCGGCGCCGGCCTCCGGCGAATTTTCAAGTTTTACCGCTTCAATCAACATGACCGACCCTTCCCCGCTGTCACCAATCGGTGAGTAGCCGGGAGACCCCGTCCAATCAATCCTATCCCCTTGGGAAGATTGTGGATATTCAAGTCCGGTCAATGATTTGGCATCGGATGGAGGCGGGAAGCTGCACGGCCTGACGGATCGGATCCGTTCAGAAATGTCGCGCTGGCGGTTGATCGCGATGGACGAACCCGGCATAGCTGCATTATGAACAAATCTAACAATCTCCGCTAAGGCCCTGCAATGGTGAACTATATCGAAGCCTCTTCCGCGCCCCCAAAGAATACGGGCGCCATCCGGCTTTACGACGCGCAAGCATACGAGGGCATGCGCAGGGCATGCCAGTTGACCGCGCGTTGCCTCGACGCGCTTGCCGATATCGTCAAGCCGGGGCTGGTGACGGATGACATCGACCGGTTCGTCTTCGATTTCGGCATGGATCACGGCGCCTATCCGGCGACGCTGAACTATCGCGGCTATACCAAATCGACCTGCACCTCGATCAACCACGTCGTCTGCCATGGCATTCCGAACGACAAGCCGCTGCGCGAAGGCGATATCGTCAATATCGACGTGACGTTCGTGCTCGATGGCTGGCATGGCGATTCCAGTCGGATGTATCCTGTCGGCACCGTCAAGCGCGCCGCCGAGCGGCTGCTCGAAGTCACCTATGAATCGCTGATGCGCGGCATTGCCGCCGTCAGGCCGGGCGCCCGCACGGGCGCGATCGGCGAGGCGATCCAGACTTATGCCGAGGCCGAGCGCTGTTCCGTGGTGCGCGATTTCTGCGGCCACGGCGTCGGCCGGCTGTTCCACGATTCGCCGAATATCCTGCACTATGGCCGCGCCAACGAAGGGCCGGAGCTGCGCGAAGGCATGATCTTCACCATCGAGCCGATGATCAATCTCGGCCGCCCGCATGTGAAGGTGCTCGCCGACGGCTGGACGGCAGTCACCCGCGACCGCTCGCTTTCGGCGCAGTACGAACATACCGTCGGCGTCACCTCCGACGGCTGCGAGATCTTCACGCTGTCGCCTGGCGGGCTCGACCGCCCCGGCCTGCCGCCGTTCAACGGGTGACGATCCGATGGCGAAGGGGCCCGTTTCGAAATCTTCCGATGACGAACTGCCTTTCGAGGAGCCTGTTGCCGCTGACGAACGCTCGTTCTTCGGGCGGCCGGGAAAACCGTCCGCGCCGAATGCGAGGGCTACCCTGCCCGCCTCGCTTGCAGCCCAGGAGCATTACCACGGCCATCGCGAGCGCTTGCGAGACCGCTTCCGCGAGCACGGCGATACGGCGCTTGCCGATTACGAAATCCTTGAACTCTTGCTTTTCCGCCTGATCCCGCGGCGCGACACCAAGCCGATCGCCAAGGCGCTGATCGAACGGTTCGGCTCGCTCGCCGGCGTTTTCGGCGCGCCTGCGGCATTGCTGACGGAGGTGAAAGGTGTCGGCGAGGCCGTGGCGCTCGACTTGAAGCTGATTTCGACTGTCGCCCACCGGACCCTGAAAAGCGAACTCAGGAGCAAGCAGGTCCTATCCTCGTGGTCTTCAGTCATCCAGTATTGCCATGCCGCCATGGCGCACGAGACCCGCGAACAGTTCCGCATCCTCTTTCTCGACAAGCGCAACGTGCTGATCGCCGACGAGGTGCAGGGCCGAGGCACGGTCGACCACACCCCGGTCTATCCGCGCGAAGTGGTGAAACGGGCGCTGGAGCTTTCGGCAACGGCGATGATCCTCGTCCACAACCATCCCTCCGGCGATCCGACGCCATCGCGCGCTGATATCGAGATGACCAAGGTGATCATCGACGCCGCCAAGGCACTCGATATTACCGTCCACGACCACGTCATCATCGGCAAGGATGGCCATGTCAGCCTGAAGGGGCTGAAGCTGATCTGAAAAGCACAGGTCCGGCCGAATCGGCGGCCGTAAAACAATCTGTAACATTGACCGGCTACCGATAGACGGGCGACATTTTTGCGTCGCAAATGATTCCTTTCCAATCCGGGGCTTGATGATGCTTCAGTACGATCTTGTTGTGGTGGGCAGCGGTCCCGCAGGGCGCCGGGGCGCGATCCAGGCTGCAAAACTCGGCAAGAAAGTGCTTGTCATCGAGCAGGGCAAACGCGTCGGCGGCGTGTCCGTGCACACCGGCACCATCCCTTCCAAAACGCTGCGCGAGACCGCGCTCAATCTTTCCGGCTGGCGTGAACGCGGCTTCTACGGCCGGTCTTACCGCGTCAAGGAAGAGATCAGCGCAGATGACCTGCGGCGTCGCCTGCTGATTACGCTCAACCACGAGGTCGAGGTGCTGGAGCACCAGTTCGCCCGCAATCGCGTGCAGCATATTCGCGGCAAGGCGAGCTTCGTCGATGCGTCGACGCTGCAGGTGATCAAGGATGACGGCGAGACCACGCAGGTCACCGCCGCCAGCGTGCTGCTTGCCGTCGGCACCAAGCCGTTCCGGCCGGATTACATGCCCTTCGACGGCAAGACCGTTCTCGACAGCGACGAACTGCTCGACATCCAGGACCTGCCGCGCTCGATGGTCGTTATCGGCGCCGGCGTCATCGGCATCGAATATGCGACGATCTTCAGCGCGCTCGACACAGCCGTCACCGTCATCGACCCGAAGGCGACGATGCTCGACTTTATCGACAAGGAAATCATCGAAGATTTCACCTACCAGCTACGCGACCGCAACATGAAGCTACTGCTCGGCCAGAAGGCCGACAAGGTGGAGACACTCGACAACGGCAAGGTCGAGCTGACGCTCGACAGCGGCCGGCGCCTGACGACCGACATGGTGCTTTTTGCCGCCGGCCGCATGGGGGCGACCGACGCGCTGAACCTTTCGGCCATCGGCCTCGAAGCCGACAGCCGCGGCCGTCTCAAGGTTAATCCGGAAACCTTCCAGACATCGGTTGCCAACGTCTACGCCGCCGGTGACGTTGTCGGTTTTCCAAGTCTTGCCTCGACCTCGATGGAACAGGGCCGCATCGCCGCCCGTGTCGCGATCGGCGCGGTCGCCAAGGAGCCGCCGAAATATTTCCCCTACGGCATCTACGCCGTGCCGGAGATTTCGACCTGCGGCCTGACCGAAGAGGAAATGAAGGAGCGCGGCATTCCCTATGAATGCGGCATCGCCCGTTTCCGCGAAACCTCGCGCGGTCATATCATGGGTCTCGACACCGGGCTTTTGAAACTGATCTTCTCGCTGAAGACGCGCCGCCTGCTCGGCGTGCATATCGTCGGCGAAGGTGCTACCGAACTCGTCCATATCGGCCAGGCGGTGCTCAATCTCAAAGGCACGGTTGAATATTTCGTCGAGAATACCTTCAACTATCCGACCCTTGCCGAAGCCTACAAGATCGCCGGCCTCGACGCCTGGAACCGGATGGGCGACATCAAGTCGGAACTCTAGGCGCATCGCATAGACGCCGGAGTATGGTTTGATCCGGCCGCCAAACGGAGCCGAATGACATTGCGGATCATTTCACTGAATGCATGGGGCGGCAGGCTGCATGAAGCCCTGATCAACTATGTCAGGCACGCCAATCCGGATGTGCTGTGTCTGCAGGAGGTGCTGCGTACACCCGGCGCATCTCCAGGATGGGCGGTCTATCGCGACGCGGGATTGGAACTGCCGCAGCGCACCAATCTCTTCGAGGAAATCAGCGCCGCCATGCCCGGCCACGACGGCTTCTTCTGCCCGACATCGAGAGGCGAACTTTTCGACGGCGATATCGTCACTGCCGCCGAATTCGGGCTGGCGACCTTCGTGCGCAAAACGCATTCCGTTATCGCCCAGGGGTTGGACTTCGTGCACGGAAGTTTTTCCGCCGATGGCTGGGGCGAGCATCCGCGGCCGCGAAATGCGCACTGCATCCGGCTCTTCAGCCGCGACAATGCTTCCACCGTGACCATCGCCCATATGCACGGCCTGCGCGATCCCGCGGGCAAAGGCGACACGGCGGCGCGCGAAGAACAGGCCGAAGCGCTGGTCAAGCTTATTAAGCGCGTCTGGCCCGGCGACGAAGGGCTCGTCGTCTGCGGCGATTTCAACGTGCTGCCTGACAGCGCAACGTTCAAGGTTCTCGCCAGACTCGGGCTTTCCGATCTCGTCACCGGCAACGGCCTTGTAGATACACGTACCTCCTACTATCTGAAGCAGGGCCGATATGCCGACTACATGCTTGTGACACCGGGAGTGAACATTGCCGAATTCAAGGTGGTCGAGGCGCCGGAGGTCTCAGACCACCGCGCATTGATGCTCGATATCATGTAGTATATTGATGGTTGAGAACCTGTTCAGTGTGTCGCGCCGCTTTTATGCCTTAGTTTGAAGCCGATAGTTCGCATCCTGCGCCGTGCCTGATATGTGCCTTCAACGCCATTTTGTCTCCGGGCAAAAGCTTCTAAAGAAAGATAGATACTCTTGTCCCATTTCCCGGAAGCCGCGCGCAGACGTTTTCAGCTCATCCTGATTAAGCCGTCGCACTATGACGATGACGGATACGTCATCCGCTGGTGGCGGGCGATGATTCCTTCCAACTCGCTTGCGGCTCTCTACGGCATCGCCGCTGAATGCGCCGAGCGCAAAGTGCTCGGACCCGACACCGAGATCGATATCACCGTCATCGACGAGACCAACACGCGGATCGATTTCGCCGAGCTGCTGACGCAGTTCAAGCGTCACGACAATTTCGGCATGATCGCGCTGGTCGGCGTCCAGTCGAACCAATATCCGCGCGCGCTCGATATCGCCCGGCCGTTCCGCGATGCCGGCCTGCCTGTCTCGATGGGCGGCTTCCATGTTTCCGGCTGCCTGTCGATGCTGGACGGCAAGGCGGTCGGGCTCGACGCCTGCCGCGACATGGGCATCTCGATGTTTGCCGGCGAAGCCGAGGGGCGGCTGGATATGGTGTTGCGCGATGCAGCCGCCGGCGAGCTGAAGCCGCTCTACAATTTCATGAACGACCTACCAGGCATCGGCGGCACGCCGGTTCCCTTCCTGCCGAGGGACAATATCCAGCGCACTCTCGGGCTCAGCACCAGCTTCGATGCCGGACGCGGCTGCCCCTACCAGTGCTCGTTCTGCACCATCATTAACGTCCAGGGGCGCAAGTCGCGCTTCCGCTCGGCCGACGACGTCGAAAAGCTCGTGCGGATGAACTGGGCACAGGGCATCCATAAATTCTTCATCACCGACGACAATTTCGCCCGCAACAAGGATTGGGAAGCGATATTCGACCGGCTGATCGAGCTCAAGGAGCGGGACGGCATACCGCTCGGCCTGATGATCCAGGTCGACACACTCTGCCACAAGATCCCGAATTTCATCGAGAAATCCAAGCGCGCCGGCGTCACCCGCGTCTTCATCGGTCTCGAAAACGTCAATCCCGATAATCTGACCGCCGCCAAGAAGAACCAGAACAAGATTACCGAATATCGCAAGATGCTGCTCGCTTGGAAGGCGCAGGGCATCATGACGCTGGCCGGCTATATCCTGGGCTTCCCCGCTGATACGCCAGAATCGATCCGCCGTGACATTAAGATCATCCAGGAAGAATTGCCGCTCGACGTCATCGAATTCTTCATCCTGACGCCGCTGCCCGGCTCCGAAGACCATCAGGTTCTCTGGAAGAAGGGCGTCGAGATGGATGCTGATCTCAATATCTACGACGTCGAGCATGTCTGCACCGCGCATCCGAAGATGAGCAAGCAGGAATGGGAAGACATCTATCACGAGGCATGGTCGCTCTATTATTCGCCGGAGCACATGAAGACGCTGCTGCGCCGCGCCGTGGCGACCGGGGTTCCGCTGGTAAGGCTCGCCAAGGTTCTCGTCTCCTTCGCCACCACCGTGCCGCTGGAAAACGTGCATCCGCTACAAAGCGGCCTGCTGCGTCTAAAGACGCCGTCCGAACGGCGCCCGGAGCTGCCGCGCGAAAATCCGCTGGTGTTCTGGCCGCGCTTCGTCTGGGAAACCTTCAGCAAGCATGTCTCGCTCGCCGGCACGATCATCAGCCTGGCAGTCTCGGCATTCCTGATCGCAAGGGACGCCAAGTCGAAGACCTATATGGATCAGGCTTTGACGCCGGTGGCCGATGACGAGGAGGAAACGCTTCACCTCTTCACCCAGACGGCCGGCGGCGCCGCAGCAGTCAGCCATGTCAGGAAAGTCGCGCAACTGACAGGGCATTGATTGTAACGGCGGCCGACGCCCTGTCGGCCGAAAACATGGGCGGCATCAAACTTAAATCAAGTTGATGTCGCGCTTTGAAGCGCTTCGACCTGGATGCCCGTTTAAGCGATTTGGATTATCTGGCTCGTCTCAGCCACCTGCAGCGTGTCGACGAACTCGACGATCTTGACCAGTTTGCCATCCTGGAAATGGATCTTGTCGACGAACTCCGTTTGGAAGCTCACGCCCGATGGGATGTGCCTCACCTCGCCTTCGCGGTGGGCAAAGACCATTTGCTCGTCCTCGTCCACATAGATGGCTGTCCTGATCTTCGATAGGTCCCATACTGTGATAAGCTGCGTTATCGCCTGCCGAAACGCATGCCCGCTTGATTCAGTTGAAAAGGGCGCCAGCCGGATATTGCCGACCATGCGAAAGGTGCAACCCTCGCCGAGCAGCGCCAGCGTGCCCTCGACATCGCCGCGGTCACGCACAGCATACATTTCCTCCACGAGCTTCTTCATGTCGTGCTTTGCAGTCATGTTCAGGTCCTCCCACCGTCAGCGAAATCTGCAGTGAATTATACTTTATTGCAACTCTTTGTTGCTGCAGCTCTATCGTAGAAGACGTTCGGGAATGAACTGCCCCGGATCATAGAAAAAGGCCCCGCACGATTGTGCGAGGCCCTCCAAACTTCAGAACTGAAAAGCGATTATTCAGCGCTTTCGTCAGCCGCCTTCTTCTTCGGAGCAGCCTTCTTCTTCGGTGCGGCTTCTTCGCCTTCACCGGCCTCAGCTGCTTCGGCCTTGGCGGCAGCCTTCTTCTTCGGAGCGGCCTTCTTGGTCTCGGCCTTGGCTTCGCCTTCTTCCTCGGCGAGCAGTTCTTCCTTCGTTACCTTCTTGTCGGTGACGTCGATCTCGGTCAGCAGGTGATCGATGACCTTCTCTTCGAAGATCGGTGCGCGGATCGAAGCTGCGGCGCCCGGCTGGCTGCGGAAGAATTCGAGGATCTGCTTTTCCTGGCCCGGATACTGGCGCAGCTGATCGTAGATGGCGCGCTGCATTTCGTCTTCGCTGACTTCGACACCGGCCTTTTCGCCGATTTCGGAGAGAACGAGGCCGAGGCGGACGCGACGCTCGGCGAGCGCCTTGTATTCGTCACGCGCCTTCTCTTCGGTCGTGTCTTCGTCTTCAAAGGTCTTGCCGGACTGGGCGAGATCGTTGTTCACCTGGCTCCAGATGCCGTTATATTCGGCGTCGACCAGCGAAGCCGGGGTCTCGAACTTGTACATCTCGTCAAGCTGATCGAGGATCTGGCGCTTCAGCTTCTGGCGGGTCAGCGAGCCGTACTGCGATTCGATCTGGCCGCGGACGATCTCCTTCAGGCGATCGGCCGATTCGATGCCGAGCTTGGAGGCGAGTTCGTCATTGATCTCGACAGCGCCGGGGGCTGCGACATCCTTGACAGTGATGTCGAAGGTCGCTTCCTTGCCTGCGAGGTTCTTGGCCGGATAGTCGGCCGGAAAGGTTACGGTGATGGTCTTCTCTTCGCCGGCCTTGACGCCGACGAGCTGATCTTCGAAGCCCGGGATGAAGCGGCCGGAACCGATCACCAGTTCGGCACCCTGGTCGGTGCCGCCTTCGAAGGCTTCGCCGTCGACCTTGCCGACATAATCCATGGTGATGCGGTCGCCATTTGCGGCCTTGCCGGTCTTGGTCTCGTAGGAGCGCGCGCTTTCGGCGACCTTCAGGACCTGCTCGTTGACTTCGTCATCCGAGATGTCGATGACTTCGCGCGTGACCTTGAGGCCCTTGACGGACTTCAGCTCGATCGGCGGCAGAACTTCGTAGGAGAGCGTGAATTCGAAATCCTGCTGGGCAGCGAGGATCTTGTCGGCTTCGTCCTTGTCCTCAGTCATGGCGATTTCGGGCTGGGTGGCCGACTTCTCGCCGCGGCTGGACAGGATAGCGGCCGGCTGCTCGCGGACGATCTCGTTGACGAGGTCGGCCATGATCGACTTGCCGTAAACCTTCTTAAGGTGAGCAGCGGGTACCTTGCCAGGACGGAAGCCGTTGATGCGGACCTTGTCCTTCACATCGGCAAGACGCTCATTCATCTTGTCTTCCATGTCCTTGGCCGGGATAACGACCTTGATTTCGCGCTTCAGCCCTTCAGCGAGCGTTTCGATAACCTGCATGTCTTCCTACCTTCATGTCGTGGCGGCCGTGCCCAGACGCCGTTCGTTTCTATGAGCACGACGCCGGCAGCGTGCCGCGCGTGGCTTTTCCCAATTCCTGCATCATTCCACCCAAAGGGGAACGGCACTCGCTTCCGGGTATCTGGCCAACCTTACGGTCGTCCGGGACGACTAACTTCTTAGTCTCCCCCTGCAAACAGCCTGGTGCGGGTAGAGAGACTTGAACTCCCACGCCTTGCGGCACCAGAACCTAAATCTGGCGTGTCTACCAATTTCACCATACCCGCGTTCACAAAACCGCATGCTTATGCCTGCGCATGAGGCCTTCCGGAGCGCGCGTCTCTATATCACCCGATTTGGTCGAGGCAAAGGAAAAATGAACGGTAAATGACAGGGGATTTGCGGCCGCAAAGCCGCCCTCCCCCAAAGGGTTCAAGGATCAATAAAGCGGTTCCTCGTAAATCGGCTTGCCGTCAACGAGAAGGCTGCGGATCTGCGCACCTCCCGCCGGCGAGACGCGCACGGCGATCGCGACATTGTCGTCGTTGCGGGCCTCCTCGATCGGCTTGCCCTCACCTTCGGGAACGTAATAGCGCTCGATGCCGTATTCGACGCGGATGCTGTCGCCCGCGGCAAGCCCGGCACTATAAAATGGCAGGCTGCGCAGGATCACCGTCTCCGGCTGCGGCGGCAGCGCGTTGAAGGACGATTCGGTCACTACCCAGAAACCATCCTGCTGCTTCTTCAGCCGGACCCAGAGGGTTCGCTCGCCGGGTTCGGCCGGAATGCCGCCGGAAATGGTCTGCATCGGCACCGAGGAAATGTCGTAATTCAAGACGACATAATCGCCGCGCAGGAAATCGCGCGGATCGACGGGAGCCGTTTTCAGCAGCACCTCGGCGCCATCGCTCAAAATCGACGCCCGGCTCTGGATAATCGTGCCGAGGATCACGGTCTGCAGGCCGGCCACGATGATTGCCGAGATCAGATACCCCCTGCCGGACTGCAGCCTTGTCATGAACGAGCTCATGCGCGCCTCTCCTGTGCACCTGCGGAAAAGCGCCGCTCGAGCCGGATGACGATCCAGGCGACCAGCGCGACCCCAAGACCGGAAAAGAGAAAGAGACCTGACGTGCCGAGGATCGAGCCGACGGTGACGGAGGCGAGATAGAGCATCTCGGCGGCAAAGGTCGCATAGGCGAGATAGCGCACCGCTCCATTGTCCCTGCCATGGAGCGCGATCGCCAGCACGGATGCGGCGAGCGTCACCACACCGAGCACCGCCAGCTGCCGCCATTCGTCTTCAATCTTGATATGCAGCAATAGGAAACCGATCGCGGCGACAAGAAAGCTATAGAAGGCGGGGGCCGCACCGGCGCTCCTGACCAGGAAGGCAATCCGCGGGACCGGCAGCGCCGTTAGAACCAAGGCCGCCATGCCGCCGACCACGAAAGCGAGCGCCACCGCGCTCTCTTCATAAAGAGTGTAAAGCCAGGCGAGCCAGCCAACCAGCAGCAGATAGGCCAGATGGCGAGCGCGCTCGGCGCCGGTATACCGCACCAGCGCGATGACGATCGCCGCCATGACGGGCGCCATCCAGGGATCGAGTGCAATCCAATGCGTATCGTTATTCTGCAGATAAACGGCGAAAGACGCCCAGGAGAGGAAGCCGGCGACGACGACGACTGCACCCGAGCGGAACAGGATCGCCGAAATCGTCGCGATCGCGAACCAGAGATACATTACCGTCTGCTCGTCGCCTGAGAGATGATACATCTGGCCGACCAGCGAGATGGCGCCGCCGAAGCTCACCGCTCCGATGACCAGCAAGCCGCTCGCCGCGACTGCCGCCCCACGGGCAAGCATGAGGGCGGCGCCGATGTGAACCGCCCAGATCAGGAGAAGGATGGCGCCGACGCGCACGAGACGCGGGATGGCCTCCCAGTTGGAGGCGACGACCAGAAGGATGGCGGCCGCAAGCAGCACTGCCGCCAGCGCCACCAGCACCCTGCCGAGGCTGAAGCTTGCCGGGCGGCTGTCATATTCGGCGAGAAGTGCGCCTGCCGTATCCTCGCCAAGCAGTCCCTTGCCCACCCAGAGGGAGAGATCCCGCTCCAACCTGCCGCGATACATGCTCCACCCCTTGATTTGCGCGGCGCTCTTTAAGGCGCTGCAGCTCACGCCGTTATAAACGCAAGCATGGCGGTTCGGAAACGCCCTTGCGACAAATATACAAGATCCTCATTGGTCTAAATTGGGTCAGCCGTTAACCGTCCGCTTACGTTGGAAGTGCCAATATAAGCGCATACTCGGGAAGCCATGCGTATTTCGCATAGCCCTCATGAATTTATTGCACTGCAAAATACCCATTAGTCATACTATTTAGCAGATATCGAAGCGCGGGGATGGCGCCCCGGCCGGCTCTGCCGATGCCCACGGACACTTTGTCCGCGAAGAGATTCGTAGCTGCGCACTCCTCCTCCCAAGCGCGCTGCGATAGACTGGCAGCAACTCCTCCTCCCAGTTGCCAGTCACTATAACACGCCCGCCGGATCCTCCCCCGGCGGGCGTTTTATTTAATCAATCCGTAATTAACGCATTGGCAATCCGGAGTTTTCGCCATCCAGCAGCCAAGCTGCCGCATTGTCGTCATGTCATTTAACCAAGCCGGGCGATCGAACGGGTAGCTTCCACCAAGGGCTGGGCACGCAGAATCGCTGGAAACCCCAATGTTTCGAGCGGCTATAGCCATCCAGCGCCTCGAACATGGTTACTTTTTCGAGAATCATTCTGCCTATTCCTTGACCACAAAATGGTCAAACCGTGTCGAATAACTTCCGAGCATTGCGCAACCTGCATAGGTGGTCTGAAAACTTGGCTATTTTACTCTTTTGCGCCGCAACACATACTCCGGTCATCAAATAGAGGTCAGCGCCGATCGGTGGCTGCTGGCAGATCAAACCCTCGGAAAGGGGCTAAACATGAACATCACTCGCTCTTTCAATAACTGGCGCAAGTATCGTCAGACCGTTACCGAACTCGGCCGCATGAGCAACCGCGAATTGCACGACCTCGGCATCGACCGTTCGGACATCCATCGCGTTGCCCGTGAGGCTTCCTCCCGCTAATTCAAGGCGATCGCTGCTTCCTCCCAGGCAGCATTGTTCTCGATCGAAACGCCCGCTGGACTCCAGCGGGCGTTTTCATTTGCCTGCGAGCAACTCGCCAACGGTTGCATGTTTTCCCACCTCGTCAGCCCGCTCAAAAAATATTCATCGCTTAAATCTCGGGCATCACATTGCACAATTGCATGGCAGACGCCTTTTATTTGCACTGCACAATGGGGCTGAGATCACCTATATAAACATCAACCGCAGAGAGACCGGCGATCCCGCCGTCCCGCGGAGATTTGTTCGAGGAAGAAGACAATGAACCCGATCCGCATTGCAAAAAGCTGGCTCAGCTACCGCCGTACGCTCAACGAACTCGGCAACCTGTCCAACCAGACCCTGTCCGACATCGGCGTCAGCCGCTACGACATCCGCAATATCGCATCCCGCTCGTTCCGTTAATAACGGGCGCGATGCTTCCAAGACGGCGCCATCAGGGCGCCGTTTTTGATTCCGGGGTGTTGGATCACGTCCGCCGACATGATATCAGCCCGGAATGAACACGACCTCTTCCCACTCTCCTATCCACGTCGTCGGCGGCGGGCTTGCCGGTTCGGAAGCCGCCTGGCAGATCGCCAGTTCCGGCGTTCCCGTCATCCTGCATGAAATGCGCGGCGTGCGCGGCACGGACGCGCACAAGACCGACGGCCTTGCTGAACTGGTCTGTTCCAATTCTTTCCGCTCCGACGATGCGACCAGCAATGCGGTCGGCGTCATCCATGCCGAGATGCGCATGGCCGGCTCGCTGATCATGGCCGCTGCCGATCGGCACCAGGTGCCTGCCGGCGGCGCGCTCGCCGTCGATCGCGACGGCTTCTCGAACGCCGTCACCAAAGCAATTCAGGACCACCCGCTCATCACTGTCGTGCGCGAAGAAATCACCGGCCTGCCGCCAAAGGACTGGGACCTTGCCATCGTCGCCACCGGACCCTTGACCGCGCCGTCACTCGCAAGCGCCATCCAAACCGAGACCGGCGAGGATTCCCTTGCCTTCTTCGACGCCATCGCGCCGATCGTCTACCGCGAGAGCATCGATATGGATATCTGCTGGTATCAGTCGCGCTACGACAAGGTCGGGCCTGGCGGCACCGGCAAGGATTACATCAACTGCCCGATGGATGAGGCACAGTACAATGCCTTCGTCGACGCGCTGATATCAGGCGATACGGTCGGTTTCAAGGAATGGGAGGGCACGCCTTATTTCGACGGCTGCCTGCCGATCGAGGTAATGGCCGAACGCGGCCGCGAGACGTTGCGTCACGGGCCGATGAAGCCGATGGGGCTGACGAATGCGCATAACCCGACGGTGAAGGCCTATGCCGTCGTGCAGCTGCGGCAGGATAATGCGCTCGGCTCGCTCTACAACATGGTCGGTTTCCAGACGAAACTGAAATATGGCACCCAGGCGGAAATCTTCCGGATGATCCCGGGTCTGGAAAATGCGGAGTTTGCCCGCCTCGGCGGTCTGCACCGCAATACCTACATCAATTCCCCTACCCTGCTCGACCCGTCGCTGACACTGAAATCGCGGCCCGGCCTGCGTTTTGCCGGCCAGATCACCGGCTGCGAGGGTTATGTGGAAAGCGCCAGCGTTGGGCTGTTGGCCGGGCGTTTTGCCGCCGCCGAACGCAAGGGCGAAACAATCTCCCTGCCGCCGCCAACGACGGCGCTGGGCTCGCTGCTCGGCCATATCACCGGCGGGCACATCGTCACCGACGAAGAGCCGGGCAAACGGTCGTTCCAGCCGATGAACATCAATTTCGGACTGTTTCCGGAGCTTCAGCCGGGCTCGATCGTCAAGCCCGAGGGCGTCAAGCGCTTCCGCGGCAAGGACAAGACGATCATGAAGCGGCAGTTGATCGCGCGCCGCGCGCTCGCCGACTGCGCCGCCTGGCTCGGCCAGACCGCGCCGCTTGCCGAAAGTGCCTGACCGCCGTTTCTACTGCTTGTTCGCCGCCGAGAGATTGCTCGGCGGCAAATCCTTATCCGGCTCGGCGATATAGTTGCCGAGCAGCCAGAGTGCGACTTCCGAGGCCTCCTTGGCGGAGACGAACTCGAAATCGCCGTTGTGAGAGGGCGCATCGAGGAAATCGATCACCAGCCCTCTGCCCGTTGCCGAACTCACGACGCGCACGCGGCCCGGCTCGATCAGGTGACAGGAGAAATGGCGCGACATGTTGCGCATGAAGCCGGCCTTGTTGTCGTGCAGACGCACGAAGACGGCCTGGCCGTTTTCCGTCGCCTGCAGTTGGCGGATTGCTTCGTTCGGAAAGGCGCGGCCGAATTCAATGATGGCGAGGCCCGTGTCGTGCAGGCCGTCTTCCTTGTTCTGCGCTGCCATGCGCGTTGCCACAAAGGCAAAGAAAATGACGATCGCGAAAAGAACGCACCAGACGATAATGCCCACGCCGAATCTCCGTTCCAAAGGGTAGCGGTGAAGTCTTCTAATGCGCGAGACTTGCGCGAATTTGACCGATATCAGATTTTCCTGCGGGCTGCCGAGAGCGCCATCCGGAGCTGGCGGCGCCATTGCGACGGCTGCAGCGGCCGATCGAACAGGAAGACGCCACGATTCTGCGCCTTGAGGAGCACCGGTTCGGCAATCGTTGCCGGCAAGAAGGCCGGAAAGACCGAGGGCGCAATCGGCCCTGCCGCCCTCGCCTTTGCCAGATGCTCGCGACCGAGACCGGCGAAGGCCTCGATGGCGGCAGAGATACGCGGCCTGTCCTGGCCGGCGAGGAAGGCATCCCGGTCAAGACCTGTGGCCGAGAGGATCTGCAGCGGAATATAGACCTGGCCGCGGCGGCGATGCAGCGGCATCAGCAGCAACAGGCCGGCGACCGCCTGGGCGACACCGGCATGGCCGGCGGCATCGGCCGATCCGGCTGCTTCTACCGGCGAAAGCACCAGGCTTGCGAGCTGGATCAGCGCGGATGCGGTTTCACCGGCATACCCTTCAAGAGAAAGCCGCGTCTCCATCGGGTCGTCATAGAGGTCGAAGGTGCGGGCCTCGATCATGTCGATCAGCGTCTTGCGCGGCAGGCGATGGGTTTCGATCGTCGTCAGAAGGGCGGAAGCGACGGGATTGGCGGCCGTCGAGCCGTGCGCGCTGCCTTCCAGCAGATCGCGCCAATATTGCATGCGTACCTCGCCCGGCAAGGGCTCGTGCACCAGGTCACGGATGCGGGCAAGTTCGGCATTGAAGGCGTAAAGGGCTGCAAGGGCGCCGCGCTTGTCCTCCGGCGACAGGAGGCAGGCCAGATAACGGTCGCGGTCGTTGTCGCGCAGCATCGCCAGGCAAATGTCCTGGTTCGTCGCAATATTGGCTTCCGTCATCGTCAGACCGCTATCAACGCCGCAGCGACGGCGCGCTGTTCCGAGAGCATGATATTGAAGGTGCGCACGGCGGCACCCGTGCTCATCGGATCTGAGGAAATGCCGCGCGACTTCAGCGCCTGCTTTAATTCCTCGGGCAGACGGCGAAGCTCGGTTCCGGTGCCGACGAGCAGAACCTCGATATCGGCAGCTTCATCCAGCACACGGCGAAAATTTTCGGGCGACAGCGGTTTCGATATGTCCATGTCCCAGCCGTAGATGCCGGAAGGCAGGCAAAGGATCGAACCGCGATGCGACATATCGGCAAAACGGAATCCACCATTGCCGTAGGTATCGATCGGAGCGCGGCCGGGAAAATGCGCCGCGCGGATTTCTATGCCTTTTGCCATATTTTCAAACCACCGTGCCGGATCTTACACCAGCATCCGTCTTGTTGCTCTCTTCCCCGTCGGGAGCCTCTGGCCGCAGCCGGAAGACGATCAATACTGGAGCGGCGATATAGATCGAAGAGAAGGTGCCGAGAGCGACGCCGAAAAGCATCGTGAAGGTGAAGGAGCGAATGACTTCGCCTCCGAAGAGATAGAGCGCGAGCAAGGCGAGCAGGGTCGTCGCCGCAGTCAAGATGGTGCGCGACAGCGTCCGATTGATCGAGGCATCGATCAGGATCGGCAGCGGCATTTTCCTGTATCGCTGCAGATTTTCGCGCATTCGGTCATAGACCACGACCGTGTCGTTCAGGGAATAACCGACGACCGTCAACACCGCGGCGATGCTCGTCAGGTTGAATTCGATGCCTGACAGTACGAAGAGGCCGAGCATGATGATGACGTCGTGCAGTGTGGCAATGATGGCGCCGACCGCGAACTGCCATTCGAAGCGGATCCAGATGTAGACCAGGATCGCCGCGAGCGCCGCAAGCACACCGAGCGTCGCCATCATCGTCAACTCGCCCGAGATGGCGGGACCGACAACTTCAACGCGGCGGAAATCATAGTCCTCCTCGAGCTCGCCGCGCACCAGCGTGGCTGCCGACTGCTCGGCATTCTCGCCCCCGCCCTGGGACTCGATGAGGATCTGCGCACTCGACCGACCGCCGGTGGGCTCGACCTTGATATCGCCGAGATTGAGATCGTTGAGACGCGATTTTAGATCGGCGATATCGGCATTGCCCTGCTTCGCCGTCACTTCGATGAGAGAGCCGCCGGTGAAATCGATGCCGAGATGCAGGCCGACGGTGGCAAACGCGGCCATGGCGATCAACGAGATGACCGCCGACACGGTAAAGACGTAGCGGCGAATCCCCATGAAACGAACATTGGCATGTTCGAAAAGATGGGTCAGGACGCTTTTCGGCAGATGCCGGGGATGGCGCCGCTTCAGCCAGACGGCGACGATCGAGCGGGTCAGCGTGAAAGCCGTGAAAACCGTCGTCAGGATGCCGACAGCCAGCGTCACCGCGAAACCGCGGATGGATTCGCTGCCGAGGAAGAAGAGGATGACGGCGGCGATGAAGATCGTGACGTTCGCATCGACGATCGTTGCGAATGCGCGTGAGAAGCCGCGCCCGACGGCCTCCGAAAAGGAATGGGCGGTTTTTTCCTCTTCGCGGATGCGCTCGTAGATCAGCACGTTGGAATCGACTGCCATGCCGACGATCAGCACGATGCCGGCAATGCCGGGCAAGGTGAGCGTGGCACCGGCAAGGCTGAGCGCCGCGACGATAAAGATCAGGTTGAAGAACAGCGAGACGACGGCAACGATGCCGAGGATGCGGTAGAGCGCAATCATCAGCGCTGCGACCAGCACGACGGCGACAAGGCCGGCAACGAGGCCGGAGAAGATGGATTCGGCGCCGAAGCTCGGGCTGACGCTACGCTCCTCGACGCTCGTCAGCGTCGCCGGCAAAGCGCCGGCGCGCAGCATCACCGCAAGGTCGCGAACGCCATCCTCGGAAAAATTCGCGGAAATACGGCCCTCGCCGTTCGCAATTGCCGCCTCGATGACCGGCGCCGACATCACCTGGTCGTCGAAGACGATGGCAAGGTGCTTGCCGAGATTCTGCCCCGTCATCTGAGCCAGCCGCTCTTTGCCTTCCGCATCGAGACGATAGGCAATCGACGTGTCCTGCGTCTGCGGATCGACGACCGGCTGGATATCGACCATATTGCTGCCGGTGACGAAAGCCGTGCGGTCGACGAGATAGGGAACCGGCGGATCGTCCAGCGAATAGAGAACCTGCGATGTCGCCGGCCAGCGGCCGTTCAGCGCTTCCTGCCCCGACATGCTTTCATCGATCAGATGAAAGGAAAGCTTCGCCGGCTGGTTCAGGAGGTTCTTCAGCCGCTCCGCATCGACCGATCCCAGCACCTGCACGACGATGCGGTCGGCGCCATCGGGATGGACGACGAAATTGTCGTAGCCGAATCCCGCGATGCGGCGGCTGACAATATCGAGCGAGCGGCTCCGGGCTGAGGCGACGTCAGCTGTAATGCCGGCATCGGAAATCTGCAGCGAGAGCTGCCCCTCCCCACCCTGCTGCAAAGCGACATCGGGTCCCGAATGTCCGCCGGCGGCCGTCAAGGGCTTCAGGAGATCGACTGCTTTCTGCGTCTCAGCCGGATCGGTGATCCGCACCGTGACGGTCTGGTCGTTGCCCGTCAGCCCTGTATAGCGGATGCCGGCGCCACGTAGCGCGTTACGTACATTTGCGACCACCTCTTCCAGCCGGTCCTTGACGACATCGGAACGCTCGACCTTCAGGACGAGATGCGAGCCGCCCTGCAGGTCGAGGCCGAGCGTCACGCGGTCATGCCGCAGCCAGTCCGGCAGAGAAGCGCGTTGCGCCTCACTCAGCAGATTGGGCGCAGCAATAATGATGGCCGCAAAGGCGACCAGCCAAATCAGAAGTGTTTTCCAACGGGAAAAATGCAACATTCTCTCGACGATCTTCCGATCCGGCGGTCGTGCCGTTATCGTTGGTTATGCCGCGTCGGCCTTGACCGGTTCACCCTTGACACGAACTTCCGAAATGCCGCTGCGGACGATGCGCACGCGAACGCCTTCAGCGATCTCGACTTCGACTTCCTTGTCGTCGACGACCTTCGTGACCTTGCCAACGAGACCGCCGCCGGTGACGACCTGATCGCCGCGACGGATCGCCTTCAGGGTTTCCTCGCGCTTCTTGGCCTGCGCACGCTGCGGACGGATCAGCAGGAAGTACCAGACGACCATCAGCGGCACGAACAGGATGATCATTTCGAAGCCGGAGCCGCCGAATGCCGATGTGGTGTCGGTCGCGCTCTGGGCGAATGCCGGGGTGATGAACATGCTAAACTCCTAAGGCTTCTACGGCGGAACTCCGCCTCTCTTTTCAGGTTGCCGGACTATAATTACGGCTTCAATGAATGCAACAGAAACAGCCGGAAACCGTACCGATTCCGCTGCCTCATAACCTTTCCGCCGTCAAAACGCCATGCTACCCCGCATCGAAAGATCCAAGCGGATTGCCGCAGCAAGAAATCAGGAGGCCTGCGATGACCGAGGAAATCAATACCGCTCTGCTTATCGAGTTGAAACGGCTCGCAGACGCCGTCGAGCGCCTTGCCGGACCGGCGCCCGCTTTCAACGACTGGGACGCTGCCGATTGCTTCGTCTGGATGCCCTTGCGCCAGCATCTGCTGCCGGTCAAGAGGCCGAACCGCGTGGAACTGAAGCTTATCCGCGGCGTCGATCACGTGCGCGATATCCTGCATGAGAATACCGTGCGTTTCGCCGACGGTTATGCCGCCAACAACGTGCTGCTCTGGGGCGCGCGCGGCATGGGTAAATCCTCGCTTGTCAAGGCCGTGCACGAGGATGTCAGGCGCGAAAGCGGCGTCTCACTGAAGCTCGTCGAGGTCCATCGCGAAGATATCGCCAGCCTGCCCAACCTGCTCGACCTGCTGAAGGACACGCCGCACCGGGTGATCGTCTTCTGCGACGATCTCTCCTTCGATCATGACGATACCGCCTACAAGTCGCTGAAGGCAGCGCTCGACGGCGGCGTCGAGGGCCGGCCTGACAATGTGCTCTTTTACGCGACCTCGAACCGGCGCCATCTCCTGCCGCGCCACATGATGGAAAACGAGCAGTCGACGGCGATCAATCCATCGGAGGCCGTCGAGGAAAAGGTTTCGCTTTCCGACCGTTTCGGCCTGTGGCTCGGCTTCCATAAATGCAGCCAGGAAGACTATCTCGGCATGATCGACGGGTATGCCGATCACTTCAAGCTCGGGCTGGACCGCGAGAAGATGCATGCCGAGGCGCTGGAATGGGCGACGACGCGCGGCGCCCGCTCCGGCCGCGTCGCCTGGCAGTACATCCAGGACCTCGCCGGGCGCATGCGCGTTCACATCGATCGGGCCTAAAGCGCGTCGCGTCAATCCGGCATCATGCGACGCGCTTTAGGTCTTTGATTTATGCATGTCATTGTCCCAAAACCGCTGCACACTTTTGGGCGACATGCATTAAATGACAAAAGCCCGGCGGGTGGCCGGGCTTTTGCGCTTCCTGGTACGCTATACCTACTCCAGGAAAGTCATCGGGTTGACTGGAGATGCGTCCTTGCGCACCTCGAAATGCACCTGCGGCTGCTTGACGTCGCCGCTCATACCGGAGACTGCGACGGTCTGGCCGCGCTGGATCTTCTGGCCGCGGGTGACGCTCAGCGTATCGGCGTTGCCGTAGACGGTGACGGTGCCGTCGTCGTGGCGGACGAGAACCGTATTGCCGAGTTCCTTGAGGCCGTTGCCGGCATAGATGACGACGCCGTTTTCAGCAGCCTTGATCGGCGTACCCTGCGGGACCGAGATATCGATGCCGTCATTGCGGTTGCCGTTGACGTTGGCGCCATAGGCGGCAATGACCTGACCGCGGACCGGCCAGCGGTATTTGCCGATACCGGTCGATTCCGGCGCGGCGGAGCTGACGTCGGACTTCTTCTCGACATCATCGACAGTCTGCGTGGCGGTCGGCGCCTTGTAGGGCGCCGGCTGAAGAGAAGCCGTCTGCTGCTGGGCAGGGGCCGCCTGAACCGGCTTCGGATCGGCTTTCTCGGCCGCGATCGACGCAGTCTTGATCGTATCGGCGCTCGGGATCTTCAGGGCCTGGCCGACGCGCAGCGAATTGGCCGAAAGATTGTTGGCAGCCTTGAGATCGTCGATATCCGTACCGGTCGCCTTGGCGATCTTCGCCAGAGAATCGCCCTGCTTGACGACATAGGAGCCTGCAGGCGCCTTCGGATCCTTACCGGCGCCGGCAGGAAGTTTGCCGGTGGCATCGGCGCTCGCCATCGTCTTGTCGCGGGCGGAATTGGCGCCGGGAACGACGGCGACGTTCTGCTCAGGCGTCTTGGCCGGCTCCGGCATCTTGCCGGGCTTGGAGAGGTCGGCCGTCTGCGATGCCGCCTTGGCGGCATTGCCGCCATTGAAGGTCGGGATCAGGATCGCCTGGCCGGGCTTGGCGGCAGATGCCGTCTTCAGATTGTTGACACGCAGGATTTCGTTTTCCGGAACGCCGAAACGCCTGGAGAGGACCGCGACGCTTTCACCGGGACGCAGCGTCACGGAAGGGGCGTTGGTCGCCGACCAGCCGGAAACCTTAGGCGTCGTGCCCGTCGTCAAAGAATCAGGTGTCGCCTTCGGCGCGGCCGGGGCCACCAACCGGGGCTTCTCAGCCTGCGGCGCAGCCGGGAAAGGCTGAGCAAGCGCTACCTCCCTTTCCCGCTGGCGGGAGGGTGCCGCAGCCGTCGGCGCAGCAAGGTCGGAACGCTGCACCGAGACTGGCGCCGAAGCCAGACGCGCACTCGAATTCGAAGTGCGGATCGGATCATAACTCGGACGCGACGGATAAGACTGACCCATCGCATCGTTGCCGCCACCGTAACCAGACTGGCTCGCAACGGCGGAACCGCCGAGATCGGCGCGAGGCACCGGATCGGCCTGAGGGCCACCCCTGCGCGGAATGGAACTGGTGGTGATCTGATCCTGCCCTGAGGAGGAAAACAAGTTGCCAAACCGTGTCACATCGGAACTGCAGCCCGTTGCGGCACTTGCCAGCAGACCAACAACCAGAAGATTACCGGCCGACTTCCCGAACTTCGGCGAAAGACTGAAACGCATGACTCGACCCACTGAGAACGCAACCATTTGTGAATCTATTAAAGCGCGTTAGTATTACCACGCGGTTAAGATGCTGGAATCAGTCCGATAATTTTGAGAAGTTGATAACCATAGCTTATGGGTGAGAAATCGCAGTGCGCAGAGCATGATGCCGAAAAGTGTGAGCGGTTTTCGGACGACAGCATGCTCTCTTTTTTGATGGAGATGCCGATTCAGATTTCAGGCCGATCCGGCCCGAAATCATCCGCATCTACAGCAGCGAGGCCAGCCGCGGAACGATCGGCAGATAAGGCGCTTCGAACAGCTCTTCGCGCTCGAACCGGCTGCCGGTTTTTGTCAGCCGCACCATCCGGCATTCGTGCTCGGAGATCATCAGCGGCGCGATCATCGAGCCGCCAGAAACGAGCTGCTCGGTATAGAAGCGAGGCATCGAATTGAAGGCGGCAGTCACCAGGATGCGGTCGAAAGTGCCCTCGCCCTGCAACCCGGCGCTGCCGTCGGCGTGACGAATGACGACGCTGCGCAGACCAAGCGTATCCATCCGCCGCTGTGCGGCTGCCGTCAGTGTCTTGTAACGGTCAATAGACAGAACGCGCTCGGCGATGCGGCCGATAACGGCGGCGGTGAAGCCGCTTCCGGTGCCGATTTCCAGGACACGCTGTCCCGGCTTGAGTTTTAGGTGGTGCAGGATGCGGACGACGAAATCGATGCCTTCGAGGAAGGAACCGCATTCGATCGGTATCGTGCGGCTCGAATAGGCGTCGTCTGCGAATTGCGGCGGCACGAACCGCGAGCGCTGCGTCTGCTCGACCGCCGTCAGCAGGTCGAGGTCGGAGATGCCCTCAGCACGCAACCTGAGGACGAGCGCTGCAAAGCCCTCCTTCTCCGCCAGTCTTGCCGTCAAACCTGTGCTCCGTATCCCAGGGCCCGCGCCACGCGGTCCGTCACGGAATAATCGGTCAAATCCAGTTTCAAAGGCGTTACCGAAATCTTGTTATGCTTCAGGGCATGAATATCGGTGCCTTCAATGAAGGCGCCGGCGCGTTCGCCGAACTTCAGCCAGTAATAGGGAAAGCCCCGGCCATCGGAGCGGGCGTCGACCTGGAGATTGAAGGCGAGCTTGCCCTGCATGGTCACCTCGGCGCCGTCGACCTCTTCGGGGCGGCAGTTCGGGAAGTTCAGATTGAGGAAGGTGCCGTCCGGCAGATCCAAGACCATCAGCTTCTCGAGGAGCGCCGGCGCATGCGTCTCGCAGACCTCCCACGGCACAAGACGCGCACCGTCCTCGTATAGATAGGCCTGGCTGAGCGCAAAGGAACGCACGCCCTGCATCGTACCTTCGATAGCGCCGGCAATCGTGCCGGAATAGGTCACGTCGTCGGCAACGTTCGAACCCGAATTGACGCCGGAGAGAACGAGATCCGGCTTGATGTCCATCACCTGCCGGATGCCCATGATGACGCAATCGGTCGGCGTGCCGCGCAGCGCGAAATGCTTGTCGGAAATCTTGCGCAGCCGCAGAGGTTCGGAAAGGCTCAGCGAATGAGCGAGGCCGCTCTGGTCCGTCTCCGGCGCCACGATCCAGACGTCGTCGGACAGCGTGCGCGCAATCCGCTCCAGCGCGGCAAGACCTTCGGCATGAATGCCGTCGTCATTCGTAAGCAGGATGCGCATCGCCTCAAGCCGCCCGTTCGATCTTCGTCAATCCGCCCATATAAGGCAGCAAAACGTCCGGAATCGTGACAGAACCGTCTTCGTTCAGATAATTTTCGAGAACGGCGATCAGGCAGCGGCCAACGGCGGTGCCGGAACCGTTCAGCGTGTGGACGAACTTGTTGTTCTTGTCGTCCTTGCCGCGGTAGCGCGCATTCATCCGCCGGGCCTGGAAATCGCCGCAGACCGAGCAGGAGGAAATTTCACGGAAGGCGTTCTGCCCCGGCAGCCAGACTTCGAGATCGTAGGTCTTGCGCGAGCCGAAGCCCATATCACCGGTGCAAAGCGTCATCGTGCGGAAATGCAGGCCGAGGCGCTTCAGCACCTCCTCGGCGCAGGCGGTCATCCGTTCATGCTCGGCAACGGCGTTTTCGGCATCGGTGATCGAGACGAGTTCGCATTTCCAGAACTGGTGCTGGCGCAACATGCCGCGCGTGTCGCGGCCGGCCGAGCCTGCTTCCGAGCGGAAGGACGGCGTCAGCGCGGTGAAGCGCAGCGGCAGCTTTTCCTGATCGAGGATTTCCTCGCGCACAAGATTTGTCAGCGTCACCTCGGCCGTCGGGATCAGATAGCGGCCGTCTGTGGTCTTGAAGAGGTCTTCTTCGAACTTCGGCAGACTGCCGGTGCCGAACACCGCCTCGGCGCGCACCATCAGTGGCGAGCTGACTTCCGTATAGCCGTGCTCTCTGGTGTGGAGATCGATCATGAACTGGCCGAGCGCGCGCTCGAGCCTAGCGAGCGGACCGGTCAGAACCGTGAAGCGCGAGCCGGAGAGCTTGGCGGCGCGCTCGAAATCCATATAGCCGAGCGCCTCGCCGATTTCGAAGTGTTCCTTCGGCGTGTGGTTCCAGCGCGGCTTTTCGCCGACGATGCGGGTGACGACATTGTCATGCTCGTCCCTGCCGACAGGGACCTCGTCGAATGGCACGTTCGGGATGCGCGAAAGCGCATCGTTGAGTTCGGCCGTCAATTGCCGGTCTTCTTCCTCGATCGCCGGCAGCTGGGTCTTCAGTTCGGCGACCTCGGCCTTCAGCTTCTCGGCGAGTTCGCCGTTCTTCTGGGCCATCGCCGCGCCGATCTCCTTGGAGGCAAGGTTGCGGCGGGACAGCATGTCCTGGGCCTTCTGTACGGCGGAGCGGCGCTTTTCATCGAGGGCGACGAGACTTTGGGCGAGCGGCTCCGCGCCGCGCTTGGCAAGTGCGGCATCGAGCGCTTCGGGATTCTCACGGATCCATTTGATATCGAGCATCGTCGTTCCAGGTCGTTGCAACAGAAGTGACCCGGCCAAAGCCTGACCGGGCCTCGACCGGAAGTTGGACGGCGCCTATGAAGGGATTTCCAGGATCGCCGCTCAGACGCTGTCCGTCTTGGCAACGTCCGCGGATTCGGTGTCCTTTTCGAGCGCCTGCCGGGCACGCTGGCGCTCTACGAGTCGCGCCGCATGAATGGAAATCTCGTAGAGAAGGATCGTCGGCAGCGCAAGGCCGATCTGGGACATCGGGTCCGGCGGCGTCAGCACCGCAGCGACGACGAAGGCGAGCACGATGGCGAACTTGCGCTTTTCGGCGAGCCACTGCGAGGTCAGCAGGCCGACGCGGGCAAGCAGCGTCGTGACGACGGGCAGCTGGAAGACGAGGCCGAAGGAGAAGACCAGCGTCATGATGAGGCTCAGATACTCCGAAACCTTCGGCATCAGCGAGATCGCCACCTCGTCATGACCCGGCGCCTGCTGCATCGACAGGAAGAACCACATGACCATCGGCGTGAAGAAGAAATAGACGAGCGCGCCGCCCATCAGGAACAGGACCGGCGATGCGATCAGGAACGGCAGGAAGGCCTGACGCTCATTTTTGTAGAGGCCGGGCGCCACGAACTTGTAGACCTGGGCGGCAATGATCGGGAAAGCGACCACCAGGCCGCCGAACATCGCCACCTTGACCTGCGTGAAGAAGAATTCCTGCGGCGCAGTGTAGATGAGCTGGGCCTTCTCGACGTCGAGATGAGCCCACACCACGGCCGTCTTGTAAGGAATGACCAGATAATTGAAGAGATGCTTGGCAAAAAAGAAGCATATGATGAAGGCGACGAAAAACGCGCCGATCGACCAGATCAGCCGCGTGCGCAGCTCCATCAGGTGCTCGATCAACGGCTGCGGCTTGTCTTCGATATCACCGCTCATGCCTTGTCCTTCTTCGTCTGCGCGGGCTTCTTCGGCGTTGCAGTCTTCCTGGCTGCCGTCGTGCGCTTCGGTTTTTCCACAGGCACGGCAACGGCCGCCGCAACATCAACCTTGTCGGCAGCCTTGACGCGCGGCTTGCGCACGACCTTCGGCTTGGCGGCAATCGTATCGGCCTGGACAGCCGCTGCTGCGACGGGTTCAGGCGGCGGCGCCAGCGGCGGTGTTTCCGGCAGGCTCATCGACGGCGTCGAGGCCGATACCGCGGCAGTCGGCACCTCGGTCTTGTTTTCCGTGACCACGGTCGCCTTCTGCAGGTCGGCCTTGATCTCGTTGCCCATCTGGCGAAGCGGGTTCATGGCTTCGCGCAGGCTGTTGACCGGGTTGAGCTTCTGGGCGTCGCTGATCGTCTGGCGAACATCGTCAAGCTCGGCTTCGCGCAACGCTTCATCGAACTGCGCACGGAATTCACCCGCCACCTTGCGGGCGCGCTGCGTCATCTTGCCGAAAGCGCGCAGCATCGGCGGCAAATCCTTGGGACCGACAACAACGATCAGTACGACCGCGATGACCAAAAGCTCGGTCCAGCCAATATCGAACATGCAAGGCTCCTAGACGGGAAGCGCGGGGGCTGCGCTTTTTCCCGGACTTGGTTATTTCGTTTCGTCGGCCTTGTGATCGACGGTCTTTGCGGTGTCCGGCGCGTCTTCGTCCGTCATGCCCTTCTTGAAGCTCTTGATGCCCTTGGCAACGTCGCCCATCAGTTCTGGAATCTTGCCGCGACCGAACAACAACAGCACGATGACCAGAACGATCAGCCAGTGCCACATGCTAAAAGAACCCATTACGTTAACTCCCTGTTTCTATGTTCCCACGATGTAAGGATTTCCGACACCGTTTCCAACATCAAGCCCTTCAAACTGAGCTTAATGTCACGGTATCGCCCTTTGTGACAAGTCATTGACCCATCGAAAAGTGCTGGCTCCATTGTTTTCGCCATGCGTGGCAAAAGCAAGACGCAAGCCCCTCAATCTTCAGAGGTGCCACGTGGCGCCAGCAACCCCAGTTCCTCGAGGTCCATCTGGGTGATCGGGTCCTCGTCCTCGGTCAGTTCGTCGTTCATCAACGGCGAGGGAATATTGAAATTCGCCGGAATGCGGCCCGACAGCAAGCCCGCGCCCTTCAACTCTTCGAGACCGGGCAGATCACGCAACTCTTCGAGGCCGAAATGATCGAGGAAATCGCGTGTCGTGCCGAGCGTTACCGGCCGGCCCGGCGTGCGCCGGCGACCGCGGAAACGCACCCAACCGGCTTCCATCAGCACGTCGAGCGTGCCGCGCGAGGTCTGAACGCCGCGAATATCCTCGATTTCGGCACGCGTCACCGGCTGGTGATAGGCGATGATCGCCAGCACTTCCAATGCGGCGCGCGAAAGCTTCTTCACCTCGTTGTCGTCGCGACGGATGACGAAGGAGAGGTCGGCAGCGGTGCGGAAGGCCCAGGCACCTTCGATCTGCACGAGATTGACGCCGCGGGGAGCATATTGCTCCTTCAGGCGGAGCATGATCGCGCGCACGTCGGCGCCCCTGGGCAGGCGCTCGAAGAGGAAAGCTTCGGGAACAGGCTGCGAGGAAGCAAAGACCAGCGCCTCGGCGATGCGTTCGGCCTCGATCTCAGCCTGGAGGTCGCGGCCTTCGTCCTCGAAATCCTCTTCACTCCTGGGGTCGATCAAACCGGCTGCTCCTGTTCCACCACTTGCAGGGTAGCGTGTTTGGGACCGCGACGCATGTAAATCGGCTGAAAGGCGCCGTCCTGGCGGATTTCGAGCTTGCCCTCGCGCACCAGCTCCAGCGAGGCGGCAAAGGCGCTGGCGATTGCCGTAACGCGCTCCTCGGGCGCTGCGAGGTAACCCAGCAGATAATGCTCCATCGCCGTCCAGTCGCCGATCTCACCGATCATCTGGGTCAGCAGCTCGCGGGCATCGGTCAGCGACCAGACGTTGCGCCTTTCGATCGTCACCTGGGTCACGGCATTGCGCTGGCGCAGCGCCGCATAGGCGGTCAAGAGATCGTAGAGGCTCGCCACATAGGCGGATTGCTGCCGGTCAGGAATATGCTCGGGCGCGCCGCGGGCAAAGATATCACGGCCGAGGCGGTTGCGGTTGATGAGACCCTCCGCAGCCTGGCGCATGGCTTCCAGGCGTTTCAGGCGGAAGGCGAGCGTTGCGGCCAGTTCTTCGCCGGAAGGACCGTCATCCTTGACCTGCTGGGGAATGAGCAGCCGCGACTTCAGATAGGCAAGCCAGGCCGCCATGACGAGATAGTCGGCGGCAAGCTCGATGCGGATGCGCCGGGCGCTTTCGACGAACTGCAGATATTGTTCGGCGAGCGCCAGCACAGAAATGCGCGACAGGTCGACCTTCTGGTTGCGAGCGAGATAGAGCAAGAGGTCGAGCGGGCCTTCGAAACCGGCAACGTCGATCACCAGCGCCGGCTCGTGGCTGGCGCGCTCGGCACCGTTATCCTGCCACAGCTTGTCCATCGGCGTTGCCGCCTGGGAACGTTCCGTGCCCTTGACCGTGTTCACTCAACAACTCCCTTACGATCAGACCGTCGCAAACATCGCCTCGAATTCCGCTCTCAATTCCGCTTCGTCGGCCGCATCCGGCGCCGTAAAGCCTGCTTCGACCGCCTTTGCGCGGGCGAGCGACAGGCCGGCAAGCGGAGGAACATTTGCCACGACATCCAGCATCTCGTCCATCTTGCCATTGCAATGCAGCACGATATCGCATCCGCCTGCAATGATATTCGCCGCTCTTTCGCCGATCGTGCCGGAAAGAGCGTTCATCGAGCTATCGTCGGAGAGCAGCAGACCGTTGAAACCGATATGTTCGCGGATGACGCCGTCGATCACCTTGCGTGAGGTCGTTGCCGGATTGTCGGGGTCGATGGCGGTGAAGACGACATGGCAGGTCATTGCCATCAGTTCGTCCTTCATCGCGACGAAGGGCGGAAAATCATGGGCTTCCAGCTCGTCGCGCGCAACGGTGACGACGGGCAGCTCCAGGTGCGAATCCGCAAAGCCGCGGCCGTGGCCCGGCATATGCTTCATAACGGGCAGCAGGCCGCCGGCCTTCAGCCCTTCTGCGGCCGCGCGGCCCATGGCGATGACCGTCTCTGGATCGTCGCTATAGGCGCGGTCGCCGATGACGTTGCTGCTGCCCTCGACCGGCACATCGAGCACCGGCAGGCAATCGACATCGATGCCGAGGCTCGAAAGATCGAAGGCGTGCAGCCGCGACATCACCCAGGCGGCGCGCAGGCCGAGCGCCGGGTCACGTCGATAGAGATCGCCGAGCGCCTGGCCGGAGGGATAACGCGAGAGAACCGGTGGGCGGATGCGCTGGACCCGCCCCCCCTCCTGGTCGATCAGGACCGGCGCATGCCAGCCGACACTTTCACGCAGTTCGGCGACGAGATCGGAAATCTGCCGCGCTTCGGAGATGTTGCGCCCGAAGAGAATGAAGCCCCAGGGCCGTTCGCCCCGGTAGAAGGCCTTTTCTTCGGATGTGAGGGCAAGGCCGCTGCAGCCAAGGATCATCGCTTTTGATTCGGTCATACCAGAATCTTAGAGTCTTTCCCGATCAGTTTGAAGCATTCTGCCGGAGCAGGTTTTCGTCACGGCAGAGGCAATCTGACCGGGAGGTCGGGGCGCGATGCACAAAAAAGAGCGGCGGACCGATCCGGCCCGCCGCCCCCTATCAATTATCTAGCGTTACTTGGAGATCAGGCAGGTTCCGCCCGCCGCGCGATACTGCTCGCACAGTGCCGCAGCCTCATCCTTGGAGCCGGCCGGAATGCGGACACGGTAGAAAGTGCCCTTGCCCGCGATATCGGCCTTGCGGATCTCATGACTGCGACCGGCAAGCACGCTGGCGAATTTCTTCGACAGGCTGGCAAAGGACTTGTTCGCCTCGTCTTCCGATGGCAGCGAAGCGATCTGGATGCCGTAGCCGCCGGCCGATGCGGCCTGTTGCGGCTGAGCGGCGACCGGTGCGGCAGTTGCAACCTGCGTGGTCTTCGGCTGCTGTGCAGGCGGCCTGACATTGCCCTTCTCGGTAACGGTGCCGACGACGTTGACGGGCTGTTCGGCCGGGCGGGCGATCGGAACCGGAGCGGTATCGGCAACCGCCGAGGTCTTGACCGGTCGCGCCGGCGCATCGACCGGGGTGGGATTTGCGGCCTGCGCGTCGGCATTGCCGACAGCCGACGGCTGTGCCGGTGCGGTTTCGACGGGTGCCGCGGAACGAGCGTCGACGGAAGCAACCTCGGCGCTCGTCGGGAAGCTTGCGGCCTTTCCGACGGCAGGAGGCATGGACGGAGCCGGTTGCGCGGACGGAGTTGACGGAGCCGCCAACGCCGGTTGAGCCGGCGATGTCGCCTGGGCAGATTGCGCAGGCTGGGCAGGTTGAACAGGCTGGTCGACGGGTGCCGGTTCGTCGCGAGCGACCAACGTGCCGTCAGGCTTGACGATCATCGTACGGACCTTACGCGGCGAAACGGACGGCGCCTTGTCGGCATCGCTTGCGGAACTGTTGTCCGCACCGGCCTGGTTCGGCAGCAGACGCGGATCTTCCGTCTCGCCGACCGCAGTCGGCGTGATCTGGTCGTTGGCCCCGGCGTTCTCATCGTCCTCGGGCAATGCTTCCGGCGTCAGCGTGCGCTGGACGACATCGACGGGCGCCTCATCTGAGGAAACGAGCGCTTTCTGCTTCGGCTCCTCGGCGGAACCCGCAACGCGGTCATAGACGGCCTTGTCCTGGTTCGGCACGGTCTTGCCGCCCGGATTTTCCGGAACGACCTTGACCGGCTCCTTGTCGGCCGCGATCACGCGCGGCTCGCCAGACGAGACGATGCCGAGCCCCTCGCCCTTCCAGACGGAGGAATAGATGCCGTAACCGACGCCGCCGAAAACCACGAGCACGACGGCTCCGGCAAGCAGGCGGCGCATCGACCGGGCGCGGCTGAAATCAGCGGCCTGGCTTGCCGATTCGATACGGACTTCGGAGGTCTCGCGGCGCTCGACCGGCTCGCGCACGCTGCGGCGGAAATCCTCCTCCAGCGCCCGCTCGAAATCATCGAGGCCGTCGGCGATGGTGGGCTTGATCGGCTTTGCCGCGGCAGCCGCCGTATCCCGGACCGGCGCGGGCGTTTCCCGCGGCTTGGCCGGTTCAAAGAAGCTCGCGATTTCCGCATCGAGATCGAAATCGAAATCCGCGGTCTTGGCGACCGGTGCGGGCTGCTCGACCGGCGGCAGCGCCGGCACGTGCATGTCATCGACGGTCTCGGGACGATCCTCCGGGTCGGAGATCATCGCTGGATCGAACGGCAGGTCTTCGGTCGAATCGGCGGCAGCGGCAGGCGCCCAGTTGAAAACCGGAGCCGGAGCTGGAGCCTGCGGCTCGGAAGCGAAGGTAGACGCGGGCCTTGGAGGCGTGATGGTCGCCTGCGGGCGAGCGGGCGTTTCCGGCTGCGGCACAGGCGTTGCCTGTTTGGGCGCAGGGACTATCGCCTGCGGCTGCAGCTCCGGGGCAGGCTCGGAGAAGTCGAGATCAGCGAGCTCCAGCTCGATGCCGGCAAGATCCAGCTCGAAATCATGACCGGCGAAAGGATCGTCGGCTTCCTGTACCGGCTGCGGCGCCCGCGAATATGACGGTGCGGCAGGCTGCGGCGGGGCAACCTCGGCAAGCTGCGGCGCGATCGGCCTTGCGGCTTCGGCAGCATAGGCCGGAGCGGGTTCTACTCGAGCGGGCCGGACGGGCGCTTCCGCGACCGGCGCAGAAACGATCGCCTCAGGCTGCGCAGGCGCGACAGCAACGGCGGGCGCTGTTTCGACGGGTTCGGGCTGCGGCGCAACAGGCGTCGCCAGATTGGCGCGTTGCGGCACAGGATAACGCGAGACGTCGGCAAGCAGATCGTCGAGATCGAACGTGCCGGCGGTGTGCGGCACTTCGGGCACGACCTCGGTCAAGGCAGCATCGGCCTGGATCTCGCCTTCAACGGCCGCAGCAATGAGATCGAAACCGGCATCGCCCCCGAAATCCTGCAGTTCGTCCTCGATCTCGACGAAATCCTCGGCCTCGGCAGTCTCTTCCGGCGTCGCCACCTCATCATCATGGCGATCGAGTTCGGCGGGATAGCCGAGCGACGGAGTAGCGGATTCGAATTCCTCGGAAGGTTCGACAGCAGTGACAGGCGCAGGCTGCTCTGTCACCGGCTCCGGCTTCACCTCAGGAAGATCTGCAAACGACGTCTCAGCAACCGGCACGGCGGCCGGCTCAACCACCGGCTCCGGTGAAACAACCGGTTCCTCGCGTTTCGCGGCATGGAAATTGGCAAGTGGCAGCCGAATGCTGGCGGCCGACCATTGCGGCGCCTTGGCAGGTTGCGCGATCGAAGAGACCGGGGCTGCGCCGATCGAAAGTTCGAGCTCCTCGATCAGATCGCGCGCACCGCCGAAGGCCGATTGCACCGGCGCCTCGGAGGCGGGCTCGACGGAGAGCTGCTGTTGCGGCCCGGCCGCCCAGTCGGCGGCGAGCGCGTCCCAGCGCTTGTCAGCCGGTGCTGCCGCTTCCTCGACGGGAGCGACGGAAACCGGCTCAGGAGCCTCTGTGCTTTCGGCAACCGGGGAAACATCGAGAACCGGCTCGATATAATCCTCCGCAGAGATATCTTCAGCGAACGGTTCGGCTGGATGATCGAGCTCCGCAAGCGGACGCGGCGAATCGTAACGGTCGAATTCGCGTACGAGTTCTTCATCGAGATCGAGGGCAGGCTCGCGCCGTTCTTCGGTTACCGTGTTTGCCGCAACGCGCGGTTCGAAACCAACGATACGGGCGAGTTCGGCCAACGGATCGTCGTCGGCAAACAGATCGCTTTTTCCGCGCGTATCATACGCAAGTTGTTTCTCAGCCATGCCTATCCCACTCGCAAACGCCAACGCTCAAATGCCAGCGCATTGTGGGGAAATGGTGACGTTATCGCATTTCGTCAGGTGCGGCAGTGCCTGTAATGGCAAGTCCCGACTTCAAAACCGACGCGACGGCGTACACCAGCCCAAGTCTGGCAATACTTGATTCTCGGTTTTTATCATTAACAAATCGTAAGTCCGTCTGATCTTTACCTTTGTTCCAATGCGCGTGGAACGAACTGGCGAGGTCGTAGAGGTAAAAAGCGATGCGATGCGGCTCCTGGGACTGGGCCGCCGCCTCGACGACACGGGGGAATTCGGCGAGCTTGGCGACAAGCTGCAATTCGGCCGGATCGCGAATGCCAGCAACGGCTTTGGCGAGGTCCTCGGGTGAAACTTCGAGGTCAGGGAAAGCCTCCCTCGCCTGCCGGAAGACAGACATGCAGCGGGCATGTGCGTACTGCACGTAAAAAACCGGATTATCTTTCGACTGTTCCGTCACTTTGGCGAAATCGAAGTCGAGCGGTTCGGAATTCTTGCGGTAAAGCATCATGAACCGGACCGAATCACGGCCGACTTCCTCGACGACTTCCCTGAGCGTGACGAAATCGCCCGAGCGCTTCGACATCTTCACCGGCTCGCCGTTGCGATAGAGCTTAACGAGCTGGCAGAGCAGCACCGTCAGCTTCGCCTTACCGTCCGAAACACCGCGTGCAACCGCTTCCAGGCGCTTGACGTAGCCGCCATGATCGGCGCCGAGCACATAGATCATCTCATTGAAGCCGCGGTCGAACTTGTTCTTGAAGTATGCGACGTCAGCGGCGAAATAGGTGTAGGAGCCGTCCGACTTGATCAGCGGCCGGTCCATATCGTCGCCCACTTCGGTCGAGCGGAACAGCGTCTGTTCGCGATCCTCCCAGTCCTCGGCAAGCTGGCCCTTCGGCGGCGGCAGGGTGCCCTTGTAGACAAAGCCCTTGAAGGTCAGGTCGTTGATCGCCGTGCGGATCGCGGCCGCGCCATTGGCATGCAGCGTCCGCTCCGAAAAGAAGACGTCATGATGGACGTTCAGCGCCGCGAGATCTTCGCGGATCATCACCATCATCGCGTCGATCGTGCGATCCTTGACGATCGGCATCCACTGCTCTTCAGGCATGTTGTGCAGCCGCACGCCGTAATCGGCGGCAAGCGACTGGCCGACCGGCACGAGATAGTCACCCGGGTAAAGACCTGAAGGGATCTCGCCGATCTTTTCGCCAAGCGCCTCGCGATAACGCAGGAAGACGGAGCGGGCGAGCACGTCGATCTGCGAGCCCGCATCGTTGATGTAATATTCCTTCTCGACGCCGTAGCCCGCAAAAGCGAGCAGGTTGGCGAGCGCATCACCGACGACGGCGCCACGGCAATGGCCGACATGCATCGGACCGGTCGGATTGGCCGAGACATATTCGACGTTGACCTTCAGCCCGTTGCCAAGCGTCGAGCGGCCGTACTCGGTGCCGGCGCCGATCATCGAGGCGAGCAGCCGCTGCCAGTAACCGACGGACAGGCGAATGTTGATGAAACCGGGACCCGCGACCGAGACATCGGCGACGTCGGCATCTTCCTTGAGCTTGGCGATGATGATGTCGGCAAGCGCGCGCGGATTGGAGCCGAGCGGCTTTGCCAGCACCATCGCGGCATTGGTCGCGACATCGCCATGGCTCGCATCACGCGGCGGCTCGACGGTGATACGGCCGAAATCGAGCTCAGATCGCTTTTCCCTGACCAGATCGATCTGTTCAAGGGCGGTTTTGATCCTGGCTTCGAAGTCGGTAAAAAGGTTCATCACACTCTTCCATGCATAGGCTGTGCCAAAGGCTCAAATCGGCCCTCGGCGGGCGACCGCTGCCTATCGCAAATCCGGAGTATGGTCAAACAATCGCCTGTGGGCGCTGATCGCATAGGTATCCGTCATGCCGGCGAGATAGTCGCCGACATGGCGGGCTTTCGGCGCATCGGAGAGGCCAGCGATATGATCCACCCAGTAGTGGCTCTGCATTTCCTTCGGGTTGGCCATGTAGGCGCCAAAGAGATCGGTGACGATCTTGGCCGCACCGGCGCGGATGCGCATGATATCGGGATTGCGGTAGATGCGCTTGAAGAGCATCGCCTTGATCTGCCTGTCCGTTTCGGCCATCTGCTCGGAAAACGTGGCGATCACCCGATCGGCTGCGCGCACGTCGCCGGCGCTCTGTGGGCGGATGAGGGAAAGGCGTTCCTGCGCCACGCCGATCACGTCCTCGACCATGCGCGTGATCTGACGGCGCATGATCTCATGGGTGAAGCGGCTCGCCTCCAGATGGGGATATCGCTCCCGTACCTCCGCCATCAGCCCGGCAAGGAACGGGATTTCCTCCAGCATGTCGAAAGTCAGGTAGCCGGAACGCAGGCCGTCGTCGATATCATGGGTGTTATAGGCGATGTCGTCTGCGATCGCCGCGACCTGGGCCTCGAGACTGGCATAGCTTGCAAGCTCGAGATCGTGCAGTTCGCAGTAGTCGAGAATCGGCTGGGGAACGGGGCCGCGCGTGCCCACGCCTTCCGGCGTCAGAAGCGGGCCATTGTGCTTGACGAGACCTTCGAGGCTTTCCCACGTCAGGTTGATGCCGTCGAATTCGGCATATCGCCGCTCCAGCTTGGTCACGATGCGCAGCGATTGGGCATTGTGGTCGAAGCCGCCATAGGGCAGCAGCACCTCGTGCAGCGCATCCTCACCGGTATGGCCGAACGGCGTGTGGCCGAAATCATGGACCAGCGCTACGCCTTCGGCTAGATCCTCGTCGAGCTTCAGGGCGCGTGCGAGCGCTCGGGCGATCTGCGCCACTTCGATCGTATGGGTGAGCCGGGTGCGATAATGATCGCCGTCCTGGGCGATGAAGACCTGGGTCTTGTGCTTCAGCCGGCGAAAGGCGGTGGTGTGGACGATACGGTCGCGGTCGCGCTGGAAATCGGAGCGCGTGGGGCTTCCGTCCTCCTGATAGAGGCGCCCGCGCGTCGTCCAGGGATCCGCCGCATAGACCGCCCTTTCGCTGTTGCCGAAACCCAAAGCACGCCTGTCAATCGTCATTCTTCACCGTCATTCTGCCTGTTGCCGCATCTGCCCATTGACGCCGCTCTGCACTCTTCATACCTATAGCCTGGCGAACGGCAAAGAGGCGCTTTCTTAAGCGCTTCAGCGCATCATGGCCTTTTCGCGAGGATCATGATAAGTTCCTTAGATATCAGGCATTTGAACATTCGAGTGCCAAAACCCATTCTCTCCGGATCTTGACCCCGGCAGGAGGAAACATGACGGATACGAGTGTAACCCTTTCAGATGCCGCGGCAAAGCGCATCGCTGCGATCGTCAGCGCCGAGGCTGGCAAGAGCGCGCTGCGTGTCTCCGTTGAAGGCGGCGGCTGTTCGGGCTTTTCCTACAAGTTCGACCTTGCCGATGGCGCTGATGACGACGACATCGTCGTGGAAAAGAACGACGCCAAGGTGCTGATCGACAGTCTGTCGCTCGTCTACATGGCGGGCTCGGAGATCGACTTTGTCGACAACCTGCTCGGTCAATCCTTCCAGATTAAGAATCCGAACGCGGTGGCAAGCTGCGGCTGCGGCACCAGCTTCTCGATCTGAACATCCGACTACAGCATTGTCCCTATCAAACCGGGCGGAAGTTTTGCTTCCGCCCGGTTTATCGTCTTGTCCGGCGATGAAAGACCGCGATAAAAGAAGCGCGCTAAAGCGCGTCGCAATCTTTCAGATTCGCTTGCCACGCTTTAGGTCTTTTGTTTTCCGCATGTCGTCATCGCAAAACCGCCGCACGCTTTTGCGCGACATGCTTTAAGCCAACAGGACGAAGAGATGAAGATCGCGACTTGGAACATCAACGGCGTCAAGGCGCGTATCGACAATCTCACTCAATGGCTCAAGGATTCCAATCCCGATATCGTCTGCTTGCAGGAGATCAAGACCGTCGACGAAGGGTTTCCACGGCTGGAGATCGAGGCGCTCGGCTATCACGTCGAGACGCACGGCCAGAAGGGCTTCAACGGTGTGGCGATCCTCTCCAAGAGCTCCCCCTTCGAAGTCAATCGCGGCCTGCCCGGCGATCCGCTGGATGAGCAGGCGCGTTTCCTCGAAGCGGTGTTCACGCTGGCTGACACGCGCATCCTGCGCGTCTGCTGCATCTATCTGCCGAACGGCAATCCCGTCGACACGGAGAAATATCCCTACAAGCTCGCCTGGATGGAGCGCCTGCGGACGTTCGCAGCCGAACGGCTGGCCTATGAGGAGATGCTGATTCTTGCCGGCGATTACAACGTCATCCCTGAACCGCACGACTGCTTCGACCCCAAAGTCTGGGAAAACGATGCGCTATTTCTGCCGCAGACACGGGAAGCGTTCCGCAAGCTCGAAAACCTCGGCCTGACGGATGCGGTGCGCGCGACGACGGACGCGACGCAGCTCTACTCTTTCTGGGACTACCAGGCCGGCGCATGGCCGAAGAACAACGGCATCCGCATCGACCATCTGCTGCTGTCGCCGGAAGCCGCCGACCGGATGACGTCAGCAGCGATCGAAAAACATGTGCGCGCCTGGGAAAAGCCGTCCGACCACGTACCTGTGATCGCCTATTTCGACTTCGCGGCCTGAAGTTTTTCTTAAGTTCAGTTTTATGCATGTCGCTATCCTGGAACCGCTGCACACTTCCAGGCGACATGCATTAGTCGTCGGAGCCGCTCGCGATCGTATGTGATAGCGATATGGCCGTACGGCGGTCGGCTTCGTTGGCAACTGAAAAGGCCTGCTCCTGTAGCGCTTCCATCCAGTTGCAATCCTTGGGCTTGCAGCGGTCGAGTGCTGCCGTCATCAGCGCCAGACCGCGCGCCGACTGGCCTTCATCGAAAAGAATATTGCCGAAGACGGCCATGGCGCCGGGATGGCCGCTCTTGCGGGCCTGGTTCAGCCATTTCTTCGCCTGCTGCGGGCTGGCTGAGCCGCCCTCTCCCGCCAGCATCATCTGCGCCAGCTGGAACTGCGCCTCGGCGACGCCGAAGGTAGAGGCGACCTGGAAATAGAGCTGACGCGCCTGTGTAAGATCGATCTTGACAGGGCTCCCGGCAATGCCGTGCTTGTAATAGTTGGCGAGCGAGAGCAGCGCGTTGACGAAGAAGCCGGTATCTTCCGAACCGGGTTCGACACCCTGCTGGGCGATCTCGCTATAGATCTTGAAGGCTTCGAAATCGTCCTGCGCGACGCCGTCGCCGTCGGCATACATGTTGGCAAGTGCCCAGCGTGAGCCCGTATGGCCCTTTTCCGCGGCGTATTTATAGGCTTCGACCGCCTCTTCCTTCTGCCCGTTCTTATAGGCCTTGAAGCCGAACTTGAAGAGATCGAAAGGACCGGATTCCTTGTTGACGCCGGCCTTGATGTCGAATGCACGAGCTGGACAGGTCAGCGCCAGCGCAACGGCCATCGACATGCCCATCAGCATGAACTTGAACAATTTGAACTCGGACGTCACCATTTCAACCGATTTCTTTCGTTCATCCCTGGCAGGTAGCGGCGGCGCTGACGCCGTGCATCCCGCGGATGTAATCCTTCGAGGCGAGCGATCCCGCGGCAAGCTCCATGGCTCCTTTGCCCGCGTCGCATCCAGCCCATTGGCCTTTTTTCAAAGACCGTATTTCAAGCATTTCATCCAGAACCACCCGGCTTCCGGCATGGTCCGACTGCAATCTCTGTGGCACTCTTTCGGTGGGCGCGGCATCCGCCTTCCCGCCTTTATCGCATTCGTAAATAGTAAATGTGACCAAACCGGTATCGACTTCTCCGGCGAAGTTCGGCTGTGCATGCGAGCGGGCCGAAAACAACGATCGTGAGTGGGCCGACGACGTCATCGTGAGGCCGGATTTGCCGCCGGAACAGCCTTGTTCGGAGGGAGAAACGGCGGCAATCCAACGATTGTCGCCAATCGCGCCGTACGATCTGGTGTTACCGGAAAAAATTCGACCCATGCTACTAGTTACACGCACCGTAAGTCTGCCATCTCCTCGCCTGCAAATACCGCTGCGCTCTCTTTGTGGCGGGAAATGGACAAATTCGCCCCATCGCCACCATACGCCAACCGTCGTAAAAAAGTGTTGCTGAATCGTCACAAATCAGAACGTCGTTTGTCTTGCGGAGCGCCCAAAGAAAAGCCCGGCAAACTGCCGGGCTCGGAGACTTCTACTTGGGGCGCAGGATCAGAACTTGATCTTTACGCTGGTGGAGAGGGCAGCGACCAGATCATCCCCGAAGGAATAGGAGACGTCGTCGCCGTAGGTCTTGCCTTTATACACGAAGGTACCGGATTCACCGCTGGTCATGATGCCGAGCGCGCCGGCCAGACGCCATTCGACATTTTCGACCGGCGTGTAGGAAACGCCTGCGCCAAGCGTCCACGTGTCTGTCTGGGAGCCATAGCCCTGGCTCGTGCCGCGATCCCAGGTCAGGCTGACGGCGCCCGCCCACTGGTCGTTGAACTTGTGCCCGACGCCGCCACCGATCGTCCAGCCGTCGCGATAGAAGAGATCGAGCGAGGTGAGCTGGGTGCTGCCGTTGCAGGCGACGACGCCCTTGTTGGCCTTCGGGCAGAAGGCGATCGACTGCAGCACGCTCCAATTCGTCCACTTGACCGAACCGAAGGCAAGCCAGTCGGGCGCAATGCCGCTCTGCAGCTTCAACTCGACGGAATCCGGGGCCTCAGCCGAACCATAGACCGGCGTGACGACGCCAAGATAGGGATTCCTGGGATTGACGGCCTTCGGCACCTCGGTCAGATCGACCGTGCCCGTGAGATCGTCATACTTGACCTTGCTGTTGTAGAGCAGGCTGGCGCGGAAGGCGTATTCCGGGATTTCGTAGGCGATGCCCGCCCGCCATCCCCAGGCCTGGTCAGAAAGCTCCAGACGACCGGTGCCGTCATAGATCAGCGAGGCCGGCGGTGTGGTGATCGGCGCGACAAGGCGGGTCTTGAAACCCTCGACGGTCTGGTAGAAGCCGCCGCCGATCAGGCGAAGCTGGCCGGGTCCCATATCGAAACGATAGGAGCAGGTCAGGCCGTAGTTGCGGGTGCTGATCTTGGTTTCGATGTTGTTGTTGACGCCCAGCCAGTAAGTGCCGGGATTGGTATGCGCGCCGAAGGGTGTGGAATAGTCGCCCAAGCAATCGACCGCATCGCCGAAACCAACCTTCACGCCGAGATATGGGACCCAATAATTCTCGGTATCGTCGGCGGTGGTCGAACCGCCACCGATGCCATTGGTGCCGAGACCATCGCTCGCCTTGGTGTCCTTGACATTCTTCAGCTTGCGCTGCGGCATGACATAGGTGGCGCCGGACTGGACTGAAAACCGCGAATTGTCGAAGAGAAGGTCGACATTGTATCCACCGCGCTCCAGACCGCCGGCGAAGGACGGCGATGCAAGCGACGAAAGAAGAACGAGCGACGTTACGCCCTTGGAAAACATACGCGATGCCATTGTGTCTCCCCCACTCCAGCAATTGATGTGGCGGCACTCTAGTAAGTGTTCGCCTGATATGGCAACGCGCCCCATGACAGCGCTTCCCATCGTTGCAGCGACTAATTTACGTAAAGAAATTGACGGACACGTCAAAAAATCTGGTTAATAAAATTTTATTCCGAGACGGATCATTTTTCGGGCAGCTTTTGGGTATTCATTCCAAACATTGCAGAAGCTGTATCAATCCGACAACAGTGGCAGTTTTCGCCAGCCAGAGGCTCCCAAGACCACAATCCACAGGCTGGAAGCCGGAAATCGGCCGTTTTCAGGACCGAATCGCCTACGCCAAAAAAGCAAAAAAGACGCGCCGGCGAAGGGCGCGTCTTTGGAATAACTTACCAAATGGGCTTGAGAAGCTTAACCGGCTTCGCTCACCCTGGAGAGTGCGATCCTCAAGCTTGCGATCTGCCCCTCCAGCTCCTCGAGCCGCTCCCGTTCAGCCTCGACCACCTCGGGATTGGCATTGGCGACGAACTTCTCGTTGGAGAGCTTGCCGTTGATGCGGGAGATCTCGCCGTCCGTCTTGGCGATCGCCTTTTCCAAGCGAGCCTTTTCGGCGGAAAGGTCGATCAGATTGCCGAGCGGCAGGCAGATGGTGGCCTCGGCGACGACGATCTGAGCGGCGCCCTTCGGCGCATCGTCGGCCAGCGATATGGCTTCCACGCGCGCGAGCCGTTTGATGGCGGCGTCGTGGCGGAACAGCCTTTCGCGCGTCAGGTTGTTGGCCTTGACAACGACGAGCGGCGCGGTTGCCGACGGCGGCACATTCATTTCGGCGCGCACGGAGCGGATACCCGAGACGAGGTCGATCAGCCAGTTGATCTCGTCGGCAGCCCCATCGTCGGCATAGGACGGCGCCGGCCATTCGGCATGACAGACCAGCGTGTCGCGCTCCTTGCCTTCGCCCGCCGTATGCGCCCAGAGCTCTTCGGTCATGAAGGGCATGAAGGGATGCAGCAGCTTGTAGATCTCTTCGAGAATATAGGCGCTGCAGGCCTGGGCTTCGGCCTTGGCGCCCTCATCCTCACCGTTGAAGACCGGCTTCAGCAGTTCGAGATACCAGTCGCACACTTCGTTCCAGACGAAGCGGTAGAGCGCACCGGCGGCGTCGTTGAAGCGGAAGGCTTCAAGCGCTTCCGTAACGTCACGTTCCGTACGGGCAAGTTCCGTGAGGATCCAGCGGTTGATCGTGAGCTCGGCGGCCTCCGGCACGAAATGCGGGTCGCTCTTTGCGCCGTTCATCTCGGCGAAGCGCGTGGCGTTCCAGAGCTTGGTGCCGAAATTGCGGTAGCCGGCGATGCGGGCCGGATCGAGCTTCACGTCGCGGCCCTGCGCGGCCATGATCGCCAGCGTGAAGCGCAGAGCGTCGGCGCCGTATTCGTCGATCAGTTCCAGGGGATCGATGACGTTGCCCTTCGACTTCGACATCTTCTGCCCGTTCTTGTCGCGGACCAGTGCGTGAATGTAGATCGTGTGGAAGGGTTCGACGGGATCGCCATTCTCGTCCTTCATGAAATGCAGGCCCATCTGCATCATGCGAACGACCCAGAACGGGATGATATCGAAGCCGGTGACCAGAACATTCGTCGGATAGTATCGCGCGAGTTCCGGCGTCTGGTCGGGCCAGCCGAGTGTCGAGAATGGCCAGAGGGCTGAGGAGAACCATGTGTCGAGCACGTCCTCGTCCCGCGTCAGGATCTCACCCGGCTTGAAGTTTTCGAGCAGGTCTTCGACATAGGCCTTCATCGGCCCTTCATGCGAGAGATAGTGCTGGATCGCCGCCTGGAGCGCCTCTTCCTCGGTCTTTTCGACGAAGACCTGGCCATCCGGGCCATACCAGGCAGGAATCTGATGTCCCCACCAGAGCTGGCGGGAAATGCACCACGGCTCGATGTTCTCCAGCCAGTTGAAATAGGTGTTTTCCCAGTTCCTCGGAATAAACCGGGCTCTTCCCTCGCGGACAGATTCCAGCGCGGGTTGCCCCAAAGTCTTATTGTCGACAAACCACTGTTCCGTCAGCCGCGGCTCGATCGGCACGCCGCCACGGTCGCCATGCGGGACCATGTGCTTGTGCGGCTCGATCTTGTCGAGGAGGCCGGCCTCTTCGAAAATCTCGACAATGACCTTGCGCGCATGGAAGCGGTCCTGCCCTTCCAGACGGTCCCAGGCTCCATGGAGCGCCGCGGGATGGTCGAGACCTTCGAGGAAATCCTCGTTGTCCTTGATGGCGATCGTAGCGTCGATATTCATGACGTTGATCGCACGCAGGCCGGCGCGCTTGCCGACGTCAAAGTCGTTGAAGTCATGCGCCGGCGTGATCTTGACGGCACCGGTGCCGGCCGTTGGATCAGCATAGGAATCGGCGACAACAGGAATCTTGCGGCCGACGATCGGCAGGATGACATGCTTGCCGATGATCGGCTTGTAACGCTCATCTTCAGGGTTCACGGCGATGCCGGTATCGCCCAGCATCGTTTCCGGCCGCGTCGTCGCGACGACGATGTAGTCACGCGTCTCGAATTCGGTCGGCTTGCCTTCCTCGTCGAAGGCAATGGGATACTGATAGGTGACACCAGGCTCAAGCGGATAGCGCAGATGCCAGAGATGCCCCTTCACCTCCTGCTGTTCGACCTCCATGTCGGAAATGGCAGTCAACAGTTTAGGGTCCCAATTGACGAGGCGCTTGTCCTTGTAAATCAGGCCTTCCTTGTAGAGCGTGACGAAGACTTCGAGAACGGCCTGCGACAGGCCTTCATCCATGGTGAAACGCTCACGCGACCAGTCGCATGAGGCGCCGAGGCGCTTCAGCTGGTTGAAGATCAGCCCGCCCGATTCAGCTTTCCACTCCCAGATCTTGTCGATGAAGGCTTCGCGGCCCATTTCGCGGCGGCCCGGCAGTTGCTGTTCCATCAGCTTGCGCTCGACGACCATCTGCGTGGCGATGCCGGCGTGGTCCATGCCCGGTTGCCAGAGCACGTCCTTGCCGCGCATGCGCTCGAAGCGCACCAGGATGTCCTGCAGCGTGTTGTTGAGCGCGTGGCCCATGTGCAGCGAACCGGTGACGTTCGGCGGCGGGATCACGATGGTGAAGGTCTCGGCCCCCGGCTTGGCGTTCGCGCCGGCGCGGAAGGCGTCCGCCTCATCCCATTTCGCGGCGATTTTCGGTTCGACGGCAGCGGAATCATAGGTCTTGTCGAGCATTTTCTGACCAATTTCGAGGTTCGAGGATGGGCGTTTGTAAATAGGATGGGCACGGCCAAGTCAATAAAAAAGCCGCCCCGGAGACCGGAGCGGCTTTTCAGGAAAAAAGCAATCCGATCAGCGGCGCGGGCCGCGCGCCACGCGCTCGATTTCCTCGCGCACAAGCCGCTCGACCAGCGTCGGCAGATTATCATCAAGCCATTCGCGCAGCATCGGGCGAAGCATGTCCTCTGCGATCTCGTCCAGCGAGCGGCGCTCCGCGCCATCGATCGCCGCGGCGAGTTCTTCAAAAGAGCGGCTGATCTGCAGGCCGGCATCTTCCGAAAGCAGCGTCGGCTGGACTTCCTCCATGACGCTCGGCAGGAAACGGTCGGTCGACGACTGCACGGCGGGCTCCAGTGCCGGCGGCACTGCTTCGACGGCGGGCGTCAGCTCGGCGACCGCGACTTTCGGCGCTTCCGCGAACATCGGCTCGGCCGGCTGCTGTTGGATCGGAGCATGCTGAACTGGCGCCGGAGCGACGGGGAAAACGGGCTGCGCCGGCTGAGGCTCCGGCTGTGGCGCTGCGGCGCGCGGCGGCTCTGGCATCAAGGCCGGCTGCGGTTCGGGCTGGCGGAAGGCGCTCGGAATTTCACGTAGCGCCTGCCCGGCCTGTGCGGCACTGCGCTCGGAGGCGGCGCGCACGCGGGCGGCGACATCGGCCAGCGACAGCGCGCGGGCCGGCACTTCAGATTCAGGGGTACCAGCCGAATTGGCGGCGACGAAACGCGGATCGGAGGAGCGCATGGTCGGTTCGGGAAATTCGACGCCGGCATAGGTATCGTCAACGGTCAGATGGATTTCGGAACCGTTCTCATCTTCGTCGGTGCCATAGACTGGCGGCAGGGATGCTGAAATCGCCTTGCCGGCGCCGGGCTCATTGCTTTCGATGATCTGGCGGATGGAGGCCAGAATTTCTTCCATGGACGGTTCACGCGCTACACTTGGCTGAGCCATATCTATCCCCGTTATCCCAAAACAACGACCGGATGGTGTGGAGAGCGTTCATCCGAATCACCACGACCTTAGAATACCCCAGGCGTGAAAAAAATCATCGCGAATCAAATGAATGCGGCCATGCACAGTTTTGTTACCCAATGTTTGCCGCCGAAAAATCCATAGCGATTTCAGGGTGACGATAGCCGCAGCCATCCGGTCCGACGCGGCAGGTTCAGGATAGAGAATGTTTGTGAAGGCTTTCCGGCGGCACCGACAAAAAAACGGGCGCCGATGGCGCCCGTTGCTGATTTCATCGGTAGAAACGACCTCAGAAAACGAATTCGCGTGCCTTGGCAAAACCCGGCAGCGCCTTGACGGAGGCATTGAAGAAGACGTTTTCCGAAACGGCGCCGCGTTCGGCGACGAAGACCTTGGCGCGGGCGGCATTGCCGTAACCCTCGACCGTCACCAGACGGCCGCCATCGCGCAATTGACCGAGAAGAGCTGCCGGAACTTCCTCGACCGCGCCGTTGATGAAGATCAGATCATAGGGAGCGCCGGCAGCGTAACCCTTTTCGAGCGGGCCGGTCACGACCTCGATTTTGCCGTAGCCGGCAAGCTGCGCCTTGGCCTCGGCCGCAAGCTGCTCGTCGCATTCGAGCGCGATAACCGAACCGGCAATGATCGACAGCAGCGCCGAGGTGTAACCCGTGCCGCAACCGACTTCGAGGACGAAATCATCCTTGGTGATCGCCGCGAGCTGCAGCAGCTTGGCAAGCGGCGAGGCCTCCATCAGGAAGCGGGCAGGCTTTGCAGGGGCGGCTGCGGAAATCTCGACATCGTTGTCGATATAGGCCAGCAGCTTCGCCTTCTCCGGCACGAACGCCTCACGCGGCACCGTGAGAAACGCCGTCAGCACGGAATGCGAGGTAACGTCCGTCGTGCGAACCTGGTTGTCGACCATCTTTACGCGCGCTGCTTCGAAATCCATCATGTCCTCTCGCTCTTTGAAAAGCGGTTCCTGTCCCTGCGTCTCTTAATCTCCGCCACGAATGCTTTCAAGGCTTGGCAACCGTCGGCGAAAAGAATCCGGCGAGCGCTTCTTTCTCGCCACAGCCCCCATGAGGGACGCGGCACCTCAAACATGGAATCTTCGGCCTCTTGATGTTATCATCCCTACCGGAGGAAATAGGAGGAGCAGGCCATGTCTGCGATTTTCGAATATTTCACGCTGTTCGATTTCTTCATCCTCGCAGCGCTCATCGGCACCCTCTGCTGCGGGCTGCTCGACGGCGAAACGAGCTGAGGCGATAGAGCGCCGAGAAGCGCTCGAAATTCTCCCGCATGGCATCTGCGGCAATCTCACGCTATGCGCTCGGTTGCCTTGAAACAGTGGCTCCTTCCCCTCGACCGCCTTATGCGCATTAAGGTTATGTCAACCATTTTGTTGCGGCGCCCTCACCTTTCGCTATGGGTGCCGCATGCAAACCTTCCTGATCCAATCGCGCGGCATAGAAGCGCTTCACTATAACGCTAATGTCCAACTGCTGCTGATCAAATACAGCAGCGGCGACATTCGCAGCATTACCCGTGTTTCGCCGCAAGGCCTGCGACGGCTGCTCGGCGCCGGCGCCGAAATCGATGGGGGATCCGAATTGAGCGATCCCGAATATCACGCGGAAATCCGCAAGGGCGGTCTGAAAGCGCTCTACCGCCTCACGGGAATCAATCCGGCGCAGTTCGATTTTTCGCCAGGTCCGCAGGTCTGGTAGGACCCGTCGCAAGCACTGACGCCGCACCGCCAGCGAGCCGCATTTTCTAACCGACTATGTCATGTGGGAAAATTTGGAGGCCTCGCCCGGAATTGAACCGGGGTACAAGGATTTGCAGTCCTCTGCGTCACCACTCCGCCACGAGGCCTCACGTGCTCGTTATCTGAGCCGTGGCGAGCGTTTAGAATGATCGTAAGGAAATCGCAAGAGGGCATTTCGGAAAAACGCCTTTCCGCCGCTGCCGAAAATGGCCCCTTCCCCATTCCGGAACGGCCGGGCGCAAACTAAAGTTTCCCTATCGGCGACGATGTCCCGTTTCCTGTCAATGATCATATTTGAAATAAATCCCAAGCTTGACTTCGATCGTCGCCCGGACATCTTATTGCATCGGGAGGGCATAAGAGCTGTATGGAGCTGCTATGGACTGGGCTGCCCTCAAATCGAAGCGCGGGCGGGCGGCATACGATGCCGAAACTCGGGAACTGCACGTAAAATTTCCCGGTTCTCAGCCGGTGAAACACGCAGATATCCCGCAGCATGTCTACCAGAACCTGCTGGAAACGGATGATCCGCACTTCTACTACAAATATTATATCGCTCCCTCTCGCGTGACACCGGGCCGTCGACGACCATTCTCTGCCGTGTCCTATGGATTGAAGCTCGTGCTCCTCCTCATCGCCTGCAGCCTGTTGACGGCGAATGACCTCGATCCCGGCCCCGACGGGACTTTCCACGCGAGCGAACTCAGCTCGAACTAAACCCGAATTCGTCCAAGCGCTACGCAGCCTCGATCACCGGGAGCAATGTGCCGACCGAAAATTAGATGTTGGATTCCGGTCGAATCGTTACGACTCCAGTATCAGCCGGCAAGATCGTCGCCGGTCTGCCATGCAAAAGTGCCCTTCATCGAGACTGCAAGGCGGCCAGTTGCGGCGCCTGGATTGTCGCTTCTTTTCTGATCACGGTAGCGGCGATCGTTCCGGTCGCGATTTTCCCCGTCGCGATCGTTGCGGCCGTTGAAATTGCGATAGTTTCGAGGTCCGCTAAATCCGCTTTGGCCATGATCGACCACGCAGCCTTCGGGGCGGCGGCAGATGCCGCGGGCGTCGAAACCGCCGCTATCGACACCTTGAGCCTCGGCGGGAACGCCTGAGAGAACGGTCGCCGCAGATAAGACGACCACGAAAAAAGCCTTCATTTCCTCACCTTGTCCATTGTGGCGCATTTACACTGCATACACCACGAATGCGAAAAGCGATCCACTGTTCCACCCGACCGTCCCCGGGCGACGGTCAGCCGGCCGGCGTGCGCCGCCTGTGCCACCATACCGCCAGCCGCCGCCGAAGCCGGCGCGCAACTGGCAGATCGTGCGAGAGCACGAGGAAGCCAAGTGGCAGCATCCAGAAGCCGAGGATGGGCAGGAAGCCCAGCAATCCGCAGAAAATGAGGGCAATGCCGATTGCCATCCGCGCAATCCGCGAACGCGGCATACCGATGCTGAAAGAGCCGAGCATAAGCCTGCCGCTTGCGTGATCGATGCCGAAGCGCCGTGCCTTCACCTTGCGCTCAGCGTTGCCCTTCGTCTCTTCACGATCATTCCCATTCGTCATGCGTCAGAGATGGGCGCAGACAACCGAAATACAAGTTCATTTCATTTTTTTGAAAAAACTGCTTGGCAAATCGGGAAAGCATTTGTATTAGCCCACTCACACCGCGCCAAGCAGTGATCCCTGGTAGCTCAGCGGTAGAGCATTCGACTGTTAATCGACAGGTCGCCGGTTCGAATCCGGCCCGGGGAGCCATTTTTCAATATAAGCGCCTGTTTTCGTTGGACAATTCCGAAACAGACGCTTTCTTCCCTCTTTCCCTCCCCACTTTTGAAACGCGTGTTCCGCGGATAACTTGCTTCGTTTCGCGTTTTTATGGCGAGGGCAATTGCCGTTCGTTTTGTGGGACTTACAGAGTCCGCACGCAGCTTTGCACGGCCGCTTTCTTTTGTGATGCATGTCCATCTCCGAACGAGGTCGGTGCGCCCCTATGGCGCACGCGTTTCTTTCGGAGATGGATGGCGCGCGCTTGTTGGGTGCCAAGGTTGGTGTCCCTGGCACTGCCGACTAAAAATCAAAATACACTGTCACACCTGACCGACGACGATAAGGGTAGTCGTCGCGATAGCCGTAATAGTCGCGGTAGCCGTAATACCGGGGACGATAGCACGAGCCGTAGTACCGGCAGTCGCGGTAAGCGTACCGTTGTTTCTTCCAGTGGCCATATGCATATCCATTACCGTGGCGACGGTGTTTGACCTGCTCGACGTCGGGGGTGTGCATCTGTACTGCATTCGGCACGACGATCGGCGTTGCGTTTAGCGGCAGGGCGAAAGATGCAGACAAGACAATGGCTGCAAGTGAGGAACAAAGCATTTTCATCGGCGCATCCTTTCAGGCTACGATTCTGGGTTAATGAGGATTAACCTCCGATGAATGGCCGCGCGCTTCTTAGAAAAGCACCGGCCGGCGCGCCGCTGGGCGGACAACAGCGCTTTTTACGACGGGCAGGCATTCGCTGGCCAACCAACCGCCGACGGTGTAAAGCAAACGCCATGGCGCTAGATCCTGAAAAAGCATTTTTAGATTACAGTACGGCGGACTGCAGCGTGCAGTTCTGGACCGCCAACGCACCGGCCGTGCAATTCACCTCTTTGGAAGCCGCCGTCAGGTTTGCAAAAGACCATGGCGGCAGGTGGGAAGAAATTGAGATAACAGTCCATCTGCCGCGCGAGGACATCGCGTTCGCCACCGGAAAAGTGCATCAACTCATTGACGCTTTGCCAGGTGAACTCGGCAAAAAATAGAACTAGTCGGCGCGCTGCAAGCGCCTGTTTCGTTGATAAACCTGAAAGCACGCGCTTTCTTCCCTCTTTCCCGCCCCGCTTTTAAACCAATTTTTGCCCTTGGCTCCTGTGGACAACTGCGGGTACGAATGAAGCCAGAAAAGCTCCGCACGGGTCCGGGGCCGAGTGGATTGAACCAACCGTTTCCTATTTCAAAGCTGGCTGGGGAACGTTGCATGCCAACTCTAGCCAGAAATCGGTAGCCCCGTAATCCTTGCCATAATTCACAAGCCGCCTACACTTGCTACATGAAATCAGATGGCCGGCGACCACGGATGAACTGGCGCTTTGCTGATGATGTTTGAGAAAGGTCGGCGCGAACTCTCGCGCCGACCTTTTGTCTTCTTTCCGTCAAGAAAGACCGTACGGGAAGACGAGGATGGCATACTGAAACATCAAGGCAGGGTGACCTGAGCCGGCATACTCAGAGCACCAGCATGCAAAGCGCCGCGCAACCGACCACCTTTGCGTTGACGATCGGATGATATACAGACCGCGGCAGGACGCGACTGCCATTAACTTAAGAATGGGGTCGGGCGACAGATTGACGTCACGTCGCTGCCACGAGATCACGTGGCCGTTCTGTCTTGAAGCGTCTGCCTGACGGATTCGACAAGCTGCCATTCTGTGCGGACAGGAGCCGACCGCCTCTAATAGCTGCACGAACGGCCCTCGCGGGGTCTGAATCCATCCGCGCAGGCCGGATTCATGGAATCTCCCGGCACATATCCGGATGCCGAGCCGTATGAATTCGGCGGGGTCGAGCAGGCCGAAGTGATGGCGGCAAGCGTGATTGCTCCGGCTGCTACAAATGCCCGAAATTTGTTCATCGATGCTTCTCCCTGTAGGCTGTCACCGGTCGAGAAAAGCCGCTGCTCTCTCCTTCCAGATCACCTTTCGCCTGAAGATATAGGGGCGCTCCCCAGTTTACGTTAGCTCCAAGGATTCAACATTTTCGTCGATCTCCACGAGCTCTGTGTGAAGATCGCCGATGACCAGGTCGGCCGGGAACAAGGACTGCGAAACGCGGCGCCCCAAAAATAAACATTGTGCAGTGCAGCAACCTTTCGTAGGCTGGGGCGTTAGTCAGGCATCACCGCCATCCCGGCTGCTGATTGGCGGAGACTTTCATGAGATCTATGTCAGACACCCTCGCACGCCTTGCTGCGCTGCGAGGAACGCTTCGCCCCGAACCCACGCAGGACAACTCCGATCTCATCGCCCTGGACGCATTTGGCACGAACCCGGGTGCCTTGGGCGGCTATATCTACCTGCCGTCAAAGCGCGCAAAAAACATGGCCCTGGTCGTCGTTCTGCACGGCTGCACCCAGACTGCCGCCGGCTACGATATCGGGTCGGGGTGGTCGCGATTGGCAGAGGACTATGGTTTCGCGCTGCTGTTTCCCGAGCAGCGGAGGGCAAACAATCCGAATCTCTGCTTCAACTGGTTCAACCCGCAGGACATCCGCCGGGATCACGGCGAGGTCTTTTCCATTCGCCAGATGATCGCAAAGGTCGTTGCGGAACACAGTATCGATGGCAGGCGCGTGTTCGTGACCGGGCTCTCGGCCGGCGGCGCCATGGCCGCCGCCATGCTTGCCACCTATCCCGAGGTTTTTGCCGGCGGCGCGATCATTGCGGGCCTGCCATATGCAAGTGCCGCAACTATTCCCGAAGCATTCGACCGAATGCGTGGTCACGGCGGCCCGACCGGCAAAGAGCTGGAACTGCGGGTGAGAAACGCTTCAGCCCACAAAGGCCCATGGCCGACATTATCGATCTGGCAGGGAACCGCCGACAGAACCGTCGTGCCATCCAATACGAATGCGATCGTGGAGCAATGGAGACATATCCACGGCGTTGATGCATCGCCGTCACGCGTCGAAGATATTGGACGACATCAGCGAAGGGTCTGGACTGATGCTCTGGGGGCCGAGGTGATCGAGCTCTATACGATTACCGGGATGGCTCACGGCACGCCGCTCGATGTCGGAACCGGCTACGGGGCAAGCGGCCCCTTCATGCTTGATGTCGGAATTTCCTCGACCATCGAAACTGCCAGGTCCTGGGGTCTTGTTCCCTCGTTTGAAAAACGGCGCGCCGAGAAACCCTCTGCTGCACAACCGGAAAACGCCGCAGGTCCATTCGGCACGGGCAATGACCGTGGCGGCATTCAGAAGGTCATTGAAGATGCCCTGCGGTCCGCGGGGCTGCTGCGGTAAGTATTCTCAGCAAGCTGGTCTGCGTGCCTTAGCAATGGCCACCCGAGGGCAAACGTGACATTGCGGAAGCTTGATCCCGCGAGATTGCCGCTATCGTTTTTGAGATTTGGCGACGGCCCGCTTTTCGTGGCTCAGGACGAGTTCGATCTGGACATCTTCCTGGAACCGCAGCACCCGCTCTCGGACATCGCTCTCCGGCATTCCGGCAGCCAGAAGCTGATCGGCGAGCCTGCGGCATTCGGCCTTCCAGAATTCTATTGCATCCGCGCCATGCCGCCGGCCGAGTTCGCGGGCGCAGCGCTCGATATTGGCGGTTCCGGTACCGGAGGGGAAAGCGATAATTCTGCCTTCATTGGAGACGGGGCGGCGGGTCATTTCAGTAGCCATCGAACAGACGTTCCTTTGATCCTATTCGTTGTCTACGGGAGTATGGTTAACGCTTTCTATTCGTTTCGTATCCGCTCTCGTTCAAGGACGCCTATTGCCGTCAAACTGCCGCGCCTTCGACCTTGACGCGGGCACACCGATGCGCCGACAGTCCGCATCAAGACCGATACCCGAGGCAGATCACCGATGACGATAACCGCCCCCCGCGATTTCCTGAAAGTCCTGTTCGATGCAGCGGTTCGCGCCGCCGATCCGCTGACCGGCATCAAGGTGCATCTGCCCGATAAGCCGAAGGGAAGAACCGTTGTGATCGGCGCCGGCAAGGGCGCAGCACAGATGGCGCGAGCGCTCGAAAGCGTCTGGGACGGAAAGCTGGAAGGTCTGGTCGTCACCCGCTACGGCTATGGCTGCGAGACGCGCGCCGTCGAGATCGTCGAGGCCGCGCATCCTGTGCCCGATGCTGAAGGGCTTGCCGCTGCAAGACGTCTGATGGAGACGGTTGGCGGACTGACGGAAGACGATCTCGTCATCGCGCTGATCTGCGGCGGCGGCTCGGCGCTGCTGCCCGCCCCGCCGGAGGGGCTGACGCTTGAAGACGAAATCGCGCTCAACGAAATGCTGCTTGCCTCCGGCGCGCCGATCTCTGCGATGAACGTGGTGCGCAAGCATCTTTCCACCATCAAGGGCGGCAGACTTGCGGCAACGACCGGAGCGAGGGTCGTCAGCCTGATCGTCTCCGACATTCCCGGCGACAACCCGGCACATGTTGCCTCCGGACCGACGGTGCCCGACGGTTCGACGCGGCACGAGGCGCTGGAGATCGTCCGCCAATACGGGTTGAAGCTACCGCAGGCGGCGCTCGATCATCTGAACTCACCGAAGGCAGATGCACCGCGGCCGAACGACCCAATCTTTTCAAGGCATGAGCATCATATCATCGCCTCCGCTGGTGTGTCGCTGGAGGCGGCGGCAACGGTGGCGACGTCGCAGGGCATCACGCCTGTTATCCTTTCGGATGCGATCGAGGGGGAATCGCGCGACGTGGCGCTGGTGCATGCGGCGATCGCCCGCGAAGTGCTGGGCCGCGACCGGCCGTTTTCGAAACCCGTCGTCATCCTCTCCGGCGGCGAGACGACCGTGACGCTGCGGGCCAAGGGCGGCAAAGGCGGACGCAACGGCGAATTCACACTCGCCATCGCGCTGGCGATAGACGGCCAGGAGGGCATTCATGTGCTGGCGGCCGACACGGACGGGATCGACGGATCGGAAGACAATGCCGGCGCCTTTGCCGACGGCGGTACGGTGAGACGCCTCAGAGCCACAGGGCTCGATCCGCGCCGGCTGCTCGACGGCAATGACAGCTATTCCGCCTTCAAGGCTATCGGCGATCTCTTCGAGACCGGACCGACCGGAACCAACGTCAATGATTTCAGGGCGATCCTGATCCGGTAGGAACTGGCGGATCAGGTCCTGATCTTCCCCTGCCCGATCAGCCAGCCGATCGATTCCTGCACCGCCTGCAGGGACGTATATCTCGGGGCGTAACCAAGCAGGCGCTGGGCTTTGGCGATCGAGCAATTCGGGCTGCGGGCAATATGCTCCCATGTCGCCTTCGCATCCTCTGCCGTCTGGCTTTCGGCCCAGTTATCGAATGGCGCGAAGCTGAGCTTGGGCTCATGGCCGAACCATCGCGACATGACTTCCGCGTAGCCGCGAAGTGTCAGCGCCTGTTCCGAAACCGCATGGAAACTTTCGCCGATCGATGCATTCCAGTTGGCGATCGCGCCCATGAACATCGCCGCGACATCGTCGGCATGGACGTGGTGTACAGTCTCCAGGCCGAAATTGGGCAGTGCCAGAACCTCTCCGCGGTCAAGCGTCGAAAAGACCTGCAGGTTGAAATTGCCGGCCGGATTGAGCGGCGCCCATCCGGGACCGACAATATGGCCGGGATGGATGATGGTTGCCGGAAATCCTCGAAGCCTTGCCTGCTGCAAGAGATAGGTTTCGATCGCGGCCTTCTGTATGCCGTAGCCACCGAAAGGAGACTTCGGCGCCTCCTCCGTCGTCGGTACGGTCGTTGGATAACCATGCGTCCAGATCGTGCCGGTATGCAGGAAATGGCCGACATGCCCTGACAGGGCCGTCACCAGATGCTCCGCACTTTCCAGCGTGAAGCAGATCATGTCGATGACGATATCGGCTTTCAGTGCGCGCACGGCCGGGCCGAATTCACCGCTCCGCTCCATTTCCGCCCGATCCATCTGTCGCTGATCGACGGACGCCCAGGTGCGATTTGCCGTATAGGGTTTTGCCACCCCGCGGCTGATCGTCACGACGTCATGACCCGCCTCCACCAGACGGGGAACCAGATAGGTTCCGACATGGCCAGTTGCCCCGATAACCAGAACCCGCATGATCGTTCCTCCCTTTCCATTTTCGCGCCGAATATGCTGCGCCGCCCCACGATCCTGCAAGCAGACTTTTCGTCATTGGGCATGAGGCGGCTGCACCACTATCGATTTTTGAAAACAAGACAGCTGCCGCCATGCTTTCTGATCTGGGTGCAGATATTGTTGGCTTCCACGCGCGTCTGGCGGGCGATGCGGGCCGCATAACGCGGTCGAAAGCCGAAGCTGCGATCGCGCTGGCGCAGGATCAACGGCTGCTCCGCGTTCAGCGGTGCCGGCAGGTCCTGGACGGCATCGAGAAATAGACGCCGGGCAACCCCGACATCGGCATTTGCCGCAAGCTGGACACCCCAGGGAGCCCAATTGCCCTCCTGACGCCAGGGCGTGTCCTTCAACGTCCGGCTTTCGGCAAGCGCCACGCAGCCATCGAGAAAGGGCTTGTCCTTGTCGAGCGGGGCTGCTGCATCTTCCGGCGGATTATCCTTCCATTCCTCGACCGTATGTGCGGTGATCGCCATCACGTAGCCGCGTGTCTCGTAAGGTAAACTGCCTGCTGTAAGGTAAGCAGCAAGGCCATTTTCGCCGGCATTGTAGGCGGCGGCGGCCAGGCCGAGATTGCCGAAACGATGGCGTAGTTCATCGAGATATTGCGCCGATTTCCGCAGGGCTTCCAGCACTTGGTAACTGTCTTCAAGGCCGCGGAGTTTCGCTGTTCCCGGCATGAATTGCGCAATGCCCTGCGCTCCCTTGTTGCTGACCGCATCGGGGCGAAAGGTGCTCTCCCGCCAGATGAGACGGGCGAAAAAATCCGGCGGCAATTGATTGGCCTTGGCGAAATGCTCGATCGCAATGCAGAGATCGCGATTGAAACTCTCCTTGCGGATACAAAGCGTCTCGCCCGACACCGATGCGGATGGCCCCGAATACAGGCAGGCGGGCGGCGCAACACTCCCCTCCGGCTGAGCCCTTGCCGTGCCCTCTTCAGAAAATAGAAGGCAGAGCGAAAGCATGGCCTTCGCCGGTCTCCTCCCAATGCCGGACTGACGCTTTCGCCCTATCATCGGATCTCAGCAGGTTCGAACACGGTTTTGCGCGACATGCCTTAGATAGCATCGATGGAGGCCCAAGGCTTCCCCCATTCACATCTGCGCTCGAATTGGTGCGCTGAGAGGCATTCACGAAAAAGCCGCCGACCATATGGCCGGCGGCTCGAGGAACAGATTGAAATCAGCAATCAAGCGGTCGGCTGCCTAGTCTTCCTGAGATAGGGCAGAACCGTGTCGAAAGAGCCGAAACGGGTGATCGCGTCTTCGTTCGAAACCGCGGCGGTGATGATGACGTCCTCGCCCTGGTTCCAATTCGCCGGCGTCGCCACCTGATGTTTGGCCGTCAGTTGGATGGAATCGATGGCGCGCAGGATCTCGTTGAAATTCCTGCCCGTCGTCATCGGATAGGTCAGGCTCAGCTTGATCTTCTTGTCGGGACCGATGATGAAAACCGAACGCACCGTCGCATTGTCTGCGGGTGTGCGGCCTTCGGAGCTCTCGCCGGCGCCGGCCGGCAGCATGTCGTAGAGCTTGGCGACCTTGAGGTCCTTATCGCCGATCAAGGGGTATTCGACATCGAAGCCGGTGGCTGTCTTAATGTCGTTCTTCCACTTGCCGTGGCTTTCGACCGGATCGACCGAGATGCCGATGATCTTGACGCCGCGCTTGGAAAATTCCTTCTCGAGGCCGGCCATGGCGCCGAGCTCGGTGGTGCAGACGGGCGTGAAATTCTTCGGATGCGAAAACAGAACCGCCCAGCCGTTGCCGATCCAGTCATGGAAGCTGATCGGTCCCTGGGTCGTGTCGGCGGTAAAATCGGGTGCAATATCGTTGATGCGTAAGCTCATGGTCGGCCCTCCAAAGCCTTGTGTTTAAAGTTGTTCGTCTAAAATCGAGGCCATGGGATCCGTCGGCAGAAAGCGATCGCAAGACTACAATCACCAGTATTCGCAGCCTGCCGACAACAATAACGTCCCATTCCAGGATTTTCAGTAAGTTATATACCACGATAACCGAAGGCATGCTCTTTCGATTTCCGGCCCGCTGCAGCATTATTTTTCCGGTGGATGCACGTTATAAAGATCGATGATCCCCATCGGTCCTGAGCACGCGGGCAGCGCTCTGTCGCTTCAGAAATAGAACAGATCGACCTTGGCTACGCGTTGATTCCGCGCGAAAGTACGGCAAACTGATTATATTTTATGCAATACTGAATTTCGCACACTTTTCAGGCGAACATCTTGCAAAAATTGCTGCAGTGCGTCATGAATATAGGCATGACGCATCGCGATCTGACAATTCTGGTGATCGACGAAAATGCCATTCGCGCCTCCATCATCGAAGAAGGACTGCGCGAGGCAGGGCATGCGCGCGTCACCGTGGTGCATGAGGTCCACGGCATTGCGCGCACCATCGAAACCCTCATGCCCGATGTGATCATCATCGATATTGAGAATCCCAACCGCGACATGATGGAGCATCTTTTCCAGCTGACGCGCACGGTTTCCCGCCCGATCGCCATGTTCGTCGACCGCTCCGACACAGCCTCGATCGAGGCCGCAGTCGATGCAGGCGTCTCGGCCTATATCGTGGACGGCTTGAAGAAGGAACGCGTCAAGCCGATCCTCGACATGGCCGTCAGCCGCTTCAACGCCTTCAATCGGCTGCGGCGGGAGCTTGCCGATGCCCGGTCGGCGCTGGAGGAGCGCAAGCTGATCGAGCGCGCCAAGGGCATATTGATGAAGATGAGAGGATTGCCGGAGGAAGAGGCCTTCGCGCTGCTGCGACAGACGGCGATGAACGAAAAGAAGAAGATGTCGGAAATCGCCCAGAGCGTTGTCACCGCCGCGGGACTTTTGATGTGATGGCCGACTTGGCGAATTTCCGGAGGAAACCGGAGTGGATATGATGACGAAGATCGCCGATGTGAGCGGTGGGCTCCCTTTGCCCGCGCGCCTAAACAGCGAGGGAGCAAAAGTGCTGCGGGCGGGCTTCATTCCGCTCGTCGACGCATCGGTGCTGATCGCCGCGGCGGAATTCGGATTTACCAGGAAGGAAGGGCTGACGCTCGATCTGGTCAAGGACGTTTCCTGGGCGAATGTCCGCGACCGCCTGGCCTTCGGCCAGTACGATATCGCCCATATGCTGTCGCCGATGCCCATCGCCTCCATGCTCGGCCTCGGCTCCAACCCCTCGCCGACGATCACGCCGTTTTCTCTGGGGCGCGGCGGCAATGCGATCACGCTCTCGACACGGCTTTTCGAGAGGATGCGGGATGGTACCGGCCTGTCGGAAACGGCAAGCGCGCTCGACAATGCCCATGCCTTGGCAAAAACAATTGCGGCTATGAAGGCGCGCGGCGAGCCGCTGCCGACCTTGGGCGTCACCTATCCCTTCTCCTCCCACAATTACGAATTCCGCTACTGGCTGGCGGCCGGCGGCATCGATCCCGACAGGGATGTCAAGCTCGTCGTTGTGCCGCCGCCGCTGACGTCGGACGCGCTGGAGGCCGGCGCCATCGACGGCTTCTGCGTCGGCGCGCCGTGGAACATGGTCGCCTCGGAGCGAGGCGTCGGCCGCATCGTCGCCGCCAAGCAGGACATATGGCCGTCAGCCCCGGAAAAGGTGATCGGCATGCGGCCGGATTGGGCGGAAAGCCATCCGGAAACCGTTTCCCGACTGATCGTGGCGCTCGACGCTGCAGCCCGTTGGTGCGATCTGGCTGAAAATCACGACGCGCTCGCAGCCGCCCTCGCCGATCCCCGCTATATCGCCGCTCCCGTCGACATCATCCGTCGTGTGCTTGCCGGCGAATTCAGCCTTGACGCCAGAGGCAACCGGCGCGTCATCGCCGATTATTTCAAGTTCCATTCCGGCTTCGCCAATTATCCGAGGCCGAGCCATGCGCTGTGGATCTACAGCCAGATGATCCGTTGGGGACAGGCCGAGACCAGCCTCAACCACGCGCGGGCTGCCGCCTCCGCCTATCGCCCGGATCTTTATCGCGCGGCTCTCGGCGACGAGAATGCACCCGAGGATGCCGATATCCGTATCGAGGGTGGCGATGAGGGCGATCGCTTCATGGATGGCCACGTCTTCGATCCCACGGCACTGCCGGATTATGTCGCGGGCTTTGCCGTCAGAAGCGCCCTGCCCTTCGCTTGCGGCAGCGACGAGGCCTGATTTTCCTATTGCTCTGCACAAAACGCCAGCAGGGATTTGCGCCGGCTGGACACCGGCGCACAAAAGATTTGCATGATTGTCGGCAGCTCAAAAAACATGCAGTGGCCAATCTTTCCAAAATACCGTTTAAATTCATTATCTTGAAGAATTAAATTCAAACTGGCACACGGCTTGCTTGGTTATTTGCGCACCGGTCAACGGCGATCGGTGCAGGATGAGCGCACGATAGGCGCTCACAGAAGACATCGACGTCGCAAGATTTTTGCAGTCCGGGCTTTCTCCCTCCCGCGGACGCAATCATCGAGCGGCGTTTTTTTATTCCCAAATTCCGGCAGCCACCCGCCATCAGAGGAAACCTGCGCATGACCAAGATTTTCACGACTGCAATCAGCCGTCGCAGCATGTTGAAGACCACCGCCGCTGCCGCACTGATCGGCGCCGTGCGCTCGGCTTTCCCGTCTGGCGCCTTTGCCGCAGCCGCGACACCTGAGGTTACCGGCATCAAGCTCGGCTTCATCGCGCTGACCGATGCGGCGCCGCTGATCGTTGCCAAGGAGATGGGGCTTTTCGCAAAACACGGATTGCCCGACGTCGACGTTGCCAAACAGGCCTCCTGGGGTGCAACGCGCGACAATCTCGTGCTCGGCGGAGCGGCAAACGGCATCGACGGCGCGCATATCCTCTCGCCGCTTCCCTATCTCATGCATACAGGCAAGGTGACGCAGAACAACAAGCCGGTGCCGATGGCCCTCGTTGCACGGCTGAACTACGACAGCCAGGGCATTTCGGTCGCCAAGGAATATGCCGAGACCGGCGTGCAGCTCGATTCCTCCAAGCTCAAGGCCGCCTTCGAAAAGAAGAAGGCCGAGGGCAAAGAGGTTAAGGCCGCAATGACCTTCCCCGGCGGCACGCACGACCTCTGGATCCGCTACTGGCTGGCCGCCGGCGGCATCGATCCGAACAAGGACGTCTCGACCATCGTCGTGCCGCCGCCGCAGATGGTAGCGAACATGAAGGTCGGCAACATGGACGTCTTCTGCGTCGGCGAACCCTGGAACGAGCAGCTCGTCAACCAGGGCATCGGCTTCACCGCAGCGACGACAGGCGAACTCTGGAAGGGACATCCAGAAAAGGCGCTCGGCCTGCGCGCCGACTGGATCGAGAAAAACCCGAATGCGGCCAAGGCCCTTGTCATGGCTGTCATGGAAGCCCAGCAATGGTGCGACAGCATGGACAACAAGGCCGAGATGGCTGAGATCCTTGGGCGCCGTCAGTGGTTCAACGTGCCCCCGAAGGACGTGCTCGGACGCCTGAAGGGCGACATCAACTACGGCAACGGCCGCGTCGCCCATGGCACCGACCTCTATATGAAGTTCTGGGCCGGCGGGGTCTCCTACCCCTTCAAGAGCCACGACACCTGGTTCATGGCCGAGAACATCCGCTGGGGCAATTTCGCGGCGGATACGGATATCAAGGCGCTGGTCGATCAGGTGAACCGCGAGGATATCTGGCGCGATGCCGCCAAGGACCTCGGCGTCGCGGCGGCTGACATTCCGGCCACGACTTCGCGGGGCAAGGAGACCTTCTTCGACGGCAAGGTCTTCGATCCGGACAATCCATCCGCCTATCTCGAAAGCCTGGCAATCAAGGCGGCGTCCTGATGCGCGGCCTGTCCCTCAACCGCCAGCCCGAGCCTTCTCCCGGTTTTGACGGGGAGAAGGACATATCTCACAGCACGCCATTGAATAAGAAGGAACAATTCATGCCAGCACCGGCTCGCAACCATACGGCATCCCAGGCAGGCAGACCGGCGCCTGGGGGCAAGGTGGTGACGCTGTCGACCAAAGCCGCGCCGCGCCTGCGCCTTCGCCAGATCACCGCTGCCGCAGCCAGCAATGTCGTGCCGCCGCTCGTCGTGCTCGTGATCATCCTCACGGTCTGGCAGGTTCTCTGTTCCTCGCCGGATGCTTCCCTGCCCTCGCCGCATCGGGTCTGGCAGGAAAGCTTCGACCTCATCGCCTATCCCTTCTTCAACTACGGCTCGCAGGATATCGGGCTCGGCTGGCGCGTACTCATCTCGCTGCAACGCGTTGCCTACGGTTTCGGGCTCGCGGCGGTTTCCGGCGTGGTGATCGGCGCCGTCATCGGCCAGTCGGTCTGGGCGATGCGCGGGCTCGATCCGATCTTCCAGGTGTTGCGCACCGTGCCGCCGCTTGCCTGGCTGCCGCTCTCGCTCGCCGCCTTCCAGGATTCCAATCCGTCGGCGATCTTCGTGATCTTCATCACCTCGATCTGGCCTGTCATCATCAACACCGCCGTCGGCGTGCGCAACATCCCCCAGGATTACCGCAATGTCGCGAAAGTGCTGCGGCTCAACCAGTTCGAATTCTTCTTCAAAATCATGCTGCCTTCGGCCGCGCCCTATATCTTCACGGGTCTTCGCATCGGCGTCGGGCTCTCCTGGCTCGCGATCGTCGCGGCCGAGATGCTGACCGGCGGCGTCGGCATCGGCTTCTTCATCTGGGATGCGTGGAACTCGTCCCGCCTGCCCGACATCATCGTTGCGCTCGCCTATATCGGCGTCGTCGGCTTTGCTCTCGACAAGCTGGTTTCGGCCGTCGGCAAAATCATCACACGCGGCTGAGGGAGATCGCAATGACCGCCTATCTCAAGCTCGACCATATCGACAAGCGTTTCGACCGCTCCGAGGTACTGAAGGACGTCAACCTCGTCATCGACAAGGGCGAATTCGTCTCGATCATCGGCCATTCCGGCTGCGGCAAGTCCACGCTTCTCAACCTGATCGCCGGATTGACGCCGGTTTCCTCGGGCGCGGTGCTGCTCGAAAACCGCGAGGTCAATGCGCCGGGGCCGGAACGCGCCGTCGTCTTCCAGAACCACAGCCTACTGCCCTGGCTGACGGTCTACGAAAACGTCAAACTTGCCGTCTCGAAGGTCTTCAGCGACACGAAGAGCAAGGCCGAACGCCACGACTGGGTGATGGCCAATCTCGACCTCGTGCAGATGGCGCATGCAAAGGACAAACGCCCCTCGGAAATCTCCGGCGGCATGAAACAGCGTGTCGGTATCGCCCGGGCATTGTCGATGGAGCCGAAGATCCTTCTGCTCGACGAGCCTTTCGGCGCACTCGACGCACTGACGCGGGCGCATCTGCAGGACGCGGTGATGGAGATCCATCTCCGGCTCGGCAATACGATGGTGATGATCACTCACGACGTCGACGAGGCTGTGCTGCTTTCCGACCGGATCGTAATGATGACCAACGGGCCGGCCGCAAGGATCGGCGAAGTTCTCGACGTGCCGATCGCGCGTCCCCGCAACCGCATCGAGCTCGCCTCCGACCGAACCTACCTCAAATGCCGCGAAGCCGTATTGAAGTTCCTCTACGAACGTCACCGCTTCGTCGAAGCCGCGGAGTAATCCATGACCGAAAAACTCGTCATCATCGGCAATGGCATGGCGCCTGGGCGCATGCTGGAACACCTCTTCGAACAGGCGCCCGGCCGCTATCAGGTTACGATCTTCAACGCCGAGCCGCGCGTCAATTACGACCGCATCATGCTCTCGCCGGTGCTTTCTGGCGAAAAGACCTATGAGCAGATCGTCATCCATGGCGACGGCTGGTACATCGATCACGGCATCACGCTCTACAAGGGCCACAGGATCGTCAACATCGATCGCGCCACCAAGACCGTCACCTCGGACCATGGCGTCACCGAAAGCTATGACAAGCTGGTGATCGCCACCGGTTCCGTGCCCTTCGTCATCCCGGTTCCCGGCAAGGATCTGCCCGGCGTCATCACCTATCGCGATCTCGACGACGTGCAGGCGATGTTGCTTGCCGCTCAGTCGCGCGAAAAGGCTGTCGTCATCGGCGGCGGCCTGCTTGGCCTCGAGGCAGCGGCCGGCCTTGCCCAGCGCGGTATGGACGTCACCGTCCTGCACGTCATGCCGACGCTGATGGAGCGCCAGCTCGATCCGGCCGCCGGTTATCTCTTGCAGAAGGCGGTCGAGGAGCGCGGCATCAAGGTCATCTGCAAGGCCAATACCAAGGCGATCATCGGTGACGGCAAGGTCGAGGGCATCGAGCTCGACAACGGCACGATCATTCCGGCGACCCTCGTCGTCATGGCGGTCGGCATTCGCCCGAACGTCAATCTCGCCAAGGACGCCGGCCTTGCCGTCAATCGCGGCATCGTCGTCGATGCCGGCATGCAGACCTCGGACGGCGATATTCTCTCGCTCGGTGAATGCGCCGAAGTGGGCGGCATGGTCTACGGCCTCGTTGCGCCGCTCTACGAAATGGCCCGCATCGCCGCAGCGCACCTCTCGGGCGACCGCTCGCCCGCCTTCGTTCATGCAGACACGCCGACCAAGCTGAAGGTCACCGGCATCGATCTCTATTCGCTCGGCGATTTCGCCGACGGCGACGACCGCGAGGAGATCGTGCTGCGCGATGCCAGCGCCGGCGTCTACAAGCGCCTAGTTCTGAAGGACAACAAGATCATCGGCACCGTGCTTTACGGAGAAACTGCCGATGGCGCCTGGTTCAACGACCTGAAGAAGAAGGCGACCGATATTTCGGAGATGCGCGAGACGCTGATCTTCGGACAGGCCTATCAGGGAGGGTCGCCGCTGGACCCTATGGCGGCCGTTGCAGCCTTGCCGGATGACGCGGAAATCTGTGGCTGCAACGGCGTCTGCAAAGGCAAGATCACCTCGACGATTTCAGGCAAGGGGCTGACATCGCTCGACGACGTACGCGCCCATACCAAGGCGTCCGCCTCCTGCGGCTCCTGCACCGGCCTCGTCGAACAGCTGATGGCGCTGACGCTCGGCGACAGTTACAACCCGGCTGCCGTGCAGCCGATGTGCACCTGCACCGAACTCGGTCATGACGACGTTCGCCGGCTGATCAAGGCCAAGGGCCTGAAGAGCATTCCTGCCGTCATGCAGGAACTCGAATGGAAGACCTCCTGCGGCTGCGCCAAATGTCGGCCCGCACTCAACTACTACCTCGTCTGCGACTGGCCGGACGAATATGCCGACGACTACCAGTCGCGCTTCATCAATGAACGCGTGCATGCCAACATCCAGAAGGACGGCACTTACTCCGTCGTTCCCCGTATGTGGGGCGGCGTTACCAATTCGAACGAGCTGCGCGCCATTGCCGATGTCGTCGACAAATTCGAGATCCCGATGGTGAAGGTGACGGGTGGCCAGCGTATCGACCTGCTCGGCATCGAGAAGGAAGACCTGCCGGCCGTCTGGGCCGATCTCGGCAAGGCCGGCTTCATCTCCGGCCAGGCCTATGCCAAGGGTCTGCGCACGGTGAAAACCTGTGTCGGCTCCGACTGGTGTCGTTTCGGCACGCAGGATTCCACCGGTCTCGGCATCCGCATCGAGAAGTTCATGTGGGGCTCGTGGACGCCGGCCAAGCTGAAGATGGCCGTATCGGGCTGCCCTCGCAATTGTGCGGAAGCAACCTGCAAGGACATCGGCGTGATCTGCGTGGATTCCGGTTTCGAGATCCATTTCGCAGGTGCGGCCGGTCTCGACATCAAGGGCACTGAGGTGCTCGGTCTTGTGAAGACCGAGGACGAGGCGCTGGAGCATATCGTGGCGCTGACGCAGATGTATCGCGAGCAGGCACGCTATCTCGAGCGCATCTACAAATGGGCCAAGCGCATCGGCCTGGAGGAAATCCGCCGGCAGATCATGGAGGATGCCGAAAAGCGCCAAGCCTATTACGACCGCTTCGTCTTCTCCCAGAAATTTGCCCAGGTCGATCCCTGGTCGGAGCGCGTCTCCGGCAAGGACAAGCACGAGTTCAAGCCGATGGCGACGATCGGCTATCCGCAGGCAGCCGAGTAAGGAGATGGACATGAACTGGATCGCAATCGGCGACATCTCCGACATCCCGCTGCGTGGCGCGCGCTGCGTGAAGACGCCACAGGGCAAGATCGCGGTGTTTCGCACGGCTGAAAACGAGGTCTTCGCCATCGAGGATCATTGCCCGCACAAGGGTGGCCCGCTTTCGCAGGGTATCGTCCACGGCACAGCGGTGACCTGCCCGCTGCACAACTGGGTGATCTCGCTGGAGACAGGCAAGGCGCTCGGCGCAGACGAGGGCGAGGTCAGGACTGTGCGGGTGCTGAACGAAGACGGCAAGCTGTTCATTGCGCTCGAAAGCCTGATGATGGCGGCGGAATAGATGGCGGCGGAGGTCAAGACCACCTGCCCTTACTGCGGTGTCGGCTGCGGCGTCATTGCCACGGTCGACGAGGCGGGCGCGGTCAGCGTCAAGGGCGATCCCGAGCATCCGTCGAATTTCGGCCGGCTCTGCTCGAAAGGTTCGGCACTGGCCGAAACCATCGATCTCGACGGCCGCCTCCTCTATCCCGAAATCGCGGGCGAACGCAGCGGTTGGGACGAAGCGCTTGAGCTGGTCGCCCGGCGTTTTTCTGAAACGATCGCCGAACACGGGCCTGATTCTGTTGCCTTCTATGTCTCGGGCCAGTTGCTGACCGAAGATTACTACGTCGCCAACAAGCTGACGAAGGGCTTCATCGGTTCCGGCAATATCGACACCAATTCAAGGCTTTGCATGTCCTCGTCCGTGGCAGGGCATCGCCGCGCCTTCGGCGCCGATACCGTGCCTGGGACCTATGACGATATCGAGCTCGCAGACCTGGTGATCCTCACCGGCTCCAACCTCGCCTGGTGCCATCCTGTCATCTACCAGCGGCTTGCCGCGGCAAAGGCGGTGCGGCCGAGCATGCGGATCGTCGTTATCGATCCGCGCCGGACGATGACATGCGATATCGCCGACCTGCATCTGGCAATCCGCCCGGACGGCGACGTCGCGCTGTTCATGGGCCTGCTTGCCCATCTCGCGACAAGCCCAGCCATCGACCAGAACTATATCGCCGCCCATACCGAAGGTTTCGGCGAGGCTTTTGCGGCCGCTGCCGCGGTTGATATGAACGACCTCCTGGAGCGGACCGGCCTGCCGGCCATGCAGATCCGGGAGTTCTTCCGGCTGTTCGAGGCGACGCCGAAGGTCGTGACCTGCTACAGCCAGGGCGTCAACCAATCCTCCTCCGGCACAGACAAGGTCAATGCGATCATCAACTGCCATCTGGCGACCGGCCGTATCGGCCACGCCGGCATGGGACCGTTTTCACTGACCGGCCAGCCGAACGCCATGGGCGGACGCGAAGTCGGCGGCCTCGCCAATATGCTCGCCGCCCATATGGCAATCGAGAATCCCGATGATCGCGACCGCGTTCAGCGCTTTTGGAACTCGCCCGTCATCGCGGCCAAGCCCGGCTTGAAAGCGGTCGACATGTTCCGCGCGGTGGCCGATGGGCGCATCAAGGCGCTCTGGATCATGGCGACCAATCCCGTCGTGTCGATGCCAGATGCCGACAGCGTCGAAAGCGCGCTCGCCGCCTGTCCCTTCGTCGTCGTTTCCGACATCCTCAGAGAGACCGATACGACCCGGCACGCGCATGTGCTTTTGCCCTCGCTCGGCTGGGGCGAAAAGAACGGCACCGTCACCAATTCCGAACGGCGAATTTCCAGGCAGCGCCCCTTTCTCGACATGCCCGGCGAGGCAAGGGCCGACTGGTGGCAGCTTGCGGAGGTGGCGCACCGAATGGGATTTGGTTCCGCCTTTGACTTCGATGCGCCGGCCGCAATCTTTGCAGAACACGCTGCCCTTTCCGCCTTCGAAAACAACGGCAGCCGCGATTTCGACATCGGCGCCCGCGCAGGCATGACCGGCGGCGCCTATGACGAGCTGTCGCCCTTCCAGTGGCCGCAGGCGCCAGGGACCGCACCCAGCGTCACCCGCTTCTTCGCCGAGGGCGGTTTCTTCCATCCGGACCGCAAGGCGCGCTTCGTCGCAATAGAGCCGCCCGCAACGGATCGCACCAATGCCGACTTCCCCTTCACGCTGAACACCGGGCGCATCCGCGACCAGTGGCACACGATGACGCGGACGGGAAAGAGCGCGCGGCTTTCCGCCCATATCGCCGAACCTTTCGCCGAAATCCATCCGCGCGATGCGATCGAAACCGGTATATCAAGCGCCGGTCTCGTCGAGATCGAGAGCCCGCATGGCAAAGCTGTCGTCCGGGCGCTGGTGACCGATCGTCAGGCGCGCGGCGGCATCTTTGCGCCGATGCACTGGAACGACCAGTTCGCCGCAAAAGCACGCATCGACGCCGTGGTCGCGCCGATAACAGACGCCATTTCCGGTCAGCCAGCATCGAAGAACGTTGCCGTCGCCGTCCGTCCCTTCCGCGCCACGCATTATGGTTTCGCCGTTTCGGCCGCAAAACCCGTAGCCCCCGACGCAGCCTATTGGGCGCAGGCGAAAGCCGCCGGCGGCTGGCGGCTGGAACTTGCCTTTGCTGAGGCCGTCGAAGACTGGACGGCCTGGTGCCGAGCGGTTTTCGCCATTCCTGATGAAATCGAACCGCTCGGTTATGCCGACCGGCAGTCCGGCGACCTCAGGCTCGCCTTCTTCGATGGCGAGGTCCTGCTTGCCGCTCTCTTCCTCGCCCGCGAGCCGGTCGCCGTCGCGCGCAACTGGGCGATCTCGCAGCTTACCGCCTCGCATGGCGATCTCAGGATACGCTTTGCACTCGTCGCAGGCCGTCCCGGCGCCGGCAGGCCGGATCCGGGAGCGACCGTCTGCTCCTGCTTCAGCGTCGGGGTCAACCAGATCGCCGCCGCCGTGCGCGGCGGATGCCACAGCGTCGAGGCCGTCGGCAAGGAACTGAGCGCCGGAACCAATTGCGGCTCCTGCCGCGGCGAAATCGGCAAGATCATCGATCGCTGTCTTGCCGCAGCGGCGGAATAAAGTGCAAGCGCGAAACCCGACGCGACGTCAGGCCGCGTTCGGAACGATGAGCATTTTACGATCGGCGGAGATGCGGACCGAGATCTCGTCATAGGATGAGAGGGTCGGATGTAGCGTCTCCATCTTGTCGTGATGGGTTGCCGTCACGACCATCACATCGGCGCCCGCCGCCTCGCCGGCGGTGATGCCGGCCGCGACATCCTCGAATACCAAGCAATCCTGCGTGCTGACGCCGAGGCGTTCGGCGCCAAGGATATAACATTGCGGATTGGGTTTTCCGATGCTCACGTCCTCCGCCGTCAACATGAACCTCGGCAGCGGCAGCCCCGCCGCCTCCAACCGCCGGCGGGCAAGACGCAAGGGCGAGGAGGTGACGATTGCCCAGCCATCCGGCGGCAGGGAACTCAGGAATGCCGCAGCACCCGGAATGGCAACGACGTCGTCGACATCGGCAATCTCAGCCTCGGTCACCAGTTTTGCTTCATGTTCTGGATCGACGCCGGGCAGGTTCAGCCGGGTGATCGTGTCGATGCCGCGTGACCCATGCATCTTCGGCAGGAAGGCAGCGACGTCGAGCCCATGACGCCTTGCCCACTCGCCCCACACACGCTCGGCGGCACGGATTGAATTGAGGATCGTGCCGTCCATGTCGAACAGGAAGGCGGCATAAGGCTTCTCGAAGCCGCGGGGCATCGGCGGGGACAAAGGCAAATCCTTTAAGGAGAGCAATGGATGGTTGTCGCTATCGCTCGATCAAACGGCAAATCATGGCCTTTTGCAAGCTTTCGCGAGCACGTACCGGTCTCGATGTCGCCGCACACCGGCGACATCCATCAGCGCAGCAGCGTAGATGCATGCGATGTTCGTGCTAAACATCGACGATTCTGCCGGACCGCCGGTCATTCGCGCTGAAGCGCCTAGAAGGCCGTGCTGGTTGTCATCAAGTCGCAAGAGAGGCGGAGGCCGATCTGGTCTTGACACAGTTCATCGGCGCCGTCGGCAAGTTCCAGCCCGGCGGGAACATCGGCGCGCAGATAGGCCTGTGTTGCCGGGTCGATGCGCGTCGGAACGGCCGTCCAGAGCGAGGGACGGCTAACGTCGAGCGCTGAGATAGCAACTTTCTCGCCGCCCGCAGCAGAGGACGCGATCGCCAATCCAGTTATCGTCAAGGCGAGTGCAATCGCGATCTGGAGGCAGAGATCTCCGACCTCACGCGGGGAAACGAACATAGCTGCCTCATGCTGCGGATTAGCGTTTCGCCATGCCACTAAGGCAGGCAGCCACACCGATCCAGCGACTTCGGCTGTTAAGGTTTATCCGTAACCACATCGGCAAGGACACGGGTTCCCACCGCAAGCTTTCTACAACGCGCCGGCCTTTTCCATATCGTATCAGCCATAAAAGCTTTTCCCTGCCGATGAAACTTTTGATCCGGGCGTCCCGTACATCCGTAGCAGTTTGAAAGCACACGGACGGGGAACGGCTTCATTGGCAAAGGACGCGGCAAGACCTGTTATCCTCTGGTTTCGCAAGGACTTGCGCCTTGACGACAACAAGGCGCTCAACGCAGCCCATCTCTCCGGGCAGCAGATCATTCCCCTTTACATAAACGAGCCGGAAGCCGCCGGCACCGGTCCGCTGGGCGCCGCCCAGGCCTGGTGGCTGCATCATTCTCTGGAAGCGCTCGACCGATCGCTGCGTGAGCAACGGGGACGGCTGGTGCTTGCAAGCGGCGAGACGCTCGCAGTGCTCCGCGCCATCATCGAGAAAAGCCGCGCTGAAGCTGTCTTCTGGAACCGGCGCTACGATCCGACCGGAATCTCCATCGACATCCGTATCAAGCGTGAACTGGAAAAGCAGGCGATCGAGGCACAAAGCTTTGGCGGCCAGTTGCTGCACGAACCCTCGCGGCTGACGACCGGCGGCGGCACACCCTATCGCGTCTATACACCGTTCTGGCGTGCGCTGGAGAGCGCCGGTGAACCGGAGCCGCCACTGGACGCACCGTTGAAGCTGCAACTGGCTCAGAAACTTCCGGAATCGGAAACGCTTGATTGTTGGAACCTGCTGCCGAAGAAGCCGGATTGGGCACGGGATTTCGCCGATCTGTGGACGCCGGGCGAGCAGGGCGCGCGGGAGAAGCTCCGGGCCTTCGTCAAGGACAGTCTCGAGGGCTACAAGGAAAACCGCGACCATCCGGCAAAGCCCGCAACGTCGATGCTGTCGCCGCACCTGGCGCTCGGCGAGATCTCCCCTGCCCGCGTATGGGATGCGACGCGCGGCCTGTCGAAACAAGTGCCGGCGGCCGATATCGTGCATTTCCGCAAGGAGATCGCCTGGCGCGAATTCTCCTATCACCTGCTCTTCCATTTCCCGCGCCTCGCCTCGGCCAACTGGAACGATCGTTTCGACGATTTCGAATGGCGCAACGACAGCGAGGATTTCGAAGCGTGGCGTCACGGCATGACCGGCTATCCGATCGTCGATGCCGGCATGCGCCAGCTCTGGCGCCACGGCTGGATGCACAATCGCGTTCGCATGATCGTCGCTTCCTTCCTGATCAAGGACCTGATGGTCGACTGGCGCCGGGGCGAGGACTGGTTCCGGGATACGCTGGTCGACGCCGATCCGGCCAACAATGCGGCAAGCTGGCAATGGGTCGCCGGCTCGGGAGCCGACGCCTCGCCGTTTTTCCGCATCTTCAATCCGGTGCTGCAAGGTGAAACCTTCGATCCCGACGGCGACTATGTCAGAATCCACGTGCCGGAGCTTCGGGGACTGGACGCAAAATACATCCATCGGCCGTTCGAGGCGCCGAAGAGCCTCCTCGACGAGGCCGGCGTCATCCTCGGTAAGACCTATCCAAAACCGATCGTCGACCATGCCAGCGCCCGCAACCGTGCGCTCGCGGCCTATAAAGCCATGAAGGATGCCGCATGAACGCGCATTTCCGTGTCCCTCCTCGCCGGTTGAAGATCGCAGTCGTCGGCTCCGGCATCTCGGGTGCCTCCGCAGCCTGGGCGCTAAATCCCGTGCACGACGTTACGCTCTACGAAAGCCAAGCCCGCGCCGGCGGCCATACGGCGACCGTCGACGTGGACTACGACGGTGTTCGGATTGCCGTCGATACCGGCTTCATCGTCTATAACGAACTGAACTACCCGAACCTGACTGCGCTCTTTGCCGAGCTCGGCATCGCCACGCATGCGAGCGACATGAGCTTTTCACTCTCGCTCGACCACGGCAGGCTGGAATGGAGCGGCGGCGGGCTGTCCTCCATCTTCGCGCAGAAGCTCAACCTGTTGCGACCGTCGTTCCTATGGATGATCCGCGAGATCCTGCGCTTCAACCGCATGTGCCTCGAAGACCGGGCGGCCGGCCATCTCGCCTCGCGCTCGATCGGTGACTACCTCGATTGGCGCGGCTTCTCGCCCGGCTTCACCAACAATTATCTCGTGCCGATGGCGGCGGCGATCTGGTCGACGCCGTCCACCCGCATGCTGCAGTTTCCGGCCGAGCATTTCGTCAATTTCTTCGATAATCATCGCTTGATCTATCGCCGTCAGCACCAGTGGCGCACGGTGACCGGTGGCAGTCGCACCTATCTCGATCGGCTGCTGCAGCCGCTCGGCGAGCGGGTGAAGCTTTCATGCGGCGTGCGTGGAGTGGTCCGCGGCGACCACGGCATCACGATCATCGACGAAACGGGCAGCAAACGCCCGTTCGACAAGGTGATCTTCGCCTGCCATAGCGACCAGACCGCGCGCTTCCTCACAGACGCGACCGATCGGGAACAAAAGCTGCTTGCCGCTATCCCCTACCAGCCGAACCGCGTCGTCCTGCATCGCGACGAGGCGCTGATGCCGCAGCGGCGCAAGGTCTGGGCCTCGTGGAACTATCTGCGCTCCAGCCGCGAGGACGGAAAGGCAAGCGTGGCGGTCACCTATTGGATGAACCGGCTGCAGGGCATTGATCACAAGTTCCCGCTGTTCGTGACGCTCAATCCGGACCGAGAGCCGGATCCCCGCAAGGTGTTTGCGGAATTCACCTACGAGCATCCGCAATTCTCGGCCGAGGCCATGGCGGCGCAGCGGGCGCTCACCGCCATTCAGGGACAGAACAATTGCCATTTCGCCGGCGCCTGGATGGGATATGGATTCCATGAGGACGGCCTGGTTTCCGGCTTGGCCGCCGCCGAGGCTCTCGGCGGGATCATTCCCTGGCGAACCGCCCGAGCCCCCTGGGAAACGCAATAGGACATAGTGGCATGAGGCGGCAACGAAAAAGACTCGGCGTCAGCACCGCCGACAATGGCCCTCCACCGGATGCCCCGAGAGTGCTCTATGTCGGAGAAATCATGCATCAACGGATAAAACCGTTCGGCCATCGCTTCCGCTACCGCGTGTTCTCACTGCTCGTCGATCTCGACAGGCTTGATGAGGCCAACAGGCTGTCGGCTCTGTTTTCCGTCAACCGGCGCAATCTCGTCTCTTTTTATGAAAAGGACCATGCCGATAACGAGGATAAGACGCTACGCGCCCATGCAGATCGGCTGCTCGCCGCGGCAGGGGTCGAGCGCGCCGAGAGGATACTGCTCGTCTGTTATCCCCGTATTCTCGGCTATGTCTTCAATCCGCTCTCCGTCTACCACGCCTATGATGCCGATGGCGGGCTCATCGCGATGATCTACGAGGTGCGCAACACATTCGGCGAGCGACACAGCTACGTCTGTCCTGTCGGCGATGGCGAAATGGCAGAAGGCGGACTTCGCCAGAGCTTCGACAAGCTCTTCCATGTCTCGCCTTTCATCGGCATGGCGGTGCGCTATCACTTCCGCATGTTGCCGCCGGGCGCGGAAATCCGCTGGCGCATCCTCGAAACCGACTGCGAAGGCCCGCTTCTTTCGGCGACATTTTCCGGACGTCAGGTGCCGTTGACTAACGCTTCGCTGCTAGGGCTGACGGCGCGCATCCCCTTTCTCACACTGAAAATCGTCGCCGGCATCCATTGGGAAGCGCTGAAATTGTGGCTGAAGGGCGCGCGCTATATCCGACGCCCTTCACCTCCTCCTGATGTCAGCATCCACCGGTCTCGCGCGCTTGCGGAGCCAGCGGAATAACATTAGCTTTTGACGTAATGGCCGGAGGCCGCCCGAGCACATCGTCAGGATGTGTCGTCGTCCTTAACCGGCAAGAAAATGCTGGAGGAGGAGAGATGAGCAAGGCGCAGGATTGGAATCTGCTGGCTCGCGACGCAGTGACGTTGACGGCCGAAAACATATCCCGTCTGGTGAAGGGTCTGCCGTTCAAGGCGAAACTGGCACTGCGCGGGCTTTTGCGCATGCAGCACGGTTCGCTTGCCGTCACCCTGCCCGACGGCCGCAGGCTGCTGGTCGAGGGCAAGAAGGCCGGGCCGAAGGCGGCGCTGCGTCTCAACAATTGGAACCTTGCCCACCGGGCGCTGACGAGCGGCACGATCGGGGTCGCCGAAACCTATATGGACGGCGACTGGGACAGCCCTGATATCACCGCCTTCCTCGAACTCTTCCTCGTCAACGGCGAAGCCGCGTTCAGCTATGCGCATGGCAAGGGCGGCCTTGGCCGCCTCTTCGAGCGCATCCGCCACTGGATGAACGCCAATACCAAGACGGGCTCGAAGCGCAACATCTCCGCCCACTACGATCTCGGCAACAATTTCTACCGGGAATGGCTCGACCCGAGCATGACCTATTCCTCCGCACTCTATTCGACCGGGGCCAACGACCTGCAATCGGCGCAGAATGCCAAATACCGCGCGCTCGCCGAGGCAACCGGCATCCGGGCCGGGGATCACGTGCTGGAGATCGGCTGCGGCTGGGGCGGTTTTGCCGAATTCGCGGCAAGCGAGCTGAACTGCAAGGTAACGGGGCTGACGATCAGCCGCGAGCAGCTCGCCTTCGCCCAAGAGCGCATCCGCAAGGCAGGCCTCGACGACCGCGTCGAATTCCGCTTCCAGGACTATCGCGACGAAGCGGGGCTCTACGACCGGATCGTCTCGATCGAGATGTTCGAAGCGGTCGGCGAGAAATACTGGCCGTCCTATTTCTCCAAGCTTAGGCAGTGCCTGAAGCCGGGCGGCAAGGCCGGCCTGCAGATCATCACGATCAAGGACGAGTCCTTCGACCAGTATCGCAGCAATCCCGACTTCATCCAGAAATACGTTTTTCCCGGCGGCATGTTGCCGACACGCAATCATCTGGCCGAACTCGCCGGCAAGGTCGAGCTGTCGCTGGTCAAGGATTTCGGCTTCGGGCTCGATTACGCCCGCACGCTCGCCGAATGGCGCGAGCGCTTCTGGTCGGTCTGGGAACGCATCCGCCCGATGGGCTTCGACGAGCGCTTCAAGCGGCTCTGGGAATTCTATCTGTTCTATTGCGAGGCCGGCTTCCGCGCCCGCAACATCGATGTGCGCCAGGTCGTGTTCTCGCGCAGCTGATCATTCCGCCGGATGCGGTGTCGCCGGGTGGTGACCAGCTGCCGACGGCCGCTCCCGCCAGCCGGTCACGCGGTTCACCAGCGCGAAATAAGCGCCGTAGGGAAGCAGCCGCGCCAGCTTCAGCATGAGGGTGAAGCGCTTCGGGAAGCTGATCTCGAAGGCCTGCGATTTCAATCCGGCGGCAATCTGCCTTGCGGCGTCCTCGGCCGAGACCAGGGCCGGCATCGGAAAAGCGTTCCTCCTCGTCGCCGGCGTATCGATAAAGCCGGGGCTGACGAGCTGGATGCGGATACCCATCTTGTCGAGATCGAATTTCAGGCTTTCGGCCATATTGATCAGTGCCGCCTTGGTGGCGCCGTAGGCGGCGCCCGTCGGCAGGCCACCATAGCCGGTGACGGAGGAGACGATGGCGATCTGCCCCTGACCTTTGGCCTTCATATGGCTGATCGCCGGCAACAGGCAGTTGACGACGCCGGACAGATTGACGGCAAAGCTCTTTTCGAAATCGGCGCGGTTCAGATCCTCGGCATGGACCGGCAGATAGACGCCGGCATTGAGGATCGCCATGGCGAGCGTCCCGTGCTCATATTCGATGGAGGCCATGACATGCTCCATGTCCTCGGCATCGGTGACGTCGCCGTCGAGAACGATAATACTGCCGGAAAGGCCGCTGGCCTCGGCCTGCAACTCGACCAGCTTTTCGTGGCTCCTGGCGGTGACGGCGACCTTGTATCCTTCGCCGGCGAGCTTCAGCGCGAGCGCCCGGCCGATGCCGGAACTCGCGCCCGAGATCCAGACGATTCCATGTTCGGGACGGGCGATGAAATCACGCATGACATGTTCCTCCAGAACTGCCTATCAATACGAAAACAGGTCCGGAAGTCCCTCTATCCCTCCGGATGTATGGCTCTATCACACCATTGTGGCTGCTTTCAGCCGATCAGGTCGCCGATCATCTGGCGAAGGGATCCCGTGAGCCTGACCGTTCCGTCCGAAACGGCAAAAGCGATGCAGGGTCTGTCCTTTTCGGCAACCGGCCGGTGGTCGACCGTCTCGTCGGCAATGGAGATGTCGCCGGGGCCGAAACGGCCGCGTTCATCGTTGAAGGCACCGTCAAGGATCAGGATCAGCTCCATGCCTTTGTGCGTGTGGGCCGGCAGGGCGCGGCCCGGACGGATCCACATCAGGTTGACCTCGCAGCCGTCCATGTCGAGCGGATATTCCTTGAAGCCCGGCAACCGCTTGCGCCAGGGCACATCCTCGACCTCGAAGCCAACGAAATCTCGCAATGCCCGTGGAAACAACGCGAGTTTCGGCCGCGCGACAGGCGACGGCGAGATAGAAGAAGTGGAGGCGAAAATTGCCCGCAGCCGCTGCTCCCGGTCTGTAATGGCAACACCGGACGCATTTTCCAAGGCCTCTCCGGCCAGCAGTTCAAGGCCGTTCACAAAGCTGCGATTGTCCGGTTTCATCTCGAGATGGGACTGAACAAGCACGCGCGCCGGCTCGGGCAAGGAGCCGGCGACGTAATGCGCCATCAATGCATCGATTGTGTCGATATGCTCGTGAACCATCCGTCTTTCGGTCACGCCCTGTTATCGCGCTCCGTTTCGCTTTGTCGTCATCCGTACGGGGAAAGTCAATCTTCGGATCACCCCGGCAGGAAGGCGATACGCCATTTCGGGGATGGAAGCCAAATTTTATCGCGTCCGCCACGGGCATGGAATAGCATTTCTTGCCAACACAGCCTTGTGAAGGGAAAAGACCGTTCCTAAAGTAAGAGTTCGAAAGAGGCAGATTCTATGACCTTCCATCCCTCCGTCCTCGAAGCCATCGGCAATACGCCACTGATCAAACTCAAGGGCGCCTCCGCTGCGACCGGTTGCACCATTCTCGGCAAGGCGGAGTTCCTGAACCCTGGCCAGTCGGTGAAGGATCGCGCCGCGCTCTACATCATCCGCGACGCCGAGCGGAAGGGCCTGCTTCGCCCCGGCGGCGTCATCGTCGAAGGCACGGCCGGCAATACGGGCATCGGGCTGACGCTGGTCGCCAAGGCGCTCGGCTACCGCACCGTCATCGTCATCCCGGAAACGCAGAGCCAGGAAAAGAAGGACGCGCTGAAACTGCTCGGCGCCGAACTCGTCGAAGTGCCCGCCGTTCCCTACAAGAACCCGAACAACTACGTGAAGGTATCCGGGCGACTCGCCGAACAGATGGCGAAAACCGATCCGAACGGCGCGATCTGGGCGAACCAGTTCGATAACGTCGCCAACCGCCAGGCGCATATCGAAACGACAGCGCCGGAAATCTGGAAAGACACGGACGGCAAGATTGACGGCTTCATCTGCTCCGTCGGCTCCGGCGGCACGCTGGCAGGCGTGGCTGCCGGCCTCAAGGCCTTCAGGCCGGACGTCAAGATCGGCATTGCCGATCCCGACGGCGCCGCTCTCTACGAGTTCTACCAGAACGGCACGCTGAAATCCGAGGGATCCTCGATCACCGAGGGTATCGGCCAGGGCCGCATCACCGCCAATCTCGAAGGTTTCACGCCAGACTTCTCCTATCGGGTTTCCGATGCCGAATCGCTTCCCTATCTCTTCGACCTCGTCGAGAACGAGGGCCTGTGCCTCGGCGGCTCGACGGCCATCAATATTGCCGGTGCGGTCAAGCTCGCCAGGGATCTCGGACCTGGCCATACGGTGGTGACGATCCTCTGCGACTATGGCAACCGCTATCAGTCGAAGCTCTTCAACCCGGATTTCCTGGCGTCGAAAGGGCTGCCCGTTCCCGGTTGGATGGGCAAATCGCCCGAGATAGACGTTCCCTACGAACCCGCGTGAGCCCCCATGCCCGCCAATGCCCTCTACCGTGACGACTTCTACCTCTCGACGTGCGAGGCTGTTGTCACAGCCGTTCACGAGGACGGGGGCATCGAACTGGACCAGACCTGCTTTTATGCAACATCAGGAGGCCAGCCGGGCGATATCGGTGAGCTTGAACGCGCCGACGGCACCAAGATTGCGCTCGGCCAGACGAAGCACGGTCCGAGCAAGGATATTATCATCCATGTGCCGCTCGACGGCGCACCACGGCCGCAAATCGGCGAGACGCTGGTGCTGCATGTCGACTGGCCGCGCCGCTACAGGCTGATGCGCATGCACACGGCCTGCCACCTTCTTTCCGTCGTCTGCTCCTATCCAATCACCGGAGCAGCCGTCGGCGAAGAGGAAAGCCGCGTCGATTTCGACATGAGCGAGACGATCGACAAGGACGAGGTGACATCAAAGCTGATGGAACTGGTGGATCAAAATCATCCGGTCTATCTGCAATGGATCACCGACGAGGAGCTTGTCGCCAACCCTGATATCGTCAAATCGAAGAACGTGCGCCCGCCAATGGGGCTCGGGCGCGTCAGCCTGGTCTGCATCGGCGAGAACTCCTCGATTGACAGCCAGCCCTGCGGCGGCACACATGTTTCCGAGACGCAGGAAGTCGGCCGAATCCATATCGCCAAGATCGAGAAGAAGGGCAAGGAGAACCGGCGTTTCCGCATCCGCTTCGGCACGCCCGGCGACGAAGCCTGACCATCAAGGGAGACCCTCATGAGTGAGACCAAGAGCCGTTTCGTCGTTTCGGCCGACTGGCTGCAGGCCGAACTCGGGAAACCGGACCTACGGGTTCTGGATGCCTCTTTCTATCTGCCGGCGCAGAAGCGCGACGCCGACGCCGAATATGCGGCCGGCCATATTCCCGGTGCCATCCGCTTCGATCATGACAAGATCGCCGACCATTCGACGTCGCTACCGCATACGATCCCCTCGCCCGATTTTTTCGCCACTGAGGCCGGGAAGCTTGGCATCAGCGAGAATGATCGCATCGTCGTCTATGACGGCATCGGCGTGTTCGCCTCACCGCGCGTCTGGTGGCTGTTCCGGGTCATGGGCGCGAAGAACGTCTTCGTCCTCGACGGCGGTCTCGACGGCTGGAAGGCCGAAGGCCGTCCGCTCGAAACTGTCGCACCGCAGTATCGGCCGGTGACCTTCACGCCTGACTTCGACAAGAGCCGCGTCGTCACGCTTGCGGCGATGCGCGACATCGTCTCGAGCGGCGCGATGCAGATCGCCGATGCCCGCAGCGCCGGCCGCTTCGCCGCCGCCGAGCCCGAGCCGCGCCCCGGCATGCGCTCCGGCCATATGCCCGGTGCCCGCAGCCTTCCCTCCGGCGTCTTCGCGAACCAGGGCCGCTTCAAGTCGCTGCCCGAACTCAAGAAGACGATCGAGGATGCCGGTATCGATCTTTCGAAGCCCGTCGTGACCTCCTGCGGTTCCGGAATTACCGCCGCGATCATCACGCTGGCGCTGGAATCGCTCGGTCATCACGACAACAAGCTTTACGACGGCTCGTGGAGCGAATGGGGTAGCCGTGAGGACACGCCCGTCGTTACCGGTCCGCCGACGCCTGATAAAGCCTGATCGTCATGGGGAAAACGCCCGCTTCGCTCAAGGCCCATATCACCCGGCTCGAAATGACGGCGCCGCCGAAGGCGAGCCTGCCAGTGCCTGTCAATATCCAGACGGCGATCATGCGCGCTCCCGGCATACCGCTGCCCTTCTATCGCTACCTCTACCGGCAGGTGGGTGCGCGCTGGCAATGGGTGGACCGCCTGCGTATGGGCGACGAGCAGCTTGCCGAAATGTTGAACGACAAGCGCAACAATATCAGCGTCCTCTATGTGAACGGCGCTCCTGCGGGCTTCTACGAATATTTCTGCGGGGACGAGGATACGATCGAGCTCAGCCATTTCGGCCTGATCGAACATGCGCTTGGCCTTGGCATCGGCAAATGGTTCATGCTGCAGGCGCTCTACGCCATCTGGTCGCTCAACCCGAAGCGCGTTACCACCACCACCAACAATCTCGACCACCCGCGCGCGCTGCAGCTCTACCAGATGTTCGGCTTTTCCCCGGTATCAACCGGCACCGGCATCGTCCGTCCGCTCAGCGACAAGGAGCTTCTGGAGATGGCGCGGAAAAGCTGACGACTGCCGTCCGCCGTAGTTGGAGGTAACTAACGCTGCGTCAGGCTGTTCGGGCGGCGCGGATCGTTGCGGCGCTCGAAATCGAGCGTGCGGCCCGACTGCTCCTTCAGTTCGGCCACTTCCCGGCGTAGCGCCCTGAGCTCTTCCAGTATTTCTGCGTTCTGTTGCGCCAGCAGCGCGAGATCGATGTCGGCCAAGGGCTTCTCCTTTTCCTTTGCAGCTTCGCAAGAAACGGGTGGCTTACACGGTGATCCGGGTACATTTCATGGCAATCACAAAGGAGATTTGCCATGACTGCCTTACGTTTTGTCGCCATGCCGACGGCCGATGCCGAACACCTCTGGAACGGTGGCCGCGACGCCTATGACCGGCATCCCGAGACGATGGTATCCGATGGCCCGGGGCATCCCTGCCGCCATTGCCTTGATAATATCGATGAGGGCGAAGAACTGCTGGTCTTTGCCTACCGGCCCTTCCCCGAACTGCAACCCTATGCCGAAACAGGACCGATCTTCCTGCACAAGCAGCCTTGCCGGCGCTATGCCGCCGAAGAGATCCTGCCGCCAACGCTGACGACGAGTCCTGACTTCATTCTCCGGGGCTACAATCAGGACAACCGGATCGTCTATGGCAGCGGCGCGGTGACCCTTATCGGCGAGATTGCGTCCTATGGCGAGAAGCTGCTGGCACGGTCCGATGTCGCCTATGTGCATGTGCGCTCGGCACGCAATAACTGCTTCCAGTGCCGGATCGACAAGGCAAAGGCGCCGGCCCTTGCGGAGACCGGCGCCTAACCTAGAGTCAGGAAGCTTACGCTACGTTCAGCACGCTCTCCGGCGCGAAGGCCTCGTAGCCGAGCGCCTCGGCGACCGGCTTGTTGGTAATGCGGCCCTTATGCACGTTGAGGCCGTTTCTCAGATGTTTGTCTTCGGCGATGGCGCGCAGGCCGCGATCGGCAAGCGCGAGACCATGGACCAGAGTGGCATTGTTCAGCGCATGCGCCGAGGTGACGGGGACTGCGCCCGGCATGTTGGCGACGCAATAATGCACGACGCCGTCGACCACATAGGTCGGATCGGAATGGGTCGTCGCATGCGATGTCTCGAAGCAACCGCCTTGGTCGATCGCGACATCGACGATGACGGAACCCTTCTTCATGCCGGAAAGCATCTCGCGGGTGACGAGCTTCGGAGCGGCAGCGCCAGGGATCAGCACGGCGCCGATAACGAGATCGGCCGAAAAGACCTCCTCTTCCAGCGCCTGGATGCTGGAGTAACGCGTGTGGATACGCCCTGCGAAGATGTCGTCGAGCTGGCGCAGGCGCGGCAGCGACCTGTCGAGAATGCTGACGTCGGCGCCGAGGCCGGCAGCCATCCTGGCCGCATGCAAGCCGACGACGCCGCCGCCGATGACCGCGACCTTGGCCGGCAATACGCCGGGTACGCCGCCGAGGAGGACACCGAGGCCGCCATTGGCCTTCTGAAGAGCGGTCGCTCCCGCCTGGATCGACAGGCGTCCGGCGACCTCGGACATCGGCGCCAGCAGCGGCAGGCCGCCGCGCTCGTCGGTCACCGTCTCATAGGCGATCGCGGTGACACCGGAGGCGATGAGACCCTTGGTCTGCTCGGGATCGGGCGCGAGATGCAGATAGGTATAGAGAAGCTGGCCGTCTCGGAGCTGCGCCCATTCGGAGGGCTGCGGCTCCTTGACCTTGACGATCATGTCGCACTTTTCGAAGATATCTTTGGCGGAGGCGGCAATCTTCGCGCCCGCCGCGGCATAGGCGGCATCATCAGCGCCGATGCCGGCACCTGCCTTGGTTTCCACCCAGACCTCATGGCCGTGGGCCACATATTCGCGCACCGAAGCCGGCGTCAGGCCGACGCGGTATTCATGGTTCTTGATTTCCTTCGGGCAGCCGACACGCATTCGCGTTCCTCTCATTTTGTCTCCGCGGTCGCGGATCTCCTCTGACGATGAATCCAACCACCAAGGCTGCGAAATGTCCTTGCAAAGACGATTTGCGCGGAGGCGTTTTTTCGGCGATTATTGCGCCATCTCTAGTATTTTTCGAAAGTTCTTCGAATGACCGATCTCGATGCCATCGATCTTGCGATTCTGAAGGTGCTGCAGGCCAATGCCCGCATCACCAATGCCGAGCTCGCCGAAAAGATCGGGCTTTCGCCGTCAGCCTGTTCGCGCCGGCTCGACATCCTGGAGCGAAGCGGCGTCATCGGCGGTTATCATGCACGGCTCTCGCACAAGGCGCTCGAATACAAGATGATCGCCATCGTCCATATTTCGCTCTCCGGCCAGTTCGCCAAGACGCTGGCGGAATTCGAGGCGGCGGTGAAGCTCTGTCCGAACGTTCTCGTCTGCTACCTGATGTCAGGCGAATACGACTATATCCTCAGGATCGCCGCCCGCGATCTCGAGGACTACGAACGCATCCACCGCGACTGGCTTTCAGCCCTGCCCCACGTGGTCAAGATCAATTCCAGCTTCGCGCTCAGGGAAATCATCGACAAGCCGAATGTCGGGCTTTGAGCCCTTGCATATTTTTCGAAATCCTGCCCAGTCTTTGACTGTGCGCGGGCGTCTCCCGCTCCGTGGCAAGTCATGACATCGAAGACCCAAGGCTATATTTTCGCTCTGCTGGCGATCACCATTTTCTCTTTGCAGGACGCGATCTCGAAACATCTGGCATCGACCTATCCGCCGATCTTCGTAACGATGATCCGCTACTGGGCCTTCGCAATTTTCACAGTCCTCCTCGCTTCGAAGATGCGCGGCGGCCTCAAGGCGACGGCTCGCACCAAACGCCCCTTCCTCCAGGTGACGCGCGGCGTCCTGCTTGCGGTCCAGGTGGTTCTGGCCATCACCTGTTTTGCGATAATCGGGCTTGCCCGTTCACAGGCGATCTTTTCCGCGACGCCGATCCTCATCGCGCTGCTGGCGATGCCGATCCTCGGCGAGCGGGTCGGATGGCGGCGGTGGGCAGCAATCGGCGCCGGACTTTTCGGAGTACTGCTGATCCTGAAGCCGGAAGGCGAGCTTTTCGACGTGAAGCTGCTTCTCGCCATCATTTCCTGCTTCAACTTCGCCTTCTATGTCATCGCCACCCGTCTTGTCAGCCGCGACGATTCGTCGATGACCAGCTTCTTCTATACCGGCGTCGTCGGCGCCATCATCATGACTACCATCGGGCCTTTCTACTGGAGCTGGATGTCGGCGGCCGACTGGGGATGGATGGCGGTCGTCTGCATGACTAGCATTTCCAGCCATTATTTCCTGATCCGCGCCTATGATCTTCTCGATGCCGCCGCCGTCCAGCCGCTGACCTATCTGTCGCTCGTCTACGCCTCGATCATCGGAGTGACGATCTATGACGAAACGCTCAGTCTCAACATGATCATCGGCTCGGCGATCGTGGTCGCCGCCGGCATCTTCACGGTCTGGCGCGAGCATGTGGTGGGACGCAGAACCGCCGCCGCCACCAATTGACGTTTCACTGCAATTTTATCCAACCCCCTAAAACCATTTCAATTTTCGGCCGCTATGCTGTCCAGGCGATGTCCAAGGGAGACAGCATGACCCGCAACCTGAAAATTACGGCCCGAAAGGCCGACCGGCAAAACTGCCGTGTCTTCGGCAATATGAAATATCTGAACAGCGAGGTGGCTGTCCGCATTCTCAACCTGTCGGCAACAGGCGCCGCCCTGGAAACCAAGGGACCGGTCCACGCCGCCTCCGGCAGCAAGGTGCGGATCGAAGCGGAGAACCTCGGAATGCTCGAAGGCATCATCCGCTGGAAATATAACGGCCGCGTCGGCATCCAGTTCGACATCAATTCGAATGCGCGAGCGCAGGTCTCCTCCTATTTCCGCTTTTTCCATAAGGAAATACGGCCGGTCCTGGCGGTCCGCCATTTGGTGCGACCAACGGCCAGCGTCGAGCGCACGCCTCACCTGGCGACGTCGACGCTGAAATCGTAAGGCTGCACTGCCTTTGCGCCGAAGGAGCGGCTGAGATCGTTCCAGTAGCTGCGGTTGACGTTGACATCGAGAGTGACCGGGCCTTGGGTCTGCGGCAGCTTGGCGCCGAGGCTCCTGACGTCGATGGCCGCACTGTTGGCGTTGGCGCCGGACAGCACGATCGTCTCCGTACCCAGGGGAACATTGACAGCGCCGGGCGCCGGGCTCGCCGAGAGGGGCTCGCTCGATATGATCTGGCCATCACCGCTGAGGAATTTGATATCGCAGGTCTGGCATTCGCCCTGCGTCCAGCCGGGGTTGACCTTCAGTTCGACACGGGGCGGCAGCGAGCGATCGCCATCCTGGGCGTAAGCGGCGCCGACGATGGAAAACAGGCTGGCGGATGGTTGGATCTCGATCGGCTTCGGGTTGACCGAACTGCCTTGCGCCGCGGCCATGATGAGAGCCGGAGCGCCGATACCGAGAAGAAGCGCCTTCTGCAGCTGCTGCTCGCGGTAGATCAGCGCGATCGCGGCGCCGATAACAAAAAAGACCGAAATGGCGCCGAGCGCACAGGCCACGGAAATCCAAGGATTTGCCGTCGTCGTCAGCCATTTCTCGACATCGCCGCTGTAAAGCGCCTGCGCCTTATCGACCAGACTGGGCGCGGTGCCCCCGAAACCTCCAACCGCAGCGATAACGACCCTGTTCATGATCCCGTCCCCCTGGATTTCAGCGGGAGGACTGTACCATAAATTGCATTTCAAGACCACATCGCCTCGCCGGCCGATTGTTTTGCCGTTCTGTCATTTTCGCAGTGTACTCCTCGCCAAATCGTCCTAATTCTGACGGGCCGGACGATGCAGATCTTTGAAGGAGAAGTTTCCATGTCTTCCATTTTCGACGTTGGTGCCATGAGCCGCCGTTCGCTTCTTGGCGGCCTCGCCGCCACTTCCGCCCTGGTGCTGCTGCACCCTTTCAGCGCGCGTGCCAGCGCCAACCAGGCGCATCTCCGGCTGATGGAAACGACGGACATTCATGTCAACGTCTTCCCTTATGACTATTATGCCGACAAGCCGAACGACACGATGGGCCTCGCGCGAACCGGGACGATCATCGACAAAATCCGCGCCGAAGCCGTCAACTCGCTGCTGATCGACAATGGCGACGTGCTGCAGGGCAATCCTATGGGCGACTACATGGCCTACCAGCACGGCATGAAGGACGGCGACGTCCATCCCGTCATCAAGGCAATGAATACGCTCGGCTATTCGGTCGGCACGCTCGGCAATCACGAGTTCAATTACGGCCTCGACTTCATGTTCAAGGTGCTGTCCGGCGCCAATTTTCCCTTCGTCTGCGCCAATCTGACCAAGGGTCAGCTCGCCTCGGACCCCAAGCAGGACGACCTCTTCTTCAAGCCCTACGTCATCCTGGAAAAACAGATCAAGGACGGCGCCGGCAATGAGAGCCCCGTCAAGATCGGCTTCATCGGCTTCGTGCCGCCGCAGATCATGCTCTGGGACATCAAGAATCTCGAAGGCAAGGCGCAGACGCGCGATATCGTCGAAGCCGCCAAGGCCTGGGTTCCCGCCATGAAGGAAGCCGGCGCCGATATCGTCATCGCGCTCTCCCATTCCGGCATCGATGGCGCAGCACCCTCCGAAAAGATGGAAAACGCCGCGCTGCATCTTGCCGCGGTCGACGGGATCGATGCGATCTTCACAGGCCACCAGCATCTGGTCTTCCCCGGACCGAAGAGCTGGGACGGCATTGCCAATGCCGATCCGGTCAAGGGCACGCTGCATGGCAAACCGGCCGTGATGGCCGGCTTCTGGGGCTCGCATCTCGGCCTTATCGACCTGCTCCTGGAAAAGGACGGCAATAGCTGGAAGATCGTCGACTTCACCTCGGAAGCGCGGCCGATCTATCATCGCGACGACAAGAAGAAGGTAGTTGCCGACTACGCCGACAAGAAAGAGGTGGTTGAAGCCGCCAAGGCGGAGCACGAGGCGACGCTTGCCTATGTCCGCACGCCCGTCGGCAAGACGTCCGCGCCGCTCTACTCCTATTTCGCGCTCGTCGCCGACGATCCTTCCGTGCAGATCGTCAGCCAAGCCCAGACCTGGTACATCAAGCAGATGCTCGCCGACACCAAGTACAAGGATCTGCCGGTGCTTTCGGCCGCAGCTCCCTTCAAGGCCGGCGGGCGCGGTGGTGCGGAGTATTATACCAACGTTCCGGCCGGCGATATCGCCATCAAGAACGTCGCCGATCTCTACCTCTATCCGAACACGGTGCAGGCCGTCGTCATTACCGGCGAGCAGGTGAAGAACTGGTTGGAAATGTCGGCCGGCATGTTCAACCAGGTGGAGGCAGGCGCCAAGGACGCCGCGCTGCTCAACAGCGATTTTCCGTCCTACAATTTCGACGTCATCGACGGCGTCACCTACCAGATCGACCTGTCGCAGCCGCGCAAATATGACAATGACGGCAAGCCGATCAATCCGACGTCGAACCGCATCCAGAATCTGGCTTTCGGCGGCAAGCCGATCGATCCCACCCAAAAGTTCGTCGTCGTCACCAACAATTACCGCGCCGGCGGCGGCGGCAATTTCCCGGAAATTGCCGCGGACAAGGTGATCTTCCAGGCGCCTGATACCAACCGCGACGTGATCGTGCGCTATGTCCACGACCAGGGCACGATCAATCCGTCGGCCGACGCAAACTGGACCTTCAAGCCGCTGCCGGGCACGACGGCGACCTTTGAAAGCGGCCCGAAGGCAAAGCAGTTCCTTGCCGCGGTCAAGAGCGTCAAGATCGAGGAAGCCGGCGAAGGTGCCGACGGCTTCTCAAAATTCAGGCTGGTTCTGTAAACCGAGGAAGTCAGGCAGGCGCAGTATCCGCGCCTGCCTTATTCCGCCGCAAGCGGCATACCGGGTTCATGCAGTTCCGCGATCCGGGCATGGAAATCGGCCTGGTTTGGACAGGCGGAAAGCCTGGTACGAAACGCGTCGATCATCCAGGCGGCGGCAGGCCCGGGTGGATTGGCAAGCCGGCGCATCGAATAGATGCCATACTCTCCCTGTTCGTAGGCCTCCAAATCGAGATGAACGAGGGCGCCGCTCACGAGATCGTCACGGATGAGCGAAGCGGGAAGGCCGCCCCAGCCAAGGCCGGCTTTGATGAGTTGGTGCTTGGTCGCAATATCGCTGACCCGCCATGTCTTGTAGGACAGAACGTTGAAATCGCGCCCCTTCGTCAGGCCCGAGGCATCGGTCACGACGAGTTGCACCTCCTCGCGCACGTCGCCGAGCATGAGCGGCCGCTCGAACGCGGCAAGCGGGTGGTTGCGCGCGGCAACGGGTAACATGAAGGAATGGCCGATCCGCTCGGTGACGACCGAATCGTCCTGCCTCAGGACCGCGCCGCCGATCCCGATCGTCGCTTTGCCGCTCAGCACGAGATCCATGACCATTCCGAGTTCGCCGACGTTGAGGTTCAACGAAACGGACGGGAACATATCACGGAACTCCCGCAGGACGTCCACCACCGCCTGCGAAGGGACCATGACGCTGATGGCGGCGGAAACCTCCGCTTCGAGCCCTTCCTTGAGGCTCTTGACGCGTGCCCGCATGACCTGCAGGTCGCCCAAAATGCGGCGCGCATCCTCCAGCATCGCCCTGCCCGCGTCTGTCAGCTTTGGCTGGCGCGCGCCGGAGCGCTCGAAAAGCGGCATTTCGAGCTGTGCCTCCAGATTGGCGATCGTGTAGCTGACAACCGATTGCGCACGGTTCAGCACCCGCGAAGCGGCCGAGAAACTGCCGGTCTCGGCAACAGTCAGAAACACTTGCAATTGGTCCAGAGTCGGGTTCGGAAGCATCTATCATCCATTCCATCGATAATTTCGATCGACATTATCACCGTTTTTTCGATAGCAGGCCAGACCTATTTTCCTCATCGACACTGCGGCTCACCTCCCAGAAACGGGCCGTCAAATTCAATTCGAAAGGAAATGCACCATGTCGTCCATCCTCCTCCTGACGTCCAGCCCGCGTGCCGACTCGCTGTCGACGCCGATCGCCGTCGATCTCGCCGAAAAGCTGAAGAACCAGAAGCCGGGCAGCGTCGTCGTCCGCCGCGACCTCGCCTCCAACCCGCTGCCGCATATTGACGACCTCTTCACCGGCGCGATCCGGAAGCCGGCCGACGCCCGCACCGCCGAAGAAATTGCAGCCATCAAGACCTCCGACGAACTCGTCGCTGAACTGTTTGCCGCCGACACGATCGTCATCAGCACCGGCCTGATCAACTTCAATATCTACTCGTCGCTGAAGACCTGGATCGACAACGTTGCCCGCGCCGGCGTGACCTTCAAGTACACGGAAAGCGGCCCGGTCGGCCTCGTAACCGGCAAGAAGGTTTATGTGGTGCTCACCTCCGGCGGCGTCTACTCGCAGGGCCCGGCTGCTCCCCTGAACCATGCCGTTCCGTACCTGAAGTCGGTTCTCGGCTTCCTCGGCATCACCGATATCGAGACCATCTATGTCGAAGGCCTCGCCTTCGGTCCGGAAGCCGCCGAAAAGGCCATCGACGCTGCCAAGTCGCGCGTCCAGGAAATCGCACTCGCCGCTTGATCGGCTTTCGAATTTTCTCTGAACGGCCGGCCTTCGCCGGCCGTTTTGTCATTTGTCGATATCGGCGACAAAATCTCGGATCGTCACCAGGATTTCAGCCGAGAGATTTTCATCCGAGGAAATCCTGGCAAGGCCGACGCCGCCCGCCATCATCGCGAAAGCCATGATCGCCTTGCGCCGTCTTTCCCCATCATCCGCTCCCGCGGCCTTGCTCGCCAGTGCTGCGAAATTGCGCTTGAGCCGCTCCGTCGCAATCCCCCGCGCCTTCTCGCCGCTGCGTGACAGATCGGAGGTCAGTGCGGCAAAGGGGCAGCCCTCGCCGGGATTGTCGCGATGATAGGGGCTGACGTAGCGATCAGCGATATCGGCAGCAGTCATCTTCGCCGGGTCCACTCCTTCGGCTTCCAGCCTGCGCCCCCATGAATCGAACGCGGACCGGAGCGCCTCGGCAACGAGATCGTCACGGGAGGCGAAGTGCTTGTAGAAGCCGCCGACAGTCAGTCCAGCTTCCTTCATCAAGTCGGCGACGCCGATGCCCTCAAGCCCCTCCTCGCGCAGTCGCTTCGACGCGGTCTCGACGATCTTCTCGTGCGTCTTCTGTTTTTCCAACTGCGAACGACCCATCGGAATTCTCCCGGCACTGCCTCTTGACTTATGTGGATTGCAATCATAATCCTTATGGATAACGATCATAATCCATATCGTTGCCAATTCCAAGAGGAGCATGAACCATGCGTCTAAGAAACAAGGTAGCCCTGATTACCGGCGGAAACAGCGGCATCGGTCTTGCGACCGCCAAGGTCTTCATCGACGAGGGCGCCAAGGTCGTCATCACCGGCCGCAATCCGGAAACACTTGCTGCCGCCGAAAAGGCTCTGGGGGCCGGCGTGCTGGCGCTGAAGGTCGATGTCACCGATACCACGGCCACCGAGAAGGCCCTTGCGGAAGCCACCGAAAAGGTCGGCAAGTTCGACATCGTCTTCGCCAATGCCGGCATCGGCGGCGCGACACCGCTCGGTGACACGTCGCCGGAGCAGTTCAACCGGATCATCGGCACCAATCTGACGGCGGTTTTCTTCACCGTGCAATCGGCCCTGCCGCATCTCAATGACGGCGCGTCGGTGATCCTCAACGGTTCGGTGCATGCCGTGCTCGGCGCTCCCGCCTGGACGGCCTATGCAGCGACCAAGGCGGCGGTCCGGGCGATGACGCGCAATATGGCGTCCGAACTCGCGCCGCGCGGCATCCGCGTCAACCAGGTGACACCCGGCGGCACGAAAACGCCAATCTGGTCGCCTATGGCACAAACGGAAGACGCAATGTCCGCGCTCGAGGCCCGTCTCGGCGGCATGAGCCCGCTCGGCCGCATGAGCGAAGCCGACGAAATCGCCAAGGCGGCGCTCTATCTGGCCTCGGATGATTCGACCAATGTCACCGGCATCGAGATCACCGTCGACGGCGGCATGACGAGCGCGCCCTCCGGCGCCAAGATTTTCCGCACCGCCTGAGAAAGCAGGGCCGGGCAAATCAACCTGCCCGGCCCCACAGATCCTTGCTTTAGCTCGCCCGCATGGCGCGATAGGCAACGCGAAACAGAACGATTGCCAAATTCGCCACGGCAAGCAGGAGCACTGCATACAGCATGGTCTGGATACCGGACGAAACGATGAGCTTGCCGGCGATCAACGGAAAGCCGAAGACGCCGATGAAATAGGCTAGCGAGAATAGCAGCAACGACTGCGGCATAAGGCCGACCGGCGCCTCATTGGCGGCAAGGCCGTTGATGACGGAATAAGTCAGCCCATATCCCAGCCCCAGCATCGCTGCCGCGCAGAGATAGCCCAGTGCACTCGATGTTACCATCAGGAACAGCAGGATCGATGCCAGCGTCAGGCTTGTCAGGACCAGGAGCGAATAGAACGGATCTTTCTTGACCACATATCCCGCTGCGAATAGCCGGCTCAGAATCGCGGAGGACATGAAACCGATGAAGAAAAGGGAGTAGTCGAACCCATGCGCCTTGGCGTAGCTGGTTTGAAAGCTGGACAATCCGCCGAAAATCGCGCCGCCGACGCCAACCATGACGATGGAATACATTGCCGGTGATGCGATCACACGGCGTGCCGCGCCAAACGAGATTTTGTTGACATGAGGCAAAATCTTGCCGGCATTGGTCAGCCTGATGTGAAGCAGGAAGTAAAGTGCGCCGCCGGCAAGACTGGAAAGCGACGCAAACAGAAAAGCCGTCTCGATCGGCATGGACCAACCGGTTGCTATACGGCCGATGATCGGCCCGGCGCCGATGCCTGACATCATCGATCCGGAAAGCAGGGCAAAAAACCGGATACGATGCTCGGGCTCGATGATCGCGGCGACCAGCAGAGGGCCGAGGGCATAGAACGTGCCCCAGCCTATGCCGAGAATGAAACCGACAGTCATCAGCCCCACCCCGGCCGACGGGACCCTGGCAAAACCCAACCCCGATGCAGCAAGAAACAGCGCCGAAACCGCGACCGCCCGCGCAGAGCCGATGGCATCCGCGATGTGGCCGGACAGGATGACGAGAATGACCGTGCTGACAGTCGCCGCCGAGATGATCAGGCCGGCCAGCGCCCCGTCCCCGCCACCCTTACCCACCAACACTGGGATCAGGAACGTTACCCCATAGGCAATCGAAAGAAGAAACCCTCCGATTCACAAAACGGTAAATTCGCCGCTATCGACCCTCTGCTGTGCAACCGCATCACTCATGTCTCCATGCCCCTCGCAAGACAGTTCACTGGAATATTGCGGCAATGGAGATCACGTTTGTATTTTCCGAACAAGACGTTTTCATTGTGTCGATAACATATTGAAAACACGACAGTGTTAAGAAGGATGTTTCTGTTTACTCAGCATCACCAACACCCCAAGCGAGGCATTGCATCTGATTGCATCTGACCGACGACCCAGCGAGCCGGCTCGTTCATGCCGCTCCTGAGGCAGCGCTCGATACTTGGAAGGATCGTTATTGGGCTAACTGAGTTTCACGACACCGGAGCGGCCGACGATGCAGTTGCGGCCGCTCTTCTTGGCTTCATAAAGCCTGCCGTCGGCGACCGAGAGCACGGTGGTGAAGCTGGTGCCGTCTTCATCGGCGGTCGCAATGCCGATGCTGACCGTCACCGGCTTGTCATCCGGTGTCTGGACGCTGGTTGCGATCGTCCAGCGCAGGCGTTCGGCAAGCAGCAGGCCTTCCTCATGATTTGTGCCGGGGCAGACGGCGACGAACTCTTCGCCGCCGAAACGGAAGATGCGGTCGCTGGAACGCAGCGTCGTCCCGAGCCGGGCGGCGATCGCCTTCAACACCTCGTCGCCCTGGAGATGGCCGTAGCCGTCATTGACGTCCTTGAAGTGATCGGCGTCGATAATGAGGACCGTGGCGAACAGCCCCTGTCTCGATGCCTCATTCAGCATCAGCGGCGCTTCCAGCTCCATCCGGGTACGGTCATAAACGCCGGTGAGCATATCGCGGCCGGTCCGCTCGAGAAGGTCGTTGTAGCGCTCGCGGAACGTCAGGTCGCCGAACACGTCGCTGATGGAGCGTGCGGCTGCGGCGGAGCCGACGCGACGAATGCGATATTCATAGATCGCAAACATCACCGCGTAGAGGCAGACGGCAAACATCTTCGCCTTCCAGCCGCCCCAGAATGCGGCGACCGGCACGTCCAGGAAATAATGCAGCGCGGCGAAGAAGCCGATCTGGTCGAAGGTCAGCAACGCAAAGCCGCAGATCATGAAACGCAGGACGACACGGCGGCGGAAGAAATCCCCGAGTTTTTCGTAAAGCAGGATGATGCCGAGCGAATCGACATAGAGCAGCGCCGTGCCCCAGACCATCAGCCAGCCCATCTCCTTCAAGAAATCGACGTCGGGCGTGTGATCCGGCGATATCTCGAGCGGGTGGTGCAGCTGCAGCACCCAGGCGATGCCGACGGTCAAAAGGTTGCCGAAGAACAGGCCGTAGATCGGCTGGCGCACCGTCGCCGCATCCTCCTGCAGATAGAGCATCAGGATCATCATCAGCTTGCCGGAGAAGAAGACCGATGAGCCGGGCGATACGTCTCCGAACGGAAGCGAGACATAGAAGACCGCCGCCAGATAGGTTTCCATGAAATGCATGACGCCGAGCGCCGTCAGAAAGACCCCGAGGCCGAGCCGATGGCGGAAATGTAGAAGCATCACCATCAGCGTGAAATAGGCGACGGCTTCGACGACGAAGAGAGCGAGGTTGAGTGCCTCCATTACGACACCGCGGCTCCGAGCCAACGACCCTCGAACTCCGCAGGCGCGGCGATCGCGACAGCGGACCCTTTTGTCGATCGTCCAAAAAAATGAAACACGACGGCAACCCTGCAAATCCTGCGGGGATAGCTTTCACCGCAATCCTTTAAGATTGCGTGTGCAAAATCAGGCGCCGCGCGGCACGCAGGTCATGCGATTGAAAAGCAAGGAGTATCCTGCCGAGATCCGATCCCGATCCAAGCCGGGATCCCGATTTCAGACCTGACGGACCTTCTCGCCGTCACCAAACAGCGACGGACCGTGCTGATCGATGATCTGCTGCGCCTTGCGCACGGTGCATTCGATCGCGTCATCGGAAGAGGAAAACATATCGGCGCGAATGAAATTGCGCACCAGTACCTCGTCGCCGACCTTCTTCTCGATGCGGCCGACGAGGCGATATTGGCCGCCTTCCTTGCGTGGTTCGGCATAGATCGTGCAATCGCCGTAAAGCTGCGGCTCGCCGGAAGGGCCTGCCGCTTCCGCGGCCGGTTTGCCACCGCCGGAGAACATCGAAAAAAGATTTGAAATGAACGAAGCCATGACCCGCCTTTAGCACGAGGGCATCGTTTCCGCCAAGTCAAATGATCAAATTGGCGAGGATCTCATTTTCGGTGATATCTTCGTAACCCATGCCGGCAGCTTCGAAATTTCCGATCAGGCGGGCAAAATTCTCAGGCGCCTTGGTTTCGATGCCGATCAGGATCGAGCCGAAGTTGCGCGCCGATTTCTTCAGATATTCGAAGCGGGCGATATCATCGTCGGGACCGAGCAGGTTGAGGAAATCCCTGAGTGCGCCAGGGCGCTGGGCGAGCCGCAGGATGAAGTATTTCTTCAGCCCCGCGTAACGCATGGCTCTTTCCTTTACGTCAGGCAGGCGCTCGAAATCGAAATTGCCGCCGGAGACGACGGCGACGATGGTCTTGCCGCGGATCGTCTCCCGATCCATCGCGGCGATCGCCGTCAACGACAAGGCGCCGGCCGGTTCCAGAACAACGCCTTCGACGTTCAACATCTCCTGAATGGTGACGCAGATGGCGTTCTCCGGCATCAGCCGCACCTGTTCGGCCGGGAAATCGCGAAGGGCGGCGAAATTCAGGTCGCCGATGCGCGCCACGGCGGCGCCGTCTACGAAATTATCGACCTTGGCAAGCGTCGTCACCTCACCCGCCTCGATGCTGCGCCTCAGGCTTGGCGCGCCGGCGGGCTCGGCAAAGACGAAGGCCGATTTCGCAACCGTACCGTCGAGATAGCCGGTGATGCCGGCGGCAAGTCCGCCGCCGCCGACCGGCAGGACGATCATATTGGGCAGCGTTCCTTCCGGCAGTTGCTGCATGATTTCGGCTGCGACCGTCGCCTGACCTTCGATAATATCGGCATGGTCAAAGGGCGGCACCATGACACCGCCGACCGCTTCCACATGCTCGCGGGCGGCCTGGTAGCACTGGTCGAAGAAATCGCCAAACAGCCGGATGGTGATGAACTCGGCGCCGAACATGCGGGTCTTGTCGATCTTCTGCTGCGGTGTCGTCACCGGCATGAAGACAACGCCCGGCACGCCGAAATGGCGGCAGACATAGGCAAATCCCTGGGCATGATTGCCGGCCGAGGCGCAGACGAAGGTCTTGCCGGAAGCACCCTGCCCGATTGCCTTGCGAAAGAAATTGAAGGCGCCGCGGATCTTGTAGGAGCGCACCGGCGACAGGTCCTCGCGCTTCAACCAGATATCGGCCCCATAACGGGCCGAGAGATGATCGTTGAGCTGCAGCGGCGTTGCCGGAAACAGGCTGCGCATTGCCTCTTCGGCGCTTTCGACATCAAGTCTCGTCACGGGTGTCGTCCATTCTCACGATTAGCCACCGCCGCTATGGCATAGGCGGACCGGCAAAAGAAAGCCCGCTTCGGCCATTTCCGGTTCGCCGTCGGATTGGCTTGCTCGACGAACCGTTGTTCTCCGGGAAAGTTTTTCTTAAGCCAACCGCAAAATTGACGGCACATGAACTAATTTTAATTGTCAATGAACCGGCCGGCCACTTATGAAGCTATGATGATCTTCAAATTCGCAAGACCCCTGGCCTGGCTGCTGCTTGCCTTCATCATCTTCGTCACCGTGTCGCCGATCGGGCTGAGGCCGGAAACGGTCACGACGGTCGATACCGACCGTGCGAGCGCCTACGTGGTCCTTGGGCTCGCCTTTGCGCTCGCCTATCCGAAGCAGTGGAAAACGGTGGCGGCGCTGCTGGTCGTCGGCGCGGTCGCCATCGAATATCTGCAATACTTCGTACCGACGCGTCACGCGCGCCTGCATGACGCCGGCATTAAGGCAATGGGCGCAGCCTTGGGGCTTCTGGCCGGCTGGGTGATCAACAAATGGCGCGATGCGAAAGCACCAGACACCCTTCCGCTCACAGAACGCTGATTGTTGTTAGCGACAAACCAGCACATGACCCCGAAGATCGAATTCGGGATTTGTGCATGTCGAAACCGATAGAGTGTTCTTAGCGCGTCTTCCTGGACGCGCTAAGAACACTCTAGAAACCGCGCAATTGCATCGCCCAGAAAAACAGCGGTATCGCGGCCATCGCAGTTCCCATAACAAGTGCGACGCTGGCCTTAAAGATGCGGATGCGCCGAACCTTAGTCCCACTCCAATCGTAAACCATCGTCTTACTCCCACAAGACAACACTTACTCACCTGTCGCGGCGCAATCCTTGCACCGAAAATGCCTTTGTCAAGCGCTACTCGCTTTTATGCACAAAATACGAGCATATTCAAACAGGATTATGAAGGTGGTGCGGGCGACGGGGATCGAACCCGTACAGCCAAGGCCGAGGGATTTTAAGTCCCTTGCGTCATATGTAAACATATTGTTTTTACGTGATAATTTCTGATTTTTTATGTGTATGTGTACGAGAATGTGTACAAATAGAGGCGTTTTTGCCCGCTTGAGCGCCCCGTGGAGCAACCCAAGGGCCCTCATATTTCGCGGAAATCTGTTAGAAAAGTGCCGCCAGATCGCGCCGGCCATCCACCACGCGGACAATCTCGACCGCATCAACCTCGCCCTCATCCGTATCGGGGTGCGTCTCGTAGAGGATCACATATGGAGCCTCGACCAGCATTCGCGCGGTACGGAAGATCTCGGGATGGCGCTCGCCCAGACGCGGGTGATCGACAAGCAGGCCGGCCCTGTAACGGAACCGCTGGAAATACCGCTCGGCCGCCTGCGGCTCCTCTTTGCCGATTTCAACGAAGATTTGCTTGACGTCGGCGCGCGCCTTCGGCGTCCAGAGAAGCTTAAGCGCCATGTCTGCGGGCAGCCGTCAGTTCCTGCCGCGCTTCCGCAAGCGTCTCGTCAAAATCGACCGGTGTTGCGGCACCGCTTGCCTTGCCCTCGGCCCACATCCCGCGCAGCTTTTCGATATCGCCACTGCGCTGCTGCCATTTGGCGGACCAGTCGCGCATGGCTTCGCGGATGACTTCACTGGCGCTAGCGTAGGCACCGCTTCCAACCGCATCACGCAGCAAGTCGGCATGTTGCGGCGTCACCGAGACGCTGATCTTTTCAACATTGGCCATAACTCACCTCCATGCACTTATGGTAGGAATTATTACCACCACCTGACACCCCTGCCAAGAAATTTCGACGCGGTAACCGGTGGCGCTTACCTTCCAGCGCGACGCCAGCCGGCGGCTCGGGCTTCAGCTTCCGTGCAAAACCATCTCTCTCCGTACTGCGGGGAAATCTTGGTTTCGTCGTAATATTCCTGGCCCGGCACATGATAGATGCGCTCACCGCTGCCGATGCTCACATTGCCTTTGATGTTGCAGCCACCGGAAAAATTGGCAAATGGAGCGGTCATATCTGCGATTTCGACGCCGAGGTACCCGACGACACCTCCCCCGATGACAGCTAGGCAAAGCGCCTCCATCGGAAACCGGGGACGCCCCTGCTTCCTAGTCTTATGCCTCGGCGGGAATGAGCGGTGGGTCGGCATGCGCCATCAAATACGAATCCTACGCCCCACCGCAAGCCTTGGTTGAGGCACTGGTTAATCCTGGTCTGCGCGTTTCATTAAAGTGCGCCACGCATATCGGCCACAGTTGCGACCCGCGTTCGTCCGCGCGATCGATTTCCTCGAAAGGTAATGGGCTTCTGCCGCCGGGCATGTGGTTTCATCAAGAGGCGGACACCTTGTTCAAGGTCCGTCACGGCCAATGGGATACGTTCGTATCATCCGTTGATAAACGACGGTTGTCCTACCGTCGGCGATAATAGGCATCCCACGCCAGTTTGATGTCGATGAACGTCCACTCCCTGCGACGTCCGTACGCCGGGCTCGGTCGGCTGAAGCACTGATTCAAACTAGTCTCGCGCTGGAACTTCATGAACCAGGCGGTGGATTTGGGTTTGCCTCGTGCGGTGGCCGCGATCTGGCAGATGATGCCGCTGTGCGCCCAATGATCCTGCGGGTTGGTAAGTGAGGCCGGGTCGGCCAGGTAGGCGCGGAGTTTCTGTAGGGTGGCGTCGTCCGGCGCTTGATGAAGTTGCGCGCGAAGTTCATCGACTGCCAAAGTCGCCCCTCGTTTGGCGGCCTCCGTCAACATCTCGCGCAATTGCGCATCGGTTAGGACAAGCGCGTGCAAGGCATCCATGAGTGATAACTTTCATTGGTGGGATTGGTGCGATAGCAGATCACCGCGCATCCATTGCCTCACAGCCAAAAAGTGACGTCAAGGCTGATAGCGAATTGGATGCCACATGCGACGAAGTTGGCCCACTCAATCGTCTTTGCCCCAAGAGGTGTCATGGCCACGACCTGCAGAATCGACCACGAGTGCATGGTCGGCGTGCCATCGGACTAAAGTCCCTAGGGTGGTCAACTAACTTGACACATACCAGACCGGAGAACACCATGCGCCGTCTTCCTTAAGAAGCCGGGTGACGAATGGGAAAGCACCTTTTTCAATATCGAGTGCGCAAGGCGAACAACGGGTTCTATTCTGTCATCGACGTCACGACAGGTGCTCCCGCCGAAGTCGACGCGACATCGATCCAACTTACCCATTCTGAAGCTGAAGATCTCCTCACGCGCCTCCGGACTCATCCATGCGACAGCGCCACCGTCGGAGAGCTGCGTACCGCGGGCCAACAGAATTCGCCAATTCCGTTCTGACCAAGCTCGGACGTCGACGATATCTACCGGCAATCCCGCCTATACGCCCAGCAGATCTCCAAGCTTTTCGGTGACCGGCCGCAACGGATCGACCAAGCCGAGATCGTAGATCATCGTCGTTTCAAGGTTCCCCTTGTGATCGACATAGTGGGATATGGCTTCGTGCGAGACACCCTGCCCTGCCAGCATCAGCGAAATCGCGATCCGTTTGAGATCGTACAGTTGAAAATAATCCGGCACGCCCGGCAACGTCTTGAAGCGTGCCAGCCCTTTACGGAAGTTGTCGCGCGGCAGCGCCGGGTCTGTATGTGACGGGAACGGGACCGCACCGGATGACCGATATTGCTCCTTAGCAGCACCGCAGATAACGACATCGAGGCGCGATTATCGGTTGAGAAGACCGCTCCGCTTTGCTAGCAGGTGACCTATGCGGACGTGGTGGAATCGGTAGACACAAGGGACTTAAGACGAAATTGAGTGCACCGGCGGAAACGCCGGCTGTAGAACTGCTCAAAGTCGGGGAAACCTGTCAGATGGCAATCCCGAGCCAAGCCCCGTCAGGGGAAGGTGTAGAGACTAGACGGGCAGCACCTAAGGCAAAGCTAGGGTGAAGGTATAGTCCAGACCACAAACGCCGGAAGGCGGCGGCGAAAGCCGTAGCGGTAAGAAAATCCCTCGGCCTAGGCTATGCGGGTTCGACCCCCGCCGTCCGCACCAATTTTTCAGATAACAGGACTCCTGTATGAAGTCCGATTTCTCATCCACACCGATCAGTCCTGTACGCATTCCGCTGCGAATGCTCAATAATCTGCCTCTTGCCCCACGTTTAACGTTCACCGCGGCGCTGATGCTGGTGAAGGCAGTGTCGATCAGGGCGATTCCATTCTTGGAAACATCGCGTTCCAAACGCTGGTCGCTTCGAACGTCCAGCTGAATTCGGGAATAAAGCGGCAATCGGGTGTGCTGATGACGGTTTCGACAAGCAGCTGTGCGTCGCGTAGTTTCAAATTGACATTGTTGGCGCTCAAGACCGCCAGCACCGCACCCGCGCGATCAGCGTCATGAATCGCAGATCGCACAACGCGGCGATAGGTCCGATCCTTGAAGAAGATCCCCACTGCGGCATCCTGCAATTGATCGTGCTCAGCGCTCGTAATCTGAGAGCGTTGCAAACATTGCGAAATCGTCGCGCGAACGTTGACAAGGGGTTCGCTGAGGGGAATGAAGCCCATCTCGGCCGGGCCGTGTGATTGGGCGACATCCGCGTCGTTTTCCAGCGCGCCGCTTGCAAAGCCTTCATAGATTTCTCCCAAGCCGACCATGCCGAACGCGGAACACTCCGCGGCCCTCAACGCGCCCATGCTCGCGGCGCCGAAGATATGCACTCCCTGGGAAAGCCCGAAGAGAATCTCCTTGTGCCAGATGGCGGGAACATACTCGTAGATGCCGTCAACCAGGCCGATAACGTTGGCGCCATCCTGAATGGCCCTGAAGAAATCGCCCTGCCTTGCGGGGGGACGAAGCTCGTAGTCGGCGGTTGGCGGCAAGTTCGCACCATGAAGTGTCGGTCCCGCGAAGATCACTTTCATCTGGACTTCAATATCCGTTTCAGCGCGCGGGGGCCAAACCGTCGTTTCCGCCTTCCGTCCAGGTTTTCCAATTGTGGAACGAGCATTTTCACAACGCTGAAATCCTCCTCCTCTGAGTTCATGTCCACGGCGATCGCCGACGTAACCCCAACCGCCATGAGCCGCGCGATAACGTCGCGTAGCATGTCATGGATTGTGCCTCCGGGCGTAGTGTCAGGGGTATGCGCTTCGTGGGCCGGTTCGATGAAGAGCACCTCCCGCAGATGAGCGGGAAGCGGACGCGCAAAGGTTTCGGGATGGATGTCGTCTCTGGCACCGCTGATGAAGGTCAGCCTCGATTGCGCTGCCTCGGTGACCGCCCTGATCGCCGCTCGGCCGGGATTGGGGTGCGCGCCCGCGCCATATGTTACCTCGATATAGCGCAATTCCCCCCCGGATGGCGTGTCGGGCGCAATGAAGGCTTCAAAACATGGCACACCGATGTCGCTGGTCCGGTTGAACATTTGAAGCCTGAAGCCGGCATCGCGTACCCGTTGCGCAAGGCTGCTCAGAACCGGGTCACGAAACGAGTTGATATCGATGCAGCTTGCGCTTTTCTCCGCGACGGACGCGAACTGCCAGAGAACTTCGGCGTCACGTTCGATCCGTTCCAGCAATCCGTGGAAAGTCGCTTCAACGCGAATATTGCCTGATGCAAGGCCATCCGATGACTGCCAGAACCTGTTCGATCTTGTGTCGTCGAGCAGGATTGCCTCATAAGGCACCCAGACATGTCGATCCGCAATGATATCGTAGCCTTGGACCCAACGGAGCATTTCCTCGGGGCGCACATCGTCTTGACCGGCCAAAATCAGACAATCCAGGGGCTCAGCAAAGGAGCCCTCCGATTCCAGCTGCCGGACGCTTGCGAGGCGGACTTCGATTTGCGGATTTCCGCCGACCGCACGCTCCAGCGCTTCCATTGCCGCCGAGACCTTGGCGTCGATATCTTCGATCCCCTTGCCTTGGTTAATGACGATCGATCGGGAGTTGGGCGCGATGGCATTCCAGACCGGGATGCCGATCCTGTCGAGATCCGTCAGACGAGCGAGACGGGTGATGCCGTATTTCAAAAGCGAGGGCGTTATTCGTGCCAGGGTCTCATGCGGTGAGCAACTGCGGTCGGAATAAGACGTCAACCGTGCAACAGAAGTCATACCGCCACCAAAACCGAATGCGGCGGAATCAAAGCGCAGGCCATCCTGTTTGAAGGCTATGCAGAGCAGATTCCGCCGGGAATGTTACTTAGTTCACCTTGGTAGCGGGAGCGTCAACCGCCGGAGTCCGGTACACATGACCTGAGAAGGCGGCTTCCTTCGGCTCGAAGCCAACGGCGAGATCAACCGCCGGAGTCCGGTAGACATGACCGGAAAAGGCGGCTTCCTTGGGCTCGAAACCAACGGCGAGATCGACCGCCGGGGTCCTCCAGACGTGGCCGGAGAAGGCCTCGTCCTTGGTCTCGAAGTACTCCGCAAAATCGAGCGCTTCGTTGTCCGTGGGTGCCGGGCCGGCGGCTGAAATCACGTAGTCTTCGCGTTTTCCGGCCATCGCGGTGACAGTGCCGGCGTCGAAGTCAACAAGCCAAAGGCCTTCTTCGCCCTTCACGCCCATAATCATCATCCTAGACATGAAATTCTCCTCTAAAGATAATTGGGATAAGTCGATTGCGAAATTCATTTCTGCTAGTTAGCCTAGAAAACATAGCATATCGTTTACCACGTACAAGCCTGTTGAATTTCTTAACACATTGGGACAAAGTGCCGGCACAAGGATACAGTTTGCGACTTCTGCTAATGCAATGCGCACACTGCACTTGTGCGGAAACGCCGGGTCATGTAGTGGCTTGAAGGGCAAAATGGCTTTTGTTCTAAAGACCTTCGGTAGGTTGCAGCTCGTTGATGAGGACGGGGCTCCTGTCGCGTTTCCCGAGAAAGGCCTACTGCTTCTCGCGTATTTGCTCACGACCGATCAAGGCTCCGCGGATCGAACGACGTTGACGAGCTTTCTGTGGGGCGACGCCAACAGAGACGATACGCTTGCGACTTTGCGTAAGTTGATTTCGAGAATGAAGGCCCGCCAAATTGAACTCGGGGCAAACGTCTTTTCATCCGACGGCAACATGGTCACTCTCGACCGCGCGTCTCTGTCTTCGGACATCCTGTTGTCCGGGGAGGAGGAAGAGCTCGAACCGTTCGCCCGGCTTCAGCATCTCATGAAGCTCATGAACCAGCCTTTCCTTGGGCCGGTTCACAGCCATAGCCGTCAGTTTCAAAAGTGGCTTGCCGAGCGGGAAGTTTGCCATATCGAGCTTCTCGGAAATGCATTGAGAACGGCGTCCCGAGTGGCGACGTCGCAGAAGGAATCCGAACTCCTCAGGAAGGCTGCCGTTATCCTCTTCCGGACGGAGCCGAAGGATCCGGATACGCTGCAATTGCTCATACGGATATTCGAGGCGGAAGAGGAAGTTGCATCCCTTCGGAACCATTTTGAACAGCGGCGGAATTCGATTTTGCGGGGGATCGCCGCGCGCGCCAGATCGGATGACGGCGACCCAATATCCCTCCGTCCGATTTCGGTGCCTTCAACGCCGAAACTCGAGACCGCTGTACCCCTCGAGCCCCAAGATATCCGGATTGCCATTCCCCGCCTGGTGTTGCTTCCGCCCAAGAACCAGTCCGTCAAACCCCAAGCCGGTTTTCTAGCTGCATCCTTGGTGGAAGATATCACCATCGGGTTTTGCGCCTTCAACAGCCTGGAGGTCATAGCCCCGTATTCGGCGGTTCAAATCGGCCACCACCTCGAGACGCAGAGTGCCTTCTTTGAACGGCATCACGTTAACTATGTCCTCGATACCCGGATCAGCAATACGGGCGATGAAGTCACCCTGTTCGCCCAACTTATCTTTTTTGACCAGAATCAAATTGTTTGGGCGGAAAGATTCAGCCTTGAACATATGGATCTCGTCAAAGACCGGAGAACCGTCGCCCGACGGATCGCGCTCTCCGTGTCCAGTGAAATCGAGCGCCATGAGGCGTTGCGCGAAGATCTGAACCCGATTGCTTACCATCGCTACCTTGTCGGCAGGCGGCACCTGGCGCGGTTGACGCTTCCGAATCTGCGGCGCGCGCGCAAGGAAATGAAAGCAGCACTCGGCGTGAGCCCCGATTTTGCCCCGGCGCTGAGTTCGATGGCGCGGACCTACTCGAAGGAATGGTTGTTGACGGCTCGGGGTGATATCGAGCTTTTGCAAACGGCGGAGACTTTGGCAAAGCAGGCCACCGAGACGCGTCCGGACTTTGCCGACGGGTATCGGGAGTTCGGTGTCGCGAAACTGTTGCAGGGGGCGTTTGACGAAAGCGCCGAGGCGATGGAGGTGGCCGAGAGCCTTGCTCCCCACTACGCCGACGTGATTGCCGACTACGCGGACACGTTGGTTCATTGCTCGCTTCCCGCCATGGCCTTGCGAAAGATCGAGCGGGCCATCGAATTGAATCCGCTCGGTCCCGATACTTATTTCTGGACCGCAGCGGGAGCAAACTATGCCCTCGCTGAATTCGAAGCTTCGCTGGACTACATTGAGCAGATGGCCGATCCGCATTTGGCGGACAGGCTGTCGGCCGCAAACTGGGCCATGTTGGGCCGTCAGGACAAGGCGCGGGTCTTCGTACGGAGGTTTCGCGAAGGTAATCCGGACTTCGATGTGGACAAGTGGTTGTCTGCGGTTCCAAGTAAAGAGCAATGGCATAAAGATCTTTACCGCGAAGGCCTGAAGAAAGCTGGATTTTAAACATCAATCGTTGGAGAGAAAAACATGGCTACAGTTGTTGTTATTAGTGTTGAAGATCAGGACGGGCTTTGGGTCGTAGATCTGGATGCCAACACCGTCGTGCCGCTCCCGGCCCCCAAATCGGGCGACCTGAAAGTGGTGACCGATCTTCGTGCGACCGGGACAATCTTGACAAAGGGCGTGAATATCGCCGTGGTCGTAAAGTCTGCGGAAGCAGCATTTTCGGGCCATTATGATGGCTGAGCGCCTATAACCTAAGGACATAGCGCTGGACGGCGGCTGAGTTTCCGCTCGCCGTCCAGTGGTAAATTTGTGATGCTCAGCATTATCCGGCCCGATGCGCATTGCGCTTTTCGTGCTCGATAATCTGCTTCTTCGACTTAGCCTTCCGCTTCACATTCACCGCCGCGGCACTGATGCTCGTTGAAATGTGCGAAGCGTAATATTTCTCGATCATCTCCACGCTGGTCCGGCAGTTCTTGGCGATCTGGTAGATGTCGGCCCCTTCCATCAGCCGTAGGCAGATATAGGTATGGCGCAAGCTGTAGGCCGTGCGGCGATTGCCCTCACGGTCGAATTTGAGCCCCTCCTCTTCCAGGATGTTGTTGAACATCTCAAGGTGACTACCGGGAAACATCAGGTCATCCGGCTTCGGAAGATTGCGCTGCAGCAGGCGCTCGAACGGGAAAACGGCGCTCGGCATGCTCTTGCAATAGCCTACGCCACGCTTGCCCCGTACCTGGATGAGAAGGATGGTCTCCTTGGTTTCCTCGTCCTCGACGATCTCGACGTCCCGATATTGCAGCCGGTTGGCTTCATCGGGCCGCAGGCCAGTATTGGCCATGAACAGGACGTAGTCATGAAGCTGTTCAGCATGCCAATGAAAACGTCCGTTTTCGTGCCGGTCCACCCGGTTCCGGGTGGCCGTATAGAGACGCTTGTATTCCTCGGAAGAGAACCACGCCCGATGGGCAATTTTCTCCGCTGACTTGTAGGGCATGGACAGGTCGGGCAGGTGCGCGAGCCAGCCGTGGCGGATGGCGGTCTTCAGGACCTGGCGAAGCGTGACTATCTCCTTGTGAAGGGTACTCTTCGCCGGCAGCTTCTTTTCCGGTTTTCCGTCGGGGCTAGTCGGCGACACTCGCTCGGGTGCCGAGTTGTATCGCATCACCCGGTACTCCTGCACTTTGCCTGCCGTCACCTCCGAAAGCCCCAGCTCGCCGAAGAACGGCAGGAGATAAAGACGCAAACGGCGTTCATTGCCGACGACATGGAACCGGTTGCGGGTGCCGCCGGTGATCACGTCGTATTCCTCGAGAAACCGCTTGGCTGCTTCCTTGAAGCTCCTTTCGTCTTTAAGCCCACCACCCTTCTCCTTGGCCTTCATGCGGAAGAACCAGTCCTCCGCGAATTCCTTGGCCAACGCGAGGCTATCCTCGCCGGTGCTCATCCGCCAGTTCCGGCCATTGATGCGCGTCGAGCACTGCCATCGTTTGCTGTTCTCGCGGCGATAAACGAGAACCTTGCCGCCCAAAATCTCGTGACTGGCCATTCTTCATTCCTACCCGTTGCGTTTCGCAAAAGCACCAAAACTGTGTATGGAATGTGTACGCCGTAAAAGCGGAAGATTTATGGCCTGTGTTTTTTAAATATCTGATTTCATGTGTTTTTAATGGGAAACTTCGAACCCGTACAGCCAAGGCCGAGGGATTTTAAGTCCCTTGCGTCTACCAGTTTCGCCACGCCCGCTTGCCGCGTTTTCAATAACTTGCGTCATTGGCGATGGGAAGAGCCGTGAGGCGTAAAAATCATACCTCATTTGCCGGCGGCAGCGATCGATGGCCGCCGGCCCGTCGCGGTAAAAAATAAAAGGCGCGGCGGGCTCACGCCTGCCGCGCCTTCATCATTCCGGTATCAAAGATCAGGCGAGCTTGGCGGCAAGCTTGGCGACGTGGGCGCCCTGGTATTTCGCGCCTTCCAGTTCGATCTCGGAAGGCTGGCGCGAGCCGTCGCCGTTGGTGATCGTGGAGGCGCCGTAAGGCGAGCCGCCCTTGACTTCTTCGGTGCCCATCTGGCCTTGGAAGGCATAGGGAAGGCCGGCAACGACCATGCCCTGATGCAGGAAAGTTGGGAGGAAGCCGAGGATGGTCGATTCCTGGCCGCCGTGCTGGGTTGCCGAGGAGGTGAAGACCGAACCGATCTTGCCGACGAGCTTGCCGGCGAACCAGAGGCCGCCCGTCTGATCCCAGAAATTGCGCATCTGAGAGGCAACTGTGCCGAAGCGCGTGCCGGCGCCGACGATGATCGCGTCATAGTCCGCCAGTTCGTCGACGGTGGCGATCGGAGCGGCCTGGTCGACCTTGTAGTAGGACGCCTTGGCAACCTCTTCCGGCACCAGTTCGGGAACGCGCTTGACGGTTACGTCGGCACCAGCCGACTTCGCGCCTTCGGCAACAGCATAAGCCATGGTTTCGATGTGGCCGTAAGCCGAATAATAAAGGACGAGAACCTTCGCCATCTTCTATCTTCCTTGGAACATTGGGGTGAACTTTGAAACTGAGGGATTTCTATCAGCGCATGTGACTTAACACAGCCCTGCCCCGAAGAACTCAGTGTTCAACTGATGTAGACGAAAATTCACTTGCGTTTTCATTTGGGCAAAAATGAACGCATCGGCTGAACAGCATTCAGAGAGTTAGGGCATGATGTCATCCGAAAACCGCTCACATTTTTCGGCATCATGCTCCCTGTTTGCAAAGCGGCCGAAGGGCGCTACCTATTCACCAGCCTCACATCACGGAACATCCCATGAGCCATGACATCGTCGTCACCGCCGCCATGCTCGCCATCGGCGACGAGCTTCTTTCCGGACGCACCAAGGACAAAAATATCGGCCATCTCGCCGATATGCTCACCCTTTCCGGTATCGACCTGAAGGAGGTGCGCATCGTTGCCGACGACGAGGAGGCGATCGTCGAGGCGCTGAATGCGCTTCGCGGCAAATATGACTATGTCTTCACATCAGGCGGGATCGGGCCGACGCATGACGATATCACCGCCGATGCCATCTCAAAGGCTTTCGGCGTGCCTTGCGAATACGACGAAGCGGCAATGACGCTGCTTGCCGAGATGTATAAACGCCGCGAGATGGAATTCACCGAGGCACGTCAGCGCATGGCGCGCATGCCGCGGGGCGCTGTCCATATCGCCAATCCCGTTTCGACGGCGCCGGGCTTCATCATCGGCAATGTGCATGTCATGGCCGGCGTGCCGCAGGTCTTCCAGGCGATGGTCGACAATGTGCTGCCGACTCTTCGAGCCGGCACGCCGGTGCTTTCACTTGCCATCGCCTGCCCTTACGGCGAAGGCGAAATCGGCACGCCGCTGACCGCAATCCAGAAAGCACATCCGGAAACCAGCATCGGTTCCTATCCGCGCTATGTCGGCCAGAAGTTCTCGACCGAGATCGTCGTGCGCGGCCGCTCGCAGGCGGCGATCGATGCGGCCGGCGCCGAGGTGCATGCGATGATCGATGCCATCCGCCAAAGGAAGGACATTGCCGAAAACCACTCCGCCGAGGCTTGAGGGCAACGCCGGATTGGGATCTGCTTGATCCCCATCAAGGAACAGGAGAAGGGTCCGGTGCATTCCTTCCCTCGCGCACAAGCCATTTCAGCGAAGGAGAATTGATATGTCTTACAAAACCATTCTCGCCATTCTCGATACAAGAGACAATAGCGCCGCCGTTGCCGATTTCGCCTTTGCCATGGCCGCCGAAAGCGGCGCCCATGTGATCGGCCTGCATGCCGAAACCATCTCCGCCGTGCCGCTGGTGGCGCCGATGGAAATTCCCGATCCCGTCGCCGTGCAGGCGCTGCAGGACATGGCGCATAGCGAAACGATTGCGGTGGAGCGCATCTTTCGAGAGAAAGCGGCAGCGGTCGGCGCTTCCTCGGAGTGGCGCAGCTTCGCCACAGCAACCGGTTACGGCTCCGCGCCGCTGATCGAAAGCGCACGCAGCGCCGATCTGCTGATCGCCTCGCAGGCAGACCCCGCCAACCCCTCCGATAGCCATGTCGATGTCGACAGCTTCCTCTTCGACACCGGCCGGCCGGTGCTGATGATCCCCTATATCATCCGCCAGCCGAAGCCGATCAAACGCGTGCTGATCGCCTGGAACGGCTCGAAGGAGGCGGCGCGCGCGACCTTCGACGCGCTGCCGATCCTGAAGGCGGCCGACGAGGTGGAAATCTTTTCGGTCGATCCCGCCGACACGGCGCTGCATTCGCCGCTGACATCAGGCGCCGAGATCGCCGCCACGCTTGCCCGTCACGGCGTGAAGACGACACTTTCGACGGCGGAAAGTATCGACAAGAACACGTCTCATGTCATCGAGAACCGGCTTTCCGACAGCAGCATCGATCTTCTCGTCATGGGCGCCTATACGCATTCCTGGCTCTGGCAGATGATCTTCGGCGGCACGACGAGGACATTGCTGCAATCGATGACGGCGCTGACCCTGTTGTCGCGGTAACGGGTTGCTCTTGCGTTTTACCGGCAAATCCCGCTAATTGCAGCGACCGATGACGGCTTCGAGCCTCGGCCACGTCTCGCGCAGTAGCAGCTCGCGATCTCGCGCAGTGTCGGCTGCGCGATTTCTCGTTTTGCCGATCGTCGCTTCAAACCGCTCGGTCGCCGGCAAACGGCGTGTCATTTTCATCATGCCGCGGAGCAGCCCCGATGTCCCTTCCCGATAAAGCCTTTCCCGTTTCCTGGGATCAATTCCACCGCGATGCGCGAGCGCTTGCCTGGCGGCTTGCCGGCCTCGGGCAGACCTTCAAGGCGATCGTCTGCATCACCCGCGGCGGCCTCGTTCCGGCCGCAATCATCTCGCGCGAATTAAACATCCGGCTGATCGAGACAGTCTGTATCGCCTCCTATCATGACTATGTGAACCAGGGCGACATGGTGCTGCTCAAGGGCATCGCGCCCGAGCTTGCCGAAAATGAAGGCGAAGGCGTGCTCGTCATCGACGACCTGACGGATACCGGCAAGACCGCAGCACAGGTGCGCACCATGCTGCCGAAGGCGCATTTCGCCTGCGTCTACGCCAAACCGAAAGGCGTTCCGACCGTCGATACCTTCGTCACCGAGGTCAGCCAGGATACCTGGATCTACTTCCCCTGGGACATGGGCTTCACCTATCAGGAACCGATCGCCAAGGGCGCGCACTGACCGCTACCGGCAGCAGCAGACTTCGTATTTGCCACTTGAAATTGTTCAAGATTTTGTCGGCGAAGTTTGCTGAATCCGCTATCGGGTTTTCCGCATCTATTTTATTTTCTTCTCATGCAGGGGCGGCGTGCGTATCGCGTCAGGTTGCGCTTAAAACGTGCGGCTGACGATGCGAGAGAGGGAAGCAAGATGGCGCGATGGGGATGTGTGGGAGCGGGTGTGACCGTCGGACTGGCGGCGTGCCTCTTTCCTCTGCCCCCTGCCCGCGCCGAACCAGCCTACGTGCCCCTCGTGCGCGACTATGTCGAACGGCGGGTCAGGCAGATGGTCAAAACGCCACTGGTGTTGAATGCCATTGCTGAGCAGAATGTGGAATTCGGCAATGTCAGCGAAATGGATATGCGGGTTCTCGACGAGACTTACCGGTCGGAGGTCATTCAGCACCACCTGCAGATGGTCAAGCTGCTGCTCGACAAATCGGTCTCGCACTATCTGAAGGCCATGCAGGACGCCTCGCAGGGAGCAATTGTCGAATTCTTCGTGACCGACAGCCATGGGCTGAACGTCGGGCAGAGTGCCATCACCACCGATTACTGGCAGGGCGACGAGGAGAAATATCTCAAAACCTTCGCCAACGGTTCCCGCGAGATCTTCATCGACCGGGCGGAACGCAACGAATCCACGCAGATGCTGGAAACGCAGGCGAGCTTCGTCGTCATGGACGGACAGGACAGGCCGATCGGCGTGGCCACCGTCACCATCGCCGTCGATGCGCTCTGACGGGCGCTTGCACCCGGGCGAATCGGCATGCGCATTTGCAGGGAAAATGCCATCATAAGATTTGCCGCAGGGCGATTTTCTACCCTTGCGCCATTTTTCTTAGCCGGCAATGCCTGCAAGCCATTGTATTTTCAGCGCTCCCGGGCTTTCCCCAATTTTCACAGGCGCATCCACAAGATGTTGTGGTTAGCAATCAATTAAAAGCCAGCCCTTGACGGAATCAGCTGTTTCAAACTTTACTATTCCTGATGTTGCGGCGGCGACAGGACCGGAGGTAACGAGCCCGGTTCCCTTTTGAAAAACAGGACGCAGGACCAGGGCATTGCACCGGAAACGGTTCAGGCCCGGCAGGGTTCTTGCGCGGTTTTCAGCCTCCAAAAAAAGCGACATTGGGACTGGCGATAATAAGCTGTTAATACTATATTTAGCGTTTGCAGCCACCATCACCACAAGATACAGGAAGGACATCTCCGGATGACACCCCTGTCACAATACGGAAACGAGGCTGGCTGCACGACGACAAAGTGCCGCCGGATAGGAAATTTGCGCCCAGGTCGCGGGGACCGGGCGCCAACGCGAGGTCAAGACTATGCGCATCGAACGTCGTTTCACGAAGGCCGGCCAAGGCGCCTATGCGGATATCGAATTCCGCAAGGCGACGAGCGAGATCAAGAACCCTGACGGTTCGATCGTGTTCCGCCTCGAGAATATCGATGTTCCCGCGCAGTTCTCCCAGGTCGCGACCGACGTTCTGGCGCAGAAGTATTTCCGCAAGGCTGGCGTTCCCACCCGGCTGAAGAAGGTCGAGGAAAACGACGTTCCTTCCTTCCTGTGGCGCTCCGTTCCCGACGATGCCGCGCTGAAGAACCTGCCCAAGGATGAGCAGACCGGCTCCGAAATCGATGCGCGCCAGGTCTTTGATCGTCTCGCCGGCACCTGGACCTATTGGGGCTGGAAGGGCGGCTATTTCTCTTCCGAGGAAGATGCCGCAGCCTTCAAGGACGAGCTTGCCTATATGCTCGCCACGCAGCGCGTCGCGCCGAACTCCCCGCAGTGGTTCAACACCGGCCTGCATTGGGCCTACGGCATTGATGGTCCCGGCCAGGGCCATTTCTACGTCGATCCCTTCACCGGCAAGCTGACCAAGTCCAAGTCGGCCTACGAACACCCGCAGCCGCATGCCTGCTTCATCCAGTCCGTTGAAGACGACCTCGTCAACGAAGGCGGCATCATGGACCTGTGGGTGCGTGAAGCCCGCCTGTTCAAATACGGCTCCGGCACCGGCTCCAATTTCTCCATGCTGCGCGGCGAAGGCGAAAAGCTTTCCGGCGGCGGCCGCTCTTCCGGCCTGATGAGCTTCCTGAAGATCGGCGACCGCGCCGCCGGCGCCATTAAATCGGGAGGCACGACGCGCCGCGCCGCCAAGATGGTGGTCGTCGATATCGACCATCCGGATATCGAGGAATACATTAACTGGAAGGTCAAGGAAGAGCAGAAGGTCGCGGCTCTCGTCACCGGCTCTAAGGTCGTCGCCAAGCATCTGAAGGCGATCATGAAGGCCTGCTTCAATTGCGACGGCGGGGACAACGGCGATTGCTTCGACCCGAGCAAGAACCCTGCCCTGAAGCGCGAAATCCGCGCCGCCAAGAAGGACCAGGTTCCGGAAAACTACGTCCAGCGCGTCATCCAGTTCGCGCGCCAGGGCTACAAGGATCTCGAATTCAAGACCTACGACACGGATTGGGATTCGGAAGCCTATCTCACGGTGTCGGGCCAGAACTCCAACAACTCCGTTTCGATCAAGGACGACTTCCTGCGCGCGGTCGAAAATGACGGCGAATGGAAGCTGACCGCCCGCAAGGACGGCAGGGTGATGAAGACGCTGAAGGCGCGCGACCTCTGGGAAACGATTTCCTATGCCGCCTGGGCTTCGGCCGATCCGGGCATCCACTTCAACACGACGATGAACGACTGGCACACGTCGCCGGCCGGCGGCCCGATCCGCGGCTCGAACCCGTGCTCGGAATACATGTTCCTCGACGACACGGCCTGCAACCTTGCCTCGCTGAACCTGCTGCAGTTCAAAGACAAGGCCACCAAGCGCATCAATATCCCCGACTACGAACATGCGGTTCGCCTGTGGACCGTCGTGCTCGAAGTCTCGGTGATGATGGCGCAGTTCCCGTCGAAGCGGATTGCCGAACTTTCCTACGAATACCGCACGCTCGGTCTCGGCTACGCCAATATCGGTGGCCTGCTGATGTCCTCGGGCATTCCCTATGACTCTACCGAGGCCCGCGCCATTGCAGGCTCGCTGACCGCGATCATGACCGGCATCTGCTACGCGACCTCGGCCGAAATGGCCGCGGAGCTCGGCCCGTTCCCGAACTTCGCGCCGAACCGCGAGAGCATGCTGCGGGTCATCCGCAACCATCGCCGCGCAGCGCATGGCGAAACTTCAGGCTATGAGGCGCTCTCGATCGACCCGGTCGCGCTGATCCATTCGGAAAACCCGGACCAGGATCTCGTCGCCCACGCCAAGTCGGCCTGGGACAAGGCGCTCGAGCTCGGCGAACAGCATGGCTACCGCAATGCCCAGGTCTCGGTCATTGCGCCGACAGGCACGATCGGCCTCGTCATGGATTGCGACACAACCGGTATCGAGCCCGACTTCGCGCTGGTTAAATTCAAGAAGCTCGCCGGCGGCGGCTACTTCAAGATCATCAACCGCGCCGTGCCTGAAGCACTGCGCACGCTCGGCTATTCGGAAAGCCAGATCGCCGAGATCGAGGCCTATGCCGTCGGCCACGGCAACCTGAACCAGGCGCCGGCGATCAATCCCTCGACGCTGAAGACCAAGGGCTTCACCGACGAGAAGGTCGAAGCCGTCAACGCCGCGCTGAAGAGCGCTTTCGACATCAAGTTCGTCTTCAACCAGTGGACGCTCGGCGCCGACTTCCTGAAGGACACGCTGAAGGTTTCCGACGAACAGCTGGCCGACATGAGCTTCAGCCTGCTCGACCATATGGGCTTCTCGAAGAAGGACATCGAAGCCGCCAACATCCATGTTTGCGGCGCGATGACACTGGAAGGCGCACCCTTCCTCAAGAAGGAACATCTGCCGGTCTTCGATTGCGCCAATCCCTGCGGCAAGATCGGCAAGCGCTACCTCTCGGTCGAAAGCCATATCCGCATGATGGCGGCCGCCCAACCCTTCATCTCGGGCGCGATTTCCAAGACGATCAACATGCCGAACGAGGCGACCGTCGAGGATTGCAAAAACGCCTACATGCTATCCTGGAAGCTTGGCCTCAAGGCCAATGCGCTCTATCGCGACGGCTCGAAGCTGTCGCAGCCGCTCAACGCCTCGCTGATCGAGGATGAGGACGACGAGGATGCGCTGGAGGAACTGCTGCAGGCGCCTGTCGCAGCCCAGGCCGTCACCATCACCGAGAAGATCATCGAGCGGGTGATCGAGCGCGTTTCCCGCGAGCGCGAGAAGCTGCCGAACCGCCGCCAGGGCTATACCCAGAAGGCCGCCGTCGGCGGACACAAGGTCTATCTCCGCACCGGCGAATTCGGCGACGGCCGCCTCGGCGAGATCTTCATCGACATGCACAAGGAAGGCGCTGCCTTCCGTGCGATGATGAACAATTTCGCTATCGCCATCTCGCTCGGCCTGCAATATGGCGTGCCGCTCGAGGAATATGTCGAGGCCTTCACCTTCACCAAGTTCGAGCCGGCCGGCATGGTCATCGGCAATGACGCAATCAAGAACGCCACGTCGATCCTCGACTATGTCTTCCGCGAGCTTGCCGTTTCCTATCTCGGCCGCCATGATCTCGCGCATGTCGATACGTCGGATTTCTCCAACACCGCACTCGGCAAAGGCATCCAGGAAGGCAAGACCAACTTGCTCTCCACCGGCTGGACCCGCGGCTACAAGCCGACGCTGGTGCCAGGCACCGGCGGCGAACGCCAGGCTGGTGAACCCAAGGGTGCGGCCACCGCAGCCCCTGCCCGCGCCGCTTCCACCGGCACCGTGACTGCCTTTGCCGGCAGTGCGGCCCGCAAGCTGGAGCCGACCACCGCCATCTCCACCTCCGAAATTGTCGCCTTCAAGCGCGATTACGAGGAACGCGCCAAGGAATTGGCGGAAGAGATCGCCGAAGAGGTGATCGAGGAAATCACCAGCGACGCGACCGCCCTCTTCTCCGACAAGGCCGCCGCGGATGCCGCAACGGCCAAGACGGAAGCCAAGAAGATGGAAGCCGAACGCCGCCAACGCTCGATCATGCAGGGCTACACCGGCAACATGTGCTCGGAATGCCAGAACTTCACGATGGTGCGGAATGGCACTTGCGAGAAGTGCGACACGTGTGGTGCGACGAGCGGGTGCAGCTGATTATTCGTCCTACTCTTCAGTTGTCACGCGCACTGTCAGAAATGAAAGTAAAATGGACATTCTGCAGCCGTGACTGCAAGAAACGAAGATAAACCTTAGCTCTGCAACCTTCGACGATATGGGATAGCGAGCGGGTGAATCAGGAAACGCAGCAGGCTGATTTCCTTCATATCAAGAATTTCCCAGGCGATAGGTCGCCTGGGAAATGCCTGAAGGAACAAAACAGGATCAAAAATTTGTAAACCACCGGCAACGAGTTGGGATCGGTCGAGCCCAAGCGCGACAAGACCTAAACCCGGAAGGAATTCGAATGGTCTTACATCCAAGCATACATCACCGGCTTTTGACGGATTATCGCCCTTAGGCGCAGCGTGGAAACCATATAGGTTCAATCGATAACTCTCGTAGACTGGTGCAAGCGCTTGGCGACATCTTTGGTATTCATCCCGCTATGCGCCTGCGACCCTATGATCCAACATTTTGCCGATTTTGAACTGAGCGGCGACTATAAAGCGATAGCCCACTGTGCAACTAAGTATCTGCCCAGCGATGATTGGCTTCGCGAAGACCATGATGATGCCAAACAAGTGCGATTCCTGCTGCTCCCGCCAGGTAAATTGCAGACCATCATCGAGGTTGCTGGATCGGGAGCAGGGCGAACCCACGTCAGCATATCGGATTGGTCGATCGGAAACGGTATGGCTGAGTTTTATGGGAGCTATTTTACTCACTGTGAGTCGAAAAAAGCCTGACTAACCATCCGAGTATTGAGACCCATCAACATCATCGAGATCATGTTGATGGGGAGCATAGGAGCGACCTGGGATCAGTCGCAAACAATTCCGTAGATTTCGCGATATTGATCCAACTGTTCCTTCGGACCGGCCAACAGCAGTGGGCAAGCGGTATAGTTTCCCTTCACTTTCCCATTCTCGATATAGAGCCAGTCGAGATATCCGACTTTTCGAACTCGACGCGATCATCGGGCTTGATGTTGTGAATGCATTCCGGCGTATCGCCAAGAAGAGCGGTGAAATGGTCACCTGATGCCTTGATCTGATAGACCCACATGAATTCCACATTCGGTGCCATCTGATCCGTGGTCAGTGCTATGTCCTTGCCCTTGTCCCTGAAACCCAGCTTGATGCTGTAATTTTCGGTTCCCGGCGGTGGATCTCGCAGTTTCTCAAGGAAGCCGTCCAAGCCTTGTTCAGACTTCCCATGGGCTTTGGCCATGGCCGGATCGCCGGGCGCGATCGACTGGACGTTTGGATTGTCGGTAGCCAGAGCCAGTTCGGTGGGAATGACCAGGATGGATAGTCCAAGCATTGAGAAGAGTGAAATGACGTTGCGCAACATTCGATAGACCCAAAATTGCTGTTACTTTACCGATGCAACATAGCTACCTGGGGTTGATTTTCAATGTCTGGTTTGGAATTGGACGCGGTGCTGGTTTCGCCGCATTGGCCAGTAAATCCACCGGCACCGTAACCGCCTTTGCCCGCAATGCCGCCCTCACGGCTTCCAGGGACCCTAAATTTGCCGTCGAACTGGCACTGGCGATAAATGCAGACTATGTCGCCCGCATCAAGCCTTCGATCAAAGAGGTACTTCGTGAGTTTCACCTATAATAATCACGCCCTCGATCTGACGACCGACCCTGATTTTTTCTCGCTCCTCACCGGAAGCTATGCGCGCATCGTCGGCCGTCGTCTCGTCCAGGACGGGCAAGGCCCGGACTGGCTTTACAACGATGCGCCTTTCGTGGTCCTAGCTCACAATACCGAGCCCGACCCGCGCTTCATCTACGCAAACCGGACCGCGCAGACCTGCTTCGAATACGGCTGGGATGAATTCATCGCGCTGCCTTCGCGGCTTTCGGCCGAGCAGCCCGATCGGGCCGAGCGTCAGCGGCTATTGGACAGCGTCACGCGCGATGGTTTTGTTGACAATGGTCGCGGCATCAGGATCGCGAAATCGGGGCGTCGTTTCTGGATTGAGAACGTGACCGTCTGGCAGCTTATCGACGAAAGCGGACAGCGGTTGGGCCAGGCTGCGATATTTCCTTCGTGGCGGGACGCGTAGAAACGCCGTCCAGCCGCCGGATCTCGGCCTAACGAATTGCTGCCGGCAATGACGTTTTGGCTACGCGATCCGGATGCGCCGCCTGAAAGGCCGGCAGTTCGGCGCATCTGCCGTCGATGTCGACGATGCGCTTGAAAGCGGTCATATCGACTCCCCAGCGGCGGGCGTTATAGACTTGGGGAACAAGACAAAGGTCGGCTATCGTTGGCGTATCGCCAAAACTGAACGCGCCATCGCCTTCGCCGATCATGGCTTCCAGTTTGCGCAGTCCGTCCGCGATGAAATGCTTCATCCATTCCTCGCGGGTATCGGCCTTCTCAGTCATGGCAGTGACATGCGCAACGACATGCATGTTGCAGATCGGATGGATGTCCATGGCGACGGCATATGCGAGGGCGCGGACTTTCTGGCAACCGACGATGTCAGGTGGCAGCAATCCGCATTCCGGCCGGAGCTCGGCGAGATATTCGATGATTGCCAGCGACTGCGTCAGTGTTTTTCCGTCGATCACCAATGTCGGGACGAAGCCCTGCGGATTGAGCGCGAGATAGTCCGGCTTCCTGTGTGCGCCGTCCAGCAGGTTGATGGGCACCGTCTTATAGTCGAGCCCCAAGAGATTGAGCGCGATGCGGACGCGATAGCTCGCCGATGATCTCCAGTAGTCGTAGAGAACGACTTCCTTCATTGCGGCCCGGCTCCCGCGTATTTTTCGACCGTCTGCTCGATCGCCCCGAAGATCGAATGGCCGGCCTGATCCTTCATCTCGATGCGGACCATATCCCCGAACCGCAGAAACGGCGTCTTCGGCGAACCGGTCTCGATCGCCTCGATCATCCTGAGTTCGGCAATGCAGGAATAGCCGTTGCCGCCGTCTTCCACCGGCTTGCCCGGGCCGCCGTCGAGCTTGTTGGACACCGTTCCCGAACCGATGATCGTTCCGGCCACCAGCTTGCGCGTTTTGGCGGCGTGGGCGATCAGCTGGCCAAAATCAAAGGTCATGTCGATGCCGGCATTCGCCTTGCCGAATGCCTTGCCGTTCAAGCTTACGAGCAGCGGGAGATGCAGCTTGCCGCCATCCCATGCCGCCCCGAGCTCGTCCAGCGTCACTGCGACCGGAGAAAATGCCGATGCGGGCTTCGACTGGAAGAAACCGAACCCCTTCGCCAGTTCATCCGGGATCAGGCCGCGCAGCGAGACGTCGTTGACGAGCATCACCAGGCGGATGGCGCCGCGCGCGGCCTCCGGACCGGATCCCATGGCGAGATCGCCTGTTATGACGGCAACCTCGCCCTCCATGTCGAGACCAAAAGCCTCGTCAGCCGCCAGGATCGGCTCGCGCGGCGCGAGGAAACCATCTGAACCGCCTTGATACATCAGCGGATCAGTCCAGAAGCTCGCCGGCATCTCGGCGCCGCGTGCCTTGCGCACCAGTTCGACATGGTTGACGTAGGCCGAACCGTCGGCCCATTGATAGGCCCGTGGCAAGGGCGATGCGGCGTCATGCTCGTGAAACCGGATCGTCGGCTGGGCGCCTGTCTCGATGCCTTCGGCAACCAACGCAAGTCTCGGGGCCACATGCTCCCAGTCATCGAGCGCCGCCTGCAGGGTGCGGGCAATGTGACCGACCTCGGAGCAGCGGGTCAGGTCGCGGGAAACGACGACGAGCCGGCCGTCCCTCGTGGAGTCCTTCAATGTCGCAAGCTTCATATCCAAATTCCAGTGCCGGAGGATGTCTTCACTTGATGCATCATTTGATACCGGGGGTTCCGTCGAACTTGCGTTCCAGACCTTCCCAGCACTCGAGGTAGTTATCCTGCAACGTTTCAAGCTCGGCGGCGTATTTCGTCAGTTGCTGCGGGTACCGGGTCTCGAACATGAAGGCCATGGTGTCATCCAGCTTCACCGGCTTGAGCTCGGCATTGGATGCCTTTTCGAAAGCAAGCGCGTCGGGTCCATGGGCGAGCATCATATTGTGCAGGCTCATGCCGCCCGGCACGAAGCCCTCCTCCTTGGCATCATACTGGCCGTGGATCAGGCCCATGAATTCGCTCATGATGTTGCGGTGGTACCAGGGCGGACGAAAAGTGTGCTCGGCGACCAGCCAGCGCGGCGGAAAAATCACGAAATCGACATTCGCGGTACCGGCATCTTCGGTGGGTGCGGTCAGTACTGAAAAGATCGACGGATCGGGATGATCGAAGCTGATGGCGCCGACCGGAGAAAATGTCCGCAAGTCGTATTTGTAAGGCGCATAGTTGCCGTGCCATGCGACGACATCGAGGGGCGAGTGGCCGATATTGGTGACATAGAACTTTCCGCACCACTTCACATGCACGCGGCAGGGCTTTTCCTTGTCCTCGAAAGCGGCGACAGGCGTCTTGAAGTCGCGCGGGTTCGCCAGGCAGTTCGCGCCGATGGGGCCGCGGTCCGGCAGCGTGAATTTCGCGCCGTAATTCTCGCATATATAGCCGCGCCAGACCGTCTGCTCGCCGTTGCGCAGGACCTTGAACATCATGCCGCGGGGGATGAGGCATATTTCCAGGGGCTCGACGTCCATGATGCCCATTTCGGTGAACACTCTGATAGCGCCGAGCTGCGGCACGATCAGCAGTTCGCCGTCGGCGTCGAAGAAGTAATCGTCGACCATATCTTCATTGAAGACGTAAGCATGAGCTGACATGCCCACCTGGGTCGTGACATCGCCCGCCGTCGTCATTGTCCGCACCCCCTGAAGAAAGGTCAGCTTCTCCGTCGGCGTGGGGACGGGATTCCAGCGAAGCTGCCCCAGGGGAAGCGAATGCTCGTCCAGGCAGGGCGCGGTTTTCCAGTGCGGATAGGACGCGTTCGAAAAGCGGCTCGTGTGACGCACGCTCGGGCGAATGCGATAAAGCCAGGACCTTTCGTTCGTCCCGCGCGGCGCGGTGAACGGCGAGCCGGAAAGCTGCTCGGCATAGAGACCGTAATTGCATTTCTGGGGGCTGTTCTGGCCCTGCGGCAAAGCCCCGGGCAGCGACTCCGTCTCGAAGTCATTGCCGAAACCCGGCATATATTTCAGCTTGTTTGCCGTCGCGGCTTCACCATCCGACGTCTGGATCGATGTCTGGTCCATGCTCAACTCCCCGAAAACCTTGCAGCGACGCGCGTCTTTTCAGACGCGCGTGGCACTGTAGAGTTTACTCCGCTGCAGTACCGATGACACCACGTTTGATCTGATCGGCTTCGATCGACTCGAAAAGAGCACGGAAGTTGCCCTCACCGAAGCCCTCGTCACCCTTGCGCTGGATGAATTCGAAGAAGATCGGGCCGATGACGGTCTTGGAGAAGATCTGCAGAAGGATTTTCGTCATGCCGCCGTTCACCACGCCTTCGCCGTCGATGAGGATGCCATGCTTCTTCATACGATCGACAGGTTCGCTATGGCCGTTCACACGTTCATAGGACATGTCGTAATAGGTCTCGGGCGGACCCGGCATGAAGCGCAGGCCGTTATCGGCGAGCCTATCTGTGGCATTGTAGATATCCTCCGTCCCAACGGCGATGTGCTGGATGCCCTCGCCCCGGTATTTCTTCAGATATTCCTCGATCTGGCTCGTGTCGTCCTTCGATTCATTCAGCGGAATGCGGATCTTGCCGCAGGGCGACGTGATGGCGCGGCTCACCAGGCCGGTGATGCGCCCATCGATATCGAAGAAGTGGATCTGCTTGAAATTGAACAGGTTGCGGTAAAAATCCCACCACTTGTCCATGTTGCCGCGGAAGACGTTGTGCGTCAGGTGATCGAGATAATAGAAACCAATCCCCTGGGGATGCGGGTTGGGCTCGCCGAGCCAATCGAACTCGGCATCATAGGCCGATCCCTTTGCACCATAGGTCTCGACGAAATAGAGCAGCGAGCCGCCAATGCCGACGATCGCCGGGACGTCGAGCACCTTGTCGTCCCCTTCATAGGGAACAGCACCGTTCGACACGGCATGGTCGAAGGCGTGTCTGGCGTCGACAACGCGCCATGCCATGGACGGGGCGCAGGGACCATGATTTGCGACGAACCGCGCGGCATGGCTGCCGGGTTCGGCATTCAGGACATAGTTGATGTCACCCTGGCGCCAGACGGTGATGTCTTTCGTCTTGTGCCTGGCGACGGGGGCGTAACCCATGCGCGTGAATAGCTCGCGCAGCTTCTCGGGTTCGGGATGAGCGAATTCAACGAATTCGAAGCCGTCGGTGCCCGCCGGATTGTCGGCGGTGATATCCGAAGGCGGCGCATCATGCGGAAAAGGGCCCATTTTCTTTCCTCCAGAAAGATTACATTTCTGTGCAAAGTGTGGCCCAAAACGCGTGCAAAGTTCTTGCGTTCTTTATCCTCGGGGAAGATATTATGCACGGTTCGTGAGCGTTTTGGAGATTTCATGCAATGGATGAACAGCTCGACAAATTGGATTTGCGCCTGCTCCAGGAACTTCAAAAGGACGGAAGGTTGACGAACAACGAGCTGGGCGAGCGGATCGCGCTTTCGCCGTCGCAATGTTCGCGCCGGCGCACGAGGTTGGAGGCAGAGGGATATATCCGCAGCTATCGGGCTTACCTCGATCAGCAGAAACTGGGCCTGGATATGCTGGTGGTCATCTCCGTGACACTTGCGACCCACAACAGGGACAATGCCCGCCGGTTTTCACAGTTGATCAACGGACTGCCGGAAGTTCTCGAAGCCTATGCACTGACCGGTGAAATGGACTATCACCTGAAGGTGGCGACCCGTGGGCTCGCCGACCTCTCGAAATTCGTCAACGACGTTCTGTTGCCGCACGAGTCAGTGCAGCATGTGAAGACCTCGATCGTGCTCGACACGCTCAAGACGTTCGAAGGCTTTCCAGTGCACATGCCGGGCAGCTGGCATGGCGAGAGCGCGCGGTGATCCGGCACCTCAAGCGTCAGATCGGCAGTTCAGTCGAGAATTTCAGCTCGCGCAGCACAAAGCTCGAGACGACGGTGCGCACATGCGGGTTGCGCATGAGGTAGCGGGTCATGAAAGCTTCGTAGCTTTCCACGTCCCTCGCGCGGATCTTCAGCATGTAGTCGAAGGCGCCTGACAGGGCGTAGCACTCCATGATCTCCGGCCGCTCCAGCACGACGGAAGCGAAAGAGGCGACTGCCTCTTCGTGGTGATCTTCCAGCGTCACGTGCGCGATCACGCAGAGCTTGAGATCGAGTTTCCCGGGATCGAGCAGCGTCACGCGCTTACGGATGACGCCGTCGGCTTCAAGCTCCTGGATCTTCCGCCAGGCCGAGCTCTGCGACATGCCGGCCTTTTCCGCGAGGTCTGCCAGCGAAAGGGTGCCGTCGGCCTGGACGAGCTGCAAAAGCTTACGGTGAAAATTCCCAGATTCTTTCATTTTCAGCGCCACCTTCGGGAAGATCTACCACCAGCATCGCAAAAACCAACATGAAAGAAAAGAAAATCCTCCAAACCCGGATCATAATGGCAGGAATATCGCCACGTCTGGGAGGATCGGATATGACCAAAGAAAGCAGCTATACCGCCAAACTGCCCGGCCCGGACGGTCTATACGACTACACTCCCGAGGAAGATGCCATATGGGGCGAACTTTATCGGCGTCAGATGAAGCTGCTGGCTGACACGGCCTGCCCCGAATATCTGGACGGCGTCAAAATGCTGGGGCTCACGCCGGACAAGGTGCCTCAGCTTCTCGATGTGAACAGGCGCCTGAACGAGACCACCGGCTTCGGTGTGGAAGGCGTGCCGGCGCTCATTCCGCCCTCGCGCTTCTATGAACTTCTGTCGCAGGGCAAATTTCCGCTCGCAACCTTCCTGCGCCGCCGTGAGCATATCGACTATATCGAGGAACCGGACCTGTTCCACGAGGTTTTCGGCCACTGCCCGATGCTCACCAATCAGAGCTATGCCAATTTCGTCCGGCACTTCGGCGAAACCGCAGTCCGCCTCGGCAAGGGTTATTCGTGGCATCTGTTCCGCATTTTCTGGTTCACCGTCGAATTCGGCCTGATCAATACGCCGCAAGGCCGCCGCTGCTTCGGCGCGGGCATCGTCTCGTCACCAAGCGAAGCGAAGGCGGCAACCGAAGGCAAGGCATGCGAATTTCGGCCGTTCGATCTGCTGAATGTGCTGAGAACGCCCTACAGGATCGATATCCTCCAGCCGATCTACTACGTCATCGACAGTTTCGCCGATCTCGAAGCGATCGTGGAACAGGATATCGAGGGCACGATCCTCAAGGCGAAATCGCTCGGTGATTTCGCCCCGACCTTTGAAGCCAAAGCCTCGTGAAGCGCTGATAACAGCACGGCTGCGGAAAACAAGTTTTGCCGGTTTTCCGGGAGACTCCGGGCGATCCCGCGTCAATGAATTGTCTTCGGCGATTTTTGCGTGGGCGAGATGCCGTTGAGCGTCGCCATGAGCTTCTCGAATTCGTTCAGGACACGATTGAACTCGGCGTCCTGCATATCGGCGATTTCGGATATGGTCGAGGAAACGGCGGCGATCAGCCTGTCGATCCAGACACAGCGGTCGGCCGGCACATTTCCGAGAACTTCCTGCCGATGCGTCTTCAGCTCGTGAAGGATGCGAATGATAAGGGCTCCCCGCTCCGCTCTGCTCAAGAGCCGAAGCCTTGTCTGCGCCTGCTGGATTTCCCTTAGCAGCGTCGCCATCCCCTTATCTCCAACCTTCTAATACAACCGAGTATCACAACCGCAGCGTTTGCAACATGGACTTTGGTCTGACCGTCGAAAGTGTGCGTTTTTCTCCGCATCTCGCGATCACCGGCGATGATCAGTTCCTCGTTGCGACCAGGTCCAGGACGCTCGGAGCGTCGCAGGTGCGCCGCGGTCCTTCCCATGGTTGATAGGTGTTGTCTTCGGGCTGATACGACCTGTAGCGAGCGGCGCACCAGGCCGCCGCCCTCCCATTCGATGTCGTACCAAGGTACTCGTCGGCCTCCACGACATTCCGCTGGAACGGCGAAGAGCATTCGCGTGTCTCGCCGCTATAGGATCGATAGCTGTTGGTCGCGGGATCATATGAGCGGTAGCGTTCCGCGCACCAGGCAAGATGTTCGGTGGAAAGTTTCGGCTGCGCTGTCTGAGGTTCGGTCGGCGCGGTAGCGGAATCCGGCTTCGCCTTTGACGTCGTGATGGCCGACGCTTCGGTAACATAACTGGAATAGAGGGGCGGAATTCGTTCGTAGCGCTGCTGCCGAGGGTCGACTTTCACCGGCTTCGTCGTCCACAGATCCCGCGCGGCAAGATCTGTCAAAGCACGGGGTTCGGAATCTGCCACGACGTGAGACGCGACGGATGCGGCGGCGATGCAGGCACCAACAGAGCTGACGATGCCGAAGGCGACTGAGGCAACGGCTTTCATTTGACCGCCCCCTGATGTTGAGCCTGCGGAACCCAGACGCGGCCGGCAGCACCGTCATGTCGGCCGCCGGTGGCGACAAGCGCGGCAAGGATGCCGGCGATTGCCAGCAGGATGGCGATCAACGGCACTGCCAGACCACCGGATTTCTCTTCGGAATAGATCATGATCTTCTCCCCTGTCCCGACGGCGGAGGCGCCGCCGGGGAGCGCTGGCGCGACGCTCTATGCTGAGATGATGTAGACGATCGTGAACGCAGAAGGATCGACGATGACGATCCGGCCGTCCGCGAGGATGAAGAAACGATAAGCCTTGTACTGTGGCACGATCTTGACGATCTGTGGCGGCAACGGCTCGAGCCGGACCTTCTTCGGAATGGTCGTGCCGACCGAGACCGTGAAGTCCACCTCATCAACCGGCTCGACATGAACTTCCTTCACAACGTTGCGGATTTCCGTCTGCTGCTCGACTGAGATGTTCACGTTGGTCGTGTTGGTCGTCTCGGTCTTCGTGTTGTTCTCGACGTTCGTCTTGCTGTTCGACTGGGTCCCGGTTGAACCGCTGGAAGACTTTGCGGCGTCACCGGACTTCTGAGTCTCACCGGAGCCGGCCGATGTGCCGGTATCCTTGCTGCCGGCCGGCTTCTGGCTTTCCGTCGAAGACTGTCCAGAAGTCTTCGAGCTGCCCGTATTTACACCGGAGGCGTCCGTGCCTCCAGTTGCGGAGCCGGTCGTGCTTCCGGACTGCGTCTTGGCCTTGGGCTGGGTTTCGGTCTGACCGGAAGAGCCGTCGGTGGTGGTGCCGGAGGACGTGCCCGACGAGCTTCCCTCAGCACCGGAAGGCGGCTGCGTGGCCTGGCCACCCATCGAACCGGAAGAGGCACCGCCCGCATCCGGCTGCTGGGTCGCGCCGCCGGACTGGCCGCTTTGGGCCGCACCCTTCTTGGGGAGGATCGGCGCATCCTGCGCGGAGGCGGACATGATACCGGCCGGCGAAACGCCGATGGAAAGTGCCGTCATCAGGACGGCGAGTATCTTGGTCTTCATAATGATCTCTCTGTTTTTTTGGCCGCACGACAACGTTGCCGTCCGTCGTGCGGCGGTTCTCAAGTTCTAATGATTTCCGGAGAGTAACGCGGCAGGGGCCGCGTAAAGGATCAGGTCACTTGATGACCTGGATCACCTTGCGTGACGAGGGTTCGACGATGATACGTTCATCGTTGACCACCGCGTAAGCATATTTCGGGCTATCCGGAACAGGTGTGACGACGACCGTTTCCGGCAAGGGCTGGCCGACGACAATCTTTTCCTTCACGACCACGCGCGCCGACGGTGCCGGGGCCTCGCGGACATAGGTAACGACCTTCTGCGGCGGTGGATCGATTGCGGTACCGACGACCGCGCCGGCCACGCCACCGACAGCCGCACCAACCGGGCCACCTACGATCGCTCCGGTGATCGCACCGCCGGCCGCACCGTTGACGGTCGAGGACTGGGCGAACGCCACGCCCGACATGAGGGTCGCGGCAGTTGCCGCACCTACGATAAGTTTGGAGAGCATTTTCTCCTCCTTCTGTTTGACGCGGCCTTCGTGACCGCTGCAAACCCAACGACCTGAATGCTAGGTCGTTCCCGGACCCGGACCTCAGTCCGATGGGGCCCGGTCCTTGGTCCTAAATCCCATTTCAATGTCCGTTGCCGGCGCTAATTGCAGATCGAGAGGCCCTCTAGTTACGGGCAAGGCAGGAGACTGATGGAAATGGTACGATCCAACCGCCGGGAGGCCGGACGCAGGCGCCTTGCGATGCGTCTGCCGCAGATGCGGAAGCTGATCATGGAATCGCGCGACCCGTGGCTGCTCGAGCTCTTCGAGGCCTACCAGATGGCTGTCGAGGCCCGCGACCTTGTTCGAGGACAACCCGTCAATGCGAAGCTGGTGCGGGAATATGACGAGACCTGTTTCGAGATCGAACAGCACGTCATTCGTGCGATGGAGCAACCTTCCTACGTGCAAATTTCAAAGTGACAGCCTGCTTGGCAGGCACTTGGCGAGCTGCCTTCATGCCTCGGCGGATAAAGGCTTTTGGACGCTCCACTTGGAAAGCATGCGAACAGGATCATCCGGTCTGCCAAAGAGATAGCCCTGCCCCATCTCGCATCCGAGCCGATGCAGCGCTTCGGCTTCCGGTTCGTTTTCGATACCCTCAGCGACAACCTGAAGATTCAAGCCATGCGCCAGTGAAATGATTGCCCGCACGATCTCGAATGCGTTGGCATTGCCATTCATTCGCCTGACAAAGGACTGGTCGATCTTGAGCTTGTCGAGAGGAAGGTCGGCGAGATAGCTCATTGACGAGTAGCCGGTGCCGAAGTCGTCCAAGGCGATGACCACTCCTGTTTCGCGAAGCGCGCCTATCTTCGCGATCGACGGTCCGCCTTGGTCGAGGAACGTGGATTCCGTCAGCTCGAGGCATAATCGTGAAGAAGGAAGCCCACTCGAGGACAACGCCTCCCTCACGTCAGCTTCAATGTCGGACCGCTCGAACTGAAGTGCCGAGACGTTGACGGCGACGCTGAGTTCGGCAGGCCAGGCGGCCGCCTCGGTGCAAGCTTCAAACAGCGTCCAGCGGCCGATATCGCAAATCAGGCCGGAAGATTCGGCGATCGGGATAAACTCGGCCGGGGATATCAATCCGAACTCGGGATGGTTCCATCGGATCAAAGCCTCCGCGCCGACAAGCCGCCCATCCGCGAGTTCGATCTGCGGCTGGTACAGCAGGAAGAACTGCCGGTTTTGGAGCGCGTCGTGCATGTCCTGCTCCAGCCGGCGCGACCGAGCCTGGCGAACGGCCGTAGACGGATCGAAAGAGGACCACCTCAGGCCCGGCGTGGCCCTCGCAGCATCCAGCGCCGATTCCGCAGCGTTCGCGAGAGCGCCGGGATCCGCTTCGCCCGAGCGGGCTATTCCGAGGCGGACCGAGATCGGAACAGCCGCGCCGCGGATCGGCACGGGTTCCTTGAACAGCCCCAGGAGACTATCTGCAATATCCTCGATCGGGCGTTCATCGATTGCGGAGGTCGCGACACCGAAATGGCCGCCGTCCAGCCTCGCCAGGAGATCGCCGCCGAATGCGTTGCGCAGCCTGGCCGTCACGGCTTTCAGAAGTTCGTCCCCCACGTCGCGCCCGAGAGTGGCGCAAAGCGATGAAAAGCGTTCGACATCCAGCACGCAAACGAGGACATCGCTATGGAGGGCGGCCAGTCGAGATGCAAACTCCCGACGGTTGAGCAATCCGGTGAGTTCGTCGAGCTCAGATAGTCTCTTCAACCGCTCTTCATACTCATGTCGCGCGGTGACATCGCGTATGATCAGGCAGCCGGCAAACCGCGAGCGTGCCGCAGTCGGGTGTGCACTGGTCTGCTCGACTGGAGAAATCGTAACGGACGCCTCGTAATGTGCGGCCTGCGAACCGCTATTATCGGGGAAATCGACGAGGCCCGTATGTATCTTGCCCGGTTCGGCATCGTGTTCTGAAACCAGCCTGCGCACGATATCGATGACGGCGGTGTGGGCGCCACCGAGCAGGGAAGCGCCGATGCCGGCTCGCAATACGGACCTCGCGGATTCGCTCGCCTCGACGATCTTGAGATCGCTGTCGAATGCGACGACACCGTCCGAGCTGTCGGCAATGATCCGCCGCATGAGACGCCTGGTGTTTCGAGCCTCCGTATTGGCTACAGCCACAAGCATCCGACCGAGGTCGATGCGCTCGTTGAGGGCCAGCATCCAGGCGAGCATCAGCATCGACCATGGTACTGCGGTCCCGACAAGCAGGCCGTACTGCCACTGCAGCAGAAATGCGCCAATCTCACCGACGAGGACGATGGTCAGTCCGATCGCCAATATCGTGACCAGTCCGGCCGAACGGCCGCGGACCACTCCGATGATCAGTATCACTGCAAACAAGAGTTCGAGCGGCGCCTGATCGAACGTTCCGAGGAAGCGGTTCTGGAGCAGCGTCTCCGCGGCGAGGACGTGGATGAGCGGACCTGCAATCGCTCCGTATACAGGAACGGCGAAAATGTCCTTGAGCTCGGCCGCCGATGCTCCGACCACCACCGAACGGTCTCTGATTGCATCGGCCGGCACGGTGCCGTCAAGCACGTCGGATAGAGAGAACGTCGGCACGGAGTCCGGCCTTATCGAGTAATCGACCGGCAAGGAACCGGCAGTGCGACCGGTCCTGCCGAGAGCGGCTGCCGCGGATTGGGTCGGGTTTTCGTCAAACTGGTTTCCCAGATCGAAACGACGGACGATCCCGTCCGCATCCATCGCGACGTTGGCGAATGCCGGCCAGGCATTCTGAAGGAACTGCGGGATCGGTCTTGTCACCGCCGTCTCAGACGATGACGCCCTCTGCTGCTGCCGGAATACCGGCAGAAGAACGCCTCCCCCGGCTCTCTCCAACGCCGCTGCAAGACGATCGTCCTCCTGCTTGCTGGAGGATGCGCTGAAATCGACGTCGAGGAAGATGTCCCTGGCGCCCGACGCGATCAACTTGTCCAGCAAGGCCGCATAAATGCTCCGCGGCCAGGGCCATGTTCCGACGGAATCAAGGGAACGCTTGTCGATTGCGACGAAGACGATGTTACCGGTGGCCTTGCGAGGCGCCCATTCGAACCGCTTGGCGAAAAGGCTGTTGTTCAATCCCTGGATGAAGCCGGTGCCGGCCAAGGGCAGCGCCAGCATCGCGGCAATAAGCAAAATACGAACCGTGATGGTGCTGATGCCACCGGAGAGATAGTCTCCGGCCGCCTTAGCCATGCCTTTCACTTGTCCTTGCCTTTGCCGTTTCCGCCGGAATTACCGTTACCGTTGCCGCCGCTGTGATCGTGGTCATTCCCGTGGTCGCCGTTGCCATTTCCTCCGGAATTGCCGTTGCCGTTTCCACCGGAGTTGCCGTTACCATTGCCGCCGCTATGATTGTTATCATTCCCGCTGTTGCCGTTGCCGTTGCCGCCGGAGTTGCCGTTACCGTTGCCGCCGCTATGATTGCCCTCATTCCCGCTGTTGCCGCCGGAATTGCCGTTGCCATTGCCGTTTCCGCTGTTGTTGTCACCGCTGTGGCTGCTGCTTCCGCTGCCCTTGCCGTTCCCGCTATTGCCGTCGTCGCTCGCGCTGGAGCTGGTGTCCTTGCCCGCAGCCGAAGACTGGTTCTTAGCCTCTGACGCTTCGACTGCGCCCGCGAGTTTCGTGGTGCCGACGGCCGGAACCCTGGCGACCGACGGTGCTACCGACGTGATCTCGGGCTTGGATATTTCGCCTTTCACGGTCATGCCCGCCTTGCTGTCGACAGTCGCGCTCTGGCTCGGCCCAACGTTAGACAGCTGGCCGCTTGCGAAAGAAGTGACCTGCACCAGACCGCGATCGACGGAAACGGATGCCTTTGCCTTCCCGACCGTCACGTGGAAGATCGTTCCTTTCACGACGGCCGCGAGATAGGGGGTCTGCACTGTCGTATGAGGCCGGCTTCGCTTCTCGATTTCAAGATCCAACGAGCCGACCTGTTCGACGATCTGCGTCTGCGGCGCGAGGAATCCTCCGTAGCCGGTGATGGAGGCGAGCGTGTTCGGCTGAAAGGTGATGCTCTCGACGCCTCTGGCAAGCTGAGCTCGCCCACGCGGACCAGTCGAAACCCATGCCCGATTAGGGACCACGTCTCCTGCGTGCAGATCCAGCCAGTTTGTTCTGTCGACGGTATATTTCGTTTGATCTGTCGCTTTGACGACGCGCCAGTCGTCGGCAGCCGCAAGCGTGGCGGACGACAGCAGGATCAATACTGCTGTCAGAATGCGGAATATTGTCGGCATGGAATGCTGGCCCTCGAACTTTCAGGCAAGTCAACCACGTTCGAATTAAGAATGATTATAAAAAAGTATGACGATTGTCGGAATCGTGCGATTGGCAGGCGAGCGCACGGTGGCGGGCACGAGAAGGGTCTCGTAAAAATCGGCAATATCCTCCTCGAACGGCGCCGGAGAATCATCCGATGCGGCGCCGGCGCCGTTTTCGATATCCGCAGAAACCGTCACTCGCAATTCTCCGAACCCTGGTCCGTCGATCCTGAAGCATGACTGAATCTGCTGATGCCCACGGGGATCGGACCTTGGTCCCGGCGGCTTCCGACCGAAGTCCATGAAGTGGAACAGGTCATCGATCGGCTCCGTTTCGAAAGCGACCCAAGGAGATCCGAAGATGACCCAGAGCAATAGATCCAAAGTCGATGACGCCTGGAACGCGTCCGTCGTCGCCCTCGTGATCGTTCTCGCCGGCCTTCTCTACATGTTCGGCGCAGCCATGTCCGGCGATGGCCTCCCGTTGACCGAGAGCATAAGGGGCGCCGAAATCTTCGATACCAGGGATCTGCCGTGACGCCGTTTGGAAAAACGCAGAAGACGCGATAGGTTAATCGGGAAGTTTCTTGCCGGTATCAAAATGATTTGGCTTCGCCGCTGGAATGCCCGCTCGCTCGCCTCCCAGTTCTTCATCGCAGGTGGGCTCATATCGATCGCCGCCATGTTCTTGGTGGGGCTGCTCGTAACTCACCTCATACAGGACGCCGTCATCCACAACTCCGGTGCGGCGACGGCGCTGTACGTGGACAGCGTGGTCGCGCCGCTGCTTCCTGACATGCAAACGGAATCCTTGTTGGACGAGGGCAGCGCCCAAGCTCTGGACGAGACGCTCGGTCAGGGCGCGCTCGGCCAGCGCCTTGTTTCGTTCAAGCTTTGGCGGAACGACGGCACTATCCTCTATTCGAACGAGAAGGCGCTGGTGGGCAAGAAGTTTCCGGTGACCGACAAGCTCCAACGGGCATTCGCCGGGTCTCTCGTCGCGCGTTACGAGGTCGCCAGCGATCCGGAAAGCAGTGAGGAGCGTGCGCTCGGCAAGCCACTCATGGAAATCTACAACCCCGTCCTCCAGCCGTGGTCAGGACAGGCGGTCGCCGTACTCGAATTCTACGAGACAGCACAAGGGCTCAGCGACAGCCTAGCGCATGCCAGGCTCCGGAGCTGGGGCGCCGTCGCCGCTCTCACTGCAATCTTTTTCCTTGTTCTCTCCGCCCTGGTGTTCCGGGGCAGCCGCACGATCGAGGCGCAGCGCAAAGACCTCAGGGAACGAGTCAATGAACTATCCACGCTGCTGGCGGAAAACCGCAGGCTCCAGCGGCGGCTGCAGCTTGCCTCCCAGCGGGCGGCAGCGCTGAACGAAACATACCTGCGCGGCATCGGCGCCGATCTGCACGACGGCCCGGCCCAGCACATCGCATATGCATCGTTGCGGCTGGACAGCGACCTGCTGGTCAACGCTGCCACAGAGCCCGAAGCGCGCGAAAAGGAGCTTTCCTGGATACGCTCCAGCCTTGCCGAGGCCATGACGGAGATCCGCAACATCTGCGGCGGGCTGGTGCTGCCGCAGATCGAGAAGTCCTCAATCACCGAGATTGTGACGCGTGTCGTCGAAGCACATCAGCACAAGACCGAAACCCGCGTCGAAACTGTTGTCGACGAGGACGGACCAGAGCTTGCTCCTGCCGTGAAGATCTGCATTTATCGCTTCGTTCAGGAGGCCTTGAACAACGCTTATCGCCACGGCGGCGGCGTCCAGCAAGCCGTCAAAGCCGTCTCGCACAACGGTCATGTCCGCGTCGAGGTCAGCGACCGCGGCGACGGCTTCGATCCAAGGGAAGTGAGACCGTCGAGCCTTGGCCTGGTCGGACTTCGGGAACGCATCGACAGCCTTGGAGGATCCTTCGAGATCAAAACAGGCGAAGGAGGAACGACCGTGACCATGATCTTCGAGCCTATGGAAGTGGGAGATGAGAGATGACAGCAATCACCATCGGCGTCGTGGACGACCACCCGCTTTTTCGGGAAGGCGTAACTCGCAGCTTGTCGGAGATCAGCAACTTCGTCGTCGTCGGCGAAGGCGCCAGCAGCGATGACGCAGCCATGATCGCTTCCAACAGCCGCCCCGATGTCATGCTCCTTGATGTCTCCATGCCCGGCGGCGGACTAATCGCAATCGGTCAGGTCCTGACCGTGAGCCCGTCGACAAAGGTCCTCATGTTGACCGTATCAGAGGAGGTGGACACGTTGCTTGGGGCCTTGCAGCGGGGAGCGATGGGCTATGTTCTCAAAGGTGTGGGTTCGCGCGGCCTTGCCGAAGCGATCCGGACCATTCTGAACGGATCGCGATATATCTCGCCGACCATGTCGGCAAAGGTCATGGAGAATTCGTTGCAGGGCGGAACGTCGGAGAAAAACGGCCTGACGCCCCGGGAACGCGAGGTGATGGATCTTGTCGCCCAAGGCTTGTCGAACAAGCATATCGGCTTGCGTCTCGGCCTGCAGGAAAAGACCGTCAAGCACCATATGACACAGATTCTGAGCAAGCTCGGTGCCTCGAACAGAACCGAGGCGGCTCTGCAATGGCGCGAACGGCGCTAGCATCGGAGGCAAGAGCACCGCGCATTTGTTAGAGTTGCTCTAACGAAAGAAGCGGCTCAGCCGGCGGGCATCGCTGGCGGTCCCTTGCCGGCTTATAATCGTCCGGCCTTTCCCGTCCTTCATGATATAGCGGCCGCCTCGCAGGGTTTCAGTGATGCCGTTCGCGTGACGGACATCGATCGAGCCATCGGAAGCTTCGGTCGCTTTCGTTCCCGAGCCTTGTGACGAGCCTGTCGCCGAGGAAGAGGATCCCGAACCGTTGGTGGAGTTCCCGCCGGCGCTATTTCCGGAATTCCCGCCGCCGTTTCCGCTGCCTCCCCCATTGCCGCCGCTATTGCCATTCCCTCCCCCGTTTCCGCCTCCGCTACCGCCGCCGTTACCATTCCCGCCGCCATTGCCGCTATTGCCGTTCCCGCCACCGTTGCCACTACTCCCATTGCCGTTCCCCCCACCGTTGCCGTTTCCATTATTGCCGTCTTTTGCCCAGGCGCGTTTCATCGCCGGAAGAGGAAGGGAGCCGCCGAGATTCAAGGTCACTGGAGAGGCGACAGTTATGAGGGCAAAGGCTGCGCCGCCACCCAATCTCAGAAAATCGCGTTTCGAGATGCTCATCGCCTAGCCTTGTTCGTCCATTCTTCGGCGCCCCCGCGCATTTACAGAATAATACTTGAGTATTTGTCGCTGTTCGGAAGAACGAATGCAACGGGACTAGGTACCAAAACAAGCAGGACTTTGGTCCGGCCTGAATGATTTCCAGGCCTAAAACCGGGAAAAGTCTGTGCGTTGTGATTTGCCGGCGTTGCGCAGGGAGCCGTTTGCTCTCCCCATCGACAATTATGCCGCAAAAAGACGGGAACGCATTCTTACGGAACTTCTTCCCCCGTCGTCGCTTTGTTGATTGTCGAAGTGCAATGGAGGAAACCCCGATGGCAAACCCTAACGAATCCCCCGCAGTCCAATCCATGCGCAAGGAGCAGGCAGAGCAGCGCAAGCAATCCCGAAAAGGCGACCTCGATAAAGGCATCGAGGACACCTTCCCGGCATCCGACCCGGTGTCGGCCACGCACACCTCGATTCCTGCCGGCCGCACCGATACCGAGGCGGCAGCGCGTGTAAAACGGGAACCCGACCCCACCAAGCTCGACGAAGAGCCTCCTCTGGTGGATCAAGCCCTGCGCTCGACCGGCCAAACCGCCCGCTCCTCCAAGGGGTTCAATGTCGATCGCGAAGAAATGCGGGCGCTTCAGAAAGAAGTCAGTCAGATAGCCGAATCCGCTTCGGAGCTGGCTTCCGGAACGGCCCGCCTGGCAAAAGCAGAAGCACGCAGCTTCGTCCGCGATCTCGAGGATCGAATCCGCCGGCAGCCGCTGACAGCCGCAGCGATCGTCGCGGGCATCGCCTTCGTCTTCGGCGCAACGCGTTGAGGAGCCAGCCACGGCAACACGATATATGAGGAAACCCGGGAACGTTTCTGGAGCATATTCGGCATTGCCTCAATTTCGGGGGGCTCATGAAAATCGCGACCTACAACGTCAACGGGATCAACGGACGGCTGGATATCCTGCTGCGCTGGCTGAGGGACGATGCACCTGATGTGGCCTGCCTCCAGGAACTCAAGGCCGACGACGCCGGGTTTCCGCGAAAGGAGATCGAACGAGCCGGCTACGGCGCCGTCTGGCATGGACAGAGATCCTGGAACGGGGTTGCGGTCCTCGCGAAGGGCAAAACGCCGATCCTGACGCGGCGCGGTCTTCCCGGCGATCCCGACGACAACCACAGCCGATATATCGAAGCCGTCGTCGACGGCATCCTGATCGGATGCCTCTATCTTCCGAACGGCAATCCCTTCCCGAGCGGCAAGTTCGAGTACAAGCTTCGCTGGTTTCGTCGTCTGCTCGACTATGCCGCCGACCTCCTCGAGCTCGACGTGCCGTCGATCCTGGCCGGCGATTTCAACGTCATGCCGACCGAGATCGACGTGTACAGGCCGGAGCGCTGGCTGGACGACGCACTCTTCAGGCCGGAAGTCCGCAAAGCCTATGCCGATCTCGTCGCCCAGGGCTGGACGGACGCCATCAGGCATCTGCATCCGGGAGAGCGCATCTACACCTTCTGGAAGTACTGGCGGAACAGTTTCGAACGTGACGCCGGGCTTCGGATAGACCACCTCCTGCTCAGCCCGGCCGTTGCACCGTGGCTTCGATCGGCGAGCGTCCGAAGAAAACCGCGCGGCTGGGAGCATACTAGCGACCATGCGCCCGTAATGATCGAACTCGATATGCGGCCAGCTATCGACGACGCCGGTGGAAAGACGGGATCCGCCTAGGCCCGGCGATGACAATACTTCTCGAAGCCATTGCGATCACCGGCCTCGCCTCATTCATCGGCCTCCAGATCGTAGATGCCGCCTGTCAGCCACGCCGGCCAGTCCCGCTCGAAGAAGGACTTGGCGCCTTCATCGAACATGCGGTTCCGACGCGTGGAAAGCCTAATCTCATCCCCATCGAGCCAGACGACGATCTGCTCCTCCCGATGCGCTTGGCGCTCCTTCCGGAAGCGATATTCCTGCAACGGACCTGAGTGCGCCAGCGGAAGGGATTCGCCTTGCGCATCGCATATCGCCCGCGCGCCGCGGCTGCCGCCCCCATTGCGGATGAAGAAGTCAAGCGCGGCGAGCACAGCTTCCGACGCAAGCGCCATGTGCCGCCATTGCACGCCGCGAACCGCTTCCGCCGCGCGCCCGTAGGCGACGCCCTTGTTGCGAATTTCAGCATTCAGCTTGCGCGCTTCGATCAAAGCGCTACTGACACCCTCCTCATCGCAAATGATCCCGGCTCTATCGCTCATACGCGCCTGTATTTCCGAGCGGATCGATTTGACGGCGAGAGGGCTTTCGGTGTGGAGAGCGCCGAGAAGGGCGATGATTCCTGCGCTGGCGGTCGCGGTTATATCCTCTCCAGCGGCCTGCTTCGCCTTGCTGCTCGCGCTGATATGTTCGGCCGCCCGTGTGCCGAAGACCTGGCCGGTGTTCAGTGCCGCTCCGCCCGGTCTGGTCACGCCGTGTGTACCTGCCGCCTCGCCGACCGCGTAACAGCCCCTGAGATTGCTGCGACCCCAGGTGTCGACCATGATGCCGCCGTTCATGTGCTGGTTGTTGACTGCGAATTCCAGCGGCTGCTCGGCAATATCGATCTTGTAGCGGCGGTAGAGTTCGATCGCGAGCGGGTTCATGTGCTTCAACCGATCGATCGGCATCTGCTGGCCAGCGTCGGCATTACCGAGATAAAGGCGGACGTCATCGTCCAATCTCTCCAAGCTGAACGGCAGGTCACCGGAAACAGGCAGCGGATTGCGATTGAAGTCCATGAAGACGCGCCGCCCTGCGGCGGTTTCGCGATAGATGGCGAGATCCACCAGGCTTGAGCCGAAATCGAGCATACGTGTTGCGTGAAACGGCCACTGGTAGCCCTTGCGGAAGACGTTCGACGCCAGTTCCTGTGTGCTGCGGTAATATTCCGCCAGGAAGTGATATTCCGCGCCTTCGGCGTCGAGCGAATAGATATGCGGGATCGCCTGAACATAGGTGCCCGACAGATTCCAGGGGAATCCTTCTCGGCGTGTTCCGATGCCGAACTGGCTTTCGGTCAGGTTCACGAGCTCGACGCCAGCCTCGAGCGCCAATCCGAGGGAGCCGAAGCAGCCGTTGGGATAGACGCTGTCGCGATAGAGCTCGCCCGGCCCACCGGCCGCGAGCACGATCACTCCACTGACAAACAACGCGATGCCCAGCGGGTTCTCCTCCGTGCGATCGCCGGCGCGCATGACAAGTATTCCGACGACGTGGCGGTCCGCTCGGTCGCCCTCGGTGAGGATCTTGACCGCCGTGGTCTGGTTGTAGAACGGCACTTTGAGCCGGATCGCCTCTTCGGCCAGCACCTTGACCATCAGGCGCGAGGTGCGCGGGCCACAGCTGGTGGCGCGACCGACCTCGTCATGGTCGGTCTGATATCGCAGTGTTCCACCAAAGGGATTCTGAGGCAGCGGCAGGCCTAAGAACTGAAGCGATGCCATCATGCGGGACGAGCCCACCGCCTCGACGTAAGCCGTATCCTCGTCCATGGCGCCGCCGCTGCAGATGGCGCGGGCCATCGCCTTGTAATTGTCGCCCTGGTCGGCCGTGTTTGCGGTGTGAAGGGTCTGTTTGTCCGATCCCGAACAGGCAGAGGTTCCGCCCCATGCGCTCTGGCTGACGATGACGACGTCATCACCGCGCCGCTTCATTTCCACTGCCGCACGCAGGCCCGCCGCACCCGATCCGACGACGACGCAGCCGGCTCGATAAACCGGCACCTCGATGCCGGCAAGCCGGACCGCTCCCGACGGGGCGGTCTCCGGCGGAAGCCTGGGCATGTCGACGTCGGTCAGCGCATCAAGAATTTCCTGCGGAACGTCTATGGTCATCGCCTCGTCACAATCAATTGAGCGGGATGTCGACCCAGCGTTTCTGCCGGGCGGATTCCATGCAAGCGTCGACGATCTGACATATGTGGTGGCCCGTATCGAATGTCGGCCACATCGGTTTGTTTGCAACGATCGAGCGGATGACCTCGGCCACCTCGATGATCTTGCTTTCATTGTAGCCTATGCCGAAATTCGGCAGAGGCAGGAAAGCTCGAAACGTCGGATTCTCCGGACCGACGTCGATTTCCCGGAAACCTCGCCGCCCCGTCCGGTCGTCGTTGGAGTAGAAGCGCAGCCGGTTTATCTCGTCATAGTTATAGGCAATGCTGCCCTTCGTTCCATAGACCTCGTAGGTCTGCATGAACTTGCGGCCGGTTGCGACGCGGCTGAAATCGACGATCCCGCCGGCACCGTTCGCAAACCGGCACAGCAGGTTGGTTGCATCAGGGTTGGTGATATCGGCCCAGGACTCGTTGCCTGACAATTTCACCTGTTCGCCATAGGCAAGGCCCTCGACGACGGGCCGGCGCGACGTCACGATCAGATTGTCGGCGATCAGGGAACTGACCCGGCCAACCAGGAAATCCATGAAGCTGAAGATGTGCGAACCGGTATCACCGACGATCCCGGTCGGCGCAAGCTTTCCATCGGCACGCCACATGAAGGGCGCGTTCGGATCGCCATACATGTCGACATGCTGGCAGCCGCGGAACAGTTTGATCTCGCCGATTTCGCCGGATTGAATGATGTCCTTCGCCAGATCATGAACGGGATTTCGGGGAAAAGCATGTCCGACGCGGGTTATGACGCCCTTCTCCCTAGCAATGTCGGCCAGTTCCCGCGCTTCACCGGCGGTGTTTGCCAACGGCTTCTCGCAATAGACATGCTTGCCCGCCAGCAAGGCCGCCTTTGCCACCTCGTAATGAAGATGATCCGGCAGGCAGATATCGATCAGATCGACATCGGGATCAGCGACCGCCAGTTTCCAATCCTGAAGAATCCTTGCGCCCGGCGCCCTGTGGGAAATATCCTCGGCTGCCTTCGAGTGGCCTTCGACGAGAGCGACGATCCGGGCTGTTCCGTCCGATACGCCGAAGAAATGCGGAAAGGTCTGGTAGGCCATCGTGTGGACCTTTCCCATCCAGCCCGAGGCGCCAAGCACCGCAACTCTGACTTCAGACATCGTCGTCGCTCCTCTCCACAGGGCTTACCGGATTTCGGCACGGGCCCGAGGCCTCTTATCGTTGCGTTCGTAGGCGAAGATGGTGGGAGCAAGCGGAGGCAGGCCCCGAATGAGATCCGATCCCTTTTCGCCGACCATGATCGTCGGAGCGTTGGTATTGCATGACGGCACACGCGGCATGACCGAGGAATCGCAGACCCTGAGGCCGTCCAGGCCGTGAACCCTGAGATCGAGCCCGACAACCGCGCCCGGACCCGTTCCCATCTTGCAGGTGCCGACGGGATGATGGTCGGTCTTTGCGTTGGCGCAGCCGTAGTCGAAAAGCTGCTCATCGGTCATGACCTTCGGGCCGGGAAGCCTTTCGGCCAGGACGAAGGGCTTCAGCGCCGCCTGCTGCATGATCTCGCGCGCGATCTTGAGCCCCTCCAGGGACATCTTCCTGTCATGGGGGTCGGACCAGTAGTTGGGGTCGATCAATGGAGCGGCAGCCGGGTCGGACGATGACAGGCGGACCGTCCCCCGCGAGCGCGGATGCAGATAGGCGGAGTTCAGGGTCACGCCAGCGTTCTTGAGCCGCTCGACGCCCGCTTCGATGCCGGACCCGAGGCCGAGGTGGAACTGGATATCTGGAGAGCGCGCATCCGGATCGGCGTACCAGAAGCCGCCGGTCTCGAAGAGCGACGATGCGACCGGGCCAGTGCGGAACAGGACATATTGGATCCCGGCCCAAAGCGTGCGGTGAAGTTTTGCGATGCCATCATAGGTGTGATCGCCCGTGCATTCGGCGATGACGAAAAGATCCAGGTGATCCTGAAGGTTGCCGCCGACACCAGGCAGGTCGTGGAGCACCTTGACGCCCACCGACTTCAGATGATCGGCCGGCCCTATGCCGGATTGCAGAAGAAGCTTCGGCGATCCGATCGCGCCGGAGGAAACCAGTACTTCGCGTTCGGCGCGTACGATCTCCAGGCCGGTTGACGTCGCGATCTCGACGCCGACGGCGCGCGTTCCTTCCACGAGGATGCGCGTGACGCGGGCGCCGGTGCGCACTGTCAGGTTCTTCCGGTCCTTGATCGGCGAGAGATAGGCAAGCGAAGCCGACGACCGGCGGCGATTGCGCTGGGTCAGCTGGTAAAACCCGACTCCCGCCTGCTGGCGACCGTTGAAATCGTGATTGTAGGGAATGCCGAGTTCCTGCCCGGCGCGGATGTAGGCGTCGCAGATCGGCAGCGGCGCAGCCGGCATCGAGACACCCACCGGACCGCCATAGGCGTGGTAGTCGTCGGCGAAGCGCTGATTGTCCTCCGCACGTTTGAAATAGGGAAGGATCGAACGGTAGTCCCAGCCCTCGCAGCCGTCTTCACGGGCCCAGAGGTCATAATCCGCCGCGTTTCCGCGCGTATAGAGCTGAGCGTTGATCGACGAACCGCCGCCTATCACCTTTGCCTGCGTATAGCGAAGCACCCTGCCCTTCATGTGCTTCTGGGGAACGGTTTCCCACCCCCAGCTCGCCACACCTTTGGTCATCTTGGCAAAGCCGGCCGGCATGTGGAAAAGAGGATTCCAATCGCCTCCGCCCGCTTCGAGGAGGAGTACCTTGACATCGGGATCTTCGCTCAGCCGGCTTGCAAGCACGCATCCTGCAGGACCGGCGCCCGTGATGATGTAATCGAATCCCATTTTACTGTCCTGTTGCATCCGGCCTGGCGACCGCCAGCCCCTGTGTCACGCCTGCAAAATCCTTCGACGCAATGTGATCTGCCACTCTCAGTGCCTGGGCGGCGATGGTGAGCGCAGGATTGACCGCAGCCGATGTCGGCAGGAAACCGGCGTCGACGACGAAGAGATTTTCGTGATCGTAGGACCGGCAGTAGGTGTTCAGCGGCGCCGTCGCCGGGTCGTTTCCGATGCGGATCGTTCCGCATTGATGGGAAGGCGTGCGCTTGTCGAAGGGCCTCGACAGCACGATCGGAAATCCGATCGACTTCAGGATCACCTTCAGCTTGGCGACAAGGGCCAGATGCGCATCCCAATTGGTTCGCTGCCACTGAAGAATGATCCGATCTCCGTCCACCATGACCCGGCTTTCGGGATTGGGCACGTCCTCGCTCATTGCATAGAAGTCGATGGCATGGCCGGTGATGAAGCGCAGCAACCATTCCGGTGCCTGCGGCAGCGAGCCCTTGAGGACCTTTTCGGAGATTCGCCCCAGAAGCTGGACGTTGCCGAGAGGCGGTCCTCCCTCCCCGTCCGAGAGATAGAAGTCGTTGAAGGCAAACGTCTTCTGGTAGACGGAAGTGTTCCTGAACTTCGGCGAGACGCCGATGACGGCGGACGCATTATGGTTCATGAAGTTACGCCCCACCTGGTCGGAAGAGTTCGCCAGCCCCTTTGGGAAGCGGTCGTTTTTCGAGCGCAGCAAAAGCACGGACGACTGGACTGCGCCGGCTGAGAGGATCACGATCTTCGGCGAAACGGTCACCGTCTGGCCGTTCTTGACGTAGGTCACCCGGTCGATCCGGCTGCCGGCTCCCGTGTCGAGCCTGGTCACGCGCGCATTGGTTTCGAGCCGCACGTTCTCGTGCTTCAGCGCCACCGCCAGCGCTGCGGTCTCCGAATCCATCTTGCCGTCCCGCGCATTCGGATGCGCATCCCATGGTGTGCGTGCCTTGGAGAGCCATGCGTCGAGATCCAGGCCAAGTGGCAGAGAAAACGGATGCAGGCCCCTCTCCTTGAGGCGTGCCCTGACGTCGGCAATCGGCGCCTCATCCGGAACGGGCGGATAATCGTAGGTGGCCGAATGGTATGGCTCCGTCGGATCATCACCCAGACTGCCGCGAATCTGGTACAGATGTTCCGCTTTTGAGTACCACGGCTCTAGCTCTTCATACGGAAACGGCCATGCCGGCGACACGCCTTCCCGATGCTCGATGATGTCGAAGTCTTGCCTGCGGTATCGCGACAACACGGCGCCGTAGAACTTCGAATTCCCTCCGACATTGTAATAGTTGCCGGGGTTGAAGCCCTTACCGTTCGGCTCGTACCACGTCTCTTTCGGCCGAAAGTGGCCACGCTGGAAGATGGCGCGCTGGTCGCGATTGACCGGAAGATCGGCGATATGATCGCCGGCCTCGATGATCAATATCCGGGCGCCGGTCGCGGCGAGGCCGGCGGCGACCGTAGAGCCGCCGACACCCGAACCGATGATGATGATATCCGGTGAACCGCTCATATCAGCACCTTGCCCTCACGTTATCCTTGCCTGGGTTTGGGGATCGAAGAAGACGGCCTTGTCGAGATTGAAGGCGAGGCGTGTGTTTTGTCCTGGGGCGATGCCGGCATCGGCGCGCAGGCGGGCGATGACGGACTTGCCGCCGAGTTTGGTGACGGCGAAGGTGTCGGAGCCGGCCGGTTCGACGACCTCGATCAGGCAGTCGCCTTCGGTCAGCG
>NZ_RJJT01000070.1 GCF_003938655.1 Rhizobium pisi
CCGGAGGAATAGGTCGAGGGAACGAGACCAGCATAGGCGGCCAGCTTCTTCGGATTCCGGAAGCGACTGATGTCGTCAATCTCGGCGTCGATAAGCCGGGCGAAGAACTCCCCAATGCCAGGGATGGTCTTCAACAGCTTCACGTTGCTATTGGCCTTGGTCATCGCCCGGATCGTTGCTTCCGACTGCTTGATCCGCACGTCGATGTCCGCGATGAAGGCGAGACCACGGTCGATCTGGATGCGGTCGATCTCCGAGACCTTCACCTGCGCCAGCTGGACGCGGCCGGCTTTGCCAAACAGATCGCCGAGCTTCTGCAGCTGTGCCGTCTGCTCCGGATAACGATCAAACACCGTAACGATGCGGTTCTTCGTCATCGTGCGCAGCCGCACGTAAAACATCCGCTCACGCAGGGCGACGCGAAGGTCTCGCGATTTGTCGCTTGGTGCCCAGGCCTCCGGCACCAGGTCGGCCCTGAGCAGATGCGCCAGCACCGTCGCATCGATCTTGTCCGTCTTGATCTTGGCATCGGCAATGGCCTTGACCTTCAGCGGATGGGCGAGAACGACATCATCACAAATGTCGTCGAGCCAGTCGTACATCACCATCCAGTTGCGGGTGGCTTCCACCACCGCATGGCTGTTCTCCCGATAGCGCTCGAGAAACGACCCGAGCGACTGACGATCGTTCTTCACTCGCCCGGATCGTAGTGTCTTGCCGGTGGAATCTTGCACGACAAGGTGGCTGTAGCTTTTGTGGTAATCTACCCCAATGTGATAATCATAAGGTGCAGTCACGCTTTGCTCTCCTTCCATGAGTTCGCGAAAACCCAAGTAAGGTAGGCCAAACAGCGCAAGGCGTGACTGTCCCAAGATCATCTGCATCTCAGAAATCCGTTCTCTCAATGCTGGGCGCGGCCTCTTTCATGCCACCTCCTG
>NZ_RJJT01000071.1 GCF_003938655.1 Rhizobium pisi
CCCCGTACCTGAGCTTTGCCGGGAGCATGGCATCAGCAGTGCCAGTTTTTACAAGTGGCGGGCAAAGTATGGGGGCATGGACGCCTCGATGATGAGCCAGATGAAGGCTCTTGAGGACGAGAACCGTCGATTGAAGCGGATGTATGCCGACTTGAGCATGCAAGCCGATCTGCTGAAGGAGGCTCTCGGAAAAAAATGACGCGGCCATCTCAGCGCCGAGAGCTGGCCGAGAAAGTAGTGGCGCAACGCGGTGTAAGTATCGCGCTGGCATGCAGGACATTTGGCGTCAGCGAGACGTGTTATCGGTATGGTCCCCAACGTAATTTCGACAACGATCAGATCGCCGATCTGCTGCTTGGGCTTGTGAAGGTGAAGAAGACCTGGGGATTCGGTCTCTGCTTCCTGTATATGCGCAATGTCCAGGGCCATCGCTGGAACCACAAACGCGTCTACCGCATCTACCGGGAGCTTGAGCTGAACCTCAGGATCAAGCCCCGGCGGCGGCTGAAGCGCGAGAAGCCAGAGGAACTGGCGGTGCCCGAAGCGCCGAACATGATCTGGTCGATGGACTTCATGGCGGATCGCTTGGCGGACGGTCGCCAGTTCAGGCTTCTGAACGTGTTGGACGACTTCAACCGAGAGGGACTGGGGATCGAGGTTGACTTCTCACTTCCTGCCGAGCGGGTCGTGCGCAGCCTCAACCAGATCATCGAATGGCGGGGCAAGCCGCTGGCAATCAGGGTTGATAATGGCCCTGAATATGTCAGTTCGAAACTGGTCGAATGGGCAGAGACCCAAGGCATCGCATTGAACTACATCCAGCCCGGCAAGCCTCAGCAGAACGC
>NZ_RJJT01000072.1 GCF_003938655.1 Rhizobium pisi
GGCACTGTAAACTTAACGCTCTGAAAGCAAGATCTCGGAGTGAGGTTTTGATTCATGCGGTGTGAAGACGTGCGATTTGGCGCCAAGTATCCAAGGCTGCCGCTCGCAGTTCGCGATGGTGGGCGGATGGAATATCGTGGCGGGGAACGTGAAAGAGGTTGGCGATCGGGTCGTGGATGGAAACAAAACGCTGAAGCTGTCGCGCTGACTTGAAGCGCTTCATGATCCTCTCCCGTCGTCGGACGGGTTGATGAGAATTCTCCGCCCGATTGTTCAGGCCCTTGTGCGAGCGATGCTCGACGCCTGGCATGATCTCCCGCTTGGCCGCACCGTAGGATCGAAGTTTGTCAGTGAACATCACTCGTGGCGAGCGGCTTTGTCCTTTCAGAAGCTTTCGCATCAAACGCTTTGCAGCCTTGGCATTGCGGCGACTTTGCACCAGAACGTCAAGCACGAAGCCATCCTGATCGACGGCGCGCCAAAGCCAGTGTTTCTTTCCACCGATGGAGATGACAACCTCGTCGAGGTGCCATTTGTCGCCCAGCCTGCCGGCTGATCGCTTCCGAATATCATTGGCAAAATGTCTGCCGAATTTCTCAGCCCAGAGCCGCACGGTTTGATGAGAGACGATGACGCCACGAGCTGCCAGCATATCCTCGACCATCCGCAGGCTGAGCGGAAACCGGAAATAGAGCCAAACGGCATGAACAATCACCTCCGCTGGAAATCGGTGGCGACGATAAAGAGGATCGCGGGCAAATCTGGTCATGCCGCCAGATCCCACATTTTGATCGATGGCCGGTTAACGTTACGGTGCC
>NZ_RJJT01000007.1 GCF_003938655.1 Rhizobium pisi
GAAAATTCCGTGCTCTGGGACTCGCTGAGGACATCGAGTGCGGCGCCTACGATCGCCCTGTGAAGGTCGCCATGGTGATACGGACGCTGCTCTGTCGTGGAAATGTTTTCGGTCATATCAGTCCATTAGGTTTTTAAGTTGCTCATGTCAACATTTTTGACCGTACGATGTTGACATTGTCTACTCTCATCTCTAAGTGGGCGTTGTCAACATCTGGTGCGCTGAAATGCGAACACCCGATCGGCGCCCACGGACGCTACAACAAAGAGGTACATTGATGGCCGCTCAACATCCCGTCAAAAACACGACGCAGCGTTCAATGGAGCGTCCGCCGTTCGAGCGTATCGCGCTGTTGTTGCAAGGCGGAGGGGCGCTCGGTTCATATCAGGCCGGCGTCTATCAAGCACTGGCCGAAGCCGGTCTTCATCCTGACTGGGTCGCCGGCATCTCCATCGGCGGCATCAACAGTGCCCTGATTGCCGGCAACCCGCCCGAAAGACGAGTGGAGGCGCTCCGGAGCTTCTGGGAGACAGTAACCGCCCCGGCTCACGGGTTTCCCACGCTGTTTTCGGCGATGCTAGGCGCAATAGGGTTTCAAGGTGATTTCGCGCGTGGCCTGCTCAATCAGGCACACGCCTTCGCCACCCTGATGGATGGCGCGACGGGCTTCTTTACACCCCGTCCGGTATCACCCTTCTTTTCATCGGCCGGTAGCGTGGAGGCGGAAAGCTTCTACGACATCACACCGCTGAGGGCGACGCTGGAACGGCTGGTGGACTTCGACCGCATCAACACAGGCGCCATGCGTTTCAGCGTCGGCGCCGTCAACGTTCGCACCGGCAACTTTGAGTATTTCGACACCACGACCCACAAAATCCGTCCCGAACATATCATGGCGAGCGGCTCCCTGCCGCCCGGCTTCCCGGCGACGAGGATCGACGGCGAGTGTTACTGGGACGGCGGCCTCATATCGAACACGCCACTGCAATGGGTCCTCGATAACTCGCCGCGCCAGGACACGCTCGCCTTTCAGGTCGACCTCTGGAGCGCGAGTGGCGAGTTTCCGCGCGACCTGCCAGGAATCGAACTGCGGCAGAAGGATATCCGCTTCTCGAGCCGCACGCGCGCGGCGACCGACCATTTCAAGACGCAGCAGCGGCTGCGCCGCGCACTCGGCCATCTCGTCGAACTCGTCCCGCAGGACGCCCTGCTGCGGGCCGATCCGGAGATCAAGCTCCTCGTCGATCAGGCCGACGAGAAGGTCTACAACATCGTCCAGCTCATATATCGCGCCAAGAAATACGAGGCGAGCTCCAAGGATTACGAGTTCTCCCGCCGGACGATGGAGGAGCACTGGACCTCCGGCTACAACGACGCCCTTCGAACATTGCGCCACCCCGAGGTGCTGCAGCGGCCCGGCACGCCGGACGGCGTCGCCATTTTCGACTTCGATTGAGATTTCACCAAAGAGAAGAACACGACCATGAAGATCGCCGCAGTCCGCGAAAATGCCTTCGCGATGCCGCTCAACAACCCGGCCTATCCGAGGCCACCTTACAAGTTCTACAACCGCGAATTTGTCGTCATCAACTACCGGACCGATCCGGAGGCCCTTCGCGCCGTCGTGCCGGAGCCGCTGGAGGTGATCGGCGACACGGTCGCCTATGAATTCATCCGCATGCCGGATTCGACCGGCTTCGGCGACTATACGGAAACCGGGCAGGTCATTCCGGTGCGCTTCACGACGCCATCCGGCAGGGTGCAGGAAGGCAGCTACGTGCATGCCATGTATCTTGACGACAGCTCTCCGATCGCCGGCGGCCGCGAGATCTGGGGCTTTCCGAAGAAACTGGCGACGCCGAAGTTGTCGCACGAGCAGGAGACGCTCGTCGGGACACTCCACTACGGCTCGGTTTTGTGCGTGACGGCGACCATGGGCTACAAGCACCGCGAGCTCCCGCTGGAGCCGCTGGCAAAGGCGATGGCCAAGCCCGCCTTCATGCTGAAGATCATCCCGCACGTCGATGGTTCGCCCCGGATTTGCGAACTCGTGCGCTACTATCTCGAGGATGTGACCCTGAAAGGGGCATGGGCCGGGCCGGCAGCCCTGCAATTGTTCGAACACGCGATGTGCGACGTCGCACGTCTCCCCGTGCGCGAAGTCATGTCGGCCAGCCACTACGTCGCCGACCTGACGCTCGGCCTCGGCGAGGTCGTGTTCGACTACCTCCAAAATGACTGATCTCCCGCAATTGAAAGGAACTATCCATGTCTCGATTTGATGGAAGGGTGGCGATTGTCACCGGAGCCGCGAGCGGCATCGGCAAGGAGATCGCGCTTCGCTTCGCAGCCGAAGGCGGCATTCCCGTGATCGCTGACCTCAATCTCGACGCCGCGAACGCAACGGCCACCGAGGTCAAAAGCAAGGGCGGCGATGCCTTCGCCGTGGCGATGAACGTCGCCGACGAAGAGCAGGTGGAAAAAGCCGTCGGCGAGGTGATTTCAAGGTTCGGCAAGATCGACGTGCTGGTCAGCAACGCCGGCATCCAGATCGTCAAGCCGCTGGTCGACTTTCCCTTTGCGGACTGGAGAAAGCTGCTTTCGATCCATCTCGACGGCGCCTTTCTGACCACTCGCGCCTGCCTCAAGCACATGTATGCCGCCAATTACGGCCGGGTGATCTACATGGGTTCCGTGCACTCCAAGGAAGCCTCGAAGCTGAAGGGGCCCTATGTCACAGCCAAGCACGGACTGATCGGACTGGCCAAGGTACTGGCAAAGGAAGGGGCCGAGCACAACGTCACGGCCAACGTGGTTTGTCCTGGCTTCGTGCGCACGCCGCTCGTCGACAAACAGATCCCCGAACAGGCGCGGGAGCTCGGCATCAGCGAGGAGCAGGTGGTCAAGACGGTGATGCTCAAGGACACGGTCGACGGCGAGTTTACCAGCATCGATGACGTGGCCGACGCCGTTCTCTATTTCGCAGCGGCCAGGTCCAATGCCGTGACGGGTCAGTCGCTGGTCGTGAGCCACGGCTGGTTCATGCAGTAGGATCGATCGCGGACAGACGGACGACACCCTTTGCGGCGCCGTCTGACATGAACGCTCAAGCACCCGGAACAAATTCTCCCTCGCGACGAGCCGCAGCAGGCTCGCGCTATCATGTCTAGTATTAAAGGAAATGAACATGGAAGTCTGTAATGGTTTGCGGCGGACCCTCGCGAAGGCCCGGCGACCTGCGGTGGCTACGCACCGCTCTGTCGATGGCGCAGCCGCGCGTGGAGCGACTACGATGCTGCGGAATGTCGTTCAGACTGCCGCGTTCGGCGTTCTTGTGGGATTCGCCACACTGTCGACAGCTCGAGCGGATGAACCGGCGCCTCCGTTCAAGCCTGCGATTAGCGACGAGGCCGCGACTGCCATTTCGCAGATGGGAAAGACGCTGCATGCCAGGGACTTGTCGGTCACGGCAAGAACGGTCAGCGTTTATCTGGACGAATTCGGACAACCGCTTCACATCTTCCATACGATCAAAATCGCCGCCCGCCGGCCCGATCGGATCGCCGTCAAGTTTATCGGCGATGACGGCAGACACGATCTATTCTACGACGGCAAGGCGGCCGCGGTCTTCTTTCCCGACAGCAAGAAATACATGACGATCCCCGCGTCGGGCGACATACCGTCCGCGCTCGACGAGATCGGAGACAAGCTAGACCTCGATTTTCCGCTCGGTGTCCTTTTTGCAGGCTCTCCGGACGAAGTTCTGCTGGACGATACCATGGCGGCCTGGCAGGTGGGCACGGCTACCGTCGATGGGATCGAGTGCCGGCATCTGCTTTTCTCACAGAAGTCCGGTATCGATGTGGAATTGTGGGTCGAGAAGAATGATGCGGCGACGCCGCATCGCCTGGTCGTCACCTACCCGTTGCTGCAGGGCCAACCAAGCTTCGTTGCCGAATTCACCAGTTGGACGACCGAGCTCCCTCTGTCCGACTCCGAATTCACGTTTGAGCCTCCTGCGGATGTGAAAAAGATCGATCCGACACCAGCCGTCGCGTCGGGAACGGAAGGGAGCAGGTGATGAACTATCTGAAGCGCACCTGCCTTGCTTTTCTCGCTTTAACGGCCATCACATCGGACGTTGCCTTCGGTCAGTTTGCGCCGCCCGGCGGTCCGCCACCCCTGCCGTCTGGAGGGCCACCCCATTTTCCGTCGGCAGGGCCGGGCGGCCCCCCACGTCCGCAGATAGGTCGTACGCCGCGTCCGCCGATGGCGAGCCACGGCCGTCCGCCGATAAGCATGCGCAACCGTCCACCGGTGAACCCTCGTACTCGTATGCCAGATCTAGGGCGCGCAAAGGGGCGATTGGCGGAAGGGCCAGGCCGCAGAGGGAGCAACCTGTCCGGAAGCGTCCGCAACACCCTGAATTCGGGCGGTAACGTCAACGGGAACCGCACCTTCATGAACTCCGGGGGCAATATTGTCGCGAAGGACTCGGGCAACCTCACCGTCAACAACTCAGGCGATCTCAAGGTCTCGGGCAATCGCAATGGATACTTTGGCCGTGGATACTATGGTCGTGGAGACTATGGCATCGGCGACTATGGTCAGGGAGAGTATGGCGGTGGAGACTATGGGCGTGGATATAATCGCCGCGACGCCTACGTCCTGGGCGGGTATGCAGCGGGCGTCGTCACTGGTGCGGCCGCCGCCTCGAGCACCAGTGGAAGGACGTATTCTTCCTATGGAGATCAGTCTGGATCCTCTACGGGTTCCTATGGCGCAGCGTCATCGAGTTCGTCCCACGGCAGTGCGGGCTCCGCTAACGCGGCGTCGGCGGGTTCATCTCACGGGGGTTCTTCGGGTTCGTCTCACACCAGGTCTTCAGGTTCATCTGGCGGAGAATATGCGAGCTCTTCCGATCAGAGCCGCTCCGACCGGCCTGTTGGCAGCGGAGAGGGCGGGTCGAACCAGAGCGGCGGCAATGGCAGCTCCCAGTCTGTCAATCCTCTGATTGCCGGCCTGTTTGAAAGCCTGCCGCCGGAGGGCACGGCATGGACATCGGAAGATGCGGTCGGTTGGCTTCAGGCTGCGGCCGCCAATCTACGGATCGTCTATAAGATCCAGGGAAACATCTTGGTCACGGGCGAAGTCCCGCCGTCCGATTACAATCGCGTTCCCAGCGCAAACTAGATTCAGCTCAGCATGTGGAAAAGGTTGAGGCCGGACGTCGCACGACGTATCCGGCCTTTGCCAGCATCGAAAACTGCACAGCTCAGTCCGCTCGAACGCACCTCGTCAAATCAGACCATTTGTTCCGACCGCTGCAGAAGCCCGCTCATAACGAGCTCGATGTGCGCTTCCATAAGCGCCTTGCCATCGATCGGCTTTCGATCCGCAAACATCAGCAGCCAGACGGCAACCTGAAAAATCAAGCTCGCGAGCACGTCAGGCGTCTCGGCCGCCGTATCTCGTCTCAACTCTCCCGATTTCACGCCTTCCTCGACCAGGGCCGTGAGAGCTGCAAGCGTCGGTGCGATGAATAGCTCATGACGGCAATCGACCATTTCGGGAAGACGAGCTCCTTCGGCGACGGACAAGCGCAGGAGTTCTCTGGTCTTTCGGTCGTTGGCCGTGTTTTCATAAGCGATGAGCAGCAGGGCGCGGATCCGCTCGGCGCAGGATCCCCGAAGGCCGCCGATGGCGGTTGGCCGGTCTGCGGATGACGTGGACGCGTGGCGAAACATCTCCTGGAACAGAACGTCCTTGGTCGGGAAATAGAGGTAGACCGTTCCCTTTGTTATGCCCAGTCGGGTTGCGACGTCTTCGACTCGCGTTGCCGCATAACCTTTCGCAGCAAACTCCTCGAACGCGGCCTCCAGTATTTCATGGGGACGCCGCGCCCTACGCTCCGCCCGCGATGTTTTTTTACCAACTCGTTTCGTCATCACATTGGAATTGTTTGGATATCCGGCGCCAAACCACATCTGTTCGCCCATCTCCATGTTGCGTGTGTCAACATTTCGTGGCCGCGATGTTGACATTGACTACTTTAATCTTTAAGTGGGCGTTGTCAACATCGGGCAACAGCCTGTCAGCAGCAGATTGAAGCTGGCCGATCAACAACGCGGCTCTCTTCGCAACCGTACCGGAGCAAAAAATGCAGTCCTTTCGATTGCTGGGAATTGGTCTCGCCTGCGCAGTCCTGGCTGCCTGCGAGGAGAAAGTTGAAGTGGCGCCACCGCCGCAGCAGGTCCGCGTCGTTGCGGCGTCGAAGGCCCAATATCAACCGGGTGCGGAAATCACCGGTGAGGTGAAGGCGAGGGTCCAGACCGAACTCTCCTTTCGCGTGAGCGGCCGGGTTCTTGAGAGAAAGGTGGACGTCGGATCGCATGTTCACGCCGGCGACGTTCTGGCGAGGCTCAACGACACCGAACAACAGGCGGACGTCAGCGTCGCCCACGCCGCACTGGAGTCGGCGCAGGCCGTCGTTGCGCAGAAGACACTCGCCTTCGACCGGGCGAATTCGCTCCTGCAGTCGCAGGCTGTTCCGCGCGCGGTCTTTGACGATGCGCAGAAGGAGCTGCTGAGTGCGCAGGCTTCCCTCGATGCCGCCGAGGCCGCACTTGCGACGGCCGAGGACGCGCTGTCTTATACTGAGCTGAAGGCCGCCTCGGACGGCATCATCACGGCCCGCGGCATCGAAGCCGGGCAGGTGGTATCAGCAGCGCAGTCGGCCTTCATGCTCGCCCATGACGGACCGCGGGATGCGGTGTTCGACGTCTTCGAGGCATTCTTCCTCGATGGCCGGCCGCTGAACGACGTCGAGGTCGCACCGGTCTCCGACCCCTCGCGCGACGTCCCTGCCGGCATACGCGAGGTCTCGCCCGTCATCGACGCGAAGGCAGGCACGATCCGGATCAAGGTGGGGCTCCAGGACGGCGCGCCGTGGCCGCTCGGAACGCCTGTCGTGGGCAAGCTGCGCGCCTCGCCGCGCGACGGCATCGTGCTCCCCTATACCGCGATCGCATCGGCCGAAGGCGAACCAGCCGTGTGGCTCGTCAACACTCACAACCAAACCGTTTCGCTCCGGAAGATTTCGGTCGACCGGTACCGCCAGAGCGATTTCGTCGTCACCGGCGGCGTCGCCGCGCAAGACCTGATCGTCACCGAAGGCGGAAAGTTCCTCAAGGAAGGCCAGGCAGTCGCCTGGGAAGGCAAGTGAGATGACCCTCAATCGCATATGCGCCTCTCTCCCGTTTCTTCTGTCAGTGTCGCTGCTTGCAAGCTGCGATCAGAACTCCGTCGCAGGGGAGGAGACGGCTCCCCGCCCTGTCAAAGTCGTCATGGCTGCGGCCGAACAGGACAAAATCGCAAGCTCGCCCGGCGTGGTTCGGGCCCGCATCGAGACTGACCTGGCTTTTCGGACGCTCGGGCGAATGGTCTCTCGCAAGGTCGATGTTGGCGACCTGGTGCACAAGGGCGATGTCCTGGCGGAAATCGATCCTCTCACTCTGCAGCTCGCGGTCAAGGGCGCGGAGGCAGAACTGCGCAACGCCCAGGCGCAGCTGGAAAACGCCGCAACGACGGAAACCCGCAAGCGAAGGCTCGTTCAGAGCAATGCAGCGAGTATTGCTGATCACGATCTTGCCGAACAGCAACTCAAGTCGGCGACCGCCAATGCTGCGAAAGCGACGGCCAGCCTTGCGAAGGCGCGCGAGCAGCTAGGCTACGCCGAGTTGAGGGCCGAGTTCGACGGCGTCGTGACCGCCACGTCCGCGGAAATGGGGCAGACTGTTTCGGCCGGCCAGCCGGTCTTGAAATTGGCGCGCCTCGAGCAGCGCGATGTGGTCGTCGACGTGCCGGAAGCGCAGTTCGATCGCGTTCGCCTGGACGACCGCTTCGAAGTCGCCCTCCAGCTCGACAGTAGGATCCAGGCCACTGGCGTGGTCCGAGAGATCGCGCCGCAGGCCGATCCCAATACCCGCACCTATCGGCTGAAGATCGGGATCGATCAGGCGCCGGACATCTTCCGCCTTGGCGCCGTGGTCACCGCGACGCCGCTTGTCGGACAAAGGAAGCAGGCGATCACGCTACCGCTCTCCGCCATCCGCCATGAAGACGGCGCCAGCCAGGTATGGGTGGTGGATCGCACCACGTCCCAGGTCGTCCTAAGGCCGGTTGAACTCGATGGCCCGGCGTCCGCCCCCCGTTCCGTCCTGGTTCAAGCGGGCCTTCGGGAAGGAGAAGAGATCGTTATCGCCGGGGTCGATGAACTCACCGATGGACAGAAAGTGCAACTCGGACAGGAGCCACGCCCGTGAATAAATTCAACCTTTCTGACTGGGCGCTCGAGCATCGGTCTCTCGTCTGGTACTTCATGATCATGTTCGCGGTAGCGGGCGCCTTCGCCTATCTGGGACTCGGCCGCGAAGAAGACCCATCCTTCACGATCAAGACGATGGTGATCCAGGCTCAATGGCCGGGCGCCTCTGCCCAGGAGGTGACGCAGCAGGTTACCGACCGCATCGAAAAGAAGCTGCAGGAACTCGACAAACTGGAGCATACCCGCAGCATTACGACGGCCGGTCAAACGATCGTCTTCGTCGATTTGCTGCCTGATACGAACGCGCGGGACGTAAAGCCCATATGGTCGCGCGTCCGCAACCTGATCGACGATATCAAGCACGAATTCCCCCAAGGCGTGGTCGGACCCTTCTTCGACGACCAGTTCGGCGACGTTTATGGCAATATCTTTGCCTTCACGGCAGACGGCCTCAGTCAGAGGGAACTGCGTGATTTCGCCGAGGGTGCCCGAACGAAGATCCTCAACATCCCCGACGTCGGCAAGGTCGACATCGTCGGCGCGCAGGACGAGGTGATCTACCTCGAATTCTCCACCCGCAAGATCGCCGCCCTCGGCATCGACCGCTCCGCCATCATTGCCACGCTGCAGGCGCAGAACGCCGTCACCCAGTCCGGTTTTGTCGAAACCGGGCCGGAGCGGGTCGCTTTGCGGGTCGGCGGCCGCTTCATTTCCGAAGACACCCTGCGGGGGATCAATCTTCGGGTCAACGATCGCTTCTTCCCGCTGACCGATGTCGCCACGATCACCCGTGGCTACGTCGACCCGCCGACGTCGCTTTTCCGCTTCAACGGAAAGCCCGCCATCGGGCTGGCGATTGGTATGAAGACGGGCGGCAATGTGCTTGCCTTCGGCGAAGCGCTTGAAAAGACGATGAGCAAAATCACCCAGGAGCTTCCGGTCGGCGTCTCCGTCGAACAGGTATCCGACCAACCGAAGGTGGTTGAGGAGGCAGTCGGCGGCTTCACGAAAGCCCTGTTCGAGGCAGTCGCGATCGTGCTTGCGATCAGTTTCATCAGTCTGGGGACGAGAGCCGGCCTGGTAGTGGCAATCGCGATCCCTCTCGTACTCGCCATCACCTTCATGGTCATGTTCTACACCGGCATATCGCTGCAGCGCATCTCGCTCGGCGCGCTGATCATCGCGCTCGGCCTCCTCGTCGACGATGCCATGATCGCCGTCGAGATGATGGTTGCACGGCTGGAAGCGGGCGACAGTCTCACGAAGGCCGCCACCTACGTCTACACATCGACGGCGTTTCCCATGTTGACCGGCACTCTGGTTACGGTCGCCGGCTTCATCCCCGTCGCTTTCAACAAGAGCAATGCCGGCGAGTTCACCTTCACGCTCTTTGTCGTCATCGCGGTTTCGCTCGTCGTTTCATGGGTGGTCGCGGTCGTGTTCACGCCCCTGATCGGGGTGACCATTCTACCGAAAACCATGAAGAAGCACGCCGAGCATAAGGGGCGCTTTGCCACGGCGTTTTCAAGCCTGCTGCAATTCTGCCTGCGCTGGCGCTGGATGACGATCGTCGCTACGGTTCTTCTTTTCGCCGCATCGATCGTCGGCCTGTCGATGGTGCAACAGCAGTTTTTCCCGAGCTCCGATCGTCCGGAACTGATCATCGACTGGAACCTGCCGCAGAACAGTTCGATCGCCGAAACGAGCCGTCAGATGGCCCAGTTTGAGCGGGAAATGCTGACTAACAACCCTGGCGTCGAGCATTGGTCGACATATGTTGGCAGGGGCGCGCCGCGCTTCGTTCTTTCCTTCGACGTGCAGCCGGCCGACGTTTCTTTCGGCCAGACGGTCATTGTCACCAAGGGGCTCGATGATCGCGATAAGCTGAAGCAGCAGATGGAAATCTACCTTCAGAAGACGTTTCCGGGAACGGACGCTTACGTGAAGCTTCTGGACATTGGGCCACCGGTTGGCAAGCCGATCCAGTACCGTGTGTCCGGCGAAAATCTGCAGACGGTGCGCGATCTGGCACAGAAGCTGGGCTCGATCGTCGGCACTGATCCTTCACTCAGGAACCTTGCCTTCGACTGGAACGAGCCGGCTCGCGTCGTGAAGATAGACGTGCTGCAGGACAAGGCCCGACAGCTCGGCGTCTCGTCTGAGGACATCGCAATGGCGCTCAACACCGTCGTACAAGGAAATGCCGTAACGCAGGTTCGGGACGACATCTACCTGGTCGATGTCATCGGCCGTGCCGCGGAAAAGGAGCGGGGCTCCATCGACACCCTGCTTGACCTGCAACTGCAGAGCAGCAGCGGTCAATCCGTCCCGCTGTCATCGGTGGCTACCTTCCACTATGAGCTCGAGCAGCCGACGATCTGGCGGCGCGACAGAATTCCGACCATCACGATCAAGGCCGGGATCGGCGATGCGACGCAGCCGGCGACCGTTGTGAAGGCGCTTTCCGACAAGGTTTCGGCCTTCGAAAAGACGCTGCCTGTGGGGTATTCGGTCAAGGTCGGCGGCGCTGTCGAGGAAAGTGCCAAGTCACAGGGTCCGATCGCGAAGGTGGCACCAGCCATGTTTGTCATCATGGCGACACTACTTATGATCCAGCTTCAGAGCTTCCACAGGCTGTTCCTGGTCTTCTCGGTAGCGCCGCTGGCCCTCATCGGCGTCGTCGTGGCTCTGCTCGCCAGCAACTCGCCGCTCGGCTTCGTCGCACTCCTGGGCGTGCTCGCACTGGTCGGAATCCTCATCCGCAACTCGGTGATCCTGATCGTTCAGATCGAGGAGTTGCGCGCAGAGGGAATGTCGGCATGGAAGGCGGTAGTGGAGGCGACCGAGCACCGCATGCGACCGATCATGCTCACCGCCGCGGCCGCGACGCTGGCCCTCATTCCGATCTCGCACGAGATCTTCTGGGGTCCCATGGCCTACGCGATGATGGGCGGGATTGTCGTCGGAACGGCACTCACACTTCTCTTCCTGCCGGCGCTCTACGTCGCCTGGTTCCGGATTCCTCGCGAAGCAGAGCAGCACTGAGATGACCACATCTCTCTCGCTCCCTGGGTGCATTGCCCAGGGTCTCGCCGGGCTTGGGTTTGGGTTCGCCACGGCGATCGCTGCCCGCTCGGGCCGAGCCGTCCCGGTCCTTGTGGCCCTGGCACTCGTTACATCGGGTTGCGCCGACCGGGTGCAGGATGTCCTTCAGCCTCTCGCCGTGGTCCCGGCTGGTACGAGCCGGGTCACCATGCTCGTCGCCACGACACGGAAGCCTTCGGAGGATCCCGGCAAACTCTTTTCCGGCGATCGCGGGACGGCGATTTCCCTTAACAGCGTCGACGTATCCATCCCGCCCGATCGGAACCGCAAGATCGGAGAGGTGCAGTGGCCGTCCCGCATGCCGCCCAACCCGCAAAAGGAGTTTGCGGTCACGCAGGTTGCCAAGGTGCAATTCGAGGGCCAGGCCTTCGACTGGTATCGGAAGAATCGAAATGCGAAGCATCAGGTCGTCATTTTCGTGCATGGCTTCAACAACACCTACGCCGACGCTGTCTTCCGCTTCGCGCAGATCGTCCATGACTCGGGAACCGACGCCGCACCGATCCTCTTCACCTGGCCATCAAGGGGCCGTGTCTTCGATTACCTCTACGACAAGGAGAGCGCCAACTATTCGCGCCGCGCTCTGGAGGATCTGATCCTCCAGGCTGTGAAAAGTCCCGACGTCTCCGACGTGACGATCCTTGCCCATTCCATGGGCGGCTGGCTTGCGGCCGAGGCGCTACGCGGCGTCGCCATGCGCGAGAAATCAATCCCGACGAAGGTGAAGAACGTCGTTCTCGCATCGCCCGACATCGACATCGACGTGTTCCGTCGCCAGTTCACCGAGATGGGGTCGAAGCGGCCGCACTTTGTGATCCTGACATCGACACGCGACAAGGCGCTGGAGATGTCGAGCTGGCTATCAGGTGGCGTCAGCCGCGTCGGCGGGTCGGATCTCAGACCCTATGCGCCTCTTCTCGACGAACTCGGCGTATCCGTTATCGATACGAGCGCCATCAAGACGAACGATCCGCTCGGCCACAACGCCTTCGCCGACAGTCCTGAGATCGTGCGCCTGCTGGGACAGCGGCTGGCAGGGCAGAGCCTCGACGGCGGAAAGGCAAGCGTTGCCGATCAGATCGGGATGACAGCGGCCAATTTCGCCGGCTCGGCAGCGCGCGTTGCCGTTGCGGCCCCAGTCGCAGTCATCAGCCCGGAGGCGCGAGAAATCCTGAAGCGCGAACTCTCCTCGAATGGGAAAAAGATGGTGGATGGGCAGATTGCGTACTGATCGTCAGCTGCGATCGGACGCTGTCTGAGACCGGTCCAGCATGCGGAATAGATAGGATTGGCGAATGGAAGTTGGCACGACTGTAAAAAACCAGCCGGAGTCTGACTATATGTCCTCGATCATCGAAGCCGGCACGGCGGCGTGCCGGCTGTATGGTCCGTCGAAAACAAATGTCATCGATATCGCTCGACTGCTGGGGAAGTCGCCGGCAATTGTGTACAAAATCTTCCCCTCCAAGGCGCCGATTTGGGATGCCATTGCCGGGAATTTCTTCGAAACGGATCTTCGCGTCACCCCGTCTGCCGACGGCGAGCTCACCAGTGCGGCGAGCCGTCTAATAGAAACCGCGCTCGGACAACACCACCTGATGCTGCAGGCACGTGACGGCGACGGCCAGATGTTTAGCCTCGCTGTTCTCGCCGCTGAAGGCACTTGGCCATCCTTCAGAAACCATCTTAAGCGACTTAAGGCAACTGTGGGGGAGCTCGTTTCCGCCGGTATCACGACTGGAGAGTTTGTTCCGAGGAACGTCGATGCGCTCGCCTCCTGCTTTTGCGCCTCGATCATCTCCTTGTGGGATCCCAGATTTATTGGCGCCCTGCCTTCGAACCACTCTGAGCTATCTGCTCATGAACTCGCTTCCTTCGCAGTTGCGGGACTTCGCAAGTTCACTCAGGCAGGAGAAGAATCCGATGGGAAGCAACGTTAATGAAGGTTGTGGCTGAGCCGCAATGCCAATGCCGAGGCGCGTCGCCGATCACTCACGCTCTCGCCCTTTTTGAATTACTTGCGTAAAGTATAGGGCTGCGTAGACTTGCCCCTTAATTCGCAACTTTTATTCAAATAAACCGCAAAAACAACCGAGGATACACTTCCGCAGGTGCGGTATATAGTGGGAACATTTTAATGCTCCTGGTGTTTATTCAAACGGTCGCTCGGCGATTGTTGCTTACCCCAGGCAGCCAGCACTCCTGTTCGCTGGGCGGCCACTCGCCCCTAGCGTTTGGTTGTTTAATTGAGAGCGCTCGAATGGCTAGTGAAGGCTATCATCATGGACAGGGGGATGTTCCCTCCGGGGCAGGCTTCGCAGATCGCCTGCTGGTTCGTATTGCCCGCCTGCCTAGACCGTTTCGTCTGGCAATCGGATGGGCAATCTACCTGACTCTCGTATTAGGAATGTTCGTGGTGAGCCTGATGCCGGTTGGTGGCCAGAATGATGTGCAACGCAGTCGACTGTTGCGCAGGAATTAGGAATCGGCCATGTCCCAAAAAATGCTCCAGAGGGGCAATCCCAAAGAGCAGCCTGTCAATCGCTCTGACTATAAGGAAGCGCCACCGGAGCCTGACGGTCAAAAGAGCCCGGTCCGAGACGATGACTTCAGATAGAGAGATTGATTCCGGAGCGACGACGCCAAGCGCTCCGGTTAAGCCGGATCGCCTCTTTTCCATCCATCCAAGGGGAGGCTTTGCTTTGTCGAGGGCCTCATGGCTTTGAAATCAAGTTATTCCTCGGTGTCGGAATAGTTTTTGTATTGCAGCTTCTGGAGCGATGCATCCAGCCTCAGGACGAGCCCTGTCGTCGCGAAATCAACGGCGACCTCTCCAAAGGCGGAAAGGCTAGAGCTGATGAGCCGGGAGCCGAAACCCTTCTTGGTCGGAGCTTCCACCGCCGGGCCTCCAACCTCCTGCCAATTGAAGTTCAGGCGCTTGTCGCCCGCCTCATCGCGCACGGACCACTCGATTTCGACAGTCCCGGTATCTGCAGATAGTGCACCATACTTGTGGGCGTTGGTGACAAGTTCGTGCAGCACGAGAGAGAAGCAAAGGGCAGCCTGTGGACCCAATTCAACCGCGGGGCCGCTCGCTTTGAACCGTCCTGACGTCTCAAGTCCAAGATTAATCGCGGTCGCCTCGACGATCGTCGCCATGGTCGTACTTAACCAATTCTGCTGCAGCAGAATGTCGTGTGCTTTCGAGTAAGCATTGATCCGTGCCGAGATTGCCTGTTCCGCATCCTCCATGGAGCCGGCGTTTCGGAAGGATTGACTGGTGATAGCCTGAACGACGGTCAGCGTATTCTTCATGCGGTGAGAAAGTTCGTGCATCAGGACGCGTTGTCGCTCCTCGTTTTCTCTCTGCTCGGTACGATCTCTCAGAATCTTCACAAAGCCCTCGACTTCGCCGTCATCCGACGTCAAGGCCATCATCTGACCCGACGCCCAGAACCGGGAGCCGTCCTTGCGAACGTGCCAGCGCTCATCATTGCCATGGCCCTCCGCTAAAGCAGCGGCCATCTCCCGTTGGACAATCCCGGCCTGCAGGTCTTCCTGCGTGAAAATTACGGCTGCAGGTTTGCCGATAATCTCGGCCTCCTCCCATCCGAGGAGCCGTCGCGCGCCCTCATTCCAGGTGGTCACCAACCCATCCAGATCCATGGAGATGATCGCATATTCGATCGCGCTCTGGAGGATGGCTTCGAGAAAACGCTCACGGGAGCGGCTGGAGCTGGAAAAGAGTTTCATGATCATATGATGCGCCTGATCCCTCCCGAGGGCTACAGGTTTCATCCTGTTCTAGGGCGCCGCCGACCGCGGGGATGGCGCTATGATTTGGTGAAGACCTCGCCTCATCGGAGGCGAGGTCTGGCGCAGGCGCGCTTTCCCTGACGATCGAACGGAAGCCACGAGCCCATGGGAAACATCGATCGTCGTGGCAAAGACAACTGCTTTATCGGATCTAACTTTCCGTGATGCGGCGCTCCTCATCTGAGCCGACGGAGAGTTGCTTCCAATCCAGGTCCTCCTGCAGCTCGAGATATTGCGTCGCGCCGATCTGGTCTGCGTCGGGCGACCTTCGTTTGCTTTGTTCACCGGCCGGGTCCGCTAGTCGAGGATCGTCCGGCTCTTTGAACATCTATCTGCGCTGCGTTCGCAACATTTTATCGCGCGGGATGAGCGAACGGCCAGACAACGTTTCGGAAAGCTTCTCCACTTTCTTCCCGGTGGGTGCTGCTGTCGGCGGCATCGTTGGCGGCGTGGCAGGCAGCGTCATCGATCCCCCGCCGCAGAAGGTGGTGACCTATGTTCAACAGGCTCCCGCTCCGGCCGAACGCATCGTGGTGAAGGAGAAGATCGTTGTCGGGCAGCCGTTGCCGCAGACCGTCGTGGTGACGCAATTCCCACGATCTGAAATACGCATATGCGATCATCAACGATCAGCGTGTGATCGCTGTGCCATCAGGCCCCCGCAACCAAATACACATGGTCAATTGGCCTAATAACCCTGTTCAACTCGGGATAGAATTCCACCGAAATTCGGAGGTTCCTAGCTGCACTCAATATTAATTAACTAACTGGTACAAACATCTTGACAGCTGTTAACTGTCTGGTACAAAGTTGCCATAGTAAGTGACCCGCTCCCCTGGAGCGGTTGGGCAACTGCCGCTTGAGGAGGCGGCTGGGAGGGATTGATGGGCTATGTGCTCGACTTCAGTGTCGTCTATCAACGGCTGCCTGAATTGCTGCTGGCGGCCTTGTCGACCGTCGGTCTTGCCGTCGCCGGCATGTCGCTTGCGACCCTGATCGGCATTCTCGGCGTCCTGACACGCACATCCAAGTCTCGCATCCTTCGCATTCCAACCATCGCCTTCGTCGAAGTCATCCGCAACACGCCGTTCCTGGTGCAGATCTTCTTCATCTTCTTCGCCTTGCCGCAGTTCGGGATCCGCTTGAATCCAACGGCGACAGCCATCATCGCACTGGCGGTCAATGGCGGTGCCTATGCGATCGAGATCATTCGCGGCGGGGTCGAAAGCATCGGCAAGGGACAAATCGAAGCCGGCTTCGCACTCGGGCTGCACAAGGGGCAAGTATTCCGCCATATCGTGCTGAAACCTGCTTTCCGGGCGATCTATCCTTCGCTGACCAGCCAGTTCATCATGCTGACGCTGACGACATCGGTATGCACGTCGATCGCGGCTTACGAACTGACATCGGTTGCCCAGCGGATCGAGTCGGACACATTCCGATCCTTCGAGGTCTATTTCAGTATCACACTGATTTATCTCGCCATTTCCGGGCTGATGATGACGCTGTTCTCGGCAATATCCAGGCTGCTCTTCAGCTATCCGGTTCGGTGAGGAGGGGCATATCATGGCAAATATCGGTGTAAACGAACTGCTTTTCCTGCTTCAGGGCTTGAAATGGACGATCGCGCTGGCGGCGATCGGCTTTGTCGGCGGCGGCATATTCGGCCTGGGGGTTGCGCTGATGCGCGTGTCGACCCATGCCGTGCTCTGGCGGAGTGGCGCCGCCTATATCGCGGTCTTCCAGGGAACGCCGCTCTTGATGCAGCTTTTCGTCGTCTATTACGGCATCGGTCTGCTCGGGGTGAATGTCGATGCGTGGATTGCCGTCGCCATCGCCTTTACCCTGCATGCAAGCGCATTCCTGGGTGAAATCTGGCGCGGCGGCATTCAGTCGGTTCCCAAGGGGCAGACGGAGGCCGGAAAGGCGCTCGGATTGCACTATGTCTCGCGCATGAAGGATGTGATCCTGCCGCAGGCACTGAAGATATCCCTGCCTGCGACCATCGGTTTTCTGGTGCAACTCGTCAAGGGAACGTCGCTCGCCGCGATCGTCGGCTTCGTTGAGCTTTCCCGCGCCGGCCAGATCGTTTCCAACCAGACTTTCCGGCCGCTGATGGTCTTTGCGATCATCGGAGCCATCTATTTCGCGCTTTGCTGGCCGCTCTCTTTGTGGGGCGCAAGCATGGAACGTCGGCTTGCCAAGGCCGCGCGGTGAAGAATTCGCAGAGCTTTGTTGAAGAGGAGGAAAACATGATCAACAAATTGAGACATGCCTTGCATCGGAGAAGCGTCCTTATAGCTGCGGCAGGAGCAATGCTGCTTCCGCTGGTGTCAGCATTGCCGGCGCATGCCGGAACGCTGGAGCAAGCCAAGGCGGCGGGCAAGGTCGTCATCGGCATCCAGGGCGACAATGCTCCCTGGGGCTTCGTCAATTCGAGCGGCGTTCAGGATGGCCTGGACGCCGACATCGGCCGCGCATTTGCCAAGGAACTCGGCGTCGAGGTCGAATTCGTGCCGCTTGCGGTCGCCAATCGCATTCCTTCACTGGTGACCGGTAAGGTCGACGTTCTGTTCGCCACCATGGGCATGACGGCCGAACGGGCGAAATCGATCCAGTACAGCAAGCCCTATGCCGGCAACGTGCTTTCCGTCTATGGGCCGAAGACGACGAAGATCGCCGACTATAAGGATCTCGCTGGCCTGACGATCGGTGTGCCAAAGTCAAGCGCTATGGACACGTCCATCACCGCCGGCGTCGGCGACAAGGCGACCATTCTGCGCTTTGACGATGATGCCGCGACCATCCAGGCACTGCTGGCAGGCCAGGTTCAAGTGGTCGGCGGTAACCAGTTCTACGGCGACCGGCTCGATGCGGCCAGCGCCGGAACCTATGACACCAAGTTCGACCTCAAGACCCTCTACAACGGCGCCGGCACGCGCCTCGGCGAGAAAGACTGGAACGAGGCCGTCAACGCCTTTCTCGACAAGATCATGGCCAATGGCGAGTATGCCAAGATCTACGCCAAGTGGATGAAGCGCGAGGTACCGAAGTTCCCGGAATCCATGCCTGACATTCCCTACACCGTCATGTGATCGAAAATCTGAGGAGGACGTCGCCATGCCGAATAATCAATCCGGCTCCGAACAGGCGCTGATCGCGCTCGAGGGCGTCGAGAAATGGTATGGCGCCTTCCATGCCCTAAAGAATATCAACCTCTCGGTCCGCAAGGGGGAGAAAATCGTCCTTTGCGGACCGTCGGGCTCCGGCAAGTCCACCTTGATCCGGTGCATCAACCGGCTGGAAGACATCCAGAAAGGCAGGATCGTCGTGGAAGGCGTGACCTTGGACGACACGGGCAAGACCGTCGATGCCATCCGGCGCGAGGTCGGCATGGTGTTCCAGAGCTTCAACCTCTTTCCGCATATGACGATCATGGAAAACTGCATGCTCGCCCCGATGCGAGTGAGAGCCATGTCGAAGGCGGATGCTCGGGCCGTTGCCACCCGGTATCTCGGCAAGGTGCGCATCGGCGATCAGGCGGACAAGTATCCAGCGCAATTGTCAGGCGGCCAGCAGCAGCGGGCGGCCATCGCCCGGGCGCTGTGCATGGAGCCGAAGGTCATGTTGTTCGACGAACCTACATCGGCGCTCGACCCCGAAATGGTCAAGGAAGTGCTGGATACGATGATCGGCCTGGCGCGCGACGGCATGACGATGATCTGCGTGACGCATGAAATGGGCTTTGCCAGGCAGGTCGCCGACCGCGTGATTTTCATGACCGCGGGCGAGGTGATCGAAGAGGCGCGGCCCGACGAATTCTTCCGCAACCCGCGGCACGATCGCACCAAGGCCTTTCTCGGCGAAATTCTTGCTCACCACTGATCGTCACAATCGGGCTCCGGGATCTTTCGGAGCGCGCGAAGACCGGCCTATCTGCTTCTGGACATCAAATGACGGACAAACGCACTGTGCTTGTCGGGCTGATCGGCTCCGACCTCCAACTTTCCAAGACGCCGGCACTGCATGAGCGCGAAGGCGCTTGTCATGGGCTCGACTATCGCTATGAGCGGGTGGACATCTATGAGCGCGATCTCCGCGCGAGCGCGCTGCCGGACCTGCTGCGAGAACTCGAGGAGCGCGGCTTTTCCGGCACCAACATCACCCACCCGTTCAAACAGGCCGTGCTGCCGCTTCTCGACGAGCTGTCGGAGGACGCCCGCATGCTAGGAGCGGTCAATACGGTGGTGCTCCGCGACGGCAGGCGCCTGGGGCACAATACGGACTGGTACGGCTTTTACGAGAGCTTCAGGCGCGGCCTGCCGGATGCGCGCCGTGATCATGCGCTGCTACTTGGGGCAGGCGGCGCCGGCGTCGCCGTCGCCCACGCGGCGCTCAAGCTTGGCATCAGCAAGCTGGATATTTTCGATCGCGATCCAGCCCGCGCCGTGCAGCTTGCTGACGACCTTAATGAACGTTTCGATGGACGACGCGCTACGCCCACGGAAGATCTCGTCGGTTCCATGGCGGCCTCGGACGGCTTGATCCATGCGACGCCGACGGGGATGAAGAGCCATCCCGGCATGCCCATTGAGGAAACCCTTTTGGAAAGCCGCCATTGGGTGGCGGATATCGTCTACATGCCGCTGGTCACGGAACTGCTGGCGGCCGCCTCTCGCCGAGGCTGTCGCATTCTGCCGGGCGGTGGGATGACGGTCTTCCAGGCGGTCGGCGCGTTCCGGCTTTTCACCGGCCTCGAACCCGACGCGGAACGCATGCAGCACCATTTTGCCGAGCTTATCTAACAGAGGCGGAGAAGAGGAGACTCAGCGATCACCTCTTGCGGCCAAAGCCTCGGGTTTTGCGACATAGCGCAGCACCATCGTAGCAACATGGCCCGATAATATGTCGTGCGTGCCATCGGACCAGAGAGACTGGCCGAAAATATGCGAGAAGGTCGCCCGGTTCGAGACATTGAAGAACGACAATGCGCTGATCTGCCAATGCAGTTCAAGCGCGTCGATATCAGCCCGGAATACGCCGTCCTGCTGTCCGCGGGCGAGCAGGGACTGCAATTTCTCGATAGCTGGCCGGTTGAGTTCCCGGATGGTCTGCGAGCGCTCGAGATATTGCCCATGATGAATGTTTTCGATCATCACCATGCGAATGAAGGCCGGGTTCTGCCGGTGGTGATGAAAGGTGAACCGCGCCAAACGGTCCAGCGCCTCGATCGGATCGAGCGTATCCAGCCCGAGATCGGCCTCATCGCCGCGGACATGGCGATAGGCTTCTTCCAGCACGCGCGTGTAGAGCCCTTCCTTGTCACCATAATAATAATAAATCATCCGTTTGGACGTTTTGGTCTTGGCGGCGATTTCGTCGATTCTGGCGCCAGACAGGCCGTTTTCGGAAAACTCCTGCATGGCAACGCGAAGGATGTCTTCGCGCACCCCCTCAGGATCCCGTTTGCCCTGCGGCTTGATCACCCCGTTCTCCATTTCCTCTTCCAAAATCTTAACCAGTTGGTACAGAAGAACCACGGGGAAGGCAAGTCGGCGGACTTGAGCGTGATCAGGGAGGATCGGCATGAAGACTTCCATCGCGACGGTGTTGATCAGCGGCGATCTGCCCGAAAAGCTGGCGATGCGAAGCTTTTGCATTTGTGCCGCCGTGGGCGGATTTGGCCCAGCATCGACGATCTGCATTCATATTACTATTTACTAATTAAGATTCTGGTATACCGTCGAGGTGCGATCGGCACTATGCCACACGTCGCTTCGCGACGGCCCTTGGAGGGGGCGCGCATGCGGCCGGCCGTAAGTCGCGAACGGGCCCTCGCAACCGCGGCCCTCGGGAGGAGTGTTATGAAACAGCTGAAACGGAAAAATGCAGCCTTGTTCTTTGCCGCATTGATGCTGAGTGCGGCGCCGATGGCTGCATCACATGCGGCCGACAAGCCGACACTCGCATTCGTCGTCAATGGAGCGTCCGACTTCTGGAAAGCCGCCGAGGCGGGGGTCAAGAAGGCGCAGGGCGAGATGCCAGACTACAACATGGAACTGAAATATCCTGAGCAGGCGGCTGTCGCCATTCAGCAGCGTCTCATGGAAGATCTCGTCAGCGCCGGCGTCAAGGGGATCATGGTCTCCGCTGTCGATCCCAAGACCCAGACGGACGGCCTGAACAAGATTGGCTCGCAGACGGCTCTCTTCACCACCGACAGCGACGCGCCGAAGACCAACCGCGTCGCCTATATCGGTTCTTCGAACGTCGATGCCGGCAAGCAGGCCGCCGAAATCGCCAAGAAGGCGATGCCGGACGGCGGCAAGTGCATGGGCTTCGTCGGTCTGCTGGGCGCCGATAACGCCCGCGAACGCATCGAAGGGATGAAGGAAGGGCTCAAGGGTACCAAGATCGAGCTTGTCGATGTTCGCGGTGACGACATCGACCAGACGCGCGCCAAGAAGAACGTGGAGGACGCGTTGGTGGCCAGCCCCGACCTGACCTGCATGGTCGGCTTCTACTCCTACAACACGCCGCGCATCTATGAGGCGCTGCGCGACGCAGGCAAGCTCGGCCAGATCACCGTCGTCGGCTTTGATGACGATCCGATCACGCTCGGCGGCGTCAAGGAAGGCACGATCGCGGCAACCGTCGTACAGCAGCCGTTCGAATGGGCCTATCAGGGCATGAAATTAATGGCCGCCTACCTTAAGGGCGACAAATCAGGCGTTCCTGCCGATGGCTTGATCATCATCCCGACGGTGATCATCGGCAAGGATGACGTTGACAAGTATGCCGCCAACCTGAAGGCCATGGCTGGAAAATAACCTCCTTCGCGGCGGCGGCACTCACCGCCGCCGCGAAAGGCGTTTCATGCCGACAACATCAGCAGCCATGGACAGGCGATGAACCATAGTTCCGACATCCCGTCACCGGGCGCGCCCGCAACGCCATTCCTTTCGCTTTCCGGCGTTGGCAAGACCTATCCAGGCGTCGTTGCGCTCGAAGGCCTCTCGATGGACATCATGCCAGGCGAGGTCATCGGCCTTGTCGGCGAAAACGGGGCCGGAAAATCGACGCTGATGAAGATTCTCGGCGGTGTGATCGCACCCGATCGGGGCACGATCCTGCTCGACGGGGCAGAGCTTCGTTTCCTCACTGTGGAATCGAGCATCTCGTCCGGCATCGCCTTCGTGCATCAGGAGCTCAATCTCTTTGACAATCTCGACGTCGCTGCCAATATCTTCCTGGGGCGCGAACCGCTGAAGGCGGGACCTCTTAAGCTCATCGATCGCGATCGACTAAGAGACATGGTGAAGCCGCTCTTGAGGCGCGTGGGAGCGCATTTTTCCGCCGACACACCCGTGGCATCGCTTTCGCTGGCCGAGCAGCAGATGGTGGAAATCGCCAAGGCGCTGTCCATCAACGCGAGGCTCGTCATCCTCGACGAACCCACTTCCAGCCTGCCGCTGGCTGAAACCGAGCGGCTGCTCAGCATCATCAAATTGCTGAAGGCGGATGGCATCAGTGTTATTTTCATCTCGCATCGGCTCCACGAGGTTGAGCGCGTAGCCGACCGGGTCGTCGTGCTCCGTGACGGCGCGCTTGTGGGCACGCTCGCCAAGAGGGACATCGGCCACGACCAGATGGTCAAGCTGATGATTGGCCGAATGCTTGCGGCCCGTACCGCAAAGCCGCAGCGCTCACCCGGCTCAGTTGCGCTGAAGGTCAGTGCCGTGCGCACCGAGGCCTATCCCGGCCATCCCGTTGATCTGGAAATCAGGTATGGCGAAATCCTGGGACTTGCGGGCCTCGTCGGGTCCGGCCGTACCGAGCTTGCCAGGGTGCTCTTTGGCATTGATCGCAGCTACGGCGGGGTCATCCTGCAGGACGGGCAGCAAATTGCAGTCCGTTCCGCGCGGGACGCCGTTGCTCGCGGCATTTTCCTGGTGCCAGAGGATCGAAAGCGCAACGGCATTCTTCTTGATTTCCCGATCGCCCAGAACATAACCCTTGCCGATCTCCCCATGCTCGCCAGCCGCTTCATGCTTTCCGCCGAGCGGGAGACGGCGGCGGCCGAAAAGCAGCGCGTTCGCCTCGGCATCAAGGCGCCCTCCGTTTCGAGCCGAACCGGCACGCTGTCAGGCGGCAACCAGCAGAAGGTGGTGCTGGCCAAATGGTTGTCGATGAGCCCGAAGGTGATGATCTTCGACGAGCCGACACGCGGCATCGATATAGGCGCGAAGAACGAGATCTACGGCCTGATGCGGGCGCTTGCCGATGCCGGTGTCGCGATCCTGATGATCTCCAGCGACATGGAAGAGGTGATCGGCGTTTCCGACCGCATTGCCGTCATGCATGAAGGCCAGATCGCCGGCATTCTCGATGAGGACGAATTCAGTCAGGAAAGCGTCCTTTTGCTTGCTGTCGGCAAAGGCGTAAAATAGCCGCGGCGCCAAATGGGATTAGATATCGGGGATGGGTCTCGAATGATCAAAAAAGATCTTGGACTGCTGCTTTTGATCGTCGTTGTCGGCATCGTCGTCGCCATCATCAATCCGCGGTTCCTGCTGCCGATCAACCTGGCAAATACCGCCAACCTGATCGGCCTGTTTGGCATCCTGTCGATTGGCCAGGCCTACGTCATTATTACAGGCGGTATCGAACTTTCCGTCGGTTCGCTCGTAGCGCTTCTTGGCGTGCTGTTTGTCGATTTCGTCGCGGTCCAAGATATGCCGTGGATGCTGGCGCTTCCACTCATTCTCGTGCTCGGCGCGGCCATAGGCGCCATTCACGGCTGGCTGATCACCCGGCTGAACCTGCAACCCTTCGTCGTCACCCTCTGCGGCCTCCTTATCTATCGCGGGGCGGCGCGCTTCTATACGGCCGACGGAACGGCGGGTTTTGCGTTCGGCCAAAATTTCCCGGACCTTGAGTTCCTGACCGCCGGACGGCTCTACGGCGTTCCCAACACCTTCATAGCGCTCGTCATCATTTCCGTGGTCATGTGGGTGGTGCTGCATCGCTCTGTCTTCGGGCGTTATCTCTATGCGATCGGCAAGAACGAGGAGGCGGCCCGCTATTCCGGTATCCGCACCGGCCGGATGGTGATGTCGGCCTATGTCATCTGCGGACTGCTTACGGCGCTCGCGGCTATCTATTTCGCCATGTACACACGCTCGATCTCGCCGGCCAGCCATGGCCAGTTCTATGAACTCTACGCAATTGCCGCTGCCGTACTCGGCGGCTTTTCACTCCGCGGCGGCGAGGGATCGATCGTTGGCGTCGTGCTCGGAACGGTCCTGCTCCAGGAGTTGCAGAACCTCGTGAATCTGCTTGGCATCCCCTCGTCGCTGAATTTCGCCGTCATGGGTGGCGTGATCCTCATCGGCGTCCTGATCGATCAACAATGGAACGCCATCCGCGCACAGCGCCGGCTCGTCTCTGCCGCCCGGCAGACCGAAGCCCGTGTTCCGGACGAAGACAAATTGCCGGTGGTTGCCAATCAGGACCAGGTCGGTGGATGAGACCAGTGTATTGCCGCTAGCGAACCATGCAGCCTCTTCCGCACTGGAATGCTGGATGTTCGTGCCTTGCTGCTCGCCGATCTCAGCCACCGCCTGCTTTCTCAGAAGGGATAGTGCTGCGCCGGATCTTCGATGGTGATCCAGCGCAGGTCGGTGAATTCGGCGATCGCCGCCTTGCCGCCGAAGCGGCCATAGCCGCTGCCTTTGACGCCGCCGAAGGGCATTTGCGCCTCATCGTGCAGGGTCGGGCCGTTGATATGGCAGATCCCCGTCTCGATGCGGGCCGCTACAGCGAGCGCCCGCTGGATATCGCGGCTGAAGACTGCCGAGGACAGGCCGTATTCGGTGTCGTTGGCGATGCGGATCGCTTCCTCCTCGCCGGAGACGCGGATGATCGGCTTGACCGGGCCGAAGGATTCTTCCGCATAGACCCGCATCGCAGGCGTCACGCGATCGAGTAGCGTCGCCTCAACCACGGTGCCTGAGCGCTTGCCGCCGGCGACGAGCTTTGCGCCCTTGGCCGTGGCATCGGCGATCAGTTCCTCCATTTTCTTCGCTGCGTCGAGGCTGATCAGCGAGCCGAGCACGACATGGCCGCGGGGATCGCCGGCAGGCAACTGGCCGGCGCGGGCGGCCAGCTTGGCGACGAACTCATCGGCGATCGCCTCGTCGACGATGATCCGCTCCGTCGACATGCAGATCTGGCCTTGGTTCATAAAGGCGCCGAAAATGGCGGCATTGACGGCGCCGTCGATATCGGCGTCGTCGAGGACAACAAGCGGCGCCTTGCCGCCGAGTTCGAGAAGGGCAGGCTTCAAGTGTCTGCCGCAGGTCTCGGCGATGATCTTGCCGACCTTGGTCGATCCGGTGAAATTCACGCGCTTGACGGCGGGATGGGCAATCAGCGCGGCAACGATTTCAGGCGCATCTTCCGGCGCGTTGGTGAGCACATTGATGACGCCGGCGGGCAGGCCCGCTTCGGTAAGAGCCGTGGCGATCAGACGATGCGTGCCCGGGCATTGCTCGGATGCCTTGAGGATGACGGTGTTGCCGCAGGCGATCGGCATGGCGACAGCGCGGGTGGCGAGGATGACGGGCGCGTTCCAGGGGGCGATTGCCAGACACACGCCGGCGGCCTGGCGAACGCCCATGGCGAGCGTGCCGGGCTTGTCCGAGGGAATAATCTCGCCGGCGATTTGCGTCGTCATGGCGCCGGCCTCGCGCAGGATGTTGGCGGCGAACATGACGTTGAAACCCGCCCAGGGGGCGGTTGCGCCGGTCTCCTCGATCATCAGCCGGGTGAAATCGCCGGCCTTGGAATCCATGATGTCGGCAGCCTTCATCAGGATCGCGCGGCGCTGGCTGGGGCCGGTCTTCGACCAGGCAGGAAACGCCGCCGATGCAGCGTCGATTGCTGCCGTGACATCATCGGGGCCGGCCGCCGCAGCCCGGCTTGCAACCTCTCCGGTGAAGGGATCCACGCGGTCATAGGTCCGGCTGCTGGCGGCGGGACGATCGACGCCGTTGATGAGAAGGGAAATAGTCATGTCTGTCTCCTGATGAAAATGAAAACGAAAACTAGAAACCGAGAACCGAGGCGTTGATGGAGGCCTCGAGGCCGCCGTCGGTGGCGAGGTTGGTGCCGTTGATCCAACGTGCGCCATCCGAGCAGAGGAAGAGAATGGCGGGAGCGATATCGGCCGAGGTTCCGGCGCGGCCGACGCGGGTAATGTCGCTGTCGACACGTTCGTCGCCGAGGACCGCACGAAATTGTCTGAGGATAGGTGTTTCGACCGGGCCGGGGCTTACGGCATTGACGCGGATGCCGCGCTCTTTGAACAGTGGCTGGTGGGCCGCGCGCATCGTCCAGAGTAGAAGCAGTTCCTTGGAGAGAGGATAGGCCTCCTCGTCCTTCAGGCCATGCTTGGCAACGAGGCTTTCGATGCCTGGGAAACCCTCGATGTCGGTCAATGTCTTTGCCCGCTCGAGGTTTGCGCGCCAACCATAACCGGCGATGGACGCGACGTTGACGACGGCCCCGCCTTCGCGAAGCCGCGGCGCCACTACTTCCGTCAGTGCGCGCAATCCGTAAAAATTCACGGCCAGCGTCGCCACAACGCCGGTATTGCCCGACAGGCCCGCGACATTGGCGAGTGCGTCGATGCGCTTGGGCAACTGCCGGACGATCTCAGAGACGCCGGAGGCCGTCGATATGTCACCTTTTATGAAGGAGGCGCCCCCCTGGCTCGGCTCACGGATGTCAACGCCGATGACATCAGCGCCCATTTGTCCTGCCAGTTCCGCGGTGCGTGCACCGATACCAGAGGCAACGCCGGTGATCAGAATAGTCTTTCCGAAAAGCATGATTTGTACCTTTCTCAACGGGATCGGAAAATCCGCCAGCCGCTATCGTTTGCCTTTGAGAAGATCCGGCAGCGTCAGTCGGTAGCCGATCGGCAGCAGTTGCAAGCCGAAGCGCCGTTCGATCTCACCCCAAAGGCCGTGCGGCAGGTAAAGTGAGAAGAGGACGGCCGTCGCGCCCAAGCCGATCAGGTACCAAACGCCGGTTCCGCCGAAGATGGTCTCGATGACGAAGAACAGGATTGCGCCGAGTATCGCGCCTTCGAACTTTCCAATGCCACCGACGAGAACCATGAAGATCATGTAGGCGGTCCACTGAACGCTGAAGTAGGTCTTCGGCTGGAAGGTGGTGGCCGCCGCCAGCCAGAGGCCGCCGGCAACCGCAATGCCGAATGCCGCGAGCACAAAGAGCAGCCTCTTCGTGGCGATGACGCGCACGCCGACGGAGGTTGCCGCGTCCTCATTGTCGCGGATGGCTTGCATGGCAGCCCCGGCGCGGCTGCGCATCAGCGTGAAAAGGGTGCCGAGCAGGGCCGTCATGGCAACCAGCGACAGCCAGTAGATGATCGCTCGGCGGGTGGCGCTGTCATAGACGTTCAGCGAGATCAGTGATGTGCCGGTCTCGCCCTGGATGAGGCGATCGAGATTGACGAGAAGGTGGACGAGCTCGGCCACGACCCACATGCCGATGGCGAACTCCCCGCCCTTGAGCCGTAGCATGAACAGCGACAGCGGGATGGAGAGGGCACCGGTGACGATCGCGGCAACGAGCAGTGCAACGAAGGGATTGAGCCCGGCATCAGCGAACCGGATGGTGAAATAGGCGCCAAGGCCGAAGAATACCTGCTGGCCGACCGAAACGAGCCCGCCGAACCCTGCCAGGGCATTCCACATGGCCGCAAGGATCACGTAGATGAACAGGGCCGTCATCCGGTCGATCATGCCGGCTCCAAGGAATGCTGGAGCAAGCGCCAGGACTGCGATTGCCGCTGCCATGGCGGCCAGCATTAGCCGTGACGATCTTGTCCAGCGCTCGATGGAAATGTCGTTCGAGAGGAGGGTCATGCCGGACTCCGAAGAAATGCGCGAATTCTGCCGAAGGCCGGCATGCCGGACCGGAAGAGCCGCAGGAAGACGACCAGCAAGAACACAACATGTCCACCGATCAGAAAGCCCTGTGGATGCAGCTGCGCGCCAAGCGATTGGGCAAGCCCGAGGACGATGCCGCCGACCAGCGTGCCCCACAGAGAGCCGGCGCCGCCGATGACTGCCGTCTCGAAGGCAAAGAGCAGCTGCGGCGCGCCCGCATAGGCGCTGAAAGTGGCCCGCATGGCGAGGAACGCCCCGGCGATCCCGATGGTGACCATGGTGATCGCCGTTGCCGTCGCATTCACCCTGCGGGCGTCGATGCCGACGAGACCTGCCGTATCGGGGTCTTCCGCCGTGGCGCGGATCGCGCGGCCGAGGGCAAAGCGGCTGAGGAAAAATTGCAAACCGCCGAGAATGATAATCGCCGTCGCCATCATCATCACCGCGAGCTTGCCGACGAAGATATGGCCGGGCAATTGCCAGGATGCGTAGGACAGGTTGCCGATAAACGGCGCCAGCGACCGTGTATCCGCGCCAAATTGCTCGAACAGCAGGTTGTCGATGACGATCGACAGGCCGAAGGTGGTGAGGATCGGCAAAAGCGCGCCGCCGCTGGCGCTACGCTCGAGAACGAAGCGCTGTAGCAACCAGCCGAAGGCCGCCATTATGGGCAATATGATCAGCAGCCCGGCAAAGGGCGAGATGCCGAACTTGGAGGCCAGCAGCCAGAGGCCGTAGGCCGCCGCGACCGCCAGGCTGCCATGCGCCAGGTTGATGATGCGCATGACCGAGAACATGAAAGACAGGCCGCAGGCGATGACGGCATAATAGCCGCCGAGCAGGATGCCCTGGAGCAAGGTATTGATCACGATGCGCTCCTGTCTTCGTCGGCCCGATGGTGCAGCCCGAAATAGGCTTTGGTGATTTCGTCGCGGGTAACGCCCGCTGCCGGCCTGTCGAGGACGACACGTCCCTCCAGCATGCAGATGACGCGGCTAGCGACGTTCATCGCACGTCCGAGATCCTGCTCGACGAGGACGATGGTGGTCACCGAGTAGCGCCTGTAGCTGCGCATAGACGCGATCGACCACGAGCGGCGACAGGCCGAGCGAGACTTCGTCGAGCAGGAGAATATCGGGATTGCTCATCAATGCCCGGCCGATAGCGGTCGCCTGCTGTTCGCCGCCGGAGAGATGGCCGGTCTTGGCGCGGCGGCGGGGCTTCAGGTTCGGAAATGCATCGAAAACCCGCTCGATGGTCCAGTCGCCCTTGCGGCCGGCAGTCTTGCCGAGCAAAAGGTTTTCCTCGACGGTCATTTGCGAGAAAAGGCGCCGACCCTCCGGCACCAGGGCGATGCCCATGGCGATCCGCTTGTGAGAGGGCACCGCCGTTATATCCTGGCCGCCGAGAAACACCTGGCCGGCGGCGGGGAGATGGGCGCCGGCGATCGATCGCAGCAGCGTCGTCTTGCCCGCGCCGTTGGCGCCGACCAGGGCCAGCACCTCGCCTTCGGTGATATCGAAACTGACGCCGCGCACCGCCTGCAGCAGGCCATGACGGACGTCGAGGTCGCGGATGGAGAGAAGGCTCATGCCGGCGTTCCTCCGAGATAGGCCTTTACGACCTCGGCGTCGCGCATGACCGCCTTCGGCTCGCCGTTAGCGATGATCTTGCCGGCGTCCATGCAGATCAGTCGTTCGACCACCTGCAGCAGGATGTGGACGATATGCTCGATCCAGACGACGCCGATGCCGCGCCGGCGCAATTCGAGAATGGTATCCACCAGCTCGCTGGCCTCGCCGTCGGTCAAACCGCCGCCGATTTCGTCGAGGAGCAGCAGTTTCGGCTTGGTGGCAAGCGCCCGTGCCAGCTCCAGGCGTTTTCGATCGAGTAGGCCGAGCGTGTCGGCGCGGCGATTGGCAACGCCGAGCATGCCGCACAGCGTCAGCGAATCGACGACACGCTCATAGGCCTCGTCGCGGCTGGCGGCGCTGCTGTGCGAGGCGGCAACGAAAACGTTCTCGAAGGTGGTCATGCCGCTGAAGGGTTTGGGAATCTGATGCGTGCGGACCAGCCCCGACCGGCAGCGATCGGCCGCCGATAGCGCCGTGACATCGGCGCCATCGAAAGTCACTGTCCCGGCGGTCGGCGGAAAGGCACCTGCAAGCACGCTGAGCAGCGTCGTCTTGCCCGCGCCGTTTGGCCCGACAATCCCCACCGCGTCTCCAGCGCCCATGGAAAAATCGAGGTTTTCGAGAACCACAAGCGCGCCGAAACGCTTGTGGATTCCCTTAGCCGAGAGAAAGGCCTCGTCCGGCCGTCCTTTTTGATCCCGTTGCTGCACGGTGCCGTTATCCATTGTAGGGAATGAGCTTGGCACTGACCGGAACATTCGGGTCGGTGGCATTTTCGGTCGCGACGTAGTCGAGCGCGAACTTGGAGCCTTCTGGCGCCTTTACCCATTGCGTTCCGATGACTGGTCCAGGAGAAACGTTGGCGACCGGACCGCTGGTGAAGTCGACCTTGCCGGCAATCGTCGTGGTCTTCAGCGTGCTGATCGCCTTGGCCACGGCCTCCTTGCTCTTGACGTCGGTGCTGGCCTTCAGGGCATCGAAGCCGGCGTCGAGAAGCGAGAGGCTGGCGCCGAGCTGCTGCGTCCACTGCTTACCGCTCGATGCTTCGTAGCCGTCCGCAAGCTCCGTCCCGGAAACCCCTGTCAGCGTCGATTTGTAAGGGAAGGCCTTATGCCAATAGGCGGCGCTGCTGATGTTGACGCCGAGGTCGCCAAGCGACTCGATGTCGGAGGGGAAGAGCCCGGTCTTGGCGACCTGGCAGATCTTGATCTGCTGGGTCAGACCCTGTTGGGCCGCCTGACGCCAGAAGGCGGCAAAATCCGGCGGGATGGGAAACGAGTTGAAGATCTCCACGCCTTCCTGCTTGAAGAGGGCGATCTGCGCCGAGAAGTCGGTCGTGCCGGTTTCATAGGCGCCCGGATCGACGATGGTGAAGCCGGCCTTGGAAAGGGCCGGGGCCAGATGGGCGCGGATGGCATTGCCATCGGCATCGTTGGGATACATGACGCCGACCTTTTTGTTGGTCTCGATCAGGTTCCACTGTGAAACATAGGTTTTCAGGAATTCGCCGACGCCGAACCCGAAATGGTAGGTCCATTTGAACGGCGAGGGTGCGCCCGGCTTGGCGCCACGACCGAAATACCAAGCTTCCCAGGGCATGACTGTCGACAGACAGGGAACGCCTGCCGCCTCGCAGGCATCGGCCACCGGGTTGATCGTTTCCGGAGTAGAAACGACCAGCATGAGGTCGATGCCCTTGTTGTTGATCAGATCCTTTGCCAATTGTCCGGCGCGGGACGGATCGGACTGCGTGTCCTGATCGAGGATTTCCACCTTCCAGGTCTTGCCGCCCGCCTGCAGGCCGGCCGCCAGCGCCTTGCGCGCCAGTTCCAGCACATAGCCATCCGTCTCGCCGAAGCCGCCAAGCGGTCCGGTGCGCGGGCTGATGAAGCCGACCTTGATCGTATCGTCGGCTGCGAATGCCGCCCGTCCACCAAGCGCCAGTGCCGTGCTACCGGCTGCCGTAACAGCCATGAACGAACGGCGCGTCAGCGATGCGGCGTTGATCCTCGTTCCAATGAGATTGTTGGTCATGCAATCGTTCCTCCCTTTACGGAGCCTTCTCGCCCCCGATGCTTCTTCAGTCTTGCCGGTCGAGCGCCGCAATGCGGCTCAGATCGGGTAGTGACGCGCGCCGGATGCCAATGTGATCCAGCGCAATTCGGTGAACTCGTCGATCGCGGCCTTACCGCCGAAACGGCCGTAGCCGCTTGACTTGACCCCGCCGAAGGGCATTTGCGGCTCATCGGAGACGGTCGCCTCGTTGATGTGACAAATGCCGGTCTCGATGCGCTTGGCGACGGCCAGCGCCTGATTGATGTCTCGGCTAAACACCGCCGAGGACAATCCGTATTCATTGTCGTTGGCGATGGTGACGGCCTCGTCGATGCTGCCGACGCGGATGATTGCCGCCAGCGGTCCAAAACTTTCCTCCCGGTAGAGGCGCATGGCTGATGTCACGTGATCGACGACGGTCGCGTCCATAAGCATACCATTCGCGTGCCCGCCGCAGACGACAACCGCGCCCTTCTGCAAGGCATCCTCGACCAGCGCCTTGATGCGCCGCACCGCCTCGGCACTGATCATGGTTCCGAGCGGCGTATTTCCGTGACGCGGATCTCCGGCCACGAGCGTTGCGGCCTTCGCCTTCAATTTCTCGACGAATTCATCGGCAATCTCCTCGAGCAGGATGATGCGTTCCGTCGACATGCAGATCTGGCCCTGATTCATGAAGGCGCCGAAGGCCGCCGCTCGGACAGCCTCGTCAACATCGGCATCCGCAAGCACGATGAAGGGCGCCTTTCCGCCGAGTTCGAGCAGGCAGCGTTTCAGATGCCGTGCCGATGTCTCTGCGATGATCCGTCCGACGCGCGTCGAGCCGGTGAAGTTGACCCGGCGAACTGCTGGATGGGCGATCAAAGCCTCCACGACGATTGCGGCATCCTTCGGAGCATTGGTGACGACATTGACGACGCCTGCGGGAAAGCCCGCTTCGCGCATGACCTCTCCGATCAGGCAATGCGTCTTCGGGCAGAGTTCGGAGGCCTTGAGCACGACCGTATTGCCGCAGGCAAGCGGCATGGCGATTGCCCGCACGCCAAGAATGATCGGCGCATTCCACGGCGCAATGCCGACGCAGACACCGGCCGGCTGGCGCACTGCCATCGAGACGTTGCCGGGAATGCCCGAGGGGATGATCTCGCCGGTGATCTGCGTGGTCATCGAGGCCGCCTCGCGCATTATGTCGGCGGCAAGATCGCAATTGATCCTGGCCCAAAGGGCGGTCGCCCCGGTCTCTCCGATCATCGCCGCGACGAAATCCGCCGATCGCGCAAGGAGAACATCTGCCGCCCGGTTGAGTATGGCACGGCGTTGACCCGGCCCTAGTTCCGACCATGCGGGAAAGGCAGCGGCGGCGGCGTTGGCGGCCCGCGCCGCGTCCAATATCGAGGCCGCCGGCGCGACGGTCGCGACATCGCCGGTCGCTGGATCAAGGCATTCGAAGGTGGATGCATCTGACGCATCCACCGTCTCGTCATTGATCAGAAGTTTTGCCACAAACATCGCGATCGTCCCATTCTCCACAGGTCGCCCTGCATCCCGCTCAACGGGAGAAAGCGCACACGGTCTAGCGTGGCCGGGATATGGCCTCGCAGCTCTGGATCTGTTGTGTGGAGTCCTCCTCCCAGAGGCTCATGAGATGAGACTACGCCATTGCAATTCGGAAGGAATGTGTTTTTCTGGGTTAATGTTGTAATTATCTGGCATTCCCGGCGACGCTATTGCGATGCCGGCAGGCGGAGGGCTTCATGGTTTCCGATGGCGGCATCCATCATCATGCACATGGCGAGTGGCGGGAGCCATCGCTGTCTCACCGCACGATCCGTTTCCAGAAAGGCCTCTATGCCGACTTCCACCATCTGTTTCTGCTGCAGGCTGGAACGGCTGCCTTATTGTTCGAGCCGGAGGAGCAACGATCGCTACAAGGGCCGGCGCTCGCTTATCTGCCGCCGCAGGCACGGTGCGAGCTGCGCATGGCTGCCGGTGCCGCAGGCTTCCTGATCGGCGCGTCGCCGCAGATCATGGTGGACGCGATCGGCGACCAGGCGGAATCCTATGCGCTGCGGACTTTCAGCGAGCGGCCCTGGCTGACGGACGAACCGAAGCCGCATGCCGTCGAAGAGACACAGCCGCTGGTGGCGGGCTTCGTGCGGGAGCTTGGCGATCCCTCACGCGCCTCGTGGATGGTCATCTCCGCCTATTTGCGGCTGATCCTCATGACGCTGTGGCGCACCGGCGGCAGTGAGGCGGCCGAGCAACGCGGCCGTGGCGGTGGTGCCTCGATCCTGCAGCGATACCGACAGCTGGTGGAGATCTGGTTCCGGCAGCATCGGCCGATCAGCGACTATGCGCGGGAGCTCGGCGTCACCACCGACCGCCTGCATTCCATCTGCAGCAGCGCGCTCGGGCGATCTCCCGTCCAGCTCCTGCATGAGCGCGTTGTCCAGGAGGCGAAGCTGCGGCTGGAGCGCTCCGCCAGGACCGTCCAGGAGATATCCGACAGTCTCGGCTTTCGCGATCCCACTTATTTCAGTCATTTCTTCAAGAGAAAGACCGGATTTTCACCCGCCACCTACCGCGATTTCGCCAGGAAGGCGGAAGTCGCCCGCAGCGACATGCTCTCGTCGGGCTATTCGGACTGGCCGTGACCATCGCTCGATCGCGTGAGTTTCGCGGTTCAGGTGCGGCCATTTATGGGTGCGGTCAGCATCAAGGCATCCAGCGCCACCGCACCTTCGCCGTCGGGATAAATCACCACGGGATTGAGGTCTATTTCCCGGATCGCCGGTTCGGCCAGCAGCAGTCGGCCGAGCGTGGCGATGATGCGGGCGGCGGGATTCACATCGAGCGGCGGCGAGCCACGGAAACCACGCAGCAAGGGTGCATTCTTCAGCCGATATAGTTCGCGGATGATGGCATCATCGGGTAGATCGGGGGTCAGAATGCGGACATCCTTCAGGATCTCCGCCGTAACGCCGCCAAAGCCCGCGAGGATCACAGGACCCCAATCGGGATCGTTGCGTGCGCCGATGATCAGCTCGATGCCGCGTTTGCCCATGGCTTCGATCAGTACACCGTCCAGGGTGAGGCCTGGGCGATGGCGCGCGACATCGGCGTGCAGCTTGGCCCAGCCCTCCTTGAGGCTGGCTGCGCCCGTCAATCCAATGACGACACCGCCCGCATCGCTCTTGTGGCTGAGATTGGGTGATTGTGCCTTCAGCACCACCGGATACCCAATCGATGCCGCCGCCTCGAGGGCTTCCTCGATGGTCGTTGCCAGGCGGCCTTCAGGAAAAGGAATGCCGAGTGGTGCCAGGATTTGCTTGGCCCGATATTCGGGAACGACACCTCCCTGCGAGGGGAGATCGGTAATCGCGACCGGCGGTGCGGTGGACGTGGTAACGTCGCGTGCCGCGAATTCGTCGATGCGCTTCAGCGCCCGGAAGGCGCGTTCGGTCGATGGGAAATAGACGATGCCGAGCGCACGCAACTGCGTGATATAGTCCGCCGGGATAGGGGCCCCCTCATCGAGCCCGGCAAAGATCAGCGGTTTTGCAGGCTTGCGCTCGCGCACCGCTTTCAGGATCGGCGGCAGTTTGATGGCTGAGGTGACGGGGTCGGTCTGGATGATGCAGGCGACAATGCTGGCAAAACGGGTATCGTCGAAGAGGGCGGTGAGCGTTCTGTCATAAAGGTCCGGCTCGACAAGGCCCTGTGCCGTCAGATCCAGCGGATTGCTGACGCCGACGAAGGGCGGCAGGACAGCGCGCAGCGCTGGCGCGGTATCGTCGCTGATTATCGGAAGAACCAGCCCAAGCTCCTCGCACAGATCGAGCGTCAGCGCCTTGAACGCGCCGGATTCGCCAAGCACGGCAGGGCCTCCGGCGGGAAGAGCCGGGCAACGCAGGGCGATCTCGGCGATGTCGCCGAGTTCTTCGAGCGTTTCGGCCAGAATGACGCCGGCACGCGCGACCTTGGCGCGCATGACCTGATAGTCGCCGGCCATGGCGCCGGTATGGGTCGCAGCAGATTCGCGCGCCGCACTGCTCCGGCCGGGGTGAAGAAGGACGATCCGCTTGCCCTTCGCATATGCTTTGCGCGCTGCATCGAGGAAGCGGGCGGGCTTGCGGAATTGTTCAACGATCATCGCGATGACGCGTGTGGATGAGTCCTCAACTAGAAATTCCACATAGTCTTCGACGCCGCTTGCGGCTTCGTTGCCGGTCGAAATGGAATAGGAGAGGCCGAGATCGCGGCTGGCGAAGGTCACGCCGAGGACAGCAGCCATGGCGCCGCTCTGCGACACGATCGCGATGCCCGGCCGATCGCCTAGCGCCTCTGAATCGGTTTCGATGAAGGTCAGGGGGATGCGGTCAACATGATTGACCATGCCGAGGCAATTCGGCCCCTCGATCACCATACCCACCTCAGCCGCTATGCGGGCGATCTCGCGCTGGTCGGCCAAGCCTTCCTCGCCGCCCTCGGCAAAGCCCGCCGAAAAGATGACGGCCGCGCCAACACGGCGGCGGGCAAGCGCCACTATGGAGGGAAGCACGGCTGCGCGCGGAACGGCAAGAACCGCCGCATCCACCCCGTCCGGCAAGTCATCGATCGAGGCGAGGCAGGGCCGGTCGCCGATCTCGGTCCGCTTGGGATTTATGAGATGAATGGCGCCGGCATAGCCGCAGCGGTCGAGATTGGACAGAACCGAAGCGCCAAGCGCGCCGGGCTTGTCGGAGGCGCCGACAATTGCCACCGATCTCGGGTGCAACAAGCGTTCCATCGAACCGCTGGGAAGCGCGCTAGTGGTGTCGACCGTCATGCTAGGGCGCTCCTCAGGCCTGATGCTTGGATTTGTCGTAGGCACCAAGACCCGGCTTGTAGGTCTTGTCGTCGATGAACTGCTTGATACCTTCCTTGCGCCCCTCGTTGTCATAACTGTTGGCCGCTTCCTGGGCACGGACCAGGTAATCCTCCGCATTGTCGTAGGCCATCTCCCGCACGCGGCGGATGGCATCCTTGGTGGCTTTGAGAGCCACGGGGTTCTTTTGCAGCAGAATGTTGGCGACATCGGTCACGCGCGCTTTCAACTGCGCAAGCGGCAGGGACTCGTTGACGAAACCCCACTCGGCCGCTTTCCTGCCATCGATGTTCTCGCCGGTCAGCGCGTGATACATGGCGTTGCGGAAGGATGTCAGCTCGGTCGCCACCTTGGCGGCGCCGCCGCCGGGCAGAATGCCCCAGTTGATCTCGCTCAGCCCGAATTTGGCTTCATCGGCGGCAAAGGCGAGATCGCAGGCGAAAAGCGGCCCGTAACCGCCGCCGAAGCACCAGCCGTTCACCATGGCGATGGTCGGCTTCTGATACCAGCGCAGCCGGCGCCACCAGCCATAGCTTTCACGTTGCGCCTTTCGCGTGCCCTGCAGACCGTGGGCCTCGGTCTCGCGGAAATATTCCTTGAGATCCATGCCCGCTGACCAGGCCGTACCCTCGCCGGACAGAACCAGTACACCGACATCGGCCCGAAACTCGAGCTCGTCCAGAACCTCCATCATGCGCCGATTGAGCGTGGGGCTCATGGCATTGCGTTTCTCCGGGCGGTTGAAGCTGACCCAGGCGATACCGGCTTCAACGGTAAAGGCGACGGTATCTTTTTCGGAATGTTCTGTTGTCATGATGGTGTCCTTCTTGCCGTTCGGGCCTGCACATCAAAAGGGACGCGGCCGCAAAGTCGCGACCTGCGTTGAAGACAGTAAGCCTCACCAGGGCCTGGTGGCCGCAGTGAAATCCAAATGAGACGCCTCACGCCAGCCGGCGCGAATGCGCAGAGAGCTGTTGCGTCGTTGATCAACGGATCGCGGCGCATCTGCCGATATTCTGAAAGAAATTCCTCCAATACCGGCATATGACCTCCTCACCGGTAATGTTATGTCTCATAGCATCATTTGATTGTTATGCGCAATAGCATTATAGCCGGATTATGGATATCGACGCCCGCACATCGAAATTGAGCGACCCGCTCGAGACCCTGCTTGGCTATCAGCTGAGGAGGGCATCCAATGTGATGATGACCGACCTGGGTTCAAGGCTTCAGGCAATCGAACTCAGGCCGGTCGAAGCTTCCATTCTGACGCTGATTGATGCCAATCCCGGCTGTACCCAGAGCGATCTCGGACGTAGCCTCGGCATCCAGCGCGCCAACATGGTTCCCCTGATGGTCGGGCTGACCAAGGCCGGGCTTGTCGACCGGGCTCCGGTCGGCGGCCGATCGCAGGCTCTTCGCCTGACGAGGACCGGTATGGAGAGGGTGGAGACGGTGCATGCCATCATCGGGGCACACGAGGCGCGGTTTCTGCGCCTTTTCGCGCCGGAGCTGCGAGAGGCAGCGTTGGAAGTCTTGCGCAGCATCCGGCAGGAGGGCGAAGGGGCCTCTCGCCAGGATAACCCCGAACTCCCGACTGATGATTGATCGACCAAAGCCAAAACAGCCGCAGCGTTATTTGAACTGCGCATCTTTCCGGACATGCGTGGATTATTCTGCCGGGGTGAGGTCGGAGCGATAGCCAGTATCGATGACGATCCGTCCGCCACAGGCCCGCGAAACGCAGGCGCACATGCGTGAATTTTCCTGCCGCTCGGCTTCGGAAAAGAAAACATCGCGGTGGTCGATCATCCCATCCGCTTCCACGATGTTGACGGCACAGAGCCCACATTCGCCGCGGCGGCAATCGAAAACCATGTCGACGCCGGCCTCCACCAGCACGTCGAGCATGGACTGGTCGGCCCGGACCCGAACACGAGCACCGAGCTGGGGGACTTCGACATCGAAGGCCTGCTCTGCAAAGCGACCGTTGTCGCCGAAGACCTCGTAGCGCAGTCGGCTCATGGAGCGGCCACTTTTTTGCCAAGCCTGTCGCGCCGCCTCCAGGAGGCCGAGCGGGCCGCAAATGTATGCCTCACCATCCGGCGGCAGGGCGGCAAATTCGGAGTCGAGATCTAGTGCTTCACCGTCTTCCTGAGCAAAAAACTGCAGCCGGTCGCCCAGCAGCGCGGCAAGTTCATCGACAAAAGCCATCTGGTGACGGCTCTTCGCGGCATAGGCCAGCCGGAGCCTCTGCCCTCGCGAGGCGAGTGTTTTCGCCATGCCGTAGATCGGGGTAATCCCTATGCCGCCGGCGATCAGGAGATAGCGGGAGGCGCGCCACGAAAGCTCGAAACGGTTTTCGGGCTCGGTCAGTTCTATGTCATCACCCGGCTGCAGCTGCCAGATGAATACCGAGCCGCCACGGCTGTTCGGGTGAAGCTTCACGGCGATGGAGAGCGTGCCGGGCGGTCCAGGTAAAACGGTATAGGTGCGGATCGCCGGATCACCGTTGATCTGCACTCTGATATTGGTATGTGAACCGGGATCGAAACCGGCACGCAGGCCTTCGACGGCAAAGGTCACCGCCCGCACATCCTCGGCGATCGTGCGTGCCTCAACGACCCGCGCCTTGCGCCACTCCAACCTGGACCGCATATTTCCCTCCCTTTGAATTTCGATGATCTGCCGGTCATCCGGTATAAAAGGCGGCCGCCCGAAGACCTCTCGCCGCTTCAGCTGGACATCAGCGCCAGTGCCAGCACCTTGCCGCGCAGATCCGGTTGTTCTTCCATGACGAAATCCAGGTTCTGCCGCGCCAGCCGTGCATGTTCGCGCGCCAGCGCTTCGGCACGCGCGCCTTCGCGCAGTCCGATTGCGGAAATAATTGCCTTGTGCTGCGTCTGGGCGATTACCAGCGTGCGTTGAAAGGCCGGCACATCCGCCTCCGTGTTGACGAAGGCATTGGGGCTGGCAAATGGGAGGCCGGTGATCCGCTCGATCTCTCGGCTCAGCACCTCGCTGCCGCTCAGGGCTGCGAGTTGCCGGTGGAAACGTTCGTTCAGCATTTCATAGAGCCCGAAATCCATCGCGCCCGGTCCTGGCTCCACCACACGGTCGAGACTTGCGACCACGTCCAAAATTGCCTTCAGCTTTACCGGCGGTACGCCGCGTTCGGCCGCCAGCCGGGCAGCGGTGCCCTCGAGAACGCCGCGAAGTTCTATGGCGTCGATCACGTCCTGGCGGCTGAAGCTGCGGACCGCATAGCCGCCCGAGGGAATCATGACGACGAGTCCCTCCTGTTCCAGCTTTTGCAGGGCGGCACGCAACGGCGTGCGAGACACTTTGAGCCGGGCGGCGAGTGCTACCTCCGAGAGCCGCTCCCCATGCAGCACCTCGCCTTTGAGCACGAGATCACGAAGGCCCGTGAGGGCCTTTGCCGTCTGCTGTTTCGGCGCGCCGTCCCGTTCTGCCGCCATGCTTTACTCCGCCGCCACCGCCGTGGCGTTCCGTTCTGGACTGGTTTCCCGGTCGATCATCCGGTCGATAAGCTTGCGAGCCCACATCGTGCCCGCATCGATATTGAGATTGTAGAACTGATGATCAGGGTTGGCTTCGATCGCGATCTGCTGTGCTTGAAGCACCGCCTCATCCTCGCCGAAAACAGCCGCGACGCCCTCGCGCAGTTCATGCGTACGGGCCTGATTATGCAGGTCGTAGTTCCGGGCAAAGGCCCAGAAATACAGACAGGTATTGTCCGTCGATGGCGTGATCGTGTTCAGGACGTAGCCGTTCACGCCTTGCGAGCGGTCGCCCTGCTGCGCGCCGGTACCAGCCGCTGCGACGCCGACGTCGATCGTGACCGTGCAGGGAGCCTCGAATCGGATGATCTGCCAACGGTCCACTTTGCCCGGCTTGCCGTACTGCTTGCGCCAGAAGGGCGGCGGATCGATGTCGTGCATCCACCTTGTCACATAGGCGAAGCGATCAGAATGATTTGCTTCGAAGGGAGATTCAGCCACGGCACGATCGCCGATCGACGAGCCGTGCACGAAGGTCTCGTGGGTGAGATCCATGAGATTATCAACAACCAGGCGATAGTCGCATTTCACCTCGATCAGCTTGCCGTCGGCGGCCCAATCGGGGTCATCGTTCCAGTGCATGTCGGGAATTAGCGCCGGGTCGGCAAGCGCCGGCTCGCCGGGCCAGATCCAGACGAAGCGGTGCTTCTCGGCGACTGGATAGGATTTAACGCAGGCCGATGGATTGATCGTGTCCTGTGACGGCATGTATACACAGCGGCCGGTCTCGTCATATTCGAGGCCATGATAGCCGCACACCACGTTGTCGCCATCGAGCCGGCCGAACGAGAGCGGTACCAGCCTGTGCCAACAGGCGTCCGCCAAGGCCGCGGGCGTGCCATTTTCCTTGCGATACAGCACAATTGGCTTGTTGCAGATGGTGCGCGGCAGCAGTGCGCGCTTCAGCTCCACATCATAGGCGGCGGCATACCAAGCATTCAAGGGAAATGTCGGTCGCTTCATTTCATCTGTCCTCCTCAGATGGCTTAAGAAGCGCACAATGTATACATCGCGTCAAGACGGAAGGTGAAAATCGGAAAAATATGACAATCTCGGCGGCATTCGCTCGATCTCTGTATACAGCTTTTCAATTCACCAGGCCTAGCTTCTTCAACCTGTATTCCAGCTTGGCGCGGGTAAGGCCAAGATTGCGGGCGGCTGCAGAGACATTGCCGGCGGCGGCCCGCAGCGCTTCTTGGTAGAGTGCGTCCTCGGCGGCGACGAGATCGGCAGGCGAGGTGATAAGGCTAGGATGTGTCACGGGGAGCGGCGCATTTTTCGGCTTTATCCGTCCATCCCGGCTTAACGCCTGCGGAAACGTCGGCGAGACTTCGCCGCCGGTGAAGAGATGCTGGATATCGATCAGACCTCCGGGCTCGGCAAAAATTACGCCGCGTTCGATCAGATTTTGCAGTTCACGGATATTGCCGGGAAAGTCATAGGCCAACAGTGCGTCGATCGCTCGTCGCGACAGGCCGATGACATCACGGCGGTGGCGATCGCGGAAAATACGCAGGAAATGGTCGATCAGCATCGGAATGTCGTCGCGCCTGTCGCGCAGCGGGGGAACGACGATCGGGAAGACGCAGAGGCGGAAATAGAGGTCCTGCCGGAACCGCCCGGCGCGCACTTCGCCTTCAAGGTCGACATTGGATGCCGCCACCACCCGCACGTCGGCTGGAATGGTGCGGATGCCGCCAACCCGCTCGATCTGCCGCTCCTGGATGGCGCGGAGCAGCTTTCCCTGAGCCGCGTAGGCGAGCGAGGCAATCTCGTCAAGGAATATGGTGCCACCGGCGGCCCGCTCGAAATATCCCGGCCGGGATGCGATTGCGCCGGTATAGGCACCCTTTTCGACGCCGAACAGCTCCGATTCCACGAGGTTTTCGGGGATTGCGGCACAGTTGATCGGCACGAACGGGCCGCCGGCCCGGCCGCTCAGCCGATGAAGCTGCTGGGAGAACAATTCCTTGCCAACACCGGATTCTCCGATCAGCAGGACGGTGGCCTCGGTATCGGCAACCTTTTCCACCATCAGCCGGGCGCGCAGGAAGTTTGCCGACACGCCGATGACCTGGCTGGAACCAGCGACTTCGGACGGAACGGCCTTCGCCGGCGGTTCGGTTGGCTGCATTGCCGGATCGGCGGCGCGGCGAGCGGTGCGGCGGGACCTTGGCCATTCGAGCCCGAGATAGGCGCGCTCCGGCGCGTCTTCGCCCCACTCCTCGGCATTCTGGCCGATGACCTTGCAATGGGGGGCGCCCATCCCGGCGCATTCGACTTCGCGAAAGATGACGGGGCGTCCAAAGAGCGTGCTGGTGTAGCCACTGGGATAGCCGGTCTGCATCCAGCAGACCGGGGCGCTGGCAAGGCCGTGGTGGGCGATGTGTTCGGCAGCTTCGGAGGAATCGTGCCAGTCGAACTCGCCGAAGTAGGTGCCCCGGGCGCTGTTGAATTCGAAATGCCGGGTGGTGACCTTGACGAAACCCTCGAGGGTGTGGACCCGCGGGCCGGCCGCCAGGGCGTGAGTCAGGTCCTCGTTCGGAAACCGTTTCTGGATCAATTCCGCATCGCGCACGCCCTGCATGTAGCCGACCCGCATGAACATGGCCGTGGCGATCTCGACGCCGAAAGCTTCGATGATCTCCTGCCGGAGCCGGCCCAGGACCTGCGACTGCATCAACACCATGCGCTGATCGTTCAGCCAGATGCGGCCATCTCCCAGTGCGAAGTGCAGGGCCTCGGTCAATTCGGTCAATGTTGGCGACGCGCCGGTGTCGAGCTCGCTGTATGTGCCGCGCGAAAGCATCTTGCCCGTACGTTTGGATGCATCGGCCAGCGAGATCAGGTGCGGCGGGACTGTGCGCTTTGGCATGATCGTCTTTCATGAGATTCTCAAAATCATGAAAGTCTTTATCATTTTATGAAATTCGGCAAGCCCGTTTCGGAGCTTGGCTTCATCTCCAGATCCCCCGAAAATCAAGTTGGTGGAAGCGTTTATCTGTCTTCGCCGGCATCCAGCTGGGCAAAAATGAAAACTGGCACGCGCTTTGCGACGGAAGGAGCGGCCGTTTGAGGAGCAGCGGCCGGGAGGATTGCAGCATCGACCATAGCCGACGTCGGCACGAACCGTGCGGACCGTGTAATGGCGAAGCGATGCCTTCTCTCATGACAAGAGGATCTGAGGAGGCCCACACCATGAACATCCAAACTCACACTTTCATCGATGCCGGGCGCTGGAGCGGTCGCGCCTTCTTTGGCGGCTGGGATCGGACCGAAGCGGGAACGATCAATGTCACTGATCCGGCCAATGGAACGGTTCTCGCCTCCGTCGGCCTTGGCGGTCCAGCAGACATCGCCCGCGCTGCAGGCGAGGCCCGTGCTGCCCAGAAAGCCTGGGCGAAAATGCTCGGTGCTGAGCGTGCGCGCATCCTCAACAGGGCCGCAGATTTGCTGGAGGCAAATGGTGCGGAACTCGCCCTGTGGATCATGAAGGAGTCGGGCTCGATCCATCAGAAGGCGATGATCGAAATCGAGCACGGAGCGCTGTTCATCCGCCATGCGGCAACACTTGCCACGGCTCCGTCCGGTATGTTCCTTCCTGGCATGGACGATCGCGAAAATTATGCCCGGCGAGTGCCGCACGGCGTCGTTGGCGTTATCTCGCCGTTCAATTTTCCGCTGGTCCTTTCGGTTCGCTCCATTGCTGCGGCGCTGGCGGTCGGCAATGCCGTGGTGCACAAGCCAGATCCACGCACGCCGATCTCGGGCGGCATCATCATTGCCCGGATTTTCGAGGAGGCCGGCCTGCCGGCGGGCATTCTGCAGATCGTGCCCGGCGGTGCCGATGCCGGGGAAGCCCTCTGCAGCGATCCAAACGTGGCGATGATCTCCTTTACGGGCTCCGCACGCGGCGGCGCCAAGGTTGGCGAGATTGCCGGCAGGAACCTGAAACGTGTGCAGCTCGAACTCGGAGGCAAGAACGCGCTGATCATTCTCGGTGACGCCGACCCTGACGTGGCGGCCTCCAATGCAGCCTGGGGCGCGTTCCTTCACCAGGGGCAGATTTGCATGGCAACCGGCCTGGTTCTCATCGACGAGAAAATCGAACAGGCGGTGACTGACCGGCTGGTCGCAAAGGCCGCGCACCTGCCGGTTGGCGATCCCTCAAGCAATCAGGTGGCGCTTGGGCCGATCATTTCCGATGCCCAGGTGACGGCGATCCAGGCGATTGTCGACGATGCCGTCGCAAAGGGCGCGCGACTGCTCGCCGGCGGGCGCAGCGATGGGCGTTTCTATCCGGCAACCGTCCTTTCCGGCGTGAAGCCCGGCATGCTCGCTTTCGAGGAGGAGGTCTTCGGCCCTGTCGCCTGCATCGTTTCCTTCCGCAGCGATGAAGAGGCCATCGCGCTTGCCAATCGATCCGACTACGGCCTCGCCGCCGGGGTCATTTCCGCCGACATCGGCCGGGCGATGGCTGTTGGAGAAGAGCTTGAGGTCGGCCAGTTGCATATCAACGACCAAACGGTCAATGGCGGTCCGTATGCCCCTTTCGGCGGACGCGGCAAATCGGGCAACGGCACGCGGGTGGGCGGGCCGGCGGATATCGAGGAATTCACCCAGTGGCAGTGGGTTTCGGTCAAGAAAACCGCAACGCCGTATCCGTTCTGATCAGCCGGTACTTTGGATCACTTTACCGGTCCGGCCGCGGACCGCTGGCTGGACTCTACGCTTTCTGGGACAAGGACAATACCCATGAATCTTCACGGAAAAACAATCGTCATCACCGGTGCGTCTTCAGGCATTGGGGGTGAAGTCGCCCGCCTGGCGCGCTTCCATGGCGCGCATGTTATCGGCCTCGATCGGAATGATCCTATGCTGACGCTTGACGGCTTCATCAAGGCCGATCTGAGCGATCCCTCTGCAATCGACGCTGCCGTCCGCTCACTTCCCGGGCAGGTCGATGCGCTGATCAATGCGGCGGGCGTGCCGGGAACCGCCGACCGAGCTCTCGTTGCGAAGGTCAATTATCTCGGGCTTCGCCACCTTACCGAAGCGCTGGTGGCGCGGATGCGCAAGGGGGCATCGATTGTCAATTTCGCCTCCATTCTTGGCGCCGAGTGGCCTGAACGTGTCGAAGCTCACCGTGCACTCGCTGCGACGAAGAATTTCGCCGAGGGACTGGCTTGGCTGAACGACAATCCGGTCGCACAGGAGACCTGCTATCAGTATTTCAAGGAGGCGCTCATCGTCTGGACGCGTGTGCGCAGCTTCGATCTGTTCATGCAGCACGACATCCGCATGAATTCGGTGGCGCCGGGGCCGGTTTTCACGCCGATCCTCGGCGATTTCGTCACCATGCTGGGCGAAGAACGGGTGCAGCGAGACGCGGGCTTGATGAAGCGCCCTGCCTTTGCCGACGAGGTCGCCGGGCCAACTCTCTTCCTTTGCTCCGATGCCGCTCGCTGGGTGGTAGGCGTCAACCTGGCAGTGGATGGCGGCCTCGCTGCGACCGCCCCCTGATGGCCAAAGGCCCTGCTTCTTCGTTGCTTAAAGGCACCTGTCGATAACCTGCTTGCCCTTCAGCATGGACCGACATCAGGAACCGTCAGTCCTGCCTTACGGAGCCCATCGACGCGGCGGTTGAAATCCTCAGGGTTTTGAAATGGGAGGACGCGGCGGCGGCGTTCGATGGAGAAGTCGGGGTTTATCTGAAGCGCCTTCTCCCAGGCCTGCCGGCTCTCCTCCATTCGGCCGAGGTGGCCGTAACATGACGCAAGCAGCGCATAGGCCGTTTCCGATTGGGGGTTTTGTTGGAGCCGTCGCTGGATGGCAACAATCGCCTGCTCATACTCGCCGAGAGAAAATCGCGCATCGGCGAGAAATTGGAGAAGAATTTCCGGATAGTGCGGGTCAAGCCGCATCGATGCGTCAAGTGTCTCAAGGGCGTCTGCGGGTTTACCGGAGAATATCTGGATATGGGCCATCAGTATGAGGAGTTCGGCAGAGTTGGGCGAAAGCTCGAGGCCTCGCAGCACTTCTGCCCGCGCCCGGTCCAATTCGCGGTTCCACATGCAGGCCATGCCCAGTGCGAAGTGGCCGGTTGGCTGTTCTTCGGCCATTTCCACTGCTTGCTGCGCGAGGTCCATGCCCATCCGCAGCGAGGCTTCCGGATCGCTGCTCCAGGCGTTGACGTAGTCGAGCACATGGGTGAAGGACATGAGCGCCAGGGCCGCTGCATATTCCGGATCGATGGCGATAGCATCCGCCGCCAGGCTGCGGGCCGCTCTGTTTCCGGTTCGGGTGTGGGCCGATGCCTGCTCCCGGCCACGCAACAGGAACTCGTAAGCGCCGACATCGACCGGGCGTCCTTGCGCTAACCGGCCCTGGTCGCGGTGCGTGAGGTTCAGCCTGAGCGCCGCCACGATTTCTCGTGTGAGCTCATCCTGAACCGCAAAAATGTCGGTGAGGTCGCGATCGAACCGGCTGGCCCAGATATGTCCGCCATTGTCAGCGTCGATCAATTGGGCTGTGACCCGCACCCGGTTACCGGCCTTGCGCACGCTGCCCTCAAGAACATAACGGACGCCCAGCGCCTTGGCCATGTCAGGCACGGAAGCTGTGACATTCTTGTAGACGAAAGACGAGTTGCGGGCGATCACATGCAACTCGGATAGTTTTGAGAGGTCGGTAATGATGTCCTCGCTGATGCCGTCGGAGAAATATTCCTGTTCGGCGTCGCCGCTCATGTTGTTGAACGCCAGCACGGCGATGGAGGGTTTGTCGGGAATGGCCTTAACCGAAGGCATTTCCGTTGCGGGCGGCTGCGCTTGTATTGCCGGCTGCAGCACGCTTCCGATCCGAAGGGAATAGACCCGCATCGGTTCGGCGATATTCTTAAGACGGATCGGGCCGAGATCGGTCACCGCAAGATCAAGGCGCGCCTTCACCTGGCGATAAGCGTCTTCGGAGAGACAGATGGCGCCAGGCTTGGCAACGCCCTCCAACCGGGCGGCAATATTGACGCCGTCACCCATCAAATCGCCATCGCTCTCCTCCACGACATCGCCGAGATGGATCCCGACCCGGAATTCGATGCGGTGGTCAGGCTGGACACCGGCATTGCGCTCGACCATGGCCGTCTGTACTTCGATCGCGCAACGCACGGCATCGACAACGCTGCGGAATTCGATGAGGCTTCCGTCTCCGGTGCGCTTGACGACGCGGCCATTGTGCACGGCGATGGTCGGATCGATCAGATCACTGCGCAGTGTTCGCAGTCGCGCCAAGATGCGGTCCTCGTCCGCACCGGCGAGACGACTGTAGCCGACCACATCCGCGACCAGGATGGCCGCAAGTTTTCGCGCCAAGCTCATGGCCTTTGTTCCTTGTCGGACCAAAATAGCACAGAGGGCCGTTAACGTCGCCCAATCCCTAATTCGGCGGTGTGACGCGATTTCGAAGTCCCGAGAGGTTAATCTCCGTCTTTGAGAGAAAAGGCGAGAACATAGTCGCCGCTGTCCTTCGAATATGGCGCTCCGCCGACCGAAATCAGGACATATTGCTTGCCTGTCTTCGGCGAGATGTAGGTCATCGGCGTCGCACTCGAGCCGACGGGCAGGGGATATTTCCAGAGTTCGGTGCCATTCTCGGCATTATAGGCGCGAATGTAATAGTCCTGGAAGCCGGCGAAGAAGACGACGCCGCCGGCGGTTGCCGACGTGCCGGCGTAACTCGGCAGGCCCATGGGCATCGGAAGATTGGTCTTGAACTTGAACGGTCCGAGCTCCTCGGCGGTTCCGGCCGGCACCTGCCATGCAATCTTACGGGTGTTCAGGTCGATTGCCGTGACGGTACCGAACGGCGGTTGCGTGCAGGGGACGCGGAGCCTCGAGGTCCACATCTCGGTGGTCATGCCGTAGGGCGTGCCCCGCTGCGGGGCTGATGGCCCGTGCGCGGTCGTCGTCAGGGCAAAATCGACATAGTCTTTGCGAGGAACGAGCGCAAAGAGGCTGGGCACGCGGATGTCATTCATAAAAACCCGGTTGTTGGGCAGGTCGACGGAGACGCTTCCCCAGTTGAGGCCGCCGAGATTTCCGGGTTGCTGGATCGCCTGCTGCGTTCCGATCGGCGTGAAATCGCCATCGTAGCGCATGTTTCGAAAGGCGATGCGGCAGGCCAGCTGATCGAACATCGTCAGGCCCCAGGCCGTCTGCTCGCTCACATGTTCCGCGCCGACCGTCGGCATGCCGACGGAATAGGGTTGGGTCGGAGACAATTTCTCTTCCGGCGCGCCTCCCTGCTGAGGCACCGGTTTTTCCTGAACCTCGGCAAGCGGCGTGCCGGTCTGGCGGTTGAGCAGGAAAAGTTGCCCACGTTTGGTGGTCTGCAGCAGAGCAGGCACGGTGGCGCCATTGCCGTCGGGCAGGTCGATCAGCGCCGGCTGGGACGGCAGGTCGTAGTCCCAGATGTCGTGGTGTACGGTCTGGAACTTCCATCTCTCGCGACCGGTCGTCACATCGAGCGCCACCAACGTCGCATTGTACTGGTCGGCGAAGGCGGGGCGGTTGGCGCCGTAGTAGTCCGGGGTGGTGTTGCCGAGCGGCGCATAGATGAGGCCGAGCTTGTCGTCGAATGCGGCTGTCGTCCACATGTTGGGCGTCGCCCGGGTATAGGTCTGGCCCGCCGGCGGAAGCTTGGTGATCTCAGGATTGCCGAGATCCCACGCCCATTCGAGTTCACCGGTGACGACGTTGAAGGCGCGGATGACGCCCGAGGGCTCGCCTGTTTCCTGATTGTCGACGACCCAGCCGCCGATGACGATCAGATTGCGGGCAATCAGCGGCGCCGATGTCTGGAAATAATAGCCTGCCTTGACCTCGCCCATGCCCTGGGACAGCTGGACGGTGCCATTGTCTCCGAAGTCCTTGCAGAGTGCGCCGGTCTTGCTGTCGATCTCCAGGAGACGGGCATCGATCGTCGTCTGCACCAGGCGCTCGTTGCAAAGGCCGTCGGCCGACTGGGCCTCTTTCGGCATCTTGTAATAGCCGAGGCCGCGGCAACGTTGCCAATAAGGTGCGCTCGCCTTCGGATCGAAGGTCCAACGGGGTTTCCCGGTATCGGCGTCGAGCGCTGCAATCACATCCGTCGGCGTACAGGTGTAGACCGTATCACCGATCTGCAGGGGCGTGTTCTGATCGGCGCCTTCGCTTTTGCCGGTGCGATATGTCCAGGCGAGGTCCAGCCTGGAAACATTGCCGCGATTGATCTGATCGAAGGGCGAATAGCGATCCCCTGCCGTGCTGCGGCCATAGGATGTCCAGTCGGAGGGCGTGTTGTCGCCCTTGGCCGCCTTGTAGGCGCTGATGTCGGCCGACGGGCGGATGACCCCGTGCGGGGTGAAAGCAAGGCTGAATCCCGCAGCGAACAGGACGGCGGCGAGCAAGGCGCCGCCATGGGAGATCCTGCGATTGGCGTTCGGCGAAAGCGACGGGGCAAAGAGAAGCGCGAAGCCCGCCAGCGCAAGCGGGGACATCACGCGGGCAAAGAGCGCCCAAAAATTAAGCCCCGACTCCCATAGCGCCCATGGAAGCGTGAAAACGGCGACGAGCAGAACGATAAGGCCGCCAGATGCCTTCCGGCGCCACAGCAGCAGCGCGGCAACCAGATAGGCAAGCCCGACGATCGCGTAATAGGGCGAGCCGCCGAGGCTGAGCAGCCAGGCGCCGGCGCCCGCCAGCCCCAAGCCGATGAAGGCGAGAACAATTGAGAACAGGATAGCCAGAAATTTCATAGTCCCCTCATCCAATTCGCCGCCCGATCATCCTATTTCATCCCTGACCGTCGAATGGCGCCTCGGGAGGCACCGGGCCATTCGCTTGATGGTCGGGTATCCGTCTTCGGGAGAGCGGCGCTTTCCCGTTCAATTTTTTCCTGATGTACCTCTGGTCACTGACACGCGTCCCCGTTGCAGCAAGGATGCGACGGCCGCTTTGCGGCGGCAGCTTGCCATTCCAAATTGCGTCAATACTTCTGAAAGGGGCACAGATGGTTCTCGGCGAAAAGCTTGATCTGGCGAACGGGAGGCCGTCAGGATTCGACTATATGCGATTATTGTTAGCTTTTTCAGTGCTTTGGATACATACGGCCCGCGTCACATATGGCGATGACCTTTTCCTCTGGGAGTCGCCCCTTCGTCCGCTTCTCAAGTCCGTGCTTCCCATGTTCTTTGTCTTGAGCGGGTTCCTGGTGGCGGGCAGTCTCGAGCGATCGAAGACATTGATCTCTTTCTTAGGTAACCGGTTTATCCGAATCTATCCTGCACTCACGGTAGAGGTATTGCTGGCTGCCTTTATACTCGGGGCGATCTATACAGAGTATGACCTGCGTGACTATTTCACCGATCCGCAGTTCTTTACATATTTGATGAATGTCACCGGACATATTCACTTCAATCTCCCCGGCGTGTTCCTGGATAATCCTGACGCGGCGATGGTGAACGGGCAGCTCTGGACAGTGCCCTTCGAGCTCGAATGCTACATGGTGATCGCCGCGCTCTTCGTGCTCGGCGTGGTCAGGCGGCGCGTCATCGCCCTCATCGCAACACCGGCATTGATCATAAGCTTCGCCATTGCGCGATACTGGAAACACGAAAGCGATTGGGGCGTCATGCCGACGACCGCATCGGGCAATCTTCTCATTTGTGCCTTTCTGGCGGGGGTGACTTTCTATCTCTACAAGGACAAGATTCTCTGGGACGTTCGAATTTTGCTCGTCTCCGTGGCGGTCATAGTGGGCGCCTATTGGTTCACATCCTTCGGGGATTTCATTGCCATACCGGCAATGGGGTATGTCACGGTCTTCCTCGGTCTCACCTCACCCCCCAAGCTCAGCATCCTGCGCGGCGCCGATTATTCCTACGGCGTCTTCCTCTATGGCTATCCGATCCAGCAGGCGTTCGTGGCACTCGGGCCTTGGGCGCATAATTGGTGGTTGAACGGCATCGTCTGCAGCATCGTCGCCACCTGCTTTGCCGCTTTTTCCTGGAGATTCATCGAAAAGCCGGCGTTGAAATTGCGCAAGCAAGTCACCTGGCTCGAAAATCTCAGCCTGCAGCGTGGTGCAAAACGGGAGTTGGCCGGCGCGGTCTCGAAGTAGACTTCCCGATTCGGCCGGAAACTCCGGCCGCACGAATTCCATCGCCGGTGCTTAACCGATACAAGATCCGCAGGGCTCGCCATCGTTGCGAGCCCTGTTTCGTTGATGCATGCCGGTCGCTCGGCGTGTCTCTGTGCTGACCGCGTAAGCCTATGCTCGCACTCACCTTTTCAGAACCATCAAACGAAGGTCCGGTTCGGCGGAAGACGGCTGTGGTTGCATCTCCAGCTCTTGTATAATCCTGCAATAGGCAAATCTTTCCGGTCGCGACATCCCTAGATTTCCCGGTTTTGGACGGTCACGCTCCTTCGCCGGATGAATAGTCGAATATTCCCCGGCGTGGTTCGGTCGGTTTGTTCGCGACGTCTTAGCGATATTTTAACGATAACGGATAAAATACTTCGATCGAACTTCGTTTCGACTTTGAGATTTGTCGTGTCATCGAAGCTGGCGGCGGCAGCTTGAAGGAGGTCTGAAGAGAGGAGTCGTAATGCTGAAGAGCGTGCTCGTCGTGATTGCCGTCTCCATCGCCGCCGGAGCGACCATTCGCGCCTGGGCCTTTGCGGCTTTTGCATTTCTGCTGGTCACGGCCTTGGGCATCGTGATCCTGCTGAAGGGTTCCTCTTGGACGGAAGCGGTCGTTTCCTCTCTCGAGGTGCTTGTCCTGATGGAAATATGCTATCTGGCCGGCCTGTTCACTTTTTCCTTGTGGGGGCATATTCAAAAGCGCCGGAAAAAGAACGCCATCGTCGACCGTTCGCCTGCGACCGGTAAGGGCCCTCACGGATGAGGCCATTGCTGTTAAACGCTGCTGAGTTGCGCGGGAAATGCCTAAGGTGCGGCGCGATCTTTTAAAGTTGCCCACCGCGCCTCAGGTCTTTCGTCTTCTTGCATGTCGTGATTGCGCGGCATACTCAGGAGTCCAGCCTGGGCAATAGCGCGTGCCGGGAAAGCAGGGCGGAGAGCGTCTTCGTCATGATTGCGAAGTCCCATGCGAGTGTCCAGTTGGACAAATATTCGACGTCGAGGGCAAGCCTGTTCTGATAGCTGGCGTCGCTGCGACCACCGGTCTGCCAATGGCCGGTCAGGCCGGGACGGACGGCCATGTAGGCATAGGCATGCTCGCCGTAACGCGGCAATTCTTCTCTGGTGATCGCGCGCGGCCCGACCAGGCTCATTTGACCGAGCAGCACGTTGATCAATTGCGGAAGCTTGTCGAGGCTCGATCGTCCCAGGATATCACCGACGATGGTTACCTCAGGGTTGGGCGTCGCATCGGCGCTTGCCGTGCGGAACCTGCGGCAACGGAACTCTTTTCCCTTGTAACCAACCCGAATATGGCAATTGAAGAGGGGACCCCGATCACTTAGTGTGATGATGGCTGCCACGGACAGAAGGAGCGGCGACAGCAGGAATAGGAGACCTGCCGCAACAATGATGTCCAATGCGCGCTTTAGAATTCTGCTGATCAGATGAGATTGAGATGAATTGAACGGACGCCTTTCCTGTCGAGCCCTGGCGAAATCCTGCCAAGGTTCGGTGAGGTTTATGCCCTGATTTTTTCCCGTCACCCGCGTCTCCATCGGCCATTCGCAGAAATCACAGCCAAAGCTTGTTTTAATGCAGGTTTGGTGTCTGTGACCGCGGTCATATCATAGAATAAATTCTTTACGCCTATAAGTAAATTTTATGATTATTTGAAATAATTCATCTTGCTTTCTTGTAAATATAAGATACTTCCTGTTGCGTATTTTGTTACTCAACGTTGTTACTATGTTTTCTGGTTTGTGCCTTTGGTTGTCGATCGCATTTTATTGTATAAAAGCCGTCATTCACCCAAAAATTGTTTTCAATGACAGAATTATGTGTGGTTTTTATTATATATAAATATGAGCAATCGTCACAATTATGTATAGTTTAAACACGAAATTTTTATATTATTATTATTTGACTTTCTAATTTAATATACTACGAATGCTGTCCGACGATAACAAGCCAGTTAGTCTTCGTGGGGTTTCGCGTATGGACGGGTTAATTAGCACCAGAGACAACAGAACCGGAAGAGGCGCCGCCCGAATGGGCGAGGCGGTTGCTTGCGGTTCTGGTGCTGAATACGGTGGCAGAGCGGATTTGGATCACGAGTTCCCGTTTTCCCGGTCGAGTGTTCGCAAATTTCGCCGTGGTGAAGTCATTGCCGGCGCTGGTGTCCTGATCGACATGTTTGCCCGCGTCCAGCGCGGGATGGTGAGTGCGAGCACGCCCTTGCCCGATGGACGGGAGTTCATCGTCGAAATCATTCCGAAGGGCGGTTTGATCGGGGAGTTGGAGGTGCTGCGCAGGCAGTCCCTCAGTCTCGAATATCGGGCCTCGTCGGACTGCGAACTGCATTTCTTCGACGGTCGCTTGCTGCGGGAGTTATGTGCAAACAATCCGCAATTTCAGGTGAATATCCTGTCGAAGGCGCTGGCGCGTGTTTCCGAACTCGAACTGCGCCTCATTTCCAACGCCGGGTCGAATCTGAAACAGCGATTGGCCCGGACGCTGCTGCGCCTTTCCGCCCTGTACAGAATGGATGCGCAAAATAGCGGCGACGAACTCGTCATCTCCCAACACGATCTCGCCGCGACGCTGCCGGCCTCGCGCGAAAAGGTCAACCAGTGCCTGCGACGCTTGCGCGAGGGCAAGGTGGTCGATGGGGCACAAGGCAAGATCCGCATTCTCAATCGAAAAGCGCTGGAAGCTTATGCCGAGGGCGTGTGATCCCAAGCTTGAAGCGCCGCCTCGATAAAGGCCGATGAAATAGGAAAATCTATTCGAAACCCGCCGCCTGGCGGGTTTCGTTGTCTAACGGCATGCGAGGGATAGCCGGTGGATGTGGGTTGAAGCCAAGCCGGCGCAACGGAGCATATCGCCGAAACCGCAATTGGATTCGGGCTGTATCCCTAGACTTCGCTCTCCGAAGCATTCTTCCAATATTGCCACCCTTCGCCCTGGATCAGTCCATGATCAGACAGGTCCTTCCAGCCTTTGTAGGTGCCGGTGTCGTCATAGACGAAGTGATCGATCTCCTTATTCGAGGAATAAACGGCATATTCCTCCGTATGTTGAGCTCGGTGCGCCGCGTCGGCGACCTTGTGAACGAAGGTCGACAGGAACTTGAAATGCAGGAGGGCGCCGGATACGCCGGGCGCTCCGCGCATCTCGCCCAAATTCAGGGAAAGCGGCCAGACCTGGTGCGACGACTTGAGGAACAGACGTTCGCCGGCCACATAGACCAGCGGTATCTTGTTGAGCGCGGGACCGTCCCAGAGCCGGTCGTGGAAATAGACACGCCCGCGAACGCCGCCCTTGATCCATATCGTCGAATTGCGTTTGTCGAAGTGCGCGACATAACCGGATCGGTCGAAGAGATTGCAGATCTCGAGCGGATTTCGACCGGGTTCGCAAATGTTTTCGACAACGGGAAGCGGGCTGTACATGTCGATCATGACCGAACGGAGGGAGCGGCCGCCCATGGATTCGATATAGGCGGTCAGTTGATCGATCGGCCGCGTGTCGTAATGCGGATAGACCAGGAACTCGTCCGCATCGACGTAAAGGACCCATTTGCCCCGGCAATGGCGGTTGATGACTTCGTTGATCCAGTCGTTTCCAAATCTCGCCGCCTTGTAGGATCCATGAGCGGATATCAGGGAGACATCATCGAAGCCGGACAGCAATTCGACGGTGCCGTCCGTCGAGCCGTTGTCGATGCAGATGAAGTGCTCGAAGCCGAGATCGCGATAATATTGCAGAAAGAATGCCAGCCGATGCCCTTCGTCGCGGATCACGCAGATGAGGACGTGACGGGCCTGCCTGAGGCTGCTGCGCAGCCGGTCGTAGCGAAGCTGCCGGGCCTTGAGCGAGCGACGAAGGCGGGCTTTGACAAAATGGGAGATACTGGCGGCGGAAGCGCGATAGCTCATTTCAGGTCGAACCAACAATGCATCGTCATACGGCATAGTCGCCGACCAGCAGGCTCTGGACCCGCGGATTGGGTCCGTGATCCTCAATCGCGTGGTGGATGCGTGCTCGTATCGACCGGTATTTATACAGCACCTTACGATCGAAGCTTATTCCGCGGTACAGCGAGTTGTAAATCGGATGTGCTTTGCGCAGGTCGACATAGACTTGGCTTTCCGTGTCGGTCCACGGAAAGAAGGTTCCATGCCAGGGCTTCGGATGCGCCATATAATGGACGATCGACAAGGACGACATGTTCACGAGATGAAGGAACTGCTTGGGAAAGTTCCAGCGGTTCGAGATGAGGATGAGCGAGGAGCCGCAGACGTAGTTCAATGCGCCCTGATCATGTTTGCCGTCACATGCTTCGGGATTTCTGGCAAAAAGCTCAAGCGCCTCCTGCCCGATCCAGCCGTTCCGATGGAATTTCAGCACTCCGGCGTTGAAATAGTGGCTGTCCTTTCCCGTGTCGAGAAAGTCGTGGATCGCCGTGTAATCGCGTGCCGCGAAAAATCTGCCCTCGGGAACGACAGCGCTTTCGAACGCGCCGAGATCGCTGACGATCTGGGTATCCCCATCGAGGTAGATGATCTGGGTATAATTGGCAGGCAGGACTTCGCAGAGGACCAGTTTGGCCATCGTGCTGACGCTGATGCGGCCCTGAAAATGCGAACTGTCGAGCTTGCCGAGTGAGTCCTTCAGCGCTTCGGTCGCATCGATCAATTCGACCCTGCTTGCCGCAAGCAGCGCCTTCAGCTCTTCGAAATTGTCCAGATGCTCCGACATGAGGACGCAGACATCGGTTGCCGGGCTTGCGAATTTGCGAGCCTGAAGCGCCGAGAGGATGGTCGGAAACGAATACTCTACGTCCGTGACGTAGACGAGGCACTGATTGTTCATGTCATTACCCTTCCGGTTGCCTGCAACGGGAATGAACCGTTGTTGTCTTTCAGGTCGAGGGAACAGTTGTTGATTGAGCCGGCAGACCTGTCGTAAGACGGTCCGGTCCGGTATATATTGCGGGTGGCAGCCCTGCGTGTTGGATGGAGCAGCGTCTGGTTGCTGGCGGCTTTTGGGTGTTTCGTTGTTGAGATATTCGCCATGAAAAGTGCCTTGCCTGTCTCGAGGCAGTGTTTCGATATCCTGTTCCGCCGTAGGAGGATTCCTGCGCGGACCACTCTCGGGATGCAGAGGGAAGGAGGATTGTCATGCTGATCATCACACTCGTGGCCGCGCTGGTTTCGATCGCTGCCGGCACTTCCATCCGGGCCTGGGCCTTCGCGATATTCGCATTCCTCGTGGCAATCGGCTTCGGTGGCGTGGCTTTCGCGGACGGGTCTTCCGTGATCGCGGCGACGTTTTCGGGCGTCGCTATCCTCGCGCTCATGGAAATCGGCTACGTCGCGGGCGTGTTCCTGTCGGGATTTGTACGGCGCAGCGCCAGATTGCGGGAAAACAATTCCGCGGCAGACAATGTCGCTGCCACGAGCGAGCATCAGCAGAGCTGACCGCGGAATAAAACCCGCAGCGCATCCATCTCTGGACGGAATTGCAGGAGTGCAGCTGTCCGACCGTATGATTTCACCGGCAATCCCTGAAGGAGGCACCGCCGACCGGCCGGGTCGGCGCGTGGCCGCGGCGCATTGCCGCCGTCTCTCGCCATGAGGGAAGTTCGGGGCGGTCGTCATCGCGTTGCAAACGTCGGCGTTCTCGTAAGAGATGCCGATGCCTCCGGTGGACGCCGGTTCGCGAGCGTTCGAGTAGCCGGACGCCGCGCGACATAGGGGCCAGCCAGGCAGCCCACTGCCAGACCGGCGGTGGTGCTGAACAGCAGGCCGAGATCGGTGCCGCTTCCTGAGATCGCAGCCGAGCCGATCTGCGCGATGGACGCCATGATGGCGGCGTTTCCGATCGCATGCGTCTCCCGATCGCCGGATATGCGCCGGCCGGACGACCTCACAAGACTATACAGGAAGGTGGCGAAGAGAAGGGTGCCTGATAATCCGACATTAGACAGCAATGCGGCGATGAAACTTGAGGCCCGAACCGTGCCGAGCCCGGCGCCGAAGGTGGCAGTATCGACGAAAGCGATCAATGCCAGCGTGTTCCAGGCGGTGCGTTCTTCGCCGGATTGCGACTGAAGCTTGTCCGATACGGTGGTATTTACGAGACCGGCAATGGAATCCCACGCATCGGGGACAAGGCTGAGCGCGACGATGGCGCAGGGGATCAGGAACAGCGTGATCACCAGGAACGTCACATGCGAGGCGGCGGTCGGGCCGCGGATCAGTCGTTTCAGGCAGAACAGCACAAACATGCAGACGGCGAAGATACCGGCGATATAGGCGGTGGTCGACGTGCACAGGACGATCGTCGGGCAGATAAGGAGAGTTGCAAGCCCCGCCATGCGGCTTTGAACGCGCTCCAGCCAAAGCATGAGCGTGAAGGAGAAATAAGCCAATGCGATCGCGCCGTAGATGCTCGCCTCGGGAAAGGGGCCGACGATGCGCTTGAAGCCGTGGATCGCCTCGGCCGTATGCATCGTATAGTTCGCGTTCCTGATGATATCGAGCAGGTGCGACTGGCCGGTGAGGAAGGTTCCCCAATCGATGAGTGCGAAGGCAAAGCATACGATCGAGGCTATGATCAGCTGCAGCGCGATGAAACGGGCGTATCCGAGCCTTGCAAGCCCGGCTACGACGGCAAAGCAGGCGAGGTCGCCGAGCAGATAGACGGACTGGCTGAGATTGGACGAGCCGGGAGCAAGCGGAGCGGCCACCGTCGACATCATGCCGGATGGGTCTCGTGCGGAGGAATAGACGAGGGTCGCGCCGGCAAAGATGCGGGGCAGGAAGAAGGACGACACCACCGAAAACAGGATGTAGGCGGCAAACCAGAAACCGGGACCCGGATAGGCGAGGCTGGCGAGTGCGGCCTGCGTCTGAACCGGGCGCAGGAGGACGGCCCCGACGAGAAAAAGTACCAGAAGATGGCTCGGCTGAATACTGCTGCCGCCAAGTGCGGGCAACTGGAGGGCCGCTGCGGCGCCCAGCAGCGTCAACAGGCAAAGGATCACCATGGCGAAGCGCGCGCCGTTGACCATGCAAAGCATGCCGAGGAGCAAGGTAATGAAACCGATCGGTTCTATCGACATGCTTCCGGTCCCGATCCTAGAGGTGAACCGCCGAAGCAGCGCTTTTGCCGAAGACCGGCATCCATCTTTCGGCCTATTGCCCGGAGCGAAAGCCGCCAGCTGTCAACGATGATCACAACAGCCTCCTAATTCGATCCCGTCTGGGATATCCAGCCGGGAGCCGGCCGGTTGTCTCGCGCCACATCAGACAAAGGGGCTGCCGAGCTCTGTTTTTGCGGCGGGCTCTGCAACTGCGGCTGGGACGGTGTCTGAAGAGCAGAGTCCAGGCCGACCTCGACGAGATCATGCGGCAGCAAGGCGGTCTGCTCGTCTGCTACGATGTTGCGATAGGTTCCGTCGTCATTGCGACGGACGATCCTGTAGTTCTTCTGCGCCTTGCCGAGACCCGGCGCGTCCGTGTTGATCTGGGCGAGTTGAGCGTCGTAGCCTGCCTGCTCGCCCAGAAGCTGGGCCACCTGGATATCGATCGCCGCCCTGCCGATTGCGAGGTTGACCTGGTTCAGCAGTTCCTGGTTTTCGCTGTTCTGCCTGTTGACGATGTTGATCTTGGAGCGATCGGCCTCGCTGAGGCCTTGGCGAGCCGTGGTCAGGGCAACTTCGAGATCGATCAGAGTGCCTTGAGCGTCCGCGACCCCGCGGTCGACCGAGACCTGACGCGAGTTGCTGACCAGGCCCTTGCTCACCAGGCTGTTGACGTTGTCCAGCTCCTTCTGGGCAAGATCGATTTGCCGCTTTTGCGAGCTGATCTTGGCCGTAAGCGACTCGACCTGCTGCCCATAGAGACGCGTGAGGTCGTTGGCCGCTTCGACTTGGCTGTCGATGTCGACGCGCCGCAGCCGCATCAGGTTCAACTCCTGCGCCTTCAGCTTGTCCACATCGGGTGTGCCGACGAGTTCGGCAGGGATCTCGAAACTCTGCTCGCCGGCGATCTCGGCGCGCAGGCGCGCTTGGCGCATCAGGAGATCGCGCCGGTTGAGAACGGCCGTTCGGTAGGCGCCGGCAGCCTGGATCCGGTCGCGCTCGAAGTAGGTGTTGTCCTCGCGTTCCCGCAGGAAGCCACCGGCGATGCTGACTGCCTTCATGACGGTCATGCCGGGTTCAAAAGGATAGCGCCCGGGGGTCTGGACGGTTCCGGTCAGGAAGATCGGCGCATGCTCGGCAATCTCCAGGGCGATATACGGCTTGACCGGAAGTTGAGCCTTCTCGGCCAGTTCGCTGGCAATGGCATCGGCGAGTTCTTCGGTCGTTTTTCCATTCGCCTGCACGTGACCGGCAATCGGGATCGAGAGATTGCCGGCATCATCGATGGTATAGACACCGTCGAGAGCTTCCCAGCTGGCATAGCGGGAATCCGAGGACCGCCATTCCACGACGCGCAGCCTTACCTTGTCTTCCGGCACGAGGGAGAATGTCTGCGCGCGGGCGACGCTCCAGCCGGCCATGCAGGAGAATGCCAGCAAGGCAAGTGCCGCTGAGATGAGACGATCGGACAAGGAGGTGCGCTGCATTGGTCTATCTCCGTTTCGTTGCGATCGACGGCGAAGGCATTTCGCGCGGGAGGGGGGTGGCGAATTCGAGAATGCGGGACGGAGAGGCACGGCCGATGAGAAGATCGGACAGCGCCAGCAGATTGCCGTTCAAACGTCCCCACCGGTCGATCAGGCGGTCGTTAGACAGAGCGCCCGAAACGTTGGCCAGAATGTTGCGGCCGATCTGCGTGATCGCGCGGCCCTTCGACATCGTGCCCTTGCGGATCAGGTAGGCGGGATTGGCAACCTGGGAGTAGCCGAGCCTTCGGCCCGGCTGGCGCCCGGATCGGACGCCGAGATGCACTCCGCGGGCGCCTTCAACATGCACGGACCTGCCGTAGCGGGCGAGGGACCTGCTGAAATCGACATCCTCGAGCCAGCCGTAGAGCGGCAACTGTTCGTCAAAGCTCACCGCATGCTCGATAACGGGCGAAAGGCGGACCGCCATGTTGCATCCATAGGCGTTATACACATCCGTCACCAGTTCGGCCGTTTCGCCGGCGGTTTCGAGAACCTGCAGCGCTTCCGACATGTCGAGGCCGCCGTCGAGGATGCCGTCGGCGAGGACTTCGCCGGTGGCGATCACGACCTCGGGATTCGTCGCGAAGACGCTTGCCATCCGCGACAGGAAAGTAGCGGCCGGAATGAAGTCGTCGTCCAGGAAGATCAGGATATCCGTGTCGGCGGCGGCGGCCTGGATGATCCTGTTGCGCTGCGAGGTCAGGCCACGGCTGCCGACGATGATGTCCAGGCCGGGGCGATCGGTGAGCCCGGCGGCATCGTCGCTCACGGGCACGCAGACGATAAGCCGTTCCGCCTGGTCCGACAGGCCGGAGAGGTATTCGACCGTCTCCCGCAGTATCGAAGCGCGGCCCGCCGAGGCGATCCCGACGGCAATTCTCAACCGACGGCCCGCACGCCCCGCCATGGCTTCGGGGCCGCAAGGAACCGGCGCCGGCCCGCTTGGGCCGCCCTGGCTGGTTGCTCCTGCCGAGGCTAAGGTCATGACTGCATTCTCTTCGGTGCATGGTTGATGATCGCGCCGAGGATTTCGGCGCCGACATTGCGCATGGTTTCGATGACGCGCGTGGTATCGTCGATCGAGGTGCGTCCATGCGAGGTGACCACGAGGACGCCATCCAGCTCCGGCGCAATGGCATTGGCATCAGGCGACGTGGAGAATGCGGAAATGTCGACGAATATCGCGTCGAATTCCTTCTTGAGGTCGGCGAAGCTCAACTGCGTGCGACGAGAACTCAGGCGAATGGCCGGCGTCACGGCTTCGACCTTGCCGAGGGGAAGGAACTTCAGCGTCGAGGTGAGCGGCAATGCGGCCGTCTGGATCAGCTCGCCATTGTCGAGAACATCGACAAGGCCGATGGAACTATGAGGGGCGATCGATTTGCTGAGCGAGGATTTCTGCGCGGCCGCATCGATCAGCAGCGTGTGCGCCCCTGATATCGACGACAGGACTGCGAGTTCGCGAGCGATGGTCGATGCTCCGTTGCCGGGATCGACGGCGACCACACCGATGACGACCCGGCGTTTGCGCCGAAGGCCGACGACCGTCGCGCTGAGTTCCGCCATGCCGGGAATGACGGGATAGGCGGCCGTGCTGCCGCTGCCCGTGCCGGCGGCGAGGAAACGCGTGGGGTGCCCATTGCGGGTCTTTGTCGACCTCGACAGCAAAGTGACGAAGGGCAGTCCATTCGCATCCGCGATTTGATGGGGGCGGATAATCCGGCGGTCGCCGGCGTGCCGTATCATGGCAAGGGCCAGGCCGACGCCGAGGCCAACTGCGCCCGCAAAGGCGATGATGAGCGTGCTGCGCGGCCTTGCCTTCGAGAGGGGCAGCGTTGCCCGCGAGATGATCGTGGCGTCGGACACGGGATAGGTTATGCGCTGCTTGGCTTCGGTCAGCTGGGTCAAGGTGCTTTCATAAAGGGTGCGGCGGGCGTCCGTCGCGCTCTGCAGCTCCGCAAGCTTGAACTGATCGCGCGGAGCATTGGTGAAGGTGCTCAGGGCGCTGGCGGCATCGGCCAGCCCGCGCTGCTGTTCCCGGATGAATTTTTCCAGCCAGTCGCTGTATTGCCGGGAGGCATCGGCCTTCATTGCAATATTCTTCTGGATATATTGCCTGGCGAGTGTATCGGCGATGTCGACGGCCTTCTGAGGTGTCGATGCCGCCGCCGATATCTCGATGATCGTCGAACTCCCGATCCGGCGTATTTCGACCATGTTCAGCAGCGTGGCGATCGCCCAGTCCTGGAGCCGTTCCTTCTCCGTCTGCGGCTGCGCGCCGCGCGTTCCCTTGCCTGTTGCGTCCTGCGGGGCCGTATCCGCCTGCGAAGAAATCCCCATCAGCCAATTCTTCGCCCTGTCCCGCAGCGAGGGCTCCTGATCGACGAACTCGGGATCGCTATCGAGATCGAGCAACCTTACCGTTCCGCCGATGACGTCGCTGGATTTGGCGATCTCAAGCTGTCCTTCTATGAAGGCGTCTTCCGCGAAGGCCCTCTGCGCTTCGGAACCGTTCACCTGGGGAAAGATCACAAGTTGCGTGCTGGCGACGAAACTCGGCACGGCGGTCAGCAGGTAGCCTGCTGCCATCGCGAGGAAGACGATGGTCGTCACCACGATCCACAGCCAGCGCATTCTGACAAAGAAGAGCATATCCCGCAGGGTCAGCGGCGAATTACCCCCGCCGTTGTTTGCCGGAGACAGGGATATCGGGGAGACGCCGCTGAAGATGGTGCTTGTGGTCATGTCGTCCTAATCCAAATGGCGAGATTACGGGATAACCCGGTGTCGAGTGACCAGGGATTGGCAGCTTGGAGGGGACGGGGGAGTAGCGTATCTTCCGATTTCCGGCATGATCGACAGCTCTCCCCTTGATGCTCAGTAAGAGCCGCGTTGTGAAAACAGAGCGGGAATGGTCTTCGCAAGGATGACGAAGTCCCGACCGAGCGACCAGTTGCTGACATAGTGAGCATCGAGGGAGACCCGGTACTCGTAGCTGACGTCGTTGCGTCCGCTGGTCTGCCAGTGACCGGTCAGGCCCGGGCGGACGGCCATGTAGGCCCACATATGCTCGCCGTAACGGGGCAATTCCTCGACGGTGACCGGCCGAGGGCCTACAAGGCTCATTTCGCCGCGCACGATATTGATCAGCTGAGGAAGCTCGTCGATGCTCGATCGCCTCAGGATATCACCGACGGCCGTGATCCTCGGATCGTCCTTCAACTTGCGCGTTTCCTCCCATTCGCTGCGCGCAGCCGGGTTGTTTCGCAGCAATTCGGCAAGCTGAGCGCTCGCATCGGTCTTCATCGTACGGAATTTGAGGCATCCGAACGGCGCTCCGCCGACGCCGATGCGGGTATGGGAATAGAAGACCGGGCCGCGATCGGAGAATTTCACGATCAAGGCGACGAGCAGCAGAAGGGGCGCAAGCAGGATCAGCGCGGTGATCGCGACAAAAAAGTCCATCGCACGCTTGAATGATCTGCCTGCCGCACGCGGCCGCGACGAATGGAGATCGCCGCCTTTCGCGGACCTTCCGATGCGCGACCAGCCCTCGAAACTATGTGCTTCCCATGTCATCGGTGGTCTCCAAAACGTTTAGTCAAGAACCGTGTAAAGTTTGCTGCGCCGCAACCTGGTTGTCTGTTACCAAGGTCATAATCCTTAAGAATTTCTTTATGCTACTAACCCGCATAAGAGAAATCTGATTACTCCTACTGGCCTTCTTTTCATTTCAATCAACGTTATAACCTACTCGGAGGTGATTAATCCGCGCGAATTCATTTATTATTTTGATGTCATCATTTTGATTATTGCTGCTTTTTAACTCACAAGGACATTTTAATGAGCAGCACTCTTCAATGAGTGATCATTATTTGGCTTCATCGAGGTTTTTAGCTATGAAAACAATGTATTTTTTTGTTTTTCACTAAATGTAGACTTCATCTTTACGCTTTCTTTCGGTGATGTTATTTGACTCCTATATTAATGCAATATAAATGATGCAGTGCAGCATAACCTATGGTCATTCCAGTACTGGGAGTCATGCGCATGGATGGGTTGACACACGTATCGGATCGTAGGTCCGGCATCGACAGGGTGGGGATTCCGGCCGGTGGGGGCATTCATCTCAACAGCCGCATCGTTCTCGATGACGAATTCCTTTCCTGCCGCTCGAGCATCCGGCGGTTTCGCCGCGGCGAGGTCATCGCCGGTGCCGGCGTCCTCGTCGATACTTTCGCACGCGTGCATTCGGGATTGGTCAGCGCAAGCACGATGCTGCCCGACGGCCGGGAATTCATCGTCGAGATCATTCCGAAATCGGGCCTCATCGGCGAGCTCGAGGTCTTGCGCAGGCAGACGTTGAACCTCGAATACCGGGCCAGTTCCAATTGCGAGTTGCATTTCTTCGAAGGCCGGCTGCTGCGCGACATGTATGCCAGCGATCCCTCTTTCCGGGAAAAGGTCTTCTCCAGGGCGCTGGCGCGTATTTCCGAGCTTGAGCTCCGGATCATTGCCAATGCCGCTTCGACCCTGCAGGCGAGGCTGGCCAGCACGCTGCTGCGGCTCTCCGCCGTCTACGCAAAAGATGCGGCCAACAACGTGGACGAACTGATCATCTCGCAAAACGACCTGGCCGCGACGCTGCCAGCGTCCCGCGAGAAGGTCAATCAGTGCCTGCGGCGGCTGCGGGAATGCAAGATCATCGACGGAGGGCAGGGTAAGATCCGCATTCTCAACCGCAAGGCGCTGGAGGCTTGTGCCAACGGCGTCTCGGTGAAGTGATGCGCCCGTCGTCGCCTGAGGCTCTGCGATCCGCCGCAAATGTCAGCCTTTTCCCCGGCCTCGGCAGGACAAAGATCGATCGCGTGGTCATCATCGACGACTACTCGACCGCCAGAGGCGGCGCGACGGCGCTGGCCGTATTATCGGCCAAGCTGTTTCGCGGCCTCGACATCCCCGTGACCTATATTTGCGGGGACGGCGCGGCCAATGCGGAGCTTGCCGCGCTCGGGGTCTCGATGGTCGGGCTGAACAGTCGCGACCTGCTCAGCGCCGAGCGCGCGAAAGCTTTCGTAACAGGCATCCATAATGGCGCCGCCATCCGCATGATGGCGAACTGGATCGCCGCAAACGATACGGCCAATACCGCCTATCACGTGCATGGCTGGCACCAGATCCTGTCTCCCGCGATTTTCAGGGCGCTGGCGCCGGTCGCTAGGCGATGCGTGGTCCACGCGCATGATTTCTTCACTGCCTGCCCGAATGGCGCTTTCTTCGATTATCAGGCGCAGCAGATCTGCCTTCGCCGCCCGCTCGGCGGAAGCTGCATTGCAACGGCCTGCGACAAGAGAAGCTATTCTCATAAATTGTGGCGGTCTGCGCGCGGCTCCAATATCCTCCGGCTTCTGAAGGATCGGGCCGATTTCGGCCGGATCATCCTGTTGCACGAGAAGATGGCGAGCTTTCTTGTCGGCGCCGGCTATAGCCCCGAACGGCTGACGACGATCCGCAACCCCGTTGCTCCCCTGTCGATAGAGCGCATCCAGGCGGAGGCCAACGACGAGTTTGTCTTCATCGGACGGCTGGACGAGGAGAAAGGCGTGGAGGACGCCGTGGCGGCCACGCGCAGGGCAGGCGTCAAGCTCTGCGTGATCGGGGACGGACCGCTGATGCCGCTGGTCGCGGCTTCGGGAGATCACGTCAGGGCTCTCGGCTGGCAATCGCACGCCGAGATCGGCCCGACCATCCGCAAGGCGCGCGCGCTGCTGATGCCGTCGCGCTATCCCGAACCGTTCGGTCTCGTCGCGATCGAAGCGGCCAGGAGCGGCCTGCCCGTCATCATGTCGCGCAGCGCCTTTCTCGCCGAGGAAATGGAAAGAGCCGGCATGGCGCTTGCCTGCGATACGGCCGATGAAAAAGCCTTTGCCGATACTTTGACGCGATTCAGCCGAATGCCGGGGCATGAGGTCCGCGCCATGAGCGAACGGGCCTTTCTGAGGTCGCCGGGCCTCGCCTCGACGCACGAGGAATGGCGCGACGCGCTTCTTGCCGAATATCACAGCCTGCTTTCGACGAATGCGGTTCCTGAGCTGACAGACGGTGTGGCGATCCAAGGAGTATTCAGTTGACCCTTAAAGCAACAACCTCTCTTCCCGATGCGAGAGCCTTCCTCGCCGATGCGCCTGTCCTGGCGAAAAGACGTGCCGCCGGGGCCGGAAGCCAAAGCGACAGCAAGCAGCTTCGCGTCGCCATTGTGCACTATTGGCTCGTTTCGATGCGCGGCGGCGAGAAGGTCGTCGAAGAACTGTGCCGCATGTTTCCGCAGGCGGACATCTTCACCCTCGTCTGCAACCGGGATCGCATCAGCGACTTCCTGAAGACGCGCAATATCCGCACCTCCTTCCTGCAGAAGATCCCCGGCGCGCAGCGCCACTATACCAAGATGCTGCCGCTGATGCCCTTCGCCCTCGAGCAGTTCGATCTGCAGGATTACGATCTAGTGCTGTCGAGCGAATCCGGCCCTGCCAAGGGCATCATCACGCGCGCCGACGCTCTTCATATCTGCTATTGCCATTCGCCGATGCGATACATCTGGGATCAGTTCCATGTCTACCGGCATGGCCTTCCCTGGGTGGGGCGCGCCCTGATGTCGATCACGGCGCCGATGCTGCGCGCCTGGGACGTTACGACAGCCTCCCGGGTCGACATGTTCGTTGCCAATTCCGACTATGTCGCAAGTCGTATCCGCCGCTTTTACGACCGGGAATCCGTCGTCATCCATCCGCCCGTTGCGACCGACGATTTTGTGGTGGGGAAGGGGAAAGGCGAATTCTATCTCTATGCGGGGCAGCTGACCGCCTACAAGCGGCCTGATATCGCCGTTCGCGCCTGCACCGAGGCCGGCCGGAAACTGGTCGTGATCGGCGAGGGAGAACAATTGCCCTATCTGAAGTCGATCGCTGGGCCGACCGTTGAGTTTCTCGGCCACCAGCCCTTCAACGTTCTGCGCGACCACCTGTCGCGGTGCCGCGCGCTGCTGTTTCCCGGCATCGAGGATTTCGGCATCCTGCCGGTGGAAGTCATGGCATCAGGACGTCCGGTTCTCGCTTTCGACGCCGGCGGCGCCAGAGAAACCGTTTCCTCGCCGCAGGTCGGCTTCCGCTTCGCCCAGCAGACCACGGAAGCCCTGCTGGAAACCATGGCAGCGTTTGAGGAGGTCGAGGACGATATCGATCCGCAGGCAATCCGCGCGCACTCGCTGAAATTTTCCTCCGCCGTGTTCCGCGACAGTCTGGCGGGCCTTATCGAGCAACAATTGTCCCATCATGGCGAGCGGTCGGCCGACGTCTTCAGAAGACGGCCGGGCTGAGGGGAAGGGACGGAGCCGCCTGCTGTGCTGCCGCGACCGAAACCGTCTCAAACCGCCGACGAGGAATGATAGCAGATCATGTCAAGCGTATCTCAGAGGACGGCGACGGCGAGCATCTGGACGATCAGCGGAAAATTCCTGGCGCGCCTGCTCGATTTTATCAGTCTCCTTGTCCTCGCAAGGCTTTTGAGCCCTGCGGATTTCGGCCTGGTCGCCATTGCGACCTCGGTCCTTGTCATCGTCGAGGCGGTCCTGGACCTGCCGCTGACGCAGGCGCTGATGCGCCAACCGTCGCCCTCGGACGAGATGTTTGCAACGGCCTTTACCCTCAGCCTGCTTCGGGGGGCGGCCATCGGCCTGCTGATGATCGTCATCGCCTGGCCGATGGCCTTGATCTATCACGACACCCGGCTTTTTGCCCTTGTCGCCGTTCTCTCGATCGCGCCCGCCATGCGCAGCATGATCAGTCCGCGCATGGTCCTCTTCATGCAGCGTTTCGATTTCAAACGCGAGTTTGCGCTCGATCTCATCACCAAGGGATCGACGCTGCTGTTCGGTGTGGGCGTGGCGGTGACGACAGGCAGCTATTGGGGACTGGCGATCGGAGCGGTTGCGGGACCGACCGCCGCTATGATCACATCCTATGTCTTTGCGCCGATGCGGCCGGCGTTCAGCCTTTCCGAGTGGAAGCATTTCCAGGACATGATCAGCTGGAATACGGTGTCGCAGGTGCTGAGCTCGATCAACTGGCAGCTGGACCGGCTGCTTCTGCCGCGTTTCAGCGGGCTGTCGATCTTCGGCGCCTTCAGTGTCGCCGACAATATCGCGGGCATTCCGTACCAGACCTTCGTGGGGCCGCTGCTGCGCCCGCTGATGGCGGCATTCTCGGTCGTCGAGGATCGCCGCAATCTGGTGGCCGCCTATCTGAAGGCGACGAATGCGATCACCTTCGTCGCCGCGCCCGTTCTCATCGCGCTCGCCTTTCTCGCCGAGCCGACCGTGCGTCTCCTCGTCGGCGAGAAATGGGCATCGGCCGCGCCGATCCTGCAATGGCTGTGCCTCGTCAGCCTGCTCGGTCTTCCGACGAACATGATGCCGCCCTTGGCCATGGTCTTGAACAATACCCGTTATCTCGCTCTCAGAATGTTCATCGAGTTCGCCGTCAGGGTGCCGGTTACCATCCTGGGCATCGCCTATTTCCAGGTGGCCGGGGCGCTCGGTGCGCGGATCGTGGCGATTCTCGTCGCTTACGCCGCGTCGCTCATCATCACGCGGCGGCTGATCGGCGCGAGTTTTGCCGCGCAGCTGAGTTCCTTTTCCCGGCCGCTGATCGCGAGCCTGCCGATGATCGCTTTCCTGCTTTGGGTTGAGCCGACGCTCGCCGACATGCCGGCCGGCCTGAACCTTGTCGTCGGCCTGGCGCTTTGCGGTGGAGCGGCGGCAGCGATCTTCTGGGGCTTCGCGCTGCTGGTGTGGCAGATTGTCGGAAGGCCCGACGGTATCGAGACCATCGTCGTCCAAAGGCTCATGCCGCGGCGAAATGGAGTTCTCACCTCATGATCGAGACAGGTGCAGTCCAACGATTGGTTTGGCGTTTTCGGAGGAGTGGAATGCGTTACCGGATATCTTCCAAGGCATTGGGTTTGCTCATCGTTCTCGGTCTGGGGGCATTGCCCGGCCGGCCCAGCGTCGCCCAGGAACCGATCAACATGAATGCGTATCAGCTGACGTTCGAAGAGAATTTCGACAGTCTCGACGTTTCGGCCTGGGGAGAGAAAAGCTCCCGCTGGATCGCCCACACGCCCTGGAATGGCGATTTCGGTGACGCCCGTTTCACCGATCCGGCCCCCGGTTTTCCGTTTACGACAGATCAGGGAATTCTGAAGATCGAGGCGCGCAAGGAGGCCGATGGAACCTGGCGCTCGGGCCTGCTGTCGTCGGTGAACCCGAAAGGCGAAGGTTTCTCTCAGCAGTTCGGCTATTTCGAAGCACGGATGAAGCTGCCGCCGGGCAAGGGTGTGTGGCCGGCATTCTGGCTCATCGGGCTCGACCGGTCGAAATACACCTCGGAGATCGATGTCCTCGAATATTATGGGCGCGCGCCTTACGAATTCAGCATGGGCTTTCATATCTGGCGTCAGAGCCAGGGCGGCCAGAACACCACCGGCGGCAACTGGAAAACCGTCGAGGACGGAATTTTGAACAGCGAATACCATACCTACGGCGTCGATATCCAACCTGACAAGACGAGCTTTTATCTCGACCGTCAGTTCATCTGGAGTTTCGATACGCCGAAGGAGTTTCACATGCCGTTCTATCCGCTGGTGAACCTGGCGCTCGGCTCGGGTTGGCCGATCGATGAAACGCCCAATCCTTCCGTTCTGCTGGTCGACTATATTCACGTCTACAAGCGAAAGCCCACCACCGCGGATAATTGAACAAGCGGCATCCGAGGGGATCGGCTACCGCCGATCTCGATGCGCCTGAAATCAGCCGCAGCGAAGACCGGTTTTCGGGTCGAAGAGATGCATGGCCTCCTCGTCGAAGAAGAGGGTGAGTTTCTCGTTGTCGTGGATCGGCGTGCGCGGCGGCAGGCAGGCCATCAGGCCCTGGTTGCCAGCAAGGGCGGTGACGACGAGTTCCGGGCCGGTCAGTTCCGCCACTTCCGAGACCACCTCGATCGATAGGCCGGCACCATCCGTGCGCAGCGCCTCGGGGCGGATGCCGAGGATGAGCTCGCGGCCGTTGCCGGTCGCTTCGCGGAAACGGGTGGGCAGGGGCAAGGTTGCCTCGGAACCTGAAAGCGCCAGGCGGCCGTCGCGTATGTTCGTCTTCAGCAGGTTCATCGGCGGTGCGCCGACGAAGGTCGCGACATAGAGCGTTGCCGGATAATTGTAGATTTCCTCCGGCGTGCCCAGCTGCTCGATGCGGCCGTCGCGCATGACGGCGATGCGGCTGGCAAGCGTCATCGCTTCGATCTGGTCATGGGTGACGTAGACGACCGTGGTCTTCAGCATCTGGTGCAGGCGTTTGATCTCGGTGCGCATCTCCATGCGCAGCTTGGCGTCGAGGTTGGAGAGCGGCTCGTCGAACAGGAACACCTCTGGCTTGCGCACCAGCGCGCGGCCGATCGCGACGCGCTGGCGCTGGCCGCCGGAGAGCTGGGAGGGCTTGCGGTCGAGAAGGTTTTCGATCTGCAGGAGCTTTGCCGCCTCGTGCACGGCCTTGTCGCGTTGCGGCACCGGCACCTTGCGCATTTCCAGACCGAAGCCGATGTTCCGGTGCACCGTCAGATTGGGATAGAGCGCGTAGGACTGGAAGACCATGGCGATGTCGCGGTCTTTCGGATGCACGCCGAGCACCGAGCGGTCGCCGATCCTGACATCGCCGCTCGTTGCCTCGGCAAGGCCGGCGATGATGTTCAACAGCGTGGACTTGCCGCAGCCGGACGAGCCGAGCAGCACCAGGAATTCGCCGCTTTCCAGCGAGATGTCGATGCCCTTCAGCGTCTGGATGTCACCATAGGTCTTGCGGATGTTCTGGATTTCGAGCGCGCTCATCGCACGGGCTCCTCAATGGGTAATGGGCCGCCATAGTTGCGGGGAAGGGTGGAGATGGCGCGCGAGGCGACCTTGATTCCCAATGTCAGGCAGGAAACCAGCGGTTCGCCTCCAGCGAGCGCGGCGAGGAAGGCGGCGTTGAAGACGTCGCCCGCGCCGATCGTATCGATGACCTCGACAACCGGCGCTGCGACCGAAACCAGCTGACCATCCGGTCCGATCGCCACGGCGCCGTCAGGGCCGCGCTTGACGACGACGATCGCGCCTTCCGGCATATGCGAGCGGATTTGACGGGCGGCCTCGATCGGGTCGGCGATGCCGGCAAGCGTCGTGGATTCGACTTCGTTGAGCAATGCGATGCCACAGCGGGAGAGCCAGGCGCGCGTCGCCGCGCAATTCTCTTCGGTCCAGCCGTCGAGCGGCCAGCCGGTGTCGAGCGCGACGGTGACGCCATGGCTGTCTGCCCAGTTGAAGAAGGCGCCATATTCCGCTGTCAGATCGTCGGTCAGGAACGAGCCGCAGAGGAGCGCGTAACCGCCGCTGAGGCGCGGGCCGTCGAGGACCGCGAAGACGTCGGCCAGGCTGAAATGCGGCAGGTGGCCTCTGGTCGTGAAGAAGGTGCGCTCGCCGTCCGGATGGGTGAGGCCGACGGAGAGTGTCGTTTTCCGCTGATGTAGCGTCCATTTCTCGGAACGGTGGCCGAAGGCTTCGCTCAGCCAGCGGCCGTATTTGTCGCTGCCGATATTGGCGGCGATCTCGAATTCGACGCCGAGCGCATCCCAGGCAAGCGCACTGTTGCCGGCAGCTCCGCCGACCCGCAATTCGTCATGGTCGACGATGATCTCCGTCCCGGCCTTCGGCCAGGGGGCTACCGGTCCGAGGATCAGGTCGACATTGACGTTGCCGATGACTGCAAGTGGCCGCATTCATTCGCTCCGGGTGATCTTGGTGGATCGAACAGGTGTTCCAGCATTCTCCACGCGGGCATCGGCAAAGGCGATCATCAACCGCTGGGCGACCGGAAGCATGGCGAAGATCGCGGCAAGGCCGGTTGCCGGGGCAAAGCGGATCGTCACCGCGCCGGCGACCGGCGGTTGGCCCGATGCGTCGAAGAGAATGACGGGCGCGCCGGTTTCGACGGCGGATACCGCCATTGCCGTCACGAGGCTCGCGGTTTCGTCCGAGCCGCGGAAGAGCACGACGCCGATCTCCGGCCCCAGCATCTCCATCGGACCATGGCGCAACTGGCCGCCTTCGAGCGAAAAGCAGGGGCGGCGCGACAACTCCGTCAATCCGAGCGCCAATGCCTCGGCAACACCTTGCAGACGCCGTCCCGACGTGACGACCGTCCCGACTTTTTCGAGAGCAGTGAGGGCGTCAGCGATGTCGTGGTCTTCAGGCGCCTTGAGGACGGCGAGTGCTGCATCCGGGTCTTCGCCGAGGGCGGCGAGAATTGCGAGATGCAGGGCGAAGGTCACCGTCAGGCTGCGGGTTGCGGCGAAAGCCAGCTCGGTGCCACCGGCGCCGACCAGCGACGGGGCGGTTCTTGCGAGGAAGGAGCTGCCTTCGAGCGTCAGGCCGAAGGTCTCCTGCGTGCCGCCGGCCTCGTCGAACCAGCGCACGACCTCGGCGCTTTCGCCGGATTGCGAGGTGACGAAGATCGTCCTACCGGTGATCGGCAGCGGCTGGCCGAGCTGCTCGGACAGCGGCAAAGCGAGGGCATCGATGCCGAGCGCGCGGTAGAGCGGTTCGACGGCGCGGTTGACGGCATGCGAGCCGCCCATGCCGATCAGCAGCAGCCGGCCGGTCCGCTTCAACGATGCGGCGGCCTTGGCGGCCATCGGCCCGGCAGTCTCATAGGAGGCGATCGCATCGGCGTGCTGGCGCGCCATTTCCCGATCGATTGCGATAAGTCCAGCCGGACGGATTTTTTCCTCGGTCATCTTCATCCCTTGACGCCGCCGCTGGTCAGCCCCGAAATCAGGGCGCGTTGCATGACGAGGCCGATCAGCACCGGGGGCAGCGCGGCGAGCACGCCTGCCGTTGCGATCAGTCCGTAGTCGGAAACGCGGCCGCCGGCGAGATCGGCAATGGCGACGGTCAGCGTCTTGGCGCGCTGGTCCGAAGTGAAGAGCAGCGCATAGAAGAATTCATCCCAGGCCAGCAGGAAGGCAAAGAGGCTCGAGGTCGCAACCACGGGAGCGGCGAGCGGAAGCGTGATGATCCTGAGCGTCTGGAATAGGCCGGCGCCGTCGATCATGGCGGCGGATTCGATCTCGCGCGGGATGGAATCGAAGCCCGATTTCATCAGCCAGGTGGTGAAGGGTGCGAGAATGGTGAGATAGACGAGGGCGAGGCCGAAGACGTTGTTCAGCATGCCGAGATGGGAAAGGCCCATGTAGAGCGGCACGGCGAGCGCCACCGGCGGCAGCATGTAGGTGGCGATCACCATCGACAGCGACCAGCCGACGGAAGGCGTGCGCGACACCGCCCAGCCGGCCGGAATGGCGAGCGCGATGGCGGCGATCGTCGCCATGCCAGCCACCTCGATGCTGTTGCGCAGAGACGATGTGAAGGCGGCGCCGGCGCTGTTTTCGAGCGTCGAGAGCAGCACGCCATAACGAGAGAAATCGGTCGTCTGCGGCCACCAGCGCAGCGGTTTTGCCACAAGGTTGGCCGCCGGCGAGATGCTCATGATGAAGAGCCACAGCATCGGCGCCAGGATGACGGCGGCAAGCAGCAGGGCGCAGAAATATATAAAGACGGAAAAGAGTGGGCTTCTGCGTTCCATCAGGCGGCACTCCCGGCGGTCTTGCGAACGAGTACGGCATAGCCGGCGGCAAGCAACGTCACCAGCAGCGTGACGATCAGTGCCAGCGACGCGCCGGAGCCTGCCCGCTGGAAGGAGAAGGCCTCCTGATAGACGAGGATCGACAGCGTGCGGGTGCTGTTGGCCGGGCCGCCGCGGGTCATGACCCAGATGATGTCGAACACCTTGAAGGCCTCGATGGTGCGCAGCACCAGCGCCACCATCAGCGGGCCGGCGAGATAGGGCAGGATGACGAAGCGGAAGCGGGCAAGCGCGCCGGCGCCGTCGACGAGCGAGGCGGCGGTGATGTCGCGTGGCACGGCCTGGAGGGCGGCAAGCGCGATCAGCGCCACCAGCGGGAAATTCTTCCAGCAGTCGGCGACAATGAGGGCCGCCAGTGCGGTGCCCGGTTCGCCGAGCCAGGAGCGATAGGCATCGAGCAGACCGAGCTGAGTCAACGCGGCGTTCAGCGCGCCGTATTCCGGATTGTAGATCAGCCGCCAGAGTGTGGCGTTGACGACGGTCGGCAGCGCCCAGGGCAGGATCATCAGGGCGCGAAGCGCGGTGCGGCCACGGAATTGCTGGTTCAGCAGCAGGGCGGCAAGCACGCCGATCACCATTTCGGCGGCGACCGAGACGACCGCGAACCATGTGGTGGTGGCGAGCGTGCGCTGGAAATTCGAGCCGGAGATCATCTTCACGTAATTGTCGATGCCGACGAAACTGCCCTCGGTGCCGACGAGCTTGGCATCGGTGAAGGAGAGGCCGACGGTATCGATCAGGGGCCTGCCGATGACTGAGATCATCACCACGAGAAGCGGCAGCATCAAAAGCCACGCGCGGGTTGTCAGCCAAGTGCCCGACATCGAGGCGACCCTTCTTCATTCATAGGTTTGGAGACCGGGCGGCAGGCGCCGCCCGGGGTTCACGCCGGGCTCAGAGGCCGCTGTTTTCGGCCGCCGACTTCAGCGCGTCCTCGGGAGAGGACTGGCCGAGCAGCGATTCCTGGATCGCCTGCTGCAGCGCGGTCGAAAGTTCCTGATATTTCGGCGTCGTCGGGCGCGGATACATGGCGGCAAGGCCAACCTTGGCAGCAGAGATCAGTTCTTCCTGGCCCTTGGTGACGGCAGGGTCCTCGTAGGAGGAGGCCCAGATCGGCAGGCTGAGCTTGGCATAGGCGTTCTGCGTCGCCTGCGAGGTCATGAAGGCGATGTATTTCCACGCTTCGTCGGGATGCTTGCTGGCCGAGGTGATGCCGAGACCCATCGAACCGTTGACGGCCGAGGCCTCGCTCTTGCCGGCAACACCAGGCGCGGGCACGACGCCGACCTTGCCTGCTACCTTACTGTCCTTCGGGTCGTTGGCCATGTTGTACATGTAGGTCCAATTCAAAGCGAAGGCGGCATCGCCGTTTTCGAAGACCTTGCGGACATCCTCCTCGAGGAATTCCTTGGAGTTCGGGTTGGTCAGGCCGGAGGTATAGCTGGAGACCATGTATTTCAGCGCATCGAGGCCGCCGCCGCTCTGGAAGGCCGGCTTGCCGTTCTTCAGGAAATCGCCGCCATAGGCGCTGACGAGGGTGGTGTAGTCGCAGATCGCAGCTTCGGCCTGCGACCAGCTCCAGGCGATCGGCGTGGCGAGCAGACCCTTGTCCTTGATCGCCTTTGCCTGTTCGGTCAACTCGTCCCAGGTCTTCGGCGGTGCCTTGATGCCGGCCTTTTCGAGGATTTCTTTGTTGTAGAACAGGTATTTGGTGTCGAGGATCCAAGGCATGCCGTAATATTTGCCGTCATACTGGACGGTGGTCCAGGCGCCCGGCAGCACGCCCTTCTTCATATCGTCGGTGACGCGCGAGGAGACATCGACCAGCACCTTGTTGGTGGCGTATTCGGCCGGCCAGATGACGTCGAAAAGGACGACGTCGTAGCCGCCGCCGGAACCCTGCGCCAGCACCGTCTTGTCGTGCAGGCCTTCATAGGGAACGAACTCGAGATTGACCTTGATATCAGGGTTCGCCTTGGCGAAGGCGTCGGTCATGGCGCGCACATCGGCCTCGCTGTAAGCGGCCTGCGCCATGAAAAGCGCGTTCAGCGTCGTTTCGGCGAAAGCATGCGGTGCAAGGGACGCGCCGATCAAGGCCGCGCCCAGAAGCGTCTTGTTAAAAGATTTCAGCATTGCAGCCTCCAGTTTTTGACATTCACCCATGGCCGAGGGCGGACTTGGCCGCCATCGGTGTTCGAGAAGACACGCGTTGAAAACGTGCCGGTCCATCATCTCGGAGCGTCGTCGGAGGCCTCACCGGGCTTCCTGCGTTCCCTGGGACTCTCCGGTCCCTTATTAAGTCAAATGTATTGACTTAATAGTTCTTCAACATTCTAATGGAGTCAAGAGGCAATCGCACATGAATGACAGTCGCCCGATCCGGGCCAAGAGCGGCACCAATCACGAAGGCACCAGCGCGCATAACCGGCGGGTGATGATCGATGCCCTGAGGATCAACGGTGCGCTCTCTCGCGCCGATCTGGCACGGGCGACGCGGCTGACCAAGCAGACGGTGTCCAATATCATCGAAGAGCTCGAGCGCGACGGTCTCGTCGGCTCGAGGGACGCTGTGAAGAAGGGTAGGGGCCAGCCCTCGACGCCCTATGGGCTGGTGCCCCAAGGCGCTTTTGCGATCGGCCTGCAGATCGACCGGCATGTGACGCGGGCGGTTGCCGTCGATCTCGTCGGCAGCGTTCTCGTGCGTGCCGAGGCCGGTCTGCCGCCCAGAGGGCCGTCCAGAGGGACGAAGGTCATCCTCGATCTCGTCGCCGGCGTGCGTTCGAAGCTTGAAATCATCGCTCGGCAATCGGAAAGACGGCTCGTCGGTCTCGGTGTCGCCATGCCCGGGCCTTTCGGCGTCGACGGCAGCGGCGACGATCCGTGGATGATGGCGGCCTGGCAGCAGTTTCCGCTATTGGAAACGCTGGCCGCCGGCACCGGGCTCGACGTCGGCCTGCAGAACGATGCGGCAGCGGCCGCGACCGCCGAGCGCATGGTCGGAGCGGCCCATGGTCTCGACCATGCCGTCTGTCTCTTCGTCGGCTACGGCATCGGCGCGGGGCTCATTCTGAACGGCGAACTCTACGGCGGCGCCAACGGCAATGCCGGCGAGATCGGCATGGCGCTGCTGTTTGCCGACGGCAAATCGACGCCGCTCGAACATCGCGCCTCTCTCGCCTCGCTCTACGAGCATCTCTCGGCCGATCCTGCCGACCCCGCTCTTCATGCCCGCATCAACGACCTTGCCTTGAGGGGCGATCCAAGCATCCAGGCCTGGGTCAAGGCGGCAGCAGTGGATCTGCGCTGGAGTATCCATCTTATCGAAACGATCTTCGATCCACAGACGGTGATCCTCTGCGGCAGTGCGCCGGAGGCGCTTGTCAATAGCTTGATTGCGGCGGTCGGCCCGCTGCTGCCTTCGATCGCCGAACGGCGCGGCCGGACGCTGCCGCGCCTGCAGCCCGGCATGGCCGATCCCTGGTCGGTGGCGCTCGGAGCTGCCGCCGGACCGATCAGCCGAGCATTCGATCCGCGTTTTGCTGCAATTTTGAAGGACTCCCTCTGATTTTGCGCTGAAACTGGGCGTTGCACAGCAGTGCAACGGCAAAAATGCGAATGTTTTCGCAAGTTTTCTCGCGACCGCTGCGCCAACAAATGAGGCTTTGTTGCAATATAAGCAAATATTCGATATCTTCTGAAATAGCGGTTATTTGAATGGGGGTATATAGAATTGCCAATATATTTGGGAAGCTCGCAAAGCTTCTCCGAATATTTCTTGATGCGCTCCGAATAACGATTGTATGTCAGTTTTGTGACAACTAGAATTTGAGCGTTTCATGTCATGTAATATTCATTGGCCGTGGTAATTTGAACCAGCTAATAGGGCGTGCGCTGAAAGTGCGCGTCCATTTTACGTTCGAGGTTCTCATGCAGGCCAAGCTTCTCGGCGCCGTTGGCGCCCTTCTCGCTACAGCGTTTCTTGCCGGTCCCGCTGCCGCCGCCGATAAGACCAAGATTGACTTCTGGTTCGGCAATTCCGGTGACATTGCAAAGCGTGTCCAGGAACAGTGTGATCGCTTCAACCAGTCGCAGTCGGATTACGAAGTCGTCTGCACCAGCCAGGGCAGCTACGACGCTTCCCTGCAGAACACGATTGCAGCCTTCCGCGCCGGCAAGCAGCCGACCATCGCCCAGGTTTCCGACGCCGGCACGCTCGACATCATGCTCTCCGGCGCTTACTACCCGGCAAACAAGCTGATGGCCGATACCGGCTACACCGTCGACTGGAAGGACTACTTCTCCGGCATCGCAAACTATTATGCGACGTCCAAGGGCGAGATGTATTCCTTCCCCTTCAACTCGTCGACCGCTCTCTTCTACTGGAACAAGGATGCCTTCGCCAAGATCGGCAAGGACCATGCTCCGACCACCTGGCAGGAAGCCGGCGAAGACTTCAAGGCCCTGAAGGACGCAGGTTATGCCTGCCCGCTCGGCTTCGAGATCTCCAGCAACGAAGTCTGGCAGTACATCGAGCAGTTTGAAGCGGTCAACGGCGAAGCCATCGCGACGAAGAAGAACGGCTTCGAAGGCCTCGACGCCGAGCTGGTGTTCAACAAGAACCCGCTTCTCGTCAGCTACGTCAAGGACCTCAAGTCCTGGTACGACAACAAGCTCGCCGTCATCAAGAACAAGGCCGTCGGCCAGACCTTCGTCGAAGCCTTTGCTGCCGGCGATTGCCAGGTCATCCTGACCTCGGTCGGCGATCACGGCAATATCGGCCGCACCGCCAAGCAGGGCATGAACTGGGGCGTTTCCATGCTCCCGACCTACGGCAATGCAACCCGTCACAGCTCCTTCGTCGGCGGCGCTTCGCTCTGGGTCCTGAAGGGTCACACCGACGCCGAATACAAGGCTGCGGCTGCCTTCTTCAATTTCGTCGCAAAGCCGGAAGAAGCTCTGACCTGGTCGACCGTTACCGGCTATATCCCGGTTCGTAACTCCGGCTTCGAATATCTGAAGAAGCAGGGTTTCTACGACAAGGCCCCCTATGCCGGCCGTGAACTCGCCATTCAGAGCCTTACCGCTTCGCCTGCTGACGACACCGCTCCGCACGGCATCCGCCTCGGCGGCCTGCTGCAGGTACGCACCGAGATCGCCAACAGCCTGCAGGCAATCTTCGTCAACAACGCCGACGTCCAGGCTTCGCTCGACGGTGCTGCTGAACGCGGCAACCAGCTCCTGCGCCGCTTCCAGCAGACCTACAAGAACGTTCAGCTTCCCTGATCGACTGACATGAGCCGCACCCGGCCCGCATTGCGCGAGCCGGGTGTGTCTTTGTACACTCCATGCCGGCCGCAGAGGCGAACTCGCCGCCTGCGCCCAAACCAAACCTGGACGAAAACGACCACTCATGGAAAAGCGCGTCACTTTCTCCTCGACGACGATCGGATTGCTCTTCGCGTTTCCGATGCTACTGCTGATCTTCGTCTTCTTCTATTGGCCAAGCGCGCAGGCGCTCTATTGGGCGTTCACGCTCGAGCAGCCATGGGGTGGCGGCAACGCCTGGGTGGGTTTCGACAATTTCAAACAGCTCCTCGGCGATCCGATCTACTGGGACTCCGTCACCCGCAGCATGATCTTCGGCTTCAGTTCGACCGCCATCGCCATGGGACTGGCGCTCATCCTGGCGCTGTTGACGGATCGTGAACTGCGCGGCCACAAAATCTATCGGTCCGTCTTCATCTGGCCGTATGCGATTGCCGCTCCCGCTCTCGGCCTCGCTTTCCGCTTCATCCTGGCGCCGGAGGCCGGCCTTCTCTCGGTCATCAATCACGTCTGGCCCGGCCTCTGGAATCCTGCGCTCGACGGCAAGGACGCGATGATCGCCGTTATCATCGCCTTTTCCTGGAAATATATCGGCTACAACTTCATCTTCTTCCTCTCGGCCCTTCAGGGCATTCCGCGCTCGCTGATCGAAGCGGCCGCCATGGACGGTTCCGGGCCGATGCGCCGCATCTGGGATATTCAGCTGCCGCTGTTGACGCCGACGCTGTTTTTCCTGCTCGTCATCAACATCACCGAAAGCTTCCAGGATTCCTTCGGTATCGTCGACGTCATGACGCAGGGCGGCCCGGCCCGCGCCACCGATCTCATGGTCTACAAGATCTATTTCGACGGCTTCAGAGGGCTCGACTATTCGGGCGCCGCAGCGCAGTCCATCATCCTGATGCTGCTGGTCATCCTGCTCACCATCTTCCAGTTCCGCTTCATCGAGCGGCGTGTGCATTACAAGTGAGGTCGCGGAAATGATCGAACGCACGCCGATATTCAACTTCATCTGCTATACGCTTCTGGCGCTCGGCATGGTGATCGCGCTTCTGCCTTTCGTCATCGTCATCATCGCATCGACCCTCGATCTCGAGACGGTCAATCGCGTGCCGCTACCGCTGACGCCAGGCTCGCATTTCTGGGAAAACATCCAGACCGCCTGGGTTCGCGCCGATCTCGGCAACAAGCTGTTTCACAGCATCATCTTCGCCACGGCGGTCGGCGCGGGCAAGGTCATCCTTTCCTCGATGGCCGCCTTCTCGATCGTCTATTTCCGCTTCCGCGGCCGGTATGTGATTTTCTGGATCATCTTCATCACGCTGATGCTGCCGCTGGAGGTTCGCATCGTGCCGACCTATTCGATTGCGGCCAACGCGCTGCAGCCTTTCCAGGCGATCCTTGATATCACCGGCATAAGCTGGCTCGTCGCTGAGATTACCGGCATTCAGATCAAGCTCGAATGGGGGCTGCTGAATTCCTATCCCGGCCTCGTTCTGCCGCTCGTCGCAACCGCAACCGGCACTTTCCTTTACCGGCAGTTCTACCTGACGGTTCCGGACGAGCTTGCCGAGGCCTCGAAGATGGACGGATCGGGTGCGGTCCGGTTCTTCTGGGATATTCTGCTGCCGCTTTCGCGCCCGAACATGATCGCGCTGTTCACGATCATGTTCGTCTGGGCCTGGAACCAGTATCTCTGGCCGTTGCTGATCACCACCGATCCGAATTTCGGCATTGCGGTGACGCAGCTCAAGACCCTCATCCCGTCCGAATTCGGCCTGCCCGACTGGAACGTCGCCATGGCCGGAACCCTTATCATCATGTTGCCGCCACTGGTGCTCGTCATTCTGATGCAGCGCTGGTTCGTACGCGGCCTTATCTCCACCGAGAAGTGAAGGAGTAGTCCTTTGGCACCGATCTCAATCCGCGATGTGAAGAAGAGCTACGGCAAGAATCCCGTCGTTCACGGCGTCGATCTCGAAATCCAGTCCGGCGAATTCATCGTCATCCTCGGCCCGTCCGGCTGCGGCAAGTCCACGCTGCTGCGCATGATCGCCGGCCTCGAGGAAATCAGTGGCGGCGAAATCGCCATCGACGGGCGCGTCGTCAACCAGCTGGAGCCGCGTGAACGCGGCTGCGCCATGGTGTTCCAGAACTATGCGCTTTATCCGCACATGACCGTCGCCGAAAATATCGGCTACGCCTTGAAGGTGGCAGGCGTCGCGAAGGCGGAGCGCGCCCGGCGCATCAACGAGGTCGCCAAGGCGCTCAGCCTCGAACCGTTCCTCGAACGGCGGCCGGCCGCTCTTTCCGGCGGTCAGCGCCAGCGTGTCGCCATGGGCCGCGCGATGATCCGCGAGCCGAAGGTGTTCCTCTTCGACGAACCGCTGTCGAACCTCGATGCCAAGCTGCGCATCGCCATGCGCGCCGAAATCCGCCGTCTGCACCGCCGCCTCGGCGCCACCTCGATCTTCGTCACGCACGACCAGACCGAGGCGATGACGCTGGCCGACCGGCTCGTGGTCATGAATGGCGGCAAGGTCGAGCAGGTCGGCACGCCGGAAGAGGTCTATCATCATCCGGTCTCGCGCTTCGTCGCCGGCTTTGTCGGCACGCCGGCAATGAACCTGCTCGAAGGCACGATCAACGATGACGGCGTCTTCGTCTACGATCAGAGCCGCAAGATCGCGCTGCCGCGCGAACGCGCCGCACCTCTGAAGGGCAAACGCGTCGTGCTCGGCATGCGCGCCGAGGCCGCCCGGCTGGTGGCTCCGGATGCGCCGGGCGCATTGGTGGCGACGGCCGACTTCATCGAAGAGCTTGGCGCGAGCCGCGTCGTCCACGCCGATTTCGACGGACTGCCCTTTGCCGTGGCGCTGACCGAGGCCGTGACCGTGAAATCGGGCGATCCGATCGGCATCGCGATCGATCACAACGCGATCCATCTCTATGCCGCCGATACCGGCCGGATCATCGAGAACCCCGCCGTGATCGGCGCCGACGCCGTTCACGCCTGAGCGCCGCAGCCGCTTCCGCTCCCGCGTGAGGGCCTGATATCAGCGATGGATCGGGTCGATCCAGGGGACGTCTTCCGGTTTCTCGACCGGCTCGATATCGAGATTGACGACGACGGGTTCCTGGCCCGAACGGACGAGCACGCATTCCAGCGTCTCGTCGCGGCTGGCGTTGATCTCCTGGTGCGGCACGAAGGGCGGGACGTAGATGAAATCGCCGGGGCCGGCCTCGGCGGTATATTCCAGGTGCTCGCCCCAGCGCATGCGGGCCTTGCCCTTGACCACATAGATGATGCTTTCGAGATCGCCATGATGGTGGGCGCCGGTCTTGGCATTGGCGTGGATCGTCACCGTGCCCGCCCAGATCTTTTCGGCGCCGGCGCGGGCATTGTTGATCGCGGTCGCGCGGTTCATGCCCGGCGTCTGCGCGGTGTTCGGATCGAGCGAATTGCCGGGAATGACCTTGACGCCATGTTCGCGCCAGTCGACGTGATGATGCTCGTGGTCGTCGCTCATGCCTTGCCTCCGTCTCGGATTTGGTCAGTCTAGGCGGGAGCTGTGCAGCCGCCAAGCAAAAGGAAAGAGCAGACCCGATGAGCCACCTTCCGCAGATCGACTACGACAGCGCTTCCGAAGAGGTTCGCGCGGCGCATGACGAGGAAATCAGGCTGCGCGGGCGCATGACCAACATGAAGCGGACGCTTTTACATTCGCCGGTCGCCCATCGCATCTATGCCGAATGGTTCACACTGCGGGCTGAACTCGATCCCGCGATCAGCGACCGGGAGATTTGGATCTTCTCGCATGCGATCTCGAAGGCGGCGAATTCGAAGATCGCCATCACCTTCTTTCGCCGGGCATTGATCAACAAGGGTTTCAATCCTGATGCTCTGGAGCTTTCACGGGAGGAAGCGCTGCTTGCCGCCTTCGGCAAGGCTGTTGTGGCCGATTCCAACGCCGTTCCGGCCGAGCTCTGGGCGAGACTGAAGGAACGCTACGAGACCAAGGTGCTCGTCAATCTCGTTGCCTTTGCCGGCATCATGCTGGCGACCGCCATCTTCAACAATGTCGTCGAGGTGGATTTCGACCCGGAGCTTGAAGCCTTTGCCGAAGGCGCCGGATCATCCGCCTCCTGAATTTCTGCCGAGCGCGGCGATGGCGGCCCTGACCGCGTGCCCGCCGGGCTTGCTCGGCCGGTATTCGAGGCCGACGGCGCCGTCATAGCCGTTGGCGAAGATCCAGCCGAGGCGATGGGCAAGGTCGATGCCGCCGGAGCCGGGCTCGTTGCGGCCGGGATGATCGGCGACATGGACGTGGACGACACGGTCGAGACGGCCGTCCAGCACGTCCTCGGTCCGCTCGTCCATCACAGCGGAATGGTAGATGTCGTAGACGATGCCGATCTCGGGGCGGGCGACATCGTCAATGATGTCGAGGCCTCCGCGGGTCGAGTCGAGGAAATAACCGATATGATCGATGCGGATGTTGAGCGGCTCGACGCCGAGGCGCACACCGCTGCCTTCAAGGACATCGGCGCCTGATTTCAGCGTTTCGGTGAGCGCCTGGCGCTGCTCTTTGCGGCTCAAACCGGGAAGATCGTCTCCTGCCTGGGCGATCAGCACGGGTGCGCCGAGGCGCCTGGCGACGGCAACGGAATCGGCAAGGCCCGCAAGCCAGGCTTGCCGGTTGGCGGCATCGGTCAGCGCGATCATCGGTTCGGCGACGAGGCTGGTGACGACAAGGCCGGTTTCCTTCAGCGCCGCCTCGATCGCGTCCAGATCCTTGTCGGTCCAGCGCCAGAATTCGACGGCCGTCAGGCCGCCGGCATGGGCGCGACGGATGCGATCGGCAAAGCTGTCACCCTCTTCGGCAAACAGCCATTCTATGCAGGCGGAATAACGTCGCATGAAAACTCCTCCAAGTGTGGCGCAGGCTGCGATAGATCGAAGCCTGCCGCAAGAGGCGTTCTTATGCTTGACGCCCGGATTCATTGGCGGAACACTCCGCGCATCGGGCCGGATCGCCGGCTGCTTCGGGAGGAAGACATGGATCTGGGATTGAAGGGAAAGATTGCCGTCATAACTGGTGCGTCGGTCGGCATCGGGCTTGCGATCGCCGAGGGACTGGCGGCCGAGGGCGCCGACCTGGTGCTGGCGGCGCGCGGCGGCGAACGGCTGGAGGCGGAAGCCGCTCGCATTGCCGAGAAATATGGTGTCAGCGCCACCGCTGTCGTCGCCGACGTGGCGACGGCTGGCGGAACCGAAGCAATCATTGCGGCGGCGGCTGAAAAAGGCGGCGCCGATATCCTCATCAACAATGCCGGTACCGGATCGAACGAGACTGTCATGGAAGCGCCTGACGAGAAGTGGCAGGCCTATTGGGACCTGCATGTGATGGCCGCCGTTCGGCTCGCGAGAGGCATTGCGCCGCAGATGAAGAGACGCGGCGGCGGGGTGATCTTGCACAATGCCTCGATCTGCGCCGTCCAGCCGCTCTGGTACGAGCCGATCTACAATGTCAGCAAGTCGGCGCTGATGATGTTTTCGAAGACGCTCTCGACCGAACTCATCCAGGACAATATCCGCGTCAACTGCGTCAATGCCGGCCTGATCCTGACGCCCGACTGGATCAAGACGGCCAAGCAGCTGACGGCCGAGACCGGTGGCAATTGGGAAGGCTATCTACAGGCCGTCGCCAACGAACATGCCTCCTCCAAACGTTTCGGCACGCCGGAGGAACTGGCGAACGTCTTTGTCTTTCTAAGCTCGGAGCGGGCAAGTTATTGCATCGGCTCGACCTATTTCGTCGACGGCGGCATGCTGAAAACGATCTGATCAAAGCTGGTTGCCAATATAAGCTATAAATAATAGCTATTTTGTTGTATGTTCACGCTTTTGACGCTATTTGCCTGCTATTGGGCAGGATCAATACTGCGATTCCACAAGGCGACGACGATGTTGACGAAAAAGGGAAAATACGGGCTGAAAGCACTGGTCGATCTGGCGCGACTTGCGCCGGGTGAAACCGCCTTCATCAATGACGTCGCGGCCCGCAACAATATCCCGAAGAAGTTCCTCGATACGATCCTGCTCGAACTGCGCAACGTCGGTATCCTGCGCTCGAAGAAGGGACCGGGCGGCGGATATTCCCTGTCGCGCCCGGCTTCCGAAATCCGCATCGGCCATGTCATCCGCACACTGGACGGGCCCTTGGCGCCGATCCGCTGCGCCAGCCGCACGGCTTACGAGGCCTGCGACGACTGCGCCGATCCCGAAACCTGTCAGGTGCGGCGCTCGATGACCGATGTTCGGGACGCGATCGCCGACATTCTCGACAATATGACCCTCGAGCAATTCGTCGCAGACGGCGGCCGTATCGAGCCCGAGAAGGAAGAATTCCCGATCTCCGCCGCCAGCTAAAGCGGCGAAGCTGAAAGATCGCGACACGCGTTGGCCGGAAGGCTTCAGGCCGCGCCGGACTTCGACATATATTCTCCGGCAGCATGCATCAGCCCATCCCGCGGCAGCGACAGCGCGTGGATGCGAGCATTGCGCCAATGCCGGTCGAGATTGAGCCCGATGCCGGCCGATGTTTCCCCCGCAAGTTCGAACATAGCGTTTGCGGTGCCGAGCGCCGTTTCCCCGGCAAGGATTGCCGCCGCCGAAGCGGAGAAATGCGCGTCCGCCATCGCTGCTCCCACAGAGTTGACCTGAGCGATGTCGAGCTTGCGGCCGGCCCGTTCCAAGGCTGCGGCCGTCGTTTCGATGCGGATGGCGTGTTCGCCGAGCCGGGCAAAGATGGCAGTGCGGTCGCCGATCGCGGTCATCAGGTCGGTCCATGCCGCCCGCGCAATGCCGAGGCTCACGCCAGCCTTGAGCAGCAGGCCGAGCGAGATGCAGGTCGAATATTCTAAGGAGGGGGCAGGTGCAATTGCATCGGCATTGACATGGAAAGGGCCGACGATCGCCGTCGCCGATCCGTTCGTGCGCTGGCCGAAACCGTCCCAGTCGTCGACCACCTGGATGCTTTCGTCGCCGCGTGCGAGGTAGAGCGTCACCGGGCGGCTGGGCGGTGCAGTGGCGGCAGTGGCAATCCAGTCGGCGAAGAGAATGCCGGGCGCCTGGCGCGTGCGCCCGCTCAGCCGGTAGCCCGGGCCTTCGGCCGTCAGTTCGGTGCCGTCGATGAAGGTGGCGGCTGCGAAGCGGTCACCCTCCAGCACACGAGCAAACAGCGATGCCTTGAGATCCTCGGCGGCTTGCGTCCGGAGAGTCTCGAGCACGCAAAAATGGTTTTCCAGCGCCTCGCCGATCGAGGCATCGCCCTCGGCGATGATCGCAACGATTTCGGCAAGCAGGGCGTTCGACACGTCGAGCCCCTGATAGTCGGGCGGAACGGTGATTGCCGTCAGGCCGGATGTCGATAGCGCGTCGAGCTCGGCATGGGGCAGAATGCGGTTGATATCGCGTTCGCTCGCCTGCCGACGGAATGTCGCGGCAAGGTCACGTGCCGTCGAGATCGCCTCCTCTTCGCTTTCGATGCGGTGCGCGGGAGGCCTCAGGCTGTCATGAAACTGCGATACCGTTCCCATCGGTCACTCTTTCCTCGACGCATACAGGAGTGAGGGATCGGCCCTCGAATGATAAGGTCGGTTTTTCTCCAAAACACGCATATGTTGAATTTTCTTACCCGCTTGATTGCCTTGTCCCACGCTCTACTTACGGTTAGTTGGGGTTCTTTGATCGAGAGACATGATGAGCGACACTCTTGCTCGCAAAAGCGAGGTTTGGAAAATGGCACGCCAGCCGAGGCCGCGTCTGACGCTGGATATTGCCGAGACCCCGACCTATGCGATCGGCGATATTCACGGCCGGTACGACCTGCTCGTGAAAGCCGAGGAGGCGATCCTGCGCGACGGCGCGCAACTGCCCGGGCGCAAGCTGATCGTGACGCTCGGCGATTATGTCGACCGCGGCCCGGAATCGGCGCAGGTCATTTCCCATCTCATGGAGCCGCCGCCGGAGGGCTTCGATCGCATCTGCCTCGCCGGCAATCATGAAAACACCATGCTCGACTATATCGACGGCTGGGTCTCCTATGACGACTGGATGCGCATGGGATCGGCGGAGCTGCTCAAATCCTATGGCCTCGATCCGGAGCATCTGCCGCTGGTCTTTCCCTCCGGCGCGCAGCTCGACTCCTTTATCCGCCACTCGCTGCCGCGGACGCATATCGATTTCATGCGGGCGATGCCGATCATGCTGGACACGCCCCACGTGCTGTTCGTGCATGCCGGCATAGATCCGGCACAGCCGCTCGCCGCGCAGACGGATGAAGATCTGGTCTTCATCCGCCATCGTTTTCTGGAAAGCAGGGTGCCCTTGCCGAAACTCGTCGTTCACGGTCACACGCCGAACGACGAGCCCGACATACGCTCGAGGCGGCTCAATCTCGACACCCGAGCCTTCCGCAGCGGCAAGCTCACCGTCGCCCGCTTCTGGCAGGGCCGGGTGCATCTTTTTTCCACCTGATGTCGCCGACCTAGACCATTTCCGTTTTTCTCCGAATCACGGAAATGCTCTATCTCTTTGTTTTCACGCAATTCCCGGCAAAAGCGTTTCACGCTTTGCCTGGCAAAACCGCTATGCACTTTTGCTGGAATTGCTCTAAACCGTTTCCCTCTCGATCGGCACGGCCTCGACCGGCCTTTCAGCCGGCTGGCTGCGGCGCCAGCCGCGCAGCACGACGTAGAAGACCGGTGTCAGGAACAGACCGAAGAGCGTCACGCCGAGCATGCCCGAGAAGACCGCGGTGCCGAGCGACTGGCGCATCTCCGCGCCGGGGCCGGTGGCGATGGCAAGCGGCAGAACGCCGAAGATGAAGGCGAATGCCGTCATCAGGATCGGTCGCAGGCGAAGGTGGCTGGCCTCGATGGCGGCCTCCACCGGCGTCTTGCCTTCCTCTTCCGCCTGTCTCGCGAACTCGACGATCAGAATGGCGTTCTTGGCGGCAAGGCCGATCAGGACGATGAGGCCGATCTGCGTCAGGACGTTGTTGTCCATTCCCCTCAGCGAGACGCCGATCAGTGCAGCAAGCACGGCAAGCGGCACGATGAGAATGATCGCCAGCGGCAGAACCCAGCTTTCATACTGCGCCGCCAGCGCCAGGAAGACGAAAACGACGGACAGGGCGAAGATGTAGATGGCCGTGTTGCCGGTGTGGGTCTCCTGATAGGCAAGTTCCGTCCATTCGAAGGTCGTCCCTTGCGGCAGGATCTTGGCCGCGAGCGCTTCCATCTTCTTGATCGCGTCGCCCGTGGATGTGCCGGGGGTCGGATTGCCCTGAAGCGGCACCGAGACATACATGTTGTAGCGCTGGACGAGCGCCGGGCCGCTCGAATCCTGGATGTCCATCAGGGTCCCGAGAGGCACCAGAGCGCCCGTCGCCGAGCGAACCTTCAAGGCGAGAATGTCCTCCTTGTCCATGCGATACTGCCGGTCGGCCTGGGCGCGAACCTGGTAGACGCGACCGAACGCATTGAAATCGTTGACGTAGGAAACGCCGAGATTGATGGGAAGCGCATTGAAGATATTGGGGATCGGCACATTCAGGAAGCGCGCCTTGTCACGGTCGATCGACAGGAAATATTGCGGGCTCGCATCCGAGAATGTCGTGAAGACGCCAGTCAGCCCCTCCGTCGTTGCCGCAGCCCCCATCATCTGGCGCGCGAGGCCGAGCACGCGCGTCATGTCGGCATTTTCAAGGTCGGAGATCTGCATCTTGAAGCCGCCGGAATTGCCGACGCCGCGCACCGATGGCGGCGGGATGGCGATGATGAAGGCTTCCTGGATGCTCTGCAGCTTGCCGAAGAGCTCGCCGATGATCTTGTTGGCGTTCTCGCCGCCTTCTTCTCGTTCGGCAAAGGATTTGAACGGCACGAAAACGACGCCCGCATTCGAGGCATTGGTGAACGTTGCCCCGCTGAAGCCGGCAAATTGCACGGCATTGCCGACGCCGGGCACGGTGCGGGCTATATCGCCCACCTTCTTGACGACGGCATCGGTGCGCGCAAGCGAGGCGCCGTCGGGAAGCTGCACGACGATGATCGCGTAACCCTGGTCCATGGTCGGGATGAAGCCCGAGGGAACTCTGGTGCCCATGTACCAGGTGGCTCCAAGCAGGCAGGCGAAAGCGACCATCGAGCAGGTCAAACCTATCCAACTGCTGACCAGATGCCGGACGATCCACGAATAGCCGGAACTCATCCGATCGAAGCCGCGATTGAAGCCGTTTGCAAGACCTGTTCCCAAGCGTGACGCAATACTCTTGCGCCGCGTTTCGTGATCATGGGCTTTCAGCAATATGCCTGCGAGCGCGGGCGAGAGCGTCAGGGAGTTCAAAGCCGATATCGCTGTCGTGACCGAGATGGTAACGGCGAACTGCCGGTAGAACTGGCCTGAAATGCCGGGAATGAAGGCCGTCGGCACGAACACTGCGATCAGCACCAGGGAGATGGCGACGACGGCGGTCCCGACTTCGTCCATGGTGACATGGGACGCCTGTTTCGGCGTCATGCCGTGCGCCAGATTGCGCTCGACGTTTTCCACCACGACGATCGCATCGTCGACGACGATGCCGATTGCGAGCACGAGGCCGAAGAGTGTCAGCATGTTGAGCGAAAAGCCGAACGCCAGCAGGATGGCGAAGGTCCCGATCAGCGAAACAGGGATGGCGACGATCGGTATGATCGCCGTCCGCCAGGATTGCAGGAAGACGAGAACGACGATCGCCACCAGGATCGCCGCTTCAGCAATGGTTCTGTAGACCTCGTTGATCGAATCCGAGATGAATTCGGTCGTATCGTAGACGATGCGGTATTCCAGACCCTCCGGGAAGTCCTGCGAAACCTCCTTCATGAGGGTCTGGACCTGGTGCGCCGTATCCAGCGCATTGGTTCCCGGACGGGCGAAAATGCCGAGGGCGACGGCGGGGTCGTTGTTGAGATAGCTGTTGGTGACGTAATCCTGCGCACCGAGTTCGATGCGGGCGACATCCTGCAGCTGCACGAGCCGGCCCGATGCCGTCGATTTGACGATGACATATCGGAATTCGCGCGCGTCGGAGAAGCGTCCCTCCGTTCGCACCGTATATTCGAACGCGTTCTTGCCCGTTACGGGCGGCGCGCCGATCTTGCCGCCCGATACCTGGACGTTCTGGTCCCTCAAGGAGGAGACCACGTCGTCTGACGTCATGCCGTAGGCTGAGAGCTTTTCAGGATCCAGCCAGATGCGCATCGAATATTGGCGCTCGCCGAAGATCTGCACGTCGCCGACGCCGTCGAGGCGCACGAGCACGTCGCGGATACGGTTGCGGGCGTAGTTGGAGACGTAAAGCTGGTCATAACGATGGGACGGCGACAGCAGGTGCACCACCATCATCAGATCGGGCGAACTCTTGTCGGTGGTCACGCCGAGCCGCTGGACCTCCTCGGGAAGGCGCGGAAGCGCGATGGAAACGCGGTTCTGGACGAGCACCTGGACCTTGTCGAGATCGGTGCCGAGCTTGAAGGTGATCGTCAGCGACATGGCACCGTCGGCGCTGGAGTAGGAGGACATGTAAAGCATGTCTTCCACGCCGTTGATCTGCTGTTCGAGCGGGGTCGAAACGGTGTCGGCGATGGTCTGCGGATCGGCGCCCGGATAGGAGGTGCGCACGACAATGGTGGGCGGTGCGATCTCCGGATATTGGGAGACCGGCAATTGCGTATAGGCGATGCCGCCGACGACCAGAAACAGGATCGAAATGACGGCCGCAAAGATCGGCCGGTCGACGAAGAAGTGCGCAAATCTCATTGTCCGCTCTCCGCGCCGGCAGTTTCGGGCGCAGTATCCTGCCGCTCTTTCGGCAGTTCGGTCATTTGAGGTGTGATCTTTGAACCCGGCCGAGCGCGGATCAGGCCATTGACGATGATCGTCTCGGTGCCGTCGAGGCCTTCGCGGATGACGCGGTAGCCGTAGAGACGCGGTCCCGGTCTCACAGGCTTGGTCGAAACCTTGCCCTCGGCGTCAACGACATAGACGACGCGCTCATTCTGGTCCGCGCCGATCGCCTCGTCGGGGACGAGAATGGCCTGGTATGTGTTGGAGGCTTCGACCTGTATGCGGCCGAAGAGGCCGGGCTGAAGGACGAGATCGGGGTTGGGGAAGCGGGCACGGAGACGAATGGTGCCGCTTTGATTGTCGACCCGGTTCTCGGCGAAATCGAGCTTTCCCTTGAACGGCTTGGCATTGGGATCCGAGATCGTGACGGATACATCCAGTCCGCCGCCGCCCTGCTGGAGCTCCTTGCCGAGCTTGCGCGCCGTGTCGGCGAAATTCAGCAGGCGGCGCTCATCAACGTCGAAATAGAAATCGATCGGGTCGAGAGAAACGATCGTGGTGAGCACGGTCTGGTCGGTCTGTACGAGGTTGCCCGCCGAAACCAGGCGGCGGTCGATGCGGCCGCTGAGCGGGGCCTTGATCTCGGTATATTCCATGTCGAGAGACGCGCGATCGGCTGCGGCCTGCGCACCGCGGACATTGGCCTCGGCTGAATCGAATTCGCGGCGGCGATCGTCCAACGTCTGGGCCGACTGGCTGCCGCTCGAAGCGAGCGATTGCGTGCGCTTATACTGCGCATCGGCATAGACTAGGGTGGATTGCGCCGATTCGAGCGCGGCCTTTGCCTGATTGAGCGCGGTTACGAACGGCCGCTGATCGATAACGAAGAGCAGGTCGCCCTGCTTGACCAAGGCGCCATCCTGAAAATGGATCTCCTGCAGGTAACCGCCGACGCGTGAGCGAACGGAGACCTCGTCGACCGGCTCGAAACGGCCAATGAACTCGTCGCTGTCGATGACATCGCGCACCACCGGCTTGGCGACAGTGACGGGAGGAGGGGCGGGCGGTGCGCCCTGCGCCATTGCGGCGAGAGGCATGAAGGTTGCAACACAGCCAAGCACCAATATCCGTCGAAGCGCGTAAGTCATACCGGTCCCTCCAATCTCGACGGCCGATCGAACGCCGCCGAACCTAAGATGAAGTGATGCTATTCTTATCTTGCTGCTTTGAACGAAGGCCTTTGCCCCCGTGATTTCCCCCGGCGTCCAATCCTTGGAAAGGAAGGCCGGCACGCAATGCACATCGGAAAAATCGTAACGCTATCAAATTGGTTATAAACGGCAGCGGCGAAAAATAGCAAATGCCAATTGGCTGCCGTTTTTGAATCCATGCAAACGTCACCGGGCGGCGTCAGCCCTCGACGATCTCGTCGCGGCCGGCGGCGGGACCGCGGGCCCAGCCCAATCGAACTCCCGTTCCAGCCTGCGGAAGGCATGATCGTCGATCTCATCGGGTGGCGCATGGCCGCCAATCTGAGGTGTTTTGCGTCGGCGGCGTTGCGGCAATGCTTATCGAGCAGACGATCGCGCTAGCAGCTTCTGCATGCTTTCGAAGAACGCCTGAAGCCCTCCGATCCGGGGACGGGAAGGCTGCAAGGCGACCTCGACCACGGCTGCGGCATTTTGGCCGCGGCTGCTGAATCTGTCATGTGCGCTCTTGTGCGCTGCACATGCTCACTATATCTACCGATATCATAAGTATGCTTATAAATAGCCAGCACAGGTTTTCATGAACGCGACACCCACCCTCGGTTTCCTTCTCCACGATGTCGCACGGCTGCTGCGCAAGCGGTTCGAGCAACGGGCGAAGTGCCTTGGGCTGACCCGGTCGCAATGGCAGACGCTTGCGTATCTCTCGAACAATGAAGGCATTCATCAGGGCGGCCTTGCCGACATCCTCGAAGTCGAGCCGATCACGCTGGTGCGTATCCTCGACAAGCTGGCAGAGCGCGGGCTGATCGAGCGCCGCCAGCATCCGACCGACCGGCGCGTCTGGCTGCTCTATATGCGCGAGGAGGCGCATCCGCTGCTCGCCGAAATGCGTAAGCTCGGCGATGTTACCCGTGGAGAAGCGCTGGAAGGCGTTTCGGCAGAGCAGCGCGAACAGCTTTTCCAGATTCTATCCGCAATGAAGACGAACCTGGTCCAGGCATGCCGGACCCCGGTTGACGAGAACGAGCTGAACGATGGCTGATCAACCCCCCTTCCGCGTCGTTGCCGACGCCAAGTCCCCTGTCGAAAAAAACGAAGCGAAACAGCAGGAAACGGTAGCCGAAGCGCCTTCATCCAATTCAGCGCCGGCTGCCGCCGTGGCTGCGCCTGGCGGCATCAAGGTCCGCCGCCGGCGCAGTCTCACGCGGCCGATCCTGTTTGCCCTGCTGCCGGTGGCGCTCGTCGTCGGCGGTTATTACTATGTCAATGGCGGCCAGGTCATGTCGACCGATAACGCCTATATCCAGGCCGACATGGTCGGGCTCACCACCGATGTCTCGGGCATCGTCGAACAGATCGACGTGCATGAGAACGAGGCGGTGAAGGCGGGGCAGGTGCTCTTCAGCCTGCGGGCCGATTCCTTCAAGATCGCGCTCGATGGCGCCAAGGCGCAGCTCGGCGCGCAGCGCAACCAGATCATGAACCTCAAGGCCAGCTATCAGCAGTCGCTTGCCGAGATCACGCAGGCGCAAGCCGATCTGCCCTATTATCAGGATCAGTTCGACCGGCAGCAAAACCTCGTCAACAACGGCAGCGCGACGCAGTCGGCCTATGACGAAGCCAAGCACAATCTCGAAGCCGCGCAGCAGAAGGTTACTGTTGCCAAGGCGGAAGCCGCAACGACGCTCGCCCAGCTCGGCGGCAATGCCGACCAGCCGGTCGAGGAAAATCCGCTCTACCTTCAGGCCAAGTCGCAGGTCGACAATGCCCAGCGTGAACTCGACCACAGCGTCGTCAAGGCGCAGTTCGACGGCATCGTCACCAATGTCAACGCGCTGCAGGTCGGCTCCTACCTGCAGGCTTCGCAGCAGGCCTTTTCGCTGGTTTCGACCAACCATCTGTGGATCGCCGCCAGCCCGAAGGAAACCGAGCTGACCTATGTCAAGCCCGGCCAGACGGTGGAGATCTACGTCGACACCTATCCGGGCGTGGTCTGGAAGGGCAAAGTCGAGAGCATCAGCCCGGCCTCCGGCTCCAGCTTCTCGCTGCTGCCGGCGCAGAACACCACGGGCAATTGGGTGAAGGTCGTCCAGCGCATTCCGATGCGTGTCAGCATCGAGGATGCCGATGGCAAGCCGCCGCTTCGCGTCGGCATGAGCACCGTGGTCGATGTCGATACCGGCCATATCAGAGGCCTGCCCGATTTCGTCAACAAGCTTCTCGGCCAGTCCGGCGGCAAGGATCATGAGTAACGCTCCCGCATCTCCGGCGAGCCCCGTCGCCAATCGCGGTGCGATCACGGCCTGCGTCATTCTCGCCGTCATCATGCAGGCGCTGGATACGACGATCGCCAACGTGGCGTTGCCCTATATCCAGGGCAGCGTGTCGGCCTCCGCCGACCAGATCAACTGGGTGCTGACCTCCTATATCGTCGCGGCGGCAATCATGACCCCGCCCTCCGGCTTTCTCGCCGCCAAGTTCGGCCGCAAGCGGGTGCTGCTCGTCGCTATCGCCGGCTTCGTGGCCGCCTCCGTTCTCTGCGGCCTTGCGCAATCGCTGAACCAGATCGTCGCCTTCCGCCTGTTGCAGGGCCTGTTCGGCGCATCGCTGGTGCCGCTTTCCCAGGGCATCCTCCTCGACATCTATACGGTCGAGGAGCGCGGCTCGGCCATGGCCCTTTTCGGCGTCTCGGTCATGGTCGGGCCGGTCCTCGGGCCGGTCATCGGTGGCTGGCTGACCGACAATATCAGCTGGCGGTGGGTGTTCTACATCAACGTGCCGATCGGCGCGCTCGCCTTCATGGGCATTGTCGTCTTTGTCACCGAAACCAAGAGGGATCTGCTCGCCAAGCTCGACTGGTTCGGCTTCGGGATGATGAGCCTCGGCATCGGCGCGCTGCAGCTCTTCCTCGACCGCGGCGAGCAGCTCGACTGGTTTTCCTCAGGCGAAATCATGCTCGAGGCGCTGATCTGCGCTTCCGCCTTCTACCTGCTGATCGTCCATACGCTGACGGCGGAGAAATCCTTCGTCAATCCGAAGCTGTTTCTCGACCAGAACTTCACGGTCAGCATGATCTTCATCTTCGTGGTTGGCGTCACCTACCTTGCCTCGCTGGCGCTGATGACCCCCTATCTGCAGACGCTGATGGGCTATCCCGTCATCACCGCCGGCATCGTCATGGGACCGCGCGGGCTCGGCACCATGCTCTGCATGTTCATTGTCGGGCGGCTGATCGGCAAGGTCGATACGCGCTTGCTGCTAGTGCTCGGCCTCGGCCTGACCGCCTGGGCGATGTACGACATGACAGGTTGGACGCCCGATGTTTCGCAATGGACGATCGTCTCGGTCGGTTTCATCCAGGGCGCCGGGCTCGGCTTTCTCTTCGTGCCGCTGACGACGATCGCTTTCGCGACGCTGCCGGCCCATATGCGCGGCGACGGCACCGGCCTCTACAATCTGTCGCGCAACATCGGTTCGGCGGTCGGCATCTCGATCGTCTCGGCACTGATCGTCGAGAACACGCAGAGCAATCATGAATCGATCGCCGCCTATGTCACGCCGTTCAACCACGCCTTCAACGCGGTGGCGGCGCAGGGCCTCAGCCCGCTGACGGCGGCCGGCCGCGCATCGCTCAACGAGGTCATCACGCTGCAATCGACGATCATCGCCTATATGGACGATTTCAAGCTGCTGATGCTGATGTCGCTTGCGGTCATTCCGCTTGTGCTGCTGCTGCGCAAGCCGAAGGCAGCGCCCGCCGTTGACCATAGCGCGGTCATGGAATGAACTCTAAGCTTTACTAGCGAAATGGTTTGCTGAGATAACGCGATCCCTGAATGCCGAAGCGCCATGGTGCCTCGGCATTTTTCGTGATGCCGACGCGTTTTCCCGAGACAATCGGCACCGGCGCCGACGGCGTGATCGCATAGGGCGGACGGTCGAGCAGCCTGTCGTTGATGGCGATATCGATGCCGAGCGCCTGGCAGAGCTTGCCGGGACCGCTGCACAGCGCCGTCAGTATGTCGGTGCCGCGCCGCTCCATCATTGCGGGGATTCCTGTTTCCGGCTCCAGCGCGCGAATGAGTGCCGCCGAGCCCGGATGACAGACGAAGTTCAGGCACCAGTACATGCCATAGATTCGGTAGATGTAGACGTTGCCCGGCTTGCCGTACATCGCGCCGTTGCGTTTTGTCGGGCCGCGGAAACTGTGCGAGGCCTCGTCATCGGGGTAATAGGCTTCGGTCTCGGTGATGCGACCGCCGACGCCATTGACGGTCAGGTGGCAGCCGAGCAGGTCGCGAGAGACGGCGATCGCGTCGCGTTCGAAAAACGCTCTGAGGCCTTCGCCGGCAAGTGCGCCAACGCCGATTGCACCTGATGTCGTTCCACCGTCGGTCATGGCCGAGGCAGATAACATTCGCCGCGCCCGTCGTCATCCCAAAACCGTTTCAAGCCATTGGGCAGCGGGATTAGCGGCCGGCATGCGGATCGCGCATCGGGATCGAGGATGAGGTGACCGAGACGGGGTCGCTTGCCGGGAAGGAATCTTCCAGACCCTCCTCCAGTTCCTCTTCGAGCAGGGCGGGATCCTTACTGCGCGCGCCGTCGCCATGCAGGGGTTCGATTGCCGCGGCAAGCAGGGCCTTGGCCCGCGAGATGGCGTTCTCCGAGGTCAGCTCAGGCGTGCTTCGCAGCCTCACGGCGATGCTGTCTTCACCTTCCCAGCCGAATTCGACGACGAAGCCGTCTTCCGTCTGGTAGACGGTGATATCGTTGAGTGCCATGGCCGTTCTCCGAGGGCGCTCATATTAGCAAGGCGCATTTTAGTGAAGCGCCTTTTCGGAATTTTGTCGAGCGAAGACCTTCACCAGCCAGTCGACGAAGACGCGCACACGCGGCGAAAGCTGGCGGTTGCGGGGATAGAGCAGGGAGACCGGCGTCTGCGTCGGCGGAAAATCCGGCAGAACATGGACCAGGGTGCCCTCGGCAAGGTCCGTTTCGGCATGATAGCGCGGGATCTGGATGAGACCGAGGCCCAGCCTCGCGGCTGTGACATAGCTTTCGGCGGCGTTGACGGCGACGGTTACGGGAATGGCGACGTTGCGCAGCGTGCCGTCGACGATGAATTCGAGCGGCAGCAGGCTGCCGGTGCTGCTGGAATGAAAGCCGACCATGCGATGGCCGGCAAGCCCGTCAGGATGCTGCGGCAGGCCATGGGCCGCGATATAGGCGGGGGAGGCGAGCGTGATCTCGTCCAGCATGGCGACACGCCTGATGATCATATCGCTATCCTCGGGCGTGCCGGCGCGCAGCACGCAGTCGATGCCTTCGCGCACCAGATCGACCAGCCGGTCGCCTTCGCTCATGTAGAATTCGATCTCGGGATAGGCCTCGAGGAAGGACGGCAGGCTCGGCAGCACGAAATGGCGTGCGAGCGTACCGTGTACATCGACGCGCAGCAGACCCTTTGGCCTGGCGCCGGCAAAGGCGCCCTCGGCATCCTCGATATCGGCAAGGATCGACAGGCAACGCCGGTAATAGGCCTCGCCGTCGAGCGTCGGGCTGACGTGGCGCGTCGTGCGCTGGAGCAGGCGTACGCCGAGGCGGGCTTCGAGCTGCTTGACCGCGTCGGTAACAGTCGAGCGCGGCAAGCCGGTGTCTTCCGCGGCAAGGGTAAAGCTGCGGCGTTCCACGATGCGGCAAAATACCCGCATGGCATCGAATCTGTCCATATTCTTTGTTCGCCATTCCCGGATAGTGATGTCGAAGAATGCCAGATTATCCGCCCCAGGAAAAGCGGCATCTTCTCCTCATCGAAAACGCGCTGCGGCGCACCCCTGAAGGAGAAAGAAAATGGCCAGCAACGAAAACAAGGTCGCATTGGTGACCGGCGCTTCACGCGGTATCGGCGCAGCGGTCGCCCGGCGCCTTGCCCGGGACGGCTTCACCGTCGTCATCAATTATTCCGGGAGTGCCGCTCAGGCCGAGGAACTGGCGCAGGAGATCGAGCAGGCCGGCGGCACGGCGCTGACGGCGAAGGCCGATGTCAGCGATGCGCAAGCGGTCCGCCGCATGTTCGATGCGGCGGAGACCGCCTTCGGTGGTGTCGACGTGCTGGTCAACAATGCCGGCATCATGATGCTCTCCCCGCTCGCCGAGGCTGACGATGCCAACTTCGACCGCCAGGTCGCCGTCAACCTCAAGGGCACCTTCAATACGCTGCGGGAAGCAGCCAAGCGTCTGCGCGACGGCGGCCGGATCATCAACTTCTCGACCTCGGTCGTTGGGCTGAAGCTCGAAACCTATGGCGTCTACGCCGCTACCAAGGCTGCCGTCGAAACGCTGACGGCGATCATGGCCAAGGAGATGCGCGGGCGCAACATCACCGTCAACGCCGTCGCGCCCGGCCCTGTCGCGACCGAGCTTTTCCTCAACGGCAAGTCGGAGGAACTCGTCGCCCGCATGGCGAAGATGAACCCGATGGAGCGCCTGGGCACGCCGGAGGATATCGCATCGACGGTCGCCTTCCTTGCCGGCCCGGACGGCGGTTGGATCAACGGCCAGACGCTGCGCGCCAATGGCGGCATGATCTGACGAAGGTGGACGGCAGGTCGCCGCCAAACGTGGGAAGACGAAGCGCAAACTGCCATCGCAATTATGTGAACGATGATTGCGGCGTTTCCATTTTACAATCTTTCGGAGAGTGCTTATAAAAGATTATCGCGAGAGAGTGGAATCCCTGCTGCTCTCTTTCGAACCTCCAGAGCCTGCCGTACCCTTCTGCGGGTGCGACAGGCCCGATGCATCGCGGCCCGTCGAAGGTTTCCCCTGCCTTCCGGGCCGTTTCTGTTTTGCCCTTAACGGTCGTTCAGTCTGGTCTCTGCCAGAAGTTTGACCAGCCAGTCGACGAAGACGCGCACCTTGTTGCTGAGGTGGCGGTTCGGAGGGTAGACGACGTAGAGCGGCAATGGATCGCGGCGCCAGTCCGGCAGGACCTCGACGAGTTCACCCCTGGCGATCGGCTCGCGCGCCATGAAGATCGGCACCTGCGCAATGCCGAGCCCTGCCAGCGTCGCGGTAAGGTAGGTGCGGCTGTCGTTCACCGCGGCGATGTAGCGGGGGGTGATCTCGATCACCTCATTGTGCCGGCGGAATTCCAAAGGCACCGTGCGGTTGTTCTGGGCGCGGAAATAATTGACCGAATGGTGATCGGCCTCCAGATCCTCCGGCCGCTCCGGCATGCCGAAGCGCTCGATGTAGATCGGCGAGGCGCAGGTGATCAGTTCGACCTCGGAGACGCGGCGCGCGATCAGCGACTGGTCGGCCGGTGTGCCGGCGCGCAGCGCGCAATCGACATTTTCCGCGAGGTAATCGACCGTGCGGTCACTGACACCGAGGTCGATGCGGATATCGGGATAGCGCTGATAGAAATCGCAAAGGGCCGGAACAATGATCGAATCGGCAAAGGCGCCGGCCATTTCGACGCGTAGCCGCCCGCTCGGCAGGCTCTGCGAGTTGGAGAGACTGCCGTCGAGTTCCTCCAGTTCCGAGATGATCTGAGCAGCGCGCTCGTAATAAAGCGCGCCGTCCGTGGTCACCATGACCCGGCGCGTGGTACGGTTCAAAAGCTTGGTGCGCAGATGCGCCTCCAGGCCCTGGATAAGATTGGTTACCGTCGCCTTGGGCATGGCGAGCATGTCGGCGGCGCGGGTGAAATTGCCCGTCTCCACGACGCGGATGAAGACGCGCATTGCCGAAAGCTGATCCATCGGTTTTCAAATCCGCAGTTTGCGTTGCACTATTATTCGAGAATTGGAACAGTGTTATCGCGATATCGCTTCTTATTCCCTGATCTGAATAACAATATCTTTTTTGTACAAAATGCAAGTGTCAGGCGTTGTCCGCATATGGCTTGCACGCAAAAGAGACCGGGACCATGACGGTGGAATGGAAAGACGTGATGCTGGACAAGGTGGCCATCGGCCCCGTTTCCGCACGCATCTACCAGGGCGCCGATTACGGCAAGGGTCCGCCGATCGTGCTTTACCTGCACGGCGGTGCATTTCTAGACAGCGAGAAGAACGTCGACCGGCCGGTGGCGATGAGTCTCGCCAAGGCCGGCGCCATCGTCGCCGCCGTCGATTACAGCACGCTCTCCGGCAATATGTTTCCGAAGGCGCTGGAAGTTTCCTTCTCGGTTTTCACCTATCTCGCCAACAAGCAGCGCGCCGGTCTCGGCGATCGCAAATCCCTGCTCTTCGTTGCAGGCGAAGAGGCAGGCGGCAACATTGCAGCCGGGGTGGCACTGAAGGCGCGTGACCAGATGCCGGATGCGCTTGATGGTCAAATCCTGATTTCGCCGCTGCTCGATCCATTCATGGGCACCTCTTCCATCCGCAAGGCCGAAGCGATCGGCATGCGCCAGCGCTGGACGGAAGGCTGGAGCCATTATCTGAGCGGTGGCGGCTGCCACCCTTATGCGGCGCCCTGCCTCTGCTCGCGCATTTCAGGCGTTGCCCCCGCGCTGATATTTACAGCGGAGGACGATCCTCTGCACGACGAAACACTCGGTTACGGTGCCCGCCTGAAAAAGGCTGGCGTCGGTGTGCGCCAGCATGTCCTTCCCGCCGGGACGGGCTGGCCCTCGATTTATGGTGGGAAATCCGGGGAAGCGCCCGACTGGCAGGAACACGTTAGCCGTCATTTCGGAAGCTTCCTTCAGGACGTAAGCGTCCAACCGCAATTGCATTGAAGAAGACCTGATATTTCGGCGGCCTTGAGCCGCAAGGAGAGTACTGATGACGTCCAGAAGTAAACGCTGGGCCCTTGTGGGCGCCGGCTTAGGACTTGTTGCGTCCGTTTCCGGCGCCGCATTGTTTTTCGAACTGCCGATGAGCGCGACTGCTACGGCCGCTTCCGCCCCCGCACAGGCTCCCGCTGTGCCGGTGACGGTCGCTGTCGTTGCGGCGCGCGACGTGACGGCCTGGGAGAGTTTCTCCGGCCGTCTCGAAGCGGTCGACCGTGTGCAGGTGCGTTCCCGCGTTGCCGGCGCCATCCAGTCGGTGGCTTTCCGTGAAGGCGCGCTGGTGAAGCAGGGCGACCTGCTCTTCACCATCGACCCCGCTCCCTACCAGGCGAGCGTCGCGCAGGCCCAAGGCCAGGTCGGTTCGGCCGAAGCCAAAGTCAGCCTGGCGCAGACCGAACTCGACCGTGGTCATAGGCTTTCCGACAACCGCACCATCTCCCAGAGCGATCTCGATCAGCGCCAGAGCGCGCTGGCCGAGGCGCAGGCCGGGCTGCGTTCGGCGCAGGCTGCTTTGCAGTCCGCTCAGCTCGATCTCGATTATACGCAGGTGCGGGCCCCGGTTTCCGGCCGCATCGGCAGGATCGAGGTGACTGCCGGTAACCTCGTCGCAGCAGGTTCTGCCTCACCGGCGCTGACGACGCTCGTTTCGGTCGATCCGATCTATGCGAGCTTCAATGCCAGCGAAGAGATGGTGACGCGTGCACTTGCCCAGCTTCCGCAGACGGACAGCGCCTTGCCTCCCGTCGAGCAGATCCCGGTCGAGGTCGGCACGCTGACCGACAGCGGCACGCCGATCAAGGGCAAGCTGCAACTGATCGGCAACGAGGTCGATGCATCAAGCGGCACGATCGGCGTGCGCGCCGTCTTCGACAATCCCGGCGGGCGTCTCATCCCCGGCCAGTTCGTGCGGGTGCGCATGGGCCAGCCGAAGGCCGAGAACAAGATCGTCATCAGCGACCGTGCCGTCGGTACCGACCAGGACAAGAGGTTCGTCTTCGTCGTCGACGCCGAGAACAAGGTCGCCTACCGGCAGGTCCAGCTCGGCACACTGACCGACGGGCAGCGGGTGGTCGAAAGCGGCCTGAACGCCGGCGAGAAGATCGTCGTCAACGGCCTGCAGCGCATCCGTCCCGGTGCCGTCGTCGCACCTCAGATGGAAGAGAAGGTCGCGACCGCGCAGTAAAGACTTCGCCTTCCCCCTCTCGGGGAGGGCCGATATCCGAAATGACATGACCCGCCGGCGGCTGACAAACCGCCGGAGAGGGACGTTGCATCCATGTTCACCCCGGAGAGGGCTTTGATATGAACATCTCCAGATTCTTTGTGGACCGCCCGGTTTTTGCCGGCGTTCTTTCGGTCCTCATCGTGGTTGCCGGCCTGATTGGCCTGCGCGCGCTGCCGATTTCCGAATATCCGGAAGTCGTGCCGCCGTCGATCGTCGTGCGCGCCACCTATCCCGGCGCCAACCCGTCCGTCATCGCCGAAACGGTGGCGACGCCGCTCGAAGAGCAGATCAACGGCGTCGAGGGCATGCTCTACATGTCCAGCCAGGCGACATCGGACGGCGTGCTCAATGTGACCGTCACCTTCACGCTCGGCACCGACCCTGATAAGGCGCAGCAGCTCGTCCAGAACCGCGTTTCGCAGGCCGAACCGCGCCTGCCGGCCGAAGTTCGGGCCCTCGGCATTACGACGGTCAAGAGCTCGCCCAACTTTATCATGGTCGTCAACCTCGTCTCCGACGGGGACAGTCACGACATCACCTATCTTCGCAACTACGCGACGCTGAACATCAAGGATCGGCTCGCCCGCATCGCAGGCGTCGGTCAGGTGCAGGTCTTCGGCGCCGGCGATTACTCCATGCGTGTCTGGATCGACCCTCAGAAGGCTGCCGAGCATAATCTTGCCGCCAGTGATATCAGCAACGCGATCAGCTCCCAGAACGTCCAGGCCGCCGCCGGTATCATCGGCGCCTCGCCGAGCCAGCCGGGCGTCGATCTGCAGCTCAACGTGAATGCCCAGGGTCGCCTGCGCACGCCCGAGGAATTCGGCAGCATCATCGTCAAGACGGGCGCCAATGGCGAGATCACCCGCCTGCGCGATGTCGCCCGCATCGAGCTTGGTGCTGCCGATTATACGCTGCGTTCGCTGCTCGACGGCAAGCCGGCCGTTGCCGTTGCCGTCCTCCAGGCGCCTGGTTCGAACGCCATCGAGATCGCCGACAATGTGCGCGCGACCATGGATCAGCTGCAGCTCGCCATGCCCCAGGGTGTCAAATACGAGATCGTCTACGATACGACGAAATTCGTACGCGCCTCGATCGAGAAGGTCATCGATACGCTGCTTGAAGCCATCGCGCTCGTCGTCCTCGTCGTCATCGTGTTCCTGCAGACGTGGCGCGCCTCGATCATCCCGCTGATCGCGGTTCCGGTCTCGATCATCGGCACCTTCGCGGTCATGTATGTCTTCGGCTTCTCGATCAACGCACTCAGCCTGTTCGGCCTGGTGCTTGCGATCGGTATCGTCGTGGACGACGCGATCGTGGTGGTCGAAAACGTCGAGCGCAATATCGAGCAAGGCCTGTCGCCGCGGGCTGCCACCTATAAGGCCATGAAGGAAGTCTCCGGTCCGATCGTTGCGATCGCGCTGGTGCTCGTCGCGGTCTTCGTGCCGCTCGCCTTCATCTCCGGCTTGTCGGGCCAGTTCTATCGCCAGTTCGCGCTGACAATCGCAATCTCGACCGTGATTTCGGCCTTCAATTCGCTGACGCTCTCTCCGGCGCTGGCGGCCCTTCTGCTGAAGGGCCATCATCAGCCGAAGGACTGGCTGACGCGGTTCATGGACGCCATCTTCGGCTGGTTCTTCCGTGGCTTCAACCGCGTCTTCGGCGCGGGCTCAAATGCCTACGGCAAGGGCGTGGGTGGCTTGTTGTCGCGCAAGAGCATCGTCATGGTGATCTATCTGGCACTGGTTGGCGCGACCTACAGCCTGTTCACAACGGTCCCCGGCGGCTTCGTGCCGTCGCAGGACAAGCAGTATCTGATCGGCTTCGCCCAGTTGCCGGATGCCGCAAGCCTCGACCGCACGGAAGACGTCATCAAGCGCATGACCGACATTGCGCTGGCCCAGCCGGGTGTCGCCAATGCGATCGCTTTTCCGGGCCTGTCGATCAACGGCTTCACCAACTCGTCCAATGCCGGCATCGTCTTCGTGACGCTGAAGGACTTCGATGAGCGCAAGACGCCTGATCTTTCGGGCGGCGCCATCGCCATGGCGTTGAACCAGAAGTTCGGCGTGATCCAGGATGCCTTCATCGCCATGTTCCCGCCGCCGCCGGTCAACGGTCTCGGCACGACGGGCGGTTTCAAGCTGCAGATCGAGGATCGCGCCGGCTTGGGCAACCAGGCCCTCGACGAAGCGACCAAGGCAGTGCTTGCCAAGGCCTACCAGACGCCTGAGCTTGCCGGGCTATTCTCCAGCTTCCAGATCAACGTGCCGCAGCTCTATGCCGATCTCGACCGCGCCAAGGCCGAGCAGCTCGGAGTTTCGGTCACCGACGTCTTCCAGACGCTGCAGATCTATCTCGGTTCGCTCTATGTGAACGACTTCAACGCCTTCGGCCGCACCTATAGCGTCCGCGTGCAGGCCGATGCGAAATTCCGCGCCCAGCCGGAAGACATCGGCCAGTTGAAGGTCCGCTCGGCATCGGGCCAGATGATCCCGCTTTCGGCCCTCCTGAAGGTGGAGCCGAGCACCGGTCCGGAGCGCGCGAACCGCTATAACGGCTTCCTCGCCGCCGATATCAACGGCGGTCCGGCGCCGGGCTTCTCCTCCGGTCAGGCACAGGCGGCCATCGAGAAGATCCTTCACGAGACCCTGCCTGCGGGCGTCGACTTCGAATGGACGGATCTGACCTATCAGCAGATCCTCGCCGGCAATTCGAGCATCGTCGTCTTCCCCCTCGCGCTGCTGCTGGTCTTCCTGGTGCTTGCCGCCCAGTATGAAAGCCTGACGCTGCCGCTTGCGATCATCATGATCGTGCCGATGGGTGTGCTGGCTGCGCTGACAGGCGTCTGGCTCACCGGTGGAGACAACAACATCTTCACCCAGATCGGCCTCGTGGTGCTTGTCGGTCTATCGGCGAAGAACGCGATCCTCATCGTGGAATTTGCCCGCGAACTGGAGTTCGAGGGCAGGACGCCACGCGAGGCCGCGATCGAGGCCAGCCGCCTGCGTCTTCGCCCGATCCTCATGACCTCCATGGCCTTTATCATGGGCGTCGTACCGCTTGTCGTCTCCACAGGCGCCGGCGCGGAAATGCGCGCGGCCATGGGCGTCGCGGTCTTCTCGGGCATGATAGGCGTGACCTTCTTCGGCATCTTCATGACGCCTGTGTTCTACGTGCTGCTGCGGCGGCTGGCGGGCAACCGTCCGCTCGTTCAGCACAAGCCGGACGAACACAAGGAGGAAGAGGCGGAGGTCATCCGGCTCGCGGCTGAGTAAACGGAATTCAACCTTCCTTTGTCGAGTAAATCGGGCGGGAACTTCGGTTCTCGCCCGTATCGTTTTCAAAGCATTGGACAAAAATGCGCCACGTCCGTCAAAACGGTTTGCAACGGTAGGCGAGGGGGCTATCAAAGACGGACAACAGTTGGAGGACTGAATGACAGCTTCGGGTAAGGGCCAGGACCGCAGGCGGATCGCCTTTCTCGGTACCGGTCTGATGGGCGCGCCGATGGCTCGCCGGCTGATCGGTGCGGGTTTTGCCGTTACCGTCTGGAACCGCGACCCCGGCAAGGCCGCACCACTTGCGGCAGACGGTGCGGTCTGCGCGGAAACACCCAGAGATGCCGTTTCGGGCGCCGATGTCGTCATTACCATGCTGACCAATGCCGAGGCGGTGGGGAACGTGCTGTTCGAGCGGGGGACGGTCGATGCGATGGCGTCCGGCGCCACCGTGATCGACATGAGTTCGATCGCCCCGCATTTTGCCCGCGACCATGCGGCGAGGCTTGCCGAACGCGGCATCCATCATGTCGATGCGCCGGTTTCCGGCGGCGTCGTCGGGGCGGAAGCCGGTACGCTCGCGATCATGGCGGGCGGCGACAAGGACGTGATCGACGGACTTCAGGATATCTTTGCGCCGATGGGGCGCGTGATCCGGGTCGGCCCAAGCGGGGCAGGCCAGCTTGCCAAGCTTGCCAACCAGCAGATCGTTGCGGTGACGATCGGCGCCGTGGCCGAAGCGATGGTGCTGATCGAAGCGGGCGGCGGCTCGCCGGCGGCCTTCCGGGACGCCATTCGCGGCGGCTTTGCTGAGAGCCGGATCCTTGAGCTCCACGGCAAGCGCATGGTCGAGCGGCAGTTTGCGCCCGGCGGCTCCTCCAGCAACCAGCTGAAGGATCTGAACGCCGCCATGGAGACGGCGAAAGCTTTGTCGCTGACGCTGCCATTGACGGCGGCAGTGCACACAGAATTCGGTGCATTCGTCGCCAATGGCCATGGCGAGAAGGATCATAGCGGCCTGCTTCTTCATCTCGAAGAGAAGAACGGCCGGCCGGGAGGAAAGCAGTGACGGACAGCCAATCGATGAAACGGCGCCTTCGTTCGCAGGACTGGTTCGACAATCCCGATCACATCGACCTGGCGGCGCTCTATCTCGAGCGTTTCATGAATTACGGCATCACGCCGGAAGAACTGCGCTCCGGCAAGCCGATCATCGGCATCGCCCAGAGCGGTAGCGACCTTACCCCCTGCAACAGGGTGCATGTCGAGCTCGCCAAGCGCGTGCGCGACGGCATCCGCGATGCGGGCGGCATTCCGATCGAGTTTCCGACGCATCCGATGTTCGAAAACTGCAAGCGCCCGACGGCGGCACTCGACCGCAATCTCGCCTATCTCGGCCTCGTCGAAATCCTTTATGGCTATCCGCTCGACGGCGTCGTGCTGACGACCGGCTGCGACAAGACCACGCCTTCTGCGATCATGGCGGCTTCGACGGTCGATATCCCGGCGATCGTGCTCTCCGGCGGACCGATGCTCGACGGCTGGCACGAGGGAGAACTTGTGGGCTCCGGCACGGTGATCTGGCGGATGCGGCGCAAATATGCGGCAGGCGAGATCGATCGAGAAGAGTTCCTGCAGGCAGCGCTTGATTCAGCACCTTCGGTCGGCCACTGCAACACAATGGGAACCGCCTCGACGATGAACGCGCTTGCCGAGGCGCTCGGCCTTTCGCTGACCGGGTGCGGCGCCATTCCGGCCGCTTATCGCGAGCGCGGCCAGATGGCCTATCGCACCGGGCGGCGCGCCGTCGAGATCGTGTTCGAGGACCTGAAGCCGTCGGATATCCTGACGCGCGAGGCTTTCCTCAATGCGATCCGCACCAATTCGGCGATCGGCGGCTCGACCAATGCGCAACCGCATCTCGCCGCCCTGGCGAAGCATGCCGGCGTCGAACTCCATCCCGACGACTGGCAGGTCCACGGCTTCGATATCCCGCTGCTTGCGAATGTCCAGCCGGCGGGCGCCTATCTCGGCGAGCGCTATCATCGCGCCGGCGGCACGCCGGCGATTATGTGGGAGCTGCTGCAGGCCGGAAAGCTCGACGGCAACTGCCGCACGGTGACGGGAAGGACAATGGCCGAGAACCTCGAAGGACGCGAGGCCAGCGACCGAGAGGTCATCCGGCCGTTCGGCGAGCCGCTGAAGGAGCGGGCGGGCTTCCTTGTTCTCAAGGGCAATCTCTTCGATTTCGCCATCATGAAAATGAGCGTCGTCTCGGAGGATTTCCGCCGGCGCTATCTCCAGGAGCCGGGGCGAGAAGGCGTCTTCGAGGGCAGGGCGGTGGTTTTCGACGGTTCGGAAGACTATCACAAACGCATCAACGATCCTGAACTCGGCATCGACGAGAACACCATCCTCGTCATTCGCGGCGCGGGGCCGATCGGCTGGCCGGGTTCGGCCGAGGTCGTCAACATGCAGCCGCCGGACCACCTTCTCAGGAAGGGCATCCTCAGCCTGCCAACTATCGGCGACGGCCGCCAGTCGGGCACCGCCGACAGCCCCTCGATCCTCAACGCCTCGCCGGAGAGTGCTGCCGGCGGAGGCCTCGCCTGGCTTCGTAGCGGCGACGTGATCCGCATCGACTTCAATGAAGGGCGCTGCGACATGCTGGTTGACGACGCCGAGATCGAGCGGCGCAAGGGCGACGGCATTCCGCCGGTGCCGGCAGATGCGACACCCTGGCAGCGAATGTACCGGCGCTCGGTCACGCAGCTGTCGGACGGCGCGGTGCTGGAAGGAGCAGCGGATTTCCGACAGATCGCCAAAACTCCGCCGCGGCACAACCACTGATCTGGAGGTTGGCGGCTTCAAGGGCTCAGACTGCAACCCCCTTGATCCAAAAGGGGAAAGCCGTAACGAACAGTTCACCTAGTAACTAGTTCGGCCCTTGAGACAAGGCTTCTTTAATGCCGGCTTGAGACCATATTGCCAGTATGCAAGTTGCCAAGGTTGAGACCGCGTTGCCAGAAAATAAGTCCACACGATCCGAACAAGAGTTTCAGGATCTTCTGCGCCGGCTCGAACTCGCCCTAGATGCATCCCGGATCGGTGTCTGGGAGCACAGCATCGCCAGGGACGGGATCTTGTGGGATGCGCAGATGCACCGGCTCTACGAGACCGGCGAGACATGCCGGAATGTGCCGGCATGGTTCTGGTCGAAAGCGATCCATCCCGATGATCGCGAGCGGGCCGAGCGCGACTTCGAGCAGGCGATCGCGGCGCGCGGCGCTTACAATTCGCAATTCCGTATCGTGCTGCCGAGCGGCGAAATCCGTCATCTGCGCTCGCGTGCGCATTTCTACGTGGATGCGGAGGGCCTGCCCTCCTTCATCGGCGCCGAATGGGATGTGACCGCCGACGTGCAGCTCAATGCCGAACTTGCGCGGCAGAAGATGGTGGCCGAGGCGCGGGCGCTGGCGCTCGAGGAAAGCAATGCGCGCATCGAGCATGTCGCCGATCACGACTATCTCACCGGCTTGCCGAACAGGCGCCTTCTCGACAAGCGGCTGGCGGAGCTGCCGTCCGACAGGGGCATCACGACGCTTGCCGTGCTGCATCTCGACCTCGACCAGTTCAAGCAGATCAACGATAGCCACGGCCATGCGGCGGGCGACGCGGTGCTGAAGGCGGCAGCTCTGCGCATCACCGCCGCCATTCCCGCGAATGGCTTGGTCGCCCGCGTCGGCGGCGACGAATTCGTCATCGTGCTGGTCAATTTCACCGATCTGGCCGAATTGAAGCTGATCACGGAGGACCTCCAGCGCCGGCTGCGGAAGAAGATCCGCTTCGGCGAGGAGATGCTGCAATCCGGCGCCTCGATCGGCGTTTCCTGGAGCGGCGATCGGCGGGCGCGCAACCTGCTTGCCGAATCCGATCTCGCGCTCTACCAGGCCAAGAAGCTCGGACGAAATCGCGTCGAATTCTTCACCCGACAATTGCAGGAGAACCTGCGCGCCAAGCGCCGCCTTGCCGAGGAGCTGAAGCACGGGCTGGAGCGCGGCGAGATCGTTCCCTATTATCAGGTGCAGCTCGATGCCCGCACACGGGAGGTCATCGGTTTCGAAGCGCTGGCGCGCTGGAAACATCCCGAGAAGGGCGTGCTCGCCCCCGGTATATTCCTGAAGATCGCCGATGAGCATGGGCTTTCGGCTGATATCGATGCGGCGATCCTGAAAAATGTTCTCCAAGACCGGCTGTTCTGGCTGCTGCGCGGCGTTACGGTTCCCCGCATCGCCGTCAATATCTCGGCGTCGCGTCTTGCCGACCCGGCGCTGCTCGGCAAGCTGAGGAAACTTGACATTCCGCCCGGCGCAGTCGCCTTCGAACTGGTCGAGACGATCTTTCTCGACGACAGCGACGAGAAGCTGCTCGATCATATCGGCGACATCAAGCAGATGGGCATCGACATCGAGATCGACGATTTCGGATCGGGCCATGCCTCGCTGATCGGCCTCGTCAAGCTGCGGCCGAAGCGGCTGAAGATCGACCGGCAGCTCGTCACCGAGGTCGTCAGCTCCGCCGAGCAGCGGCGCGTAGTGGGATCGATCGTGGAAATCGCCAAGGCGCTTGATGTCGAGGTGATCGCCGAGGGTGTCGAGACCGAGGCGCATGCTGTCGTGCTGGCACAGCTCGGCTGCGATGGTCTGCAGGGTTATGCCTTCGGTTATCCGGCACCGGCGGCCGATATAGACCGGCTCTATTCATCGATGACGGGCGGGATCGAAAAGCAGAAGACCGCGATGGGCGGCTGAAATGCTTTTCCCGCCGTTCAAACCGGATGAGACGGCATCTTTTCGGTGCGACGTTTTGTTCACATCGGCTGGAAGATAATTGGCGCGCAAGTAATTTTCTTGAGCTTGCAACGGCATTGTTTCATGGTAATGCGGAAACGAAGCTTTCTGCATTGCAACGAAAAATGATTATACGCGTCGTCAAGACCATGAGCGCGGGTTTTCTCCATCATTCGCAGGTGCAATCGGAGAGTCGGGGCCTGACAACTGCTTTGCTGTTGCCGGGATGGACTTGCGGGGCATTCAATCTGGGAAGATCGCATGAATTCGGAATTTGCCGTTCGTTCAATGCGGCCCGGCGAACTGGAGCTCGTGCTCGAATGGGCGCGTCAGGAGGATTGGAATCCGGGGCTCGATGATTCGCTCGCATTCATCGAAGCCGATCCGTCCGGATTTTTCGTCGGCTCCATCGGTGAGGTTCCTGTCGGCTCTATCTCGGTCGTCAAATATGGCGACAGTTTCGCTTTTCTCGGCCTCTACATCGTCCATCCCGATTTTCGCGGCAAGGGTTACGGCAAGGCGATCTGGGAGGCGGGCATCGCCACGGCGAAAGGCCGGACGATCGGCCTCGACGGCGTCGCCGCGCAACAGGACAACTACCGCAAAGCCGGCTTCGAGCCCGCCTATACCACCATTCGCTACGGCGGCGTCGCCACCTCCTCGCCCACCTCGACGCTCGCCGCGCAGCCGGTGCTGGATTCCCGCCTGGAGGGACTGCAACGCTATGATTCGGCGATCTTTCCGCAGCCGCGGGACGCCTTCCTCGCCGCCTGGTGCACGGGCCGCAAGGGACGCCGTTCGGCGGTGGTGCGCAAGAGCCACAAGATCCGTGGTTACGGCACGATCCGCCGCTGTTACGAGGGCTACAAGATCGGTCCGCTTTTTGCCAACGATACCGACAGCGCCGCTGCGCTGCTTGCCGAATTGATCCCCGAAGCGAAGGGGGCTGCGATCTTTATCGACATTCCCACGGAAAACCGCGAGGCGGTCGCGCTTGCCGAAGGCCTCGGCCTTCAACCGGTGTTCGAGACCATGCGCATGTATCGCGGGCCGGCGCCGGCGATCCCGCTGAAGCATGTCTTCGGCGTGACGACGCTGGAGCTCGGTTAGGCTCTAGTCCACCGGAGAGGCGGGTACGGTCGGCGCGGAAGCTTTCGGCCGGCCCTTTTCGGCGATCGCGATGCCGCCGAGCGTCAATACCAGCGCGATCATGTGGAAAGACTGGAGCCGCTCGCCGATCAGGGCAACGGAAAGCAGCGTGCCGAATACCGGGACCAGATTGATGAAAAGGCCGGCCCGGTTGGCGCCGATTGCCTCGACGCCCTTGATATAAAGGATCTGCGCCAGCAGCGACGGGAAAATCGCGGTATAGAGGGTGATGCTCCAGCCGGCCTGGTCCGGCCACAGCGCGCTGCCCCGGTCGATCTCCCAGAGAAGCAACGGCACCGAGGTCAGCATGGCGGCGAAGGCCGGGAATGCCATCAGCGTGCGCCAGTCGACCGGCGGTTTCCAGCGCAGAAAGATCGTGTAGAGCGAATAGGCGGCGATGGCGATCAGCATCAGCCCATCGCCACGGTTGAGCTGCAGCTGTAGCAGCGTGGCGAGGTCGCCATGGGCCGCCGTGAGTGCGACACCCACCAGCGTCATGCCGAAGCCGAGACATTGCGCCAGCGAGATGCCGGTGCGGAAAAAGAAGAGATTCAGCAGGAAGATCAGCATGGGAATGCCGGCCTGCTCAATGGCGACGTTGATGGCCGTCGTATATTGCACGGCCGAGTAAAGCATGGCGTTGAAGAGGGTGTAGCCAATGGCGCCGTAGCAGAGGAGCAGCGGCAGGTTCTTCCTCGCCACCGGCCAGTCCTTCTTCAGCTGCGGCACCGAGATCAGGGCGATCAGCGAGACGGCGAGGAACCAGCGCAGGAAGGTCAGCATCATCGGGCTGACATGACCGACCGCGAGCTTGCCGGCGACCGAGTTGCCGCCCCAGCAGAGGGTGGCGATGACGAGGCAGATATAGGCCGTGGCTTGCAAGAGCGTTTCTTCCTCGTCTTTCGGCGGTCGCCAGGCGGCGTTTTCTCAGGGGAAATAGCCTGCCGGCTGCTGATTTGTCACGTAAAAAGCCCAATCGGCTGTGACAACAGGGTCGCTTTCCCAAAAACAAAGCTTTATAGATGCGCGGGTTTGAGCAGGTGCGCGGTTCCGCGCCGGTAACAGGAAGAGTTAGATGACGAACGTAGTCGTGGTCGGTTCGCAATGGGGTGACGAAGGCAAGGGCAAGATTGTCGACTGGCTTTCGGAACGCGCGGATATCGTTGTGCGCTATCAGGGCGGACACAATGCCGGCCATACGCTCGTCATCGACGGCACGAGCTATAAGCTCTCGCTGCTGCCGTCCGGCGTGGTACGCCCGGGCAAGATGGCCGTTATCGGCAACGGCGTCGTCGTTGATCCGCATGCCCTGATCGCCGAGATCGGCCGATTGGAGGCGCAAGGCGTGACGGTTACGCCTGACAATCTGCGCATTGCAGACAATGCGACGCTCATCCTTTCCTTGCATCGCGAGCTCGACGCGATGCGTGAGGATGCGGCATCGAACAGCGGCACCAAGATAGGCACGACGCGCCGCGGCATCGGCCCGGCCTATGAAGACAAGGTCGGCCGCCGCGCCATCCGCGTCATGGATCTTGCCGATCTCGACAGCCTTTCCGGCAAGGTCGACCGTATCCTGACCCATCACAACGCACTTCGCCGCGGCCTCGGCGTCGCCGAAGTCAGCCACCAGACGATCATGGACGAGCTGACCTCGATCGCCGATCGGGTGCTGCCCTTCCGCGATACCGTTTGGCTGCTGCTCGACAGGGAGCGCCGGAAGGGCGCCCGCATCCTGTTCGAAGGAGCGCAGGGCAGCCTGCTCGACATCGATCACGGCACCTATCCTTTCGTGACTTCCTCGAACACGGTGGCCGGTCAGGCTGCCGCCGGTTCGGGCATGGGGCCGGGCTCGCTCGGCTATATCCTCGGCATCACCAAGGCCTATACGACACGCGTCGGCGAAGGCCCGTTCCCGACCGAGTTGAAGGACGCGATCGGTGAGTTCCTCGGCGAAAAAGGTCATGAATTCGGCGTGGTGACGGGTCGCAAGCGGCGCTGCGGCTGGTTCGACGCAGCACTGGTGCGCCAGTCGATCGCCACCAACGGCATCACCGGCATCGCGCTGACGAAGCTCGACGTGCTCGACGGCCTCGAAGAATTGAAGATTTGCGTCGGTTATATGCTCGACGGCGAACAGATTGATCATCTTCCCGCAAGCCAGGGAGCGCAAGCTAGGGTCGAACCGATCTACATCACGCTGGAGGGATGGAAGGAATCGACCGTGGGCGCCCGCAGCTGGGCGGATCTTCCGGCACAGGCGATCAAGTATGTTCGCCAGGTCGAAGAACTGATCGGGGCGCCTGTCGCACTCCTTTCCACCAGCCCGGAGCGGGATGACACGATACTTGTGACCGATCCGTTTGAGGATTAAGCTCACGGGTCACTATAGGGGATAGTTCGGGAGAGTTCCGGACTTCTTGAGAAAGTACTGATGGCGGATTTTATTGCAGTTATTCGGCGGGCCGTCGACGGCCTGGCTGAAAACACCCCAGAGATGCGGGTGAAAGTGTACGATCGTGCCCGCGGCGCAGTGCAGCGGCAGCTCGAGAACATGAAGCCGCGTCCGCCGGAAGCCATGCTGCAACGCCAGCTTGAAAAGCTCGAGGCCGCCATCCGCGAAGTGGAAGGCGAACATTCCGAGGCGTTGCCGCTCGACGAGCCGGTTGCCGCCGTCACGGAACCGGAATCTTCGGAGGAACAGGCGGTTCGCGCGGAAAGCGAACCGACGCCTGCGCCTGCTGTCGAAGAGCCTGCCTACGAAGCCGATCCGGAACCGCAGGCGGTGAAGGCTGCCGCCGAGCCCGATCATGTAGAAGCTGCCGCGCCGCAGGAAGCTCAAAAAGAGCTTACGGCCGAGGAGCATCTCTCCGAGGACGCGCCGGGCCTTCCTGAGGCGGCGGTTGCGGCCGAGGCTGCGTCTCCCCTGGAGACGGAGACACCCGCTCCTGCCGAAACATACTGGCATCCCTCGCATGAAGAGGAGGCGCCGGCCGAGGAGTGGCATGCCGGCGACGCGCACGGCGTCGCTGCCGAGGCCGCGTCGGACGACGATGGGCGCTGGGAACCGCCTGCCGAGCATCGCTCCGAGGACGCCGGCGAATATCATCCTGACGAGCAGCATCCTGCAGAAGCCGAAGAGATTGCGGCCGAACCGGCGACGCTGGAAAGCGAGGAGCCGGCCGCCGAGAAGGCTTACGAGCCTGTCGAGTCGCTCCAACCTGTCACGCGCGGCCTCGACCATGCAGCCCATCGGCTGATGGAGCCTGTCGCTGAGTTCGATCGTCCGCAGGAATTTGTCGAGCACAGCCGCGAGGAGCCGCTGCAGGCCGATGCCGTAGCGCATTTCGATCCCATCTGGAGCGAGCCTGCCGCCGAAACGCCGGCTCCGGCGCCGAAGGATGCCGAGACCGAATGGGCCGAAGAGGAACTCCGGCAATATTCGGAAACGGCGCCGGTCACTGCCGACGCCTCGGCACGCGCCTTCGAAGAGGTGATATCGAGCCTCGAAAAAGTGGCGCCTGCGGCCGTCATGCCGGCCGCCAAGGAAAGTTTCTCCTGGGAGACGGCCGCCTTTGACGACCTGCCGCCGATCGAGGCCGGCAACAACAAGAAGACGCCGGTCGCCTCGCATTTCGACGATGTCGATATCTTCGCGGAAGTACACGACGGCAAGCCGGCGCTTGCGGGCGGCGCGCCGAGCCAGGACTGGCGCGAGGCGAAGGCGCTGCGCGGCTACGACCGCCGTGGCTCGGTTGCCGCTGACGACGATGACACCAACCCGGGAATGGATATCGACCAGATGGTCGCTTCCAAGCTGCAGGGCAAGAGTTTCCGGATGGAGCCGAAGCGCCGCCGCTTCGGCATCGGCACTGTGATCACGCTCCTCTTCGCGCTCATCCTGATCGGCGGCGGCGCCTATGCCGGCTGGACGAACAGGGAGGCGCTGGTGGCAATGGTCGACGGGCTTGTCAGCTCGGCCCCGACACAGGCAACGAAAAACGAGGCGACGAAGAACGAGGCGACGACGGCGCCGGCGGGATCCGAGACACCTGCCGAGCCGAGCGCCACGACACCGGCCAAGCCGACGACGCCGCCGGGAGCACAGAATACTCCAGCGGCGCCGGCACAGCCGAACCAGCCGAACCAGCAGGTGGCGTCATTGAACAATGACGGCGCGGCGGCCAATTCCAAATTTACGCAGCGGCTGCTTGCCGATGGAACCGAGGTCGACAGCGGGCCGGCAACGGTGCCGGGAACGCCGACGGCGGAAGGCAAATCGGTCGCCGAACAGAATGTTGCCGCAGCCGATACGCCGCCTGCCAGCGCGCAGGGTGATGCGGCCCCCGCCGAAACGCCGACGCCGAATGGCCCGGCGGCATCGCCGCAGCAGGCCGCACCGGTCGGCTCGTCGGAAAAGATGTTCCTCTACGAGGAGCGTATCGGCCAGAGCTCGCCGACGGCGATCGAAGGATCGGTCGTCTGGAGCGTGCAGCACGAGACAGGTCAGGACGGCCGGCAGGAGGCGACAGTGCAGGGTAACGTCACCGTTCCCGAGCGCAATCTCTCGGCTCTCGTCACCTTCAAGCGCAATTCCGATCCGTCGCTGCCGGCAAGCCATCTCGTCGAGATCGTCTTCTCGGTGCCGCCGAATTTCGAAGGTGGCAGCATCGAAAGCGTCCAACGCATCTCCATGAAGCGCACAGAGCAGGATCGTGGCGACGCGCTGATCGCGGTTCCGGCCAAGATCACCGACGATTTCCACATGATCGCGCTCAACGACTATCCCGATGCGCGCAAGGCCAATCTCGACCTGATGTCGACCCGCAACTGGATCGATATCCCGATCACCTACCGCAACGGCCGCCGCGCGCTGCTGACGATGGAAAAGGGCGGCACGGGAACGGATGCGTTCAATACCGCGATCAAGGAATGGACAGCGCTCGGAGATGTTTCGACGAGCCAGTGATGGCTTTTCCGGCGGTAGCGGACCGGGGTGCGACAGAGATCGATGAAAAGAAAAGGCGGGCCGCAAGGACCCGCCTTCTTCAATTCCATCGCGCAGCAGCTTATGCCGTGGCTTCGACGACGCGGACGGCCTTGGCACGTTCCAGGGCTTCCTTGCGAACGGCATCCTGGACCTTTTCGAAGGCGCGGACCTCGATCTGGCGGACGCGTTCGCGGCTGATGTCGAATTCCGCCGAGAGGTCTTCCAGCGTCACCGGATCCTCGGCGAGGCGGCGAGCTTCGAAGATGCGGCGCTCGCGCTCGTTCAGCACGCTCATCGCTTTCGCCAGCATGCGCCGACGGGTGTCGAGCTCATCCTGTTCGATCAGCACGTCTTCCTGGCTGTCGTGATCGTCCACCAGCCAATCCTGCCACTGGCCGCTGTCGCCTTCGGCCGCCTTGATCGGCGCGTTCAGCGATGCGTCGCCGGAGAGGCGGCGGTTCATCGAAATGACCTCCTCCTCCGAGACCTTAAGCTTGGTGGCGATTTCCGAGACATGCTCCGGCTTCAGGTCGCCATCGTCAATTGCCTGGATGCGGCCTTTCAGCCGGCGCAGGTTGAAGAACAGGCGCTTCTGATTGGCGGTCGTGCCCATCTTCACCAGCGACCACGAGCGCAGGATATATTCCTGGATCGAGGCCTTGATCCACCACATGGCATAGGTGGCGAGGCGGAAGCCGCGCTCGGGATCGAACTTCTTGACGGCCTGCATCAGGCCGACGTTGCCCTCGGAGACGACTTCGCCGATCGGCAGGCCGTAGCCGCGATAACCCATGGCGATCTTCGCCACGAGGCGAAGATGGCTGGTGACGAGCTTGTGGGCGGCATCACGGTCGCCGTGCTCGGCATAACGTTTCGCAAGCATGTATTCCTGCTGCGGCTCGAGCATCGGAAACTTGCGGATTTCGTCGAGATAACGATTGAGACCGGCTTCGCCGGCTGTAATGGACGGCAAGGTATTTCGGGCCATAGTGCACCCTCCTAAAGTGGATTCCGGTTCCCGATGAAAACGCGCCCCCGCGTTGAAAAGGCAAACCGGGACGTGCGGCTCTCTACCCAAGCCCGCACTAAGTCCATATACAGATAAGTATGGCAAAACGGCGATTCAAGGTGCCGCTCACGCAGGTGTGAGCGGGAAGAGCGGCGTCCGGAGCCGCCCTTTATCCCCGCAATGCCTCGACCAATTCTACCATGTCATCCGGCATCGGGACCTCGAAATGCATGACTTCGCCGGTGCGAGGATGCTCGAATTGCAGCATGAAGGCATGCAGCGCCTGGCGGCCGAAACCGTTGACGACCTTGCGGATCTCTTCGGGCAGAAGATTGGCCTTGGTCTTGAAGCCGGCGCCATAGGCCGTGTCGCCGAGCAGCGGGTGACCGATATGGGCCATGTGGACGCGGATCTGGTGGGTGCGGCCGGTTTCGAGGTGGCATTCGACCAGCGAGGCGAGCGCAGTCGCGTCGGGTTTTTCCTGGAAGCGCTCGATCACCTCGTAATGCGTGATCGCCTCGTCGGCGTCATGGCTGTCCGGGCGCTTGACGGCGCGGCGCGTGCGGTCGCCGGTGGCGCGGCCGAGCGGGGCGTCGACCGTGCCGGTCAACGTGCGCGGCCGGCCCCAGACGATCGCCTGGTAGGCGCGCTCCAACGGCATGGTGCGGCCGTGATCGGCAAATTGGAGCGAGAGGTGGCGATGGGCGATATCGTTCTTGGCAGCGACCATCACGCCCGTGGTATCCTTGTCGAGACGGTGGACGATGCCGGGGCGGCGCACGCCGCCGATGCCGGAGAGCGTATCACCGCAATGATGGATCAGCGCATTGACCAGCGTTCCCGTCCAGTTGCCGGGGCCGGGATGAACGACGAGGCCGGCCGGCTTCGATATGACGATGACGTCTTCGTCCTCATGGAGAATATCGAGCGGAATGTCCTCGCCCTGCGGCGTCGGGTCCTCAGGCTCAGGCAGAACGAGCTCGAAACTGTCGCCGACGCGCACCTTGCGCTGCGGATCGGTAACGGGCTCGCCGCGCATGAAAACCTGGCCGTCCTTGATCAGCGCCTTGATGCGGCTGCGGGAAAATTCCTCGCCGACCTGCGCCGTCAGCCAGGCGTCGAGCCGGCCTTCGGCGGTTTCATCGGCGGTCAGGACTTTTCTAATGCCAGCTGCTTGTTTAAAGGGGTCGCTCAAGACGCTTCTTCTCCGAAGTATTTTTAGAACGGAACGCACCGATGACGACGATCGAGCCAGAAGACCAGGAAGAGAAGCCCCTTGATCCGGCGATGGAAAGTGTCCGGCGCAAAATGGTCCGCCTGCAGATCGTTTCCGGGGCCATCATGTTCGTGAGCCTTATGGCGGTCTTCGGCGCGGTTGTCTACAAGGCGATGCACAGCGAAGCGGCAGCGCCTGCCGCCGCCGCTTCAGGCGTGCCTTCGGATGCGCCGCTTGCGGCGACCGTCTCCCTGCCGCTCGGCTTCAAGGTGCAGTCCACCTCGTTTTCGGCAGGGCAGATCCTTTTCTACGGCGAAACGGCCGAGGGCAAGAACAAGGCGCTGGTCTTCGATCTCCGGACTGGCCGCACCGTCGCCGACGTCACCGTCGCGGGCAATTGAGGCTGGTATGGCCGCTGTCCCGATCACAATCGACAGCGCTGATGATCCGCGTATCGCCGAATTCCGCGATATAAGAGAGCGCGACCTGACGGGCCGAGAGAACCGCTTCATTGCCGAAGGCACCGTCGTGCTGCGCATGCTTGCCGAGGCGCATGCGGGAGGCCGTGGCTTTTTCGCTGAGAAGATCCTGCTGCTGCGCAACCGCGTCGAGGGCGTGCTGCCGATCCTCGAGCGGTTTCCGGCGGATGTGCCGGTCTATGTCGCCGACGCCGATGTGCTCGATGGTGTCGTCGGTTTTCATCTGCATCGCGGCGTTCTCGCCGTCGGCCGGCGGGAAGACCGTGGGGAGGCCGCACTTCTCGATGCGCTGCCGGAACGGGCGCTGGTGCTCGTCGGCTGCGGCATTTCCAACCACGACAATGCCGGTTCGATGTTCCGCAATGCAGCCGCTTTCCGGGCGGATGCGGTGTGGCTCGACGAAACGTCCTGTGATCCGCTTTATCGCAAGGCGCTGCGTGTCTCGGTCGGATCGGTGCTGAGCGTTGCCCATCGCCGTGGCGGCAAGGCGCTGGATGTCCTTCTGGCGCTTGCCGAGCGGGACTTTGCCATCTGGACGCTTTCGCCGCACGGCAAGACCGATATCCGCAGCATCCCGCCTTCGGCGCGCATGGCGCTCGTCGTCGGCACCGAAGGGGAGGGCCTGCCGGAAGCGCTGCTTCAGCGCTTCCAGAGCGCGCGCATTCCGCAGTCGGACGAACTCGACAGCCTCAATGCCGCGACGGCGACGGGGATTGCGCTATTTTCCATGGCCTCCGCGATGGGGCGGATCTGAAGCGTATCGCTCCCATCAGGTTCGAGCCCGCACGCCTGTCAGAGCGGCGGATTGGCGATAATCGCTGCCGCCCTGTCGGCAAGGCTGACGCGATCGCTCGGGTTCTTTTCAGCAGCTTCCGGCAGAAGCGTGTGGATCGGCGACGAAGGGCCTTCGTTGAGTGCGGTCAACGCCACCATGTTGGCGGCGATCGAGGCAATCTCCTCGCGGATCGCGCCGTCGCGTCCGGTGACGGTCTTTGCCTTCTGCAGGCGCTCGGCAAGGGCGGCGCTGCGCTTGCGGACATCGTCGCCCATCTGCCCGGTGACAGCGGCGGTGTTGAGCGTGGAGTCGGCCGTCTCTTCGGCGGCCGTTTCCGCTGGGAGTTCCGCTGCCATTTTGGCAAGGCCGGCGTCGCGCAGCACCCGATTTACCTTGCGGATCTCGGCATTGGCAGTCTTCAACTGCTCCTTCAATTTGGCAATCTCCTGCTGGCGACGGGCAAGCAGGTTTTCCTTTTCGGCGGCGGAAGCGCTCTCGCGCGCGGCCTTGTCCTCCAGGCGGATCACCATATGCTGCTGCTGCGTCAGTTGCTGTTCGGCATCTTTGGCGCGCTTCTGCAACAGGAGGACGTCCTGGCGCATCGTGTCGCGTTCGTCGCGCAGCGCGTTGGCGCGGAATTTCAGGCTTTCGGCCTCGGTCTCGCGGGCGGCCAGGTCGATCCTCAGCCCATCGGCCTGTTCGCCGAGCTTATTCAGCCGCGTGCGCATCGTTGCCAGTTCGCTTTCCTTGTTGGCGGCGGACTGCTCGGCGATATGCAGATTGGTCTTCAACTGGCTAATATAGTTCTCATCCTTGCGCAGACGCGATCGCTGTTCGGCTGCCTCGACCTGCATTTCGCCGATATGGGCCTGCAATTCACCGATCTCGGCGGCAAGCCTGCCGGCATCGACGGCGAGCGCATCGTGGCGCAGCTGGAGCGACAGGGATTTCTCGCGCTCACGCAGAAGGTCCTGGGTGGTGCGGGCATTTTCGGCGGCATAGAGCGCGCGCACCATATCCTTCTGGGCGCGGACCTCCTGCGGGCTTAGCGGCATCGTCGCCTTCAGCCGGTTCTCGGTATACCAGACAATGCGGCGGTGAACGGCGGGCGAGACCAGAAAGACGAGGAAGGCCGCGGTCAGGAAGCCCAATCCGAACAAGAGAGCATATTCGATCACGGCGCGGCCATCGATTCGCAGGTTGATACCAGAGCGGGATGATTTTAGCCCCGGTGGCCTGAAATCTAGATCCCGTTCTCAATTAAAGAGATGGAGCATGATGTCGTCCGAAAACCGCTCACGCCTTTCGGCATTATGCTCCTGCTCAGCCATAATGATTAAGCATGCATGGCGCATATGGGCAAGGCCGCCGATGGAACTGCGGCCGATTCCAGCGCCTTTGCGGCCTTAGAAGGGGTTCCAGGTCGGCGCCTGGGTGATCTTGAGATAGCCGACATTGATGCCGAGACGGGCGCCGACGCCGGTGCGGATCGGCACAACAAGCACGTCATTGTTCTTGAGCAGCGTCATGCCGAAGCCGGCAATAACATAGGCTGAGCCGCTGACGCCGCCGAAGCGGGCATAAATGCCGTTGATGGAGGGCAGGTCGTAGACCAGCATCATCACGCGCGAACCCTGGCCACCATAGTCGATGCCGAGGGAAGGCCCTTGCCAGTAGAGCGGATGTTCGCCGGCGTTCTTGGTGTTCAGCTGGCCTTCGCCATAAGTGAGGCCGGCGATGAAGGCGCCACCGCCTTCCTGTCCCAGGATATAGCCGTTCGGCAGGCCGTATTTCTGGAAGGCGCTTTCGACTACCTTGGCAAGTCCACCGCTGGTGGAGCCGAAGAAAGAGTGGCCGGCATCAACGATTTCCTGCATCGTATACTGGCCGTTATTCTGGGCGGCGGCCGGTCCGGCAATCATCAGCGAGGAGAAGACGATGGCCGAGAGCAGCCTGCAGAAATCGATGAATCGGTGCGGAAATCGAGGGCGCATGGTGTCATCCGTTCGTCGTTTGGCTGGGAGCGGGCAACCGCTCGCGGCGATTGGTGCATTTTGCGCCGATGATCTTAACAATCGGTTTACCAAATATGGTGTCATTATGGCGCCGAATACGATCGCAAACTTCGCGCAATTTTGATGAAGCATACTACCGGGCGCATGAGATTGCCGCCCCTCAGGAGACGATGATGTCCAACAACCCTAATCTCACCCTGTCCGGCCCGGATCTGGCCGCGCTTCTTTGCAGCCGCGTTTGCCACGATGTCATCTCGCCCGTCGGCGCGATCAACAACGGCCTGGAACTCCTGGATGAGGGCGGCGCCGATGCCGACGCGATGGATCTGATCCGCACCAGCGCGCTCAACGCTTCCGTCCGCTTGAAATTCGCGCGGCTGGCTTTCGGCGCGTCTGGCTCGGTCGGCGCCTCGATCGATACTGGCGAGGCCGAGCGGGCGGCCAAGGATTTCGCTGTCGCCGAGAAGAAGACCGAAGTGATCTGGAACGGACCGCGCGCTATCGTCGCCAAGAACCGGGTCAAGCTGCTGCTCAATCTCTTCCTCGTCGCCTATTCCTCCATTCCGCGCGGCGGCGTGCTTGAGGTGACGCTCGAGAATCCTGAATTCGATGCCAGGTTCAAGCTCACGGCCAAAGGCAAGCTGATGCGCCTGCCGCCGAAATTCGTCGAGATCTCGACCGGCACGATCGAGGAAGCGATCGACGCCCATTCGATCCAGCCCTACTACACCGTGCTGCTGGCGCAGGAGTGCGGAATGACGCTCGATCACAGCGCCAGCGCCGAGGAACTGGTGTTCACGGCGGTGGCCGCCGCTGCCTGATTTTGGAGCGCCGACGGGGGCGGCGCCCGTCCGGTAACGATTCCTTAGCCAGATGGACCTATCATCCACGGTTGTAAGAGGCCCCTCGCTGCGACGAATGCGGGGGCAAAGGAGCGGCCATGCAAAGGTTCATGATCACCGATAATTCGGACATCGTCCGCAAGGTCGGCAAGCGCATTCTCTCCGAACTCGACTTTCTCGTCAGCGAAGCTTCCAACGCCAGCGAAGCCCTGCAGCGCTGCCAGGCGGAGCTGCCGGAATACCTGATCGTCGATTCCGGCATGGAAGGCGCGCTCGATCTCATCGCCGCCATCCGCGCCTTGGAGGGCGGCAAAGAGGTCAAGATTTATTACTGCGTCGTCGAGGCGGATCTGAAGAAGCTGATGGCGGGCAAACGGGCCGGCGCCACTGACTTCCTGCTGAAGCCGTTCGATCGCAAGATCCTGACCGCCGTCTTCGGAAACCGCGCAATCGCCGCCTAGAGTGGTTCAGCTTTTCACGGAAGCGCAGAACCGCTCTAACTTTTTGTTTTTACGCAATTCCGGACGGAAAACCGCTTCGCACTTTTCCTGGAATTGCTCTAAGAGCAGGCCTTTTCTCTGGAGCAAGGTGCCGAAGTGCAAGCGCTCGGCTGCCGCAACCGTCCATTTCCTATCTAGATGCAGAGATTTCGGGCCGGTCCAGCCTCAAACCCTTCGTTATTCGGGCGGCGTCCTGTTGCGCCGGCAGAAACGAAAAATCCCGCCGGAAGGGCGGGATCTTCGTTATCCGATAAGGGGATCGGAAAGTCAGGCGGTTTCGGCGTATTCGGCACCATCCGGCTCGCGAAGAACGTATCCGCGGCCCCAGACCGTCTCGATGTAGTTGGCGCCGCCTGCGGCGTTGGCCAGCTTCTTGCGCAGCTTGCAGATGAAGACGTCGATGATTTTCAGTTCCGGCTCGTCCATGCCGCCGTAAAGGTGGTTCAGGAACATTTCCTTGGTGAGCGTCGTGCCTTTGCGGAGCGAAAGCAGCTCCAGCATTTGGTATTCCTTGCCCGTCAGGTGAACACGCTGGCCGCCGACTTCGACGGTCTTGGCATCGAGGTTGACGATCAGTTCGCCCGTCATGATGACCGACTGGGCGTGACCCTTGGAGCGGCGGACGATGGCGTGGATGCGGGCGACGAGCTCGTCCTTGTGGAAGGGCTTGGTCATGTAGTCGTCGGCGCCGAAGCCGAGGCCGCGAACCTTGTCTTCGATGCCAGCCATGCCCGACAGAATGAGGATCGGTGTCTTGACCTTGGACAGCCGGAGAGTGCGCAGCACTTCATATCCGGACATGTCGGGCAGGTTCAGGTCGAGAAGGATGATGTCATAATCATACAGCTTGCCCAGATCGACGCCTTCTTCACCGAGATCGGTGGTATAAACATTAAAACTTTCTGATTTCAGCATCAACTCGATGCTCTGCGCCGTAGCGCTGTCATCCTCGATGAGAAGTACCCGCATAATTATCCCCTTTACCGCCGCCGAAAGGTGGTCTGGCCCCCTACACGATACCCGAACAAGCTACGTGATTTGGAAGCTGCCACGAAATGGTTAACAAATTCTAATTCACTCTGGCAAGGAGTATCGAATTTATTAAATAATTTTTCCATTTCTCTGTTTTCCAATAGGAATCTCAAAAAGGCTTTCCTCAACTTTAACATTAGGAAACAGCGCTAAGTGATTCATCCGACTCGCCAATGAAAAGGTTCGAATTTCATGCCTCAGCATTTACCGACCCTTAAATCATCGGGCCTATCATTAACGATGCCCGTAAACGAAAGGTTACCAGCGGTAGGTTTTTGTTAATATCGCAGGAAATTTTTTAGCAAACCGTGTCAAAGCGGCGCGCAGGGCGGTTTCAAGTTGAGCCGGGGTCTCGCATCACGGGAGTAATGCGTATGAAGTCGCGAGAAAGTCTCGTTCGCCTGAAAGAGTTTCAGGTGAACGAAAAACGACGTCAGCTGCAGCAATTGCAGATGATGATGTCTGAATTCGAACGGATGACGAAGGATCTGGAGAGCCAGATCGTCGTCGAGGAAAAGAAGTCCGGTATATCAGACCCGAATCACTTTGCTTATCCGACCTTCGCCAAGGCTGCGCGTCAGCGGGCCGACAACCTGCAGGTTTCGATCAAGGAACTGAAGATGCAGGAAGAGACGCTGGAATTGGCGCTCGAAGAGATGCAGGCGGAATATGCAAGGGCGACGGCGCTGGAAGAGCGTGACGGCGGCGCCCGCGCTAGGGCGTAAGAGAAAGGTGGGCGCCGGCCTCGGCGCCCTGGAGATCGCCACTGAGAAGCCATGTATGATGGGCGCGCTGTCCGTCATACATGGCTTTTGGTGTTTCCATCTTTCGACAGCCGCATGCCGCGACCCAAAACCCGCGCCGGTTTCAGGTGACCGGAATCAGTTCACGACATCCTTCCATTCGGGATGGTGCTGGGCCTGTGCCTTGAAGAAGGGGCAGAGCGGGATGATCTTCCAGCCGCCGGCGCGGGCTGCTTCCACAGCATGGAACGCCAAGGCCTGGCCGACGCCCTTGCCGCGCAGCGCGTCGGGAACGGCCGTGTGATCGATGATGATAAGTTTCGGCGATGTTCTGGAATAGGTCATCTCCGCCTCGTGTCCTTCGAGTTCGGCCGCATAGCGGCCACCGGAGGCGCCTTCTTCGTTTCGAATGTCCATCGTATTTCCTCATGAACGGATATCGTTGTCGCCGACCGTGACACGGCGGCGCAGTCGTGCCAAGTCGGTGAGGCAATTGCTGGAGGAAACGGAGTGTTCATGAAAAATGCTGGATCGACGCGGTTCGTCCTTATGGGAGCGCTTTCGATGATCCGCCCCGTTCTTCTTGTCGCTGCGCCCTTTCTCCTGGCGCTCGGCCTGATCTTGCCGCTGGTCCGTTTCGAGACTTTGTATTTCTTCAACAAGACGCCGTCGCTCATTGAAATCGTCCTCTCGCTCTGGCAGGGCGGGGACGGGCTGCTGGCGGCGATCGTCGCGCTGGTTTCGATCGTACTTCCATTTCTGAAGATGGTCGGCATCACCGCGGAGGCGATGGGGATCACCGCAGAAGTAACGGCTGCCGGCGGCGGGACCGGCAGCCTGTTTTATCGTCGCGTGGTGCCGCATCTGTCCAAGTGGTCAATGATGGACGTGCTGCTGGTCGCGATCGTGATTGCGGCTGCGAAAACGACGGGTCTGGCGGATGCCTTCACGCAGCCCGGGCTCTGGTGCTACGCGGCCTCGTCAATGATTTCGGGCCTTCTTCATTCCCTTATGGGAGATGCGTCCGGCCCGAAATAAATGTCGGTGATGGCGGGTGATTAGTGGCGATATTGCTGGATGCGCGTGGTGCGCAAGCCGGCGAGGCCGTGGCTGTTGATCGACGACTGCCAGGAGAGGAATTCTTCGACGGTGAGCGTGTAACGCTCGCAGGCCTCTTCCAAGCTCAACAGGCCACCGCGGACAGCCGCGACAACCTCTGCCTTCCGGCGGATCACCCAGCGCCGCGTATTGGGCGGCGGAAGATCCGCGATCGTCAGGGGGCTGCCATCGGGGCCGATGACATATTTTACTCGGGGACGTATCATTTCGGTCATTGGACTCTCTACACAACGCAAGACCACGAGCCCCACTCTAGCCTGCCACATTTAAAAATTGCCTAAGCCCATCGTAAGACTTTGATAACAAATTTAGATGCCCTCGCGCGACCGCTGATTTGGCAGGGCCGCCTGCCGCTACGTCAATTTGTGACGGTTGCATGGGAGCCATGCGGAATAAATATTACCTGGTTTGCCGGGAAAATTTTATAAGCACTTCAACATAAAACGAGCGCAAGACCTTCGTCTCCGCTCTTCCCGCTGTATCGGTCCAGTTCGTGCTTTCGACGCTTCGTGTCCTCGGGATGCGGGCAAAAGCCGTGTTTGCCGGTGCTTCGGCGCGAGCTTCTCGTCGCCGACAGCGAGGCTGAGCCGAAGCGCGCCGTATGAGGATACGAAAATGAAAAGACGTGAGCGCGCAGTCGACGACTGCGCTGAAGATGCTGCATTTTCGCCTTCGCGGGCCGATGCCGCCGGTATTGCATTCAAGGACGCCGAAGAACGGCTCGGCGAGATGGCGAAGCTTGCGGGCTTCGATTTCTACTTGCTCTCGGCCTTCCCGCGGGGCGACCGCACGGCCTTCATCGAAAACCGGCTGATCAGCAACTGGCCGCAAAGCCTCGTCGGCTTCTACGAGGCGGCCGATCTCTTCTATTGCAGCAGGCTGGTGAGCGCGATGAAGCGGACGATCATGCCGATCTTCTGCGAGGAGGGCCCCTTTGCGGGCAGCGCCGCCAATCAGGAAAACCGCCGGTTGAACACGCTCTTCCAGATGCACGGGTTGAAGAGCACCTATGCCTTCACGCTGCACGACTCTGACCTGAAACAATACATCTTCGCCTTCTCAGGCGGCTCTCCCATGCCCGCGCGGGAGCAGGCGACGGCGCTGCTTTATGGCTATATGGAGCTTCTGGACAAGATCTCGCGCAGCGCCAAACCGGAGGAAGGGCCGTCGGAGGCGCTCACCCGGCGCGAAATCGAATGCCTTCGCTGGTCGGCGGCCGGCAAGAGCAGTGACGAGATCGCGATCATTCTCGATCTCTCGTCGCATACTGTTGCAGGGTATCTGAAGGGCGCGATGCGCAAGCTTGATTCGGTCAACCGGATGCAGGCGGTCGCCAGGGCATTTCGCTACCGGCTGCTCTGAAGCGCGTTGCAATCTTTCAGATTCGCTTCCGGCGCTTCGGGTTCCCGCATCAATGCATATCGCCCAAAACCGCTGTGCAGTTTTGGGCGATATAGAGGGAGGCGGTCTTTCCCGGAAAACTTAGAAGCCTTTTCCGCGGGTCAATTCGGACACGACGGTTCCGACGATGATGCGCATATCCATCCAGATCGAAAAATTCTGGACGTAGTAGAGGTCGCTGACGATACGGGCCCGCGCCTTGGCCGGACGATCGGTCGGGCCGCGCAGACCGCGCATCTGGGCAAGACCCGTCATGCCGGGACGCATGGCGTGGCGCTGGTGGTATTCCGGTACGAGCTCTTCGTAAAGCATGTCGCTTGCGCGCATGCCGATGGCATGGCAGCGCGGACCGACGACCGACATGTCGCCCAGCAGCACGTTCAACAGTTGCGGCAGCTCATCGATATTCGTGCGGCGCAGGATGGCGCCGATGCGGGTGATGCGCGGATCGTTCCTCACCGTCTGAGCGACACCCGAGGCATCGCAGAGGTCGGTGCGCATCGAGCGGAACTTGTAGACCTTGATGGTCTTGCAGTTCTTGCCCCAGCGGGTCTGCTTGAAGAGCACCGGTCCCGGGCTGTCGAGTTTGATCAGCAGGGCGACGAGGAGGAGGAAAGGAGCGAGGACGAGGAGGGCGCTCAACGACGAAACGATGTCGAACGCCCGCTTCAGGGCAAGATCCATCCACGGCGCCTGCGGCGCGTCGCTATGGATAACGGGAGTCTGCATCTTCAGGCTCGGCAGCTGGCGGCTGCTCGACCGGAAGGACTCAGTCGAAATGCTGTTGTTTAGTTCCGTGATGCTCAAGGATCGTACTCTGTTGTCTTCGAGGGGCGCGGCGGCAATAGGCGATCAATGGTTAACCCTGTCACCAGGGGTGCACTCAGGTCTTAGTAACCCTACTAAAACGGAAAAATGCGACAATTGTGTAATGCTGTCCAGAGAAATATCGCATCGCAGCAAATCTTTCGCACTTGCGTTAAGTTGAGGCAACCTCATGATATTCCGTTAAGAATTGGAATTTCGTCAAGGTTTTTAGGCCCTTGGCGAGGGCTTCCAGGGGTGTGATGGCGTGCTGTTTCGACACTCGGTCGGTACTCGTTAACCAATATTTTTAACCGGATCCGACACGAAATTTTTTTGGTGAGGGCGCTCGGTTGCCGTCAACCTGTGTCACAATGTGACAAAATCAAGGCAGGATCGGTGACCGCATATGCAGAGAATCGGGTCGCGTCGAGAATCACTTGATCGGGCGCCGACCCTGCGAATCGCTCCGCGAGGGGCAGCGGCCTGAGAACGACAAGATGATGTGAGGTGATCGCGCGGGAGGGATGCTGCGGCCAATGGCGGCAACTGAGCATCACGCGGCAGGAGGATTGCGGCTTGGCTACCTTCAGCGCTTGCTGCGGATGGTCACGCCGGTTCGAGGACGCGTTTCCTGCCGCCCCAGGAGATGAAGTTCGGATTGGCGAAGTCGAAATCGGCCGCCGCTCCCGTCTTGCCATAAGTCAGGGGCGCGCCATCGAGCGTCACCGTCGAGCCGCCGGCGGCGCGCAGCACCGCATCGCCGGCCGCCGTGTCCCATTCCATTGTGCGGGTGAAACGCGGATAGACGTCGGCCTTGCCTTCGGCCAGCAGACAGAATTTCAGCGAGGAGCCGATATTGGTGCATTTGGAGATCGCGTGGTGGGCAAGGAAGCTGCCGGTCTCCGGGCTGTTGTGGCGAAGGCTTGCGAGCGCCAGCCTGTCGTCCGGCTGTTCGCGCACGGTGATCGTGCTGCGCGCGCCGACCGTGAAATCGTCGGTGACAACAAGCCTTTCGGCGTGGCCGCACTCTCCCGAGAAGGCAAGCCCGAGCGCCGGCGCATAGACGATGCCGGCCACCGGGGCGCCGTTCTCGATATAGGCGATGTTGACGGTGAATTCCTGCCGTCCGTCGACGAATTCGCGTGTGCCGTCGAGAGGATCGACCAGGAAGAAGCCTCGGCCGCTGATATCAGGCACCTTGCCGGCGGCAACCGACTCTTCCGCCACGACGGGTATTTCGGGATAGTCTCTGGCGAGATGGGCGAGGATGATGCGTTCGGCCTCCTCGTCGGCGACCGTGACCGGACTTGCGTCCGCTTTCATGGAGACGGGAAAGCCCTCGCGCAAGACCGTGATGATGGCCTTACCGGCTTCCAGTGCCGCCTTTTCGAATGTCCTCAGCATTGTCCTTTTGCCGTTCGCCGTGCGGCGAGCACCCCGCTGTCGCTCGTCCGCAAACCATCCCAGTCATGCCATCTACCCGTCGAGAATTTATATGGTGTTTCCCGCCGCGCTTCGCACCCCTCATACGTAATCCGGTGATGCTACCATAAGTTCCCAGCCTTGTCAGACGAGAGGCGAGCATTCAGTCATGAAATGGCATTCGAAAAAGCATCCACCCCAGGGTCTGAATTTGCGCCATCTTCCAATTCTGTGGAATAGCTTACGCGGCGAGCGGCGCAAGAAATCGGCGGCAATATCACCGGATGGTTAACCCGATGGCGATTTCTGGCTAAAAATCCGCCTTTCGGTGCCGTTTTTCTGTGGATTTTGGTTCAAAACGAGCCATTTAGGCCTGTTCCACCAAGAATCTGTCGGAGTAAAGCCTTTTTGTCTTCACATTTTCAACGAAACCGCTATGCATGCGGCCTATGAGGTTCTCTGAAACGGAGAACCAATGAACCAAAAAGAGATGCAGCTTATTCGGCTCGCATCCAGGGGAAAACGACATATGGAGTATTTCGTCCAGCAGCTCTTCAATGGGCTGACGCTCGGATCCATCTATGGCCTTGTGGCTATCGGCTATACGATGGTTTATGGCATTATCGGCATGATCAACTTCGCCCATGGCGACATCTTCATGCTCGGTGGTTTTGCCGCTCTTATCGTCTTTCTCGTCCTCACATCCATCTTCGCAGGTCTCCCGGTGGCAATTCTGCTGCTGGCGATGCTTGTCGTCGCGATGCTGATGACGAGTTTGTGGAATTGGACGATCGAGCGCATTGCATACCGTCCGCTGCGCGGTTCCTTCCGCCTGGCGCCGCTGATCACCGCGATCGGCATGTCGATCGTGTTGTCCAACTTCATCCAGGTGACGCAGGGTCCGCGCAACAAGCCGATCCCGCCGCTGGTGAGCTCGGTCTATCAGTTCGGCAACATCTCCGTGTCGCTGAAGCAGATCGTCATCATCATCATCACGGCGGTGCTGCTCACGGTCTTCTGGTATATCGTCAACCATACAGCGCTCGGCCGCGCCCAGCGCGCCACGGAGCAGGACCGCAAGATGGCGGCGCTGCTCGGCGTCAATGTCGACCAGACGATTTCGATCACCTTCGTCATGGGTGCCGCACTCGCTGCCGTCGCCGGCACGATGTATCTGATGTATTATGGCGTTGCCTCGTTCGCCGACGGCTTCACGCCGGGTGTAAAGGCATTTACCGCAGCCGTCCTCGGCGGCATCGGCTCGCTGCCGGGCGCCGTTCTCGGCGGGTTGATGATCGGCCTCATCGAATCTTTGTGGTCAGCCTATTTCACCATCGCGTACAAGGATGTCGCGACCTTCGCCATCCTCGCTTTCGTGCTGATCTTCAAGCCGACGGGCATTCTTGGGCGGCCGGAAGTCGAGAAGGTATAACGTCATGGCAAACATTGAGAATTCTGCAGGCAAGCCCGATGCCGGACTTGTCCGCAAGGGTCTTATCCAAGCCCTTTTCGCCGCCGTGCTGGCGTTCGGCATGTTCGTTCTCTATGTCGGTCTCAAGACCGACCAGAATATCAGCAACGAGCTGGTCATCGTTCAGCGCTGGGGACTGCTTGCGATTTTCGTCATAATCGCCGCAGTTGGCCGCTTCGCCGTCGTCATGTTTGCAGCAATACCCGGCCTGTTCGCCAAGACTATGCGAGTGGTGGTTCCTGTAGCGGTTCTGATGATCGTGGCCTACCTGGCTTACGTGTTCATTCGTGAACAGTTTTGGCTCGATCTGCTGATCCTGGGCGGCCTGGTTGTGCTGGCCGCATTGTTGGGCGTGCTGATCAAATACGTTCTTCTCCCGGCAGAGGAGAGGCGTCGGGAACGCAATGTAGAGGCCGAAAGACTTGGATTGCCGCTGGAAGCAAGCCCGTATGAGACCCATTTTCTGAAGGTCGTGCTGGCTCTGTTGCTGCTCTATCCTGTGATGGCTGTAGCGCTCAGAGGTCCTCAGGGTTCGTTGACGTTTGTCGACAATTTCGGCATTCAGATCCTGATTTACGTGATGCTCGCCTGGGGTCTTAACATCGTTGTCGGCCTTGCCGGTCTTCTCGACCTTGGTTATGTCGCCTTCTACGCCGTCGGCGCCTATTCCTATGCATTGCTGTCGAGCTATTTCGGCCTGTCTTTCTGGGTGCTGCTGCCGCTTTCCGGTATCTTCGCCGCACTCTGGGGTGTCATCCTCGGTTTCCCGGTATTGCGCTTACGCGGCGACTACCTCGCCATCGTGACGCTCGCCTTCGGCGAAATCATACGCCTCGTGATCATCAATTGGACTGATCTGACGAAGGGCACCTTCGGCATCTCAGGCATTGCCAAGGCTTCGGTCTTCGGTATCTGGACCTTCGATGTCGGCAAGGTGAATAATTTCGCCAAGGTTTTCGGGCTGCCTTCGTCATCGGCCTATTACAAAATCTTCCTGTTCTACGTCATCCTGGCGCTCTGCATGCTGACCGCCTATGTGACGATCCGGCTACGCCGCATGCCGATCGGCCGAGCTTGGGAAGCGTTGCGTGAAGACGAGATCGCCTGCCGCTCACTTGGCATCAACACGGTGACGACTAAACTTACGGCGTTCGCTACCGGTGCGATGTTCGCGGGCTTTGCCGGCTCGTTCTTTGCAGCACGCCAGGGCTTCGTTTCGCCAGAATCCTTCGTCTTCCTGGAGTCGGCTGTCATCCTCGCCATCGTCGTGCTCGGCGGTATGGGCTCGCTGACCGGAATCGCGATTGCTGCGATCGTCATGGTCGGAGGTACCGAGGCGCTACGCAGTATGGACTTCCTGAAATACATCTTCGGTCCGACCTTCACGCCGGAGCTTTACCGCATGCTTATCTTCGGCCTCGCCATGGTTGTGGTGATGCTATTCAAGCCGCGTGGTTTCGTCGGCTCGCGATCGCCGACAGCCTTCCTCAAGGCGCGTAAGGCAATCTCCGGAAGCTTCATCAAGGAGGGACACGGTTGATGAGCCCGGTCACCAATACGATGTCGAGCGACATTCTTCTCAAGGTCGAGCACCTGTCGATGAAGTTCGGCGGCCTGATGGCCATCAACGACTTCTCCTTCGAAGCCAAGCGTGGCGACATCACTGCGCTGATCGGCCCGAACGGCGCCGGCAAGACGACCGTCTTCAACTGCATCACCGGCTTCTACAAGCCGACGATGGGCATGATCACGCTCAACCAGAAGGGCGGCAAGCAATACCTATTGGAGCGTCTTCCGGACTTCCGGATCACCAAGGAAGCCAAGGTTGCGCGCACCTTCCAGAACATCCGGCTGTTTTCCGGCCTGACCGTTCTCGAAAATCTGCTCGTCGCCCAGCATAACAAACTGATGCAGGCCTCGGGTTATACGATCCTCGGCCTCATCGGCGTCGGTCCCTACAAGCGTGAAGCCGCCGCAGCAATCGAGCTCGCGCGTCATTGGCTTGAGAAGGCCAACCTGATCGACCGCGCCGACGACCCCGCCGGTGATCTGCCCTACGGCGCTCAGCGCCGTCTCGAGATTGCGCGCGCCATGTGCACCGGTCCGGAACTGCTCTGCTTGGACGAGCCGGCCGCGGGCCTTAACCCGCGCGAATCCGCGACGCTCAATGAGCTTCTCCAGAACATCCGTGCCGAAACCGGAACATCCATCTTGCTCATCGAGCATGACATGTCGGTGGTCATGGAAATTTCCGACCACGTGGTCGTTCTCGAATACGGCCAGAAGATTTCCGATGGCACGCCGGATCATGTGAAGAACGATCCGAGGGTCATCGCGGCCTATCTCGGTGTCGAGGATGAAGAAGTGGAAGAGGTGATCGCAACCGTCGAGCAGCTCGAAGGAGGCGCAAACTGATGGGCGATGAAGTAATGACGGGTCAAGCGCTCCTTCAGGTAAACAGCGTCGAAACCTATTATGGCAATATCCGTGCGCTGGCCGGCATCGATGTTCATGTCAACAAGGGCGAGATCGTCAGCCTGATCGGCGCAAACGGCGCCGGCAAGTCGACGCTGATGATGACGATCTGCGGCAGTCCGCAGGCCCGTGTCGGTTCGATCGTCTTCGAGGGCCGCGACATCACCAAGCTTCCGACCCATGAAATCGCCCGGCTGCGCATCGCGCAGTCGCCGGAAGGCCGCCGCATCTTTCCGCGCATGACGGTTCTGGAAAACCTCCAGATGGGTGCGGGCCTCGACAACCTCAAATACTTCGCCGAAGACGTCGAGAAGATCTTCACGCTCTTCCCGCGTCTCAAGGAACGCCACGCCCAGCGCGGCGGTACGCTTTCGGGCGGCGAGCAGCAGATGCTGTCGATCGGCCGCGCGCTGATGGCTCGTCCGAAGCTGCTGTTGCTCGACGAACCTTCGCTCGGCCTTGCGCCACTGATCGTCAAGGGCATCTTCGAGGCGATCCGAAAGCTCAATGAACAGGAAGGGCTCACGGTTTTCCTCGTCGAGCAGAACGCATTCGCTGCGCTGAGGCTTTCGCACCGCGCTTACGTGATGGTGAACGGCAAGGTGACCATGAGTGGCACCGGCAAGGAACTGCTCGCCAATCCCGAAGTTCGCGCCGCCTATCTCGAAGGCGGAAGACACTAGTCGAAGGGAGAGTTTGACATGCAGGGACTTTTCTTCGAAAGCGATGACGGCGCCCGTCTGGTCATCCGCGCGATTGTCGCGCTCATCGGCTTCTGGACGGCTTGGCGAGCAGGCAAAGCGGTTGCGGACAGCTGGAGCAACTATCCGCGGGTGATCGTCTACACCTTCCTGCTTGCCTGGGCGATGCAGTTCCTCCACCATGCCCTCTTCAATGGGCCGATGCTCAGCACCCTCTATTACGCTATCGACTTCGTGACGCTGCTTGTCTTTTCGACGGCCGGCTTCCGCTTTCGCCGCACCAATCAGATGGTCAACAACTATTACTGGCTGTACGAAAAAACTTCCGCGTTCTCGTGGAAGGACAAACATTGACAGTCCGTTGAAACTAGGCATGAATTGCCTTCAGAGTGGAACAGCTTTCCTGGCGCAGTCAATGGTGGGTAGTGCGCCGGGCCTTGGACCGGAACCCGCCCAAAAATTGGGAGTAACAATATGAAGAAGTCTCTTCTGTCGGCAGTGGCTCTGACGGCGATGGTCGCCTTCAGCGGCAACGCTTGGGCCGACGTTCTCATCGCTGTCGCTGGTCCGCTGACCGGCCCGAACGCCGCATTCGGCGCTCAGCTCCAGAAGGGTGCCGAGCAGGCTGCTGCCGACATCAATGCTGCTGGCGGCATCAACGGCGAGCAGATCAAGATCGAGCTCGGTGACGACGTCTCCGATCCGAAGCAGGGCATTTCGGTCGCCAACAAGTTCGTTGCCGACGGTGTCAAGTTCGTCATTGGCCACTTCAACTCGGGCGTTTCGATCCCGGCTTCTGAAGTCTATGCCGAAAACGGCATTCTCGAAATCACCCCGGCCGCTACGAACCCGAAGTTTACGGAGCGCGGCCTCTGGAACACGTTCCGCACCTGCGGCCGTGACGACCAGCAGGGCGCCATCGCCGGCAAGTATCTTGCCGATCACTTCAAGGACGCCAAGATCGCCGTCGTTCACGACAAGACCCCTTACGGTCAGGGCCTTGCCGATGAAACCAAGAAGGCCATGAATGCCGCTGGTCTCACCGAAGTTATGTACGAAGGCATCAACGTTGGCGACAAGGACTTCTCGGCCCTCATCGCCAAGATGAAGGAAGCCGGCGTCTCGATCATCTATTGGGGCGGTCTGCACACCGAAGCCGGTCTCATCATCCGCCAGGCGGCCGACCAGGGCCTGAAGGCAACGCTCGTTTCGGGTGACGGTATCGTTTCCAACGAACTGGCCTCCATCGCTGGTGACGCCGTCGCCGGTACGCTGAACACCTTCGGTCCCGATCCGACGCTGAACCCGGCCAACAAGGACCTCGTTGCGAAGTTCAAGGCCGCCGGTTTCAACCCGGAAGCCTACACGCTCTATTCCTACGCTGCGATGCAGGCGATCGCCGGTGCCGCCAAGGCTGCTGGATCGCTCGATGCTGAAGCTGTTGCCACGGCCATGAAGGAAAAGGGTCCGTTCTCGACCGTTCTCGGCGACATCTCCTTCGATGAGAAGGGCGACCCGAAGATTCCTGGTTACATCATGTACGAATGGAAGAAGGGCGCGGACGGCAAGTACACCTACGTCCCGCAGGGCATGTAAGCTTAGCCGTCCTTTACGGGACAGGATTGTGGAAGCCCGGTTTCGACCGGGCTTCTTTCGTTTTGCGGGCGTTTCAATTGCTCTCCGCCTGGGTTAACTCTTGCCATCGTTTTGCAGCATCGAGCGGAGCCGCCCATGTCCAAACCCCGCATTCTCGTCACCCGGCGCTGGCCAACCGCGGTGGAGACCGTCCTTGCGGAACGTTTCGACGTCACGCTTAATCGCAATGACATTCCGCTTGGCGAAGACGAGTTGCGCCCGGCACTTTCGACCTATGACGCCGTGCTGCCGACGGTTTCCGACCGGTTGCCGGCCGCGATCTTCGAAGGCGCATCTGTCGTCACCAAGATCCTCGGCAATTTCGGCGTCGGCTATAATCACATCGATATAACAGCTGCTAAAGCACGAGGCATCACGGTCACCAACACGCCGGGCGTGCTGACCGACTGCACTGCCGACATCGCCATGCTGCTGCTGCTTTCCGTCGCCCGGCGCGGTGGCGAGGGCGAGCGGCAGGTGCGCGCCGGTGAATGGAAGGGCTGGTGCCCGACCCATATGATCGGCACCAAGGTAACAGGCAAGACGGTCGGCATCATCGGCTTCGGCCGCATCGGCAAGGCCTTCGCGCAACGCTGTCATTTCGGCTTCGGCATGGACGTCGTGTTCTTCAACCGCTCGCCGGTCGATCCCTCCGAGGCGGCCCGTTACGGTGCACGGCAGTTGGCTTCGGTGGAGGAGGTGCTGGCGACGGCCGATTTCGTCTCGCTGCATTGCCCCGGAGGGGCGGAGAACCGGCATCTGATGAACGCGGCGCGGCTTGCGGCAATGAAACCGGGTGCTTTTCTCATCAATACCGCGCGCGGTGATGTGGTGGACGAGACGGCGCTGATTTCAGCGCTGGAGAACGGTACGATCCGTGGCGCGGGGCTTGACGTCTATGAGGCGGAGCCGAACGTGCCGGACGCCTTGCGGCGGATGGAGAACGTTGTGGTGCTGCCGCATCTTGGCAGCGCGACGGAAGAGACACGCACGGCCATGGGCATGAAGGTGGTCGATAACGTGACGGCGTTTTTCGAGGGTCGGGATGCGCCGGACCGCGTGGTCTGAGCTGTCAGTCTTGGGTGGCGCGCCGTGCTATATCTCGTGCAGCACATGCGTCGCCTTCACGGCGGCTGATGCCCGGTTCTCGACGCCGAGTTTCACGTAGATCTGTTCGAGGTGCTTGTTCACCGTGCGCGCCGACAGTCCTAATATCTCGCCGATATCGCGGTTGGCCTTGCCCTTGGCGATCCAGAGCAGCACTTCGGATTCGCGCTGCGTCAGCGAGAAGCGCTGGCGCAACACCTCGTCGTCGCTGCGCTGGCTGGCGGCGGTGAGGCGGAAGAGATATTCGTCGGGCCCAATCGCACCGAGGAAGGCAAGCTGAAGGGCCGCCTGGCCGGCATGAGCGATCGAGATGATGCCGTCGCGCACCGCGGCCATACGGTCGCGCATCCAGCCGGAAATATGGCGCACGACGATCTCCATGCCGTCATCGCTGCCCATGGCGGCATTGACGAGCCGGGTCGCCTGCGGCGTCGACCAGTGGATCGCACCATCGCCTTTGACCGCCAGCAGATGGCGGCCGGCCGCGTCGAGGGCGACGCGGGCGCTCTGGGCCGAGCGGGCATTGCGCAAGTGGACGCGGATGCGGGCGCGCAGCTCGTCGATGTTGATCGGTTTGGTAAGATAATCGACGCCGCCGGATTCCAGCGCATGCACGACATGTTCGGTCTCGGTCAGTCCGGTCATGAAGATGACCGGCACCTGCGCCACCGCTGCATTCGCCTTCAGCCTGCGGCAAGTCTCGAAGCCGTCCATGGCAGGCATGACGGCGTCGAGCAGGATGAGATCGGGCGTGATGCGCTCGACGATACCAAGTGCTGCCGCGCCGGGGGTGGCGATCAGCACGGAGAAGCCGGATTGCTCAAGCGCGTCGGTCAGGAAGCCGAGCGCTTCTGCCGAGTCGTCGACGAGCAGAACGATGTCGCGGGGGAGGGCCGGCTCAGCCAATGGGTTCTACCTTTTCGTCGAAGTCGTGCAGGAAGGTCATGAAGCCGGCCAGGTCGAAGGCGGCGACATAGGCGCGAAGCGCCTCCGTGAATGGCCGATTTGCCTCCAGCTTGGCAAGATCCGAGAGCTTGGCTTCGATGCCCCTGATATAGCCGATCTCGCCGAGCCGAAGCAACTCCTGCACATGGGCAGTACCCGGGCTCAGCATCGGCGCTTCGGTCTTTTCCACGATAGCGGGGGCCGTGTCGGCATAGACCCATGCCAGACCGAGATGGAGGGCAAGCTTGTCGCGCAGCTGGCGGATGTCGACGGGCTTGCCGATCGCATCGTTATGGCTGTCGTCGCTGTCGCCGAGAACCGCCGCGTCGCCGATATTGGCCGACAGCATCAGCATCGGGGCGGTCTGGCCGGCTTCGCGCAGGCGCGAGACGAGCTGCCAGCCGCTCATGCCGGGCATCAGGATATCGACGAGGAAAAGGTCAGGCATGATGCCCTCGATCAGCGTCAGGCATTCGCCGCCGCCTGCCGCCGTCAGAACGATGAAATCGAGCGGCGCCAGGATTTCGCGCATCATCTCGCGGTGATCCTCGTTGTCGTCGACGACAACGACCGTGCGGCGTGGGCCTTCGTAACCGACGATGCGCTTTTCCTGCGGCGGAGCGGCGGGGCGCATGACGGCAGACAGCATCAGCCGCACGCGGAAGGTCGAGCCTTCGTCCTTGATGCTCGAAACCGCAATCTCGCCGCCGAGCGTGTTGGTGAGAAGCCGCGTGATGGTAAGGCCGAGGCCGAGGCCCGGCATCGGGCGGACGCTTTCGGCCTCGCCGCGCTGGAAGGGTTCGTAGATGCGCGTCAGGTCCTTCTCGGCGATGCCGCGGCCGGTGTCGGTGACGGTGAACGTCGCAACCTGGCTGCGGTAGCCAACATCGAAGGCAACGCTGCCTTCGTCGGTGAACTTGATGGCGTTGGAGAGCAGGTTGACGAGGATCTGGCGCAGGCGCTTTTCGTCGGTGCGGACGAATTGCGGCAAGGCCGGCGAGCGCTCATGGGTGAAGGCGAGCCCCTTTGCCTGCGCCTGCGGGCGGAACATGTCGACGATCTGATCGAGGAAGTCCTGGATATTGATCTCGTTGGAATAGACCTGCAGGCGCCCGGCCTCGATCTTGGAAATATCCAGGAGACCGTCGATCAGTCCGGAGAGATGTTCGGCGCTGCGGCGGATGACCTTGATCGAAGATTGGCGCGGCACAGGGATCGTCTCGTCACGCTCGAGGATCTGGGCATAACCGAGCACGGCGTTCAACGGCGTGCGCAGCTCGTGGCTGAGGCCGACGACATAGCGGCTCTTGGCGCGGTTGGCGGCTTCGGCCGTCTCCTTGGCATTCTGCAAAGCCGCGTCGGTTTTCTTGTGGGCGGCGATTTCCTTGAGCAGCAGCGTGTTCTGGCGCGAGGATTCCTCCTCGGCGACGACGCGGCTGTCATGGGCGAGCACATAGAACCAGCAGACGACGCCTGAGATCACCGAGAAGACGAAGAAGACGATCAGGATGGTACGGTTGACGACCTCGGCGGTCTCCGGCGAGGCGGAAGCGACCTGATGGGCGATCATCGCGAGAATCGCGCCGATCGCGGTCAGCGCCAAAGCGACGGCGATGCCGTAGCGGCCGAGGCGCGTCGTCAGCTTGCCCAGAATGCTCTCCGGCAGCAGCGTCTTGGCGACGGTGCCGACCTGCGCGTTGAAACGGGCGGCCGGCTTGCACATGTCGTGGCAGCGGCTGTCGAGCGAGCAGCAGAGCGAGCAGATCGGCGCAGCATAGGCCGGGCACCAGGCCATGTCCTCCGGCTCGAAGGGGTGCTCGCAGACGGAGCAGGTGATGCTCGTCAGGTTCTTCCAGCTCTGGCGCGGCTTGCGGGCGAGATAGAACTTGCCTTTCGTCGCCCAGGCGAGCGCCGGCGTGGCGACCAGCGCGATGGCGAGGGTGATGTAGGGGGCGAGCGAGGCGGCGGTCCCGCCGAAGGCGCCGAAATGGGCGATCAGCGACACCGTCGCCGACAGCGTCATGGCGCCGAGGCCGACCGGGTTGATGTCGTAGAGGTGGGCGCGCTTGAACTCTATGCCTGGGGGAGCAAGCCCCAGCGGCTTGTTGATGAAGAGATCGGCGGAGATCGTGCAGAGCCATGCCATGGCGATGATCGAGAAGATGCCGAGCGTCTCCTCCAGCAGCCTGTAGATGCCGAGCTCCATCAGGAGCAGGGCGATTGCGACGTTGAAGACCAGCCAGATGACGCGGCCGGGATGGCTGTGGGTCAGCCGCGAGAAAAAGTTCGACCAGGCGAGCGAGCCCGCATAGGCGTTCATCACGTTGATCTTCAGCTGAGAAACGACGACGAAGGCGGCCATCAGCAGCAGCGCGGCATTGTGCCAGGGGACCATGTAGCCGAAGGCGGTCAGGTACATCTGCGCCGGGTCGGCTGCGCGGTCGAGCGGCACGCCTGACGTGAAGGTCAGCACGACGAGAAACGAACCGGCAAGCAGCTTCGGCGCGCCGATGATGACCCAGCCGGGACCGGCGAGGAAGATGGCGAGGCGATGGCGCCATTTGCGCTGCGGGTCGGGCGGCAGGAAGCGCAGGAAGTCCGCCTGTTCGCCGATCTGCGACATCAGCGCCAGGATGACGGCGGAGGCGGCGCCGAATTCGACGAGATTGAAATCCGCGACCGTGCCGGGAGGGCCGGAAGCGTGGCGGATGCCGGCGAAGGCGCGCCAGAGATCGAATTTTCCCCAGTCCATAAAGGCGATGAAGATAAAGGGCAGGATGTTCAGCACGATCCAGAAGGGCTGGGTCATCAACTGGAACTTGCTGATCAGCCGCACGCCGTGCGTCACCAGCGGGATCACCATGACGGCGCTGATGATGTAACCGATCCAGAGCGGGATGCCGAGCGTCAGCTCCAGCGCGCCGGACATGATCGAGGCCTCGATCGCAAACAGCATGAAGGTGAAGCTTGCATAGATCAGCGAGGTGATGGTCGAGCCGATGTAGCCAAAGCCCGCGCCGCGCGTCAGAAGATCGATGTCGACGCCGTGGCGGATGGCATAGCGGCTGATCGGCAGGCCGATCGCCAGCATGGCGATCGAAGCGACGATAATGGCATAGAAGGCGTTGGTGGTGCCGTAGGAGAGCGTGATCGCGCCGCCGATCGCTTCCAGCGCCAGGAAGGAGATCGCGCCGATCGCCGTCTGCGAGATGCGCTGCGAAGAGAAATGGCGGGCGCTCTTTGCGGTAAAGCGCAGCGCATAATCTTCCAGCGTCTGGTTGGCGACCCAGCGATTGTATTCGCGTCTTACCGGAATGATGCGTTGGCGTGCTGCCATGTCTTCCTTCCGGCATTCCGGTTGGGCCTATCGTCTCCCAGGCACTCTTGGCGGGACGGGCGGGAAAGGCAAGAGGCGGAGCGCCGGCAGATTCACAGAACAGCAATATTTTTGAAACCGGTCTGTCACATAAGGGCTCTAACTCTCCCGCCGTTCGTTCAATCATTTCGGGTATCATCATGTCTGCTTTAAGCCTTTTCCGCCTGAGCACCGCCCTCGTCTGCCTTGTTTCGATCGTGCCGTCGCTTGCCGCCGCCGAGCAGGCGACAGCGGCGAAAGCGCCTTATGCCGAGGCCGGAAACACGAACAAGCGTGGCGATGCCTGCTTCTCGACGGTGGATACCAATGCCGCTGTCCATCTTCTCTCTGGCTTCCTCGAAGTCTGGACACCGCGCACGCCCTTCGTAGATGCCGGCGTTGAGGCCCCGGCCAAGGACAATTGCCCAGCGGTGGCCAAGACGGATTGGGACGGCATTCCCTTCAGCAAGGCCGATGGCCAGGTCGTCAACAAGCCAGTCCATGATGCAAACATCGCCTATGTCGTCAAGGCGACGAAGGCCCGGACGGCGGATCAGGCGGTCGCCGCCTATCTCGACGATCGGCGCGGCAAGAATGCCAGCATCGTCGATGGCCTCGGCCCGCTGACGGATGCCTGGAAGGCGGGCTCCAAGCAGACCACCACGATTACCGAAGTGGCCGCCGATGCGACGACCGTCAAATATGACGACAAGGGCAACAATCGCGGCGCCGGCAGCAAGCCGGACACGGAAAACAAGACCGATGCCAACCCGGACATGGGCCTTGCCATCGATTTCATCAATGCCGCGAGCGGTGACGGCTCGACGGAGCCGGCCAAGCGTTATTTTAAATATGCCCGTCCCTATCGTTGGAGCCAGGATGTCTCGGTCATCCCGACGCTCGAGCCCGCCAAGAACGGCAAGCCGGTCGAGGACGGCGGCTTCCCGAGCGGGCATACGGCAGAAGCCTGGCGCGATGCGCTCGCTATGGCCTATCTCGTGCCGCAGCGTTTTCAGGAAATGATCACGCGCGCCAGCGAAATGGGCGAAGACCGCATCCTTGCCGGCATGCATTCCCCCCTCGACGTGATGGGTGGCCGCATGCTTGGCACCGCCACGGTCGTCTACAATCTGAACAAGGCCGACAATTCAGCGCTGAAGAGCGATGCTTACGCCCAGGCGCAATCCTGGCTCGCCGCCAAATCAGGCGTTGCGGATGCCGGCGCGCTTGAAGTCGCCGCCCATGCAGCGCCGCTTGCCGCGGACCGTTTCGCCGATCATGATGCCAACCGCGCTTATGTGCTGCAGCGCCTGAGTTATGGCCTGCCCACCGTCCATGCGACCGACCAGCCGGCCCGCGTGCCGCAGGGCGCGGAAGCGCTTCTCGAAACCCGTCTGCCCTATCTCGACGGCGAGCAGCGCCGTGACGTGCTGAAGACGACGGAGATCGCCTCGGGCTATCCGCTGCTCGACGATGCCGAAGGCTACGGCCGCCTCAACCTGTTTGCTGCCCCCGACGGTTATGGCGCCTTCGAACAGGATGTGACGGTGACGATGGATGCCGAAAAGGGCGGCTTCAATGTGATCGACACCTGGCGCAACGATATCGGCGGCAAGGGCAAGCTGGTGAAGCGCGGCAGCGGCATACTCGGCCTTTCCGGCACCAACAGCTATGCCGGCGGCACGGTGCTGGAAGAAGGCGTACTGGTGGCAGGCTCACCCTCGGCCTTCGGCACCGGCGGACTGACGGTGAACGGCGGCTTTCTCGTCCTGGCGGCCGACAAGCCCCTGACTGTAGGCGGTGATTACCAGCAGTTCGGCAATGCCGCGGCGAAGCCGACGCTCGGTGCTGACGGCGCAGGCACGCTGGTCATCGCGGGCAAGGCGGCGCTCTCCGGCGACCTCGACGTGACGCTTGCCGCTGGCTATGACCCGGCGCCCGGAACGACGATCGAGATCCTGAAGGCAGGAGCCGTCACCGGCATCTTCGACAGGTTCACCATCTCCGGCCACAGGGCGGCCCTTTCCTACGGCCCGACATCGGTCACCCTGACGATCGGCGGATAATAATATCGAACCACAGGGCATCCCCTTTCCGTGGGGTGCCCTTCCTTGTTCTCGTCTGCCCGTTTGCCCCCTGCGCCTACGTCATTTGGCGTATGTGTTTTTGCGCTGCAGCACCCGATAGTCCCCTCGGCAACAGTTAATTTCCGTTTCCGGCCTGTTGCGGAACAAGAAGAGGGGAGTTCAATCAGATGAATCTCAAATCCACTATTACGGGCGCAGCGCTCGGCGCTGTTATGGCCGCATCGGCCGCCTTCCACGGTGCGGTTGCTGCCGACGACACGATCAAGGTCGGCGTGCTGCATTCGCTTTCGGGCACGATGGCGATTTCCGAAACCACGCTCAAAGACGCCATGCTGATGCTCATCGACGAGCAGAACAAGAAGGGCGGCCTTCTCGGCAAGAAGCTTGAAGCCGTCGTCGTCGACCCGGCTTCCGACTGGCCGCTGTTTGCCGAAAAGGCACGCGAGCTGATCCAGAAGGACAAGGTTGCCGCCGTCTTCGGTTGCTGGACGTCCTCGTCGCGCAAGTCCGTTCTGCCGGTTTTCGAAGAGCTGAATTCGCTGCTCTTCTATCCGGTCCAGTATGAAGGCGAAGAGTCTTCGCGCAACATCTTCTACACCGGTGCTGCTCCGAACCAGCAGGCCATTCCTGCTGTCGACTACCTGATGGAAAAAGAAGGCGTCAAGCGCTTCGTTCTCGAAGGTACGGACTACGTTTATCCACGTACGACCAACAAGATTCTCGAGGCATACCTGATTTCGAAGGGTATTCCGAAAGAAGACATCATGACCAACTACACGCCGTTCGGCTTCTCCGACTGGCAGACCGAAGTTTCCAAGATCAAGGAATTCGGTTCGGCTGGCAAGAAGACCGCCGTCGTCTCGACGATCAACGGCGATGCCAACGTTCCCTTCTACAAGGAACTGGGTAACAAGGGCATCAAGGCAACCGACATTCCCGTCGTCGCTTTCTCGGTCGGCGAAGAAGAGCTTGCCGGTCTCGACACCAAGCCGCTCGTCGGCCATCTCGCCGCCTGGAACTACTTCGAGTCGGTCGAAAGCCCCGCCAATAAGAAGTTCATCAAGGACTGGCACGCTTTCACCAAGAACGACAAGCGCGTGACGAACGACCCGATGGAAGCCGCCTATATCGGTTTCAACGCATGGGTTAAGGCCGTCCAGGCTGCCGGCACGACCGACACCGACAAGGTTCTCGACACCATCATCGGCGTCAGCGTTCCGAACCTCTCCGGCGGCACTGCCACCGTCATGCCGAACCACCACATCACCAAGCCGGTGCTGATCGGTGAAATCCAGGCCAACGGCCAGTTCGAAATCGTCCAGCAGACACCTGCCGTCGTCGGTGACGAATGGTCCGACTACCTGCCTGACTCCAAGGACCTGATCTCCGATTGGCGCAAGCCGATGTCCTGCGGCAACTTCAACGTTGCGACGGGCAAGTGCGGTGGCAAGGGTTCCTGAGTACGACCCCGATCCGATGATTGCCTGAAGGCTTCCGTCCGGGTTTGATCCCGGGCGGACGCTCTGTCCCAGCGATCGCGCCGCGAGGCCAACACTATCAAGGGCGAGAAAGCCGATGTATCGCGCCGTAAAGATTTTCCTCATCACGGTTTTCCTGACATTTCCGGGTCTGACGTTTTCGGGCCTGACAATCTCGAGCGAAGTCCAGGCCCAGGACGATATCCACGTGCTCATCGACGCGCTCGGCGCCGGCGACTTTCCGGAACGCGAAGCGGCCATCAAAGCGCTGGTCGCTTCCAAGGACCAGCATGTCAGCCAGATCCTGCAGCAGTTGAGCGACGGCCTTCTCTACGTCAATTCCGATGGCGGCCCGGTTCTCCTCCAGGGCGGTACCGATGACGAGCCGACCTATTCAGACCCGATCACCGGCGAAGCCGCTGCCGATGTCGATCCGGATCTGATGACGAAGGTCAAGATCAACAACGCGCTTCGCGGCGTCATCAGCGCCGCCACCAGCCAGCTGACACTGATGAGCCCGGACCGTTCCGCGCGGCTTGCCGCGGCGCAGGGTCTGCTGAAAGATGCTGATCCCGCCAATCTCGACCTGCTGAACTCGGCGCTTGCGGCCGAGAAGGACGCTGAGATCAAGAATACGATGGAAGCGGCGCGCGCTGTGCTGCTGCTCAAGACGGATGCGAGCGTCGAAGACAAGAAGGCTGCGATCGATACGATTGCGGCGCGCGGCAATCGCGATGCGCTGACCATCCTCACGACCACACTCGAAACCGCGCCAGAAGACCTGAAACCGGCGATCCAGGCGGATATCAGCTCCATCAATCGCAGTCTGGCGTTGTGGGATATCGTCCAGAACATCTGGTACGGATTGTCTCTCGGCTCGGTACTGCTGCTTGCCGCGATCGGCCTTGCCATCACCTTCGGCGTCATGGGCGTCATCAACATGGCGCATGGCGAAATGGTGATGATCGGCGCCTATACGACCTATGTGGTGCAGGAATACATAACCTCAGCCTTTCCGGAACTTGCCGACTATTCGCTGGCCTTTGCCGTGCCTGCGGCCTTCGTCTTTACGGGCTTCGTCGGTCTGGTGATCGAGCGCGCGGTCATCCGCTATCTCTACGGCCGGCCGCTCGAAACGCTGCTCGCCACCTGGGGCGTGTCGCTGATCCTGCAGCAGGCAGTGCGCAGCATCTTCGGCCCGACCAACCGCGAGGTCCGCAATCCGACCTGGATGTCCGGCGTCTTCGATCTCGGCGGGCTCGCCATCACCTGGAACCGGCTGTGGATCATCGTCTTCTCGATGGTCGTGTTCCTGACGCTGCTGATGCTGCTCAAGCGCTCCGCCTTCGGCCTGCAGATGCGTGCCGTTACGCAGAATCGCCGCATGGCGTCGTCGATGGGCATCCGCACCGGCTGGGTCGATGCCTTCACCTTCGCGCTCGGCTCCGGCATTGCCGGCATCGCCGGCGTGGCGCTCAGCCAGATTGACAACGTCTCGCCAAACCTCGGCCAATCCTACATCATCGACAGCTTCATGGTCGTCGTCTTCGGCGGTGTCGGCAATCTCTGGGGCACGCTGGTCGGCGCACTCTCACTTGGCGTCGTCAACAAGTTCCTCGAGCCCTTCGCCGGCGCCGTGCTCGGCAAGATCCTGGTGCTCGTCCTCATCATTCTCTTCATCCAGAAGCGTCCGCGCGGGCTCTTCGCACTCAAAGGAAGGGCGGTGGAAGCATGATAACGGCCTTCCTTCTCCGGTCGCTCGATCGCAGGATCTCCATCGCCGTCGCCCTCTTGCTGGCGATCGCCATTCTCGTGCCGGTGCTGAATCTCGCAACCGGCCCGGCCCATCCGCTGCACATCCCGACCTATATCATGGCGCTGTTCGGCAAGTATCTGACCTACGCGCTGCTGGCGCTGGCGCTCGATCTCGTCTGGGGCTTCTGTGGCATCCTCTCGCTCGGCCATGGCGCCTTCTTCGCGCTCGGCGGTTATGCGATGGGCATGTACCTGATGCGCCAGATCGGCTCGCGCGGCGTCTATGGCGATCCGATCCTTCCTGACTTCATGGTGTTCCTGAACTGGAAGGAACTTCCCTGGTTCTGGTACGGCTTCGACCATTTCTGGTTCGCTGCGCTGATGGTGCTCTTCGTGCCGGGCCTGCTTGCCTTCGTCTTCGGCTGGTTCGCCTTCCGCTCGCGCGTCAATGGCGTCTACCTCTCGATCATCACCCAGGCGATGACTTATGCGCTGCTGCTTGCCTTCTTCCGCAACGACATGGGGTTCGGCGGCAATAACGGCATGACCGATTTCAAGGACATCCTCGGCTTCAACATCCAGGCGGACGGCACGCGCGCAAGCCTCTTTGCCGCGACCGCAGTCTTCCTGGCGCTGTCGCTGGTGATCGCCTCGGCGATCGTGCGCTCGAAATTCGGCAAGGTGCTGGTCGGCGTGCGCGATGCGGAGAGCCGCACGCGCTTCCTCGGCTACCGCGTCGAGCATTTCAAGCTCTTCACCTTCGTCGTCTCGGCGATGATGGCGGGCATTGCCGGCGCGCTCTACGTGCCGCAGGTCGGCATCATCAATCCCGGCGAATTCGCACCGGCCAACTCGATCGAAGTCGTCATCTGGACGGCGGTCGGCGGACGGGCGACGCTGATCGGGCCGATCATCGGTGCGATCCTCGTCAACGGCGGCAAGACGATCTTCACCGGCCTCTTCCCGGAGATCTGGTTGTTTGCGCTGGGCGGCCTCTTTGTTGCCGTCACGCTGTTCCTGCCGAAGGGCGTCGTCGGCACGATCGCGCAATATCTCGGCAAACGGAAAGCCGTCTCCAATGCTGCCCCGCCCGCGGCGCAGGAAGACGATCTCGAGCCGAAAATCCAGGCAGCGGAGTGAGCGCCATGATTCCCGACGTCAAACCCAACAGCGTGCTCTATCTCAACGGCGTCTCGGTTTCCTTTGATGGCTTCAAGGCGCTGAATTCGCTCTCGATCGTCATCGAGCCCGGCGAACTCCGCGCCATCATCGGCCCGAACGGCGCCGGCAAGACAACGATGATGGACATCATCACCGGCAAGACCCGGCCCGATGAAGGCGAAGTCTTCTTCAACGGCACGATCGACCTGACCAAGAAGGACGAGGCCGATATCGCCCAGCTCGGCATCGGCCGCAAGTTCCAGAAACCGACGGTCTTCGAAAGCCATACGGTCTGGGACAATCTGGAACTGGCGCTGAACCGCCGCCGCGGCGTGTTCTCCACCCTGTTCTATCGGCTCTCCGGTGAGGACAAGGCGCGCATTGAGGAGATCCTCGAAACGGTGCGGCTGACGCACCGGCGCGACGAATTCGCCGCCAATCTCTCGCATGGGCAGAAACAGTGGCTGGAGATCGGCATGTTGCTGGCGCAGGAGCCGAAGCTGCTGCTGGTCGACGAACCGGTGGCCGGCATGACGGATGCCGAAACGGCGGAGACGGCGATCCTGCTCAAGGATATCGCTAAGACCCGGTCGGTCGTCGTCGTCGAGCACGACATGGGCTTCATCCGCGACCTCGGCGTCAAGGTCACGTGCCTCGCGGAAGGCTCGGTGCTGGCGGAAGGATCGATCGATTTCGTCAGCTCCGATCCGAAGGTGATCGAGAACTATTTGGGGCGGTGAGGGATGCAACTTCCAGGCTTGAACCTGACAAAAGAAGACGCTCTAAAACGAGCGGGTTTCATTGTGGGGTTTCATCATGGCTTTTCTCGGTATTCTGGTAGCGGCGCTCAGCGGCGCGGTCATCTGGTATTGGCGTTTTAAAATGGTGCGTGAGGTGGGAAACGAGATCATCGATTCCGTCGAGCGGATGCGGGGCGCTTATAAGCGCAAAAAGTTTCGCAAGCAGGCCGAGGTAGCGCCGCTGGCCTCGATCGCCGATCCGGCGATAGCAGCGGTGGCCTTCTTCTTCTGCCTTGCCAAGGAAAAACCGATGTATCTGGACGCTGCGAAGAATGTCGTCCGCAACCGCATGAAGGGCATCATCCGGCCGGGCGACATGGATGAAGTGCTGCTTTTCGGGGAGTGGGCGTCAAAAAACGTCACCAGTCCCGAAGATCCGATCCGCCGGTTCCGGGATCTCTGGATAAAGGCTCTCGGCATGCACGAGCGTCAGCAACTGATCGGCATTGCCGAGGAAGTGGCCGAGGCCGGTGGCGAGAGAACGAAGGAACAGGAATACGCCCTGCAGATGCTGAGGCGCACGTTGATGAATTGATGGGGAATGGGTGAACGGATGCTGACAGTCGAAAACGCAAACCTCCACTACGGCGCCGCCCAGGCGCTGCGCGGCATCTCGGTCAAGGCCGAGATGGGCAAGATCACCTGCGTGCTGGGCCGTAACGGCGTCGGCAAGAGTTCGCTTCTGCGCGCCGTGACCGGCCAGCATCCGCTTTCGGCCGGCACCGTCACCTTCAACGATGCCAGGCTCAACGGCCTGCCGCCCTTTGCCCGCGCCAAGCAGGGCATCGGCTATGTGCCGCAGGGCCGCGAAATCTTCCCGCTGCTGACCGTCAAGGAAAATCTCGAGACCGGCTTTGCGCCCCTTGGCCGCCGTGACCGCAACATTCCGGACGATATCTTCAGTCTTTTCCCGGTGCTGAAGTCGATGTTGTCGCGTCGCGGCGGCGATCTTTCCGGCGGGCAGCAGCAGCAATTGGCGATCGGACGCGCCATGGTGACAAGGCCGAAGATCCTCGTACTTGATGAGCCCACAGAAGGCATCCAGCCGTCGATCATCAAGGATATCGGCCGGGCGATCCGTTATCTCCGTGATTCCACAGGCATGGCGATCCTGCTCGTCGAACAGTATCTCGATTTCTGCCGTGAGCTTGCCGACTACGTCTACATCATGGACCGCGGCGAGATCGTGCATGAAGGGCTTGCCGAAACGCTGGATACGCCGGAAGCGCGCCGTCATCTGACCGTCTGATCGGCAGATGCCGCTTTTTGCGGCAGAGGGTGCGGCGTCTGACAAAACCTTCCGCCGCTGCCAAAGGTTTACCCGGACGGCATGGGAATTGCTTGCTTTCCGTCATCCGCGCGATTGAATGAAAACCGGTGGCGTGGCCGAAGAGGACGATATGACGATTGCGGCGGCGAGCACGAGACCGCAAAGAGCGGAAGGACGTGGGCATCTGGCGGCAAAGCTGTTCGATGGCCGCACGCGTATCCGCGAACTCTATCAGGAGGGCGCGGCAAAGATCCGCCTGCCCGATACCTTCGATGCTTCGATGGAAGCCGTGATCATCAATACCGCTGGTGGTTTGACAGGCGGTGACCGCATGGCCTGGAGCGTCGTTGCCGGCGCCGGTACGCGGATCGACGTCACCACCCAGGCCTGCGAGAAGATCTACAAGGCTTCGGCCGGCACGGCGGAGGTTTCGACCACGATCGAGGTCGGCGCGGGTGCCCGCGTCGACTGGCTGCCGCAGGAGACGATCCTTTTCGACCGCGCATCGCTGTCTCGCCGGCTGGATGTCGATCTTGACGAGAAAGCCGAATTTCTGGCCGTCGAAGCCGTGCTGCTCGGGCGCAAGGCGATGGGCGAGATGATGGAGACGGGGCTTTTCCGCGACCGCTGGCGTATCCGCCGGTCCGGCCGTCTGATCCATGCCGAGGAACTCAGGCTTTCCGATGGCGTGGCGGCCCTTGCCGCGCGCCAGGCCGTGCTCGGCGGGCAGGTGGCCTTTGCGACGCTGCTCTATGCGGGGCCGCTGGCGGAGGCCTATCTCGGCAAGGTGCGGCCGCTCGTCGAAGGGCCGATGGGCGGAGCGAGCGCCTGGAGCGACAAGCTCATCGTGCGCCTTGCCGCGCCTGACGGCTTCTCGCTCAGAAAAATCCTGATCCCGGTCATTTCCGCCTTGCGCAACGGCGCGCCTGTGCCGAAAGTCTGGAATCTATAAACCTGAGCATGATGCCGAAAAGTGTGAGCGGTTTTCGGGCGACATCATGCTCTAACTCTTTAATGTAGAACAGGATCATCCTGTTCTAGGCATGCAGCAGATGGGCAAGCGATGAACCTCACTCCGAGAGAAAAAGACAAGCTGTTGATTTCAATGGCGGCGATCGTGGCGCGCCGGCGGCTGGAGCGCGGCGTCAAGCTGAACTACCCCGAAGCGATCGCGCTGATCAGCGATTTCGTCGTCGAAGGCGCCCGCGACGGACGCCCGGTCGCCGAGCTGATGGAGGCCGGCGCCCATGTGATCGGCCGCGACCAGGTCATGGAAGGCGTTGCCGAAATGATTCACGACGTGCAGGTGGAGGCAACCTTCCCAGACGGCACCAAGCTCGTGACCGTGCACGAACCGATCAGGTGAGGACTTAGAATGCTGGAGCTCAGGCCAAATTGCGAATGCTGCGACAAAGATCTGCCGCCGGAGAGCGCGGACGCGCGGATCTGCACCTATGAATGCACCTTCTGCGCCGATTGCGTGGACAATGTGCTGAAGGGTGTCTGCCCGAACTGCGGCGGCAATCTCGTTGCCAGGCCCGTTCGGCCGGTCGCGATGCTCGCCAAAAATCCGGCGTCGACGAAGCGTGTGCTGAAGGCCGAGGGCTGCGCGCCCAAGGCGGCTTAGGGAGAATGAGATGATTCCGGGCGAGATCATTGCCGCAAGCGGCGACATCGAACTCAATGCCGGCGCGCCGACGGTGACGCTGGAGGTTTCCAATACCGGCGACCGGCCGGTGCAGGTCGGCAGCCACTACCATTTCGCCGAAACCAATGCCGGGCTTTCCTTCGACCGCGCGGCGGCTCACGGCAAGCGGCTCGATATTCCGGCGGGAACGGCTGTGCGCTTCGAGCCGGGGCAGACGCGCTCGGTGACGCTGATCCCGCTTTCCGGCAAGCGCGAGGTCTATGGTTTCCGTCAGCTGGTGATGGGTAAGCTCTAAACAAGCGGGAGGGATGCATGCGTTTGAATATCTGCCTCGCCGGGGCCGCGATGTTGCTGATGTCAGGCGCGGCTTCTGCCCAGGATATCGACTGCAAGAACCCCCAGACGCAATCGGACATGACCTCCTGCGAGGCGGCGCGTCACGATGCAGCCGACAAGGCGTTGAACGTGCAATATAAGAAAACGCGCGCCGCGATGGTGGCGATCGACAAGGATCTGGATGGCGACATGAAGGGCGCGGAGCAGGCGCTGGTCAAGGCGCAGCGCGCCTGGATCGATTATCGTGATGCCGAATGCGATGCCGCCGGCTTCCAGGCGCGAGGTGGCACGATGGAGCCCATGCTGGTCGCCGGGTGTCTCGCCGATATCACGGACAAACGCACGAAAGAGCTGAAAGAGCTCGAACATTCGATGAGCAACTGAGGTGGTCAGCAAAATCATGATCGTCGGCAATGGTGAGATCGGGGAAGGAGCGGCTGGCGTCATCGACGCTGCCGATTTCGTCATCCGCTTCAACGATTGCCGCTCCTATGGCGCCAGCGGTGGCCGCACCGATGCCGTTGCTGTCTGCAATACCGGCCGGCCGGCGAAGGCGATGCTCGGCTCGGAGCAGTGGCGTACCCATCCCGGCGTCGTCTCGGCCTCCGAGATCTGGAGCGTGCGCGACCCGGAAAAATTCGGGGCACTGCGGGCGCCCCTTGCCGTCTCGCATCCCGAACTCGACGATTTCTGCGACGATTATACGGACGCGTTCAGCGCCTTTTGCGCCGAGACAGGTAAGACGCACCTCGTCATCGACAAGGTGGTTCACGAGGTCGTCGATGCGGAGCTTTCGGCCTATGATCCCGCACCTTACGTCGTGCCGAGCAGCGGCATGATCGTCATCGCCGAGATGCTGAATAAATTTGCCGACGCCGAGGTAGTGCTGGCCGGCTTCGGTCACGCAGGCTGGGAATGGCACCCGTTCGCCGCCGAAAGGCAGCTTGTTGATACTTATGTTGCCGCCGGCCGCATCACGCGGCTCGACGGAAAAATGATTGTTTCTTCCTCCTACGGAGCCTGATGGATGCCCTACAAGATCTCGCGCGCCGCCTATGCCGGCATGTTCGGACCGACCACCGGCGACAAGGTGCGCCTTGCCGATACGGAGCTTTTCATCGAGATCGAGAAGGATTTCACCACCTATGGCGAGGAGGTGAAATTCGGCGGCGGCAAGGTGATCCGTGACGGCATGGGCCAGAGCCAGGTGACGCGGGCGGACGGCGCGGTCGATACGGTCATTACCAATGCCGTCATTGTCGATCATTCCGGCATCTACAAGGCCGACATCGGGCTCAAGAGCGGGCGCATCGTTGCGATCGGCAAGGCGGGCAATCCCGACATGCAGCCCGGTGTCAATATCATCGTCGGCCCGGGCACGGAGGCGATTGCCGCCGAAGGCAAGATCGTGACCGCTGGCGGCATGGACAGCCATATCCATTTCATTGCGCCGCAGCAGATCGAGGAAGCGCTGATGTCAGGCATGACCTGCATGCTGGGCGGCGGCACAGGGCCGGCGCATGGCACGCTCGCCACCACCTGCACACCCGGTCCCTGGCATCTTGCGCGCATGATCGAGGCCGCCGACGCCTTCCCGATGAATCTTGCCTTTGCCGGCAAGGGCAATGCCTCGCTGCCGGGCGCGTTGCAGGAAATGGTGCTGGCCGGCGCCACCTCGCTGAAGCTGCATGAGGACTGGGGCACGACGCCGGGCGCCATCGACTGCTGCCTCTCGGTTGCCGACGAATACGACGTGCAGGTGATGATCCACACGGATACGCTGAACGAAAGCGGCTTCGTCGAAGATACGATCGGCGCCATCAAGGGTCGCACCATCCATGCCTTCCACACGGAAGGCGCGGGTGGCGGGCATGCGCCTGATATCATCAAGATCTGCGGCCAACCGAACGTCATCCCGTCGTCGACCAATCCGACCCGGCCCTACACGGTCAATACGATCGCCGAGCATCTCGACATGCTGATGGTCTGCCATCACCTGTCCCCGTCGATCCCGGAAGATATCGCCTTTGCCGAAAGCCGTATCCGCAAGGAGACGATTGCCGCCGAAGACATTCTGCACGATATCGGCGCCTTCTCGATCATCTCCTCTGACAGCCAGGCCATGGGTCGCGTCGGCGAGGTGGCGATCCGCACCTGGCAGACGGCCGACAAGATGAAGCGCCAGCGCGGCCGGCTGAAGGAGGAAAAGGGCGACAACGACAATTTCCGTGTTCGCCGCTATATCGCCAAATACACGATCAATCCGGCGATCGCCCATGGTCTCAGCCATGAGATCGGCTCGGTCGAAGTCGGCAAGCGCGCCGACCTCGTGCTGTGGAACCCAGCCTTTTTCGGCGTGAAGCCTGATATGGTGCTGCTCGGCGGCTCGATCGCGGCAGCCCCCATGGGCGATCCGAACGCCTCGATCCCGACGCCGCAGCCGGTGCACTACCGGCCGATGTTTGCCTCATACGGCAAGAGCCTCACCAATTCCTCCGTCACCTTCGTCAGCCAGGCCTCGCTCGATGCCGGCCTGAAGGGCAGGCTCGGCGTTGCCAAGGAACTCGTGGCGGTGAAAAATACGCGCGGCGGCATCTCCAAGGCATCGATGATCCACAACGACCTGACACCCGAGATCGAGGTCGATCCGGAGACCTATGAAGTCAGGGCGAACGGCGAATTGTTGACATGCGAGCCGGCGACGGTGCTGCCGATGGCGCAGCGCTATTTCCTGTTCTAGCCGGCCATTCCGTGCGGACCGGCATGCGCTGGCTACTGCGGATCATGGTCCTGCTCGTGGCTCTGGCTGCGGGCGGAACCTTCATTCCGCGGCCGCTGATTGCTCCTGTCAAGGCGTCGTCCACGGAGGCGACGCATCGGATATTCCTGCTGTCGGGGCCGATTCATACCGATATCGCAATCCCGCTCGATGAGGAGACGCGGGCGGCATTTTCCTTTCTGGACGATACCGGTTTTCCGCTCGGCCATCCGAATGCGGAATGGCTCGTTGTCGGCTGGGGTGGCCGCGCCTTCTATTTGGAAACCCCAACCTGGGCAGAGCTGAAGCCGATGCCCGTGCTGCGGGCGCTGACGATCGACCGTTCGGTGCTGCATGTGGACCTCGCCGGTCATATCGCCGAGCCGCAACCGGCTGTCACGGCATTCGATATCAGCGACGATCAACTGGAGCGGCTGCGTCACTTCATGGTGGACAGCTTCGTCCGCGACGAAGGCGAGATCATACCGATCCCCGATGCGGGTTACGGCGAGATCGACCGGTTCTTCGAAGCCAAGGGATACTTCAACGCTCTCTTCGGCTGCAACACCTGGACTGCCGCCGCCTTGCGCTCGGCCGGGCTTCGGACCGGCTTATGGAACCCGTTTCCACAATCATTGCGATTATCTGTCGGTGTCTACAATTGAAGCAACAGACGGCCATTCCGCTCTTAAACTAAATTGTGAATGGCACTCTCCATTCGGTTGTAAAAATCAGGGGAAAAACCATTATTTTCCCCAGTTAAACCATTCTGGAACAGCCCTGCAGCACAGCGCAAAAAAGCGCTTTTATTTCAATTGTCTAACTGTCCCCTTGCACTGTCCGATTCAGGGATTGGACATCTGCATCCCCTGCTAGAAAAAACCTGCCTACCGAATCGTCCGAAACTGTTCGAATCTTAACGAGTCGATTAAGACACCCGCAGCAATTGGGCTCTTATCAATGCCTTGTAACGCCGGGCAGGAAGGTTGATTCTCATGAGAAACTGGATGTCGCTGCAGGCCGATTTGGGCAACTTTCAATACCGCAGGAACGTCTACGTCTTCGCGCTGAAGATGAGCTTTCTCGCGGTCATTCTCTCCGGCGTCATCATCGCGCTGACGATACCGCCGCTCGGTTTTTTCGGGCTATTGCCGATGACGCTGCCGCATGCGATCGGCTTCGCCGCGATTTTTTCCTGGCTCGTCGGCGGGACGGTTTCCGGCATGCTGTCGCTGGCCGCGGGGTTCACCATGCACGAGCTGACGCTGTCGCGGGCGGAGTTCGAAAAGCTCAGTCGCACGGACACGCTCTCCGGCCTGTTGAACCGGCGCGCTTTCACGGAGGCGCTTGAAACCACCGAGGACAACGCCTCCCTGGTCATTTTCGACGTCGATCGCTTCAAGGCGATCAACGATCGCTTCGGCCATGCCTGCGGTGATGCGGTCATCATGGCGGTCTCGGCCGTGCTGACGTCGGCCTTCGATGAATTGTCCGTCGTCGCGCGGCTCGGCGGCGAGGAATTCGGCGTCATCGTTTCCGGCGAACCGCTGGAGGCGCGGCTGGAGCGGATCCACGCCGTACGGGCGCGCATCGCCGGCAGGCCGATTACGGTGGAAGGACAGAATATCGCCATCACCATTTCCGGGGGCGTCGCCGATCTCGTTGCCGGGCGCAGCAAACAGCAGGTCTATGCCTCGGCCGACCGAGCGCTCTATCTCGCCAAGGCGCTCGGGCGCAATCGCGTCGTGCACGAGCGGGAAGGTCTGCAGCATGCCTGGCACGGGCTTGCCGAAAACGGCTTCGGTACCGAGAGCAGGGGCACGGGCAGCGACAACGTGATGCAGGCCTACGGAATATAAAAGCTGAGACGCAAGCGAAAGATCATTGGTGCTTGCATCGGGAAAGGCTATTTTGCATGGTCGTCGTCTCATCAAAACGGACATATCATGCAGCGCGTCACCTCATATCTTCCCGCCGGCACTCCTTCTTCCCATCCGACCGCCCAGGTCAAGCTGCCGCATGATCTGCGCCATCTTCGCCGCAAGCTCCTGCATCTGGAAAACGGCGAGATGGTCATGCTCGATCTCAAGGATCCGGTGCTTTTCGCCAATGGCGACCTGCTGGTGCGCGAGGACGGCGAGTTGATCGAGATTCTTGCGGCCGACGAGAAGCTCTTCGAAATTCGCGGACGTGACCGCGTGCATCTGGTCGAGCTTGCCTGGCATCTCGGCAACCGTCATCTGGCCGCCCAGATCGAAGAAGACCGTATCGTCATCCTGCGCGATCATGTCATCCGCGCCATGCTGCAGGGGCTGGGGGCCTCGGTGCTGGAGATCGACGAGCCCTTCCAGCCGGCGCGGGGAGCCTATCATTCCCACGGCGGGCATTCGCATGATCATGGGCATGCCGCACATGATCATGGACATAGCCATGCCCACGGGCACGATCACCACGATCACGCGCATGACCATGACCACAAACATGATCACAGCTGCGACCATGATCATGATGACCATGATCGTGATCATGACCACGACCATGGTCACGGGCATCACGGCCACAAGCACGATTGAAGCGTGATGACCGGGGATCGCGAGCTACAGGCATTGCTGCGCCTGACGGCATGGCTCTCGCCGGCCTTTCCGATCGGCGGCTTTGCCTATTCGGGCGGGCTGGAGCGAGCAGTTGCCGATGGGCTGGTCACCGATGCGGCCTTGCTTGCGGCCTGGATCGGGACGCTGATCGGCCATGGTTCGGCCTGGAACGATGCCGTGCTGATGGCCGAAAGCCACAGGCGCCATGCAGACGCCGCGTACCTTGCCGAAATCGCCGCACTCGCCGAGGCGCTTGCCGGATCGCGTGAACGCCATCAGGAAACGATGCTGCTCGGTGACGCCTTCCTCTCGGCCGCGCAAGCCTGGCCGGACGGCGTGTTCGAAAGGTTGCCTCAGAAGGCTGCCTATCCCGTTGCGGTTGGGGCGGTGACGGGCGCGCATGGCATCGCGCCCGAGAAGGCGCTCGCCGCCTTCCTGCATGCCTATGCCTCACAGGCGGTTTCGGCGGGCATCCGTCTCGGCGTCGCCGGGCAGAAGGATGGGGTTGCGGTCCTCGCCGATCTCGAAGAGCGCATTGCGGAGATCGCGCGGCACGCGGCCGCCTCGACGCTCGACGATCTGGGTTCGGCGACGGTGCAGGCCGATATAGCAAGCCTGCGCCACGAAACCCAGGCGACGCGGCTATTCCGCTCATAACGGTCCAAAATTTCCGCCGAGGCTGCGTCATTTGACGGTGGCGCTCGCCAGCGGCGGCGCTATCATCGGGTTCGATTGGAGTAAGACACATGAAATCAAGAAACGGACCTCTGCGCGTCGGCATCGGCGGACCGGTCGGCTCGGGTAAGACGGCGCTGACGGAAAAGCTCTGCAAGGCGATGCGCGACGACTATTCCGTCGCCGTCGTCACCAACGACATCTATACGACCGAGGATGCCGAGGCGCTGGTGCGCATGCAGGCGCTGCCTTCGGACCGGATCGTCGGCGTGGAGACGGGCGGCTGCCCGCATACCGCCATTCGCGAGGATGCGACGATCAATCTCCAGGCGATCGCCGGCCTTAACGAGCGTATCCCCGATCTCGACGTCGTTTTCATCGAATCCGGCGGAGACAATCTGGCGGCGACCTTTTCGCCTGATCTTGCCGATATCACCATCTATGTCATCTCCGTCTGCCAGGGCGAGGAAATCCCGCGCAAGGGCGGGCCGGGGATCACCCGCTCGGACCTGCTCGTCATCAACAAGAAGGATCTCGCACCCCATGTCGGCGCCGATCTCGAAGTGATGGACCGGGATGCGACTCGCATGCGCGCCAGCCGCCCCTTCGTGTTCTCCGACATGAAGCGCGGCGATGGGGTCAGCTCGATCGTCAGCTTCCTGAGAGAGCAGGGCGGGCTCTAGATTTAGTCTGAATTGACCTAGAGCGGTTCTCCGACGCGGGTGGCGGGCGTCCTTCTTTGACGAGCGCGTCAAGACGCGAGGCGCTTCCTTCCCCCGCCAGGGCGGAAAGCAGCATGGGGCAGCTGTGACAATCGCCGCGGCGCGGACACGCGGCCGGAATGCCGGCCTTGCCGTTCGGTTTGCACATGGTTCTTCTCCGGAAATGCTCGGCGATGCCACGGGCGGAGCCTCGATCCTCCGCCCGCAGCAATCTTTTCAGGCGGCCAGCTTCAGCGCGTCGGCAAGCATGGCGAAGTCGCCGGCCGAAAGCCCCGGACGGACGGCGAAGTCGATGACTGCCTGGAAGATTTCCGGCGGCGCATCCTTCTTCATGGCGCCCAAGAGTGCCGCACGCTCCGCCGGATTGATCGCCGGGATCATGAGGCGCATGAAGGCCATGCTCTTCTCCGGCGGCAGGGAGCCGATGATACGCATCTCGATGCCGAATATTTCCTGGTCGGTGAAGTTGCGCCACAGCAGAGGGCCGGTCACCGCCTCCTCCTCATGCATATGCGCGAAGTCGTCGGCGATATAGGCGGCAAAGGCGAGATAAAGTTTGCGGCCGCAGGCGGACTTGTGCAACGGCCAAGCGTTCTCCCAGGCGACAACAAGTTCTTCGAGTTCGCGGAAGGCGGTGCGGTGGTCGTCGTGCTGCTCGTCCAGCGTGACGGTCGAGACGCCTTTGGCGGCGAGCGCCACGTGGATGTTGTCGTCCTCGTGACTGACGTGGGAGGCGGCAAGCATCAGGTAATGGCGCAGGTCGCCGATCAGGAAGATCGTCTCCTCGACATTCTGGAAATCGGCGGTGCCGAGGCGTCCGAGCAGGTCACAGCCGGCCTTGCGCAGGCCCTTGTGTATCGCGCCGTAAATGTCGTAACGGCCGTTGAGATCGGGGATGCTGGTAAGCGAGAATTCGTGGCTCACGATGGTTTTCCTCTCGTTGGCCGGCGCCTCCTTATGTGCGCCGGGCTGATGGCCGTGAGATAACCGAGGCCTTTGCGAGACGCTTCCTAAAACCATCCTAAGCAATTGGAACGATTGCTAAGAATATCCTAACTAACTATCATCGCCTGACATCGGGGGGAAAAGCATTGCTGGGGCCGGAACTTGTGGAATTCATAGAGAGCCCCGTCATGATCCTGTTCGCGACGCGCGACGAGGCCGGCCGGCCGATGATTGGCCGCGGCTCCGGCGTACGCGTCGACCGGCAGAGCGGGCATCTACACTTTCTCGCCTCCGGCAGCCAATGGCCTGATGCCGCGGGCGAGGCGCTGGCCGGCCGGCCGATTGCCACGACCTTTGTGCGGGCCGCCGACTACAAGGCCTACCAGATCAAGGGCCGGGTCCTGGAGGCGGGGCCGGCGGATGCCGCCTTCCGGGCACTGGGCCAGGCCTATGTCGCAGAACAGCTCGCGCGGATGCTGGCGCTCGGGGTCACCCGGATGCAGCTCTCGAGCACGCTCTCGGACCAGGAACTCGTTTGCATGACGATCGAGCCGCAGGAGATCTTCGAGCAGACGCCCGGGCCGGGCGCCGGACGCAGGCTGACGCCGGAAGCCGTCGCATGATTCCGCTCGAAAGGCTGCGGGACAGTTTCGAGGGTATCATTCCCTCCGTCATCGCCACCACCGATGCGGACGGAATGCCCAATATCTCCTATCTCTCGCACGTGCATTATGTAGACGAGACGCATGTCGCGCTCTCCAACCAGTTCTTCTCCAAAACCGCCACCAACGTGGCGCGCAACGGGCTCGCGACCGTGATGGTAGTCGACGGTTATAGCGGCCAGCAGCATGTGCTCGACCTGACGTTCGAGCGCTCCGAGACGGAGAGCGAGACTTTCGAGCGGGTGGCGATCCATCTGGCGATCCTGGAAAGCCGGATGACCGGAATCATGAAGCTGCGCGCTGTCGACATCTACCGGGTGGAGGACTGTCGGGCCGTGCCGGCCGCCAATCCGCTGGTCGAGCCGGAGCCGCTCGTGCTGCCCGACCTGATGGGCAAGGTGGCGAGGCTGACGGCACGGATGTCAGACTGCAGCGATCCGGAAACGCTGCTCGACGTGACGCTTGAGGGCCTCGGCAAGCTCTTCGGCTACAACCATTCCATGGTGCTGGTGCCGGACGGCGAACGCGGCGGGCTGACGACGATCGCCAGCCGTGGCTACGACCAGTTCGGCTTCGGCGCGGAGGTTCCTCTCGGGCGCGGCATTATCGGGATTGCGGCCGAGCGGCGGCGCAATGTGCGGATCACCGATCTCAGCCGCGGCCAGCGCTATATCCAGGCGGTGCGGACCATGGCGGGCGTCGAGGATACGACGCCGATCCCGCTTCCGGCGCTTGACAAGCCGCTCAGTCAGATCGCGCTGCCGCTTGTCGCGCGGGGAAGGCTCGTCGGCGTGCTGTTTTCGGAATCGATCGAGCGCTTTACCTTCCGCCATCGTGACGAGGAGGCGCTGGTCGTGATCGCGGCGCATCTGGCCACCGCGCTCTCCTTCCTTTCCGAGGAACGCGAGCGGGGGGAGACGAACGGGCGCGAAAAGGCCGATGCGCCGGCCGACCCTTCCGGCAGCGTGCCCGCCGGCCGGCGCATCGCCGTGCGCTTCTACCCACGCGACGGTTCGCTGTTCGTCGATGACGATTATCTCATCCGCGGCGTGCCGGGGCGGCTGCTCCTGCATTTCCTTGAAGACTATGCGCGCATCGGCAAGCGGGACTTCCTGAACCGCGAGATACGCCGCGACCGGCGCCTGCAACTGCCTGACTTCAAGGACAATCTGGAGACCCGGCTGATCTTGCTGCGCCGGCGACTGGAGGAAAAGGCGGGCCCGATCATGCTCGAGCGCGTTGACCGCGGCCGCCTGCGGCTCATCCTCGCCGGCCGTCCCGAGATTGAGGTGGTGGAAGACTGACCGCGACGGGTTTCCCCTCATGGCGACAAGGACGGTCAGAGCTGCCGCAGCACATCGACGTTGCTGATTGCGATGGCCCGGCCGCGGACCGTCACACCTGCTGTCTTCAGCGTCGAGAAGGCGCGCGAGAGCGCTTCCGGCGCGAGACCCAGCTTGCGGGCAAGCAGGCCTTTCGGAAAGGGTAGCCGCAGCGAGGCGGCCGCACCGTTTTCGGTGCAGTGGGTCAGCAGATAGTGGGCGACGCGCTGCGGCGCGGTCTGCATGCGGTCGCCCGCCAGGCATTCCATCGTCGAGATCAGATGCAGCGACAGGCTGCGCATGATCGCCTTGCCGATCCTCGGGCGCTCATCGAGCAACGGCCGTACCCTGGCGATGTCAAAGCACGCCAGCACGCTATCGTCCACTGCCTGTGCGCCGTAGGGATAGATCGCTTCGGCATGGATCAGGCATTCGGCGAAGCTGTCGCCGGGCTCGCAGATGCGGATATCGGCAAACCTGTTGTCGCCGTTGCTGCGATAGAGCCTGATATAACCGCTGAGCACGCAGTAGAAATAGGCGGCCCTCTCGCCCTCCTCGAAAAGGATCTCGTGCGGATCGCAGAGGCGGACGGTGGCGCAGGCGCGCAGCGCCGCGGCTTCGTTTTGGTCGAGCCCGGTCATGATGTCTGCCCCGGCAAGCATGGTCATTTCATGCCCGCCGAATGTCGGCGTCCGCTCCATCTCCCAGCCTCCGGCAACAGCCCGTCTTTTCGATTTCCCGTGCATGCCGGCTAAGATAAAGGAGGGAGATGGCGACCGAATTGATTTCGCTCAAATGCGAAAAGGACCGGCAAAACGAAACGGGCCGGGAGATCGCCCCGGCCCGTCCGTTTCCTGCAGTTCGCTCACTCCGCCGCGAAGGGCGGCAAGCGAAGCACGTTGGTGTCGTTGGCGCTCTTGCGCTTGCTGTCCGGCTTTTCGATCGCAGTCAGGCGCTCGTCCAGCGAGTCGATGTCGCTCTGGTTTTCGCGGGTAACGCGGGTGAGATCCTCGCGCGAGAGCGGCAGGTCCTCCGCGTCCTTCCTGCCGACCAGGCGGCCGAACATCCAGCCGAGCAGGCGGGAGAGATCGTCCATGATCAGGAAGAAGGAGGGCACGACGACGAGCGAGAGCACTGTCGAGACGATGATGCCGCCGATCACCGCGATCGCCATCGGCGCGCGGAACGAACCGCCCTCGCCAACACCGAGCGCGGAAGGCAGCATGCCCGCCGACATGGCGATCGAGGTCATGATGATCGGCCGGGCGCGCTTGCGGCCGGCTTCGACCATGGCCTCGACGCGGGCCATGCCCTGGTGGCGCATCTCGATCGCGAAATCCACGAGCAGGATAGCGTTCTTGGTGACGACACCCATCAGCATCAGGATGCCGATCATGACAGGCATGGACAGCGGATTGCTGGTGAGAATCAGGGCAGCTGCGACGCCGCCAATGGCGAGCGGCAGTGAGAACAGGATGGTGAAGGGCTGGATCACGTCCTTGAAGAGCAGGATCAGCACGGTCAACACCAGCAGGAGGCCCATCAACATGGCGTTGACGAAGCTCTGCTGCATCTCGGACTGCACCTTGGTGTCGCCACTTTCGGCAAGGTGTACCGTGGCCGGGATCTTGGCTTCGTCGACGATCTGGCGGAACCGGGCCGAAGCCGTATCGAGCGCCACGCCCTGCGGCAGGTCGGAGCCGATCGAGACGACGCGGTAGCGGTTGTTGCGCTTGATCGAGCTTACGCCTTCCGAATAGTCGATATTGGCGACGCTCGAGAGCGGAACGGTGCCGCCGCTGGCGGTCTGGATCTTCAATGCCCGGAGGGCCGCAAGGTCGCGGCGCATATCGAGCGCAGCCTGGACGCGGATCGGGATCTGGCGATCGTCAAGCGAGATCTTGGCAAGGGCCGCATCAACATCGCCAATGGTGGCAACGCGGATCGTCTCGGAGATCTGTTGCGGCGTGATCCCGAGGCGGGCGGCCTCGTTCTTGCGCGGGTAGACCTGCAGTTCCGGGCGGGGCAGGGCGCCGTCGGCGCTGACATTGGCCAGCAGCGGGTCGGCGCGAAGCTTGGATTCCAGAATGCCGACGGCGTCGTTCAGGTCCTTCTCGCTCTTGGAGAGGAAGTTGAAGGAGAGGTCGCGTTCGCCGCGGTCGTTGAGCTTCAAGATACGAACGTCTGGAATATCGTGCAGCTTGGCGAAGACTTCCTTTTCGATACTCCATTGCGGACGTTCGCGGCCGTGGACTTCCACCTTCGGCAGCATCGGACCGATGACCGGGATATGGCCGAGCCCGTCGTTGACCATCTTCTTGATCAGCGATTGGTCGAGCTTGTGAAGTGCCAGCGTGATGGTCGCACGGCGCAGTTCGAGTTCCCCCTTCGGCGATGCGCCGCCGAGGACGAAGACGCTTTCGACGCCGTTGATGTCCTTGACCCTGTCGTAGATCGCATCCGTCGTCTTCTCGGTATCGTCAAGCCGTGCATTGGGCGGCAGCTCGACGGAGAGAACGATGCGCGAGGCATCTTCCGGCGGCAAAAAGCTGCCGGGAACCTGCATCAGCAGCAAAATGGAGCCGGCCAGGAAACCGAATGCCACAAGCAGCGTCGCATAACGCGTGTACCAACGCCCGGTCGTGCCGCGTATGAGGCGCGTGTAACCACGCATCAGCAGGCTGTCATTGTCGTGATGGTCATCGACGCCGTCTTCGGCGCGCATCAGATAGGCGGCCATCATCGGGGTGATGAGGCGCGCGACCAGCAGCGAGAAGAAGACGGAGAAGGCAACGGTCAGGCCGAACTGGATGAAATACTGGCCCGGAATGCCCGGCATGAAGGAAACGGGCACGAAGACAGCGATGATCGTGAAGGTGGTGGCGATGACGGCAAGGCCGATTTCATCAGCCGCCTCGATCGCCGCCCGATAAGGCGTCTTGCCCATCTTGATATGGCGGGCGATGTTCTCGATTTCCACGATCGCGTCGTCGACGAGGATACCTGTCGCGAGCGTCAGGGCGAGGAAGCTGACGAGGTTCAGCGAGAAGCCCATCATGTGCATGACCCAGAAGGTCGGGATCGCGGAGAGCGGAAGGGCGATGGCCGAGATCAGGGTCGCGCGCCAGTTCCTGAGGAACAGCAGGACGACGATGACGGCGAGCAACGCGCCTTCGAGCAGCGTATGAATGGCGGCTTCATAGTTGCCGTAGGTGAAATAGACCGAATCGTCGATCATCTCGATCTTCACGTTCGGGTTTTCGCTCCGAACCTTGTCGAGACTCTTGCCCACGGTTTCGGCGACGCTGACCTCGCTGGCGCCCTTCGAACGGAAGACGCCGAAGGTGACAACCGGCGTATCGTTGAAGCGCGAGAAGGATTTCGGCTCCTCGTAGGTATCCTTGATGGCGCCGAGTTCGGACAGCTTGACGAAGCGGCCGCTCGGCAGCGCAATCGTCGTGTCTGCAAGCTCGGCGACGTTGCGGGCATCGCCGAGAACGCGGATCGCCTGTTCGCTGCCCGCCACCTGGCCGCGGCCCGAGCCGAGGTCGACGTTGGTGCCGCGCAGCTGCTGGTTCACGCTTGCGGCGGTGATGCCGTAGGCGTTCAGCTTGTCGGGAGTGAGCTCGATACGCACTTCGCGCTCGGCGCCGCCGTAACGGTCGACGCGGCCGATGCCGGCCTGGCCCTGCAGCGCACGCTTGATCGTATCGTCGACGAACCAGGAGAGTTCTTCCAGCGACATGTCGGGCGAGGAAACGGCGAAGGTCTGGATTGCCTGGCCCTCGACATCGACCTTGGTGACGATCGGTGCTTCGGCTGTGGCCGGCAGATCGCTGCGAATGCGGTCGATCGCGTCCTTGACGTCCTGTACCGCCTGTTCCGTCGGCACTTCCATGCGGAACATCACGTTGGTCTGTGAGCTGCCGTCGGTCACGGTCGATTGGATTTCATCGATGCCGGTGATGGAAGCGATCGCGTCTTCGATCTCCTTCGTCACCTGCATTTCGAGTTCGGCCGGCGAGGCGCCGCTCTGCGTCACGCTGATCGAAACGAGCGGCACGTCGATGTTCGGGAAGCGCGTGATCGGCAGCGAATTGAAGGACTGCATGCCGATGAAGATCAGCAGGCAGAAGGCCAGAAGCGGCGCGATGGGATTTCGAATGGACCAGGCTGAAAAATTCATCGGATGGTCTCTTTAGTTGGAAGCCGAGGGCTGCTCATGCACCGGCGTTATGTGGTCGCCGTCGCGGACATAGGCGCCCGCCTTGGCGACGACCTCATCGCCGCTCTTCAATCCACTGATGATCTCGACATAGGGGCCGTCCTGAATACCGGTTTCGATCTTCGCGAATTTTACCACACCGCCCTCGACCTTGCGGGCGGAAGAGCCCTCGCTGCCGGTGAGAACCGCGGTCAGGGGAAGCGATACGCCCTCGGCCTCGCGCACGATGATCTCGGCGCTGCCGTACATGCCGGAACGCGCCTTGCTGTCATCGTCGATGGAGATGTGGACGAGACCAAGGCGGGTCACCGGATCGACGGTCGGCGACACCAGGCGCACGGCGCCGGAAAGTTTTTCACGGCTGCCGGAGAGCGAAACCGTCGCCTTCTGACCCGGCATGACCCTGACGATGTCGCTTTCGGCGACTTCGGCGACAAGCTCGACATCACCGTCGCGAATGATGGTGAACAGCGGATTTCCGTTGCCGGCGGCAATGGCGCCGACCTTGGCGTTCTTTGCCGCGACCGTGCCGGCTACCGGCGTCCTGACGTCGGTGCGGGCCAGCTTCAGATCCGCATCCGCGATCTGGCTGTCGAAGACCTTGAGATCGGCTTCGGCGACCTCGATCGCCTGTTCGGCGGAGACGACGCGGGCATTGGCGGCGGCGGCGGTCGCATCGGCCTGCTCGACCTGGGCGGTGGAAACCGTGCCCTTCTTGCCCATTTCCTGGGCGCGGGCCTGCTGCTGCCTTGCCTGTTCCGCATTGGCCTGCGCCTCGATGAGCTGGGCGCGCAGCTGGGCAAGGGTCGCCTCGCCCTTGGCCTTCGTCGCCATCATCTGGCTTTTCCCCAGCACTAGCGCGTCGTCGTTGAGCGTCGCCAGCGTGCTTTCCGCCTGGACCTTGTCGCCGACATCGGCCTTCAGCGTGCGGATCGAGAGGCCTTCGACCTGCGGCTGGATATACACTTCCTCGACGGGCTTGACCGTTCCCGTGCCGATGACACGGTCGACGAGGGTGCGGTTCACCGCCGTGGTGACGACGATTGCCGGCAGGTTCTGCTGCGGTTTTGCAACCGGGGCTTCCTGCGAAAATGCGACGGATGCAGCCAGAGCCGCTGCCAAAAAAGTGGATGTTCCTAGAATTCCAAACGGCTTAAGTACCATGCGTCTTGGTCCAATCTTGTCACAAGGTTAGCCGAACTCGCGCGTCTGCCATTTCAGCTCGCGACCAGGCCACCGCCTTTCCTGCATTCTCAGGGGTATCCACACATCATTTGCCGTCTTCATCCCTCGCCGGCAAATCGGCTTCTAGTTGGTATCGATTTGCTCGATATGCAAGCCCGGTGGAAAACAATTCCCCATGAGGCGATAATAATTACCATCAGAACCTGAATCAATCATCGCAGGGTTATGCGAACATTACGATGATTGATCGAGCTTCTCCCCCAATGACGTTTCACTTGGGATAAATGCGACAGCTGCAAGGCGTTTTTATCATCTAAATGGGAAAAATAAAAAACGCGCGGAAATCTCTCCGCGCGTTTCGCTTCGCATCCTGGCGTAATTACTTGGCGGCGGCGTCGGTGACGTCGTGCGTCCAGGCGCCCGAGGGTTCCTTGCTGATGATCTTCTGGTCGAGCAGCGCCTTTGCCGTGCGGGCATAAAGCGCCTCGTCCAGCTTGCCGGAGCCGTCGCCGACGAGCTTGGCGACTTCGCCCATCATGCGCTTCTGGTGGTTCTCGTCCTGGCCGCCATTGTCCATGACGATCTCGGCGGCTTCATCGGGGTTCTCGGTCGCATATTTCCAGCCCTTCAACGAAGCGCGGACGAACTTGACCATCTTCTCCTTGAAGGCCGGATCCTTCAGCTTGTCTTCCATCGCATAGAGGCCGTCTTCCAGTAGGTCGTTGCCCATCTGGGTATAGTTGAAGACCGTCAGTTCCTCCGGCTTGAAGCCGGCATCGATCGCCTGCCAGTATTCGTTATAGGTCATGACGGAGATGCAGTCGGCCTGCTTCTGGACGAGCGGCTGCACGTCGAAGCTCTGTTTCAGCACGGTGACCCCGTTCGGGCCGCCTTCTGTGGACAGGCCCAGCTTGTTCATCCAGGCGAAGAAGGGATACTCGTTGCCGAAGAACCAGACGCCGAGCGTGTGGCCCTTGAAGTCGGCTTCGGTCTTCACCGGGCCGTCCTTGCGGCAGATCATTTCCAGGCCGGACTTCTGGTAGGGCTGGGCGATGTTGACGAGCGGAACACCCTTTTCGCGGGCAACCAGCGCGCCGCCCATCCAGTCGACGATGACATCGGCGCCGCCGCCGGCGATCACCTGCTCGGGGGCGATATCGGGACCACCCGGCTTGATCTCGACGTCGAGGCCTTCTTCCTTATAGAAGCCCTTGTCCTTGGCGACGTAATAACCGCCGAACTGGCCCTGCGTGACCCATTTCAGCTGCAGCACCACCTTGTCGGCGGCCATCGCATGGGCTGCCGCAAGCGACATCGCGCTTGCCATCATTGCGACCATCAACTTTTTCATTTTCTTGTCCTTACCCTCTGAAGTTATGCCCGAGCCCTTTGCAAAGCCCGTGCGCGTCTAGCCACCACGGATAGACGGATGCCAGAAAGTCACCGCCCGTTCCGTCAGGGCGATGACGCCATAGAAGATCGAGCCGGCCAGCGCCGCAACGGCGATTTCCGCCCAGACCATGTCGACATTCATGCGGCCGATCTCGGTGGAGATGCGGAAGCCCATGCCGACGATCGGCGTTCCGAAGAATTCCGCAACGATGGCACCAATCAGCGCCAGCGTCGAGTTGATCTTCAGTGCGTTGAAAATGAAGGGCATCGCTGCCGGAAGCTTGAGTTTCAGCAGCGTCTGCCAGTCGCTCGATGCATAGGTGCGCATCAGGTCGCGCTCCATGCTGCCGGAGGCGGCAAGGCCGGCGACCGTGTTCACCAGCATCGGGAAGAAGGTCATGATGATGACGACGGCGGCCTTCGACGGCCAGTCGAAGCCGAACCACATGACCATGACGGGAGCGATGCCGATGATCGGCAGCGCCGACACCATGTTGCCTATCGGCAGCAGGCCGCGGCGCAGGAAGGCAATGCGGTCGGCCAGCACCGCCGCGACGAAGCCGCTGAGGCAGCCGACGACATAGCCGATCAGCACCGCCTTGAAGATCGTCTGCCTGACGTCGTCGCGGAGGATCGGCAGCGAGGCCATGATGCGTGTGCCGATGGCGCTCGGCGGCGGCAGCAGAATGAAGGGGACGCCGGCGCCGCGCGTGACCGCCTCCCAGAGAATGAGGATCCAGGCGCCGAAGATCGCCGGAATCAGGAGCTGGAGCGCCGACTTGCCGACAGCGGTAATGGGTTGCAGTTTCGAGAGCTCCGTGACGCATCGCCAAGCCAGCAGCCAGGAGGCGAAAAGCAACAGGAAGAATGCCCGCGTTGCCGTCGCCTCGTTGCCGGAAAGAGCCGAAAGCAGCATCCAGGCGGCGCCATGTGCGCCGATGAACAGCACGGTGGCGCGATAGGCCGTCGGCTGCGGCGCAAAAGACAGGAGAGCGGCTGCGGCGACGATGATGAAGATGAGGCTCGCCGTGCCGTCGCTCAAGGGTCGCGTCGCGCCCTCGCCCAGGAGGGGCAGGCTCGCCAGCGCCGCGGCACAAAGAAGGAGGGCGGTCACGCCCTGCCAGGAGAAGCTCAGATGTCTCATGCGGGCCTCCCTCCCATGGCGCGGTCGACGATCTTTCCCGCAAGGCCGACGATCGCGACGAGAACGCCGGCAAGCAGCGAGCCGACGACGAGCGCTGCCCAGATATCGATGGTCTGGCTGTAATAGGAACCGGCAAGCAGCTTCGAGCCGATGCCGGCGACAGCACCCGTCGGCAGTTCGCCGACGATGGCGCCGACGAGGCTCGCGGCGATCGCGACTTTCATCGAGGTGAAGAGGAAGGGGATCGAGGCCGGAACGCGCAGCTTCCAGAAGGTTTGCATCGGGCTCGCATAATAGGTGCGCATCAGGTCGAGATAGATGATTTCAGGCGAACGCAATCCCTTCACCATGCCGACGGCGACGGGAAAGAAGGAGAGGTAAGTCGAGATCAGCGCCTTGGAAACGAGGCGGGAGGCGTCGGAATCGAGGTTCAGGAGATGCGCCAGCGCATTGTCTCCAGTCAGCACGTTGTAGGAGATGATGACGATCATCGGTGCGATGGCAAGGATCGGTATGGTCTGGCTCGCCACCAGCCAGGGCATCAGCGAGCGGTCCATGGCGCGGTTGTGCACGATCAGGACGGCGAGAAGAATGCCGAGCAACATGCCGAAGCCGAAGCCGAGCAGGGTGGAGGAGAGCGTCACCCAGCCGTGGTAGACGAGGCTGCGATTGCTCGAAAGGCTGCGCAGGACGGTATTCTCGTAGACGTTCTGCGCCACCTGATGTGGCGCCGGCAGGATCGGTTTCGGCTGCGCCAGCGTCTTGCCGACGAATTCGAAGGTGGTCGGCGTGGCGCCGGCGCGGCTGTCCATGTCGCGCTGGAACGGCGCATTCATGAGAACGGCGGCGACATACCAGATGGCTATAAGAGCGAGCAGGATGGTGGTGACGGGGACAATCTTGTTTTTGAAGGTGTCTGGTTTCATGGGGTTTGCCCCCATGTGGTGTCGAGAGGGTGCAACCGCCTAAACCTCATGGCTATGCCCCGTCCTTAGCCCCTCGCGAACGCGGTGGGCGATTCCCAGGAATTCGGGAGTGTCGCGGATGTCGAGCGGGCGTTCGGCCGGCAAGGTCGAGTCGATCACATCGGTGACGCGGCCCGGGCGCGGCGACATGACCACGATCTTGGTCGAGAGGTAGACGGCCTCGGGGATGGAGTGGGTGACGAAGCAGATCGTCTTGTTGGTGCGGGCCCAGAGCTTCAGCAGCTCTTCGTTCAGATGGTCGCGGACGATTTCGTCAAGCGCGCCGAAGGGTTCGTCCATCAACAGCAGGTCGGCGTCGAAGGCGAGCGCGCGGGCGATCGAGGCGCGCTGCTGCATGCCGCCGGAAAGCTGCCAGGGGAATTTCTTCTCGAAGCCGGAAAGGCTGACGAGGTCGAGCGCCTCGGCGATGCGCCTCGTCCGGTCGGCGCCGCCATAACCCATGATTTCCAGGGGCAGGGCGATGTTGTTTTCGATGGTGCGCCAGGGATAGAGCGCCGGCGCCTGGAAGACGTAGCCGTAGGCGCGGGCCTTGCGTGCCTCCTCCGGCGTCATGCCGTTGATCGAGATCTCACCCGAGGTGCTCTTTTCGAGATCGGCGATGACGCGCAGGAATGTTGTCTTGCCGCAGCCGGACGGGCCGATGAAAGAGACGAAATCACCCTTGCGCACATCGAGATTGACATCGCTCAGCGCCCGCACCGGGCCGTCATTCGCCTGGTAGGTGAGACAGAGATCCTTGGCGGATACGACGGAGGGTGCTTGCATCAATGCGACCGATCTTGTTTTCGCCGCGGAAACGCGGTTTGCGTGCTATCATTACCGCCGGTTTTATCGACGATACATTCCATGGAGGATGAGGATGGACGTGACATCAAAGCCCACCTGCCACATCGTTCGCCCCAACCATGCCTATGACGGCAAGCAGGGGCTCAGCTATTTCCAGGGGATCGCGGCCGAGACGGTCGGCGCCAAGGGCATCTGCATGCACCTCCTGACGATCCCGCCCGGCGTGCGCGCCAAAGCGCATCTGCACGAGGCGCACGAGACGGCGATCTACATGCTCTCCGGCGAGGCCCACACCTGGTACGGCGACCGGCTGGAACAGCACGTCGTCGTCCATGCCGGCGAGCTGTTCTATATCCCGGCCGGCGTGCCGCATATGCCGGCGAACCTCAGCAGCACGCCGTGCACGGCGATCATCGCCCGCACCGATCCGAACGAACAGGAAAGCGTCGTGCTTCTGCCGGAACTGGACGTGCTGGTGCCGGCGTGAGGTCATCGGCATGAAAGCGTCGATCCCCGGTTGATGGCCGTATCGTCTGAGGACATCGTCATACGCCGGTTGCCGGAATGCCGCTGCGCTCCACCTTGCGCGGAGAGGTGATCTCCTTCCAGGTGGACAATGCCTTGCTGACGGCCGTGACCGGCTCGCGCCTGACGAACTCGCCATGGCCCTCGCGGGTCTTGATGGTGTCTTCCTCGATCGCGACCACGCCGCGCGTCAGGGTGTAGCGGGGCAGGCCGGTTACTTCCTTGCCTTCGAAGACGTTGTAGTCGATCGCCGACTGCTGGGTCTTGGACGAGATGGTCTTGGACCGCTTCGGATCCCAGACGACGATATCGGCATCGGCGCCGACGAGGATCGCGCCCTTCTTCGGATAAATGTTGAGGATCTTGGCGATGTTGGTCGAGGTGACGGCGACGAATTCGTTCATCGTCAGCCGGCCGGTGTTGACGCCGTGCGTCCAGAGCATCGGCATGCGGTCTTCGAGGCCGCCGGTGCCGTTCGGGATCTTGGTGAAGTCGCCGACGCCGAAGCGCTTCTGCGCCGTGGTGAAGGCGCAATGGTCAGTTGCGACCACCTGCAGCGAGCCGGAGGCGAGGCCAGCCCAGAGGCTATCCTGATGATGCTTGTTGCGAAAGGGCGGGGACATGACGCGGCGGGCGGCGTGATCCCAGTCGGGATTGGAATATTCGCTCTCGTCCAGTGTCAGGTGCTGGATCAGCGGTTCGCCGTAGACGCGCATGCCTTTGGCGCGGGCGCGGCGGATCGCCTCGTGCGCCTGTTCGCAGGAGGTGTGGACGATATAGACGGGGCAGCCGGCCATGTCGGCGATCATGATGGCGCGGTTGGTGGCTTCGCCCTCGACCTCGGCGGGCCGCGAATAGGCATGCGCCTCGGGGCCGTTATTGCCTTCGGCAAGCAGCTTTGCCGACATCGAGGCGACGACGTCGCCGTTTTCGGCGTGCACCAGCGGCAGGGCGCCGAGTTCGGCGCAGCGCTGGAACGACGCGAACATCTCGTCGTCATCGACCATCAGCGCGCCCTTATAGGCCATGAAGTGCTTGAAGGTGTTGATGCCCTTGTCGCGGACGATGGTCTCCATCTCCTTGAAGACCTGCTCGCTCCACCAGGTGACCGCCATATGGAAGGAATAGTCGCAATTGGCGCGCGTCGACTTGTTGTCCCACATGGTCAGCGCCTCGAGCAGCGACTGGCCGGGGGCGGGCAGGGCGAAATCGACCACCATCGTCGTGCCGCCGGAAAGGGCCGCGCGCGTGCCGCTCTCGAAATCGTCGGAGGAGTAGGTGCCCATGAAAGGCATTTCGAGATGGGTGTGTGGATCGATACCACCCGGCATGATGTAACAGCCGGAGGCATCGAGCGTTTCGTCGCCCGACAGGTTCGGGCCGATCTCGACGATCGTGCCGCCGTCGATTTTCACGTCAGCCTTGTAGGTGAGGTCGGCCGTGACAATGGTGCCGTTTTTGATGACTGTGGTCATGGCTGCTGTTCCTTTTCCCGCGATCTTGTTGCTCTTATGGCTCCACTGCCATCGTGGGCGTGCCGTTTCTAAGGAGTTCCGCACCCTTGGCGATAAGGCTGTAGACGTCCTCCTCGCTCAATTCATTCGGCTTGTCGTGCTTTTCCTCGTAATACCAGTCGGGCCGATCAAGGACGTCAGCACCGCCGATCGACAAGGACCAGACTCCGTCGCATTCGCGAAAGTAAAAATCCATGCCGTCGATCAGCCCGGTTGACTGTACGGGTTGGCTGCCCTCGGGACGTTCGATCAGTAGGCCGGGCATGGAAGGGCCGAGTTTGATCCGGACGACATCAATGGAGCCAGGCCGCCCAGTAACATAATAGGTTTGGTGGGGCGCGTCCCGGTCATCTGGATCGGCCAGCTGAATACCAGAAGGTTTACAGCGCCAAAGGCTCGATATTTGAGGAAGCTTGATCCGCTCGCCTGCCATGTTGATGCCAATGTAGAAGATCTGCGCGCCAGGGACGTCGCCCCACGGACCTTCGTTCACCGGTGTCGCATTGGCATTAGCCCATGCAAGGTCGTCGGCAGTTTGCTGAAAGTAGAACTTAAAAGCATCCGGATAATCGAGATAAGTCGTTGGCAAGTCCGACGCCATCACACCACAATCTCCGCCGTCTCCACAACCGCATGGAACAGCACATCGGCACCCGCGGTCGCCCATTCCTTGGAAATCTCTTCCGCCTCGTTGTGGCTGAGCCCGCCGACGCAGGGACACATGACCATCGTTGCGGGCGCGACCTTGGCGGCCCAGCACGCGTCGTGGCCGGCGCCGGAGATGAGGTTCATGTGGCTGTAGCCAAGGCGTTCGGCGGCTGATCGAACCGAGGTGACGAGTTTTTCGTCGAAGGTGACCGGTTCGAAATGGCCGATCGCCTCGACGGAACAGCCGACACCCAATGCATCGCAGATCTTTGGCGCTTCCGCCTCGATCTTTGCCCGCATGCGGTCGAGCTTGGCCTTATCGGGCGAGCGGATGTCGACGGTGAAGACCACCTTGCCCGGCAGCACGTTGCGGGAGTTCGGCGAGAAGAACACCTGCCCGACGCCGCCGACGGCGCCCGGCTGTTCGCCCATCGCGACACCCTGAACCATTTCCAGGATGCGAGACATGGCAAGGCCGGCATTGACGCGCATGTTCATCGGCGTGGAGCCGGTATGGGCTTCCTTGCCGGTCAGTGTGAATTCCAGCCACCACAGGCCCTGACAGTGGGTGACGACGCCGATCTGCTTGTCCTCGGCCTCGAGGATCGGCCCCTGTTCGATGTGGTATTCGAAATAGGCGTGCATCTTGCGGGCGCCGACCTCTTCGTCGCCGACCCAGCCGATGCGCTTCAACTCGTCGCCGAACAGATTGCCTTCGGGGTCCCTGCGATTATAGGCAAAGTCCAGGCTGTGCACGCCGGCGAAGACGCCTGAGGCGAGCATGGCCGGAGCAAAACGCGCGCCTTCTTCGTTCGTCCAGTTGGTGACGACGATCGGATGTTTCGTCTTGATGCCGAGATCGTTCATGGTGCGCACGACTTCGAGGCCCGCGAGCACGCCGAGCACGCCGTCATATTTGCCGCCGGTCGGCTGGGTGTCGAGATGCGAGCCGACATAGACGGGCAGGGCATCGGGATCGGTGCCGGGGCGGGTGGCGAACATCGTGCCCATGCGGTCGACGCCGATGGTGAGGCCCGCTTCATCGCACCATGTCTTGAAAAGGCTGCGGCCTTCGGCATCCGAATCCGTCAGCGTCTGGCGGTTGTTGCCGCCAGCAATGCCGGGGCCGATTTTCGCCATGTCCATGAGACTGTCCCAGAGACGGTCGCCATTGACGCGCATGTTCTCGCCTGGTGCTGCCACCATTCTTATGCCCTCACCTGTTTGCGGCAGTCATGCGAAGTGGCATGCCCGCCTGTTCCCGTGGTCTCTTCCTGCGCCTCTTATTGGTTTTGTCGAGCGCCGGAAAATCGCCAGTTGCCTTTGTTTTTCATCTGGCGGATAATTTGACCGATTGGTAAACATTACAACTTCCACCGCCGGGCTCAAGACGAAAATCACGAAAATTGCCGATAAAAATGCGGGCAGTTGCTCAAGAAGGCGGCGGGAGCCTCCCTTAGCCGAAACTTGAGCGAAGAAGTTGAATTTCAAGGGGAAACAATAGCCGATGGCTATTCCGAGAGCAGCGAAGACCCTGAGGCGGACGCGAATCCAGGAGGAGAAGGAAGAGCAGATTCTGGAGGCGGCGCTCGACGTGTTTTCGGCACGCGGCTTTCGCGGGTCCACCATCGATCAGATCGCCGAAGTGGCCGGTATGTCGAAACCCAACCTGCTCTATTATTTCCGCACCAAGGAAGCCATGCACCGGGCGCTGATCGACCGGGTGCTTTACACCTGGCTGGAGCCGCTGCGCGCTTTCGACGCCGAGGGCAATCCGGAAGAGGAAATACGCAGCTACATCAGACGGAAGCTTGAGATGGCGCGCGATTTTCCGCGCGAAAGCAGGCTTTTCGCCAACGAGGTGCTGCAGGGGGCGCCGCATATCGAGGACGAGCTGAAGGGGCCGCTGAAGCAACTGGTCGACGAGAAGGCGGAGGTCATCCGCGCCTGGGCGAAATCCGGCAAGATCGCCAAATGCGATCCCTACCACCTGATCTTCTCGATCTGGTCGACGACGCAGCATTATGCGGATTTCGATGTCCAGGTGCGCGCGGTGCTGGGGCAGGAGCATTCCGGCGAAGGGCGCTTCGAGGATGCCGCGCGGTTTCTCGAACAGCTCTTCATCGGCGGACTGCGGCCGGATCCGCGAGGGAGCTGACCGTTTATCCTCCGTTGGAAAGCTGCATCACTTCTCGGCACCAGTTCGCCGTTGAACGACCAGCGTCGAACGGTTCAGCCCATCATCGCCGGCAATCTGGCGACGAGGGTATCGATCGCAAGTCTCACCTTCGGCAGCATGACCGGGGAGCGCGGCCAGACGGCATGGGCATCGAAGACATTGGCCGTTTCAGGCTTCAGCACCTGAATGAGCCGGCCGGCCAGCACCTCCTCTCGGACCAGCCAGCAGGGCAGCCAGGCAAGGCCGCGCCCGGCGACGGCCGCATCGGAAATCGCAGCGAGATCGTCGAGCCGCAGTCGCGCCTTCGGCGGTATGCGCCGCCGGGGATCGGCTGCGGTGGGAAAGATCCAGCCCCTGTCGTCGTCGCCCCGCCTGTAGACGATGCCTTCATGCTGCGGAATATCGAAGACCGTTTGTGGCGCACCATGTTTTTCCAGATATGTGGGTGATGCGCAGACAGTCAGGCGGTGGCGGGCGATCGCCCGGCCCATCAGATCCGGGTTGTCCTTCAGAGGGCTGTTGCGGATGGCAAGATCGAAACCATCCTCGAGCAGATCGACGACACGATCGTTGAAGGAGAGGTCGAGTTCGAGATCCGGATGTTCGTCGAGCAGGGTCTCAAGGATCGGCGCAATGCAGCGGCGACCGAACAGCACGGGCATGGAGATGCGCAATCGGCCACGCACGTCGCGCCGTCCGGATTCCAGCATGGCTTCTCCGAGGCGAATTTCCTCGACCGCCCGCAGGCAGTGCTCGTAGAAGAAGCGGCCTTCCTCGGTGAGGCTCTGCATGCGCGTCGTACGGTTGAAAAGGCGCACGCCGAGGCGCTGTTCCAGACGTGCAATGGTCTTGCCAACCGCCGATCGAGTGAGATGGAGCCGGTCGGCGGCAGCCGAAAAGCCACCGGCCTCGACGGTTTCGACGAAGATTGAGATACCCTTCAACTGCTCCATTTTGTTTCCTTCATGGAACCATTCTGGCGAATTAATATCGCAACTGGTGAGAAATATTCAACGATATGTTCTTGCTCCCTGCAATGGACAAGGAGCACTGCAATGCAGACCACACGGGAATGGCAGATCGATACGGTCGGACCAGATCGCCGGTTGACGATCGGCGAGCGCAGGCTTGAGCCTCTTTCGGGAAACAAGGTTCTGGTCCGCACGGAAGCCGTCTCGCTCAATTTTCGCGACCGGTTGGTGATGGAGAGCGGCATGGGGTTGCCGCTGCAATTTCCCTTCGTGCCGGTTTCCGATATGGCGGGTGTCGTGGAGGCAGTCGGCCCCGACGTTACCCGTTTCAAGGCGGGTGATCGGGTCATCTCGACCTTTTCGCCTGACTGGATCGATGGACGCGGGTTGGGCGATGCGCGCACGCCGCCTTACAAGACGCGCGGCGGCTTCTATCCGGGCGTCCTTTCCCAATACACTGTGCTTTCCGAAGAATGGTATTCGCGCGCGCCTGACACGCTCGACGCTGCCCAGGCGAGCACCTTGCCCTGCGCCGGTCTGACGGCCTGGTTCGCGTTGATCGAATGCGGCGGGCTGAAGGCCGGCGACAAGGTATTGGTGGAGGGGACCGGCGGCGTGGCGCTCTTTGGCCTGCAGATCGCCAAGGCGCATGGCGCGGAGGTCTTCGTCACGTCAGGCAGCGGGGAGAAGCTCGAGCGTGCCCTTGCCCTCGGCGCCGATCATGCGATCAACCGTCATGAGGGCGACTGGGTCGATCAGCTTTATCAGTTGACCGGTGGCTACGGCGCCGACCACGTGCTCGAAATCGTCGGCGGCCCGCATTTCGGCCAGGCGCTGAAGGCGGTGGCGATCAACGGCCGTATTTCCGTCATCGGCGTCCTCGAAGGGTTCGAGGTCTCCGGCCCGGCCGGCCCGCTGCTGCTCAAGGCGCCTGTCGTGCAAGGCATTTCCGTCGGCCATCGCCGCGCGCTCGAAGACCTTGTGCGAGCAATCGACCAGACCGGGCTGAAGCCTGTCATCGACAAGCGCTATGCCTTCGAAGAATTCCCGCAGGCACTCGATCATCTCTATCGCGGACCTTTCGGCAAGGTGGTCGTCGAGTTCTGATGATCGCGATTTCCCTTCTCCCCGGCCGGGGAGAAGGGAGGGTTGGTCAGGCTGCTACGGGAACGCCTTGTTCGAAGGCAAAGCCTTCGTCGGCCCAGCCGGTCATGCCGCCGATCATCAGCTTGGCCTTGAGGCCGAGTTTGGCGAGGCGAAAGGCGGCCTTGTCGGCGCCGTTGCAATGCGGGCCGGCGCAATAGACGACGAAAAGCGTGTCCCTTGCCCATTCCGACATGCGGTGCGCGGTCATCTTGCCGTGCGGCAGGTTGATGGCGCAGGGAATATGGGATTGCGCAAACAGTGCCGGCGAGCGCACGTCGAGGAGAACGAAATCGCTCTTGCAGGCGGCAAAGGCGGCATGGACATCCGAACAATCGGTCTCGAAGGCGAGCTTGGCGGCATAGTGGGCGGCGGCGATATCGGGCTCGGCGGCTGGGATTTCGGCAACGGGGCTTGGCATCGGTCTTTCCTTTCAGTGTTGGAATTGCCGCCTGGTATCGCCGATGCTAGAGCTTTCTGAAATTGGCCATCATGACCGACAGCGTAAAGATCATGCCAAACGTATCGCTACAGCAAACGAGAGGACCGCTGGTCGCAGCCCTTGCCTATGACGGGCTCTGCACCTTCGAATTCGGCATCGCCTATGAAGTCTTCGGACTGCCGCGTCCTGAGATGGGCGAAGGCTGGTATCGCTTCTCGGTCTGCGGCATCGAGCCGGGGCCGCTTCGCGCCGCCGGCGGATTGACCGTCGCCGTCGACAAGGGCCTGGAGGTGCTCGACGAGGCGGACCTGATTGTCGTGCCCGGCTGGCGGGGGATCGATGCGCCGGTGCCGGAACCGCTCGCCGCAGCACTCAGAGCCGCGCATCGGCGCGGCGCGCGCATCATGTCGCTCTGTTCCGGCGTTGCGGTTCTTGCCGGGGCCGGATTGCTCGCCAACCGCAGGGCGACGACACATTGGCGCTATGTCGCCTCGATCGCAGCCCGCTATCCCGATATCACGCTCGATGCCGGCGTTCTCTATATCGACGAGGGCAGCTTGCTGACGGCGGCCGGCAGTGCGGCCGGCATTGATCTCTGCCTGCATGTGGTGCGTGGCGATTTCGGTTCGGAAGCCGCAAACAGCGTCGCCCGCCGCCTCGTCGTCCCACCGCATCGAGAGGGCGGGCAGGCGCAGTTCATCAGCGCGCCGGTTCCTGAGGAACGCGAAGGCATTCGCTTGGGCCCTCTGATCGAATGGATGCGTGAAAGCCTTTCCGCGGAGCAGCCGATCAGCCTGCTTGCCAGGAGGGCGGGCATGAGCATGCGCACCTTCCAGCGCCGCTTCGAGGCGACGACCGGTCTAAGCGTCGGCGAATGGCTGCTGAAGGAGCGGCTGCGCCATGCCCGCGATCTTCTCGAAAAGGAGCTTGCGGTATCGCTCGACGACATCGCGATATCAAGCGGCTTCGGCACGCTGGCGACGATGCGGCATCATTTCCGCAGGCGGCTCGGGACGAGCCCGAGCGCCTACAGGAAGTCGTTCGGCAATTAACACGCCTCAGGCTTGCATTTGTTTCTCGCTTCGCCTAAAGGGGCGGCATCATTTGTTTCTGGAAGGGAGCGCACGATGACAAAAATCTCAGCACGCCCCGAGAGGGTTTCGGCGTAAGTCAGCCACGGGCTGATGCATGCCGGTTGAACATCGCCTGTTGTGGCGATGAAAGACCACTCATATCCAGAGTTCATTATCATGGGCAATTCTATCGGGAGCGGAAGCTCCCCGATGACGTCGGCGGTTCATCCGGCGGTCATCAATCGTTTCTTTTCCGGTTCTGCCTGGATCGAAGGCGCGGCCTTGAACCAGCTCGACGAAATGTCCCGCCTGCCGGGCGTATTGGAAATCGCAGCCTTTCCGGACCTGCACCCCGGCAAATACGGTGCGACCGGGGTGGCGCTGTTGTCGTCCCGGCTGCACCCGCTGCTGATCGGCAACGACATCGGCTGCGGCATGTCGCTCTTCGCTCTCGATCTGCCGCTGCGCAAATTGAAGATCGACAGAGCCGCGGAACGACTCCGCCGGCTTGAAACGCAAGCAATCGGAGAAGCTGGCGACTTGCTCGCCGAGGCGGGTCTGCCCGTAGACCTCGCACCAGACGCCTTGGGCACGATTGGCGGCGGCAACCATTTCTGCGAGTTGCAGGCCGTGGAAGATCTTGCCGAAGGCGCAGATGCAGCCGGTCTCGACGATCAGGGGTTATATCTGCTCGTTCATTCCGGCTCACGCGCCCTCGGCGCTGCGGTCTTCTCGGAGACCGTGGCCGCTCATTCGGGGCTTGCAGCCGGTCTCGATCCCGGTTCGGAGACAGGCTCTGCCTGGCTTGCGAGCCATGATCGCTGCGTTGCCTGGGCATCCCTGAACCGGCGGCTCATTGCCGCGCGGGCCGCTGCAGCCCTTCGCGCCGATCTCCGCCTCATCGCCGATATCCCGCACAATCTCGTTCGTCGCAACGATCGCGGGTTTGTGCATTATAAGGGCGCGGCGGCGGTCACAACGGGCGAACTCGCGCCAATTGCGGGATCACGCGCGAGCCTCAGCCATGTGGTTGTCGCGGGCGCCGGCATCAGTCGTTCGCTCGGCGGCATCTCTCATGGGGCCGGCCGTAAATATGACCGGGCCACCATGCATGGACGCGTCGGCCGCAATCGGTCCGAACGCGAACAGCTGCTGCGCAATTCCTGGGGCGGTATCGCGATCTGCGACGATCGCGCTCTCGTCGTCGAGGAAGCGGCGTCGGCCTACAAGGATGCCGGGCAGGTGGTGAGCGATCTCGAAAATGAAGGTCTGATCGTCGGACTTGCCAGCTTGCGGCCGCTTGTCACCTTCAAGAAGGTGGTTGACGAAGCGGAGGTCGAACAGCGCCGGCGAAAGCCCGACTATCGCAGGGAAGGAGGGCGCGGCCATGAGCGCTATTGATCTTCTCGTGACGTCGGGCAACGGTCCGGTAGAGTGCCGGATCGCGCTTTCCGCCCTTCTCGGCATCCTCGAACGCGAGACTGTCAGGCTTGGCTGCTCTTTCGGGACCAGCCTCGGCCCGATGCCGGATCAGCACGGTGCGAAGTCAGCGATCATCAGCATTGATGGTCCCGAGGCGGAACAGATCGCCGTCGGCTATTGCGGCACGATCCGGTTCACCTTCAAGAGCCCGGCACGTCCCGGTCACAAGCGGCAGAACTGGTACGTGGCGGTTCAGCGTATCGATTCCAGATCGGAGGGCGGCGAGGTGACGATCGATCCGGCCGATCTGCGTTTCGAGACGCTGAGAGCCGGCGGACCCGGCGGGCAGCACCAGAACACGACCGATAGCGCGGTTCGTGTCCTACATCGGCCGACCGGTCTCGTGGTGACGGCGCGTGACGAGCGCTCCCAGCACCGCAACAAAGCGCTGGCGCTCCGGCGTCTCGAAGCGATGCTGCGCCAAATCGAGGTTGAGAAGCAGGAGGCGGCCAAATCCGGACGCTTCGTCGCCAATCGGACCATCGAGCGGGGCAACGAGGTCAAGACGTTCAAGCTGTGATCCGGCATTATCGGTCTGATCACAATAACAGACGGCGCCCTTCCGCAAAGGGCGCCGTCATCTTCAGTCACGGTCTCTAAAAATAGTAATCCCGCTCAATGCCGTCATAGCGGCCGGATTGCAGGCAGCAGTTCTTGAAACCGCCTCCTGGAACCGCAGGGGCAGGGGTCGTTGCGTCCGAGTTTTTCGATGAGTTCGACGTTCCCATGAACGATTTGGGAACCGGTCTTGACCCGGGCTTCGGATGGGAAGGATTTACGCCGTTTCGACGTGACCTCAAAAGCTGAGGTCGGTGAGGTGTTTGCGAGCCATGGCTGCCTCCTCTTCGTTGACACGCTGCGACGATGCAGCATGGTCGCGATAAATCCATCGCGAGTTCAGCGCAACGCCGCGGAGAGATCTTTTTCGCGGCGTTGCAAAGCCGTCACTCCGCTGCCTGGCGGGCCATCGGGTTGTTCGGGTGCGTCGTCCAGTTGGCGTAGTTCGGATCGACGACCTTGCCGGTGCGCTTGTCGAGCGAACCGGCGGGGAGTTGCTCCATGGTGATGCAGTTCTCGACCGGACAGACGCTGACGCAGAGATTGCAGCCGACGCATTCCTCGTCCATCACCTCGAAATGGCGAACGCCATCGACGAAGTTGGTGATCGCCTGGTGCGAGGTATCCTCGCAGGCGATGTAGCAGCGGCCGCATTTGATGCAGGCGTCCTGGTCGATCTTCGCCTTGGCGATGTAGTTGAGGTTGAGATACTGCCAGTCGGTGACGTTCTGCACGGCGCGGCCGGTGATGTCGTCGAGGGTCTTGTGACCCTTTTCGTCCATCCAGTCCGAGAGGCCCGTGATCATTTCCTGCACGATCTTGAAGCCGTAGGTCATGGCTGCCGTGCAGACCTGCACGTTGCCGGCGCCGAGCACGAGGAACTCGGCCGCATCGCGCCAGGTGGTGATGCCGCCGATGCCTGAGATCGGCAGGCCGTGGGTTTCCGGATCGCGGGCGATCTCGGCCACCATGTTGAGCGCGATCGGTTTCACCGCCGGGCCGCAGTAGCCGCCATGGCTGCCCTTGCCGCCGACGGTCGGGTTGGGGGCGAAGTTGTCGAGGTCAACGGAGACGATCGAATTGATCGTGTTGATCAGCGAGACGGCATCGGTGCCGCCGGCCTTGGCGGCGCGGGCAGGGCGGCGGATATCGGTGATGTTGGGCGTCAGCTTGGTGATGACGGGCATGCGGGTGTACTGCTTGCACCAGCGCACGACCATCTCGATATATTCCGGCACCTGGCCGACCGCGGAGCCCATGCCGCGCTCGGACATGCCGTGCGGACAGCCGAAGTTCAGCTCGATGCCGTCGGCGCCGGTCTCCTCCACCAGCGGCAGGATCGCCTTCCAGGCCTGTTCCTCGCAGGGCACCATGATCGAGGCGATCAGCGCGCGGTCCGGCCAGTTCATCTTCACCTGCTTCATTTCGCGCAGGTTGGTCTGCAGGTCGCGGTCGGTGATGAGCTCGATATTGTTCAGACCCAGCAGGCGGCGATCAGCACCCCAGATTGCGCCGTAGCGCGGGCCGTTGACGTTGACGACAGGTGGGCCTTCTTCGCCCAGCGTCTTCCAGACGACGCCGCCCCAGCCCGCCTTGAAGGCGCGCTCGACATTGTACGCCTTGTCGGTTGGCGGCGCCGAGGCCAGCCAGAACGGGTTCGGGGATTTGATGCCGACGAAATTATTGCGGAGATCAGCCATTGTTCATTCTCCCCTTCAGGCAACCGCGACAGCCGGAGCGGCGGCTGCGGTGAGGGCGCGATGGATGGATTCGGCCGCGTCGCGACCATGGGCGACGGCGGAAACCGTGAGATCCTCACCGCCGAAGACGCAGTCGCCGCCGGCCCAGACGCGGTCCAGCGAGGTATGTCCTTCGGCATCGACGGCGATACGGCCGGATTCCATGCGCAGCGCGCCGAGGCTGGAGGCATCGAAGGTCTGGCCGATGGCTTTCAGGATATGATCGGCGGTGATGACGCCGGTCTCGCCCGTGCCGGTAAGGCGGCCATCGACGAGCGCGGTATATTCCACCTCAATCGCAGCGACCTTGCCATCCTGAGAAAGGATGGATTTCGGGGCCAGCCAATGACGGATGATGACGCCTTTGGAGGTGGCGAGATCCTGCTCGTATTCGGAGGCGTTCATATGCTCCTTGCCGCGGCGGTAGCAGATCGTCACCTCCTCGGCGCCGAGAAGCTTTGCCTGAACGGCGGCATCGATGGCCGTCATGCCGCCGCCGAGAACGACGACGCGGCGGCCGACGGCGATGTCGCCCTTGTTGTCGGCCTGGCGCAGGGTGGCGATGAAATCGACCGCATCATCGACACCCGGCAGGTTTTCATTGTCGACGCGCAGCGCATTGACGCCGGCGAGGCCGAGGCCGAGGAAGACGGCATCGTACTGGCCCTGCAGGTCGGCGAGGGAGAAATCGCGGCCGAGCTGCTCACCGTGCTTCACCTCGATACCGCCGATCGAGAGGACGTAATCGACCTCCTTCTGCGCGAAATCGTCGACCGTTTTGTAGGTGGCGATGCCATATTCGTTGAGGCCGCCCGACTTCGGCTTGGCGTCGTAGATCACCACCTCATTGCCTTTGACGGCGAGGCGGTGGGCGGCTGCCAGGCCGGCGGGACCGGCACCGACGACGGCGATCTTCTTGCCGGTCGGTTCCGCGCGCTGGTAGAACTGCTTGTCGGCGGCCATTGCCGCATCCGTCGCATAGCGCTGCAGGCGGCCGATCTCGACCGGGCGCTCTTCGGCGGTGTTGCGCACGCAGGCCTGCTCACAGAGCTCTTCGGTGGGACAGACGCGGGCGCACATGCCGCCGAGGATGTTCTGATCGAAGATCGTCTTTGCCGAGCCGATCGGGTTGCCGGTCGAAATCTGGCGTATGAAGAGCGGAATGTCGATCGAGGTGGGACAGGCCGTCATGCACGGCGCGTCATAGCAGAAATAACAGCGATCGGCGGCGACCAGCGCCTCATGATTATCGAGGCGCGGATGAAGATCGGAAAAATTAGCCTCATACTCGGCGGACGAAAGCCGGCCGGCATGAATCCCGGTTTCCAGTCGTTCCATTGAAGTTCCCTCATTATTGGTAAACGGCCTGTGAGGGGAAGCGTAACTCAGGTTTAAAAATTTATCAAACGGTAAAATTTTGACGAAATGCGCTTGCGGTACGGCATGTAAGCCCATGTTTTCATAGAGGGAAATTACCCGGTTCGGTTCGATGAGATAGCCAAGGATGCGGCGAGGGATAGGCATCGGAAAAAAGATTTAAAAAAGTCGAATTTTTTTTCCATGCGAGGGAACCAAAATAAGGCGTCGTCGTTATTGCGATATCCGGATGGTGATCGCATCGACCCAACATGCGCGCCCCCAACCCACCATCCGGACGTACTCACGGTCCCCTCCCGGTGAGTGAAGACAGCCGGTGCGCCGCCCTCGCACCGGCTGTTTTTCGTTCTCAGCCTTCTCTTCCGCCGGCCTTCACGCCCGCTTGAGAATCTCGAACTCGGTTTCCGGAATGGTCAGGCGATATTCGATCCGGCCGGGAACGAGATTGAGTTCCGCCTTGCCGTTGACCGACGAGGGCACGACGCGCTCCAGCACGGTGCGGCCGAAGCTGTTGTCGCTGAATTCGTGGACTTCCAACTGATCCCGCAGCACTTCCGCCCAGGCGACTTCGATCGCCCGCCTGTCGCCGAGCATGGCTTGGCGGCAATTCAGCGTGATGGAGGCCGCACCGCCTGATATCGCGCCATAGGAGGCCGAGTTGACGATGAGCTCGTGGAGGGCGAGCCCGAGATGCACGGCGGCATTCGGCGTCAGATGGGCATTGATGCCGTAGATCGGCATGGAGCCGGCCGTTTCAGGCCAATAGGGGGCGAACTGCTTTTCGGCGAGTTCGAAGAGGAAGGCGCCGCGCCAGCTCGAATCCGTGATCAGGTCCTGCGAGTTGGAAAGCGATTGCAGCCGTCCGCGGAACTTGAGGAGGAAGCTGTCGAGAGAAAGCGTGTTGCGCGCCGTCTGGGTAGCGATGCCCTGGATGATGGCGAGAAGGTTCTTCGAACGGTGCGAAAGCTCGCGCAGCAGCGATTTCAGCACTTTCTCGCGATGCCGGCTTTCGGTGATCTCAGTCATGACGGACAGGAGTCCGTAGGTGCTTCGTCCGCCGGTGCGCTGGATCTTCAGCTCATAGGTGCGTCTTTCGCCATCGACGTCGATCTCGACCTCGGCATTGTTGGGGATGCCGGTGTCCAGCACCTTATGTTTCAGCGCCGTCAGATATCGCCCATGGGCATCGCCAAAAAGGGCAGCGTCGCTGCCGCCGGGCACAAAGAGCGCTGCGAAATGCGGTGGCAGATTTTCGGCGTAGAAGATCGAAAGCCGGGCGTCCTGGCAGAGGATGGAAATCCCGGCGCTGCCGAGTGCGCGCTCCATCATTGCGGCTTTGCCTTCGAATGCGAGGGGCATGCCGGACAACGGTTCAGTCGTATTCACTCGGCCGCCTTTCCTTGTGACATCTCGAACGCCGCTGAAGGGAGCGCCCTTCCAGAAACCGCCTGCCAACTCTAGAACAAAGCGCTGCAAAAACCGTTAAAGAGGCCTACGCGTCCCGGTAGAACCGGAACGCCTGCTTGGGTGATTGGTTCCGAAGCCCGGAAAATTGCGTTTCAGGCGGCTACCTTGGTCGATTCATTGAAGAAAAGAGCCTGACTGATCAGCGCCTTGACCATGTCGGGATTGAAGGGCTTGGTGACCAGGAAAGTCGGTTCGGGGCGCTCGCCGGTCAGAAGCCGTTCCGGGAAAGCAGTGATGAAGATCACCGGCACGCTCGACGTCTTGAGGATGTCGTTGACGGCATCGATACCGGAGCTGCCGTCGGCAAGCTGAATGTCGGCCAGCACCATGCTCGGCTTGGTCTTGTTGTAGAGTGCGACGGCCTCGGCATGTGTGCGCGCAATGCCGGTGACGCGATGGCCGAGGCTTTCCACCATCTGCTCGATATCCATGGCGATCAGCGGCTCGTCTTCGATGATCATGATATCGGTTGCGACCTGACGGGAAATTTCCTGCGAGGCCTTGTCGAGCAGACGCATGACATCCTGTTCGTCGAGTTCCAGGATTTCCGCGATTTCGGCCACGCGGAAATTCTCCACGGCGGCGAGCAGGAAGGCCTGGCGTGCGCCCGGCGAAACCTTGGAAAGGTTGAGCGTGGCGCGCTGCTCCCAGGCATAGGGCGAGGTCGGCTCTGGAATCTGGACGGCGGTGGAACCAAACAGTTGTGTAAACAGTTTGTAGAGTGCGACCCGGTCATTCGCCGTATCCGGGAAAATAGACAGATCGGCGATGATGGCTTCAAGAACGGCAGCGACATATGCGTCGCCCGATGTCTGAGTGCCGGTAAGGGCCCGGGAATAGCGACGCAGATAAGGAAGGTGCGGCGCAATTCGAGTAGAAAGTGTCATAAATGGCTCCCGTATGCAGGCCGGTCTTGGCTTCAATGAGCGGTTAACGCCGCCTTGATAAAAAAGTTCCGGAACAGCAGGAACTTTTTTTGTCGCGCCGCATTATCCCAGCCGACATAGAAAGGGCGTAGCATTTCGATCCATGCAGCGGTAGATGCCAGCGACATCGATAGTAATACACTCAGTATCGATGGCGTTAGTGGTTGCTGATATCATAATTATTCCATGCGCGCCCCTGGCAAAGACAACGGTGAGAAGACGAGTTGATGATTACACGCAATAAAGAGGCAGCGGATCAGCGGAAGCTGGAGCTGCGGGCAAGCGACATCCTGGACCCGAACAACCAGATCGGCGTGAAGCTGCGCTCGCTCTATGCCGCGGTACAGGAAGAGGCGATCCCCGACCGTTTTCTCGATCTTCTCGAAAAGCTCGACCATGCCGAGATGATGGCTTCCGCCAAGATGGCCGAATAGGACTCGTCGCATGGATGAAAAAGAGCAACCCAGCTTCAAGCGGGAATTGCTGGCGGCCCTCCCCAGCCTTCGCGCCTTTGCTATTTCGCTGATCGGCCGACACGACCGCGCCGACGATCTCGTTCAAGACACCATCATGAAGGCCTGGGCCAAGCAGGACCATTTCGAGATGGGCACCAACATGAAGGCCTGGCTCTTCACGATCCTGCGCAACGAACTCTACAGCCAGATGCGCAAGAGCGGCCGCGAGGTGCAGGACAGCGACGGGCTGTTCACGGAATCGATGGCGATGCATCCCGCGCAATACGGCGCGCTCGACCTGCAGGATTTCAAGAAGGCGCTCGACCAGTTGCCGCCGGACCAGCGCGAAGCGATCATCCTCGTCGGAGCCTCGGGCTTTTCTTACGAGGAAGCAGCCGAAATCTGCGGCTGCGCCGTCGGCACCATCAAAAGCCGCGTCAACCGCGCCCGCCAAAGACTGCAGGAATTGCTGCAGATTTCAGGTGAAGCCGATTTCGGCCCGGACGCGACGTCTGCGCCGCTGACGTCGAAGGCTTTTGCGTTCTGAGAAGATTGTGATTGGGAGAAAAGCCGGCTTGCCCCTCGCGGGCGCCGGTTTTTTTGTGTTGGCGATTATGCGATTGATATCATTGTGTATCCGCCCCTCATCCGCCTGCCGGCACCTTCTCCCCGTAAACGGGGCGAAGGGACATGCCGCGACCTATCCGTTCCTCGCTCACCTCTCGTAGGCCACGTGCCCTCGCCCCGTTTACGGGGAGAGGGTTAGGGTGAGGGGCAGTCGCTTTGCGTGCAGCCCTAATGATCAATCCTCTCGCTTCGACCCCACCAGATTGGCCGCGACGATGGCTGCCAGGACGCCGGCGGTGAGTAGCGGCTGGGCGCGGATGAGGCCGAGGCCGACGGTGGCCAGAGATTCGAGGGCTGCGCGGCGTTCACGGACGCGCCGCGCCTCCTGGGCGTTGATGACTGCCATCACCACCAGCACGATGATGCCGATCAGCAGCGCGCAGGCGGCAAGGAAGAGGGCGGCGCCGACCGGGCCGTAGATGCCGGCGAGCCAGATGGCGCCGGCGGTGACACCAAGCGCGTAAGCGGTGAGGAGGAAGAGCACGGCAAGCGCGATGAAGATGCCGTTGCGCTTGGCGCGCGCAACGGTTCGATGCACGCTTGCGCCCGTCAACAGGCTGAGGATCGAAAAGAGCATCGCGCTTCCTCAGCGGCGGGCGAGGAAGGCGATGGCGAGGCCGACAGCGGCTGCCGCGCCGATCGTGGCCAAGGGATGCTTGCGCACGGTCGCGCGCATTTCGGTCGCACCGCGCTCATAACCTTGTTGCAATTCGCGCAGCAGATCCTCGCTGCGGCCGAGCAGTTCCTCGTAGCCGGCGCTTGCCTGGCCACGGATCTTGTCGCCTTGATGGCGCGAGCTCTTGCTAACGAGGTGCGTAAATTCCGCGAGTTCGTCGCGCAAAGCCTCGATCTGCTCTTCGATGCCGGATTCGAGATTGTGGAAGGTGCCGTTGCGGCGGCTGCGGCTGGAATGGAAGAGGGAATAGGTCATGGCTGTCTCCATTGGCTGGGGCGCGCGCAAGCCCGCCTGTTCTCTACGGGGGTCACGACCGTTCGTTGCATGTATGAGACCGCCCGGCATTGATCCAAATCACTGCCGAAAACGTGCCGGACGATCAAAAGTTCCGCCGGAGCGGCGGTCAGAGCTGGGAAACCGCGCTATGGGCGAGCACGAAAGGCGTGCCGTCGGCCGGTGCACGGTTGACGCGCAACGCGCAACCGAACACCGAGAGCATGGTCTCGTCGGTCAGCACGTCAGCGACGTTGCCGGCGGCGGCAAGGCGGCCGGATTTCATCAGCACGATGTGGTCGGCAAAGAGTGCCGTCAGGTTGAGGTCGTGCATGACGGCGATGACGCCGCCGCCCCGTTCGCAGAAATTCCGGGCAAGCGACATGATGGTCAGCTGATGGCTGATGTCGAGGCTCGAAACCGGTTCGTCGAGCAGCAGCCAGCAGGGCTTGCCGTCGACAACAGGCTCGGCGATCTGGCAGAGCACGCGGGCAAGCTGCACGCGCTGCTGCTCGCCGCCTGACAGTTCCTGGTAGAAGCGGCCTTCGAAGCCAGTCAGGTCGACGGCGGCAAGGGCGGCGGCTGCCGTCTGCTCGGCCTTATCGGGATGCAGGTTGAGACCCGATGTGAGGCCCATGCGGACGATCTCGCGCACGGTGAAGGGAAAGGAGATGGTGCTTGCCTGCGGCAGCACGCCGCGAATGGCGGCAAGCTGCCAGGGTTTCAGCCCGTTCACCTCGCTGCCGCCGATGCGCACCGAGCCCTGATAGGCAAGCTCGCCAGATATTGCCTTCATCGTCGTCGTCTTGCCGGAGCCGTTCGGTCCGGCGATTGCCGTCAGCTCGCCGGCTTTTGCCGTGAAGGCGACGTCGCTGACGATGGCTTTGCCGGAAAGGCGCACTGAGACGCCGGACACTTCGATCATTTCAGTCGCTCACAGGGCGAGGCGCGAACGCTGCCGTAGCAGGATCCACAGGAAGAACGGTCCGCCGACCGCGGCGGTGATGATGCCGATCGGCAGCTCGGCCGGGGCGACCAGGATGCGGGCCAGCACATCGGCGAAAATCAGCATCGAGCCGCCGAGAAGGGCTGCGGCCGGCAGCAGGAAACGGTGATCCGGACCGATCGCCATGCGCAGGATATGCGGCACGACGATGCCGACGAAGCCGATGCCGCCGCTGACGGCGACGGAGGCGCCGGTCGCTGCGGCGACACCGACGATCGCGACATTCTTCAGCCGCTGCACCGGCACGCCCATATGAAACGCAGCAGCTTCGCCGAGCGTGATGGCGTTGAGGCCGCGGGCCATGAAGGGCAGGGCGGTGAAGGACAGGAGGATGATCGGCCCAGCGGCGGCGATCTTCATCCATGTGGCGCCGGCAAGCGAGCCCATGCTCCAGAAGGTAAGGTCGCGCAGCTGCTGGTCGTTTGCCATGGTGATCAACAACCCGGTCATGGCGAGGGTAAGCGCGCCGAGCGCGATACCGGCAAGCAGCATCGTCGCCACCGAGGTCTGGCCGTGGCGGGTGGCGATCCTGTAAAGCAGCAGCGTTGTGACAAGGCCGCCCGCGAAGGCGGCCACCGGCAAAGCGTAGATGCCGAAAAGTGCCACGAGCGGGGCTGCAAGGCCGCTGCCGAGCACGATCATGGCGACCGCGCCGAAGCTTGCCCCGGAGGAAACGCCGACAAGGCCGGGGTCGGCCAGCGGGTTGCGGAACAGGCCCTGCATCACCGTGCCGGAGACGGCAAGCGACGCGCCGATCAGAAAACCGAGGATGGTGCGGGGCAGGCGGATGTCGAAGATGATGATCCGGTCACGGGCGCTGAGCGCCGTCTCCGAACCGGCCATATTGGCGATGACGTCGAGGATCGAGGCATCGGAGGCGCCCGTCGTCACCGAAAACAGCAGCGAGAAGACCGAGCCGGCGACGAGAAGGGCGATCGCCAGCAAGGCGAGCTGCGTCCTGTCGCCCGCCTGCCTGTTTTCACGCATGTCTGCCATCGGGAAGTGTCGCTTTCGCCCCGGCATGGCCTGCGGCAGGGCCATGATCAGCCCCCGTAGATCGCCGTGTTCAGGTCACGCACGGCGGCTGCGGTGCGCGGGCCGAAGCCGAGCAGGTAGATGCCGTCCATCCGGATGATCGCTTTCTTCTCGCCAGCCGGTGTCAGCGCGATCGCCGGCTGCGCCAGCAGGTCCTCGTTCCTGGCACCGGCGCCGTCGCCGCGGTCCATCATCAGGATGAGGTCGGGCTTGGCTTCGATGATCGCTTCGTCCGTCAGGGGCTTATAGCCGGGAAATGCGCCGACGGCGTTGACGGCGCCGGCAAGCTTGATGACGCCGTCGGCTGCCGTGCCGGTGCCTGATGCCATGATCCGGCCGTTCTGGGCGCTGAGGATGAAGAGAACGCGCTTGCGCTCGGCCTCCGGGCGCTTTTCGGCATCGGCGATCGCCGCGTCGAGATCGACTGCCACCTTTTCTTCGAGCGCCTTTGCCTTGCCGGGCACGCCGAGCAGCGCGCCGACGCGGTCGATCTTGGCGATGATGCCGTCACGGGTGAAGGGGCTCGGCACGGTCTCGAAGGGCACGCTGGCGTTCTTCAGCACAGTTAGCGCCTCCTGCGGACCGGAACCTTCGACGGCGATGATCGCTGTCGGGTTCATGGCGAGGATGCCTTCCGGCGAAAGCGCGCGCATGTAACCGACATCAGGCAGCTTCTGTGCCGCCTGCGGATAGGTGCTCGTGGTGTCGCGGGCGATCAGCCGGCCTTCCTCGCCGAGCGCATAGATGATCTCGGTGACGTCGCCGCCGACCGAAACGAGGCGCGTCGTGTCGAACCTTTTCTCCTCGGCATGGGCGGCCTGGATGAAGGCGAAGCTTTTGCCCGCCGGCGCCGTCGGGATGAGCGGCAGCGCCATGACAACAGCCGTCAGGGCCAGTTCCCACGGGCGGATCCGGCGCAGATTGTTACGCGTGGTCATCGTTGCGATCCTTATGCGGCCACGCTTGCTGCTCGCGGCAGGTTTTCCATGATCTCGCGCCACTCGGCGCGCTCGTCGGAGCCTTCCTGCCGCTTGCCGAAGAATTGGATGATCATCTCGCCGTCGGCATTGTAGGCCTCCAGCGAGGTGACGTGGCCGTCCTTGGTCGGCTTGCGCACGGCCCAGGTCTCGGCGATGTGATCCCGGCGCAGATGCAGGTGGAAGGTCGGATCCATGATGTTGATCCACGGCCCCATCGACTGCACGTTGAAGATCGGACCGGAATGGATCTGGACGATGCCGTTATTGGCAACGAAGCACATGATCGGCATGCCGGATTTTACCGAGGCATGCATCATCTCAGCGGTCGCCGTGTTATCGAGCTTCCAGGCATAGTCGTCTCCGACGCTGCGCACGGCCGCCTGGCGGCCGATTTTCAGGCGCTTCAGCATGCCGAAGAATTCGTGCGTATCGGTGAGCTTGCTCCAATTGTCGCGCAACTCGTCGCGGTTGACGTCGGTGGTCTCGTCTGCGGTATTCGAGGTCTCGGCCTCGAGGAATTCCTGCGACTGATCTTCGAGCTTCAGCTCGGCGACGATCGCGTGATAGGCCTCGACATTCGAATTCGGGCGCAGGTGCACTTTGTGCACGGCGTTACCTGCCTTGTCGAAATATTGCAGGCTGAGGCGCGCCTGGTCGCCATCCTTTTTGGAGACGGCGAAGCCATGCTCCCAGCGGCTTGGGAAGATGCGCAGGTCGATGTTCTCGCCGAGGACGATCGCGGCCTGCGCGCCGCTCTTGATGTTTTCGAAGACACCGATCTTTTCGTGCACGGCGCTTTCGTTGCGCGACAGCGCCATGACTTCGCCGAGGCGTTCCACGCGCTCGAGAAGCTTCAACGCGCTGCCGTCGATGCGGGTCACGCTGATGCCGGTTTCGGCGGCGACGAGGGCTGCCTCGGAAATCTTCAGCTGGGCGGCGATATCGCGCTCGCGCATCTTCGGATTCTCGGCGCGAAACGCACGGATTTCGGCCGGTGCCGGTCTTTTTTGTTCGGTCATATCATACCCTACTTATTGAGAATGAGCTTGCCCTGGCGGGTGATTTTCAGGCGGTAAACCAGCCCGTCGTGTCGAATCATGATTTCGTTCGTGCCGCGGAAAAGATCCACGCTTTCGACGATCCGGTGTTGCGCCGCCGGCTCCCCCGGCAGTGGTGCATGCTTAAAGGTATCTGGCTTTTCAACCATCATTTCGGCTGGCAATTCCGTGAGGCCGGGGTTTCCCGGTTGCGGTTGCAATTAACTTGACTTTCTTACTCATAGTTTTTTAAAGACGCAATAGGAGACTAATACAGTCATGTTTTAAGATTGCTGATATCGCGACGATGCGGAGAAGGTTATGGCGGTTAGGTTTGCGGCTGTTGCGGCCGGCTTGGTGATGGCTGTTGCGAGCGTGTGCCAGGCGCAGGAGGCGGCATTCGCCACGTCTCTCGATGTCGAACTTTGGCACCCTCGCAGAAGGGCTGCATGATGACCTTTGTGGCGCTCAACAACCTTCCCGCGGCCATCAACAAGATCTCCTTCGAGCTCGCCTTCTTCAACGACAGGAATGCCGTTGACCGCATCACCGTTCTCGACTTCCGCGATCTGCCGCAGGGCAAGAAGCGTGTGCGCCAGTTCGACATGCCGAATGTCAAATGCGAGAGCGTGACCCGCATCCTCATCAACGACACGCCGGTCTGCGACGGGCCGGCAGCCGGTGAATGCATGAAGGGTCTCGTCACCCGCTCGCAGATATCCGTTCCCTTTGAGGGCTAAGAAGACGCCGGGGGGACGAACCCCGGCAGACATGTTTCAGGCTGTCCGAGGCATCAACAATGGCGATTTCAGCGAAGTCCGGATCGAGACAGGTGCTCATCGGGGAGGCGGACGCCGGCAGCAGTCTGAACGATAATATTCCCGGCATGCATCCCGGCCACGAGCTTTCCGAGTTGCGCAACGCGCAGCGGCAGCCGGCCGGCGAAACGGTGATCCACTACGCGCGTTTTTCGCAGATATCCTCCTTTCCCGACCATCCGGAAACTGCACCTGTTGTTTCGGTTTCCGCGCCGCCGATGGATGCGGCGGTGGAAAAGCAGGAAGACGACAAGCAGCCGGTGCGGCGACGGGTGGCGCTGACCTGCTTTTGCTCGCTGATTTTTCACGCGGCATTTGCTGTAGTGTTGCTCAATGCCCTCCCGAACATGCGCGAGGAGGCGATCGAGGAAGCCGGCGATGCCGTAAGCGTTGTCATGTATGGCAACTCCGACGTCGACCAGACTGCCGTCGGCGAGACCGAGGTGACCGTGCAGGAAGAGATCATTCCGGAGGCTGTCGAGCCGGATGTGATCCAGCCGACCGAAACGGCCAGCATTCAACCGGAAGCCGTTCAACCGACCGAGGTTCCGCCGGTCGAGACGCAGGATCCGATACGGCAGGCTCCGGCTCCCGACGTGACGCGCGTTTCGCCGGAAACCATGGCGGCCGTCGAACCGGAGGTTCTGGTTTCCGAAATGCCTGCCGAGACTGCCGTCGCGCAGCCGATGTCGACGGTCGTTCCGGAGGAGCGGAAGCCCGCTGATGAAATTCCCCCGGAAGTTCAGCCTGTCGCCGCAGTCGAGCCCGAAGAGGTGAGTCTCGTCGAGACGGCAGAGGTCCAGCCAGAGCCGGACATGCTGCAGGAATTCGTGACGCCGATGCCGAAGCCAAAAGCGGTGGTGCAGGAAAAGCCGAAACCGGTTGAAAAGAAGCGTCCGCCGAAAAAAGCCTCGGGTTCGCAGGGCGAGGCGCAGCAGGATTCCGAGCGCGGTGTTGCCGAGGGTGACCGGTCGGCTCAATCCGATCGCAATTCGCGCACCGCCGGCAACAATGATGGAATCGGAACTGCAGCCTTTGCCAATTACGACGGGAAGGTCCGCAGCCGCATTCGCCGTGCGATCAGAAGTCCCCGCGGGGTCAAGGGAACTGTGGTCGTCACGTTTTCCGTGAATGGCAGCGGTGGCCTGACGTCCGTTCGCGTCGTCAACGGATCCGGCGTTCCCGAAATCGATCAGCTTGCCGTCAACGCGGTCCGGCGCGCAGCGCCATTCGGTCCAACGCCCGGTGGAAATGGACGGAATTTTACCTCCCTGCCGATCGCGATCGAATAAGATGATAAAAATAATCAACTTTATACTTTACTCCAAAAATCAAGTTTAATAAGGTCCGCTCGCACACGCAGGAATCGTGTGACGATCAACGAGCGAACGGGTGGCATATGGCTCGCAAGGGCAAGAAGGGTTCGAACCGGGAGGTCCGCGACAGCGCGGGTGAGGAGGCTGGCCAGCTATCCCTCGGGCGGTCCAAACTGGACGGCCGCAGTTTCCTCTATGTCGGCGGCCGTGACTGCCAGGTGGCGCATCTTCGCCAGATCGCCAGCAATTTCGGCGCCGAGCTCATTCATCACGACGGTGGCCTGCGCGAAGCGGTTTCGCGCATCGATACGTTGCTTCCCTCGGTCGACTGCGTATTCTGCCCGATCGACTGTATCAGCCACGATGCCTGCCTGCGTGTGAAGACCGGCTGCAAGAAGTTCAGCAAGGCCTTCATCCCGCTTCGAAACGGCAGCAAATCCAGCCTGGAGCGTGCGCTGCAGACGATGAACGAACGAGACAATGCCCGATGAACGACCAGCGCCCCGACGGCTTCACCATGATCGGCCTGCACAAGCTTGCCGCGCAGACAGGCGAGGGCCTCGTGCCCGAGCTCTACGAACTTTTCCGGCAGCATGCCGACCGCCAGCGGATCTACCCGAATGTGACGCTGTTCCCGACCTGGGAAGCGCGCATGCCCGGAGAAGCCGCAACAAGACCGCTTGGCCCGGCGGCAGCAAACGGCAATAATATTCTTGCCTTTCCCTCGCGTGCGGCCAGGAGGAAGGCGTAAGGAGATTTCATGTATATCGCAATGAACCGCTTCAAGGTTGTGACCGGGACCGAGGGCGATTTCGAGACGGTCTGGCGCAATCGCGATTCCAGCCTGGCCGAGGTGCCGGGTTTCGTCGAATTCCGATTGCTGTGCGGCAAGGTCAACGAGGAGGAAGGCTATACGCTCTATTCCTCGCACACGGTCTGGAGCAGCGAAGAGGATTTTCAGAACTGGACGAAGTCCGAGAATTTTCGCGCGGCGCACCGCAATGCCGGCGACCGCAAGGCGATGTACAAGGGCCCGCCGGTTTTCGAAGGTTTCAATGTGGTTGATGGCATTTGATTGCCCTTTTTGCTCTTCTGTTGAGGATGAAGGACAAGTGAGGCTTGCTCCCTCTTCTCCCCAGCGGGGAGAAGGTGGCCCGAAGGGTCGGATGAGGGGGCACACGGCACGCCGTTCATTGTTGCCCTTCGCTCACGCTCAGTGCATTCGCAGCTTTGCCGCTCACCCCCTCATCGCCTCGCTATCGCTCCGGCACTTCTCCCCGCTGGGTAGAAGAGATTCGCAACGGCGCTTTGCTCCCTCTCCTTGGCCGGAGCTAGTGAGATCGTGCGAAGTTGCTGTTTGCTCACTCATTCCTGTGGCAGACAACGGAATGAGGGAAGAGAGGTAGGGCTCTCAAGGCCTGACACGAAAGACAGCCCCGGCGGCAACGGCCAGCCAGCCAAACATCATGGCGAAGCCGCCGGTCGGGGCGGCCATCGGGAACAGGCCGGAACCGGCAAAACGCAGCGAGACGAGATCGGCTGAAAAGAGCAGCGTGCCGATGCCGATCAATAAACCGGCCAGCCAGGCGGTTTTGATTTTATCAATACCGAACGCCAATGCCAGCAGGGCAGGCGCGTGCGCCAGGCACATGGCCGATGCCGAAGCGAGCAAGTGGGCATCGCCACCACCATGCGCGGCCGCTGCCGCGAGCGCCACGCCGGCAAAACCGAACAGACCTGACAACAGGTAAAACAGCGGCACGAAACGGTCGTTGAGGCGCATCGGTCATTCCTTGTTCTGCATGTGATGGGCGAGCCGTTCGACCGGCGCCCAGATGAGATCCCGCAATGCCTGACTTGATATGGTTTCGTCCAGGGCGCGGCGGAAGCAGAGCAGCCATTCGTCGCGCTCGACAGGGCCGATCTCGGCGACGAAATGACGGCTGCGCAGGCGCGGATGGCCGCGCTTGTCGGTATAGAGCGGCGGGCCGCCGAGATAGCCGCTCATATATTCGTAGAATTTCTCTTCGCTGCCCTCAAGGCTTGGCGGGTGCACGGCACGCACGTTTTTCGCTTCCGGCAGCCTGTCCATCAATTCGTAGAAGCGGTGCGTCAGAGCCCGCACGATGGGATCGCCGCCGATCGCCTCGTAGAGTGTGGTGACTTTCTCCGTCACGAAACCATCCCTGAATACATCTATCCCCGCCTCTTCATGCACCTCTGGGAAAACGATCGCAACTGTCATCAAGATGCCGCGGCATTTCGCGCATAATCCCGGCGCTGCAGGGATTCCAATCGATTCTCCTTGACAAAACCGTCCGGACGGTATCTTTATTTGACATGTCGAACGCTCATCACCGCAAGAAACAACCCGCTCTCGTGCGCCAGCAATTGCTGGAGGTCGCCGCGCGCCTTGTGGCCAGCGATGGCATGGCCGCCGTCACGCTCGATGCGGTCTCCGCCGCCTCAAGCGTCAGCAAAGGCGGGCTGCTGCATCACTTCCCGACGAAGAATGCGCTGCTCGATGCCTTGTTCGAGAGCCTGCTTGAAAAGTTCGACGCCGATATGGAGGAGCTGATGCGCGGCGATCCGTTGCCGCACGGACGCTTCACCCGCGCCTATCTCAGGGCGGTGTCCGGCCTCAAGGATCGTCCCGACGATTCCAGGAGCTGGACGCAGGTGACGATCGCCCTTCTTGCCGAACCACGGCTGCGTCTGCGTTGGCGCCAATGGGTGCAGGCGCGGGCGGAGGAATATGTCGGCACCGACTCTTCGCTCGATGCGCAGATCGTGCGTTTCGCCGCCGATGGGCTGTGGTTCGCAGATACGTTGGAAAGCCATGATATCAACGATGCTCTGAGGCGGGATCTCATCAATCGCCTTGTCGAGCTGACCGGGAAGTGATCGGAAGGGAATTCGCCATGAGCCAGGCCGCCATTTATGGGCTGCTCGTCGCAGCCATCGTGCTTGAGGTCATCGGCACGACCGCACTGCAATTGTCCCAGCAGTTCACCCGCATCGGGCCGACGGCACTCGTCGTCGCCTGCTATGCGGCAGCCTTTTATTGCCTGTCGCTGACGCTGAAGAGCATTCCCGTCGGCATCGCCTACGCCATTTGGAGCGCTTTGGGAATCGTGCTGATTTCGTCGGTAGGGCTGATCTTCTTCAAGCAGCGCCTCGACCTGCCGGCAATCGTCGGTCTCGGACTGATCATATCGGGCGTTGTCGTGGTCAACCTGTTCTCGAAGTCCGTTTCTCATTGATTTTGCATGGATATTGCAGGGAAATTCTTCTGGCTGCCGCCGGAGAAATTTCCCCTTTGTCAAATTCCTGACAAAGGTCTATGAGTTCCTCTGACGTGGAGGAGACGAGGCGCAGCTAGCGCCATCTTCCAAAGCGCTTTGAATCCTGCTTTCCCGCCTATCGATACTTCCAGCTTCCAGAGGAGCACGCATCATGGCCATACGCACCGTCGTCTGGGGAGAGAATATCCACGAGAATACCAATGAAATCGTTCGAGGCATCTATCCCGAGGGCATGCACACCACGATCGCCAATGCGCTGAATACCGACCCCGACATCTCCGCGACAACGGCGACGCTGCAGGAACCGGAACACGGCCTCAGCGAAGCCCGCCTTGCCGAAACCGACGTGCTCACCTGGTGGGGCCACAAGGACCATGGCGCGGTATCCGACATCGTCGTCGAGCGTGTCGCCAAGCGCGTCTGGGAAGGCATGGGCCTCCTCGTCCTGCATTCCGGCCATTTCTCCAAGATCTTCAAGCGGCTGATGGGCACGCCCTGTGCGTTGAAATGGCGCGAGGCGGGCGAGCGCGAGCGTCTGTGGACGATCAACCAGCGCCATCCGATCGCCGCCGGCATCGGCGAGCATTTCGAGCTCGAGAACGAGGAAATGTACGGCGAGCAGTTTTCCGTACCGGAGCCGCTCGAAACGGTGTTCATCTCCTGGTTCCAGGGCGGTGAAGTGTTCCGCTCGGGTCTGACCTGGCGTCGCGGCGCCGGCAACATCTTCTATTTCCGTCCCGGCCACGAGACCTATCCGACCTATCACGACGGCAATGTCCAGAAGGTGCTGATCAACGGCGTGAAGTGGGCCTATAACCCGCAGGGGTCGTTGACTGGCATCACCGACGCTCCAAATGTGCCGGTAGAAAAGGCACTGGAGCCGATCGTCGAACGCGGCCCGAAACTGCACCAGACCGGCGAAGCCGGTTACCGCTGAGGAGCATTCATGCGACTACTCGTTCTTGGCACGGGCGTGATGGCGAAAAACCAGCTCACCCACTTCAGCAAAATCGACGGCGTGACGGTGGTCGGCGCCGTCGATACCGATGCCGATCGGCTTTCCGCCTTCGCCGACAAGTTCAACGTCGAAAAGCGGTTTCTTTCCCTGGATGAGGCGATCGCCTGGGGCGAGTTCGATGCGGCGACCAACATCACGCCCGATCGCATTCATCACCCGACGACGATGGCGCTGATCGCCGCCGGCAAACATGTGCTCTGCGAGAAGCCGCTGGCGGAAAACTATCCGAAGGCGCTTGAGATGACGGAAGCGGCCGAAAAGGCAGGCGTCATCAATATGGTGAACCTCACCTATCGCAATGTCGCGCCGCTGCAGCGTGCCCGCGAGATGGTGCTCGCGGGCGAGCTCGGCACGATCAAGCATGTCGAAGCCTCCTATCTCCAGAGCTGGCTCGTTTCGCGTGCCTGGGGCGATTGGCGCACGGAATCGACCTGGCTGTGGCGGCTTTCCACCGGCCACGGCTCGAACGGCGTGCTCGGCGACATCGGCATCCACATTCTCGATTTCGCCGCCTATGGTGCCGCGACCGACATCGATCATGTCTTTGCGCGGCTGAAGACCTTCAACAAGGCGCCGGGCGGCCAGATCGGCGAATATATGCTCGACGCCAATGACAGCTTCACCATGTCGGTCGATTTCGCCAACGGCGCCCTCGGCGTCATCCATGCCAGCCGCTGGGCGACGGGCCATTTGAACGAGCTGAAGCTGCGCATCTATGGGGAACGGGGCAGCCTCGAAGTCATCCATCGTCCGGACGGCTCCGAACTGCGCGGCTGCCTCGGCGACGATGCCGAGACCGCCACCTGGAAGGACATCGAGGTGCCACCGGTGCCGACCAATTACCAGCGCTTCGCCGAGGCGGTGGCAAGCGGCATCCAGCCCGACCCGAACTTCCGCCACGCCGCCAACCTGCAGAAGGTGCTCGATCTTGCCATGGAGACCGAGCGCGAGCGGCGCGAACTGAAGGTTTGATCCGGCGTTTCAGACAACGAAGCCTCCGCTCCTAGCTGGCATGCGGAAGTAAAGTATGACGATGTTGAACCGCCTGCGGCACTGATGTCGTGGGCGGCTTTCTTTGAACGGCGAGGTGGCTCCCATGATTTGGATGGCGGATGTGCTTGGATTGGCGATCGCTTATCTCATCGGTTCCATCCCCACGGGCTATCTGGCGGGAAAGCTGCTCAAGGGCATCGATATCAGGGTGCATGGCTCCAAATCCACGGGCGCAACGAATGTGTTGCGAACCCTGGGAAAATGGCCTGCGTTGGTCGTGCTGCTGGTGGATGTGCTGAAGGGTGCGGCCGCCGTTGTCTTTGCTCGCTGGTTTTATCCTTGGTCCTATGCACGGTGGCATGACGCACAACCGACAGCGCTTGATTTGACGACTTGGACCCCTTGGGTCGCTTGCGTCGCAGGGCTTGCCGTATTGTTAGGTCACGGCCGTTCGATTTGGTTGAGTTTTACCGGTGGCAAATCCGCTGCGACGGGGCTGGGCGTGTTGCTTGCAGTATCCTGGCCAGTTGGTCTAGGTGCGGCGACAGCTTTTGGCATAGGGCTGGCTGCGTTTCGGATTGTTTCGCTTAGTTCGATGCTGGCGGCGTTGACTGCGATCATCCTCATCTGCAGTACGGAACAATCGTTACCTTATCGGTTTCTGGTGATTGCCGGCGGTCTTTATTTAATTGTGCGCCATCGTGCCAATATTCAGCGGCTGCTAGCAGGGATAGAACCACGCTTAGGTCAAAGTAGCCCGGCATCGAAAACGGGTTCCCAAATTTAATAGCGCGCTCGGACCTCTAGAGATTGCCAGCACGCTGGCGCAAGCGCACGAAAAAGGCCCCGCCGAGGCGGGGCCGGAGGTGGCCGGGCCGCAGCAGGCGGCCTCGGCGGGTTGATTATTCAATCACCTGCACGACGCGGTGCGTGCGAGGTTCGACGATCACATGGCGGTTGTTGATGACCGTATAGGCATATTTCGGGTTGTCGGGGACCGGCGTCACAACGACATCAGCCGGAAGCGGCTTGCCGACGACAATTGGTTCCTGGACAACCACGGAGGCGGTCGGGGCCGGCTGCTGCTGGACATAGGTCACGACTTCGCGCGGCGGCGGATCGATAACGGCACCGGCGACACCGCCGGCCACACCGCCAATGGCAGCACCCACAGGACCACCGACGATCGCGCCGGTGATGGCGCCACCGGCTGCACCCGTTACGGCTCCGTCAGCGAGCGCATTTGATGCAAGCGACGACAGCGCAAGGGCGCTGGAGACAAGTAGGATCTTGTACATTTTGCTTCTCCTTTACTGGGGTTGCGTTTGGGTAACGACCACGCCAGTCCGAGGTTCCGGCAGGAGAGAGTCACGCTTTGGAAGCCCGGTTCACATTATGTGAGGCGGCCAAAGCATGGGTCGGAAGGCCTTATTCCATCCGCTGGCGGAAGAGCCAGGCGGCGGCGGTGAGCGTGACGGCGGCGATCAGCGCCAGGGGGATTGTCTGGTTTACCACCTCGCTCAAGGGGATATCCTTCAAGAAAACGCCTTTGACGATCACAAGAAAATAACGCAGCGGGTTGATGAGGGTTATCGGCTGCAGCCATCCCGGCATGTTCTCGATCGGCGTCGCAAAGCCCGAGAGCAGCATGGCCGGGACCATGAACAGGAAGGCGCCGAGGATCGCCTGCTGCTGCGTCATCGACAGCGCCGAGATGAAGAGGCCAAGGCCGGCGACCGAGCCCAGATAGAAGATCGCACTGCCGTAAAGCAGGAAGAGCGAGCCGCGCAACGGCACCTCGAAGAGGAAGACGGCGGCCAGGATATAGACGGTGATGTGGAAGAGGCCGATCATCATCGGCGGGATCAGCTTGCCGATCAGGATTTCGTGCATGCGCAGCGGCGAGACCATCAACTGGTCGAAGGTGCCGAGTTCGCGCTCTCGGGCGATCGACAGAGCCGTCACGATCAGGCCGATCAGCAGCGCGATGCTGGCGATGAGGTTCGGCACCATGAACCATTGGTAGGTGAGGTTCGTATTGAACCAGTTGCGCGGCACGGAGGACACCATGCCGGCGCCGGCGCGCTTGCCTGCCGGCGTCTCGGCGGCAAGCGTGCTGCCGATCTGCGAGAGATAGCCCGCGACGATCTGCGAGGCGTTGGAGCGGCGGCCGTCGAGCACGATCTGCAGGTCGGCCGGCGTTCCCGCTTCGATATTGCGCGAGAAATCCGGGCTGATCTCGACCGCGGCAATGACGGTCTGGTTATCGATCGCCACTTGGACTTCCGCCTGACTGGCCGCGATCTCGATGTTGCGAAAGGTCGGCGAGCCGTCGATGCGCTGGATCAGTTCCTGGCCCCAATGGCCGCTGTCGCGGTTGAGGATCATGACGTCGACATTGCGCACTTCGAGCGTTGCGGCATAGGAGAAGACGAGAAGCTGGACGATCGGCGGCCCGATTAGGATGGCGCGGCCCTTGGGGTCGCGCAGCACGGCGAGCAGTTCCTTGACGATCAGGGCGTAGAGCCTCGTCCACATCTCAGCCGATCCTTTTTCTGGTGCTGCGGGCGGCAAGCACGAACATGATGGCGCCGATCGTCAGCATGACGGAGATGGCCCGTCCGAACATCGGCCAGATGTCGCCGGCGAGGAACACCGTCTGCAGGCTGGGGATCAGGTAACGCGCCGGCACGATGAAGGTGATCCACTGGATGACGGTGGGCATGGAATTGATCTCGAAAAGAAAGCCCGACAGCAGGAAGGCCGGCAGGAAGGCAGAGATCAGCGCCAGTTGCGAGGCGAGGAACTGGTTCTTCGTTGCCGTCGAGATCAGCAGACCCTGGCCGAGCGCCGGGATCAGGAAGGCGGCCGACAAGGCGTAAAGGGCCGCGACGGAGCCGCGGAACGGCACGCCGAAGAGAAAGACCGCAAGCAGCACGCAAAGCGTCATCGAGGTGAGGCCGAGCAGGAAATAGGGCAGGATCTTGCCGGCAAGCAGTTCGACCGCCGTCACCGGCGTCGCCATCATCGCTTCCATGGTGCCGCGCTCCCACTCCCGGGCGACGACGAGTGAGGTCAGGAGCGTGCCGACCAGGGTCATGACGATGGCGATCGAGCCGGGCACGAGGAAATTGCGGCTGGTGAGCTCCGGATTGAACCAGAAGCGCTGCTCGACCGAGATGGCCGGGCTATGGGAGGCGACATCAGCCTGCCTCTGCTGCTCCCAGTTGGCAACGGCGCCTTGGGCATAGTTCTGCACGAAATTCGCCGTGTTCGGGTCGGAGCCGTCGACGATCACCTGGAGAGAGGGACTGTTGCCGGCTGTGTAGCGGGTGGTGAAATCGGCGGAAATGACGACGATGCCGCGTACCTTGCCGAGCACCAGATCTTCCTCGAACAGGCGCCGGTCGCGGCCGATCACCACGTCGAAATAACGCGAGGCCTGGAAACTGGCCGCGAGGTCCTGCGTCAGCGGCGTCATCTCCTCGGTGACAAGGCCGATGCGGGTGCGGGTCGTATCGAGCGAGACGCCGTAGCCGAAGAGAAAGAGCAGGATCAGCGGCAGCACGAAGGCGATGAGGATGCTGCTCGGATCGCGGATCGCCTGAAAGCTTTCCTTGCGCACCAGGGCTGAAAGACGCCGCAATCGGTTGGAGGAGGCGCTCATGCGGCATCCTCCGCTTCCGATTGCTGGACGAGCGCGATGAAGGCATCCTCCATCGTCGGGTCCGGCTGCTCCTTGGTCGCGACCCGGGCTTTCAGCTTGTCTGGAGAACCCAGCGCGATCGAGCGGCCGCGATAGATCAGCGAGATGCGGTCGCAATATTCCGCCTCGTCCATGAAGTGGGTGGTGACGAGCACGGTGACGCCTTTTTCCACAAGCGCGTTGATATGCGTCCAGAATTCGCGGCGGGTGATCGGATCGACGCCTGATGTCGGCTCGTCCAGGAAGAGGGCGCGCGGCTCGTGCATGACAGCGCAGGCAAGCGCCAGTCGCTGCTTGAGGCCGAGCGGCAGATCCTTGGCGGGCTTGCGGGCGTGGTGGCCGAAATCGAAGATGCCGGCCATCAGTTCGATGCGCTCGCGCTTGCGCTGCCCACGAAGTCCATAGACGCCGGCGAAGAATTCGAGGTTCTGCATGACGGTGAGGTCGCCATAGAGCGAGAATTTCTGCGCCATGTAGCCGAGCTGGTTGCGGGCTTCGGCGGCATCGCGGCGCAGGTCGAAACCCGCGACGCGGCCTTCGCCGCCGGTCGGCTTCAACAGGCCGCAGAGCATCTTGAAGGTGGTGGACTTGCCGGCGCCGTTCGGGCCGAGCAGGCCGAAGATCTCGCCGCGGCGGATATCGAAGCTGATGTCGTCGGCGGCGGTGAAATCGCCGAAGCGCTTGGTCAGGCCCTTGGCTTCGATCACCGGCCGGTCGCCCTCGGCCTTCAGAGGCGCCTGCGCCTCGGCAAGCCTGGAACGGCCGCCGGGGCCGCCACCCAGCATGTCGACGAAGGCGTCCTCGAAGCGGGGCGGGGCAGGGGCAAGTGCCGCGCCGTCACCGGCTTTGGCAACGTCAGGCTTCTTGTCCCTGGCTGCGACGAGGCGGATCGCCTCGCCCTGGATCACGCCGTCGATGACGCCGTCGGCCTCAAGGAGTTCGGCAAGCACCTGGCGGCGGCGACCGGTGACGCCGGATACCCTGAAGACCCGGTCGTTGACGCGCTCCGTCATCTCCTCCGGTTTTCCCGAGAAGAGCAGCTTTCCCTGGTTGAGCAGGAGAACGTGGTCGCAGGCTTCCGCTTCGTCCAGATAGGCGGTCGACCAGAGCACGCCGATGCCTTCCCGGGTCAGGTTCTCGACCATCTTCCAGAGATCGCGGCGCGAGATCGGATCGACGCCGACGCCCGGCTCGTCGAGCAGCAGCAGGCGCGGCTTTTTCAGAAGCGCGCAGGCAAGGCCGAGCTTCTGTTTCATGCCGCCGGAAAGTTTGCCGGCCAGGCGCCCGGTGAAGCGTTTAAGGTCGGTGAAGGTCAGCAGTTCGTCGAAGGCGGCCGCGCGTTCGCTCTTCGGCAGGCCGCGCAGATCGGCATAGAGATCGAGGTTTTCCTGCACAGAGAGGTCCTCATAGAGGCCGAAGCGCTGCGGCATGTAGCCGATCGCCGCCTGGATGCCGGCGGCATTCTTCCTGGTGTCGAAGCCCAGAACCTCAACCGTTCCGGTGTCGGGCAGCATCAGGCCGGTCATCAGGCGGATCAGCGTCGTCTTGCCGGCGCCATCAGGGCCGACAAGGCCGGTGATTGCACCGCCGCCGATCGTGCCCGAGACGGCGTCGAGTGCTGCGGGCGCATCGCCGAATCGCTTGGTGACGCCGTCGATCCGGACGAGCGGCCTGTCGTCCCAACCTGTCTGGGGGGTGGTTTCGGCCGTGCTCATCGTCCGCCTGCCGTCGGCGCGGACAGATGCACTGTGACCGGCATGCCCTGGCGCAGGTCCGGGCCGGGTTTGTCGATGACGATCCGGAGGCGATAGACGAGGTCGGTCCGGAGTTCCGGTGTCTCCACCGATTTCGGGGTGAATTCGGCAACCGGCGAGATGAAGCCGATCGTGCCTTCATAGGGCTTGTCGGGCGCCGTATCGGAGGCGACGGAAACCTTTATGCCGGGATGAATGCGGCCGAGGTCGGGTTCGGCGACATAGCTGCGCACCCAGACGGGCTCGGTCAGGGACAGCACGAAGACGGTATCGGCCGGCGAGACGATCGCGCCGTTTTCCCGCACACGCGAGAGGATGACGCCGTCGTTCGGCGCACGCAGTTCCGTGTCGGCGAGCGAGGTGCGGGCCGAGGCGAGCGTCGCTTCGGCTGCCTTCACCTGCGCATCGGCGGCTGCGATATCCTCGACGCGCGAACCCTCCTCAAGCAGCTTCAGCGCCTCGTTGGCGGACTGGGAGCGCGCGGCGGCCATCGCCTTTGCGGCGGTCGCCTGATCCAGGCTTGCCTCTGATATCGTGCCCTGCGGACGAAGCTGACGGGCGCGGTCATAGGCGAGGTTGGCATTCTGCAGATCGGCGAGGCTTTCGTCATAGGCGGCGCGCGCCTGGGCGATCTCGGTCGGGCGCGGGCCGGCCTTCAGCTTGTCGAGCGTCGCCCGAAGGGCCGCCGCATTGGCCTCGCCGGAGCGGACGGCGAATTCATAGGGTGCGGCATCGAGCTTCGCCAGGACCGTTCCGCTCTTGACCACATCGCCCTCGTCGACGCGGAGTTCGGAGAGGCGGCCGCTGACGCGAAAGCCGAGCGAGACCTGGCGGATATCGACATTGCCGTAAAGGACGAATTCGCGGCGGGTCTCGGGCAGCCAGCCGAGCTTTTCGGGTAGGCCATACCACCAGGCGGCGGCACCTGCCGCAACGAGGAGAAGGACGGCGAGGGGAAGGGTGCGTTTCATGCCGCACCGCCTTTCGACGGCCCGATGACATCGACCAGTTCGGCGGCAAGGCCGCGCAATATTTCCACCTGTTTCGGGCCGAAGGTGTCCCATTCCATCTGGGCGAGAACGGCCGCCCGGGCAAAGCGGAAGACGAGAATGCTGCCGATAAGGTTGAAGGCGCGCAGGCGCACATGTTCCGAAGCGGGATCTTCGTCGAGGATGGCGCCGATCAGCCGCCGGCCCATCTCGATCATCGGCCGCATCATGCCCTGATAGACCCGCTGGAAGGCCTCGGTCGGTTCCATCTGCTCGCGGATCAGAAAGCGCGCCCAGGATTCGGATTCCTTGGCGACGAAAAGCGTCACCATGGTCTGCAGGATTTCGGTGAGGAAGAGGCGCGCCTGCGTCCCATCGAGCGGTTCGCCGGCCCTGTCGAGCGCCATGAGATGTGTGCCGATGCGCATCCTCATGCCGCTGATATGCGTGTCGACCTGCAGCATCAGATATTCGGCGGCGGCGATGTAGAGGCCTTCCTTGCTGCCGAAATAATAAGGGATCGCCTGGAGGTTGACGCCGGCGGCTTCGGTCAGCTGGCGTGTCGAGGCACCGTCGAAGCCATAGCGTCCGAAGACGTCGAGGGCGGCGCTCAGCATCTTCTGGCGCGCGGCTTCGGCGCGGGCGGAGGCTGGCGGTGTCTGGTTGTTATGTTCCTGGGTCATGACAGTTTTATAACATCAAATGCAAAATCAGTCAATCGATTGATATATTATGCTGCGAGAGCATAGAGAGGGCATCCATCGTCTGGATGCCCTCTCTTCAAGCGGCTGATGCTGCAGCTCAGATGCCGAGGAAATAATTCCGGCTCGACGGGCCTTGGGCGGGCGCAAACCACCGGCCCTGCCAGCTGGCCTTGGTGTTGAGGAAGCCACCACCCGAATCCGCCTTCGGCGGCAGGCCTGTCTTAATCAGCGACTGGCGCAGCTCCTCCTGCAGCTTGGCGCGCAGGACATAGTGGTCGTAGACGTCGAGAATATGGATCGCATAGGCGACGGCGAGCGACTGGTTGCCGCGGACGATCAGCAGGTTCTCGTCGTTCTGGTAAGAGGCTTTGTAACCGAGATTGTGGCTGCCGGTGATGACGGTGCAATTGTCGGGGTGGAGCGGATCGATGACGATGATCTTGTCATGGATGATTGCATGGCCGGCGCTCAGCAATTCTGGACGGAGATCGCCGAACTGGGCACTGATTGCCGCTGCCCGCACCATGACGATGCGGCCGGCATCGCCGCCCGGCCACCAGATCGCCCGCTCTGGCAGATCCCTGGAAGTGCCGTCGGGCCGCGTATAGGTTGTGGGTTCACCGGGTTTTGCCGGCGGCAGGGCTGCCGGATTGCTGATCGCGCCCTGGATCAGCAGATCCGGCCGCTTGGCGGCGGCCTCCGCCGCCTGGCCGATGACATTCTGCTCGCCGCGCACGCCGGGATAGAAGGTCAGAAACAGGATGGCGCTGTCGGCATGTTCCATCAGCGAATAGACGCGGCTCAAATCGACAGGCGTCGGCGAGGTCTTGTTCTTGGTCGGCGCCTTGGTATTGGGCGAAAACAGGATTTCGACAGTCGTTTTTCCATCCTCCAGCGTCACCGGACCGGTGGGCTCGGCGTTGGCCTGGCGCAGCACCGCGCCCTGCACGCCCTTGCTCGGCGCAAAGCCCTCGGCGGTCTCGCCGTGGTTGGAAACGGTCAAGGGAACGCTCACCGGCTGCGGATCGTCCCGCAAAAGCTTCCAATAGGCGAGAAAACGAGCCGCGACATTCTCGTCTTCGATCAGGATGACATTGTTCGACTGGGTGCAGAGGCCGGTTTCGGTCCAGTTGGTGCTGCCGGTCATGACCGTGCGGGCGACGCCGCCTTCGACATAGACGGCGAATTTATTGTGGCCGATATGGCTGTTGTTGTTGAAGAGGCGGTCCTGCACGCGCTCTGCCGAGGGTGCTGCGGCATGAAGGCCGACGCGGGCGTCGTGATTGCCGGTGTCCCAGACAACAGGTTTCCTCGGCGACGGGTCGCCGTCCTTGTTGAGATCGGTCGAGCCTGAGGTGGAGAGGATCACATGCGCCTTGCCTGTCTTGACGAGCGCCGTCAGCCGCTCGATCAATTCAGGATCGTGCAATTCATAGAGCGCGAGATAAAGTTCGCCGTTTCCCTTCTCGGCGCGATCGATCAGCGTCGTCAGGAAGCTCAGCACATCGGCGGTCAGGAACAGGCGAATCGGATCATTCTTTTCGGGGATGTGCGCCTTCAGAGTTTTCAGCAGGCCTTCGGTCATGCGCGTCGCCGGACCGGGCGCGACGTTCTTCGGTTTTGCGCCCTGGACCTTTTCCAGCTGGCGCACCAGGTTCTGCGTCGAGAGGATGCCGTTGGTATAGGTCGCCTTGATGGCGCCACCGCTGGGGAAATCATGGGTGACGTCGATGCTCTCGGTCTTGAAGGGTTCGTCGAGAATGAAAAGCGGCCGCTGTGCCCCCTCGTAACGCGGCTTGCCGTTTTCGTCGCGATAAGGGGCGGTGTCGGAGGCGGGAACCTGCGCGCGGCCGGGGCCTGCAAGCCCGACCGGCGTGATTTCGTAGTGGATCCTGAAATCGATCGGCCGGACTTTCGCCTCGTCACGGAAGCGACGCAGTGTCAAGTCGCGCCACTGATATTGCTGGATCGGCCAGACCGAGCTGTCCTGCTCCAGCCAGTCGGGATTCGACTGGTCCGTAAAGGCGATCCAGGTCGGAAGAATGCGCCGGGCGCCGACTTCCGGTCCGGTTTCGTGCACGCGGGTAATCATGAAGCCGAGACAATCGGCAATCGGGCCGTCAGCCGTCCAGGCGAGGTAGGCGACCTCGCCATTGCACCATGCGCCTGCCTTGGTAATCCTTCCCATGCACGCCTCCCATTTGTTGATGCCTGATCATGATTGCGTGCGCCGTGAGGCTTTCATGCGCGGTCATGCCGTCGTTGCGGGCGGCAATTGCCTTGCGGGCATGCTGGCCTCGACCAAACTCTATCGTCGGTTGCGCGTCTCTCAATACATATAGGCGGACGATACTAAAGTAACGTGACATCGGTCACCGCCAGTGCGTGATTTCACGCGGCTTGGCGGAGATCGGCCGCCCGGTGGCTTGATGGAGATGGAAGACAAGGCAAAGAGGCCCGTGGCGACGGACCTCTCAGGGTTCTCAGGGTGTGGAGAGGAACCAAGCCTCGGGGTCGGCTGCCAACAGGTAGCGAGGCATTATCGCTAATTTTGACGACGCTCATATGTCCGGCGGCGATCACCGCGAGGCAGAAAACCTCGCCATCTTTTCTCGTTTTACGGTCATTTTTTGACACAAAACTGCCTTGCTCTTTTTTTATCGCAAGGGAGATGCGTATCCAAATCTATATCATCGCGTTCCTGCTGAGCGCCATTATGTGGTCGATCTCCTTCGATGCGGCCCGAGAATCCTATCATGCCGCGCAAAGCGCGGGATTGATGCCGAACCTGCACATCAACAAGAAGCTGGATCGCATTCTCTAGAGTGCGGTGCGGCGTCCGGGCATCATCAAACGTCGCCGATCGTGCGCTCCGAGCCGCCGATCCGGCGAGGATCTTCGTATTTCCCGATCGTCCTCCGAACAGAAAGTCAAATTTCGTAAAATTTGACCGATCTGCTTAAAAGCCCTGCAAATACTAACGTGTAGAGTGTTCTCATGAAAGCGACCGAAGCGTGGACAGACGCATCGATCGCCTGGAGCCGGGCAAACCGAAAGCCCGCCGATCCGAGAACGGGGACTTCGACATGCAGAAAACTCTTGCCGCCATTGCCTTGAGCTTGACCATCACCGCGGCTGCCGGTCCGGCCTTCGCCATCGGCCCCGCGAGCCTTGGGCGGGACCTGATGTACACCTCCGCCATCGGCCATTCGCCCGAGGTTCCCTTGACGACGAGCGCCGGCTTCGTTCGCCCAGGCGTTCCCTTCGTGCTGCGCAGCCCGACTGCGGTCGAGGGTGAGGGCGAGATCAATGCCTATTCGAAGAGCCTGACCGTTGCGATCGACTACCTGTTTTCGAAGGCGGTCGGCGCAGTGCAGGCAGTCGCGTTTCTCCGCTAAAGCGCGTCGCGATCTTTCAGATTCGCTTGCCAGACTTTGGGTCTTTGGTCTTCCGCATGTCGTGATCGTAAAACCGCTACGCAGTTTTGCCCGGCCTATTCTAGGCGTCCAGTTCGTCGCGGACGTCGAGATACCACTCGACGAAGGCCTTGACGCCGACATCCAATGTCGTATCGGGCTTGTATCCCGTCAGCGCGACAAGCAGATCGGGGGCTGCAAAGGTGCGTGGCACGTCACCCTTCTGCATCGCCAGCATCTTGCGGATGGCAGGACGGCCGAGCGCCTTTTCCACCGTTTCGACGAAATCCATCAGGCTGACCGGCTGGCCGCCGCCGATATTGACGATGCGGAAGGGCGCCTGGCGCGACAGCGTTTCGACAGCCACGTTATCGAGGCGATTTTCCTCACTCGGGGCGATGGCCGACAGCCGGACGATCGCTTCGACGAGATCGTCGATATAGGTGAAGTCACGGCTCATATTGCCTTCACCGTAGATCTCGATCGGCTGGCCTTCGAGCATGTTCTTGGTGAATTTGAACAGCGCCATGTCAGGCCGGCCCCAGGGGCCGTAAACGGTGAAGAAGCGAAAGGCCGTGGTCGGAATCTTGTGGAGATGGGAATAGCTGTGCGCCATCAGCTCCATCGATTTCTTCGTCGCCGCATAGATGGTCAGCGGCTCGTCGGCGCGGTCGGTCTCGTGAAAGGGGACGGTTGCATTGGCGCCGTAAATCGAGGATGTCGAGGCGAGCATCAGGTGGCGGATTTCGACGCGCCGCGCGATTTCCATGATGTTCCACGAGCCTTCGACGTTCGAATGAAGATAGGCTTCGGGATTTTCCAGGCTGTAGCGCACGCCGGCCTGTGCTGCGAGGTGGATCAGGACGTCAGGCTTGGCCGCGATCACAGCCTTTTCCAGCGCCGGCCGGTCCTCGAGCATAGCGATGACAGGTTTGAAGGCCGGAAACTGGGAGAGTGCTGCATGGCGCATCTCCTTGAGCTTGACGTTGTAGTAGGGAGTGAGGCCGTCAAAGCCCGTCACCTCATGCCCTTCCTGCAGCAGGCGCCTGGCCAGATGAAAACCGATGAAGCCGGCGGTCCCTGTAATGAAGTAGCGCATTCCCACCTTTTCTCGGCTGCTGCCGACGGCAAAGAGCCGATTCAGTATCACGTGCCCCCACTTACAAGATAAGAAGAGGCCGAGTCGATAGGCCTTTGAAAGAGAAGGCCCGCAGCGCAGGAACTGCCGCCACCCGCCCGTCCGGCGCCGCTTTCCCCGATGACGGCAAGGTCCACGCTTGCGGACATTATGCTGCATTGCACCATGGCGGCTTGCATGTTATGGCCGGCCAGTCGTCTGCAAGCGGAACCGGGATCGATGAGAAACATAATTTATTGGATTCTCTCGGCCTTTCTGACCCTTGCCCTTGCGATCGTGTCGCTACGCTATGTCACGAACTTCTGGCTGCTGTCCTTCGTCTACAGCTTCCAGATTCATCTCGGCGTACTGTTCGTCGCGGTCAGCCTCGTCATTCTCGCCGTCAGAAGGCATGTCTACGGCTTTATCCTGCTGCTTGCCTCAGTTTTTCTGATCGCTCACGGGGTCATCATGCTGCGTGAGTTTTCGGAAGACCATGGAGTAGCGGACGCGTCGCCGATTTTCCGTCTGATGTCGTTCAACATCGCGATCGACAACTGGAAAAACTCGACTGCCATCACCGACATGGTGCTCGCTTCGAATGCCGATGTCGTCAATCTGCTCGAAGCCAAGCCGCTGACATTCCATCTGCAGCAATTGTTCAAGGTCTATCCCTACCATATCGGCTGCGACCACGGCAAAGATAGCTGCGATACGCTGGTGCTGTCCAAGCGCCCGTTCGTGACCCGGCAGGTCGCCAGCATCGGCAGCCTACGGAAAGACAGGCTGGTCATATCAAGCGTCGATTTCGGCGGGCAAACCGTCAATCTGGTGTCGGCGCACCTGTCCAAACCCTATTTCGACGATTACCAGATGGGCGAATTGGAAGATCTCGGCAGGGCGCTCCGTTCGATCTCCGGTCCTCTGGTGCTGGCGGGCGATTTCAATTCGTCGGCGATTGCCCCGAGCATCCAGGGCTTCCTGCGCGAACAGAAGCTGAAGACGATCGCGCCCGAGCCGGCCACATGGCCGAGTGGCGCAGGTGTGCTCGGCATCGCCATCGACCACATATTTGCGCGCGCGCCGCTCCGCCCGACATCGCTGAAACGTCTTGATGACAGTCTCGGCTCGAACCATTCGGGGCTGATCGCCGAATTCGTTCTCGACGGGGGCGATCAATCGTCAGCGGCAAGATAATCCGGGCAAAGTGAACTCGCGCGGAGCAAATCAGAATCTGGTCCGGCCGCCTTTGCGGTCGATCATCTGAAACTTCTTGCCGTCGGTCTTCACGTTGACGCAATCGGTCGACTTGTTGGGAAACAGGACGCAGACCTGGCCATTGCTGATCTTATAGCCATTCTTGTTGCCGTGGCGGTATTCGTAACCGTTTTTGCCCTCTTTGAGCTCCGCCGTGCCCGGCAGGTGGCTGCGAATTTCCGCCTCGCTTGCAGTGCGCATGCTCGCCGTTTCGGCAAACGCCATTGCCGGCAGCAGGAGTGAAAGAAATCCGGCGAGGGCGGGCAGGGTACGCATCAGGGGACATCTCCTGTCAGGTCTGTCGGAGCGTTCATTCTATGAGAAACCCGATAGGGAATTCAACAGGGACGGTGGTGGTCATGCCGGAGAGGCGGCGGACTGTCTGAGCCCGCCGGCCGTTTCGGCCGCCTGCTTCAGGTTCTTCCGAACTCGTCGACGATGCGGATGATGTCGTCTTCGCCGAGATAGGAGCCCGTCTGCACCTCGATGAGCTCGAGGAGAATCTTGCCGGGATTGGCGAGGCGGTGGACTTCACCGAGCGGGATATAGACGCTTTCGTTCTCGCGCAGCATGCGCACGCTGTCGCCAACCGTCACTTCGGCCGTTCCCTTGACGACGACCCAGTGCTCGGAGCGATGATGGTGTTTCTGCAGCGAAAGCTTTTTGCCCGGCGTGACGAAGATCCGCTTCACCTGGAAGCGGTCGCCGTTGAAGATCGAGGTATAACCGCCCCAGGGGCGGTAGGATGTCGGGTGGGTTTCGGTGAATTTCGCGGTCGCGGAAGAAGAGGCCAGCATCTTGACCAATTGCCCGACATTCTGGCTGTCTTTAAGCGGCCCGACATAGACGGCGTCCTCGCTGGCGATGACGGCGACATCATCCATGCCCTGAACGGCAAGATGCACGCCATGCGTCATGACCAGCGAATTGCGAGTATTGACCACGGTGGTGTTTGCAGCGGCGACATTGCCGCTGTCGTCGCGTGCGCCTGATTTCCAGACAGCATCCCAGCTTCCCATGTCGGACCATTTGAAGGGCGAGGGGACGACGGCGGCCTTGGAGGTCTTTTCCATGATCGCGTAGTCGATGGAGATGTCGGGGCTCCTGGCGAAATGGTCGGCGTCGAGGCGCGTGAAATCGAGGTCGCGGCTTGCCTTCGAAACAGCCTTGCTTGCCGCTTTCAGCACGTCAGGCGCATATTCCTGCAGTTCGGCAATGAGTTCCGCCACCGGGAACATGAAGGTGCCGGAGTTCCAGTAGAAGCCGCCGGTGGCAAGCATCTGCTCGGCCTTTTCAAGCGCCGGCTTTTCGACGAAGCGCTTGACCTTGTGAGCGCCGTTTTTGAGCGCATCGCCGATCTCGATATAGCCGTAACCCGTTGCCGGCTCGGTCGGGTTGATGCCGAAGGTCACGAGCTTGCCGTCGGCTGCAGCATCGCGGGCGGTGCGGATGCAATCGAAATAGGTCTCATCGGCCAGGATCTCGTGATCCGAAGCGAGCATCTGGATGATGGTGTTCTTGCCGAAAAGCTCGGCGGCAAGCGTTGCGGCAGCGGCTACCGCCGCCGCTGTGTTGCGGGCGACCGGTTCGAGCAGCACGGCGGCGAGCGGGACGGCAAGCGCGCGGGCCTGCTCGGCCACCAGGAAGCGGAATTCCTCATTGGTGACGACGATCGGAGCTTCATAGAGATCCGGATTGGAAACGCGTTCGAGGGTTGCCTGAAACAGCGTCTTGTCGCCGACGAACTGGATGAACTGTTTCGGTGCGGTGGCCCGGGAAAGCGGCCAGAGCCGAGTGCCTTTGCCGCCGGCCATGATCACGGGAACGATTTTCTGCGTCATAGGCGGGTTCCTTGAAAAAAGCGTGTTCGTCGCATGTTTAGCGGGCTCTGCCCAGTCTCTGATACGGGTCAGCCCGGCGGTCAGCAGATTGAGGGCAGCGGTCTCGCTCCCGGCTTCCACGTAGCAGCGCATCTCGGGCGCATTGCCGGACGGGCGGAAATGGATGATCCTGCCGTCCTTCAGCGTCACGCGAAGTCCGTCGATGTCGGATTTCGCAGCCACCTCGCCGATCGGCTGCAGGAAAGCCGAAAGATTGTCGTCCCCAGCGCGGAGATACTGCATCAGCGCCGCACTCGTCTCCACCGGAAAATTCTCCAGGCGGTCGGCGGCGGCAAAGGGCAGGTGATAGGAGGCTGCAAGGACAGAAAGCGGCTGCCTGCGGATGGCGGCGAGCGACAGAATCGCCAGCACGGGCACAAAACAATCGCGTGTCGGCAAGGCGCGCACGTTCTGGCCGTTGATATCGAAGGCGGTTGCGGTCAGCAGCCCGCCATTGGCCTCGAAGCCCATGACGAGGCCCTGGCCGGCCGCGACAGCCTCTTCCATGCCAGCGATGACGAAGGGCGAGCCGACGCGGGTGCGCCTGACGGCGAAGGAGCCCGCTGCCTCGATGCCCGAATTGGAGGTGACGGGCGTCACGACCGTGCCGGCGCCGAGGAAATTGGCGGCTACGAGGCCAAGAAGATCGCCGCGCAGCGGCATGCCGGTTTCGTCTGCCACCAGCGGGCGGTCGCCGTCGCCATCGGTGGAGACGATCGCATCGAACGTGTGATCGTACGTCCAACGCTTCATCAGCGTGATCGTTTCTTCGGAAACGGCTTCGGTGTCGACGGGAATGAAGCTCTCCGAGCGACCGAGGGCGGTGATCTCGGCGCCGTAATGGGCGAGAACGTCCACCAGCAGGTCGCGGGCGACGGTGCTGTGCTGATAAACGCCGATCTTCAGGCCGGAAAGCGCGCCTTGCGGAAGCAGTGCGGCATTGCGTTCGAAAAAGAGCTGCCGGCAGGCGGCCTCGTGATCTTCCGTGTCGGCACGCTCTTGCATCACCGTTTCGCCGCTTCGCTCGATCTCTGCGGCCAATGCGGTGATCGCTGCCTCGTCCGCCTTGTCGATCTCGCCATCCGGGCGATAGAATTTGATGCCGTTGCGGTCCGCCGGAATGTGCGAGCCCGTGATCATCAGGCAGGCGGCGTTTCGTTCAAGGCCATAAAGCGCAAGTGCCGGTGTCGGGACATTGCCGCAATCGAATATCCGGAAGCCGAGTGCCGCGAGCGCATCGGCGCAGTTTCCCGAGATTTCAGGGCTCGAATCACGAAAATCGCGGCCAATCAGGATGGCATCGCCGGCTTTGGCCCTGCCGGTTCCAAGCAGATATCTGCCGAACGCCGTGGCATAAAGGGCGGAAACATGCCCCTTGAGATCCACCGAAAGTCCGCGAAGGCCGCTCGTGCCGAATTTCATTTGAAGAGATGCTCCGATTTTACGATCAAGTTCTACTCAGGCCGCCCGCCGGCGTAAATACCGAAGCCATCATATAGTTAAACTGGAGCGATGCCCCGGACAGTTTTCTGCAATCTTCGCCTGCCGAGTTCGCAAGGCATGGCGCCTTCGCCGAGCCGACGGGCATTGCGGTGCGAAGCGATTTTGCTAGAACCGTGTGACCGTTGTTTCGTCATATGCGAGAAGGGTTTGCCGATGAGCGATACATCCGTCAGTCTCGAAGAGAGCTGGAAGGCCGCGCTGGCGGGGGAGTTTTCCAGCCCCTACATGCAGCAGCTCAAATCCTTTCTTGTCGAGCAGAAGCAGGTCGGCAAGCGGATTTTCCCTAGGGGCAGCGAATATTTCCGCGCCCTTGATCTGACGCCTGTCACCCAGGTCAAGGCTGTCATTCTCGGCCAGGATCCTTATCACGGCCTTGGGCAAGCCCATGGGCTATGTTTCAGTGTCCGGCCGGGCGTGCGCATACCGCCCTCGCTCGTCAATATCTATAAGGAGATGGAGACGGATCTCGGCATCGCGCCGGCGCGTCATGGTTTTCTCGAACATTGGGCAAGGCAGGGCGTGCTCCTGCTGAACAGCGTGCTGACCGTCGAGGAGGGCCAGGCGGCGGCCCATCAGGGGAAGGGCTGGGAACGCTTCACCGATGCCGTCATCCGCAAGGTCAACGACGAATGCGAGTCCGTCGTTTTCATGCTCTGGGGATCCTATGCCCAGCGCAAGGCGGCCTTCGTCGACACCGCGCGGCATCTGGTGCTCAAGGCGCCACATCCCTCGCCGCTTTCCGCCCATAACGGCTTTTTCGGCTGCAAGCATTTTTCGAAGGCGAATGCCTTCCTGCAGTCGCGCGGACGCGAGCCGATCGACTGGCAACTGCCGGCCGATCCTCATGGCGACTAAGCGTGTGCACGACACACTTGGAGTGAACGCGGATTGATCTTCGTTCACTAAAAGGAAACAATGCGTTTTGGTCTCTGGGGCTATTCCCAAGAGCTGCGAGCGCGCATTTATGATCCATCGAAAGCCCGCAAGCGGCGGGCAAGAAAGGGGTCTCACATGCTCAGTCAGATCAAGGGTCTGCACCACGTCACGTCGATGGCGGAGGACGCCCGCACCAACAACCAGTTTTTTACCCATGCGCTCGGCCTGCGCCGCGTCAAGAAGACCGTCAATTTCGACGCTCCTGATGTCTATCACCTCTATTATGGTGACGAGACCGGGGCGCCCGGCACGATCATGACCTATTTCCCGTTCCCGAAGATGGCGCAGGGGCGTCCCGGCACCGGCGAGGTCGGAACGACCGTGTTTTCCGTTCCGCAAGGCTCGCTCAGCTTCTGGAGCGATCGCTTTGCCACGCTCGGTGTCGGTGGCCTGAAGACCGAGGAAAGCTTCGGCGAAAAGCGCCTGAATTTCTCCGGTCCGGATGGCGATGGTTTCGCACTCGTCGAGGTCAAGGATGATGCCCGCCAGCCCTGGACGCATGGCGGCATCAGCGAGGACCATGCCATTCGCGGCTTCCACTCCGTCGCCATGCGGCTGAGGGACGAGGGTGCTACGGCCGAACTCCTGAAGTTCATGGGTTACGAGGTCGCCGAGGAAAGGGACGGCGTCAAGCGGCTGATCAGGCCTGATGGCAACGGCGCGCATCTTATCGATCTCGAGACCATGCCGAACATTACCCGCGCGCTTCCCGGCGCCGGCTCTGTCCACCATGTCGCCTTCGCCGTCGAAAACCGCGAAAAGCAGCTCGAGGTGCGCAAGGCGCTGATGGACACCGGCTACCAGGTCACGCCGGTCATCGACCGCGACTATTTCTGGGCGATCTATTTCCGCACGCCGGGCGGCGTGCTGTTCGAGGTCGCGACCAACGAGCCCGGCTTCGACCGCGATGAGGATACCGCCCATCTCGGTGAAGCCCTGAAGCTGCCACAGCAGCACACCCACCTTCGCGCCCTGCTCGAGCAGCATCTGCAGCCGCTTGAAGGTTGAGGAGAAACGACATGACAGAGATTGGATATGTGCACCGGCTGCATGCCGGTGCACCTGGCAAACCGATACTTCTTGTGCTGCACGGCACCGGCGGCGACGAAAACCAGTTCTTCGACTTCGGCCGGCGCTTGCTGCCAGACGCGACGATCCTCTCGCCGCGCGGCGACGTTTCCGAATATGGGGCCGCGCGATTCTTTCGCCGCACCGGGGAGGGGGTTTACGATATGCCCGACCTCTCACGCGCGACGGAGAAGATGGCAGCTTATGTCAAGGCATTCGCTGGGGAATACCGGGCTTCCGAGATTTTCGGCCTCGGCTTTTCGAACGGTGCGAACATCCTCGCTAATGTGCTGATCGAAAAGGGCATCTTCGACGCTGCGGTGCTGATGCATCCGCTCATTCCGTTTCAACCCGAGGCCCAGTCCACGCTTGCCGGACGAAAGGTGCTGATAACGGCCGGGCAGCGGGATCCGATTGCACCCGTTCCGATGACCGAGGCGCTGTCGGAACATCTGAAAAAGCGAGGAGCCGAGGTCAAGACGGTTTGGCACCCCGGCGGCCACGATATTGCGCCGCTCGAGATCAATGCGGTTCGCGATTTCTTCGGTGAGTAAGAAAGCTGATTTGCGGGACCGGCAAATGCCGGTCCCGCATCCTTGCTGAAATTATCTCCTGTCGTAACAGTCGACAGGATGTGCCGAAAGCGCTCTTGCGCGGCATGCCTTAGGGGCGGGGAGGATATTTGCCCCTGATTGCCTTCATGTAAAAAACCCCTGGTGATTCCGCCATCGTCAAGCCGACGACAACCCCCTTGGGAACGCCTTCATATTCTCGTCTCTGACCGTTCGTCAGGTAGACCCGCAGATGCCGGCTGTCTTCGTCGTAGGCGAAGGCCTCGATCATTTTCGAATCAACCGCAGTTTCCACTTTGCACCCCGCAATTTTGGATCTGAGATTTCAGCTCGCGAACCTCGTTCACGATCGCAACGCACCATCATTATGCGGTGCCGCAGGAGCGTCAAGCATCATATTCTTAAACGTTCATTTTTTTGTGATAGCTATCGTTATAGTTGATTTTTACAGCTTTCTCGAAAGTTCAATCTGTGGAAATCCGACATAGGCGGATCTCCCGCCAGTAGCCGACCTGGCCGTGGATCAATCGAACACTGCAATATGCCGGTGGTTTAACGCCGGATTAACCGCCCTATATCAAAATATAGCGTCATATTAACCGTGGCGCCCTCGAAAGTATGAATAAATACAAAATGCCGAATCTCGCGGCAATAACTTTACTATCGCCGTTGAGTTGTCTGGGGGAGCCTGACCATGTGGCTCGGAAAACCAGTCCGGCTGCAGAATTTCGCAGATACTCGAACGAATCAACGCAGCTTCCGCCAATGTCATCACCGCCACGAGCCAGGCGAGCTGAGTGCGGCAGATGACGAAGGTCTATGTCAGCCGAGATAAGGCAATCGGTTCGGGTTATAACTTCGATGAAGCTGCGACGAGGTCAACTTCCGGTGAGGGCCTTGCCTTCTGCCTTTTCAATGACAAACAAGAGATGGATCGTTCCGACAACCGGCATTCGGTCGGTTCTCATAAATGGATTACATGTTCAACTATCTAGGGCCATTGCGACAACAAATACCGATGCTGGCAGGCAACCGTAGCAGGCGCGCGCGCCTGACCTTTGCCGAAGGTGACTTTGCTGCGGTTTACGCGATGAGCGATATTCATGGATGTTATAACGAACTCGTCGAGGCGCATCGCCGCATCGAGGAGGATGGTGCGCGCATCCCCGGGCCGAAACTCATCCTCATGCTCGGCGACTATGTCGATCGCGGGCCGGATTCGAGCGCAGTGCTGGAATTCCTGTGCAAGGCCCCGCCAGCGGGATTCCAGCGTTTCGCCCTTTGCGGCAATCACGATGCGGAGTTGGTGAAGCTCTATCGCAAGCCGGCGCGCATTCTTGAATGGCTCGGTTTTGCCGGGCCGGAGACGTTGAACTCCTACGGAATCGACATCGAGCATCTGCTGCAGTCGGCGGCTGGAAACGAAATGATCGCGCGCGTCATCCGCAACATGATACCCGAGCGGCATATTCAACTCCTGGAATCGCTGCCAATCATGCTGCGGATGGGAAGGGTGGTCTTTGTCCATGCGGGCGTCAGGCCAGGCATCGATCTCAACAAACAGAAAGACAACGACCTCATGTGGATTCGCCAGCCCTTTCTGGACGAAGGACCGCAGCTTCCCGTGCTCGTGATTCATGGGCACACACCTGCTCGCACCCCGACATTCGGTCCGCAACGCATCGGTATCGACACGGCGGTATCGGCGACGGGCCGCCTGACCGTGCTGACGATCAAGGGGACGCGGGTCGGGATCCTTTAGAGCATGTCGCGCGAAACTGTGCAGCGATTCTGCGATCACGACATGCGGGAAACCAAAGGTCTGAAGTGCGACAAGCGAATCTGAAAGATCGCTTCAGGGCGCACCCAAAATAAAACGCCGCGGATTTATTCTCCGCGGCGTCTGGGTGATCACAGGTTCACACGTCTATTTCAGGCGTGGGTGACATCCTGATAGAGGTTGGTGCCGATGCCGGAATAGGCAAAGCCGTGTTTGCGGACCTCGTCGCTGCGGTAGATATTGCGCAGATCGACCAGCACCGGAGCACGCATCGACTGCTTCAGGCGGTTGAAATCGAGCGCGCGGAACTGGTTCCATTCGGTGACGATGACAATTGCATCGGCGCCGGCGGCGGCTTCGTAAGGACCGCTCGCATATTCGATGTTCTCGATCACCTTGCGGGCGTTTTCCATGCCTTCAGGATCATAGCCGACCACTTGTGCGCCGTTGTCCTGCAGGGTCTGGATGATGGCGATCGCCGGGCTGTCGCGCATGTCGTCGGTGTTCGGCTTGAAGGTCAATCCGAGGATGGCGATCTTCTTGCCGCGAATGTCTCCGCCGACAGCCGAAATGACCTTGCGTCCCATTGCCCGCTTGCGGTTGTCGTTGATCGAGATCGTCGTCTCGATCAGACGGACCGGCGCGTCGAAATCCTGCGCGGTCTTGGCAAGCGCAAGCGTATCCTTGGGGAAGCAAGAGCCGCCGTAACCCGGACCGGCATGCAGGAACTTCGAGCCGATGCGGCCGTCGAGGCCGATGCCGCGCGAAACGTCCTGGACATTTGCGTCGACGCGTTCGCAGAGGTCGGCGATCTCGTTGATGAAGGTGATCTTCATCGCGAGGAAAGCGTTGGCCGCATATTTGATCAGTTCGGAGGTGCGGCGGGTCGTGAAGACCAGCGGCGCCTGGTTGAGGTAAAGCGGGCGATAGACCTCGGTCATGGTTTCGCGCGCGCGGTCGTCATTCAGGCCGACGACGATGCGGTCAGGGCGCTTGAAGTCCTCGATCGCAGCGCCTTCACGCAGGAACTCCGGATTGGAGACCACGGCGACATCCGCCGAAGGATTGGTTTCGCGGATGATGCGCTCGACCTCGTCTCCCGTGCCGACCGGCACCGTCGACTTGGTGACAACAACGGTGAAGCCTTCCACATAGGTGGCAATCTCGCGGGCAGCCGCATAGACGTAGGAGAGATCGGCGTGGCCGTCGCCGCGGCGGGACGGCGTGCCGACTGCGATGAATACAACATCGGCGCTGCGGACGCTTTCGCCGACATCCGTCGAAAAGGACAGCCGGCCGGTGCTGGTGTTTTCGGCGACCAATTGCTCCAGACCCGGTTCGTAGATCGGAATGCGGCCTTCGCGAAGGGCTTCGATCTTGCTCAGATCCTTGTCGACGCAGATGACGTCGTGGCCGAAATCCGCAAAGCAAACGCCTGAAACGAGGCCGACATAGCCTGATCCAATCATCGTGATGCGCATAATTCCCTCAAATCATTAGAGTAGAACGTCATGCTGCGTCGCAGCATGGGGTCCGTCATACTGAATCTGGGCGAAAAGACAATATCGAAGATCGCTTGATACCCATATCGGAAGTCGAACTTGGGGCGCCACAGTTCGCTGCGGGTCATCCCAGGTTGCAGCAAAACCATAGGTTTGTGTGGGCGATATGACAAGTCGAGCCGTTCGTCAGAACCGGCTCGACTTCAATGTCAAAAACTGGTGGATGGGTTTAGCAGGCTGCGCCAGCCGCTACAGCCGGTACCAGACATAAGGGTCAGTTCCCGACTGAATCTTGTCCCAGCGCAGATCGGTGTCCCGCCAGTTCTTGATGCTGCTCAGCCTGTTGTCGAGCACGAGGTCGCCCTTGTCGGTCCTGACCACCAGGACCGCGTGCCCTTCACCGGAGGGCGTGTATGCCGTGGCGATCCGCAGGGCGCGCGACGACCAGCCCATCGCGATCAGCCGGCTGCGCTTGGTCAGCGCGAAATCCTCACAGTCGCCGCTGCGGACATTCACCTTCCAGACATCGCCGTTCAGTTCGTTGCGGGGGTCGTTACGGCCGATCATCGTGCGATTGACCGTGCTGTTCACATCCTTCAGCTGGAGCATCTGCTTGTCATCAAGCGCAACGACCGACTGGCCGTTATTATCTCGGCATTCGGCCGGGTTCTGCGCGCAGAACAGCACCTGGGCGAAGGGCGGGATGATCTTGTCTTTTTCAGAGATATAGCTGACCGCTGGACTGCCGGGCAGGCCGCGGGCAAGACCTGCGGGACCGGCGGCAAATGCCGAACAAGCATTACCTGCCGTAAAGGCCAGTGCCAGAAGTGTAACGAATGTCTTCTTCATCTCTTAAATCCCCGTTCAGGGCAACCGATTGAGATCAGGCTTGCCTTTTGTCCCAGTCAATGGCATGGCGATTTAGTGATCTGCCAAGTATTAGCTGCAGAACGTCTGTCCCGTTCTTGCTGCTTGAAGGAGCATAGCCGGGGCTTGTCTCGATTGGTTTAAACCTTTCGCGACAATTTTAAGTGATACGGAATTCTGTCACACGCTAGCATGCAACCGCTTGATATGCAACTTAGATTAGTATGAGTCGATGGATTGCCGCGGTTGCCTCAGGGGTTTGATCGCCGCCTGCTTTGGTAAACGGAATCTGATGTTGTCCAATCTCATCAACAGGCGGGTCTTGCGAGAGGTTCTTCTCGTTGCCTATATCGGCATGGTTATACTGACACTCATTCCGTTCGGCAGCGTCACGCCCTTTCCCTTCACCTTCGCCGCGATCGGAATGTTCGCCCTCGCCATCATTTCGGCGCTGCTGTTCGGAGAACCAAGACAAAGCAGATGGGTTTTCAGCATCACCCTGTTTCTGCTTGTCATACTGACCGGCTGGACATTCATCCAGACGATCGAATTGCCTTTCAATTGGCTGGCGCATCCCGCCTGGAATGCCGCTCGTGACCTCGCAGGCGCCCGATACGCTGCGATCTCGGTCGAGCCGGCCGACACGCTGGCGTCGATCCTCTTGATCGCCCTGCCTTTCGTTACCTTCCTGACCGGGCTTCTCTTATGCGACACCGATCAGCGCGCGAGAAAAGTGCTTTCCCGGCTCGGGCTTTCGGCGGGCGTTATCGCCGTTTTCGGCCTGCTGCAGTTTTCGATGTTTCCCAACATTCTGATCGTCGTGGAGAAACATGCCTATCTCGACAGCCTGACGGCGGTCTTCGTCAACCGCAACACGGCTGCGACCTTCCTCGGGCTTGGGACGCTGCTCATGCTGACCCTGGTCAGGGAGATTACGCGTTCTTATTCGAAATATCCGCCGGGCGAGGCGGGCCGGAACGTTCTTCTGCTGAAATCGTGGATCTATATCCTGCTCCTGTGCGCATGTTTCACCGCGCTGATGCTCAGCCGTTCGCGCGCCGGGATATTCGCAACCTTTGTCGGCGCTCTCATCTATTTTCCCTGGCTCGTCGTCAATTGGAACAGCTCGAGACGTTTTCTCAGGCCGGGGCCGAGATGGCACTCGATGCTGAAGTTCCTCGCGGGCGGTGTCTTCGTCGTCGTGCTGCTGGCGCTATTTGCGGGCCAGGCGATCTTGCGTGCGCAAGAGCGGCGGCTTGAAGACGATGATCGATTCTGCATCCTGCCGGGCATATGGCGTGCCATTTTGGATCATTGGCTGACGGGAACCGGTCTCGGGACATTCCGGACGGTGTTTTCCGCCTATCGCGATCCTGCCTGCGGAATTTTCGGCATCTTCGATCGCGCACACAATTTCTATCTCGAAGGATTTCTGGGCCTGGGGATCATTTTTCCGCTTGCGGCGGTCCTCGTCTTTTCGGTCCTCGTCAAGGTGTTCTGGCGCGGCCTCGCCGAAAGGCGGCGCCTGAGACATTATGTCCTTCTCGGCATTGCGGCGACGGTTTTGGTCGCTCTTCATGCGGCGGTCGACTTCTCCCTGCAAATACCGGGTTTTGCTGTGTTTTTCTCGGCTTTTCTCAGTGCGGTCGTCGCGATTAGTCTGGGGCGCAGCCACCCGGAAACGGACCGGCAATATGTATGACTACTAACTAATTAATGGCCTAAATGGATGGTTTTTATGAAGGTTTTTCGAAATTGGGAATTGTATTGATGCCGCGCTGTTGACTCTCAAACGCAAGAGATTTTATAGCGGGTATAGCCTTTAGATTGTTGCCGGCGCCAGAAGGGTCGGTTGAGACCGTATTTGCTTCCTGAAGAGCTCGGCGTTGCCGAGCGGCCACAGTTAGAGAATGTTAAACGGCTTTCAGTGATTATTGATCGGGGATTGTCTTGTATTTTGTCAGATTGCGGGGCAGTAGCTCAAAGTGCGTCAACACGGGTTATTCTATGGGTTGTTTTCCTGTCGGTAGTACACGCGTCGCCATTGTTGTAGCGCTAATGAGTATATTGGCAAGCTGCACGTCCTTGCCAAGATCCGGTCCCGATCACAAAGATGTCGATCGAGATGCAACGGTGAAAGTGACAACGAAAGAGCGTCGCGTCGGCATCGATTACGCCCTCGTCGATCTCAGTAAAAACGTCCTGCCGTATTTCACCTCTCCCCAGCCGACCTCCTTCAAGGGTTTTGGCGGCGGTCGAGGCGGAGCGCCCGAAATTCCACTCGGTTACGGCGACGTCGTTCAGGTTGCCATCTTCGAAGCACAGTCCGGCGGTCTCTTCATTCCGTCCGATGCCGGCAGCCGACCCGGTAATTACATCTCGCTGCCAAGCCAGACCATCGACAGAAACGGGACGATCACGATTCCTTATGCGGGACGGGTTCCCGCCGCAGGTCGCCTGAAGGAAGTCGTGGAGCAGGATATCGAGGATCGCCTGGCGAGCCGCGCGATCGAGCCGCAGGTGGTCATTACGACGACGACAAGCCGCTCCAGTCAGGTGGCGGTGCTTGGTGACGTCAACAATCCGCAGCGCGTCGAAATCAGCCCGGCCGGCGAACGCGTTCTCGACGTCATCTCTGCCGCCGGTGGTTTGACGACCAACAATATCGAAACGAATGTGACGCTGCAGCGCCGCGGCAAGACGGCGACCGTCGCCTACAACACGCTGTTGAAAACCCCGGCGGAAAATATCTATGTCGCGCCGGATGATACGATCTCGGTCGATCATGAGCGCCGCACCTATCTCGCGCTCGGTGCCGCCGGCATCAGCGGCCGCTTCGATTTCGAGGAGTCGGACATCAGCCTCGGGGAGGCAATCGCCAAGGCTGGCGGACTGCGTGACGACCGCGCGGATCCGGCTCAGGTCCTGCTCTATCGCCTCGCGCCGAAGAAGACGCTTGCCGCAATGCACGTGGATACGTCGAGATTTGCCGGTGAGACGGTTCCGATGATCATTCGCGCGAATCTTCGCGATCCGGCGACCCTGTTCGCCGTCCAGCAATTCAAGATGGAAGACAAGGATATTATCTATATTTCCAATTCGGACTCTGTCGAATTGGTCAAGTTCCTTGACATCGTGAACTCCGTATCGTCCACTATTTCCGGAGTTGCCGACGATGCGAAAGATACTCGCAACGCGGTCGAAGATCTTGGAAATTGATTGAAATAGGCTGGCCGGCACTGGTTGAGAACAATCGGAGCCGGCCGTCTATGCCGCGGATTTCATGAAGGAAAGCATCGTTATGGCAAGGTCAGGTGTTTATCGTAAGCTTGCATATAGCGGGATCGTCGTGGCAATGTTGGCCGGCATGACTACGAGCGCCTTTGCGGCCGCTTGCGTGAAGCTTTCAAGTCTGAATACTGTTGATATCAGCGGATTTACGGCGAACCCCGCCGCTCTGCTTGAGATGTCGGATCCGCTGGTTTTGTCATCGCGCGTCCGCGCGCTGGTTGGCAGCAGCGATGACGCGCTGGCGCCGGTGATCGAGCAGGCCAAGAAGGCCGATGCCGCACAGATGGCCGCTATCGGTTCCGGTCTCGGACGGGCGGCAAACAGCTGCCAGGTAACAGATCCGCTCTTCAAACTGGCCATCGAAAAGGCCGTCGCCGAGGCGGCGAGCGCCGATCCGAACCTTGCGCCGCTCCTTGCCGCCTTTGCGAAGGTCCTCGCCGAAGGCGGAACCGCGGCGCTCGGCCCGGGTGGAAGTGCTGCAGCTTCTGCATCCGGCATCGGTAATGACGGGCAAATCGGCCCGACAGGACCCGGAGCGGATGACGGTACGCCATTCGACGGCGCCGCCACGACTGCCGGTACGCTGAGGGTTTCGAACTTCGGTGATCGCTCGTCTTCGAGCTCGACGACCACCACGACAATCGTCAGCGTAAATGGGGCAGGGCAATCGTCCTCTGACTCGACGCAATCGACGAGTCAGAGTATCCCGGTCATACAATAGCTGGAATTGCCCGTAGATCTTGGCGCTTGACGCCTTTGTTGGAGATCGAAATTGCTGTCACCAGATAAACTTACGCCACGTATCGACCCTTCCCGCGATACGGGAAACGAAGCTGATTTCATCGATTTTGATAAGCTCATCGCAATTGCCCGCCGCCAGTGGCGAATCGTTGCGGCGTGCGCCGTTGCCTTCGGCATTCTGGGCATCGTGTACGTCATCACGGCGGTCCCGGTTTACACGGCCGATACGAGCGTCCTGATCGATCGCAGCGACAACCAGGTAATCAACCAGCTGGCGGCTTTCGGCCAGCTGGACGATGACGAAGGCACGGTCCTCAGCCAGGTCGAGCTACTGAAGTCCGACACGATCGCCTACGCCGTCGTCGACAAGCTGAAACTTGTCGACAACCCGCTGTTCATGGCGCCGAAGAACTCGCTTTTTTCCGTCGCATCGTTGAAATCCCTGGTGGATTTCAAATCATGGTTCGCCGATGATGGCGCCGATGCGCCCGATGTAGACATGAAGCGGCGCGGCGCGGCTGAGACCGTGGTGGCCAATATCGATGTCGAACGTGTTGGCAAGTCCTACGTTCTCGATGTCAGCTATACCTCGCAATCCCCCGATCTGGCGCGTCAAATCGCGTCGGCGATTGCCGACGTCTATATGGTCGACAAGCTCAATTCGAAATACGAGGCAACGCGCCGGGCCGGCGAATGGCTGCAGGAGCGCATCGAAGAACTCCGGCAGCAGGCGCTCGATACCGACCTTGCGGTCCAGAAGTTCCGCAGCGAGCATGGACTGGTCGAGGCAGCCGCCGGAACGCTTCTCAGCGATCAGCAGCTATCCGAGCTGAACAGCCAGCTGATCAGCGCCCAGGCGGCGACGGCGCAGGCTGAAGCAAAATATACCCGCATCAAGTCGATCATTGACGCCAAGCAGACCGACGCAATCGTCACCGACGTGCTCGACAGCTCGATTGCGAACGACCTTCGCAAGAAATATCTGGAGGCTTCGAAGCTCGACACTGAGATCGAGGCGCGGCTTGGTCCCGATCACGTGCAGGCGGTTCGCCTTCGTGCGGAGATGGCGGAATATCAACGGCTCATGTTCGACGAGTTGAATCGTATCGCCGAGAGCTATCAGAGCGAACTGCAAGTGGCGAAGTCGCGGGAGACCTCCCTGCGCGATAGCGTGACACAGGCGACGGGCGTGGCCGCGACGGCTGGCGAAACCCAGGTGCAGCTTCGCGAGCTCGAGCGGACGCGCGATACCTACAGGAATCTCTACCAGAACTTCCTGACGCGCTACCAGGAAGCCATTCAGCAGCAGAGTTTCCCGATTACCGCCGCGCGTATCATCACCACCGCTGAGACCCCGACGAAGCCGAGCGCCCCGAAGAGAAGCCTTGTCGTCGCTTTTGCGATGTTCCTGGGATGTGCATTCGGAAGCGGTATCGCAGCATTCCGTGAATTCCGCGACCGGTTCTTCCGCACCGGGGATGATGTCAAGGACATGCTCGACGTGGAATCTCTTGGCGTCATGCCGTTGGTTGAGGATAACGTCGACGATCCGACGCTGGTCGATCCAGGCAATCCGCGAAGCATAGCCAGGGGCAGCAAGACCACGACCTATGCCGAGGAACATCCGCTTTCGGCATTCGCCGAGACGCTTCGAAGCGCGAAAATCGCCATCGACATCAGTGCGGCCGATCAGCGCTGCAAGGTCATCGGCGTCGTTTCGAGCCTGCCTGGCGAGGGCAAGTCGACGACATCCATCAATTTTGCCAAGCTTTTGGCAATGCAGGGGGCACGTTGCCTGCTGATCGATGGCGATATGAGAAATCCGGGAGCGACCCGCGCAATCGGCCGCCATGCCGAGGCCGGTCTGCTCGAAGCGATCGTCGACAACCGCCCGCTCAAGGACCTCATCCTTCTCGATCCCAAGACAAAGCTCGCATTCCTGCCGACGGTGGCGCGCTATCGCGTTCCACACTCTTCGGAACTGCTTGCCTCGCGCGGCATGGATCAACTCCTTGAAACGGCGCGCCAGAGCTTTGATTACATCATCATCGACTTACCTCCTCTGGCTCCGGTGGTGGATGCGCGCGCCATCAATCCGAAGCTCGACGCAGTCGTCTTCGTGATCGAGTGGGGCAAGACTTCGCGGAAAGTGGTTCAGTCGACCCTGTTGTCCGAGCCGGATCTCTACAGCAAGTGCGTGGGTGTGATCCTGACCAAGGTCGATCCGTCGCAGATGAAGCTTTACCGGACGTTCGGCTCCAGCGAATATTATTATAAGCGTTATTCGCGGTACTATACCGAAAGCTGATGGCCAGCGGTCGGTTCGTCTCGGTCACCAGGATCGTTTTCGTAATCGTCACCGCCATTTTCGCGGCGCTAGCTGGTCGAGAGCTGTACGCTTCAATAAGAGCGGCCAGCATCTCGATCGTCGCCGAAAGGATCGAGCGCGGCGAGACCGTCGCGGATGACGTCACGGCCAAGTATGCCTCTCGGACCGTCGATATGATTGCCGGAGATTATTGCCGGTCCGATATCACAGCCGCCGGGGTCACGCTTGTTCTGGCGCAGTTCGATCGGCAGAATATCAATAGCAATTACGACGCCTGGGTTGTTGCCGCCTCGAACGCCCGCCGTTATCTGCAATATGCTCTTTCCTGCATGCCGACGAACAGCAATTTCTGGCTGCGCCTGGCGGCCGTTCAGTCGGCCATTGCGGAAGAGCCGCTGTCGATTGCAGGGATGATGAAGCGTTCTGTTGCGCTCGCGCCCTATGACCAGTCGATGATTCTGAGCCGGTTCTATTTTTGGAACGGTTTCACCGATGCGACGCTTTCGGCGGCCAATAATGCGCTCGATAGCGATCTCACGACGATGCTGAAACTCGGCGACCGGTGCATGGTCAACGCCACCATAAAGAGGCAGATCAGCCCGCAGCTCCGTCCAATCTTTGATAAAACCTGGACGAACGTCGGAACGGCGGCGACGGCCCGCTTCCAACAGCGCTGCAGCAAATAACCGTTTTCGCAGGTTGTTAGAGGCCGCCCCAAAATTCAAACGGGCCTGTGACCGTGCCACCAAACAGGCTGCCAATATGGGCCGTCAAAATTCCGGCAAATCAAACTTGATATGCAACAACGCCCGCTGCTTGCTGCGGCGGGCGTTGCTTATTGACTGGCTTGATCGATGATCAGACGACGGCGCCGGAGACGACGTCGGTGCCGGTAATGTTGAGCGTCAGAATGCCGACATCCGTATGACCGTCGCCGTCGGAGATCTTGTAGTACTGGACCGTTTCCGTAACGTGATCGCCGTTAGCGATATCCGACGTCAGTTCATAGCTGAATGAGCCATCCACTTTGACATGGAACGTGCCGTAAGTGCCGGCGATGTCGGTGGTTGCGCTTGGATTGCCGTTTACGTTCGTGCCGTCGAACACACGAAGGAAGAGCTTGCCGTTATCGCCCGGAATGTCGTTGGTGAGAACGTTGCCGCCGATGGCATCGCCTTCGTTGAAGCTCAAGTGATCATCGACAGCGACCGGCTTGACCTGGGTTACGCCCTGGATGTTCAGGGTGAACACGCCGACGTCGGTGTGGCCGGCGCCGTCGGAAATCTTGTAGGAGACGCGTTCGGTCAGCGTTTCGCCGTTGGTGAAGCCGATCTTGGCAGCGGCGCTCAGGACGTAGGTATAGCTGCCGTCCGGCTTGACGAAGAAGGTGCCGAAGTCGCCCTGGATTTCGGTGACCTGGCTGTTGCCCTGCTTGGCGCCGACGCTCTGTTGATCGAAAGCGCGCAGGAAAAGGTTGCCGTCTGATGTATCGTTAGACAGTATATTGCCTGAGATGGCATCGGTTTCCAGGAATGTTGCAGTATCATCGGTTGCGTGAATAGCCATTATTGTCTCTCCTTGAATTAATATTCGCGGATCAGGTCTGACCTTCGCGAGCTGCCCGATTAAGTATATGTTAATACAACGAGTCAAGGACATAGTTAACGACTAGTGAACATTTTTGGGTCTGTTGTGCAATAACAACACACGCAGAATGTGCATAAGCTGATGAAACACTTGGGTATTATTGTGTTAATAATAAGTGAAGATGCTGATGCCAAACTGGTTATGATTTTTTCTTCAGGAGACAAGAATCGTTATTCCTGGGCAATTAGTAAGAATACGAGGATCTGTGAATCTGAAGATGATGTTTTCCTATAATCCCTTTGGGTTAGCGTGGTAACATTGAGGTTTGTTTTGGTGTTCCGGCTAACAACTTTAATAATCGAGCGTGTCTGATGTAAAAAATATGGTTACCTGCTTTTCTAAGTAAATCCTTCTATAAATTCAAATAAACGTTTCCGAAATACCTTGGGGATTTCCTGATGTTCGACGCGGATCCAAGGTAAACGAAACTTTTCGTTGTGCGGTGCAACCTTGTTGCGGCGCAACAATACATGCTCCCGGAAGTTGTTTATCCTCAGAAAGCAAGAATTATCACGAGATACACAGCATTTTAGTGTTTCATTTTAGCAGCCGGAGAGAGGTCAGCGGTTACAAGATTTCCAATATCTAGGGAGATTTGCCGCATGACCGTCTACTATGTGAATTCAGTCATAGGATCTGACAAGAACAGCGGAACCAGCGATGGTTCAGCTTTTGCGACGTTGTCGGCCGTTGAATCCTTGAAGCTGAAGCCGGGCGACAGCGTGCTCCTTGCCGCCGGAAGCGTGTTCAATGAACAGTTCGACCTGAAATATTCAGGCAGCGTCAGCGCTCCGATCACGATCGGCAGCTATGGCGCCGGCGATGCGCCGGTCATTCGCGGCGGCACTAACGGTATCCATGGTTCGAGTGCTTCGAATATCGTGGTGGAGAATATCAAGATCACGGATACCGGGGCGAACGCGATATATGCAGGAAGTGTTTCGAACTGGACGGTCCGAAATGTCGAGGTGACGAATGCGGGGCTCTCCGGAAAGGCAGGCTCCGTCAGCTTCCAATTCAGCCAAAACATCACGATCGAGAACAGCACGATTACCGGTGTCCGTGCCGACGGTATTTGGATGGATAAGGTAAACGGCGTCACTCTGGTTAACAACGTCGTCTCCCACAATCAGGGCAGTGTGGCAGACGCGATCCAGCTCAATGACAGCAGCAATATCCTGATCAAAGGCAATTATCTGGATCAGACGGCCGCCAACAGCAACAAGGGTGTGCTGGTGCTGATCCGGGCCGAAAATGCGGTGGTTGAGGACAATACGCTGGTCGGCGGCGGCTTCGGGGTGAGCGCCCAGGCAGGCAAGAATATCGCTATCCACGACAATGATATCTCGGGATTCGGCGGTTACAGCTGGTCGTATGGCATCGGTCTTGGCGATTCCGGTGATGCGAAAAACTACGACATCAGCGGAAATTACGTGCATGGCGGCGTGTATGGTGTTTTGGTCAGCGCTGTCGGCTATCCAAACTATGTCCGCGAGAATATCGATATCCACGACAACGTCTTTGAAGGACTGTCCTCGTCGGCGTTGAAGGTCGACAGGACGGCATCAGGTTCTTTCCACGACAATATCATAGACAGCCTGGTGACGACGCTGACGATGCCAGCCGCAATTGCCGCTCAGAACACGTTCTCCGTTGGCGAAAACAAGACGCTGGAACAGGCGCAGGCCGAACTCGATAGTCACGCGAGCGGCGGCACGACCAGCAATTCGGGTTCGCCAACCGAGCAAACGCCCGCCGCACCGGTCGTCGAGCCGCATGTCGAGGCTCCCGCGCAGCCCCAGGCAAGCACTCCGGTGCCGGCTGGCGACACGCACACCACGTCTCTTCCTCCGGTTCCCGTTCCGACGATCGCCGCAGTCCATGACAGCCTGAATATCTCGACCAATACCGGCAGCGCTTATCATGGCAATCTTCTCGAAAACGACAGTGCGGCCAATGGCATCTTGCTGCTGCGCCGCTTCGGTGACAGCGGGGTGGACAAGCACGGCCTGACGCTGACCGGGAAATACGGCGTCATCCATGTGGAAAGTGATGGCGACTACACCTACACGGTCGATGCGGCGAAACTCGGCGGTCTCAGCGGCAAGGTCAGCGAGTCCTTCCAGTACAAGATCTCCGATGGCGCTTCACATATTGACTCGGATAGCTTGAGCATCGCCATCAATGTGGATGCGTTCCACAGCAGCCACGCCTCGCATGCCTTGGTCTGATGCGCGTCACGGCAGCATCAGCCGGCCGTCCCCCGGCCGGCTTCCTGCGACTGCGAAGCTTGGTTGACGAAATATCGCAAGTGATCGAGCCGGCGAGAGGGGCCGGCGGGCAGTCACAAACTGTGTTTGCCGTTCACAGTCAAAGAAACTATAGATTGCATATATAGTTAATCCCCCAGTAAATATGGTGTCTATGCGTGCGAAGCGGTCGCTGCTCTGAGCCGTTATTGGGCGTTTTGCAATTTTCACTTGCTTCGATCGGTATATTTAGCGTAGCGTTAACCTGGAGCCGCTGAAATCGTTCGCTATAAATTGGAATTTTCGGTCATCTTTCGGTACGATTCTTATAATAAGTCGTGCCTTGCAAGCGGAAGTTCGGCGCTGGCGCCGGGATCCAAGTAGTCATCATTGATCGGGCCTCACGGCCCGTAGCTGCAACGTGTGCGGGCGTATTTGTTTGTGTGCGGTGCGGCAGAAGAGGGATTAATATTGGTGTTTCAGAGTTCAGCAGCTGATGTCAGCGAGCCATCCAAAGCCTTGCGGAAGTGCAAGGGCGGCCTTGTCTTTATCGGTATAGCAAGCGCGCTTATCAATATCCTTTATCTCACAAGCTCGTTTTTCATGCTCGAGGTATATGACCGCGTCATTCCGAGCAAAAGCATTCCGACGCTGGCTGCCTTGGCAATACTTGCGCTCACTCTCTATGCTTTCCAGGGCGCGTTCGAAGTCCTGCGCAGCAGGATGCTCGTGCGTGTTGCCGGCTCGCTTGATGAGATGATGAACGGACGTGTATTCCGGGCGATCATCAAGGCGCCGTTGAAGGTCAAGATCGGCGGCGACGGGCTGCAGCCCTTGCGCGACTTCGACCAGATCAGGACTTTCCTCTCCGGCATGGGCCCGACGGCGATGTTCGATCTGCCCTGGCTGCCCTTCTATATCGTGATCTGTTTTCTGTTTCATCCGGCGATCGGATATATCGCCATCGGCGGCTCGCTGGTTCTCGCCATCCTGACGTTCCTGACCAATCAGGGAACGCGGACGCTCTCGAAAAAGCAGTCCGACGCCGCCAATATGCGGAATGGCTTTGCCCAGACCTCGATCCGCAACTCCGAAGTCATCCATGCGATGGGCATGGCCGGCACGATGGCGGAAATCTGGGATCGGAAGAATGAGGAGTACCGTTCCATCACCCGGCAGGCCTCGGATGTCGGCAACGGATATGCGACCCTGTCGAAGATTTTCCGTATCGCCCTGCAATCGGGAACGCTGGCAACCGGCGCCATCCTGGTCATTCAAGGGCAGGCTTCCTCGGGCATCATCATTGCCGGTTCCATCCTGACGTCCCGCGCTCTCGCGCCTGTAGAAGCTGCGATCGGAAACTGGCGCGGTTTCGTTTCCGCGCAGCAAAGCTGGGCGCGGCTTTCCAATCTCCTGAAAACCATTCCGGAAATTCCGGCCCCGCTCGCGCTTGCGGCTCCGTCCAAGCAGGTGACGGTCGAGGGGCTGGCAAGCGGCCCGCCGGCAGGCCAGCGCCTGGTCATTTCCGACGTCAGCTTCGGCTTGAGGGCAGGGAGCGCGCTCGGGGTCATCGGTTACAGCGCCTCGGGCAAGTCGTCATTGGCGCGTGCGATGATGGGCATCTGGCCGACCGTCAGAGGATCCATTCGTCTCGATGGCGCGGCACTCGACCAGTGGGATACCGACGCGCTCGGCCGGCACATCGGCTATCTCCCGCAGGACGTCGAGCTCTTCTCCGGCACGGTCGCGCAGAATATCTGCCGCTTCGCCAAGGACATGTCGCCCGAGGCGGTGGTCGCCGCGGCAAGGGCAGCGCGTGTTCACGATCTCATTCTTCGTCTGCCGAACGGCTATGAAACGGAAATCGGTGAGGGCGGGGCATCGCTTTCGGCCGGCCAGAGACAGCGTATCGCGCTTGCAAGGGCGCTTTACGGCGAGCCCTTCCTCGTCGTGCTCGACGAACCGAACTCCAATCTCGACGAAGAGGGCGAACGGGCGCTGAGCGCGGCGATCATGAGCGTGCGTGCGCGCGGCGGCATCGTCGTCGTCATCGCGCATCGGTCCGGCGTTCTGGCGGTGTGCGATTTCGTCCTGATGATGCAGGACGGCCGGATGATCGCATTCGGTCCCAAGGAAGAAGTCATGGCTCGCGTCAGCCGCCCGGAAGCGGCGCGCGCGCCGATTGCTGACCGCGTGGCTCAGCTCAAGGTCGTCGTCGACGGCATGAATGCGGCCGAATAGGCCGGAGGACGTATTTGTGAGTAAGATCATCAGTGAATCGAAGCGCTCGCTCAATCGCCATGTCATGGTTGTCGGCGCTTTGTCGATCGCCCTCGTTTGCGGCATTGGCGGCTGGGCAGCGACGACGGAACTTTCGAGCGCCGTCATCGGCGAGGGCGTGGTCGTCGTCAACGGCGATGTGAAGAAGATCCAGCACCTAACGGGCGGTATCGTGTCGCAGCTCCTGGTCGCGGAAAATGACCATGTGACGGCTGGACAGGTCCTCATACGGCTCGATGGAACAACGACAAAGGCCCAGCTCTCGATCGTCGAGAGCACGCTCGCCCAGCTTTATGCGCGCCGTGCCCGTCTGAAAGCTGAACGGATCGGCGCCGAGTCGTTCGAGGTCGAGGAAAATATCAGCGATCTGACATCCAGCACCTCGGCGCAGAAGCTGCTCGACGGCGAGCGGAAGCTGTTCGATAGCCGCAGGTCGGCGCTTGTGGGAATGAAGAGCCAGCTGGAGTCGCGCAAGGATCAGTTGGGCGAGCAGATCAAAGGGTTGGTCGTGCAGATCAACGCGACCAATGATTCCCTCGGCCTGATCGAAGAGGAGCTGGAAGGCGTCGACACCCTCTACAAGAAGGGTCTCGTCACGCTTCAGCGTTTGAATCAGCTGAAGCGCGCACGCGCCGATCTCCAGGGCAATAGCGGCCAGGAAATCGCGGCGAAGGCGGAGGCCGAGGGCAAGGCGATCGAGATCGATCGCCAGTCGATCCAGCTGGATGAAGATCGTCGTTCCGAGATCGCCAAGGATCTGACCGATGTCGAAGCACAGATTGCCGAATATGAAGAGCGCCGCGGAACTGCGCTCGATCAACTCCACCGTCTCGAGATTACCGCACCGCTGAGCGGGCGGGTTCACGAGCTTGCGGTTCACACCGTCAATGGGGTCATCGATCCCGGTCAGACTCTGATGCTCGTCGTTCCCGAAAATGACGATCTCACGGTCGAGGCGAAGGTCGCGACCCGCGACATCGACCAGATTCACGTCAGCCAATCCGTCGATGTCAGGTTCAGCGCCTTCGATCAGCGTACGACGCCTGATGTGGGCGGCGAGATCACCTCCATCGCGCCCGATATCGTCAGAGACGAGCGGACAGGCATCAGCTACTATCCCATCCGTGTCAAGCCGAAGGCTGACAGCCTGGCGAAGCTGAAGTCGATAAAGCTCTATCCGGGCATGCCCGCCGAAGTCTTCATCAAGATCGGCGACAGGACCGTTATCTCCTATCTCACGAAGCCGCTGAGCGATCAGATGCAGCACGTATTTCGCGAGGAGTGATTGGCGGCCGCCGCGCCGTTTTGAGGCGCGGCGAAAGATGGTTGCCACTATCCGCTGGGCTGGAGTTGGGGCTCATTCCTGTCGTCTTGGGCGGGCATGAGTGATCGTTTCGATGACATTGTCTCGCGGTGCTCCAGGTCGGCGTTGGAAGGATGTAGCAATTCTCCCAAATGACCGGCTGCCGGGTGACGTATCGTTTCCGCCGGGATATGGTCTCTCCATGACAGGTTTACGGCTTTGGCGAGCGATGCCAATTGAGAGACGACTGGCGTATGGACTGGTTCTGTTTTTGGTGTCCCTCGTGACGCTCTCGGCACCGAAAAGCGGTTATGCCGAAAACCTTCCGCCGTTGAAAATCGTGGCTTTCGGGACGTCCTTGACCGCCCGTGGCGGCTGGCAGCCGGCTCTCGAGAAAGATCTGGCAGCCTGCCTGCAACGGCCGGTGAACGTCGTCAGCGTTGCGAAAAGTGGTGAGACGACCATATGGGCCCTGACCCAAATCGATCGCGTCGTCGACGAGCAGCCGGATGTCATCCTGATCGAGCTCTACGCCAATGACGCAACATTGCAGAGGTTCGTATCGCTTTCGCGAAGCCGGCAGGATATCGGCGAGATCCTCGATCAGCTCCGGCAGCGCGTGCCGCGGGCGCGGATTATCGTCATGGCGATGAATCCGTTTTCAGGCCTGCGCGGCCTGATCCGGCCTTTCGTCGAAAGCTACATCTCGGCCCATGAGGCGGAAGCCCGGAAACGTGGCCTGGAGTTCGTCGACCACCGGCCCAACTGGGAGCGTCTGGCGCCGGGAGACCTCTGGGCAGCAATTCCCGACGGTGCGCATCCCCGGCCTGACATTGCATCCAAAATCATCGTGCCGGAACTTGTCAAACATATTGCCGGCCGCAATTGCGGAGGATAAAAATCTCTCCTTTGCCGGGGCGGCCCGCGGCTGTTCTCGCGCTCAGGCTGTCGCGAGATAGCCTTTCAGGTAATTGACCAGCGATGTCCGTCCGACCTCAGACGGATCTTCGTGAGAAGGACTGTCCAGCTCGTCGAGAAGATAGTTTTTGAGTTCGTCATCGTTATGCGCGACATAGATGCCGGGCCGGCCCGCGAGCTGGCTCACCGTGGCAAGCTGATGATCGTTTCGGTGCTCGCCGAGGGCCGCCTTTCTCGGAACGAGAATGATCGGCTTCCCAAAACGTTTTGCCGTGAGGACAGTGCCGATCCCCGCATGAGAGACGATGACGGTCGCATCGCGAAAGACGCTATCGAAATCCGCAGGTTCGATATTCTTGATCCATTTCATGTTCGCGGGCGTGTAGGTGCCCTTGCCGATCTGGGCCAGAACCGGTCTGGTCAAATCCTTTGCGAAGGTGTCGACGGCCTTGACGAGGCGATCGAACGGCAGCTGCGTTCCGACGGTAACGAGGATCAAAGGACAGCTCCTGCGTAATGCGGGCCATCAGGCCGCGAGAGATGTTGCCATTGTGTGAGCCAGAGCGTTGCAATATGGCCGGCCAGTTTTCCCGATAGGGACAACTTCTCGACGTTGGCAACGCTATCGATCCAGATCGTTCGCTTGCCCGTCAATTTGCCGGCAAGCAGGCAAAAGAGTCCAGGCGCGGCACCGGTCGAGATAACGACGTCGGGTCTGTGCTTGAGGACGATATAGAAGGCACTGAAAAAACACCGGATCGACATGGTGATCGAGTCACGGCTGCAATCGGGAAGGACCAGCCCGTCCCGAATGTCGTATTTTTTCAAGAGGCCGGGGATGGTGGTCGCGAAAATAACCTCGCTGCCGTCAAAGGCAGCACGCATTGCCATCAACTGTTCCCAGTGGCCACCGCCCGACGACGCGGCGAGAATTTTCCGGCGTTTTCCGTCAGTCATAGTCCATGCCTCACACTGTCTTGGGCTGCTGTCGGTCTATCGAAACTTTCAATCGACTTCCCAGGGTTGAACTTCAATTTATGTTTGCTACGCAATACGATAAACTGGGCCTTGGCCTCGGCGAGGATGCCCGAACATCAGCAGGATACCCACTATTCACAGCATCGCAATATTCGTATCGATCCGCATTGCGATGCGCCAACCTGTTCGATTCGCTCAAATTTGAGAAGTGTTAAACTTCCCTATTGCAATGCATCATTTTAGGATGCATTGCAATACAACTCCGTTAGCATCGACGCCGCCAGCCAAGCTGGGCATCGCTTCGAAGGGATATCCGGATGCATAACAACTCCGCACGGGCCTATCGTCCTGATGTAGATGGTCTTCGTTCGATCGCCATCATTTCCGTTGTGTTATTTCACGCAGGTCTGAGGCCATTTTCGGGCGGTTTCGTCGGCGTCGACATTTTCTTTGTCATCTCCGGATATCTCATTACCGGGCATATCTATAGCGACGTCCTCAAATCCGAATTCAGCTTCGCAAAATTTTACGTCCGGCGAGCAAGACGGATATTGCCGGCATTGTTTTTCGTCCTGAGCGCTTCCTTTCTGATCGGTTTCCTCCTGCTCTCCCCAGGGGAGTTCAAGAAATTTTCGCTCAGCGCCGTCGCGGCCATGTTCGGTATTTCCAACATCTATTATTGGTTTTCCAGCGATTATTTCTCGCCCGCAGCCGATCAGATGCCGATGCTGATGACCTGGAGCCTCGGTGTCGAAGAACAGTTTTATATGGTCTTTCCCTGGGTCATTCTGTTCCTGAACCGCTTCTTCAAGCGGGGAATTCTTCCGGCAATCGCAACGCTCGTCGTTCTCTCATTCATATTTTCCGTCGTGGCGCTGAAGATCGACCCGGCTTTCACCTTCTACCTGCTCCCCAGCCGTGCATGGGAACTGGGAATTGGCGGCGGTCTCGCCGTCATGGAGATAAAGGGCGTACGCTTCGAGCAAGGTAAGAAAGCCGTCGTCAATGGCATTGCTTTCATCGGCGCGATATTGATTGCCGCGCCTATCTTTATCTACAACGATTCCACGCCTTTCCCGGGGGCTTCGGCGCTGTTGCCGGTTCTCGGTTCGGCGCTGATCATTGCCAGCCCCGGCTCGTTTGTTGCCCTGGCGCTTGGTTCGCGGCCACTCGTTTTCATCGGGCTTGTCTCCTATTCCTGGTATCTTTGGCATTGGCCGCTTTTGAGTTTCGCCAGCGTCTCGTCCGTCTGGCCATTGCAGCAATCGGCCGCTCTGATCATCGTCTCGATCTCATTTATCCTGGCTGTTCTGACATATTACCTCGTGGAGAAGCCGTTTCGGCGCCCGGGCATTTCCAACGGCCGGACACTTTGGCGCTACGCAACTGCCCTGGTCATTTTCACGCTGCCTTTCGCGCTGGCCGTGGTGATGGCCGGAGTTCCGCAGAGATTTGGTCCACAGGTTGCGATGATCGAAAAGGTCATATCCACCCGTGAGTCATGCCTCGTATCCTATGGTGCGGCCTCTCCCGCCAGCGGCGCGGGGTGCCAGCCCGGAGGCGATGCCGGGCCTGCAATAGCGTTGATCGGCGACAGCCATGCAGCGGCGCTTGCGCCCGGATTGAGGGCGGTTGCGCAAGAGCGCGGCTACCAGCTTTATGTCTTCACCAAATCATCCTGTCCGCCGCTGACGGGAGCCACGCGCTACATGCCAAATCATCCGGCTCATGCCGCGGAATGCGCGGCTTATAATGCCAGGGTGATGGATTTGCTGCGCGGGAACGGCGCCATCAAGAAGGTGATCCTGGCCGGATACTGGTCTGCTCCGATGCGTGAGGCAGAAACCGGCTCGCGCTACATTCATCCGGGCGCCAACGGCGCGGAGCAGCCCGAGGAGGCAAATGGGCCGACGCTCGAGTCGGCGCTTGCATCGCAGATCTCGCAATTGCGGGAAATGAACAAGGATGTCGTTCTTCTGCAGGACGTTCCCTTGTTCAATTTCAACCCGGTCCGCGTTGGGCTCCAGCGCGCGATACCCTTGAGATCGACATTCGGGACATGGCTTGATGGCGATCGCGACTTGACACCTCACGACGCCCCGATGAAAGCCGTCGTCAATTTCAACGACCCGGTAAGAGATATCGTGACACGCGTCGCGGAAAAATCACCCCCCGGCGTCACACTGGTCGATCCTTTTGGGGCGCTTTGCCCGCAAGCCCGGTGCCGTTTTTCCACGGCCGACGGCGCGCCATTGTTCACAGACAACCAACATCTGTCGACTGTCGGCTCGGCGCTCACGGCAAGGGCAGTGCTTTCCGCGGACAACGAGAACAAGATGCGGACGACATCTTTCGAGACCCGGCCTATGGTGACCGGTGCAGCTGAATCCAATCACGCGCCGGTGCGTTGAACCGCATTGCGATCTTTCAGATTCGCTGGCCACGCTTTAGATCTTTGGCTTTCTGCGATCTCGTGATCGCAAGCCGCTGAGCGCTTGCGCGACATGCGCCAGAAGCGCCATGCGTCCTCTCAGACGCATGACGGACGCTCTGACACCTAAATCGACGCATCGGCTCGAAAATCAGTTTCGATTTTCGGGCCGATGTATGCGCCAGGCGGTCAGATTGATTTCATGCAGCAAGGTTTCCTAGAAACTGTCCTATGCGGCGACGACCTTGTCGCGGAAGCGCATTGACTTGAGATAGCGTCCTACCGGCTTCTCGATGAACATGTAAATCAGTGCGCCGCCACCGGCAGCAATCACCACATCCATCGGGCGCCAAAACAAGAGATACAGGAAATTTATTCCCGAAAGCTGTGTCAAGGCTCCGAACAAGTTCCCGCTCAATGTGAAGAACAGTTGCTGGAATATGTAGATCGAAAAAGAAGCGGCGCCCAGAAACTTCAACCACGGTATATTAGGTACCCAGCCAAGCCGCTCACTCGTTAATGCCGAGGCGACGATCAAAACGGCCAGGCCACCCCATGCAAGCCTGCCGAAAAAATACGAGCATGCAAACAAACCTGCGGCGAGAAGGCCGGATATTATGAGGGCGCGCAGTACCGAAACATTTCGGAGCGTCAGGCCGTATATCCGTCCTAAAATCGTGCCCGCCAAGAACTCAAGGAGGAGCGGGCTGGTGTAGGTCGCGGAGATAGCGCCTTGCGACGGAATGGCTTCTCCCAGAGCAACCAATACACAGAAGCATGCTGCCAGTGCCCAAACACGGAGGCTTTGGGGAGCGAACAGAATAAGAGAGAATATGGCATAGAAGTACATTTCGTAATTCAGGGTCCAGCCCTGGAGGATCACGGGCCAAGCCTCCCCATGCGCGTTCAGGTATGGAATAAACAACATGGACGAAATCAGCGAGACCACATTGGTCTCGTATCGGTGGAGCGGAATCCCGGCGAGAACCAAAAGTCCTCCCGCAAGGATCGCCAGCCAATACATGGGGACGACGCGAATAATCCGATCAAGCAGAAAAGCAGATGGTGTTTTTTCTTTCGCGTCGGTCGTGGCGATCATAACGAAGCCGCTGATCACGAAGAACAAGTCAACCCCATGCGTGCCGATCGAAAATATTTCTATCCGGTGGTAAAGCAAGACTCCGATGGCCGCCAACGCTCGAAGATATTGAAGTGATAAAATCTCTTGCGGCTTCTCAATCGTTGTCATTATTTTTTCCCTCTTCGCGCGCAGCCCAGCGCGATTTACGGACGGCAAGACTGCCGCAGTTCGTGATTTCCGACGAGAATTAATTGCGGTCGGATTTGCTACTGTGGCGTCGCATGCCGGCTATCGGCAATAAGATCGCGCATCGATCTACCGGTGTTTTTTGGCTTGCTCACGGGAAGCGACACGACCAGATAGGGCCAAAGGATGACCGGGGCGAGCATCATTCCCGCTTCCATCATGGAACCAACGACGATGAGGAGAATGATGGCAACTTCTTTGGAATGCGTGTCGCGAAGATCGCCGGAACGTTGGGTCGCGGTCAGGCGGCCACCGAGGCGCTGAAGAACAAAAACTGTCCAGGCAATCATGCCGGGAACGCCGATGTTGAGGGCAAGTTCCAGGTAGGTATTATGTGTCGAGCGCGCATCGAAGGTCAGTTCGACATATTGCTCCATAACTTCGGGCTGGCGGAAAGCCGCAAAGCCGTAACCAAAGATCGGGCGGTCGTAGACCAGCGGCAGCAACTGGTCCCAGATATTGGTACGTCCGGAAAATGTAAGGTCTTTTCCAAATGCGTCCGCAATCATCTGGGCTACACCGAGATAGGCGAAGGACGCGGCGACCCCGAGAAGAAGGCAGAAGAAGAAGACAAAGAAGGAGCGCGCCAGCGAGTTTCTCACGGACTGCATCATGTGCGAGCCGATCAAGGCAGATATACCGATAGCCACCATGACAACGGCGGTCGAGGACTTGGAGACAACGATAAGCAGGAGGGTGCAGAGCAATGCCGCCCAGCGCAGAAGCTGGCTGTAGCGCAGCCGGCCCTTCGGTATTCCCACCGATAGCATGGCGATGAAACTGACAGCGCAAAACTGACCCAGGCCGTTCTTGTGGTAGAACAAGCCTTTTATCATGCCGGCATAGGAGCCACTCATGATCGCGTATCGCGGGAAGGCGACGGTATATAAAATATTCGCAAACGCCGCGAAGATGCCGAAATTGATCAGGATCTGGAAGGTGGCGACACTGCCGTAGCGAAACCTGTAGAGCAGCGGTGCCACCGTCAGTATCGCCACCGCGGCAATACCGCGGACGGATGCGCCAAAGCTGATCGACACCCCAAGTGATATAATTGAAAATGCGCTAACGACGATGAGCAGAACCGGTATTCTACGAAAATAGGAGACAAAACGGTTTGGCTCCAGCCAAATGTAAAGTCCGATCAACGGAATGAGGCTGTACAGCATCAATTTCTGGGCGAACGGATCGACAGGCGCGTCCTCGATGAAATTTGACGGATAGCCATACCACATTCCTGTTGTCCGCAGGAGCGTCAGATAAAGCATTCCGGTGAGGAGCCCACGGACGAATGTCTCTTTCTTGATGCCGCGACGTGGCCGCGACCGGGCGAGCGGCCGTAGCCTTATTCCTTCGTCCGAAACATAAGAAGGGCTGTAACTCATCCGAGGTCGCTCCCGCAAATCTTACTAAAGGGCGGCATTAGGCTTATATTCCTGGTATGCGTGACCAAGAATGCCGTTGACCATGCCGGCGCCGCGCAGAACATGGGTGAGTGCCCGCATGCCCCAGTAGGGTGAAATCAGGATCGCCGGCAGCATGGCCAGACCGAGCACGACTCTCGTGGCGCCATAGGCTGCGCGGTAGATCCGGCGCTTGAGGTTGCCATGCAGGACCTCACTGACCGCAAAAGTATTGCCGAGCCGGTATTGTCTCTGCAGCACCCATTTCCAGGTCATCCGGTTTGCCGGAACGATATCATAGACAAGCGCCTTGTCAGCCCAGAAAACTTTCATGCCGCGACGGACGGCCTGATTGAAGAAAAGATAGTCGGTGCCCCCGGTGTAGCGCATCTTTTCTTCAAAACGCAGGTTCCACGAGCGGATCAAGGGATAATCGAACATGACGTTGTTCGAAGCTGCGTAATTGATGCGTTGCCCGTCCTGGTTCTTCTTGCGTTCGAAGACCCGTGCCTTGATGAAATATTCCGGCGGGTTTTCCGGATAGACCGGCTGGACCGGACCGTAGACGCAATCGGCGCGGTTCTTCTCGCGGGTCTCCAGCATCGCATCGAGCCAGCCGTCGACCGGCCATTCGTCATCGTCGAGAAAGCAGAAGAGGTCGGTGCCGGGAGGAGCCGAATCCAGCGCGCGGTTGCGCGCAAAGGGTATGCCCTGGTTGGTTTCGATGACGTAGATCAGGTCATAGGCGCCGGTTTGGCCGAAGCCCTCCACCGTCGCCTTTGCGCTGCCGCTGGCATCATTATCCACGATCACCATGGTGAGATGATAGGGCCGGGCCGGGTGCCTGACCTGACGCGTCATCACGTCGAGTAGCTTGGCGATCCCGTCCAGACGCCGATAGGTCAGAACGCCGACGGTAATGTTCAACGGCGCCGTGCCTGTCTCGCCGGCGCGGGCAGATGACTGCGGGAAGGTGTCTTGCTGGTTCATGACTGTCCTCTCCGCAACATTTTGCCCAAACGCTTGCGTGCGGCCATCAAGGCCACTTCGGTTGCGGCGTCGCCGAACGGACCGCCGGCCACCGTATTTCGTGCTTCGCTCCGGAGCTTCAGCAGCGATGTGGTTTCGGCAATGCCGCCGGCCACCAGGCTCTTGCCGAGCGTCTGCAATTCATCATAGCGGCGCGCCAGTTCCAGTCCGGTCGCGATCATGATCCGCGGGCGCAGCGTCTTTGCCCTTGTCGTGCCGGTGTAGCGGTTCGAGGCATGAATGCGCTGGAAGGTCAGCGGGGTCTCGATGATGGCGCCGCGGCCGAGATAGGCGGCGGCAAACTTGATATAATTGTCGCTGAGAACGACATCCGTCGCGACGGTCATCGGCAGGATCTGGGAGAGCAGGCTGCGGCGGAAACTCAGGCCGGAGGTCGGAACCGGAAGCGAGGGGAAGCCGCCTTTGCGCAGTGTTTCGCGCTTGTCGAAAAGCGTCACCTGCAGCTCCGCAGGAGGCGGATCGCTTTCGTTGGTCGTTACCCGGTCGAAACACCAATCGATCTCGTTGCGGTCGTAGATTTCGGCAATTCGCGTGAGCTTGCCGGGCAGAAACGCATCGTCGGCATCGAGAAGAAAGAGGATATCGCCGCTTGCAGCCGCAAAACCCGCATTGAAGCTCGAAGCCTGACCGCCGTTTTCCTTCAATACCGAGACGATCCGATCGCCATAGGCGGTGATGATCTGGCGGGAATCATCCGTCGATCCGTCATCGACCACGACAATTTCAAAGTCGGGATAATCCTGGGAAAGAACGCTGTCGATGCATTGGCCGAGATAGCGGGCATAGTTGAAGTTGTTGATCAGCACAGAAAGTTTCAATGCGCAATCTCCTGCGTCATTTGCTGAGAACCATGTCCCGTCGGCATATATCGGCGAATCCCCGCACGGTAGCCACGCATGTAGTAATATTTCCAGATCGCCCAGAACCGCTTCTTCGACCTTGGCAGAGGATAGAGAAAAGCTGCCCGCGCTGTCCAGTTAGCGCTCTCAATCCAGGTTCTTAAGGGAACTCCGCCGATTCTCACACCTTTGGGAACGTCCTCCGCAAAAAGCGCCGGCATTCCATAACCCAGACGTTCCCCGCGCTTCTGCACCCAGGTTTCCGTAACGCTCGAGGCCGGGATCCAATGATGAACAATGGCCTCGGCGCACCGATATGTTTTCACGCCGGTGCGGGAAAGGCGGCTGACGATTTCCGTATCCTCTCCCATCGCAAAAAGGCCGCCTGGGAGAGGGCCGATATCTTCGCGAAACCGGACATTGCTGCCGAGCAATTCCCGACGGACCGTGGTGTTCGGACCCCAAATTTTTGTCGGGTCGCAAGGGCCGCTCGGCTCCTCGTCTGCGATGGCGAAGGTTGACCCCATGGGGATCCAATCCAACAGCGGATTGCCTCGCGGATAGTGCTCCCAATTTGGAAGAATTCCGCCGCCGAAGACGCCAAAATCCGGATTGGCCTCCGCGCAGGCGGCAAGTGTGCTCAACCAGTTCACGTCTGCTTCGACGTCGTCGTCGGTAAAGACGACCAGTGCTCCCCGCGCTTTCGCCAAGGCCGCGTTCATGGCTCCAGATTTTCCAGGGCGCGGATGACGAATGACCGTCATCGGCAGCTTCTTCGCATACCGCTCGAGAAGCTCCTGCGTTCCGTCGCTGCTGTTGTTGTTGACGGCAATCAGCTCCCATTGTTCGAAGGGAAAGTTCTGCGTCAACATGGAATCCAGCATTTGCTGGAGGCGACGTCCGGCACCGTTGAAGGACGAGAAGACGACACTGATTTTGGGATCCGTCATCAAATTCTCCTGCCTATCGAAGCGCGAAAAATAGGGGTCCTGCCGATCTGGCCGGAGCATTTTCCGGCGACGTCAACGCGATGGAATGCACTCATTTGTCGGCACCGATGCGAGAGTAGATCAAGCTGTTCGTCGTCGTTCGCTGCTTGAGGAATTGACGCAGGATTCCTTGCCTGACCGATTGTGCCCAGAGCAATTTGAAGCGAAGGCCGCTTTGGGGAAAGCTCTTCAGGATGAAGCTCGCAGGCGCCATGACAAGCCAGCTCAAGGCGCTGCCAATGGGAACGCCACCAAACTTTGCTTTTCTGTCGAACAGGTTCGGCCGGATGATAACCAGCCCCATGCCGTAGCGTTCTCCACGCCGCAAAACCCAACCTTCCTCTACATAGCCCTTCCTGACCATGTGGCGGACCTTCGGCCTCTGCGAATGAAAGGCTCTGGCGCCGTTCCTTTCCAGCCTCATGGCGAATGCGGTGTCTTCGCCCATCGGAAACTGTGCAACGGTGGCGTCCGGACCGAGATCGTCATGAACGATGTAGCCGGGGCCTAATATGGAACGGCGGAAGGCCGAATTCGGCCCTGAAATCAAAGCCGCGGATATCGGCCCTTCCCGAAGGTCGTCGTTGAGAGCGTAGAGGATGCCCATATGCCCGTACTTCATCAACAACGGACCAGGCTTTTCCTCCCATTCGGGCATGATCAGGCCGCCGAATATGGCAAATTCCGGCTGTTCGTTTGCCAAAGCGAGGAACTGTTCGATCCAATCCGGTTCGGGAATCACGTCGTCATCGGTCAAGATGACCAGCTCGCCTTCCAAATGGCGGAAGCCCTGTGTCAGCGCATGCTGCTTGCCTTGTTTAGGCTCGAAATAAACTTCCAGCGGCAGCCGATCTTGATAGGACTTCAAGACCTTCGAAGTCTCATCATTGCTGTTGTTGTCGACGGCGACGATTTTCCACTCGTCATGCGGCAATGTGGAGGCGCACAATGCGTCCAGCATGGTGGGCAGGGTTTTGGCGCCATTATAAGTCGAGAAGAGTATTGTTACTTTGACTTTGCTCATCTGAGCCCTCCGAACGACGCTGTGTTCGATCAGCAACCACGTTTTTGGCCGGATCATTTCCTGGGCCGAGTTCTCTCAGCTATTGGCTTAGGCCGACTTTGGCACGGCGATAAGTTTGGCCTTCGACAGTGTCTTGACAACGATACGCTGAACTTCGGTTTCCGGGCCGTTCGGCTTCTTCATGGCGAGCCAAAGGACAAAGCTGGAGCCGATATAGAGAACAGCGCCGGCAACGACCAATATGGCCAGATGAGTGGCCAGAGCCAGCTTGTCGGTCGGCGCGCTCAGAAGATGCGACACGCCCCATACTCCGGCAGCCATCACAGCGACACTGGCAAGCGCGCGGAAGTTGGCCGCGAGCTGCTGGAAGAAAGGCAAGCCGATCAACCGTTTAACGAGAAGCATATTGACGACTGTTGAAATCAATCCCGACAATATGCGCGCATAGATAACGCCCGGAAGTCCGAAATACACGAGACCGGCGACGATGATGGGGACGCGAAGCACCAACATCTGGGCGTCGCGGATGAACAGCAACTTGGTCTGCCCCTTCGCCATTCCCAACGGCTGGACCAGCGAACCGAGCGTCTGTATTCCAAACACCGCCGAAAGCGCTTGCACGATAAAGATGGCGGGAACCCATTTCTCGCCCATGGCAAGCCGCATCATCGGATCCGCTACGACCGCCATGCCGATGCCTGCCGGGAGGGCCACGGCTGCCAGAAGCGCCTGAGCGCGCTGGTAGGCCGCGACGAGCCGGACAGGGTCGTTGCGCACCTTCGAGAAACCGGGATAGATCGTCTGGTTCAACGGAGCCGTCGCTTCACGGGTGGGCAGCATCGCAAGCGTGTTGCCGACCGTGTAATGGCCAAGCTGGGTTGAACCCATCCACTTGCCGATCAGAAGATATTCGATCCGCCAGTTCAGCGTGCCGACGATCTGTCCGGCCGTAAGCCACACAGAAAACGAAAACAATTCCCGTGCGTGCCGGAAGGTTATGCGTGGCCAGAACGGCAGGACGGTGTAGGAAACGACGAGATTGGTCAGCTGGTAGGCGAGGAGGCCGAGAACCAGCGCCCAATAACTCTGGTAGAGCGCGGCGACCGCAACGGTGACGATAAAGCCGGCGAGCTTCTGCGATACGTTCAGCACGAAATCCTGCCAGAATATCAGATCGCGCTGAAGCATGATGCGGCGTGGATTGGCGAGACCGCTCAGGAACAGGCTCAAACTCAAGGCGAACATGACGTTCGTCAGCCGAGGATCACCGTAAAAATCTGCAACGGGATAAGCCGCGGCGGCAAACAACAGTGCCAATACCAAGCTTCTCGCCGCGCTCAACGTCCATACCGCGCTGAAATGTTCCTCGGTTGGAGCCTCGTGGCGGATGAGCGCCTGATTGAGAGAGAGTTCGGTGACGGAACTCAGAATGAGCTGAAGGGTGGTTGCAATAGCAACGAGGCCGAAATCAGCGGGGCCGAGATACCAGGCCAGAACAAAGGTGCTGAGCGCCGAAAGCCCGTTAACGATGGCGCGGGACAAACTCAGCCAGATGCTGCCCCGGATCAGTCGATCGGTAACGTTATTCATGGTCTAACGACTCCTGAGGTCAAGAACACTGACCGTTTCAGTGGGTATATCCATCCCGAACGATTGGCCCCCGTCGTCGTTCGGGATGATGGAATGAGAGTTACGCCGCATCGCCTGCAGCGATGTGTGGATGCTGCCCTCACAGGGCGCTGGCCGTTTTCCTGGAAAAATCCTGCTTCAGCCGGTCCAGTTCCCGCAGCATCCTGTTATGCGCATTGACAGTCGCCTCTTCGCTGCTGAGCTGGCCGGGCTTTTCCGCGACCCGCTGCAACGTCTTGACCGTCGATCCGAAGACATAGTTGCCGGTGAGCTGCAGAATGCGGCGGCGGCGGAACGTTATGTTCTTCCAGAGATAGCTGTTCTTCGGTACCCACGCCGCACCTGCTTCGACGAGGTTCGACGGGCCGATCGGATCGAAGTCGATCTCCAGATCAAGGGCGCTCGCCCAATCATACCACTTGGCTCGATTTTCCAAAGCAATCGGGCGGATCGCCCGCCACGGAACCCGCAATGCGTCTGAGATAATGCAGCCATGCATCGCCTCCGAGACGATTTTATGCGATGCGCTGATTTCTGTCAGGACCTTTTCCACCGACCAGCGCGGATCGATATAATGGATGCCCGCGAGATCGCAGGCCTTGTCCCAGCTGCCGTGCATGGCGCTTTCGTAGTGTGGGATAAAGGAGACAGGATAACGCTTCTCGACGCTTTTCGCATCCCAGCAGCTGCGCGTGAGGATGCCCGAATCGCCGATGGCGTAGCTCGGGTCAATGCCGAGGATTTCGGCGGTCTTCTTCCCGCGCACGAAATAGAACGTCCAGTTGCCGTCGACCTTCGGCGGGTTGGTGTAGCCGCCATAACCCGAGCCGAAGACGATCTTCTGCATGTTCGGATCGAAATTGTCATAGAGGATCGAGCCGATGCCGAGAAAGAGCTGGCTTTCGTCGTCGTCGAAGAAGCCGGGCAGCAGGCGCTCCCAAAGCCAATGGTTCAGCTCGTCGCCGAAATTCTCGTGTTTCCCCCGGTAGGCAAACATCTTCATCGTGCTTCTCCTGTCGGCAAGTGCGTCACGATCTGCGAGACCGCTTCGTCCTCGCGTTCCATGCGTCCGTAACGTGAAATGATCTTGATGTCGCTGCGGATGATCTTTGCCGGATTGCCGGCCACGAGCGAGCGCGGCGGCACGCTTTTGGTCACCACCGAGCCGGAGCCGATGACGCATTCGTCGCCGATTTCGACGCCCGGCAGAATGATGCTGCGCGCGCCGATGAAGCAGCGCTTGCCGATCCGCGTGTGAAGATAGAGCCCGCGCGTGAGGTCGTGGGTCAGGATCGCAGCTTCAAAGGCAACATAGGTTTCAGCGCCGATGTGCAATCCCTTCGGGTTGGTCTTGTCGAACCGTACGCTCAGGGAAAAGCTCGCCGTGGGATCGATGTCCATTCCCCAGAATTTCGTATAGTAGAGCCACTTGGCCCGTACGATTCCGTCCCGCAGCGGCCGAAACACGTTCAGTCCCCACTTCGGCTTCTTTCCTGTCTGCACCATCAAGTCCGACCCCGGCTGGAAAATTGGTCAAGCACGGAACTGTAATAGTCCTCGAGCATCCCCGTTTGGCGACGTATGTCGAAACGCTCGGCCACCAGAAGCGGTGCCCGCGCGCTGAAGGCTGTCCACAGGGCCTGGTCGTTGAGCAGTCTTCCAACCGCTTCCGCCATTCCTGCGACATCCCGCTCCTCCACGAGATAACCAGTTTTCCCCTCTTCGATCGCTTCGCCCACGCCTCCCGAGCGGAATGCGACGACCGGAGTACCGACGGCTTCGGCTTCCAGATTGGCGAGGCCGAACGCTTCTGCGTGACCATTATCGAGGGTCACGCTGCCATGAAGATAGAGTTCCGCACTGGCAAGCAGATCCCTGATCTCAGTCTGCGACAGATTTTCATGGATCGTGACGCTTGGCAAGGAACGACGAGCCAGCGCCTCGATTTCCTGCTTCAACGGACCCTGGCCGACCATGACGAATTCGACCGGGGTGCCTGCGGCCGCCACGCGTGAAAGCGCGTCGATCATGAAGCGGTGGCCCTTATAGTCGACGAAACGAGCGATGGAAACCACCAATCCCTTTTTTCGTGGACGCGGCTCCATTTTGAAGAGATCGAGATCGATGCCGATATGATGGCGATAGACACGGTCGGCGTGGAACCCGAGCGCCAGCAGCCGGTCGCGGATGAAATCGGAAACCGCGATATTCCAGCTGTTCCAGCCGGCCATTTCCCGGCGGCCCTTTGCGAAGAAACGCACCTGATTGAAGCCGCCCGGCTTTTTCGGATCGCCGCCATAGGTCGCGTCGAAGCCGTGGAACGTCGTGACCAACGGCTTGCCGGCGGCGCGTGCCAGGGGACCGATGACATAACCGTTCTTACCGAAATGCGCGTGAACGAGATCCGCCTTGCCGATCGCCGGAAAGAGCGAGGGCAGGCCGATCTGTGGAATTTTCAGAAGCAGTTCGCCTGCGCGCGCCACGGGAGACCGGCGGATGTCGTGAACCGGGACGGTGGATTTTTTCGTATGGGCGGAAGAGATTCGCGATCCGGCAAGAATTTCAGCTTCGAAGGAACGAAATGCCACTGCCTGGTTCAGAACAAATGCCTGGCTGGCAGGCAAAAATTTTTCGACATAAATAACGGCTTTTCTCATGAATCTATTCGCGTCCCCACTGTGTTGCGCGATCACATCGCCTCTATCGCCCGCTTGATTCCGTCGACCGAACTTCTCGGATCGTTGTTTTCATCGTAAAGATTAACGCGTTTCGTGCATGCGGCATTGGGATCGGTGTCCTTCTCGTCACGCGCGCTGTATTTTTCCGACATGCCCCATACGGTCGCGCCTTTCAAGTCACCGCGTTCGGCAGCGACCGTGATCACGTCGCCGAAGATCTCGGCATAGGACGCCGGCGTAAAGCCCTTCTCGCGTTTGAGGAAGTGGCAGGACGCATCGAGTTCCGTGATGAAAACGCCGACACCCATGTCTTTCAACGCAGCGCAGAAACGTCCCATTCCTTCCGGATCGATCTGGTCGAAACCCGGGCGGAAGTGCGACTGCAGTCCGACGGCGCCGATCGGCGTTTTCTTGGCGACGAGATCCTCGACAATCTTCAGGATTCGCGCGCGCTTCTTTTCGAACACGTCGGATTTTTTCTCCAGATGCGTTTCGTTGAGGACCAGCATCGCCTCGGGATTGGCCTCGTGCGCCATATCGAAACTCATACGAATATAGTCGTCGCCAAGAAGGCGTCGGAAAACACAATCCCGCAGATCCGGCGCATCATATTCCAACGGTTCGTTCACCACGTCCCAGGCATCGATCGACCTCTTATAGCGAGTGACAACCTGTTTTATATGACGGTTCATTGCTGCCTGAATGGTCTGCGCATCGGTGATGCCGGACACCCAATCCGGGACTCGATACCAGATCAGCGTATGTCCATAAACCCGCATGTTGTTTTTTCGTGCGAATGCAACCATGCGATCCGCATCGGCGAAGGAGAAAACGCCGGGGCGCTTTTCCGTCGCATTCCACTTCAACTCGTTTCGCGGCGTTATCGAATTGACGTTGTCGATGTAGATCTGGGCCGCGGCCGGATCGGCGATGTCCCGTGGGTCGATCGCCGAGCCGAATCGGAACGATTTCCTGTCGGCAAGGGTGCGCAGGTCGGCGGCAGGCGGCGTTTGCGCCAGGGCTGCGCCCGCGCGGGCATATAACAGCGCAAGCGGAACGGAGGCGAGGAAACGTCTTCTATTCATTCTTTCTCTCACTGTTGGTTTCTGACCTGCGAGCGAAGTGAACGACCGGGCTCGCCGGCGGCGATCCACGGCAGATTCGATTTCAAATCAATAGAGTAACGCAGCTTCAAACATACTTTCCGTGAGCGCGGTGCAGTGAGTATCGTCTAGACTTTTCAGCATATTCCAAGATATAGATCGCTGCGGAGGAAGCTCGTGATGCAAGATTGGTTTGGCTATCTGATGAGCTATTTTTATATGGCATTTCATAATGCCGTTTTTTTTATGGCGACCGTTCGAAACGACCTATCCCTTCTCGATGACCGGCTGTTCGGAGCCATCGTTTTCGCCGTCGTGAGCGTCATTCTCCTCCTGTTCATCGCGCTCGTCAGGGCGTGGCGACGGTTGCGGCAGTCGGAGGGCGTCATTCGCTCGCTGAACAACGAGCTCGCCCAGGTCACGCAGGACCTCAACGTCGAGCGCGTCTGGCGGCTGGCCGGCGGTGACAGCGCCGAACGGCTGACCCCCGACAGTTTGACGGAGCTCTACAAGATTCTGTCCGAGCACCAGAACGGCGCGAGTCACATGGCCTGATCGGTCGGGGCATTCGGCCCGATGCGGGGAATGTCCGGGAGCACACAAGGCTCTTTAAGGTTGCTGTCCCTGACTTGCTGCCGGCGCTTCGGCACCGGGAGACTCGGGTTTTGATTCCGGAGGCTCGCGTTCGATCTCGAGCATGGGATCCGGCGCGCGGAGCCATCGTCTGTCGGAAAAATAACTTCTCGTTCTTTTCTGGGGTCCCGAAGTCGCATCCAGCGATAGGGTAAAATTGTAGTGCCCCGCATTGAGCCCTTCGTGGGTGAAGCTGATGCTTGCTCCAAAGCCGTCTTCTTTAACGTCCCTCAGGTTCTTGATCGCACTCAGCGCCTCGTGGAAATCGAGCCATTGCGGTTGCTGCAGCATGATTTCGAAAATTCGCAGGATGCCGGGATCGAGCTGGCCATTTTGGTCGGTCTGCGGATTGATGATTTTCACGCGCATATTGTTGATCGTGCCGGTGGCGTCGCCGCGAACGATGACGAAGACGGAGTTCGGAAGCTGATCCTTCTCCCGCTTGCCGCTATGCTCGAAAAAACATTCGTATGTGTCGGCGTTGAAGCTTGTCGCTGCCCAGTCGCCGGTTTGAATGCCGGCATCGCGCAGCGCCGCGCACATTGCAGGCCCAGATATCCGCCATGTGCGCAGAAAAGACGACGCTGCCTGCACCACGGGCGCTTCGACGGCGTGCAGGGGCAGCTTGAAGGTGGCCGGAGGCATCGGGCGGGGAAGGGCCTTGGGTGGAGGCGGTTTCACCTCTTCCGGAAAGAGATCGAAGCCGAAGTAATGGCCGACCGCCTTCAAGTGTTTCATGTCGTTGGAAAGAAGTACCGTGCCCATGACCAGCGAGAGGGACATCGTCAGCAACAGCCAGAAGGCCACGGGGATCCGCGGCCTTTTCACCGGCTGTTTCGCAGATGCGGGCGATGAATCGGGCAAGCTTGTCTTCTCCGGTACGCGAGAAGGATTTCGATCGGGCTGTCTAAATTCAGCAGTATACATTCATCCGTTAAATATCCTTGGCTTTATGTCGGCATCGGGCACCTTCCGCCTCGTTATCAGGTAGGGCTGTCTATAGATTTCGGCGGAGGCGCTTTAGCACCATTTCAATCGAGAATCTCCAATACAGCGGCCGACAATTGCTGCGAGGAATGGCGGGCGATCTTGCCATTCGGTTCATCAGTCGGCCGATGCGAGTTCGATCTGTTCAGGTCGAGATGTAGATGTTTTTTTGTGATTGTTATGATTTCGTTCGATGCTTTTATGTTGTTTCTGAAGTCCCGTAGACTTGTTATCCGGGTTTGTTGATTTCAATTTCCGAAAGAACTTATTTTTCGCGTAAAACGATTATGCGCCAGCCGTAAAACCATAGGTCACGCTTCGGATATCCTTTGCGCTGAATAGATTTTGGCGATTTTCATCAAATTTTCGACGTATTCTTCGATAGGGTTTGGCCTGCAACCGGAAAGGAGAGAACATGTCTGTCGAGCTAGACGCAACCACCTACGTTCACGCCAAACCGACAACCGCACACTCCTACATCCTGCCTACCGTATTCGACGTGCTGGGGAACCATCTGGATGGTTCTGCCCAAAATGACGTCTTTGATTTGGGATGTGGTACCGGCGGAGCGGCGGCCGCCCTTGCAGAAAAGGGATATTCCGTCGTCGGGGTCGATCCTTCGAGTGATGGCATCAACAAGGCAAAAATCAATTATCCCGAACTGCCGCTGAACGTCGGTTCGGCCTATGACGATCTTTCCAAGGAATATGGCACGTTCGATGCCGTCATCAGCCTTGAGGTCGTCGAGCATGTCTATGATCCGAAGACGTTCACTTCGACGATGTACGATCTCGTCAAGCCGGGCGGCATCGCGGTGATGTCGACGCCTTATCATGGTTATCTGAAGAACCTCGCTTTGGCCGCCGTGGGAAAGATGGACGATCACTTCATGCCGTTGAGGGATCATGGACATATCAAGTTCTGGTCGAAAAGCACGTTGAGCACGCTGCTGCTGGATACTGGTTTCGACAATATCCACTTTGAGTATGTCGGAAGGATTCCGGCTTTCGCCAAATCGATGATCGCCGTCGCTCAGAAGCCCGCATAAAGGGCTTCTGAGCGTCCGCTGGTTTCGGGCGGCATCTCCCGCCCGCGGCTATGCTGCAGCCGGTATCCTTATCGAGCCGCACGCCTATAATAATCCACAGGTTGTTTTTGCCGGGCGCAATGGCGAAAAAAATCGTTAAGAAATATTTACTTTTAGTTGCATTCTTGCTTAAACTCTCCATTATACAGCTGGGCGTGCTGATAAAGTGGGAGACTGACTCATATGAAGGCTAAATCGCCTAATTCGATTGACGTCTATGTTGGCAACCGTGTGAGAGTTCGACGCAAGACGCTCGGGATGACCCAGCACGGTTTGGCCGAGCTTCTCGGGATCACCTTCCAGCAGATCCAGAAATATGAGAAGGGAACGAACCGCATCGGCGCCAGCCGGCTTCAGCGCATATCCGAGATTCTCCGCGTGCCCGTCGGCTTCTTCTTCGAAAATGGGGGGGGCGGACCGATCGAAGGCGAGACAAGCGAGTTGAACAAGTTTTTGTCCTCGAAAGAGGGGCTTGCGCTCAACAAGGCTTTCATTGCCATCGAGGATCCGAATATCAGGCAAAAACTGGTGGCCTTGGCCAAAAGCCTGGCTGTGACGGGATTGCCCGACCTCGACGCTGAATTGCAGGATACGGTCGCGAACGGTTGAGGACGGATTGTGCTTCATCTGCAGACATTCGGCGATCTGCGGTTGATCGAAACGAATGGCGACCCGGTTCGCTATCCGATCAAGGGCCTGTTGATGATGGCCCATCTCTATATTGGTGCGAGCCACGAACTCAGCCGTTATGAACTGGCGCAGTTCCTGTGGAGTGACGTCGAGCCCGAGCAGGCGCGGCTCAATCTGCGCAAACTGTTGTCCCGCATCCGCGAGATGGATGGCGCCCGCGCCGACATTCCCTTCGATTTCACGGCCACCTCCGTTCGGCTCAACAAGCAGGCGGTTTCCAGCGATCTCGATATCTTTAGCGCCGACGGTCCGCCGCTGGAGCGGCTGAACGCGATTGCCGAACTGACCCAGCGCGGGTTCATCGGAAATATCAAACCGGCAACCAAGCCGATAGACGCGTGGATGAGGGCGCAGCGGGACGCCCAGGCGCTGCAATTGCGCCAGGCACTGCTGGACGCGTTGCCCGCTGTGCAAAGTCCCGGGGATGCACGCATTATTTCCACCACAGCCCTGCAGATCCTCGAACGGGATCCGAACGACGAGCAGGTCAGGGCTTTGTTGCACCAACTATCGGGTGGATCGTCGTTCAGCGAGAAGCTGCCGAACGGCGATGGCCGCACAAGGGTGGAGGTGAAGCCTTCCGAGGTCGACGGTCAGGCGCCTTCCGATATCGGCCGCGTATCGGCGATGCCGGTGATCCTGCCTCGTCTGGTGCTGCTTCCCCCGACATCGAAACATGCCGATGCGGGGCTTGCGCTGGCGAGCGCCCTGATCGAAGACGTGACGATCGAACTCTGCGCGCTTCGAAACATTTCCATCGTCGCGCCGCATACGGCAGGACAGATCCGTCGCGATTCCGAAAAGGCGGCCGTCGTCGCCCGGCACTCGATTTCCTATCTTCTGGATACGAGGCTCTCCGAAGAGGGACTATTTGCCCAGCTGGTCTATTTCCCCAGCGACGAGATCATCTGGGCCAATCGCTTCGTGATGACGCCCGATATATTGCCGCGCCAGCGGCGGCTGATCGCGCAGCAACTGACCCTGGCGGTGGCAAGTGAACTCGCTGAAAACGAGGAAGAGCGGCTACGCTTCGAAGCCAATCCGCAGGCCTATCACGCCTATCTCGTCGGCTCGAGCCTGATGAGCAAATTGACCTTGCCGCATATCCGCCGGGCGAGGAAGGCGTTCAAACAGTCGCTGTCGCACAAGGCGGATTTCTCTCCTTCTTTTACGGGGCTCGCAAGGACCTTCACCAGCGAATGGCTGGTAACGGCGCAAGGCGATAATGAGCTGCTGCATCTGGCCGAGCAGAATGCGCTTCGCGCCATCGAGCGGGACCCGTCATCGGCGGCGGGACATCGCGAACTCGGCGTCACCAAACTCTATCTCGGCGATGTCGATGCCAGCGTCGCGGCGCTGCATCTGGCCGAGGAGCTCAGCCCGCATTTTGCCGATGTCATCTACAGCCATGCCGATACGCTGGTGCATGCGTCGCGCCCCGGCGATGCGCTCGCCAAGATCACAAAGGCGATCGCGCTCAATCCAATCGCGCCTGACGCCTATCTCTGGTGTGCCGCGGGAGCGAGCTTCTTCCTGGAACAGTATGAGCAGGCCATCGCCTATGTCGAGGCGATGAAAGACAAAGCGCCGGCCCATCGCATTGCGGCGGCCAGTTGCGCAATGATCGGCGATCGAAAGCGGGCGCTATTCCATCGGCAACGCGCCGAGAGCATCAACCCGGTGTTCGACGTCGAGAAGTGGCTCGCCATCGTTCCCTTCAAGGAGCACTGGCAAAAAGAGCTTTATCGGGAGGGCCTGTTAAGGGCTGGTTTTTAACAATCATTTAAGGGCATTACATGGCAAAGGCAGTCATTATAGGAATACCCGGCGAAACAGGTCTTTGGCTTGCCGATCTCGGTACGGGCACGGTCAAGCCGCTCAATCCAACGGGCGATCTGGCGACCGCGAACGACCTGCGCAAAGTCGGCGGCACGTTCGTGAAGGGGGTCGATCTCGCCGTCGCCGTTTCGTCGGCGCAGGTTGCCCTTTCCGGTCACGTCGACGGCTGAGCCGCCGTTCTGACGCACCGGTCGCCCAACATATATTCCGACAGGATCATGTCGCCGCGGGAAACCCTTTCCCGCGTCGAACCTTTTTTGGCCGGGTTCGGCATAACCCGGGTTGCGCGCCACACCGGGCTTGACGATATCGGGATCCCTGTCTGGTGCGCATATGCCCCGAATTCGCGGTCGATCGTGATTGCCCAGGGAAAGGGCCTGACCGATTTCGACGCCAGGGTATCGACAGTCATGGAAGCCCTCGAACGGGCGGTTGCCGGCGAACCCTCCGTCACGCTCATCCATGGTTCCGCATCCAGCCTGCAGGCGATGGGCTATGAGACCGACACAGTGAACTGCCTGACGGCTGTTCACAAAGCGGATCTCGGGCCGGACGAAGAGACGGAATGGGTTGCCGGCATCAATATTCTCACCGGCGATACGGTTCACATTCCCTTCGAGGCGGTGGTGCTCGACCGCACGCGCGACGCCCGATACTGGATGTCGTCGGATGGCCTGGCATCGGGAAACAATGTCGAGGAGGCGATCCTTCACGGCGTGCTGGAACGCATCGAGCGCGACGCCCATGTGCTGTGGCAGGTGGGCGGGGAGAAGGATCGCTATGCCTGTTGTGTCGATCCCCGCGGTTTTGAGGACGCCGCGCTCACCGGGCTGATCGACAAGATCGAGGCATCGGGTCTGGCGCTGCGGCTCTTCGATATCACCAGCGATATCGGGATCCCGTGTTTCACCGCCATGCTGGGGCCTGGGGACCTCATTCCGAGCCGGCGGGATTCTGACGGCGGCAGAGATATCCGCCTGGTCGAGGTGACGGGCGGCACCGGAGCCCATCCATCTGCCCTCCGCGCCGCCATCCGGGCGGTGACGGAGGCTGTGCAATCCCGGCTGACCTATATCAGCGGCGCCAGGGACGATATTTCTCCGGCAACCTTTTCGAAATCCCTGCCGCCGCTGATGCGACGGGCCTTCGATGCGGTTGCCGCGCCTCCCGCGGCCGCCCTTTGCGGTGAGGGGGTGGCAGGGGATCTCTCGCTCCTATTGCAGCATGTGCTCGATGCCCTCAGAAACCGGCGGATCGCTTCGGTCATCGTCGTGCGCCTGAGTGAAGACACGCTTCCCTTCAGCGTCGTCAAGGTCGTCATTCCCGAACTCGAAAATCCGGAGGGCGAACGAGCCCGGAGATTTGGAATGAGGGCGCTTGCGAGGGCGATCGGGTTTTGAAGATCGTTTTCGCAGGTCCCAGTCTTCCCGATGCGGCGTCGCTTGTCGGCGAGGGGATACGCGTACTGCCGCCTGCAACGCAAGGCGATGTGCTGGCTGCCGTCGCAGAGGGCGCCAACGTCATCGGCCTGATCGATGGCGGCTTCGAATATGCAGCACCCGTGTGGCACAAGGAAATTTTCCATGCCCTTTCGCTGGGCGTCGCGGTTCTGGGGGCGGCCAGCATGGGCGCGCTGCGCGCTGCCGAATGCCATCCGTTCGGGATGATCGGGATCGGCCGGATTTTTGATGACTATCGCACCGGCCGCTTGGTCGACGATGCTGCCGTCGCCCTCACGCACGCGCCGAGCGCGCTTGGCAGCAAGCCGCTGACGGTGCCGCTCGTCAACGTCAGCGCAACGCTCGATGCGATGGAGGGCAAGGGGTTGCTCGCACACGGCCAACGCGAGCAGATCGAACAGGCCGCAGGCGCGATATTCTTCAAGAAGCGGACGTGGCGGGTGATCGTCGAACGATGCGTCGGCATGGCCGAGCCGGACCGCCGATCGCTGCTTGCAGCACTTCTTGCGAATTCCATTGATCAAAAGCGCATCGATGCCCTGGAATTGCTGAAGGCCGTACAGGAAGCAGGCGACATGCGTGCCGATGTCGATCTGCCCTGGAAGCTTCACGAGACCTCGTTCCGGACGCGACCTGCGCTGTGAACTGAATGTGACAACCGTCACCAAGGGTTGTGTCACGCTTTTTTCACGGGCTCGCTCACGTTTACCCGCGTATCATGCCTTCAATTTGTTGGAGAAATGGGCATGGGCGTGACATCGGCTGCCAGGATAACCACAGACCAAGGCGCGGAAGACGGTCTGGACGAACTCGTCGCACTTGCGCGGATGATCGCCTATGCGCGGCATGTCGCTCAGGATGTCAACCTGCAGTTCGCGACGCATTGCCTCGATCTTGCGCTCGAGGCGGTGAAGCAGGAAGTGGGGGAGGGCTTGACCAGCGAGATGGCCGAATTGAGCTCCCCAGTTCCGCAAATGAGCGTGAGAAGCCACTAGACGTCCGACAGGACGCATCACCACTTCAAATCCACACATGGCTCCGAAGATCTGAGATTTTCGGAGCCATGCGTGCGTTAGGGCCTAAGCAAGACATTACCGGCCGAACCGGCCTACGATCGAGCCGCCGGAACCATTGCCGGTAAATGGTTCATGCCGAGGGTGCTGAAAGCGGATCACATCGAATAAGGGAAGGGATCGACCGAGCAGCGAAGCCTGGCGTGGGCTTCTTCCTTGACGGCTTTTTCTTGCTGGCTGGTGGGGTAGGTTGGAGCAGCCCCGATTGATGAGGTCGTCGGGTGAGCGGTGCTCCATTCAGTTGCTATGCGGCATCCATCTTGCAAAGCAGCTTTGACGGTTTCGTCGGCTTTGCCTTTGTCTGGGAGGTAGTTGCGAAATCACCATCCGCGCGCCGTGGGCGTCGGCTGCTGTGCCGCCGATCAGGGGCCTCAGTGGGTCAAATTGCGCTTCTGGGCCAGCAGCAAAATGTAATCGTCGGCAATATCCGCGATCGCCATTGCGACTTCCGCCGGGTCGCATCCGTCGACTTTCGTGTTCGCAATGAACTGATAGACCGCCTTCTCGATCTGCTTGCGGCAGATCATGACGCGCTCATCGTAACCAAATTCCGGGACATGCGATGCTAAATCACTCATCGGTCGGCTCCTCGCTACTTATAGTGACCATGACACAAATTATAAGTTGAGCAAGCAAATGCTTTATGAAGGGTTAATTCGCAGGGCGAGTGCGACCATTTCGACACAGGTCGGAGCATGCGGCGACTCCTTTCGGCGCCTTGAATCGGGACGGTGAGGATTCCGCAAAAATATCATCGGGTTGAAGTGAGAGAGCTGTCAAACAGGGCGGGCTGCATCGGGCCTTTCGTTGAAATCTGTTGGCGCCGCATGCCGAGATTTAGTCGGTGCACCGGGCATTATCGTATGGATTGGTGGTGTCAGCTGATGTAAGCGTTTGATTTCAATATTTATTACAGACAGTCATATTTCCGGCGCCCTGCCAACCTGCATTAGCAATCCTTCCGCGTGGTGCCTCTCCAGGTTGGTTGAGAGAGCGGTGCGATGCTATCGTCAGTGATGCCGATCGGCCGCCGGTCTTTCGGAAAATCCGACATGAAAAGGAGCTTTTTCGGCCCTACGAGAAAAAATGAAGCCGCTCCTTCAAGCGGTGGAATTGAGGATTAATTAGGCTTAAAAACCGGGCAACCTAAGCAAATTTTATCAAAAGGCGAAATTAAAGATTTCGTATAGAGGTTGTATTTAAATCTCAATTATAAGATGGTGATAATTTAACAGATTGTTGATCTATGGATGTATTTCCGTCCTCGATTCCATGTATATTCACGAATGTGTACCCATAAATAATATCGGCATGAGGACGGTGACTTCAGTCACAACGCCAGTTTTGATGTTTGGCTCTCTGATAAGTTGATTGCGTTTTCGAAATATTGAAGGCAGAAGGCGGTGCTTCCATCTTTACCTTCTACTGACGATGGCTTTTTTGATCGCTTCGATCCGAAGGAAATTCCTACGTCGAAGCGGCGATAGGGGACCGCAATTGCAGGGATCTGTCTTCAAGCGCAATTTGGAGGACCCGCCGGGGTGGTTGACGGGTCCTCCAGTAGGAATGTCTGCACAGTGCCCATGTATGATTGCAGTTAAATTTCATATTGTCACATGTCATTATTGGGTTAATTAATTTTTATTGTGAGTAACCTGTGTATTTCCTATTTTTATGTCGTCGTCATAGTCAGTTTTCCATAAGAATCTTTGGATATTCATGATGATAATCATGGGCAGCAGCTCCGCGCTCGAATTTTCGTCCAGCGCGCTCTCTAAAATCAGGGTCTAGGGAATTGCTCTTCTCGGGCGCGATCGTGCAGCCCTTTGCCATCGCCACATAGCTCGGAAATTGCTAGCTCCCGCGACTGCAATCGAAGCCGGTCATGGCGGCCATGCGCTCTCTTCGAAGGTGTGATTTGCGTGATGGTTCGGAGCGCCCGCTTTTGCGCGAGCGCTCCGATCGCGCGCTATTTCTGAATGCAGGTGTCGACCGTGTCTTTGGTGCACTCGTCGAGCCCGGTAAAGACGGGATCTTCGACCGGCTTTCCTGCGATCAGGTCCACCATGACGGATGGAGCCTTGTATCCCATTTCGAATGGCCGCTGGCCGACAAGCGCGGTTACGAGGCCTTCCTTGGCGATCGCCACTTCGTCGCCGATCGTGTCGGCGGCGCCGACGACGAATTCGTTCTTGCCGATCTTATCTGCCATCGGTTTGAACAGATCGCGATAGGGTTGGGGAGCGCCGAACAGCGGCCAGCCGCCCATGATGCCGAAGGCATCGAGTTTGGGATTGGCGGCGAGGATATCGGTCATCGCCTGAACGCCCTTGGCGCCGTCGTCATTGGTGAAGACGGGGCAACCGGCGACCTCAGTCCAGCCGCCTTCGCCCTTCAATGCGGCAAGCCCCTTCTTGCCGCTCAGCGTGTCGCGCATGCCCTGCGCACGCCGCAGGATGTTGTCGGCGCCCGGATTGCCTTCGATGGTGCAGATCGTGCCGCCCTTCGGCTTGGCCTTCTTGATGTATTCGCCGATCCGTGCGCCCATCAGGTAGTTGTCCGTGCCGAGATAGGTCTTGCGCAGGGCGGCGTCGTCGGCTGCCAGGTCGGCATCGAGCGTCATGACGGGAACGCTTGGATTGGCCGTCTTCAGCGTCTGGGCGATCAGCTTGGCGTTCGACGGCGAGATGGCGATGGCCGCCGTATCCGCCTTGCCCAGCATATCCTGGACGATCTGCGCTTCGCCGGCTTCATCGGATGTCGATGCCGGGCCGGTGTAGAAGCATTGATATTCGGCGGATGCGTTTTCCTTGTTCCACTTCTGGCAACCCTGGTTGATCGCCTCGAAGAACGGGTTGTCGAGGCCTTTGACGACGATGACGAGCTGCTTTTTGGCGGCCAAGGCTTGTCCGGCCGTCAGCGCCAGTACAGCTGCTGTAAGTAATAATGCCTTCCTCATAGCTTCCTCCCTTTGAGAAGACGGGCGCCATCGCCCGCCCAGTAATCAACCGGGATACCAGACGATACGAGGCTCCTCCCCTGAACGCCGGTATTCCCAGGCTGAATCAATGAGCTTTTCCAGATCGTAGGCAGGACGCCAGTCCAGCAGGTATCTGGCCTTGCTGTTGTCCATCCAGTTCGAGTGGAACTGGCTTTCTATGTCGACGGAGCCGAGCCCGCGCGTGCGGGCGAGATAGGCGGCGACTTCCCCATAATCCACGGGGCGATCCATCGAGATGTTGAAGAGCTGCCCCTTTGCGCGCGGGTTGTCGATCGCGGCCAGTATTGCCGAGACGAGATCGTCGGCATGGACGAAATTGCGCTTCAACGGGCGCCCGTCGGCATCACGCAGCAGCGGCACCGTGCCATCTTTGACATAACGTTCGGCATCGGCGGGCGGAACGAGCGTTTTCCAGTCGGGCCCGCCGAAGACATCGTCGCCGAAGGACAGCGTGAACTTGAAATCGTCCTTCTCCATGATCCAGGGAGCACGCAGGCAGCAGGTGTTGATGCCGTATTGAATGGCGAACTGCTCGAGCATCACCTCTTCGAGGACCTTGGAGAGGGCGTAGCATCCCGGATAGGCGCGGTGCGGCGTCTTCTCGGTCACCGGCCCGTCATGGCGATAAAAGAAATGCCCGATGCCGGCGTCTCCTCCGATGAGGATGAACTGCCGAGCCGTGGGGCTCTCCCGGAACGCTTCGAGCAGCCAGAAAAGGCCCTTGACCGTGACATCCATGATATCGGTGGGTGTTTCCTTGCAGGTGGCGAGATGCAGGACGTGGGTCACGCCTTCCATCGCCGCCGCCACGACATGCGCGTCGGCGATGGAACCCCTGACCACTTCGATGCGGTCGGTTTCATCGAGCATGCGATTATGACAAAGCGCGCGAATGCGTGCTTTGGAAAATCTCGGCTCGTCAAGCAGCCCAGCGATGAAGCGCCGCCCGACCTTGCCCATAGCCCCGGTGACAAGGATCAGCATGCTCGTTCTCCCAGTAACAGCTAATATCCCGGCGTTTGCGGCGTCAATCTGTATTTGCACGAATAAGTAGGATTTTTGCATTGACGGCCCGATAGCGCGGACAATTGATTGACGGTTCTTCAAGCTTTTGCATAAATGAGCGTAATCGCTTTTCCGGGAGGAGATCGGCGGAGCGAGATCGCGGGCGGCTGGCGCACGGCGACGGCAAGCCTGCAGGTTCCGGGGAGGATGGTCGGCTGGCAGCGGTTCTCGAACTCACCAATATTTCGAAGCATTTCGGCGCCATCCAGGCGGTGAACGACGTGTCGTTTTCGCTCGAAGCCGGCCAGGTCGTCGGCCTGATGGGCGATAACGGCGCGGGAAAGAGTACGCTGGTCAAGATGATCGCCGGAAACTTCCGGCCGAGCGAAGGCACGATGCGCCTCGACGGCAAGGAGATCGTGATGCACCGCCCGGTCGAGGCGCGTCAGCACGGCATCGAGATCGTTCATCAGGATCTGGCGCTCTGCAACAATCTGACGGCGGCGGCCAACGTCTTCCTCGGGCGCGAGCTGCGCCGCGGCATCGGCCCTCTGAAGGTTCTCGACTACAAGACGATGTACAGGCGCGCCGGCGAAATCTTCAAGGAACTGAAATCGGAAACGCGCCCGCGCGACCTCGTCAAGCAGATGTCGGGTGGCCAGCGGCAGGCGGTGGCGATCGGGCGCACCATGCTGTCGGAGGCGAAGATCGTGCTGATGGACGAGCCGACCGCGGCCATTTCGGTCCGCCAGGTGGCGGAGGTGCTCAACCTGATCCGTGAGCTGCGCGACCGGGGTATTGCGGTCGTCCTGATCAGCCACCGCATGCCCGACGTTTTCACCGTCGCCGACCGCGTGATCGTCATGCGGCGGGGCCGAAAGGTTGCCGACAAATCGATCGCGGCGAGTTCGCCGGAGGAAGTAACGGGTCTCATCACCGGCGCCATCGAACAGGTTTGATCGGCGCTGCCTAACCCTGCGGGGCAAAAGCCCCGCTCGGGAGAAATGCCCCACTCGGGAAAAGCGAAGGTCGAAGATGGCAATTACCCTGGACCAGACAATTGAGCAGAGGCAGCGGAACTGGCTTTCGGAAGTGATCAGCGGCCAGACCTTCTGGGTTCTGATCGCGGTCGTCCTTGCCTGCATCTTCCTGTCCTTTGCCACCGACTCCTTTGCAACGGCGAAGAACCTCTACAACATCACCCGCAACGTCACTTTCGTCGCGATCATCGCGCTCGGCATGACGCTTGTCATCATCACGGGCGGCATCGATTTGTCGGTCGGCTCGGTGCTCTGCCTCTGCAGCATGGTGCTCGCAATTACCATGAACGCCGGCTACAGCATCGAAATCGGCATAGCCGCCGCAGTCGGCACGGCGCTTCTGGTCGGGGCCTTCAACGGTGTGTTGATCGCTTATCTCGACTTTCCGCCCTTCGTGGTGACGCTCGGCATGCTGTCGATAGCGCGCAGCCTGGCGATGGTCGCCTCGAACAATACCGTCGTCTTCCAGTTCGGCCCCGATCATGACAAGCTTCTGGCGCTCGGCGGCGGCGCCTGGTTTTTCGGCATCGCCAACCCGGTTCTCTACATGGTCGTCCTCGCGCTTCTGACAGGCTTCGTGCTGCGCTGGACGAGGTTCGGCCGCTATGTCTTCGCGATCGGCGGCAACGAGCATGCCGCAACGCTGACCGGCGTTCCCGTGCGCCGCATCAAGGTCGCCGTCTATATGGTCTCGGCCTTGTCCGCGGGCATTGCCGGCATCGTCCAAACCGGCTGGCTCGGCGCCGTCACCACCAATATCGGCGCCGGCATGGAACTCCAGGTCATAGCGGCAGCCGTCATCGGCGGCGCCAATCTCGCCGGCGGCGTCGGCACCGCCTTCGGCGCCCTGGTCGGAGCAGCCCTCATCGAAGTGATCCGCAACAGCCTCGGCCTGCTCGGCATCAACGCTTTCTGGCAAGGCACGTTCATTGGCGGGGCGATCGTGCTTGCGGTGCTGTTCGATCGGATCCGGAATTTGCGGCAGAGCGAGTAGGTTCAGGCGGTGTCCGGAAGGGAGCGCGCCGTCGACCGAGTTGGATAAAAACGCGCTCTCGTTCAGCGCGAGGGGTTCCTTCGCGGCCTCTTCGGTGCATTCGCTTATTCCTCGATCAGCTTCAGCATAAGCCTTCTGAATCAATCGCCACGCATGTTGCCATGAGGCTCAAGCCGGAAGCCCCGCAAGCAGGAGGCTATTCCTCAGGCTCTCACGGTCGGCTTCTTTCTCCAGAAGGATGGCCGTGCTCATGAAAGCGTCCACGGAAAAATGCGGATTCGCTGCGAGGACCTTTTCGGCTTCGCCGGCTGCGTCGCGCTGCATGCCGAGCTTTGCGTAGGCGCCCGCCAGTCTGAAGAACCATCCTTGTGGGTCCGGCAATTTCCGCATGGCCATGACGCATTGATCGTACTGACCCAACGAAAAGTGGGCCGCTGCCATGTGAATGAAATACCAGAGCGGATGGAACGGGTTGAGCCGGACGGCCTGATCCATGAATGCAAGTGCGTCCACGGGCCGCCCTCGCTGCACTAGAAGATAGCCCATCGACATCAGGCAGTCGGCGTCGTTGGGATTGAGTTCGATGGCCCGACGGGCGTGATGTTCTGCCATATCGTAATCGCGGTCGTAGAGCAGCGCCTGGCCGAGCAGCCTCTGGCACGTTGCGTCCTGTGAACTCATCTCGACAGCTTTCCGGGCTAGGGCGACCGAGCGTGTCCGTGTCAGCTTCGACGCGGCCCCGTAGCCCTCGGCAGCCAGAGAGGAAAGCGCCAGAAACGAATGCGCCTGCGCATATTCCGGATCCAGATCGATGGCCTGCTGGAAGAGAGTAGCCGCATCCTGGTTTGACCGCACGTCATAGGCGCGGAATCGGGAGAGCCCCCTGAGGTGGAGATCGTATGCAGCAAGACTGGCGGGGGGCTTCCTTAGAGAAATATCGGTCTGGGTGGTTTCTATCCTCCCGGCCAGTGTTCCAACGATGGTGTTGGCGATCTCGTCCTGGATGTCGAAGATGTCGGTCAGGGGTCTGTCGTAGCGTTCGGCCCAGACAGCAACGCCAACTTCCGCATCCAAAAGCCGCGCGGTTACGCGCAGCCGCTCTGCCGGCCGACGTACACTACCCTCGACCACATATGTCACCCCGAGTTTGCGCGCGATACTTTCGATGCCATCCCTGCTGTCTTTAAATGCGAACGAAGAGTATCGACCGCTGACATACAGCGAACGAAACCGCGCGAGCCCATTGATGATATCCTCGGTGAAGCCATCGCATAATGTTTCGTCGCCGGCGCCTCCAAGAAAGGGAAGGACTGCGACCGAGGGACGTCCACCCTCGCCACCTTTCACCGCCCGTCCGGGTCTTCCGCCGCTGAACCACACCCGAACTGGCTTGACGATGTTCTTTAGCGAGATCTCGCCGCCATCCTGCCACTCGATGCTCACTTTCCCAGCTACGTCGTCGTGAATTCTGTCGGAGATGGCGATACCTCCTGGAGCAGCCACGCCCTCGAGCCGGACAGCGATGTTGATTCCATCGCCGAACGCGTCCGAACCTTCGTGGACGATCTCTCCTTGATGGACGCCTGCGCGGAACTCGATTTGCTCGCGGGGAGGGCGACCATGGTTGCGGGCTCGGACTGCCTTTTGAAAGTCGTTAGCGCAATGAATGGCGCCAACGACACTCGGAAGTTCAGCAAGGACACTGTCGCCCGCGGTATTGATGACGTGGCCTGACGCTTCGGTGACCAGCGCCTGCAGGATTCCACGGCATTCGCGCTACATCGGCGCCGACGACGGGTGTTCCGGCCGACAGGCGTCAATCCTCCGTCGTGATGTCGCAACGGAGCATTCGCCGGAACGATCGATCTCCGACAGGCGCCGGAGCAACGCCCTGCTTCTGAAGTGCGACCAGCCGCCGACCAGTGGGAGCAACGGGTCGATTTCCTCGAATTTCTGGAGATTGTTTTCCTTTGGCGCCTCGGCCGGCAGGGCTTTCGACAAGGCTCTGCGTGCGGCTCTGCGGGCCTTTGAGTAGATCAGATTGGCGACAACGCCGAGAGCAAGCATTGGGCTGTGCTGATAGATATACGTCAGCGAACTCGCGGCGCTCTGCCAATCCTTCAACGCGGCAAATCTCGAAAATGCATAAAGGTGCGCTGACGCGCGGGCGCAGCTGACGACGAAAACCGGAAGTTCCGGGTTGCGGCCAATACATTGCTCACTCACTGCGACAAGCGATCGGGCCATGCGCGATTTGTCCGAGGACATGGCTTCCGAATGAACACGATATCCCACCAGGCCGAGCGGTACCGTCTCGATCTTGAAATGCTCGGCGGTACGTAGTTCGAAATCGAAATCCTCGCATCCTCCGATCCCATGGCGGGCATAGCTCGGATCGTAGCCGCCGATCCTGTCGACGACGGCACGACGGATCATGAAGCCGCTGCCATTGCCGACGAAGCGGAAGACGAGATGACGGGCGAGAATGGAGTCCCGCGCGCTGAGGGACGAGCCGGATCTCAGGCAATTGCCTTCGGGGTCGATGAAGCGGTGAAGCGCATAGACGGCACCCCAGGTGCGGGGCAGGGGATGGAGAGCCGAAAGCATTCTTTCGACATAGGTCGGATGCCATAGATCGTCGGCGTCCAGGAAGGCGATATAGCCTGACGTGGTTGCCCCGATTCCCGTATTGCGGGCCGCGGCGACGCCGCGGTTTTCCGTCGAGAGAACCCGGATCCTTGCATCGCCCGCGGCGAAACGGCGACAGATCGAGGCGGTGTCATCCGTCGAGCCGTCCTCGACGACGACGATCTCCAGCGCCTTGTGGGTCTGATCGATGACGCACTGAAGCGTCTGCGCGAGGTAGCGGCCGGCATTGTAGGCCGGGATTATGACGGCCACGGAAATATCGGATACGGCTGACACCTTCATTGTCGTCACCTGAGCTTGGATATGGCCGCGGGCGGGCGAAGATCGATCTGGTTTTTCATCAATCTGGCAACGCCGGGCCGATGGCTGACGACGATCAGCGTTCTGCCGGCATCTTGCTTGATGGCTGAAAACACCCGCATCTCGGTCTCTTCGTCGAGCGCGCTCGTCGCTTCGTCCAGAATCAGGATTTGCGGCCGGCTCGCCAGCGCGCGCGCCAGGCCTATCCGCTGCCTTTGTCCGCCCGAAAGCCGGATTGCCTCGTCGCCCAGCCATTCATCGAAGCCATAGGGCAGATCTTCGATGAACTCCGTGGCGCAGGCGACATCGGCGGCCCAGCGGATATCCTCATCCGGGATGTCACGACGAAATCGAATATTGTCGAGAACCGTTCCTTCCATCAGCTCCACGTCCTGGCCCGACACGGAGAGCAGTTGCAGCCAGCTGGAGTGGTCGATGGTTGCGAGATCCCGGCCGTCGACCGTAATCGTGCCTTGGGTCGGCCGGTTGAGATCGAGGATCATGTTGAGAATTGTCGTCTTGCCGGAGCCGCTCGGTCCCGTCAGAGCCGTCGTCTCGCCCGCCCGGATCGAGAAGCTGAGGCCGCGAACCGCCGGTGCGTTCGTGCGCTCGTAGGCGAACGAGACATTGTGGAAGACGATCGCTTCCGCGAGGCGCGTAATCGGCTCTCCTTGGGATGCCTGTTTGATGTCGTCGCTTTCGGAAAGCAGCGACAGGACGTTCTGCAGCGACGCTTCCATTTCGTAAAGGCGCAGGATCTGGGAGTCGAATTCCTTGATATGCGGCTGAAGCCTGTAGAGAAGGATCGTGGCCGAGAGCGCAGCCTTGAAATCGACCGGCAGGAATTCCGAGGACAGAATGATCGTCAGGATGACGGCGAAGGTCAGCGTTTCGCTCAGAAGCGAGGTTGTCGCCCCCATCCGGTCCGACCGTCGCCAGGTCTGGCCGACTTCCCTGGAAAGCGTCGCGAAGAGTTGCTGGTGGCGCGTTTCGAGGCCGAAGCTTTTGACGGCCTTCAAAGTCTGCAGGGTTGTCCAGCTCAGCTGCGTCAACGCTTCCACGGCTGCCAGCGCCGAGACGCCGAGGCGTCGGTAGGCGCCGGCAAAGAACCCCAAAGCGAAATTATGGATGAAGCCGAAGGCGAGCCCGAGCAGGGCGATCGGCCAGGCCATCACCAGCATGCCGATGCCGAAGATGACGATCGTGCCGAGGTTGATGCCCAAACGCACCAGGCTGGCATGCGCCGAGGACACCGCGTAGGATTCGGTGGCGATGACGTTGATCAGGTCGCTGCGCTCATAGTCCTGAAAGCGCTGGAAGGGGATGGTCAGGATCTTGGCGTAGAGGCGATCCCGCATGCGGTCGCTAATTCGATGGTTGACGGTGCTCGCAATGAGGGAATTGGCGCATCCCAGAAAAATCCGGAAGAGGATGGAGCCGATGAGAATGCCGATCAGGACAGGCTTCGAAAGGCTGAGGTCGATGCTGCCGAAAAACGCTGGAAGCCACGGAACGGCGGAGCCGGAAACCGTGCCTTGCTGCCCGAGAAGAAAGACCAGGCTGACCAGGAAGGTGATGCCGACCATTTCGGAGAGGCCGGTGAGGATACCGAGGACGATCATCACCGACATCTTGAACCGCAGCGCCGGCACGAGTCGCCGAAGCTCGCGGAACCGCGCCGCCACGATCAGATTGTAGGCGACGGCCGGCTTGGCGGAAGCGGGTTTTCGAAACCTGTTCATTTCAGGCCACCCGTGAAGAGATCGGGGCCGGTCGTTTCCCTGGCCGGCAGGCTTGCGAAACGATCGCTGAAAGCCGTTCCGGCTTGCGGAACGGCCGCGGTGAAGCGGATCCTGGGCTGGGCCGGAGGCTTGCCCAGGACGCGCTTTGCGATCCGGATGCCCTGGCGTTTCACCTGGCGCCAGCTCTGGCGCAGGCCGTGGACAATCAGCCGCGAGGGGTATTTTCTCGCCATCATCGGCGCCAGCTTTTTGAGCTGGGCATAATCGTCGTCGTGAAATGCCTTCTTGAAATACCAACACGCCGTGTTGAACTGCGATGCCTCGATATCGCGCGCCAGATGCGGGTAGCGGTCGGCGATCGGCGCCATCACCAGGGCGTAGGATTTCAGCATCCGATGGGCATTGCTGGACATGTTTCCCCTGGTAAACCGATAGCCGGTGAGGAAATCAGGGATCAAAGCGAAGGGCAGGATCTCGGCGAGCGCCAGATAAAGCTTCAGATCCTCACAGCCCTCGGCGCCGCTGTCACGCAGGCCGGGGTCGTAACCGCCGCAGCGAAGAATCTCGGCCCGCGGCATCAGGGGCGTGCTGCCATTGCCGATGAAGTTTTCCCTCAGCAGCGGTTCGAAGATGTTGCCTTGATGCATGACCGAGCGGGAATGGCCGAAAATGATGCCGTTTTCGTCGATCGACGCGTACCAATTATAGGCAACCCCGTTTCCGCCGGGAAATTTCAGCACCGCCTCGAGCTGGCGCTCGATCTTGCTGGGGTGCCACATATCATCGGCATCGACGGGTGCGATATAGAGGCCGCGCGCTTCCCTGACGCCATGGTTGCGCGCCCGCGCAACGCCACCATTTTCCTGGCGGAGAACCCGGACACGGGTGTCGCTCAGGCTATAATCGCGTGCAAGCTCGAACGTGCCGTCCCGCGATCCGTCGTCGACCACCAGGATTTCGAGCTGGTCGTAGGACTGGGCAGAGATGCTTCTCAATGTTTCCAAAAGCGTCTTCTCGGCATTGTAAGCCGGGACGACGACGGTGACCAAGGGGCGCGCTGCAGCTGTCATCCGATAAAGGCTCCCGGCAGGCCCATGAGTTCGGGGAAGGCTTCAAGCGGACGATCGCCGCGCACTTCAAGGCGCGGCAGGGCGAAGAGATTGTCGGAAAGCGTGGCTTTCTCAGGCCGCGTCGTGAAGCCGATGCCGTAGCCGGCAAGCGCCAGAATGCCGGGGACCCTGAAATCAGTCGAGCCATAGGGGAGGGCGATGGATTCCACGGGCGCGCCCAGCCGGCTCCGCAGCGTATTGCGCGACGACATGGCTTCGGCCAGCAGGGCTTGATTGTCCATCGCGCTGGCTGCCGTGTGGGATGCAAGATGGGAGCCGAAGCTGATGCCTTTTTTGTGCAGGTCCTGAATATCCGGCCATGACATCAGGGCCGCAGGTTCCCCATAGGCGCAATCCCAATCCGACCGGCCGCCGACTTTGTCGGTCACCACGAACACCTCGGCGCTGAAATCATTCTCGGCAAGGATCGGGAAGGCGTTCGCCCGGAAATCCAGATAGGCGTCATCGAAAGTCAGCATCACAGGGCGGCCCTGGATCGGCTTGCCGCTGCGCAGAAGATTCGCCAGGGTCTGCGCGGTCAGGGTGTAATAGCCCTGCCGCCTCAGGAACTGCATCTGCTTGCGGAAGATCTCCGGCGAGGTGCGGAAGCGCTGGAGTGCCGCCGGTCCTTCCTCCGTGATCCCGTGATACATGAGAATGGGAACCGAGCTCGTGACCTCCGTCGTCCATGCCAGTTCGCGCTCGACGCCAGCTGGACCCCAGATGACGTGCTTTGCGACTTCAGTCTCCAATGGCGTTCCATGGCGCTCGATCCGCAACACGGGATCGGCCGCGGGGCCTTTCCTGAACCGGTGGATGGCGTAGAGCCCGGTTTCGATCGTCTCTTCCAGGGCGAGCCCGACTTGTTCGGCAAAAATCCGCTTGATCGTCCCGACGCCGAAAGGATTGCCCCAATCGAAACCCGTCCGGTCGGGTTCGTCCCGGCGGATATGCGCATGGGCGGTCACCAGACAGCCGTTCGGCTTCAATGCGGCCGCCATCTTGCGGCAGGCGGCCGCCAGCATCTCCTCATCCTTCATGTAATAAAGGACTTCGGAGCAGACGATCAGATCCTGTTCGGGCGGAAGATCCTGCCTGACGAAGTCGAGAACGCGAAGCTCGACGTTGCGATCGTCGCGGCACCGCTCGACTGCCCTGTCGATCGCCCGCTGGGAAATGTCGGTGGCCGTCAGCCGGGCGACTTTTTGCGCCAGCTTCCGGGTGAAAATCCCCTCGGCGCAGGCAAGTTCCAAAGCCTTCTCGATCCCATCCGGGATCAGGCCCAACGTCTGCTCATATTTGACCTGCTCGTAGACCGAGACGTAATTCCACGGATCCGGCTGTTCGAAGATATGGTCCCAGTACGCTTCCTCGGACTGAATGGCCGGAATTTCCCTTCTTTCCTTCGGCCGCGGACCGGAGGATTCCGGCAACTGCGGGCTCAGCTCATGTTCGAATTTCCGAAGGATGGCGGAGAGCCTGATGTCGTTGTCGTGCTTGTCGCTTGGCGCCGTGGCGAGGACGGCGTTGCGGCCGATGCGCGCCAGCAGCCTTTCCAGACGGCCTCGCCGCCGGCCGCTCTTCAAGATGAGGCCGCCGAAGGCTCGATATCCCTTCAGCGCCTCCGTCGTCCAGGAACTGGCATAGGCCAGTGCGGGCGGCGTTTGCAGGTGCTCTTCCACACGCATCTCATGCATGATCAGCCGGAGCTGCGCCCGGATCGAAAGATCGCCCCAGAATGGACCGACAAAGGAGCCGACATGCTTTTCGCCGGAGAAGGCGTGCATGATGAGCGTATCGGCCTCAACGGCCTTGGGGATCCTGGAAAGCCTGCCGAGTTCGACGCTGACTACCTGGACATTGTCGAGCGTGAAGGACCGCAAAGGGTCTGCGGCGGATATGTGCCAGGAAACGGCATCAATAATCTTGCGCCCGGTGCCGGGCGAGGAATGGCTCTCAATCATTTGGATGAGCGAAAGGAACGTCGGCAGCCATTTATCGAGCACATCGATGAGATCGTCGGCCCGATCGATAGAGAGCCCGGTCTGCAAGCCATGCAGGATGACACCGGCAAGAAGGTTTTCGTAGCCTGCGACATCCGGCATGTCAGGCAGAAGCGCTGCAAGGGCAGCAACATCTAAAACCGGATCGAGCTTGGCCGCGACGACCCAGGCCAGCATGCGCAGCTGGCTGACGGGAGGCGTGATCCAACCTGTCTCCGGCCCCTCGGCAGACAAGCCTTCCTGCATTTGCAGCGCTTGCGCCTTCGATGTCACCCGAATGGCATCACGTATCATTTTGGTCGGGCTGCCGGAGAGAGAGCCCGACTTCATACGATAAAAAGCGAGGCACTTGTCGACACGGCGAAATTCAGCGCCTGAAAAGGCCATGCGCAGCCAGACATCCCAATCCTCGCAGGTCTGCAAGGTCTCATCCATGCCTTTCAGCCGGTCGAAAAGGCTTTTGGGAAAGACGACCGTATGGATGGCGAGGGCGCAAAAGGAGGAGAACTCGCGTTTGGCGGCATCGCCCGTCAGGATGGGAGGCTGCTCCACCCGCATCAGCCTGCCATCCGGAGCAACGCGGCGGTACGCGCAATAGGCGATGACATCAGGAGACGAATCCTCTGCCACAGGCTGCATGTTTTCGATGAAGGTCGGATCCAGCCAGTCGTCGGCATCCAGCATGCAGAGCAGGGGGGCGGCCGCGAGGCGTGCGGCGTGGTTTCGCGCCGCAGCCGCGCCGGCATTTGCCTGACGGGCGGGGAGAATGCGGCTATCGGCTTTTGCGATATCGTCGAGAACGTCCCAGGTGCGGTCGGTCGAACCGTCATCGACCACGACGGCCTGCCAGTTCGATCGCGTCTGCTTCTGCAGGCTGGCAAGACATTCCGCAAGCGTATCGTCTGCATTGTAGGCAGGGATAAGAAACGAGATGTCAGGCGTCGCAGCGATCACCATGCGCGCATCTTCCATCGGCGCAGGACATAGAGCGCGCCATTGACGCTTCCGAGCATTTCCTGCTTCAGGAAAAAGTCGTTCGACGTCGCCCCTTTGCGAAATCGCCTGCGGACCCTTCGCGCATAGTATTTCGGAAAGGAAACGAGGATGCGCCTGAGATTGCCGTTATTTCCCGTGTTCTGATACTGGACCAGCAGTGCCGCGATATGGCCGCTCATATATTGATAGATCTGCTTGGCGAGCCCCTTCATATCCTTGCGATGAAAATGCCAGGATACCGCTGTCGGCTCGTAGCGGCAGACATGGCCGTGATGGAGCAGCCGGTTCCAGTATTCGGAATCGCCTGAACATCCGGCCGCTCCCATGTCCAGACGGACGTCGAACAGGCCAATCTCGTCGAAGACCTTGCGACGGAAAGCCTGGCTTGCGCCGGCTCCGATCGTCCAGACCGGTGCGCCATAACGCGCATGGCTGATGTAGAAGTCCCGATTGAAATCCTGGCGGAGATAACCCCGGCCGAAACCCCAATGCTTTTCGAAGATGAACTGCGCGGGCGTTGCGAGCTCCCCGGGAAGGACCAAGCCGGTCACGCAGGCGATGTCAGGGCGATCGAACGCCTTCATCAGGTTCTCCAGCCACCGCTCATGGAGAACCACGTCATCATCGGTAAAGGCGACGAATTCGGTTTTCGCCGCGCGGAGCGCCGCATTGCGGGCGTAGTCCAGCCCAACCCTGTCTTCGCGGACATAGGTGGCGCCTGCTTCCTCCACGACGCGACGCGTCGCATCGCCCGCGGAGGCATTGTCCACGACGATGATCTCGGTGGGGCGGAGCGATTGTTCGGGGATCGAAGCCAGGCACCGGCGCAGCTGATCCGGCCGGTCCTTGGTGCAGATCAGAATGCTGACGTCGCGATTACGAAGAGGGGTTTGGGCGATATCACGCGCATGTGCGAGGGTGTCTGCCTGCACGATACGCTCGGCAAGTGCTGCCGCCGTCTCGGGACGCTCGATATAGGTCTGCCCGACGGGAAGGCCGTCCGACATGAAGACCACGAGCCCATCCGAAATCGGCGGCGAAATAGCCTGGGATTGGCTGGATGAGAGATCGAGGTAATGGATCGGGACGGGAAAGCTTATATCCTTCAGATCAGACGGAATTGTTTCTCGCATCATCGCTTTCTCAATCGCACCATGGCATGGCCGCCCGCGCCCGAGGCGCGGGCCTGAAAGCCGTGCGTGATGGTTACCCCGCTGCGCGCGCCTTCATCTTCTCCCTGAACCAGTCGAGCGTCATGGCCACGCCCTGCTCATAGGAGACCTTGCACGACCATTCCGGCATGACATAATTTGCGTTGGTCAGGTCCGGGCGTCTGTTCGTGGGATCCTGCGGCGGCGACGGTTTGAAGACGATCGGCACGCCGCCGACCAGGCTGGAAACATATTGTGCGACCTCGAGAACCGAAATCTCGCGATCATTGCCGATGTTCAGAGGCCCCTTGTAGTCGGTTTCATTGATCCAGAAATACCGGGCGAAGCCGTCGACGATATCGTCGACATAACCCCAGCTGCGAGACTGAAGGCCATCGCCGAACACGGTAATCGGGCGTCCCGAAAGCGCCTGGGTGACGAAGTTGGAGACCGCGCGCCCATCGTCGGCGCGTGTGCGGGGACCATAGATATTGAAGGGTCTGATAACCTTGAGGTTGAGCCCCTGGGTGCGCTGCATCTCGAAGAGCAGCGATTCCGTGCAGCGCTTGCTCTCGTCATAGGACGAGCGCGGCCCGGTGCAATCCACCTGGCCCTTATAGGATTCCGGCTGCGGCGAGATCAAAGGATCGCCATAGACTTCGGAGGAAGAGGTGAAACCGAAACGGCCGCCCCTCTTCAAAAGGTCCAGAAGCCGGAACGCGCCGAGCAGATTCGCGGAAATCGTTCTCTTCGGCTCCTGCATATACCATGGCGGCGATGCGGGAGAGGCAAGATGATAGATTTCATCGAATTTCTCGGACGTCTGCAGCGTTTCGACGTCCGATTTCACGAAGTAAAAACGGGAGTCCTTGATGTGTGCAATATTATCGAAGAGTCCTGTCCAGAGATTGTCAACAACAACAAGTTTCTGGATATCATTTCTAAGTAGAAGTCGATCGCATAGATGCGATCCAATGAATCCAGCCCCGCCTGAAATTAGTACATTTCTCATAGCGTTATGCCTCTTTACTTGCGGATGTGCTATTGCTATTACAGCGAGGGAAGGTTTTGTATGGGTACGAAGTCCGGGGTTGACCAGACTTTGGTCCGAGTCCGGCGTGCGCGGAAGCGATGGTCATGGTCGTTCGGCTACCCGAACTGCGGCGACTGCGCGTCTGGAGAGAATGCTTTAACACATTGAATCGACGTCGTTCTTTCCGATAGTCGATTCCGACTTTTCGGGTCGATGTGCGAGCATCGGCCGCAAGGCATGTTGATTAATTAGGATGTTCTAAAAAAGCTGATTGGCCGCCGTGCGGCGCTCCATTCTGACGTGGGGATTGGGTTTCCAGAAGCATCTGGACTCTCGTCAATCGCGCCCGGCATGTCGATGGATATAGGTTAGCGATCGTCACATCGGACAGCGCCGCCGTCTTTCGGCCCGGCTCCGACCTCGACAGGCCGCTGACGCTTCTGACCGGCTTCGTGCCGCGCATCCAGCCCTGATGATTGAGCTCAGCCCTCCGGGGGCGACGCAAACCGGTTGGCATCGAACAGGTCTGTAGCGGCGACCGGCATGATATCCACACCTGATGCCGCGACACCAGCCTCACGATGAACCGTGCGGGGGGAAACGCGAGGCGCGCTCAATTCCATCGCCTCGCCGGGAGAATGCAGCGCCCATTTCATCAGCGCCGCGTCGGACGTCGATCCAAAGAAATCTGCTTCTTCCCAGGAAGCGGTCATGGGCAGGGAGGCGATCATATCAGCGCCCTGCCTGGAGGTCTCCTGTGCAACGACAAGGGGATGGAAGCGGGCGTGGGCCGGCAATGCCGAGGTCTGTCTCTCCGGAAGAGCGGCAATCGGGCCGATCGACGCAGTCTCCAGTTTGTCGTCCGTGCTCGCGTCGTGGTCAAGGGCGGGCGGGCGCATCGCCGGTATCGGAATCGGCAAAGATGAAAGGTCCAGAGCGGACCGTTTGTCATCCGGCGCGACCGCACCGGTCTGCAGCGCGAGCGCATTCAATGCCCGGCCTCGGGGCGCCGGCAGAAGCGCCGTCACGAGGTTCTTGTCTGTGGTGCCGCCGCCAGGCGGGGTCGATGCTCCCACGTCATCGTCTTCTCCGGCGGCGCTGGCGATCTCAATCGAGGTGGGTGTGACGCGCTTCCTGTAGTTCGCAATCGCCTGATCGTATCCCGGCAGAGGCCGGCCATCGGCCGGAAGATGCATCGTCTGCCCGTTGGGGAATAATCGCGCGAGTTCCTGCCGGGACATGCGGGGCCAGGCCCTGACGTTGCCGACATCGAGATGCACGAAGGGCGATCCCGAGGTCGGATAATAGCCGACACCGCCGACCTGCATCTGCATCGCAGTGGCCCGCAGCGTCGCAAGCTTCACGCCGGGAACGTAGAAATCCATCGCCTTGCCCAGCATGTGCTGGCTCTTCTTGGCGACGCCCGTGATGCGCGAGCGGTTGCGGAGCATGTTGTTGGTAGCAGGGGAACGATAGGCAGAGACGATGTGGATATAGTCCTTGCCGCCGCTCTTCTTGTACACCTCCCAGACCAAGTCGAGCAGCCGGGGATCCATACGGGTGGGCTCGTTCCTCCGCCAGTCGCGCAGAAAGCGATTGATCTGGGCGAGGCCCTTCGGATCGAACTTTCCATCCCGCTTATAGGTAATCGTCGCCCTCTCGCCCGTATGGGTAAAGAACAGCTTCAGGGCGCGATCTTCCGCCGAGGCGAATGATGCAGAACCGACAAGGGCAGGGAGCGCAAACAAAGCCGGCAGAATGGTCTGCGCTGCAAAGCGTTTTGCATGCGACAGGAGCGTGGCCATGCCGCCCAAGGCTGCGCCCGACAATCCTTGCACTGGATACTTCAACACGAACAATCCGTCCTACACCAAACACGCGACGACGGATGGGAACTCCGCATCCATCCGGCTGAGTAGAGCCAGATTATGGTCAACAAATTGCTAACGAGCGGATGTGTAAGCTTGGCGAATTGAGGATGCGGCCATCCCAGGGGCAATCGCAACCTGCGTCCGCGAGTAGCTGCTAACCGCTAGCCTCGCTGCGCGACGCTTGGACAGAAATGCGCACCCCGGTCAGAACTGGAAAAGTTCGCTGAACAAATTCTAAACGTGCCTTCAGAAGTGCGAAGGATCCTCAAAGCCTTCTAACTCAGGGCATCCCCTGATGTTGCCGAAACCGATCGTTCGCCGGTCGCCTGATTCATCCAGACCTCTGAGCACGATGATATTCTCATCCTGCTGTATAATCTCGCTGCGATAGATGCCGGCCCGAAGCGCCCGGTTTCTCGCCTGGCTTATGTTGCATTGCCCGGGCGGTGGAGTGACGTGCCAGTATCTCGTGCCTTGCCCATCCGACTGCCATCCGCCGGAAGCGGCGAATCCCGACAGGCTGGATAGCAGTATGCCAGACGCCAATATCAGGCTGCCTAGAACCAGTTTCATGTCATCTCCGTAAGCCAGCGTTTCAGAGCCCGTCACCATTCTGCCTGCCGCTGTTGCAGCCGATCCTTGATATGTTCCGTGGCGGTTTCCAATGGTGTCACGATGGTAGATGACTCACGCTAACACTGTGCTAACGCCAACTCTGGCTGCAATTCGTGACATTGAAAACAAAGAGTTTTTCTTCGATGACCTTTCAAGGGCGAGGGGCGAGTACAGAGTCGATACGGCACGGATTGCTGCCGGGCCATCCGCAAGAGAATGGCCGGCATGAGCGCATGCACCTGACGCTGAAGAAAGAGGCGACCAGGCCACCTGGCAGAAATATCCTGCAATCAATCGATATTGCCAGGGCCTCCCAATACCGCGTTGCCGACGCCGGCCTGTTCAAGATCATCGAGTGGCGTGAGTATTTCAAAGACCTGATCGCGCAACCAGGCGTGTGCACGGGAGGCGGAATTGCGCCGGTGCCAAATCATTGCCAACAGCGTTGGCGGCAAAGCAAAGGGCAGCGGATGAATGGCAAGCCCCGCTGTGATGGCCACTTTGTGGGCCATCCGGCGCGGTACAATTCCGACGAGGTTTGTCGCCGCTACAGATCGCAAGACGGCCGCAAAGGTCGGCACCGAGAGAACGACTTCGCGTTGCAGACCCAATGCAGCAAGTGCGGCAGTTTCTCGATCGGGCGCCGACTCGATGACACAGAAGGCGGCGTGGCGCAGGCTGCAATACAGTTCGACGGGCATCGCCGCCGCTGGCGTAACATCGTGCTGGCGTAGAACCGGATGATCCTGCCGCGCAACAACAACGTAACCGGCATGAAAAATCGGTCGGCAATCGACCCAGGGCGGAAAATTGCCCGCAGGCAACAAGATCAGATCCAGCCTGGCTTCCCGTAGGTCGTCCATGGTCTGAAGATTGGGCGAGTCAGTATAGCGCAGCGAAATGCCGGGCGCCTGCTGTTCCAGGTTAGCCAGTAGGCCGGGAAGCATCATCTCGGTGAAAAAATCCGACGCTGCAATGCGGAAAGTCTGCACCGCACTTACTGGATCGAAGCTTGCCGGGTTCAAAAGGCGGCTTGAATCCTCGAGCAGTTGCGTCAGCGGCAACACCAAACCAAGTGCGAATTCCGTGGGGCGCATTTGCTGGCCATCACGCACCAGCAGTGGATCGCCGAAGGCGGCGCGCAACCGCCCAAGGGCCGCTGACACTGCCGGCTGCGATAGGCCAACCCGCTCCCCGGCGCGCACGGTAGACCGTTCGCGCAACAAGGCATCAAGCACTTTCAACAGGTTGAGGTCGAACGCGGATAAATTCATGGGACCAATTCAGTCGATACAATCATTCAATTTATCACAAGTCCGCCGGTGCGTTACCTCGGGGGCCTTCCATCAACCAACCACAAAGGTCCCTGCATCATGAACATATATACCCAGCCACAGCAGTCTCATAGCTGGAACGGCACCACCTATCGCATCCTGTTGTCCTCCGCCGAAACTCAAGGCGCCATGTCCATCGTCCACGGCGTTGCCGGTCCGCTTGAAGGCCCGCCTTCGCACGTCCACGAGGCCGAGGACGAAACTTTCCTTGTGCTGGAAGGCGTCATTGATTTCGAACTTGAGGGCACCGTGTTTCGGCGCGGTCCGATGGAGACTGCGCATATCCCACGTGGCAAGCGTCATAGCTTCCGCACAGGTCCCGATGGCGCTGTTTGCATCGCCGTGCTGACGCCGGGTGGCTTTGAAGGCTTTTTCAAAGAAGTCGCCGCAGGCGGTTTTCAAATACCGCGTGACATCGCCGCTATTGCCGAATGTGCGGCACGCTATGGCTCGCAGTTTACCGGCCCCGGGCTGGCGCAGAGAGGCTGATATGCGTGACATCGCCTTTATCTTTTTTCTCGCGGCGGTCGTGTGCGTCACGTCTGGCATGGGTTGTGGGATCCAGATGGCAATCAGCGAGGACCATTTGCTGGCGCCGGCCCATGCGCACCTCAACCTGGTGGGATGGACGACGCTGGCGTTGTTTGGTCTGTACTACCGACTGACCCCCGCAGCAGCGCAGGGGATTCTTCCCCGCGTTCACGCTGGACTTGCCATCCTCGGTGTCGCTTTCATGACCCCAGGTATTGCCATGGTCATCGTCGGAGGTTCGCCCGCTCTGGCGAGCGCCGGCGCGATACTGACTTTGGCCTCGATGCTGTTGTTTCTGGTGACCGTTGCCCGCTACGGACTTGGTGCAGCGGCGTGACGACTGACCGCGGGCTTCGCAATGCCCGCGATCAAAAAGGGCTTGGCTTAACATCCGGGCACTAAGCAGACCTTCGTTGGCAAGCCAACAAAGGTCTGCTTAGTCTTTTGATTTGTCGCAGGTTCTTGTCCGAAAACCGTGGGACACTTTTCCAGAACTTGCTTGGAAGAAAAGCGGACCCAACGCCGCGAGAACTGCCCTCCGATTGCCAGAGGTCCTCTGGTGGCACCAACCCGCTCTCTCGCCAGTTCGCGCAAATGTCCGCTTTTCGGATGCGGCTAAAACTTTCAGCGTTCGTCATGGGCGGCAAAACTGGCGTCTTTTGAGGCGAGCCTCAGTCTGCTTTGGGCCAATAGCGGATCTCTGCGCCCAATTTTATTCCGGAATGGCGGAAATTTGGCGCACCCGACAGGATTCGAACCTGTGACCTTTGGAATCGGAATCCAACACTCTATCCAGCTGAGCTACGGGTGCATGCCGAGGGCGGTTTGAATCGCCTGTCCGATGGGTGGTTCTTAGCCTAGCTTGCGGCTGGCTTCAATCGCGAAATTCTCAGAAATACGGGTGCTTGTGGTTTGGCGGGGATTTTTGTCGGTCGGGCTTAGCGCCGAAGGGTTGGTGCGCTGTCCGGTTTGCGGGTTGGGGCGTGTCTCTCGCGGATTTGAGCGTGGGGCTTCGGCTTGATGTGGCTGAGAAAAGCGAATCCGGCCAGCAGTCAGAAGAGCCGATTTTCGTCCGCTTAAAAACCTCTCTGCCACTAAAAATAAAGGAAATCAGCCAGTTATCATTGGCAAAGACGTTTTTAAGAAGGGTCAACATTTTAAAAAATTAATAGGAGGGCAGAGGAGCTTGGTCATTTTGCGTTTTTTTGAAAATGTTGGGGCTCCTTAAAAACGTCCTTCCAAACCTCGCTGGCAGCCGGAGTTGATCGGGAGGAGGCATTTCCTGTGGCGTTTGGACGGGTTTTCCGGTCTCGATTTCGTCAAAGGGAGCAAAAATCGCGGCCGGCCTTGCAGACAGGGCAGCCGGATGGCCTGGCGATGGACTTGCGGTGGGCGGATTTCTAATGGCGCCGGAGCCCGGGAGGGTGTTTTTGAGATGATGGGGACCCTTAAAAACGTCCTTCCAAACCTCCCTGCCAAATCGAAATTCATCGGCAGGCGGCGTTTGCCGCGAGCGTTGCGCGGGCTCTGCGGCCTCAGCTTCGGCCCAAAACACAAAAAAACTCCGCCGGCCTTTCGGGCGGCGGAGCGTGATTTCGTGGGCCTTGACCTTTCGGCGGTCAGATCTGCATGGCGCCGGGGCCGGGGATGGCTTTGGGCGGCACCTTGCCGAGGATGATCATGCCGAGGACTTCGTCCTTGGTCACATCCTCGGTGCGGGCGTGGCCGACGACCTGGCCGTTCTTCATCACCGAGACGCGGTCGGCGAGGTCGAAGACGTCGTGGATGTCGTGGCTGATGAGGAAGATGCCGATGCCTTCCTTCTTCAGCTGCTTGATCAGCTCGCCGACCTGCGCCGTTTCCTGGGGGCCGAGGGCGGCCGTCGGCTCGTCCATGATCAGGATGCGGGCGTTGAAGAGGATCGCGCGCGCAATCGCCACCGATTGCCGCTGGCCGCCCGAGAGCGCCTTCACCGGCTCCTTGAAGCGCTTGAAGTTGGGGTTGAGCCGCCCCATCACTTCGCGGGCCGAGGCTTCCATCGCGACGTCGTCGAGCGTGCCCCAGCGGGTCTTCAGCTCGCGGCCGAGATAGAGATTGGCGGCGGCGTCGACATTGTCGGCGACGGCGAGCGTCTGGTAGATCGTCTCGATCCCGTATTTCTTGGCATCGCGCGGATTGCGGATGTCGGCCGGCTCGCCATTGATCAGGATATCGCCGCTGTCGCGCTTGTAGGCGCCGGAGAGGATCTTGATCAGCGTCGACTTGCCGGCGCCGTTATGGCCGAGAAGAGCGACGACTTCGCCGGGATAGAGATCGACGGAGGCATTGTCTACGGCATGGATGCCGCCGAACGAGATCGAGATGTTTTTCAGTTCCACGAGGGGAGTGCGTTGATCAGCCATGTCTAGGGCTCCTCTCACTTGGCACGGGAGCGGTATACGGTGTCTAGCCAGACCGCGACGACGAGGACGGTGCCGACGACGACGCTCTGCAGCGGCGTATCGACATGTGCGAGGACCATGCCCGACTGCAGCGACTGCATGACGAGCGCGCCGAGCATGGCGCCGGCGATGGTGCCGGTGCCGCCTGCCAGCGACGTTCCGCCGATGACGGCGGCGGCGATGGTGTAGAGCTCGTCGAGCGTGCCCTGCGAGTTCGTCGCGGCGTTGAGGCGGGCGGTGGAGATCGCCGCCGCGATGGCTGCGAGAACACCCATCAGCGCGAAGATGCGCACGGTGACCCAGCGGGTCTTGATGCCGGCGAGCTCGGCTGCCTCAGGGTTGCCGCCGATCGCGAAGACGTAGCGGCCGAAGCGCAGCCGTGTGGCGATGAAGGTCATGAGGATGCCGACGACGATGGCGATCAGCACCGGCACGGCGATGCCGTAGGGAATATCCAGGCCGGTCTCTGGCCAGGGAATATTGTTGGTCTCGGCATATTTCTTGGCGATGTTGATCGGCCAATAATAGCTGTTGGCGATCCAGACCGCGCCGAGGATGAGCACGCAGCTCAGGACGGCGAGGAAATATTCCGCCCACATCGGCCGGCGCGGGAAGCCGAAGCGGCGGCGCTGGCGGCGGGAGCCGACGATGCTGGCGATGACGAAGAGGCAGGCGGCTATGCCGACGACCCAGCTCCAGGTGGCGCCGATCGAGCCCTCCGCGCCCCCGCCCATGATGCGGAAGGTCTGGTCCATCGGGGCAACCGTCTGGCCGCTGGTGACGAGCCAGGTCGCGCCGCGCCAGACCAGCAGGCCGCCGAGGGTGACGATGAATGAGGGAACGTTCAGAAAGGCGATGATCATGCCCTGGAAGGTGCCGATCAGGCCGCCGGCAATGAGGCCGATCAGCAGCGTGATCACCCAGGTGAACGGACTGTCGAAGCCGATATACTCAGGCAGGATCTTGGCCTGCGTCACGCCCATGATCATGCCGCAGAGGCCGAGCACGGAACCGACCGAAAGGTCGATGTTGCGGGTGACGATGATCAGCACCATGCCGGTGGTCATGACCGCGATGTCGGTCGTCTGAACCGACAGGTTCCAGAGATTGCGCGGTGTCAGGAACAGGCCGCCGGTGATGATGTGGAAACCGATCCAGATGATGATGAGCGCACCGATCATGCCGAGCAGGCGCGTGTCGATCTCGGTGGCGCGGAAGAAGCGGGTCACCAGATTGGCTTCCGCCGTTCGCGGCCCGCTTGATGTTGTGGATTTTACCATTTCGGCCATGGGTTTGCCGTTCCCCCACTTTGTTTGGACGGACGCGCCGGCGTGCCAAGGGCTGCCATCGGCGTCATCAGTCTGTTCTTCAACTGACCATTGCGATGCTTCCGGAAACCGGTCGCGTGGCGTCGCGACGCTCTTCCGGCAGGGAATGAAAGTCCGCGATGGTGTGGCGAAGCGGAGAAAATTTCGTCTTTGACCTTCTCATCCGCATCCGGCGCCGCAACGGTGTTCCGCTGCGGCGCCGGTCATTTCAGTTCAGCCCTGGCTTACTTGCAGGCAGCGACCGTGCCGGCCTTCACGCCCTGGCAGGCTTCCGCCTTGGAAATCCAGCCGGCGTCGATAACGACGTTCAGATTGTCCTTGGTGATCGCAAGCGGCTTGAGGAAGACCGAGTTCATTTCGACATGCTTCGGGCCGCCCTTGAAGGTCTGGGCGCCGTCGATCTTGCTCATGTCCTTGCCGCCGGCGAGGTCGAGAGCGATTTCTGCGGCGCGCTTGCCGAGTTCGCGGCTGTCCTTCCAGACGGAAACCGTCTGCGTGCCGAGAGCGATGCGGTTGAGCGCCGCCTTGTCGCCGTCCTGGCCGGAAACCGGAACGGAACCGGCGAGGCCCTGTGCATCGAGAGCTGCGATCGCGCCGCCGGCCGTGCCGTCGTTCGAAGCAACAACGGCGTCAACCTTGTTGTTGTTGGCGGTCAGGAACTGCTCCATGTTGCGCTGAGCATTCTCCGGCAGCCAGCCGTCGGTATAGGCTTCGCCGACATTCTTGATCTTGCCGGCGTCGATGGCGGCCTTCAGCACTTCCTGCTGGCCCGAGAACAAGAAGTCAGCGTTCGGGTCGGAAGACGAGCCCTTGATGAAGACGTAGTTGCCTTCCGGCTTGGCCTTGAAGACGCCTTGAGCCTGAAGACGGCCGACTTCCTTGTTGTCGAAGGTGATGTAGAAGGCGGCCGGATTTTCGATCAGGCGGTCGTAGCCGACGACCGGGATGCCTTCAGCAGCGGCCTTTTCGATGGCCGGGCCGATGGCGTCAGAGTCCTGGGCGAGAATGATCAGGGCGTTGGCGCCCTGCGAGATCAGCGATTCGACGTCGGTGAGCTGCTTTGCGGCAGAAGACTGCGCGTCAGCGGAAATATACTTGGCGCCCTTGGCTTCGAGAGCCTTCTTGATGGCGGCTTCGTCGGTCTTCCAGCGCTCTTCCTGGAAATTCGACCAGGAAACGCCGACGACGAGATCGGCAGCCACGGCAGCCGACTGCAGCGAAACGAGAATGGCAGCACCTGCCATCAGCTTATAAATAGACTTCATAATGTCCTCCCGAGTGAGTTGCGACCGGCCCAGCCCATGCTTCCTCCGGCCACCGCGAAAAGCTGTCGAGAAAGGTTCGGATTTTTTTCTCGACAGTCGAGAAATTTAGTGTCAGAGATTTTTTCAACTGTCAACACTGCACTACCGGCTTAATCCCCTTGCGCAACGGCGGCCGGAGATGCAGTGGAAATCAAGGGAAGAGCAAGCAGGAGGAGAGGGCGGCATCCATGCTGACCAAGTCGAGCACGGAGCTGGTCCGGCAGAGAAACAGCGTGCTCGTGCTGTCCGTGCTGCGCCGCCACGGCGCGCTCGCGCATACCGAAATATCCGATTTCACCGGCCTTTCCTCGGCCACCATCTCTGCGATCACGGCCGATCTCGAAAAAGCCCAGATCATCGAAAAATCCGAGCACCAGGCGGCAAGCGGGCGCGGCCGGCCGCGCGTGCTTTTGCGCCAGCGGCGTGACTGCGGCTATCTCATCGTCGTCATCATCTCCTCGGATGCCGTGCAATATTCGCTGGTCGATTATGCCGGAAAGCTGATCGACCGCTTCAACGAGGAACGGTCGCACGATCCTTCGGGTGCGGCCCGCTTCGTCGCGGCTGTGCGCGCCGGGCTTTTGCGTATTCTCGATCGCTCCAAGATATCACAGGAAAAAGTGCTTCTGATCTCGATCAGCAGCAAGGGGCTGGTCAATTCCACCGAGCCGGTGCTCCTCTGGTCGCCGATCTTCGGCAGCGACCAGATCGATTTCGAATCAGTACTCCGGCCGGATTGGCAGGCCAAGGTGATTCTCGACAATGAGACGCTGCTGGTCGCAGCCGCACTCGGCGCGCGTGAGGAGATCGCAAAAGGCGCTGATTTCCGCTCGCTCGCTGCCCTCTCACTCGGCCACAGCATCGGGCTCGGTATCGTCCGGCGCGGGGGGCAGACAGGCCAGGAGGTCTCGGCGCCGAATTTCGGGCATATGCTGCACATGGCCAATGGCGGGCTCTGCCGCTGCGGCACGCGCGGCTGCATCGAGGCCTATGCCGGTTTCTACGCGATCCTGCGCAGCGCCTTCGAAGTGCCGCTCGACACGATCCCGGCGAAGTTCGTGCCGGTGGCGGAACTCGACAAGATCGCCGCGAAGGCGCGCCAGGGCCACCGCGTTTCCGCCTTCGCCTTCCGCCAGGCGGGGCTGGCGCTCGGCAACGGGCTGTCGCGCATGCTGAGCCTGACGGAACGCATGCCGATCGCCATCACCGGCCCGGGCACGCGGTACTACGACCTTCTCCGGCAGGGGGTCGAAGAAGGGCTCGGCCAATCGCATGTCGTGCGCATGGAAGGCATGCCCGAGATCCGGGTGGTCGCGGACGAACAGATCCTCGTCTTCGACGGGCATCTGAACCGAGCGCTGTCGGTGATCGACCAGGATATTGTGCTGTCGGGTGTCCAGAGCGCGGAGTGAGGGCACCTGCGGGTCAAACGAGAAATGGCCGGGCTGTGCCCGGCCATCTCATGCGTGGCTTCCGGTCGGGAGAGGGCCGTCAGCCAATCTTGATGAGCTTGCCTTCCTTAACGGACTGAACCGCGGCATCGGCAAGCGCGAGGGCTGCCAGGCCATCGGCGCCCGATGGAGAGATCTTCGTGCCCTTTTCGATCGCGGCGATGAAGCTTGCGATCTCGTTGGCATAGGCTTCGGTGTAGCGGGTCATGAAGAAATCGTGCAGCGGCGGGCGGGTGTAGCCGTCGGCGTTGGCGACTTCGATCGAGACCGGGCGCTGGTTTTCGGCCGAGACGACGCCCTTGGAGCCGTGGGCCTCAATGCGCTGGTCGTAGCCATAGGTGGCGCGACGCGAGTTCGAGATCACGGCCTGCTTGCCGGATGCGGTCTGCAGGATGACGGAGACGCTGTCATAGTCACCGGCTTCGCCGATCGCCTTGTCGACGAGCACGGCTGCGGTCGCGAAGACCGAGACCGGCTCTTCGCCGAGCAGGAAGCGGGCCATGTCGAAATCGTGGATCGTCATGTCGCGGAAGATGCCGCCCGAACGCTTGATGTAATCGACTGGCGGGGCGCCGGGATCGCGCGAGGTGATCGTCACCATCTCGACGTCGCCGATCTTGCCGTCGTCGATCACCTTGCGAACCGCCATGAAATGCGGATCGAAGCGGCGGTTGAAGCCGACCATCAGCTTGGCGCCGGTCTCTTCGACGACCTTGATGCAGGCCTTGACGCGGGCAACGTCGAGATCGATCGGCTTTTCGCAGAAGATCGCCTTGCCGGCGCGGGCGAAGCGCTCGATCAGGTCGGCATGCGTATCCGTCGGCGTGCAGATGACGACGGCGTCGATATCCTTGGCCGCTTCGATCGCCTCGATGGTGCGGACTTCGCAGCCATAGGCGGAAGCGATGGCTTCGGCCGCCTGCGGGAAGGCGTCCGCGACCGCGACGAGCGTCGCATTGGCGTCGCCGCTGACGGCCTTCGCATGAACCTTGCCGATGCGGCCGGCGCCGAGAAGACCAAATCTCACTGTCATTGCAACCTCCGTTGAATTCGGAACAAATAAACTGAATTGCTAAAAATCTGGAATTTTCATTCCACCATCTCTGCGCCACGTCAAGCCCGCGGCTCTTTCACATTTGCAAGATTCGAACTAAAGACAAGCGCGGCGCAGGCCGAGGGCAATGCGACATATGCGACCGCGGAGCAGGAATGCAACTCATCGATCCGAATCATCCGGCCTATCGTCACCTTTGGGTGCGAATTGCCATCGTTGCTGTCTGCTTCGGCTGGGCCGGGGTCGAACTTATCACCGGCGATCCGTTCTGGGCAGTGCTGGCGGGGGGCGCGGGCGCCTATTCCTTCTATATGCTGTTTTGGACCTTCAATCCGCAGCCGCCGGCCACCGAGCCGGCCGCGCAGCCCGAGGCCGAGGATGAGGATGAGCCCGCGGCGACCGCCGAGAAACCTGCAAAGGACGGACAGGCGGAATAATCAGCGGCCGATTCGCCGCAGCGCTTCGTCGATCAGCAGATTGGCCAGCGTCATCCGCTTCGTCGCATTGTCGCGGAACGGCGGAGCGACGCGATCGGGATGATTGGTCCGGGCAAAGGCGCGGCGCTTCTCGCCCAGCGTCAGCGGGGTGTCGGCGGCGGAGATGGCCAGTTCGGCCGCGACCTCTGCTGGGGCGGTGCGCGCGAGATGATCCGGCATGACCGGCTCGGGTTCGGACGGAGGCGCCTGCTCCGGCGCGATCGCGGCGGCATCGAGTTCCAGATTGTCGAAATAGGCCTGGCCGACGCGCTGCGAGGCGGCGGAAACACCTTCCATGACATCGAAAGCGAGCCCGGTGGCAAGGCCGGAAACACGATGGGCGGCCGGCGCCTCGGCGTCTTCCTCCGTCTCGTCCTCAGCCTTCAGCCGCTCGAGGACCGATTGAAATACCGACTGTCCGAACAGCATGCGCCTTCCTTTCGACGCGCGCATTAAAAGCGGTCAAGTTGGCGCAGGGCTTGCGGCGGGCTTCAGCCCGCCTGCTTCAGGCTCTCTTCGAGGATGATGTCGTAGAGCAGCCTTGCGCTCGGCGGTAGCGCCCGTTCTCTCGCGGTGATCAGACTGTAAGGCTTGACGTTGATGTCAAAATCGATCGGCAGCATGCGTACATCCGAGGCATTCGAACTTTGGCTGGCCAGGAACTGGGCGACGTCGATGGCAATGGGAGCAATGGCATCGGTTTCGCAGACGATGGCGCAGGTGAGAAGCAGCGAGGAGGTGTTGACGATGTTTTCCGGCAGAGCCACGCCGCGCGACAGGAAGATGTCCTCGATCGTGCGGCGCAGCAGTGTGCCCGGCGGCTGGAACACCCAGTCGTAGTCCTTGAGGTCGACAAGGCTGCTTACCTTCTGCTTCAAAAGCGGATGGCGGCTGTGGACGATCAGGCAGGCCCGCTCGATGCCGATCTCTGTCACCTCGAAGAGGCGCGGGTTGAGATCGTCGGGAATGCGGCCGATGATGAAATCGTGGCGGGCGGCGAGCAGTTCGCGGGCCAGCACGTTGCTGGTCTCCACCTGGATGTTGATCTCGATGCCGGGATAGGCCTTGCGGACCCTGTTGATCGCCGGCACCACGAGGCTCATGGCCGGCGCGGTGACCGCGCCGATGAAGACCGAGCCGCCCTTGCCGCTCTTGAGTTCGCCGATCTCGCGGCTCGCCTCGCGCAGCTCCAGGAGGATCTTGCGAGCCCTTCTGGCAAGGGCTGCGCCGAAGGTCGTCAGCACCACGCCGCGGGCGACGCGTTCGTAGAGCTGAGTCTTGGTAATTGATTCCATTTCGGACAGCATCCGCGACGCGGCGGGCTGTGAAATGTTCAGAACTTCCGCGGCAGCGGAAATCTGCCCGCTATCTTCGATTGCGACGATCATACGCAGGTGATTCAGCTTAAGCCCCGCACGCAAAAGGCCGTCGTCACCGAAATTATCGCTGTGGATATCGACGTGATCCATCGAAATTGGCTCTGAAACAATCGTCATGGTTGCAGCCTCCCCACTGCGTTCCATCAAAAGTAATACTTTTTAACGATATACCAAAATTGTTATGCACATTACCAGTTATTCTATTTGACAGTTATAGGAATCCATACCAGTTTGCCGCCGTGTGCTGGTTGGCACTCAACACGTGTGAGATCGTGGAGGAGACCTACTTCGTTTCTCACCATCTGAAGTAACTATCCAATACGGAACCTGCCACAGTTTCGGGGCGGGCGATTTTTCGTCCGCTGCTCTATTAACAAGGGAGAGAGAAATGAAATCCATTATCTCATTGATGGCCGCGGCTGCCTTCGGCGTCGCTTCGTTCGTTGCACCGGCTCTGGCCGCGGATAAGGGCACCGTCGGCATTGCCATGCCGACCAAGGCTTCTGCCCGCTGGATCGACGACGGCAACAACATCGTCAAGCAGCTCCAGGCTGCCGGTTACGGCACTGACCTGCAGTATGGCGACGACGACATTCCGAACCAGCTTTCGCAGATCGAAAACATGGTCACGAAGGGCGTCAAGGTTCTCGTCATCGCTTCGATCGACGGCACCACGCTTTCCGACGTTCTCCAGAAGGCACATGATGCCGGCATCAAGGTCATCGCTTACGACCGTCTGATCCGCAATTCGGGCAACGTCGACTACTACGCGACCTTCGACAACTTCCAGGTCGGCGTTCTGCAGGCCGGCTCCATCGTTGACGGCCTCGGCCTCAAGGATGGCAAGGGTCCGTTCAACATCGAACTCTTCGGCGGTTCGCCGGACGACAACAACGCCTTCTTCTTCTATGATGGCGCAATGTCCGTCCTGCAGCCGTACATCGACTCGGGCAAGCTCGTCGTGAAGTCCGGCCAGACCGGCATGGACAAGGTCGGCACGCTGCGTTGGGATCCGGCAACGGCCCAGGCCCGCATGGACAACCTGCTCTCGGCCAACTACACCGACGCCAAGGTCGATGCCGTCCTGTCTCCCTACGACGGTCTGTCGATCGGCATCATCTCGTCGCTGAAGGGTGTTGGTTACGGTACTGCGGCCCAGCCGCTGCCGATCGTCACCGGTCAGGACGCTGAAGTTCCGTCGGTCAAGTCGATCATTGCTGGCGAACAGCACTCGACGATCTTCAAGGACACCCGCGAACTCGCCAAGGTCACTGTTGCCATGGTCGATGCCGTCATGTCCGGCAAGGAGCCTGAGGTCAACGACACGAAGACCTACGACAACGGCGTCAAGGTCGTTCCGTCCTATCTGCTGAAGCCGGTTGCTGTCGACAAGACCAACTACAAGCAGATCCTCGTCGACGGCGGTTACTACACCGAAGACAAGCTGAAGTAATACGAGATGGCCGGAACCCGCGCTTGCGGGTTCCGGTCTTCGATTTTATGATCGCCCGGCCGCTTGACGGCCGGAGGCGCTGGAACTTTGACTATGGACAATACCATCCTTGAAATGCGGAGCATCACCAAGACGTTCCCGGGCGTCAAGGCGCTGGAGAACGTGAACCTCAAGGTTCGCCAGGGTGAGATCCACGCAGTGGTGGGCGAAAACGGGGCCGGCAAATCGACCCTGATGAAAGTGCTATCGGGCGTCTATCCCACCGGAAGCTATGAAGGCGACATCGTCTATGAAGGCGAGACGCGCAACTTCAAGGCCCTGAAGGACTCCGAAGAAATCGGCATCGTCATCATCCACCAGGAACTGGCGCTCGTGCCCTTGCTGTCGATCGGGGAAAACATCTTCCTCGGCAACGAGAATGCCAAGAGCGGCGTCATCAGCTGGGACGAGACGTTCAACCGCACGAAGCAGCTGCTCAAGAAGGTCGGCCTGCAGGAATCTCCGAACACGCTCGTGACCGACATCGGCGTCGGCAAGCAGCAGCTCGTCGAGATCGCCAAGGCGCTGTCGAAGAGCGTGAAACTGCTCATCCTCGACGAGCCGACGGCCTCGCTCAACGAAAGCGATTCCGACGCTCTGCTGACGCTGCTCATGGAGTTCCGCAAGCAGGGCATCACCTCGATCATCATTTCCCACAAGCTGAACGAGATCCGCAAGGTCGCCGACCAGATCACGGTCCTGCGCGACGGCATGACCGTCAAGACGCTCGACTGTCATGCGGACGAGATCAGCGAAGACATCATCATCCGCAACATGGTCGGCCGCGATCTCGAAGACCGCTACCCGCCGCGTTCGGTGCCGATCGGCGAAACCATTCTCGAAGTGAAGAACTGGAACGCCTACCACCAGCAGCACCGCGACCGCCAGGTCCTGCACAATATCAACGTCACCGTCCGCAAGGGCGAAGTCGTCGGTATCGCCGGTCTGATGGGGGCAGGGCGCACCGAATTCGCCATGAGCCTCTTCGGCAAGGCCTATGGCCACAAGGTTTCCGGCGAGGTGCTGATGCACGGCAAGCCGGTCGATGTCAGCACCGTGCGCAGGGCGATCGACGCAGGTCTTGCCTACGTCACCGAAGACCGCAAGCAGCTTGGCCTCGTGCTCAACGATACGATCCTGCACAATACGACACTGGTCAATTTGAAGGCGGTGTCGAATGCCTCCGTCATCGACAGCGTCAAGGAATCGCGGGTTGCGACCGACTATCGGTCGAAGTTGCGCATCCGCTCTTCCAGCATCTTCCAGGAAACGGTCAATCTTTCCGGCGGCAACCAGCAGAAGGTGGTGCTGTCGAAGTGGCTGTTCTCCAATCCGGATGTTTTGATCCTCGACGAGCCGACGCGCGGCATCGACGTTGGCGCAAAATACGAAATCTATACTATCATCAACCAGCTTGCCGCCGATGGAAAGGGCGTTCTGATGATCTCATCGGAAATGCCCGAACTGCTTGGCACTTGTGACCGCATCTACGTGATGAACGAAGGACGCATCGTCGCTGAACTGCCGAAGGGAGAAGCAAGCCAGGAAACCATCATGCGCGCTATCATGCGCTCAGGGGAGAAGAAGCAATGACACCGATCAATCAACCCATCGCTGAGCAAGGGCGTGTCGTCTCGATCGGAGACTACGTTCGCGGCAACATCCGTGAATACGGCATGTTTATCGCGCTCATCGCGATCATGGTGTTCTTCCAGTTCTCGACCGGTGGCGTTCTCTTCAAGCCGCTCAACCTGACCAACATCATTCTGCAGAACTCGTTCATCGTCATCATGGCGCTCGGCATGCTGCTGGTCATCGTCGCCGGCCATATCGATCTTTCGGTCGGGTCCGTCGTCGGCTTCATCGGCGCCATCGCCGGCGTGATGACGGTGCAATGGCACACCAATTATATCCTGGCGGGTATCATCTGCCTTGCTCTCGGCGCGCTCGTCGGCGGCGTCCAGGGCTATTTCGTCGCCTATCACAAGATCCCGTCCTTCATCGTCACGCTGGCCGGCATGCTTGTTTTCCGCGGGCTGACGCTGTTCGTCATGACGGCATCGGGAACCGGCACCAGCATCGGTCCCTTCCCGCCTGAGTTCCAGCTGATCAGCATCGGCTTCCTGCCGAACCTCTTCGATATGGGCGGCATCAACTCGACCTCAATCATCCTGACCGTTATCGGCGCCGTAACCCTCTTCTATATGGCATGGCGCAAGCGCCTGTCGAACGAGAAGCACGGCAATGACGTCGAACCTATGGGCTTCTTCCTGACCCAGAACATCATTGTCTCGCTGGCTATCCTGGGGCTCGGCTACCAGCTGTCGATCTATCGCGGCTTCCCGAACGTGCTGGTCGTCATGCTCGTCCTCGTCGCCGCCTATGCCTTCATTACGCGTCGCACGACGATCGGTCGCCGAATCTACGCCATGGGCGGCAATGAGAAAGCGACGAAGCTTTCCGGTATCAATACCGAGCGGCTGACGTTCCTGACCTTTGCGAACATGGGCCTGCTCGCCGGACTGGCCGGTCTTATCGTTGCGCTGCGTCTCAACTCGGCGACGGCCAAGGGCGGCTTCGGTCTTGAACTCGACGTGATCGCGGCCTGCTTCATCGGCGGCGCATCCGCCCAGGGTGGCGTCGGCAAGGTGACCGGAGCTGTCATCGGCGCTCTGATCATGGGTATCATGAACAACGGCATGTCGATCCACGGCCTTGGCACCGACTCGCAGCAGATGGTGAAGGGCGCCGTGCTTCTCGCAGCCGTGTTCTTCGACGTTTACAACAAGAACAAGGGCTGAGCTCCAAAGCGCAGCCAGGCATTCGCAGTCAGATGAAAGATGGATTCCGGCTCCTGATGGAGCCGGACAGGCGGAGCTTTTCCTGTCTTCGCTGAAACGAGAAGGATTGAAGACGTGCTTATTTCGCAAATCAAGGGTGCTAACGGAGAGATCGTCGTCGCCGTGCGCGAGCAGGGCGGCGCCGCCAAGTCGGTCAAGAATGCCGGCAGCGTCTATGCGCTGGCGATGGAAGCGGCGGACGGCGGCAAGTCGCTTGCCTCGGTCATCGAAGCCCATGGTTACGGCGATGCCGTCGATCTTGAAAAGGCCTATGCGGAAGGCCGCTTCCTTCCGCCGATCACCCATCCCGATGCGGCTCACCTGCATCTGACCGGCACCGGCCTGACGCATCTCGGCTCCGCCGCCACCCGCGATTCCATGCACAAGAAGACCACCGAGGCGGCCGAGGAAACGCTGACCGACTCGATGAAGATGTTCAAGATGGGCCTGGAGAACGGCAAGCCGAAGGCTGGCGAAAAGGGCGTGCAGCCCGAATGGTTCTACAAGGGCAACGGCCATGGCGCCGCAGCCCCCGGCGCGCCGCTCATCTCGCCTTCCTTCGCGCTCGATGGCGGCGAAGAGCCTGAAATGGCCGGCATCTACGTGATCGCCAAGGACGGCACGCCCTTCCGCATCGGCTTTGCGCTGTCGAACGAATTTTCCGATCACGTCACCGAGCGGATCAATTATCTTTATCTCGCCCATTCGAAGCTGCGTCCGGCAAGCTTCGGCCCGGAAATCCGCGTCGGCGCAGCGCCTGACGATATTCGCGGCACCTCGCGCATCAAGCGCGGCGACAAGGTGATCTTCGAGAAGCCGTTCCTGTCGGGTGAGGCGAACATGTCGCACACCTTCGCCAATCTGGAATATCACCACTTTAAATATGACCTCTTCCGTGCGCCGGGAGATGTTCATGTCCATATGTTCGGCACGGCGACCCTTTCCTTTGCCGACGGCATCAAGGCCGAAGAAGGCGACGTCTTCGAGATCGAAGTCGCCGAATTCGGCCTGCCGCTCCGCAATCCGCTGAAAGTGGCTGCCGAAGAAGAGATTGCCGTCAAGCAGCTCTGATTTTCGAGGCCTGGCTGCCACCGCGGCCGGGCCGTGATGTAAACGGTAAAGGAGGCTTGTTGAGCCCATGACCATTTATCAAAACCTGATCGCCGGCGAATGGGTCGGCTCGAACGCGACGAAGAACATCAACCCGTCGGATACGAACGAGGTCGTCGGCCTCTATGCCGATGGCAGCGCTGAAGACACGAAAAACGCCATTGCCGCCGCCAAGGCCGCCTTTCCGGCCTGGTCGCGCTCTGGCATCTGGGAACGCCACGTCATCCTGAAGAAGACCGGCGACGAGATCATGGCGCGCAAGGACGAACTCGGGGCGCTGCTCGCCCGCGAGGAAGGCAAGACGCTGCCCGAGGCAACCGGCGAAGTCATCCGCGCATCGCAGATCTTCGAATTCTTCGCTGGCGAAGCGCTGAGGCTCGCTGGCGAGGTCATCCCGTCGGTTCGCCCGAATATCGGCGTCGAGATCACCCGCGAGGCGCTTGGCGTCATCGGCATCATCACGCCGTGGAACTTCCCGATCGCCATTCCGGCCTGGAAGATCGCGCCGGCACTCTGCTACGGCAATACCATCGTCTTCAAGCCGGCCGAACTGGTGCCGGCCTGTTCCTGGGCAATCGTCGATATCCTCAACAGGGCAGGGCTGCCGAAGGGTGTCTTGAACCTCGTGATGGGCAAGGGCTCGGTTGTCGGCCAGGCCATGCTCGAAAGCCCCGATGTTCACGGCATCACGTTTACCGGCTCCACCGGCACCGGCCGGCGCGTCGCCGCCGCCTCCATCGAGCATAACCGCAAGTTCCAGCTTGAGATGGGCGGCAAGAACCCGATGGTCGTGCTCGACGATGCCGATCTCAACGTCGCCGTCGAGGCAGCCGCCAATTCCGGCTTTTTCTCGACCGGCCAACGCTGCACCGCATCGTCGCGCCTGATCGTCACCGAAGGCATCCACGACAAGTTCGTCGCGGCTCTGACCGACAAGCTGAAGACGCTCGTCGTCGACAATGCGCTCAAGGCCGGCACGCATATCGGTCCCGTCGTCGATGAGCGGCAGCTGAAGACCGATACCGACTATATCGAGATCGGCAAAAAGGAAGGCGCCAAACTCGCCTTCGGCGGCGAGCTCGTTTCCCGCGACACGCCCGGCTTCTACCTGCAACCGACGCTGTTCACCGAAGCGACCAACCAGATGCGCATTTCGCGCGAGGAGATCTTCGGACCTGTGGTCTCGGTGATCCGGGCGAAGGATTACGATGAGGCGCTTGCCATCGCCAACGATACGCCATTCGGCCTTTCGGCCGGCATCGCCACAACAAGCCTGAAACATGCGACGCACTTCAAGCGCAATTCGGAAGCCGGCATGGTCATGGTCAACCTGCCGACAGCAGGCGTCGATTTCCACGTGCCGTTCGGCGGCCGCAAGGGTTCGTCCTACGGTCCGCGCGAACAGGGCAAGTACGCTGCCGAGTTCTACACAACCGTCAAGACGGCCTACACGCTGGCTTGAGACAGAGCGAGATGACCCGGGTCGTACGAGGCGGTCCGGGGGTATCCTGAAGGACAGAGATTATGAAAAAGAAAGCGGAATGGCCGCGCAGGCTGAGATCGCAGGAATGGTACGGCGGCACGAGCCGCGACGTGATCTATCACCGCGGCTGGCTTAAGAACCAGGGGTATCCGCACGACCTGTTCGACGGTCGCCCGGTGATCGGCATCCTCAATACCTGGTCGGATATGACCCCCTGCAACGGGCATCTGAGAGAGCTCGCCGAAAAGGTTAAGGCAGGCGTATGGGAGGCCGGCGGCTTCCCGCTCGAAGTGCCGGTGTTCTCGGCCTCCGAAAATACCTTCCGCCCGACCGCGATGATGTATCGCAACCTCGCCGCACTGGCAGTCGAAGAAGCGATCCGCGGCCAGCCGATGGATGGTTGCGTGCTTCTCGTCGGCTGCGACAAGACCACGCCGTCGCTGCTGATGGGCGCTGCCTCCGTCGACCTGCCCTCGATCGTCGTCACCGGCGGACCGATGCTGAACGGCTATTTCCGCGGCGAGCGCGTCGGCTCCGGCACGCATCTGTGGAAGTTCTCTGAAATGGTGAAGGCCGGCGAGATGACGCAGGCCGAGTTCCTCGAGGCGGAAGCGTCGATGAGCCGCTCGTCGGGCACCTGCAACACCATGGGCACTGCCTCCACCATGGCTTCCATGGCCGAGGCACTCGGCATGGCACTGTCAGGCAATGCCGCGATCCCGGGCGTCGATTCCCGCCGCAAGGTGATGGCGCAGCTGACCGGCCGCCGTATCGTCCAGATGGTCAAGGACGATCTGAAGCCTTCCGACATCATGACGAAGCAGGCCTTCGAAAACGCCATCCGCACCAATGCGGCCATCGGCGGATCGACGAACGCCGTCATCCACCTGCTCGCCATCGCGGGCCGTGTCGGCATCGATCTCTCGCTTGACGATTGGGACCGCTGCGGCCGTGACGTTCCCACAATCGTCAACCTGATGCCGTCGGGCAAATACCTGATGGAAGAGTTCTTCTATGCCGGCGGCCTGCCTGTCGTGCTGAAGCGCCTCGGTGAGGCCGGCCTTCTGCACAAGGACGCACTGACGGTCTCCGGCGAAACCGTCTGGGACGAAGTCAAAGAAGTCATCAACTGGAACGAGGACGTCATCCTGCCCGCTGAAAAGGCGCTGACGTCTTCGGGCGGCATCGTCGTGCTGCGCGGCAATCTCGCGCCGAAGGGCGCGGTCTTGAAGCCTTCGGCAGCCTCGCCGCATCTCCTGGTGCACCGGGGCAGGGCCGTCGTGTTCGAGGATATCGACGACTACAAGGCCAAGATCAACGACGACAATCTCGACATCGACGAGACCTGCGTCATGGTCATGAAGAATTGCGGCCCGAAGGGCTATCCCGGCATGGCCGAAGTCGGCAACATGGGGCTGCCGCCCAAGGTGCTGAAGAAGGGCATCCTCGACATGGTGCGCATTTCCGACGCCCGCATGTCCGGAACGGCTTATGGCACGGTCGTGCTGCACACCTCTCCGGAAGCAGCCGTTGGCGGACCGCTGGCGGTGGTGAAGAATGGCGATATGATCGAGCTTGACGTGCCGAACCGTCGTCTGCATCTCGACATCTCGGACGAAGAGCTGGCACGGCGTCTCGCCGAATGGCAGCCGAACCATGATCTGCCCAAGTCCGGTTATGCCTTCCTGCATCAGCAGCATGTCGAAGGGGCCGATACCGGCGCCGACCTCGACTTCCTCAAGGGATGCCGCGGAAATGCTGTCGGCAAGGACAGCCACTAAGCGGAGCGTACCGATCCGGAATTGAAGAGGAGGCGGGCTTTTGCCCGCCTCAGACCGCTGACAAACCCCTGGCACCGTCCAGGGGTTTATGATTCATTGGGACATGTTGAAGAAACCTGCCCCCACCCAGACGGCTCTTGAGATGGTGACGCTCGATAGCCTGGTGCCGAAGGATCACCTGCT
>NZ_RJJT01000008.1 GCF_003938655.1 Rhizobium pisi
GAGTGGCTTTGGACGTATAACCACGAACGGCCCAACATGGGCATTGGCGGCATCACACCCGCTCAGAAACTGAAAATGGCCGCGTGAATTCTACCGCTGAACCCCGCTAAAACGGGGAGGACTACCCAGCACGACGGGGCTTCACGCACGAAAAACCCCGCGGTTGTTGCGACCGCGGGGCTCTTTGACGCCGACCCGGGAGAGAGGGTCAGGCGGCCTGTACCTTACGGCTGGTGCGTGCCCATTCGGGCAGCCAGTCGCCGTGGGTGGCGAGCAGATCGTCGACCAGCGACCAGATCTGGTCGAGGTCGAGTTCGGCTGCCGTATGCGGGTCCATCATCGCGGCATGGTAGATGTGCTCGCGATTTTCCGTCATCAGCGCCTGCACCGTCAGTTCCTGCACATTGATATTGGTGCGGATCAGCGCGGTCAGCTGTGGCGGCAGGTCGCCGATGAAGGTCGGCTGGATGCCGGAGGCATCGACGAGGCAAGGGACCTCGGCGGCGCAATTATACGGCAGCGAGGTGATGCAGCCATTGTTGCGGACGTTGCCGTAGATCACCGAGGGCTCCCCGGTCCAGACCGAATTGATGATCGAGGAGGCGTATTCCTTCGACGGCTCGACCTCGATCTTGTCTGCCGAGCGATAAGCCTCAGCTTGGCCCTTCCAGCGCTCGATCTGCTCGATGCAGCGTTTCGGATATTCGTCGAGCGGAATGCCGAATTTCTCGATCAGGTCCTCGCGGCCCTCCTTGATGAAATAGGGCGTGTATTCGGCGAAATGCTCCGAGCTTTCGGTGACGAAATAGCCGAGCCGCGTCAGCATCTCGTAGCGCACCTTGTTCGGGCAGCGCGGGTTCCAGCCGGGCTTCGGCGCCCTGCCCTCGCGATAGCCGCGCACGAGATCGGGATAGAGGTTGCGGTAGGAGCCATCCGGCTGGCGATGCTCGAACTTGAGGTAGAAGGCCATGTGGTTGATGCCGGCCGAGCGGTAGCGGATCTCCTCGTAGGGAATGTCGAGATCGTGGGCCAGTTCCATCGCCGTGCCCTGCACCGAATGGCAGAGGCCGACCTGGCGAATGGTGGGATATTTCTCTGATATCGCCCAGGTGTTGATGGCCATCGGGTTGACATATTGCAGCATGATCGCCTCGGGGCAGACGGCGAGCATGTCCTCGCAGATCTTCCAGAGATGCGGCACGGTACGCAGCCCGCGCATGATGCCGCCGACGCCGAGTGTATCGGCGATCGTCTGGCGCAGCCCGTATTTCTTCGGCACTTCGAAATCGGTGACCGTGCAGGGCTCATAGCCGCCGATCTGGAAGGCGACGACGACGAAATCGGCGCCCGCAAGCGCCTTGCGCTGATCGGAATAGGTCTCGGCCTTCGCCTTGACGCCGAGCGTCGAGATCAGCTTGTTGACGACGACGGCGCTTTCCTCCAGCCGCTGCGGATTGACGTCCATCAAGGCGATCGTCGCGCCCGACAGGGCCGGACGCTGCAATACGTCGCCGACGATGTTCTTCATGAAGACGGTGGAGCCTGCTCCGATGAAAGTGATCTTGGGATTTACTGCCATTATAACCTCCGGCATTCGGTGTTCACGCTACCTCGAAAGCGGCCTTGACGAGCCGTTCGGTGTAGGCGGTCTTGGGATGGGATAAAACTTCGTTGACGGGGCCTTCTTCGACGATCTTGCCATGCTGCATGACGATGACGCGATGGCAGAGCGCCCTGACGACCTTGAGGTCGTGGGAAATGAAGAGGTAGCTCAGGCCCCGCTCGTCCTGCAGCTTGCGTAGCAGTTCGATGATCTGCGCCTGGACGGAAAGGTCGAGCGCCGATGTCGGCTCGTCGAGCAGGATGAATTCCGGCTCCAGCGCGATAGCACGCGCGATCGCGATGCGCTGGCGCTGGCCGCCGGAAAATTCGTGCGGGAAGCGCGACAGGATATTGCCGGGCATGCCGGCGGCAATCAGCGCCTCTCGCACACGGTCCTGCCGCTCGCCCCTGGTCGCGCCCAGCCGGTTGACGACGAGGCCTTCCTCGATGATCTGGCCGATCGTCATGCGCGGGTTGAGGGATGAGAACGGATCCTGGAACACCACCTGCATGCGGGCGCGCAAGGGCCGCATCTCGGCGCGTGAGAGGCCATGGATCGGCTGATGATCGAAATGGATCTCGCCGCTGTCGGGCGTATTCAACCGCAGGATCGCCTGGCCGAACGTCGTCTTGCCGGAGCCGGATTCACCGACGAGGCCGAGCGTCTCGTGACGGCGCAGCGTCAGGTTGAGGCTGTCGACGGCGACGAGCTCACGCATCGCCGGCTTGAGAAACGTACCATGACGCATCATGAAGGAGACACGCACGCCCTTGGCATCGAGGATGACATCCGATCCCTCCGGCAGCGGATTGGCCTGGCCGCGCGGCTCGGAGGCGAGCAGATGCCTTGTATAGGCATGCTGCGGGTTGGCGAACAGCGCTTCGGTGGTGTTGTGCTCGCGCACCTCGCCGTGCTGCATCACATAGACGTAATCCGAGAACTGCCGCACGACGGTCAGATCGTGGGTGATGAGGATGACCGCCATCCCCAGCTCTTTCTGAAGATTGCGGATCAGGTTGAGGATCTGCGCCTGCACGGTGACGTCGAGCGCCGTCGTCGGCTCGTCGGCGATCAGCACGTCCGGATCGTTGGCGAGCGCCATGGCGATCATCACGCGCTGGCGCTGGCCGCCGGAAAGCTGATGCGGATATTGCATGAGCCGTGCGGCCGGATCGGGGATCTGCACATGTTCGAGCAGTTCGAGCGCGCGCTTTTGCGCATCCCTCTTGCTGATCCGGCGATGGACGCGGATCGCCTCGACGATCTGGCTGCCGATCGTATAGATCGGGTTCAGCGAGCTCATCGGCTCCTGGAAGATCATCGAGATGCGGTCGCCGCGCAGCTTGCGGCGCGCCCGTTCGGAGAATTTCAGGATATTGTTGCCGTCATAGGCGACCGTGGATTTGTCGGAAACCACCGCACGCTTCGACAGAAGCCCCATCACCGTTCGCGCCGTCACCGATTTGCCGGAGCCGGATTCGCCGACGATCGCGATCGTCTCGCCGCGGTAGAGCTGGAAGGAGACATCCTTGACGGCCTCGACCATGCCGTCCTCGACCTTGAAGTTCACCGCCACATTGCGGGCGTCGATAATCGGCGTGTCCGAACGGCCATCATGATCGTGGCGGACGGGCGGGGCGAAGGAATTGACCAGTGCGAGAGCCATATCAATCACCTCAATAAGGATCGACCGCATCGCGCAGTCCGTCGCCAAGCGCATTGAAGGCGAAGACGGTGACGAGCACGAAGCCGACGGGGGAGAGAATCCAGGGATAGGAGCCGATGACCGAATAGGTCGCCGTATCCTGCAGCATCAGCCCCCAGGAAATCAGCGGCGGCTTGACCGCAAACCCTAAGAAACCCAGGAAGGATTCGAGCAGCACGACACTCGGTATGGCGAGCGTCACCGCAACGATGACGTGGCTCATCACATTCGGGAAGATATGCTGCATGATGATGCGCGTGTCGGTGGCGCCGACGGCCATGGCCGCCCTGACATAGTCGATGCGGGCGAGTGCCAGGGTCTTGCCGCGCACTTCGCGCGACATCTGCGCCCAGCCGAGGGCCGACATCACGGCGATGACGAAGGCGAGGAAGACGTTGGTCGGCGCCGTCACCGGGATCAGCGAGGCCAGCGCCAGATAGAGCGGCAGTTGCGGGAAGGCGAGCACCAGTTCAACGAAGCGCTGGAGCCACACATCGAAGGTGCCGCCGAAATAACCTGACACCATGCCAACCGTCGTGCCGATAATGGTGACGATAAAGACCACGGTCAGGGCGATCGTCAGCGAGATGCGCGAACCGATGATGGCGCGCGACAGCACGTCACGGCCGAACTTGTCGGTGCCGAGGAAATGCACCGGCTGGCCGTCGGTCGAGCCGAAGAAGTGCCGGTTGACCGGGATCAGGCCCAAAAGCTGGTATTCAGCCCCCTTGACGAAGAAGCCGAGCAGCCGCGGATTGTCGTAATCCATACCGACGATCGGCTGGAAGGTCACCGGGTCGAGCTCTTCGGAATCAGAGAGCGCATAGACGCGCGGCTGGAAGACGAAATTACCGTCCTTGTCGTGGAAGCTCATCACCTGCGGCGGCGCGAAGCCGACATCGGTTGCTTTCGGGTCCATCGGCGCGAAGAAATCGGCAAAGATCGCCATGAAGATCAAGAGCCCGACGAGCACGAGCCCGGCCATGCCGGTCCAGGAGCGCCTCAACCGGCGCCAGACGAGCGCCAGATAGCTCTCGCTGCCATGCGAAGGCTTCTTGACCGCGAGTTCGGTTGTCGGCGGCGTGGCGGAAGAGTCAAAGGCAAGCATTTCAGGCTCCTCCAAACTGGCGCACGCGCGGATCGAGCAGGGCCAGCAGCATGTCGGCGATGATATTGCCGACGATCAGCGTCGCCGACAGCACCATCATAAAGGTGGCGGTGACATAGACGTCGCCGACCGCCATCGAGCCGACGATCGCCGGGCCGACGGTCGGCAGTGCGAAGATGATTGCGGTTTCGATCTCGCCGGTCAGCATATAAGGCAGCACGACGCCCTGATACATCACCAGCGGGTGCAGCGCGTTGGGCACCGCATGGCGCATCACCACCGCCGCGCCGGAAAGCCCCTTGGCCTTCGCCGTCTCGACATATTGGGCATTCAAAGTATCGAGCAGATTACCGCGCATCACACGCATGTTGTAGGCGAGCCCGCCGAAGGTGGCGATCGCGACGACCGGCCAGACATGGTGGACGAGATCTGCGAATTTCGCCCAGGACCAGGGCGCCCCGCCATATTGCGGCGAGAAGAAGCTGCCGATTTCAGAAACGTTGAACTGGAAGACCAGGAGATAGACGATGATCAGCGCCATCAAAAAGCGCGGCACCGTCATGCCGAGGAAGGAAATCCCCGAAAGCAGGTTGTCGATCCAACTGTACTGTCGCGTCGCCGCCCAGATGCCGAAACCGATGCCGAGCACCGAAGCGAAGATGTGGCAGACGAGCGCCAGAAGCAAAGTGCGCGGCAGCCGCTCCGCGACCACGTCGGCCACCGGCTTGTTGTAAAACATGCTGTAGCCGAAATCACCACGAGTCACGATTCCGCCGATCCAGTTGACGTATTGGACGACCATCGGCTTATCGAGGCCGTGTTCGACCCGGTAGGCCTGCGCCTGCGCGTCGGCCTGGGCGTAGGATGCACCACCCTGGTTGATCAGCTGGGATCTTATATAATCGGCATAGTCACCGGGTGGAGCCTGGATGATCGCGAAGGTGACCACGCTCAGGATGAAGAGAACGGGGATCGCAGAGGCTATGCGCGTGAGCAGGAATCGTAACATCGGACGGTTCGCTTCTCCTTGCCGCCAGTCGCTCCTTGTCAGCGCGGCCGGCTTGTTGGTCATATCAGGCCGCGCGCGGCACGCGCGGCCTGAGGCTCACTTCGGGCTGGGAGGAAACTCTCCGGCGCGTCGCATCGAATGCGACGCGCTTTAGCTCTTTGTTTCATGCATGTCGTTGGGAAGCGCGGAACACTTCCGGGCGACATGCATCAGTTGATCGGACCCTTGTCGCCGGGCTTACCGGGCAGCTGTTCGGGGAACAGCTCGTATTTGCCCTGCTTGTCGGCGGCCACCCACAGGCGTTCGCGGATCACGGAATCTTCAGCCCAGTTGAACATGAAGATCGGCGTGCCCTGCGGGACGTTCGAGAACCGCTTGTTGATGATCAGGGCGCCTGGATATTCGGTCAGACCAACAGTGTTGACGTGCTCCGTCGAGATCTTCTGATATTGCTTCATCAGATTGACGCGCTCGTCGTTGCTCTGGCTCGTTGTGAACTTGTTGACGACGTCGACAAGTTCCGTCTCGAAGGGCATCAGATCAAGCTTGTCGTCCTTGCCGGCACGATGGTTCCAGCTCGTGCGTGGGCCGACCGGAGCAAGCTGTTCGGTATTCTGCACCACCGACGACAGTTCCGTCGTGTTGCGCTGGATCAGCCAGTCGAAGCGGCCGGAATAATGGGCATCGTCACGCTTCGTACCGTCGAGCCCATTGATGACGATCTTCAGACCGAGCTTCTCCATCTGGGCGACGACACCTTCGGCAAGGCTCTTGTCGGTCGTGTACTGATTGGTGATCAGCATGACGATTTCGACATCCTTGCCGCCGAGCGTGCCGGCCGGGAAGTTCACGATGCCGTTGCCATCCGTATCCTTGAGGCCGGCTTTGGCGAGTTCCGCCTTGGCGCCCTTAAGATCATAGGGATAGTAGACGGTGGAGTTGCGGTCGTAGAAGCTGGTGCCCGAGGAGAGCCCGCCCGGATAGATCGCGGTGAACGGTCCCTTGACCAGCGAGTCGCCGATCGCCTTGCGATCGAGCGCCATGGTGACGGCCTTGCGGAAGTCCTCATTGCGGTTCAACTCGCGGATCGCCTGACCGCGCTCGTCCGGGTTGCCCCAGCCATTGGCGGAGAAGTTCATGCGAAGATTGTAGCCGATGAGGCGAGGACCGAAGGCAAGGCGGGCGGGCGCCGTCTTCTCCGCGGCACGCTTCAGCGACGCGACGAAGTTTTCCGGCTGCTCGAGGTTCGAGATGTCGGCGGATCCTGCCACGGCCTGAACGTCACGGTCGGCCCAGGTCGAAAGCTTGTAGTGCAGCTCGTTGAGATAAGGCAGCTGGTTGCCCTTCTCGTCGACCTTCCAGTAATAAGGGTTGCGCCGCATGACGATGATGTCGTCGGAACGATATTCCACCGGCACCCAGGCGCCCATAACAGGCATGTTCATGAACTCAGGCGGGAAGGCGTTCTTGAACTGGTCGTAGGTGTTCTTCGAATATTTCGGATGCTGCGGTTTCAGGATATGCGACGGACCCGGGCAGAAATTCGGGTAGGACATCGTGTAGAGATATTGTTTCGGGAAGGCCTCCTTGAAGGTCCATTCCACAGTGTAATCGTCGATCTTCTTCAGCGTCGTGCCCGCGCCGAAGGCTTCCGGCGACGCGCCGCCGCCGAGCGGCGAGACGTTCGGGTCGATGACTTCGTCGTCCCAGTAGAACATGATGTCGTCGGCGTTGAACGGCGCGCCGTCGGACCATTTGGCGCCTTCGATCAGGTGCATGGTCAGCTTATGGCCGTCTGCGGACCAATCCCAGCTCTTGGCGAGGTTCGGCAGCGGCTCGGTGTCCTTGGCTTCCACCTGGAACAGCGGCGCGGTGCGCGTCAGGCATTCGGAAAGGCCGATATCGATGCCGCCCCAGCCCTGCGTCTGGCCGGCGCCGTAGTTCCAGCCTTCCGGCCGGCCGCCGATGACATGGCGCATCGTATCGCCGTAGACACCGACACCATCGGGCATATTGCCGGTCTTGAAGACCAGCGGCTCCTTCGGCAGCCGGTCCTTGACCGGCGGCAGCTTGCCTGCGGCGACGAAATTCTTCGTGACCCAGTCCGGCTCGTGATATTCGGGCAGCGCCTTGAACTCCAGGATGGAGTCGCGCGCCACATATTTGATCTTGCCTTCGGCGGGGAATTCCGCCGGCACCGGCGGAATGGTTGCCTCGGAGGCATATGCATTCAGCGCCAAAACCGAGACGCCAAGCGCCAGGCCGGCAAGAATGCCTGCTTTGCGGAAATTCATCATCGTTTCTCCCTCTGTTCCGGAGCGCGATCACGCGGCTCCTTTTCCTCGCACGACATGAAAGCGGGGCCTGATGTCATGGAATTCCCTCCCGAAAATCCATGACGACCCATCCTTCACAAGATTCACACGGCCTGTTTCACAGCCGCCTTTTCGGCGCGCAGCTCTTCGATCGAGCGGACATTGCGGCGCGCAGCGCCCGCCCAGTCGCGAGTCTGCACCTTCGATTTCGACAGCCGCTCCTTGGCGGCCGGCACGGCATCAGCATACTGCGGCAGCCAGCGGGCCTGGGCAACAACCATCTCGTCGACCATCTGCCAGACCTCTTCCGGTGTCGATACGGCGCCCACCAGCGGATCGTGCAGCACCGCGAGCTTCAGAAGATCGATGTCGCCCGATACTGCGGCATGCACCGACATGCGCTGGACGTTGATCGAGGCAATGCAGGTGGCCGCACAGGCTTCCGGCAGGGTGACGCCCGAGACCATGTTGATGCCGAAGCGATCGACGAAGCCGGGCGATTCAATGATCGCATCGGATGGCAGGTTGGTGATGACGCCATTGTTCTTGACGTTGAAATGGCCGCGATAGACCCGGTTCGTCTCCAGTGCCTCCAGGATATGGCTGGCATGTTCGTTCGAGCGCTTGGCAGGGTCGATCGGCTTGGCGGCGGATTCCAGGAATTGCGGAAATTCCGTCTCAAACCAATTGCGCGTTTCGGTGGAATAGCGGAGATAACCGCCGGTCTCACCGTGGATCCAGTCGGACATGTCGATCCAGCGGGTGATTTCGTCCGGCCGCTTGCGATACCAGGGCAGGTATTCCGAGAGATGGCCGTTGCTTTCCGTCGAATAGACGCCGAAACGCTTCAGCACGTCGATGCGCAGTTTCTCCTGCTGGGAAAAGACCGGATGCGCCTCGAAGGCGGCAACCAACTCGTCCTTGCCGATCTTGCGGCCGTTGAGACGCAGGTCGATGAACCACGTCTGGTGGTTGATGCCGGAGCAGATATAGTCGAGCTCGCTGCGCGACTTGGCGCCGAGCACCTCGGCGATCTGTTCGGCGCCGTGCTGCACGCCATGGCAGAGGCCGACCGTGTCGACCTTGCCGTACTCGATCGCCGCCCAGGTGTTCATCGCCATCGGATTGGCGTAGTTCAGGAATTTCGCGCCTGGCTCGGCGACCTCTCTTATATCCTTGCAGAAGTCGAGGATAACAGGGATGTTGCGCTGGCCATAGAGGATGCCGCCGGCGCAGATCGTATCGCCGACGCACTGGTCGATGCCGTATTTCAACGGGATGCGGATATCATCCGCATAGGCTTCGAGGCCGCCGACCCGGACGCAGCTGATGATATAACGCGCGCCTTCCAGCGCCTTGCGCCGATCGGTCGTTGCCGTCACTTTCGTCGGCAGCCCGTTGGCCTCGACGACGCGGTCGAGGATCGCCTTGATCATTTCGAGATTGTGCTCGCTGAGATCGGTCAGCGCGAATTCGATGTCGCGAAACTCGGGAACGCACAAAATGTCGGTGAACAGCTTCTTGGTGAACCCAACGCTGCCCGCACCGATGATAGCGATTTTGAAACTCATGATCTTCACCTCGACCTAATCGAATGCTAGAGAAACGATGGTTATGGAGGATCAGGCCGCATGCCGGCGCATGTGGTTGAAAAAGCCGTAAAACTGCCTGTTTTCCTCCCGGCCGCTCTCGTCGGCCGTGGTCTCTTCCTTCTTGTCGAGCGGGATTATGCCCGAAAACGGCAGGGCGACCAGAGAAGGATTATGCTTTCAGGGGTAATTTTGTGCTGCAGGATTTGATTGCCAACGGACAGTCGATGAGGACGGTTTCCCTACCGCGCGGGCGCCAGCGATTGCATGCGATGCCGACCAGCGCCGGCTATGAAGTACGCGAGAACGAAACCTATGACTGGGATGGCCGCCGGCGCGGCCAGACGCCCTTCACCGTGCTGCAGCACACGATCAGCGGCAGCGGCCGGCTGCGCTACCAGAACCGCAATTATCGTCTCCAGGGTGGCGACACACTGCTGGTCCTCGTCCCGCACAATCACCGCTACTGGCTGGAGAAGGGCGAGCGCTGGGAATATTTCTGGATTTCAATGAATGGCGAAGAGACGCTGCGCATCCACAAGCTGGTGCTTTCGACAGCGGGCCCTGTGCTGAAACTGCAGCCCTCGACCATCGACCATCTCGCCGACTGCAGCCTGCGCCTCGTCAGAGGCGCGACGTCGCCGGGTGCCGCCTCGGCAATCGCCTATGAGGCGGCGATGGCGCTCTATGACGACGTCTTCGGCTCGCCGGCCTTTGCCGCCGAGCTCAGCCTCATGCAGCCGGTGATCGACCATATCAACGCCAATCTCGAAAAGCCGCTGCCGGTCAGCCAACTCGCCGGCATCGTCGGCCTCAGCCGCGCACATTTCTCCCGCAGCTTCGCCGAGAGCGAGGGCATGCCGCCTGCCGAATTCGTGCTGCAGCAGCGCCTGCAGCGCGCCGTCAAACTGCTGACGAAGGCGGACTTCCTGCCGGTCAAGGAAGTCTCCATCATGTGCGGCTTCGAGGACGCCAACTATTTCTCCAAGGTCTTCCGCCGCGTCTACGGCACCAACCCCACGGAATTCCGCACGACGGGCATGTATGCCAGCATCGGCAAGCTGAAATAGCTAGTCATCCCGAAGCAGGTTTCTCTACGCCCGCACCTCGAACACCATGTTGAACGGCGTTTCCGTCGCACGGCGGAAATGCGTGAAGCCGGCGTCGAGTGCCACCTTTCGAAGTTTCATTTCTCCCGCCTGGGCGCCAAGCCCGAGCCCCACCTCCTGGGAGAGTGACGCGGGCGTACAGATCATCGTCGACGCACCGTAATAGACGCGGCCGACCGGGTTGAGATTGTCCTTGAGATGGTCATGGGCAAAGGGCTCTACGATCAGCCAGGTGCCGTTCGGGGCAAGCGTCTCCTTGACGTGCCGTCCGGCGCCGACCGGATCGCCCATGTCGTGAAGGCAGTCGAACATGGCGACCATATCATAGCCGCGCCCCGGAAATTCGGACGCCCGGCCCTGCTCGAAGGTGACACGGTCCGCGACACCAGCCTCTTTCGCGGCTGCCTTGGCTCTTTCGATCGAGGGCCTGTGATAATCGAAGCCGGTAAAATGCGAGGCGGGATAGGCCTGCGCCATCAGGATGGTCGATGCGCCGTGACCGCAGCCGACGTCGGCGACATTGGCGCCGGCCTTCAGCTTGTCGTCCATCCCGGCAAGAGCTGGAATCCATTCGTTGATAAGATGGCTGTTATAGCCCGGGCGAAAGAACCGCTCGGTTCCGCGGAAGAGGCAGGCGCTGTGCTCATGCCAGCCGAGACCCTTGCCGGTGCGGAAGGCTTCGGTGACCTTGGGTTCGTCCATCCACATAGATTGGACGACCTCGAAGGCGCCGACGAAGAAGGCGGGGCTGTTTTCCTCGGCAAATACCATCGCCTGTTCGGGCGTCAGGCTGAAACGATCTGTTTTTTCATCATAGGTGACATAGTCCGCCGCCGCCTGGGCACTCAGCCATTCCCTGAGGTAACGCTCCTTCACCCCCGTTTTCGCAGCAAGTTGCTCAACGCTCAACGGTGTCCCCTCGGCCATCGCCTTGAACAACCCCACCTTGTCGCCAAGCACGACCAAGGCACCTGACATGGCGGCGCCGACGTCGCCAACAAGACGACCCACGAGCGCATCGAGTTTCTGCATATCTGGCTCACGCATTGTTACCTCCCGGCGCGTGACAAGGAGCCGTTAGATTAGCCTTTAATAATATTCAGTCAATCAACCTCCCTTATCGCCGGATGACAGTGGGTTATCAAAGGTCGCAAGGATCTCGCCGCTGGAGAGAGCCGGCTCCATGCGCCCTCATAGAAACGCGAACGCCGAATATCTGACGATCAGCCCTATTCGGCGTCCGCGAGACACACGCTTGCTTTCTTCATCCAAGGTTACATCTTTTCGCTGACCGAGAGCATTTCCTGATGGCTTCCGGGCCAGGGAAATGCGCCGTCCCTTCATTCGACGTCAGGTGGTTGTCTTGTGCCTATCTCCAGCCCAGTGCCACGCTGCGCGTGCTCTCATCGGATGGTCTCAGGATGACTTGTCTTCGGCCTCGAAAATCGTCAAAGAGACGATAGCCGATTTCGAGGCCGGGACGCTTTCCCCATCCGAACGAATCCTGCAGGATATGAAGCATAGTTTGGAGGACGCAGGTGTGCTCTTCATCGCAGAGAATGGTGGCGGTGCGGCGTTCGCCTTGCGAAACGTGCGAACGCCTCGATCGACACGAACGAAACCGAGACGGTTCAATACGAAGAACATCTCAAAAACGACGCCCCTTACGGGGCCGGCGGTTGAATGATGGCAAAGAAGCAGAAGTTTGAGCATTCCGAACTGGCGGGCGAATTCACCGATGACGGGATTACCGTGCTCGTCGATATTTTTCGAACCGCCGGCAGCAATGAGGACTGGACGATGGAAGTCGTCACGCAGTCGGAAGATCTGATCCAATGGGATGAGCCCTTCGCGACCGACCGGGATGCCTTTGATGAATTCCTGGCCGTCGTCGCAAAGGATGGCATTCGATCCTTTCTGGAAGACGAAGAACCTTCCACGCATTGAGGAATATTTGTGAAAAGCATCAATGATCTCGTCGCGTCGGCGAAAACCGTCTGCGATCGATACCGCGCCGGGCGGATGGAGCGCGAGACCGTGCGGGAATGGGTCCTCGGACTAGGCGCCTATCCATCGCCGCACGGAGACCGCGTGCGCGAAGCGGCCGAATGGTTCCGCCTGCACAATCGCGAGCCGGTTTCGGAAGACATCGTGCTGGTGGACATCGACCGGCTCAAGGCGATTTCAGCGCCGTGATCCCGGGGCGCGCAAGCGGACAGGCCAGCGGCGAGAGCTCGCCCATATCCGATCTGAGCTGGTCATTGCCTGACCAGCTTCGATCCGGGCTGACGCAATCACGCCGGTACTCGGCGGCGTAGGACCAATGACGTTCGTGAGCCTGATGCATAATGCCGTCATCGCGAAGCGTAGGTCGAGCGCGGCTGGCAAGTTTTAATTCGTCCGATATGTAGAAGGAACACCACGTGGCAACATTTCCGGAAAAGGCAAAGGTCGTCATCATCGGGCTCGGCGGTATCGTCGGCGCCTCCATCGCGCATCATCTCGTCGAGCGCGGATGGGACGATATCGTCGGCATCGATAAGTCGGGCATACCGACCGATATCGGCTCGACAGCCCATGCCTCGGACTTCTGTTACACCACGAGCCACGACTATCTGTCGGTCTGGACCACACAATATTCCATCGATTTCTACGAAAAGATGGGCCACTACGCCCGCATCGGCGGTCTCGAAGTGGCGCGTACCGGCGACCATGCCTGGATGGAGGAAATCAAGCGCAAGCTTTCCTCGGCACGCGCTTTCGGCACGCGCGCCCATTATGTCAGCCCGTCCGAGATCAAGGAGAAGTTCCCGCTGATCGAGGAAGATCAGGTGATGGGTGGCCTTTACGATCCGGATGCCGGCCTCGTCATTCCACGCTCGCAGACGGTTGCCGGCAAGTTGGTGGATGCCGCCGAAAAGGCAGGCAAGCTGCAGGTGTTCGGCAACACGCCGGCGAAGTCGCTGATCGTCGAAGGCGGCCGCATCAAGGGCGTCGTCACCCATCGCGGCACGATTATGGCCGATCACGTCATCGTCTGTGCCGGCCTCTGGGGGCGCCTGATCGCGGAGATGGTCGGCGAAGACCTGCCGGTCATGCCGGTCGATCACCCGCTTACCTTCTTCGGTCCGTATAACGAGTTTGAAGGCACCGGCAAGGAAATCGGCTTCCCGCTGCTGCGCGACCAGGGCAACTCCGCTTATATGCGCGATACCGGCGACCCCTCGACGACGGAAGGTGGTCAGATCGAGTGGGGCTATTACGAAGCAACCAATCCGCGGATGTGCCATCCGCGCGATCTCCTCGAAAAACACGAAGCGCGCCTTTCGCCCTCGCAGCGTGACCTCGAGATGGAACAGATCATCGAGCCGCTCGAGCGCGCCATGGAACTGACGCCGATCCTCGGCGAACTCGGCTACAACGAGGGCCACTCCTTCAACGGCCTGCTGCAAGTATCCGCCGCCGGCGGCGCATCCTGCGGCGAGAGCCAGAAGGTGCGCGGTCTCTGGTATTGCGTTGCCATCTGGGTCAAGGACGGCCCGGGCTATGGCAAGCTGATCGCCGACTGGATGACCGATGGCCGTACTGAAATCGATCACAACAGCATCGACTACGCCCGCTTCTATCCGCATCAGTTGACGGAAGAGTTCATCGAGGGCCGCTGCTACGAAGCAGCCCAGAAGATCTATTTCCCGGCTGTTCACACCCGCGAACCCTATGTATCCGGCCGCAATGCGAAGCGCTCGCCCTTCTACGAGCGCGAAAAGGAGCTTGGCGGCTACTTCATGGAACTTGGCGGCTGGGAGCGCGCGCACGGCTACGCCGCCAACGAGCACCTTCTGGAGAAATACGCCGACCGCGTCCCAGTTCGCGAGAACGAATGGGACAGCCGCCATTTCTGGCGCGTGTCGAATGCCGAGCATCTGGCGATGAGCGAAGATTGCGGCATCGTCAATCTCAGCCACTTCCACATGGTCGATATCGAGGGACCCGACCATGTCGAGCTGATGGAGTGGCTGTGCGCCGCCAAGGTCGGCGGCGATGCAAACATCGGCAAGGGCGTTTACACCCACTTCCTCGACGACGAAGGCATGGTGCGCGCTGACTTCACCGTCTTCCGCATGGCCGACCGGTGCCGTCTCGTCAACGGCGCCGATGCCGGTCCGCGCGACCTGCACTATATGAAGCGCGTCGCCCAAGACCGTGGCCTCGACGTGACCATCACCGACGTCTCGGAAAAATTCGTGACGATCGGCATCTGGGGTCCGAACGCGCGCGACACGCTGAAGAAGGCTGTGGCCGATCCGGCCGGGCTCGATCAAGAAAACTTCGCCTTTGCGGCGATCAAGCCGATCGAAATCGCCGGCAAGCCTGTCACCGCCTTCCGCATCTCGTATGTCGGCGAGCAGGGCTGGGAATTGCACATGAAGTACGAAGACGGCCTCGCCGTCTGGGATGCGCTGCGCGCGACCGGTGTGATGGCCTTCGGCGTAGAGACCTATGCAAACTCGCGCCGCATGGAAAAAAGCCTGCGCCTGCAGAACGCCGACCTGCTGACCCAGTACAACCTAATCGAAAGCGATCTCGCCCGTCCGAAGGTCAAGGAAGCCGATTTCCGCGGCAAGGCAAAGCATCTGGAATACAAGGCGCGTGAGCACCAGCCGGCCATGCTCTGCACGCTTGTGATGACCGAGAATACCGACAAATCGGGCGTGAAGCGTTATCCCCTCGGCAACCTGCCGGTTGTCGATCCCGCCACGGGAGAAGTTCTGGTCGACGAGCTTGGCCGCCGGTCCTACACGACCTCGATCGCCTACGGCCCGACGGTCGGAAAGAACATCGCCTTGGCCTATTTGCCTTGGTCGCATTGCCAGGTCGGACGCAAGCTGAATGTCGAGTATTTCGCCGAGACTTATCCGGTGGAGGTTGTCGGCGTCGGGTACAAGCCGATCTATGACCCAGAAAATCTGAAGCCGCGCACCTAGCGCGACGGCCGGAAAATCGGAATTTGAAAGTGTTAGAGCGCCGTGCGTCCGAAAGGAGGCACGGCGCTCTCAGCATTCAAGCACTTGTGGCGCCGCAAGCACGGGCACCACAAACATGAGATTGAGCCGCTTGGCCGAAAACAACGAGAAATCTCGGAGTTAGTGCCACTCCGTTGTGTACGAGCGTGCACGTCGTCCGCGATTTCCAGCAAGACAAAGCCGCACGGGCGAGGCCCACACTCTCCCGCGGGTAAAAGTTGCGAGACTCTCGCCGAGCGGACCGGTTGTCACATAGAAACAGTCATTTGACATCTCTGTAGTGACCGGCAATGCTGACCCACCAGTCTTCCAAATGCATGCAGGCGACGTCATTCGGCAAGGGAAAGTGGGTCATGACAGCTTCCAGAATTCTTCGGCCGGCGATCGCCTTGGCGGTTCTGGCAGCACTCGGCATCCTGCTCTGGTTTGCAACACGCCCACCGCCGCTGATCGTGCAAGGCGAGGTCTCTGCCAATCGGGTCGATATCAGCCCGCGTGTCTCCGGCCGGATCGCCAAGCTCAATGTCGATGTCGGCGATAATGTCGAGGCCGGCACCGTCATCGCCGCACTCGAAAGCCCCGAGCTGACGGCGGCACTTCATATGTCGGAAGCCGCCCTTTCCGTTTCGCAAGCCGATCTTGCCCGCGTCAACAGTACGCGCCCGGAGACGATCGATGCTGCGAACGCCGAGCTTGCCGCGGCCGCTGCGGATGTGACCCTCTACCAGGAAGAGTCTACGCGTCAGGCCAGGCTGATCACCACCGGCGCCTCGACCCAGGCTCAGGCGGACCAGGCGGCCCGCAATCTCGAAGCGGCGATCCGCAAGCGCGAATCCGCCGAAGCCAATGTGCGGCTTGTTGTCGCCGGCTCCAGCAAGGAAGAGAAGGCGCTTGCCGCCGCGCAGGTGGAACAGACCCGCGCTTCGCTCAATCAGCAGCAGGTCAACGTTTCCGAACTGACGATCCACGCGCCGATCTCCGGGCAGGTCACGACGAGGGTTGCCGAACTCGGAGAGAATTTCAGTGCCGGCGCGCCGCTCTTTTCGATCATCGATCTCCAGAATCCCTGGTTCACGTTCAACCTGCGTGAGGATCTGCTGAAGGGCTTGAAGGTCGGGGACAATTTCAATGTCGCCGTGCCGGCAATCGGCCCCGATAAGATCGCGGTCAAGGTGACGATGATCAATGCGCAGGGACAGTACGCGACCTGGCGGGCGACGCGGGCAACCGGCGATTTCGATCTCAGGACGTTCGAGGTGCGCGCGGTTCCAGTAAAACCCATGGACGGCCTGCGGCCCGGCATGAGCGTCATCGCCGCCTGGTCGGAGCGTTGAAATGACGCCGCGCGGGCGCGTACACCCGGGTTTCCTTCTCGTCTTCGCACGGGAGTTTCACTGGTTTCGCCGCCGGCCGTTTCTGCTGTTCCTGACAACCATCCTTCCGCTGTTGTTGATGGGCCTTCTGGCCGTTGTTTTCAGCGCGGGTCTGGCGACCCGCCTGCCGATCGCCGTACTCGATCAAGACGGCACCGATCTGTCGCGCCAGATCATACGCATGGTCGATGCCACCCAGGATACATCGGTCGCGCTCGCGGTCAGCGACCTCGCCGAAGGGCGGCAGCTCATCCTCTCCGGCGAGGTCCACGGGCTGCTGATGCTGCCACGCAATCTTGAGCGCGACGTCTTGTCCGCCCGGCGGCCCGAGGTGGTGTTCTTCTACAACACCCAGACGATGACGACGGGCAATCTGGTGGTGCGCGGCATAAACTCCGCAATCCCGAGCGTCGCCGCCGGCATCAGATTGTCGTTGCGCACCGCCCGGGGAGAGCCCGTCGATGTCGCACAGGCCGCTCTCGCTCCCGTTCCGGTACAGGTGAACCCGCTCTTCAACCCTACCCTCAACTATGCCCATTTCCTCCTTGCCGCCCTGATGCCCAGCGTGCTGCAGGTCGTGATCATCACGACGATGGCCTATTCGCTCGGCCTCGACGTCGAGAGCCGCCACCGGCTGCGTATCCTCCGGCGGCTCGGCGGCGGGTTGTGGCCGGCGCTTGCAGGCAAGATCCTGCCCTATACGCTGATCTTTCTCACCGTGCTCGGCATCGCGGATCTGGTCCTCTTCGATCTTCTCGACATGCCGCTGCGCGGCGATCGCTGGCTGCTGCTGATGGCCGGCACTCTCTTCATCCTGGCAAGCCAGTTCATCGGGGTGCTGCTCGCGCTGTTCCTGCGGCCGATGGCGAGCGCCATCAGCATCGGCTCGCTGCTCGCCGCGCCCGCCTTCGGCTTCATGGGCATCGGTTTCCCCAGAATCGGCATGAACGCCTTCGCCTATTATTACGGCCAGATGATCCCCGGCACATGGTACCTGATGGCAAGGATCGACCAGACGATCCGCGGCACGCCGCTCGATCTGTCGTGGAAGCCGATCCTGGTGCTGCTCTTCCTGGTTATCCTGCTCGCATCAGTCACCGCGCTGCGGCTGGAAGCGATACGATCGCGGAACCAGCGCCAGGCATCGGCATTGCGGGAGGCGGCGCGATGAATGGACTTTTTGCCGCCTGCCGTATCGAGCTCATGCGCATCCTGTCACTGCGGCCGGCATTCTCCGTGCTCATTCTGGCGGCCGGCATCTACGCGGCCCTCTATCCCCAGCCCTATAGAAACGAGGCCCTGCGCGACGTGCCGATTGCCCTCGTCGATCTCGACGGCACCGACAGCAGCCGCCAGTTCGCCCGGCGCGTCGATGCCTCGGCCGATGTGGCCATTGGCGCCGAGCTGCCCGATGAGCCGAGCGCCGAACGGGAGGTCTTCGCCCGTCAGCTCTACGGCATCCTCGTCATCCCGAAATATTTCGAGCGCGACCTGCTGCACGGACGCCAGTCGCCCGTGGCGATCTATGCCGATGCCAGCTATTTCCTGATCTATTCGCGCATCTCCGGCGGCGTTTCGGCCGTCGCCAAGACCTTCGGCGCCGAGATCGAGACCGCACGGCTGATCGCCGCTCATGTCGATCCCGCCATCGCCGCCGCCGCCTCCGACCCGATGCCGCTGACGACGGTGCCGCTTTTCAACCCTCAAGGGGGCTACGCCACCTATCTCCTGCCTGCCGCCTTCGTTCTTCTTCTGCAGCAGATGCTTCTGATCGGCGTCGGCCTGCTCGGAACACTGCGAAACGATAATCTCGCCGACTCTTCGGCCGGCGCTCTCGCAACCGTGCTCGGCAAGCTGCTCGCCTACCTCATCCTCGAGGCGGCGGTGTTGCCCTTCTATCTGATCGCGCTGCCTTATCTCTACGACATTCCAAGGCTCGGGAACCCGCTCATCGTCTTCGCGGTTTCGCTGCCCTTCGTGCTCTCCGTCAGCGCGCTCGGCATGGTCGTCGCGGCATTGTTCCGCAACCCCCTCACCGTCCAGCTGGTATTCGCGGCCATCGGCATCCCCTTCCTGTTTCTCGCGGGCTTTTCCTGGCCGACCGAGGCCATGCCGAAAGCGCTGCATTATCTGGCGTTTCTGGTTCCCAGCAGCTCGGCCATCAACGGCATCGTGTCCGTCTCACAGCTCGGAGCGCCGCTGAGCGACATCCGCACTTCGTTTCTGACGCTCTGGGCGCTGGCGCTATTCTACGGTTGCCTTGCGGTCGGATTGGAAGTCAGGATACGGCGAAGCCATCGCTAGCAAATGAGTATTTCGATGCTTGACGATCTCACATGGTCCGGAATGCTTGCCGATCCTGGCGTCCAGGCCGGTACGGTGGCCGTGGTCGGCGCGGTCGTCACCCGAATAGCGCTTCGTCCATTCCCGAGCTGGAAACTCGCAGGACAGGTGTTTTTCTTCACGGCGCTGACCATCCTGCTGATCTCTCATGACATCGTGCCCTATGAGGTCGGACCGCCCTCGGGCTCGACCTTCGAACGTGTCTTCATCGCCCTTGCCAAGGTGGTCTGGTGGATCAATGCCGCCTGGGCGCTGATCGGCTTCGTCCGCGTCTTCCTGATTTTCGAACGTCAGCCACGGGAGGGCCGCCTCGTCCAGGATCTGGTCATCGGCCTGATCTACCTCGGCGCGATCCTTTCGGTGGTCGCATATGTCTTCAGCTTTCCCGTCGGCACGCTGATTGCCACCTCGGGCGTCTTCGCCATCATCCTCGGTCTGGCGCTGCAGAGCACGTTGAACGACGTCTTTTCCGGCATCGCCCTCAATCTCGGCCGGCCCTATACGATCGGCGACTGGATCGTCCTGAACGACGGCGTCGAAGGGCGTGTCGTCGAAACAAATTGGCGCTCCACGCATCTCCTGAACGGCACGAACGACCTCGTCATCCTGCCCAACAGCTTCCTTGCCAAGGTGGGGCTGACCAACCTCAGCAGCCCCGACCGCAGCCACGGTGTGACGCTGACGGTCCGCGTCGTGCCGACGACCGGGCCGTCGGCGATCGTCGACGTCATGCGCACTGTGCTGCTGAGCAGCGGCTCGATCCTGACCGAACCGAAGCCCGCGGTGCAGGTCAAATCACTGAATGCAGACGCGGTGGAAGTGGAGCTCTCCTTCCGTGTGAAGGATATCGGCCATGCGGGGCCGGCAAAGAACGAGATCTTCGACCTCGTTTACCGCCATATCAAGGCCGCTGGCCTCACTCTGGCGCGGCCGATCGATGCCGCCGGCCCGCCTGACAAGGTGCAGTCGGAAGACATCGTGAAGCCGCATCGTCCGACGCCGCTCAAGCTTCTCGACGCCATCCCGCTATTTTCCTCGCTGACCGAGGACGAGAAAGAAACGCTGGCCGCCTCGATGACCCGGCGGACCTACAAGAAGGATGCCATTCTCCTTGAGCAGGGCGATACGGTGGCATCGCTGATGATCGTGCGCAGCGGCGCCCTCATCGCGACGCGGAAAGAAGGCCACAAGGAAATCGAACTCGGACGGCTGGCGCCGGGAGACTATTTCGGTGAGAGCGGACTACTGATCGGCGTCGGCGAAGCAGCGAGCCTGCGCGCGCTCACTTTCGTCGTCGTCTACGAAATCGCCCAGGCCAGCCTGACGCCGCTGCTGCACGACAGGCCTGGTATCGCCGAGGAACTTGCCGCCACGCTGTCGCGCCGCATCGAGACCGGCCAGCATTCCTTCGCAGCCGAAGGCGCCACGCTGAACAACGGCTCGATGACCTCGCTGGTGATGCGGATCCGCCATCTCTTCCAGGTGCCGCAATAGCTGCTCTAGAGAAATAGAGCATGATGTCGTCCGAAAACCGCTTCACACTTTTCGGCATCATGCTCGAGACTATTTCCGATGAAACTTCTTTCGCGCCGCGCGCGCCACACTCTCGGCGAGGATCAGCAGACACCCGAGGAGAAGCAGAGCGGCGGCGAGTAGCGCATCGGCATGAGCGAATTTCACCAGCACGCCGACGACGGCGATCAATAGCAGCGCCGCCAGCGCTAGCGCGCCGTCGTCGATGAACATGCCGAAGAATTCCCTGAACGCGACCTTCAGAATATTCGTCATGCGGTGACCTCGGTATGGGCGTTGAAATACTGGCGCAGCATCCGGACTGCGGCGTAGGAAAAGATGGCGAGCACGGCAAGGATCGCCAGGAGCGAAAGGTCGGCGCCCGGCCAGTCGGCGCCGATGCCCTCGCCGATCCAGAATATGCCAAAGGCGCTGAGTAGCAGCCCGACGACGAATTTCAGGCTGTTCTCCGGAACCGCCGAAAGCGGTTTGTGCACGGAGATACCGATGATCAATACCAACAGGCAAGCCGCGGCGGCCCCAAGGCTCGCATAGCCGATCATGCCATGTCCGGCACCGGTGGCGATGACGATGAACACCACTTCAATCCCCTCGAGCAGCACCGCCTTGAAGGCCACAATGCTCGCCAGGAAATTCGCGCGGCGCTCGGCGGACTGGCGCCGCAGGCTGTCTGTCTCCGCCGCGAAGGCTTTCTCCTCGTCGTGCAGTGCGATGAAACCCGAAGCCCTAAGGATCGCCTTGCGCAGCCAGCGCAGGCCGAAGAGAACGAGCAGCGTGCCGATTGTGAATTGCATCAGTTCGACGGGGATGAGGCCGAGCAGCGGGCCGAGCGCCAACACGAGGATGGCGAGAACGCCGAGCGCAAGACCGGTGCCGATGAAGGCCGGTCGCCAGCTCTGCGTGACGCCGACGGCGAGGATGATGGTGAAGGCTTCGACGACCTCGACGAAGGAGCCGAGAAACGCGGCCGTCACCGTCGAGGCGATCGTTGTCAGAGTTGTCATGGTTCTAGTCCGTTGTACCGGCGGAGATCAAAGTGTCGTTGATACCGGCATCACTGTGCGGCAATTTCAAGAAGGGAAAAAGGCGGGCGCCGGGAAAGACCCAGGCTCAGATGTATGTCACAGTGGTTTTCGCATCTTTTGCGATTTCGCCACCCGCCTACGCCATGGATGAGACCTGGGAGAATATCGAAAAAGCTTTCGGCGTATCGGGCTGAACAGCTATTTCTTCTCGTCGTTTCCGGCTTCGGCTGAAACATCAGGGGCGCGGCTTGGAATGAAGCGCTTCGAGATCAGCCAGCAGCCGAGCGCCCAGAGCGCGCCCGCGCACCATCCGGCGAAGACGTCGGTGGGGTAATGGACGCCGAGGTAGATCCGGCTTAAACCGATGATGACGGCAAGGAAGACGCCGGCGCCCATGACGAAGATCCGTGTCGAGCTGTAACGCTGCGTGCGCGCCACGAGCGCCCCGAGGGTCAGATAGGTCACCGCCGAAACCATGGCGTGCCCGCTCGGGAAGCTGAGATCGCTCACCTCGACGAGATGCGGCACGATATCGGGACGCGGCCGTGCGACAAGAATCTTCAAGAGTGTGCTCGCCAGCCAGCCTGATAGTACCGAGGAAACCACGAAGATCGCGATCTGCCAGCGCCGGTCGAGCAGAAGATAGACGGCGATGAGAGCCGTCAGCAGCGTGAGAACGGTGATACCGCCGAGGCTGGTGATATCGCTGACGGCATGTGTCAGCCAGGCGGGACCGATCGGCACGGCAAGATCCCCCGGCTGTCGCAGCGCCAGCAGAATTGCCTCATCGAAACGAAAGGTCTCACCCTCGAGAACCTCGCTCGTCAGCCGCTGCAGCACGAACAGCCCGCCGGCGATCGATGCCAGTGTGATCAGCGTCAATGGCTCATATGCGGTGAGCCTCGCCAGGAATCCGCGTGGTTGAACCTCAGTCATGCCTGTCGTCGAGCTCCCTTTACCCTATGTCGATCCTCGCCAGATTGGCAATGCGAGCCCAGGATTCAAGACCTTGCGGCATTCGGGGACAACTCGGAGGCAGCCGCCGGCCGATTTCGGCACGCCCGGTAGCAAAAACTCAACCTTCTTTTGCTATGGCTGGAGCCGATTGTCCTGGAGATGGTTTCGGCGATGAAAATTCTGACAGCGATGGTTCTGATGGCGGCCGTCCTGCAGCCGGTCTCTGCGTTGGGCGAGACCGAATGGATGGGCGGAGCGAGACAGTGGTCGGTCGGTTACGCGGCCGAGAGCCCTCATCCCTATTGCCGGCTGGTATGGGACAGCGAGATCGGCAAGACCACGGAATTCCGGCAGAGCATGAGCGAGACGTTCTGGCTGGTGACGAAGAATACATGGGACATTCCCGCCGGCACTACGACCGAGGTCACGCTGACGGATCGCAACGTGACGAAAGTGGTCGCCGCCCAATTCTTCGACAAGAACACGCTTCGCCTCTGGCCCCCGGCCAGTAAAGGGAGCGGCGGCCTGAAGAAGATCATCAAGAATTCCTTTGCCGGAACCCCCGATGTGCAGCTGACCTTTGCCGGCGACGAAGGCGACTGGACGCTTCCGCTCTCGCGGGTGGACCAGCTCTACCCGACCTTCGCCCAGTGCCTCAAGCGGCTGGAGGCCGGCGAAAGGGCCAAGCAGGATTCGGCAACCAGCAAACCCTTCTGAAGGCTTCCTCCGGTTCAGCCCGGCGGCGCGGCATCGCGGATCAGGCCGCGCACGGCCTCGATATCGCCATTGAGCGGCCGCTCGTCGCCGTAGTGGGAAACATGCTCTCGGACGGCTTTATAGAGGCGGTCGGTGCCTGCCGCCCGCGGCGCCGTCGCCGCCAGGAAATCATGCGCCTGGGCGGCGGCCATCAGCTCGATCGCCAGGATATATTCGGCATTGTCGATGACGGTGAGCAGCTTGCCGGCGGCGGCTGTGGGATGCGCGAGGAAATCCTCCTGCAGGCCGGAGGTCAGGCCGCCGTCCATCGCCGCTGGTGCCGCAAGGCGGCGGTTCTCGTTGCTGAGCGCGGCTGCGGTGTATTGGGCGATCATGAAGCCGGAATGGCTGCCGGCATCGCTCGCCAGGAAGGGCGGCAGGCCGCTCACCAGCGGATTGACCAGCCGATCCATGCGCCGTTCGCTGATCGCGCCGATCTGCGCCAGTGCAATCGCAAGGCTATCAGCCGCCTGCCCGAGTGCCGGGGCGACCGCATGCGCCTCGGAGGAGACGATCGGCTGCTCCGGCGTGCCTGAGACGGCGGGATTGTCCGTTACCGAAGCCAGCTCCTGATCGGCGATGCGGGCGGAATTGTCGAAGACGTCGCGTGCGGCGCCGTGCGCATGCGGCACCGAACGAAGGCTGAGCGCGTCCTGGGTGCGCCGGCCGCGTGCGGCGGCGACAAGGCCGCTACCGCGCAGGCGCTCGCGAAGTGTCGCTCCCACCTTCTCGATCCCGGCCGATGGGCGCAGCGCGAGCACCGCCTCGTCGAAAGCGGCGATCTGGCAGCCTGCCGCTTCCAGCGTCAGCGCCGCGGTCGCATCGGCCCAGTCGAGCAGCCGTTCGGCGCGGGAAAGCGCCACGGCCGCAAGCCCGGTGGCGCAGGCCGTGCCGTTGACGAGGCTCAGCCCCTCCTTGGCGCCGAGCACCAACGGCTCCAGGCCGATCGCCGCAAGCGCCTCGCGGCCGCCGAGCCGCCGCCCAGCGAGCGTCGCGCTGCCTTCGCCGATCAGCACGAGCGCGGTATGGGCGTTGTGAGTGAGATAACCGGCCGAGCCTTTCGACGGCACGTCGGGAATGCATTCATGCTCCAGCATGGCCGCAAGATGCTGGACGATCTCGCGCCGCACGCCGGAATGGCCGTGGGCAAAATTGGCGATCTGGGCGGCGATGATGGCGCGCACTTCGCGAGGGGCAAGCAGCGGGCCGACGCCACAGGCATGGCTGAGCACGATGCTGCGCGACAACAGGCTCTGCGAGGCGCGGTCGACCACCGTATCCGCGAGCGCCCCGACGCCGGTGTTGACGCCATAGGCGCGCACGCCGGTCTCGACGATGCGCGCGACGATGCGGCTTGCCTGCTCGACCCGCTCCCAGGCGGCCGGCGAAAGCGCAAGCGCTTCCCCTGCCCCGACGCGCGCGACGTCGCGCCAGGTCAGCACTTTATCGATGACGATCGTCATTGACCCGTTCCGAAATGGCCGATGAACTGACGGAAGGCGGGTGTGGCGCCGGTGGTAAACATCTCGTCCGGCTTGCCGCTGCTTTCGATCAGTCCTTCGCGCATGAAGACGACCCGGTTCGAAACGTTGCGGGCAAAGCTCATCTCATGGGTGACGACGAGCATGGTCATGCCTTCCTCGGCAAGCGCGCGCATGACGCGCAACACTTCGCCGACGAGTTCCGGATCGAGCGCCGAGGTCGGCTCGTCGAACAGCATGACCTTCGGCTTCATGGCAAGCGCGCGGGCGATCGCGGCGCGCTGTTGCTGGCCGCCGGAGAGATGGGCGGGATAGGCGTGGCGCTTGTCGGCGATGCCGACCTTTTCGAGCAGCGCCTCGGCCTCGGCGATACAGTCGGCGCGCGGCCGCTTCAGCACATGGACCGGCCCTTCGATGACATTCTGCAGGATCGTCATGTGGGACCAGAGATTGAAAGACTGGAAGACCATGCCGAGTTCGGAGCGGATATGGTCCACCTGTTTCTGGCTGGCCGGTTTGCTCTGGCCGCCCTTGTGCACCATGCGGATCTGTTCGCCATCGACCCAGATCTCGCCGTCGCTTGCGGTTTCAAGCAGGTTGATACAGCGAAGGAAGGTCGATTTTCCGGAGCCGGAGGCGCCGAGCAGCGAGATTACATCGCCGTCTTCCGCATCGAGGGAAATGCCGCGCAACACCTCGTGCGTACCGAAGCTCTTGCGGATATTGCGGACCGAAAGTCGGGTAACGCCTGGCATGGTTGCTCCAATCAGATCAAAGGTCGCTTACGCCTTCAGCGCCGCCGGAATCGCGCGGCGGTGTCGGGAAAGCGAATATTCGAGCAAGGCCATGCCCTGCAGGATGATGAAATTCAGGGCGAGATAGATGATGGCCGCGCAGAGGAAGACTTCCATCGTGCGGTAGGTCTGCGAGATCAGCCGCTGGGCTACACCAGTGACCTCCCAGACGGTGACGAGACTTGCGAGCGCCGTCGATTTCATCATCAGCACGATCTCGGTGGAATAGGCTGGCAGCGCGTGTCGGAAGGCGATCGGCGCGAGGATGCGGCGCACCAGCAGGAAGCCGGACATGCCGATCGAGCGCGCCGCCTCGATCTCCTTCGGGGACACGGCGCGGATGCCGCCGCGGAAGATCTCCGCGGTATAGCCGGCCGTGCAGAGCGCCAGCGACAGGATGGCGCAGACCATCGGCTCGCGCAGGAACGGCCAGAGGAAGGAGTAGCGGATGACGCCGAACTGGCCGAGGCCGTAGAAGACCAGGAACATCTGGATCAGAAGCGGCGAGCCGCGGAAGACGAAGATATAGCCCTTGGCGAAGCCCATAAGCGCGCGGTTGCCGCTGACCCGCATCCAGACGATGACGAGCGCCAGCAGGCCGCCGAAGAAGATCGACAGCGAAAACAGGATCAGCGTCGTCGGCACGGCCTTGAGCAGAATAACCATCGTCGAAGCGAGGAAGGTGAAATCCATCGTCGTCTCCTTACGCCTGGCCCATGGCCGATGCCGGCATGCTGCGATTGGCGCGCCGTTCCGCGCCGTTGAAAATGCGATCCGAAAGGCTGGTCAGGATCAGATAGAGACAGCCGCCGGCGATGAAGAAGAGGAAATATTGCCGTGTCGAGCCCGCCGCCACCTGGCTGGTGCGCATCAGTTCGGCAAGGCCGGTGACGGAGATCAGCGCCGAATCCTTGAGACTGAGCTGCCAGACATTGCCGAGGCCGGGAATGGCGAAACGAAGCACCTGCGGCATGATGATGCGGCGAAGGCGCATGCCGCGATGCATGCCGATTGCGGACGCCGCCTCGAGCTCACCCTTGGAGATGGCGAGGAAAGCGCCGCGGAACACTTCCGCCTGGTAGGCGCCGGAGATGATGCCGACGGCAAGCGCGCCGGCGGCGAAGGAGGGCAGGCCGAGGAAGCCTTCGTAACCCATCGCCGTACCGATCGACGTGATGGCCGAGGAGCCGCCGAAATAGATCAGATAGATGATCAGCAATTCCGGCACGCCGCGAAAAACGGTCGTATAGACGTTGCCGAGCGTGGCGAGAAAAGGATTACCGGAGAGTTTCGCGAACGCGACCAGCGCGCCCAGGACAGCACCGATCGCCAGCGCCGTCGCGGTGACGGCGAGCGTCATCAAGGTGGCAAGAATGAGCAGCGCGCCCCATCCCGTCGAGCCGAAGCCAAGCAGTTCCAAACTTGCCATATCGTCCGTTCCCCGTCCGCGGCAGTGTTTTGTGGATTTAAGAATAACACGCAGTCTCCGGCGTTAAAGCCGGAGACCGGCGCTTGCGGCCAAAAGGCCGAAACGCTTTACTGCTGCGGACTGACGTCGACCTTGAACCACTTCATCGAAAGGGTCTTGACGGTGCCGTCGGCGAGCGCAGACTTGATCGCCTCGTTGAACTTGTCGCGGAGATCCGTATCGGCCTTGCGGATGCCGAGGCCTTCGCCCTCGCCCCAGATCGAGCCGACGATCTCCGGACCGGTGAAGTCGAGCGCGCCGTTGGCGCTCTGGAAGGCGTTGGCGAAATAGACGGCGTCGTCGAAGCCGAGGTCGATGCGGCCATTCTGCAGGTCGAGGTCGCGGTCGGCGCCGGTCTTGTATTCGCGGATCTCGGCAATGTCGCCGAAGTTGTCATAGACGAACTTGGCGTAAACGGTTGCCGCCTGGATACCGATCGTCTTGCCCTTGAAGGCGGCCTTCAGCGCGTCGATCTCCTTCACGCCGGTCTGGCCGGGCGTCATCTTGATCGTCGCGCCCGTGCCGGCGGCTTTCGCCAGCGGGCTGTCCTTGGCCGTGGCGAAGGCGGCGGGTGTCGCAGCATAGGGAATGGTGAAGCCGATGACCTGCTTGCGCTCTTCGGTGATCGACAGCGCGTCCATGATGACGTCGAACTTGCCGGCGTTGAGCGCCGGGATCATGCCGTCCCAGTCGGAAGCGACAAGCGTGCATTCGATCTTGGCGCGTTCGCAGAGCACTTTGGCAAGCTCCGGCTCGAAGCCGCCGAGCGTGCCGTCGGCATTGGTAAGGTTCCAGGGCGCATAGGCGCCTTCGAGCGTGATCGTAGCCTTGGTCCAGTCCTTGGCGAAGGCGGGTGCGGCGAAAGCGGAAAAGGCGGCGACGCCGCAAAACAGGATGGCGCTGAATTTCATAGATGAATTCTCCTCTGAGATTGAAACTGACCTTGCGGCACCGGGGCCGATCTTCGCCGGCTTGCCCTTTCCGCCCTATTTTTGCATCGAGGACGGATCAGGAGGTTGTATAGGGTACCATATGAGATATTTTGTGATATGCAAGAGGAAAGTCGATTTAAATGGCGAATTCCATTCGTGCAAAAGGAATAGGCAATGAAGCGTTCCGGCGAAATGAAGCGCGAACTGGCGGGTAATGACAGCACGCCGCTCTATGCCGGCGTGAAGCAGGTGATCCTCGACCGCATCCACAGCGGCGAGTGGCCGCCGAAATACCGTGTGCCGTCGGAAAACGAACTGGTGGTCGAACTGGGCGTCAGCAAGATGACCGCCAACCGGGCACTACGCGAACTCGCCAGCGAAGGCGAACTCGTCCGCATCCAGGGCGTCGGCTCCTTCGTCGCCGAGCGCAAAGGTTATTCGGCTTTGTTCGAGGTGCGCAACATCGCCGAAGAAATCGCCGAGCGCGGCCATGCCCACGAGGCGACCGTCATCGTTCTGGCGCAGGAGACGGCGTCTCCCGAGATCGCCGACGCGCTGGAACTCGAGATCGGCGCGCCCGTGTTCCACTCGCTAATCGTACACAGCGAAAACGGCGTTCCGGTGCAGATCGAAGACCGTTTCGTCCATCCGGAGGCCGCTCCCGAATATCTCGATCAAGACTTTGCGACGCTGACGCCGAACGCCTATCTCACGGCCGCAGCCCCGCTCAGCGGCTCGGAGCACGTCGTCGAGGCAGCGATGCCGCAGGCCTGGGAATGCAAGCTGCTCACCATCCTGAAGACCGAACCGTGCCTGACCATCCGCCGGCGCACATGGTCGGCGAAGCAGGTCGTTTCGACCGCCCGCCTCGTCTATCCCGGCTATCGCTACCGGCTGGAAGCGCGCAGCGGCAAGTTGTTCGAGGAGTGAAAACACCAGCCATCTTGTATATGGAACCTTGCGACTATTGTGATGCCGGTGTGAAGCGCGCCACCAGCGCGTGACGATCTCCCGGATAGGTGAAGCGCACATGCGTCACCGGGCCGGCGCCGCTCCAGGTGCGGCGTTCGACGACGAGGCAGGCGGTGTTGCGCGCTATATCGAGAGCCGCGGCCACCTCGGCACCCGCGGAAATCGCATGGATCCGGTGTTCGGCCGTGCTCCACGGCACTTGGTTGAGCAGCCACGGCCCCGGCGCCACCGCCAGGAAATCGGCATCGGCGGCTTCCGGCACGGTCTCAAGGCTGATCAGCCGCTCCTCCAGGCAGAAGGGCCGCACGCCCGCATTGTGGATGCAGATGACCTCGACGACCGAGGAAGCCACCGGCAATTCCAGCCGGCGGCTGTCTTCCGCCCTGGCTTTACGGCTCGTCTTCTTCGAAACCGCGTAGGAATAGGGCAGGTTCAGCGACTGGACCTCAGCCTTTATGTCGTGGATTTCGAGGACAGCCGATTGCGCCTGCGGCTGGGTGACGAAGCTGCCGGATTTCTTGCGCCGCTCGATGAGACCGGCCTTGGCGAGCTGGGTCAGCACTTTGTTGACCGTCATGCGCGAGCAATCATATTGCGTTGCGAGATCGACCTCGAAGGGAATGCGGTATCCCGGCGGCCATTCGCCCGAGACGATACGGCCCTCGATCTCGCTCAGGATGCGTTGATGCAAGGTGGGGTCCCTGCTCTGATTCATCGCCATGTTCCGATTGGTCTCGCCATAGGGCATCTCCGCTTCTCTTCAGAATGCCCTATCTCTTTGTTTTTATGCAACTCCGGACGCAAAACCGCGATGCGCTTTTGCTGGAATTGCTCTAGTTCGAATATCCGGACAGGAAAAGCGCTTTTTCAGGCGGCAAGCAATTCCCCCATGGCGGCGAGGAAGCGCCGGTCGATGGCATCGCGCTCGACATGGCGACCGCCCTCCACCTGCTTGCGGCCCCGCGCCCAGACGCAATCGACGGAAATGCCGCCGGCAAACAGCCAGTGATCGAGGATCTGGTCGCCTGTGAGATAGGGAACGGCCGTAGCATCGAGCGAAACGAGATCGGCGTAATTGCCTTCAGCGAGGCCCGCCGGCGCCTTCAGCGCAGCAGCGCCGCCGGCAAGCGCATGCGTGAACAGCGAAAGCGCCGTCGAACCGCCGGACGCTGCGACGACATTGCGGGCGCGAAGCGCCAGGCGCTGCGAATATTCGAGCTGGCGCAGCTCTTCCGGCACCGAGATCAGCACGTTGGAATCCGAACCAATCCCATAACGCCCGCCCTCTTCCAGGAAAAGCGGCGCGGCAAAGGCGCCGTCGCCGAGATTGGCTTCGGTGATCGGGCAAAGGCCGGCGATCGCGCCGCTCTTTGCCATCCGCCGCGTCTCGTCCTCGGTGATGTGCGTCGCATGGATCAGGCACCAGCGCTCATCGACCGGGGCGTGATCGAGCAGCCATTCCACAGGCCGAGCACCGGACCAGGCGATGCAGTCCTCGACCTCCTTCACCTGCTCGGCGACATGGATATGGATCGGGCCGTCGCCCGCCATCGGCACGAGCTTGGCCAATTCCTCCGGGGTTGCGGCGCGCAGGCTGTGCGGCGCAAGTCCAAGCTCAGCGCCGTCAAGCCGACCGGTCACCGCCCGGCAGCCGTCCATCAGCCTTTCGAAGCTCGCGAGCGAATTGATGAAGCGCCGCTGGCCGTCGATAGGTGCTGCGCCGCCAAAGCCGGAATGGGCGTAGAAAACCGGCAACAGCGTCAGGCCGATGCCTGTCTCTGCGCTCGCCGCGCCGATGCGTTCGGCAAGCTCGGCAATATTGGCATAAGGCGCGCCGTCCCTGTCATGATGGAGATAGTGGAATTCGCCGACGCGGGAAAAACCTGCCTCCAACATTTCCGAATAAAGCTTGGCGGTGACCGCCTCGACATGCTCAGGCGTCATCGCCAAGGCAAACTTGTACATAACAGTGCGCCAGCTCCAGAAGCTGTCATTGGCGGGGCCGCGCACTTCTGCGAGACCAGCCATCGCCCGCTGGAAAGCGTGGCCGTGCAGGTTCCCCATGGCGGGAACGACGAGAGCGTGGCGCTCATCGCCGGGTTCGGGAGAAACGCCGGCCTCAATCCGGCCGATACGTCCGGATTCCAACGTCAGCCGCACGTCCTTCTGCCAGCCTTGCGGCGTCAGTGCCGCCTTTGCGTGAAGTGTGGTCATGACCTTCCCTCTCCTCTTACTGCGCCGCCGATCTTTCTTTTCCAGAAAAGCGCGCAAAATTTCTCTTGTCACCTGTCGATTATGTATATACATGTTTTGGCATAAGGAAAGGCGCAAAGCTGATGACCGGGAACAATTTTTCAGAGGAAACCCCATCCGCCGATAGCAGGCCGGTGCTTTGGCGCAATGCGCGCCTGGCAACGCTTGCGCCTGATAAAGCGGGACTGGGCATTGTCGAAAAGGGCGCCCTGCTCACTGAAAACGGGCACATTGCCTTTGCCGGCGCCGAAAGCGACCTGCCGGCATCCGCCATCGAACGGTCCGAGATCGTCGATCTCGAAGGCCGCTGGGTGACCCCCGGTCTCGTCGACTGCCACACCCATATCGTTCACGGCGGCAATCGCGCCCGCGAATTCGAGATGCGCCTTGAAGGCGCGACCTATGAAGAGATCGCGCGCGCCGGCGGCGGTATCGTCTCCTCGGTGAAGGCGACCAATGCGCTGTCGGTCGAGGAACTCGTCGCCGGGGCACTGCCGCGGCTCGACACGCTGCTTGCCGAAGGTGTCACGACGATCGAGATCAAATCCGGCTACGGGCTGAACCGGACCGGTGAAGTGAAGATGCTGCAGAGCGCCCGCCTCCTCGGCCACATCAGACCGGTCCGCGTCGCCACCAGCTATCTCGGCGCGCATGCGACACCGGTCGAATATAAAGGCCGCAACAGCGACTATCTTGATGACGTCGTCCTGCCCGGCCTTGACGACATGCATAGTCTCGGCCTTGCCGATGCCGTCGACGGCTTCTGCGAGGGCATTGCCTTTTCGACGACCGAGATCGCTCGCGTCTTCGACAAGGCAAAGGCGCTCGGCCTGCCGGTCAAGCTGCATGCCGAGCAACTCTCCAATCTCGGCGGCGCCAAGCTCGCCGCATCATATGGCGCGCTTTCGGCCGATCACCTCGAATATCTCGACGAGGAAGGCGTTGCCGCGATGGCGGCTGCCGGCACCGTGGCCGTGCTCCTGCCCGGCGCCTTCTACGCCATCCATGAGAAGCAGAAGCCGCCGGTTGAGGCGCTGCGCCAGGCGGGCGTACCGATCGCGATCGCCACCGATTGCAATCCCGGCACCTCGCCGCTCACCTCGATGCTGCTGACCATGAATATGTCGGCGACGCTGTTCGGCCTCACCGTCGAAGAATGCATCTCCGGCGCCACCCGCGAGGGTGCCCGCGCGCTTGGCCTGTTTGGCAAGACGGGAACGCTCGAAGCCGGCAAGTCCGCCGACCTCGCCATCTGGAATATCGAAAGCCTCGCCGAGCTCGTCTACCGCATCGGCTTCAACCCGCTTCACGCACGCGTCTTCAAAGGCGAAAGGAACGGCCGATGACCATCACGCTCCACCCGGGCTCCGTCTCGCTCAGAGATCTCGAGACCATCTATTGGACGGGCGAACCGGCAAGGCTCGATCCCTCCTTCGATGCCGGCATTGCCAAGGCTGCCGCCCGCATCGCCGAGATTGCCGCCGGCAATGCGCCTGTTTACGGCATCAATACCGGTTTCGGCAAACTCGCCTCGATCAAGATCGACAGCGCCGATGTCGCCACGCTGCAGCGCAACCTCATCCTGTCGCATTGCTGCGGCGTCGGCGCGCCGCTGCCGGAGAATATCGTGCGGCTGATCATGGCGCTGAAGCTCGTCTCCCTCGGGCGCGGCGCCTCCGGCGTGCGGCTGGAGTTGGTGCGGCTGATCGAAGGCATGCTGGAAAAGGGCGTCATTCCGCTAATCCCGGAAAAAGGCTCGGTCGGCGCTTCCGGCGATCTGGCCCCGCTCGCCCATATGGCCGCCGTAATGATGGGCGAAGCCGAAGCCTTCTTCGCCGGCGAGCGCCTCTCGGGCGCCGCAGCCCTTGCCAAAGCCGGCCTCGAGCCGGTCGTGCTCGCCGCCAAGGAGGGCCTGGCGCTCATCAACGGCACGCAGACCTCGACGGCGCTGGCGCTCGCCGGTCTCTTCCGCGCTCATCGCGCCGCGCAATCGGCCCTGATCACCGGCGCCATGTCGACCGACGCGGCAATGGGCTCCTCGGCGCCCTTCCACGCCGATATCCACACATTGCGCGGCCATAAGGGACAGATCGACACCGCAGCGGCACTTCGCGCCCTGCTCGAAAAATCGGTTATCCGCCAAAGCCATATCGAGGGCGACGAGCGCGTGCAGGATCCCTATTGCATCCGTTGCCAGCCGCAGGTCGACGGCGCCTGCCTCGATCTGCTGCGCTCCGTCGCCCGCACACTCGAGATCGAGGCCAATGCGGTCACCGACAATCCGCTGGTACTCTCCGACAATTCGGTCGTCTCCGGCGGCAATTTCCACGCCGAACCCGTCGCCTTCGCAGCCGACCAGATCGCGCTTGCCGTCTGTGAGATCGGCGCGATTTCGCAGCGCCGCATCGCGCTGCTGGTCGATCCGGCCCTTTCCTACGGGCTTCCAGCCTTCCTCGCCAAGAAGCCGGGCTTGAACTCCGGCCTGATGATTGCCGAGGTCACTTCGGCGGCGCTGATGTCCGAGAACAAGCAGATGTCGCACCCTGCCTCGGTCGATTCGACGCCGACATCGGCCAATCAGGAAGACCACGTCTCCATGGCCTGCCACGGCGCCCGCCGTCTCCTGCAGATGACTGAAAACCTTTTCGCCATCATCGGCATCGAGGCGTTGACCGCCGCTCAAGGGATCGAACTGCGCGCGCCGCTTGCGACAAGCCCGGAACTCGTCAACGCGATCGCTAGTATCCGCGACAAGGTGCCGACGCTTGAAGTCGACCGCTACATGGCAAACGACCTCGCGGCTGCAAGCGAACTGGTGGCGACGGGCGCGCTGAACGCCTCGGTTTCGACTGGCATTCTGCCGGTTCTGGAGGGTTGATCGTGATGTATGTGCACTTGGTACCCCCCTCTGCCCTGCCGGGCATCTCCCCCCTTGTGGGAGGTAATGCCTCAAACGCCGGAGCACTTTGCCCATGAGCGCCCCCGTCTTCGAAACAAGACAGGGCACCTCGCCCATCATCCTCGGCTTCCCCCACACCGGAACCGAGGTACCACCGGCGATTTACGACCGCCTCAACGACAACGGCAGAATTCTCGCCGACACCGACTGGCACATCCACCAGCTCTATGACGGCCTGCTCGCCGACGTCACGACCGTTCGGGCCACCTTCCATCGCTACGTGATCGACGCCAACCGCGATCCGGCGGGTGTAAGCCTCTATCCCGGCCAGAACACCACAGGCCTCGTTCCCCAGACGGATTTCGACGGCAAGGCAATCTGGAAGGACGGGCAGGCGCCCGACGAGGCCGATATTGCGGCGCGGCTGCGGGACTTTCATGCGCCCTATCATGCCGCACTTGCCGCCGAGATCGAGCGCGTCAGAGCAATCCATGGCGTTGCAATCCTCTATGATTGCCACTCGATCCGCTCTCACATTCCCTTCCTCTTCGACGGCAAGCTGCCGGATTTCAATATCGGCACCGATATGGGCAAGACGTGCGACAGCGCAATCGAGCAGGCGACGCTCACCGTCGTCGAAGCCGCCGAAGGTTATGACAGCGTGCTCAACGGCCGCTTCAAGGGCGGCTGGACGACCCGCCACTATGGCCGGCCCGAAACCGGTGTGCATGCGATCCAGATGGAGCTTGCGCAATCCACGCATCTGCAGACCGAGGCAGTGCCCTTCGCCTACGACGCCGCCAAGGCGGACAGGCTTCGCGTCCATCTCAAAGATATTCTGGTGAGCATCGAACAGATCGCGCCAGGCCTGAAACGATAACGATCACTCGACAGGGGAACCGTCATGAACAATCCACGCCACAATATCCGCGAAATCCGCGCGCCCCGCGGCAACGAGCTCAACGCCAAGAGCTGGATGACCGAAGCGCCGCTGCGCATGCTGATGAACAATCTCGACCCCGACGTTGCCGAGAATCCGAACGAACTCGTCGTTTACGGCGGCATCGGCCGCGCCGCCCGCACCTGGGAGGATTTCGACCGCATCGTCGCGACGCTGAAGACGCTGACGGAAGAAGAAACGCTGCTCGTGCAGTCTGGCAAGCCGGTCGGCGTTTTCCGCACCCACAAGGATGCGCCGCGCGTGCTGATCGCCAATTCCAACCTCGTGCCGCATTGGGCGACCTGGGATCATTTCAACGAGCTGGATAAGAAGGGCCTTGCCATGTACGGCCAGATGACGGCCGGCTCGTGGATCTATATCGGCACGCAGGGCATCGTGCAGGGCACCTACGAGACTTTCGTCGAGGCCGGCCGCCAGCATTACGGCGGCAATCTCAAGGGCAAATGGATCCTGACCGGCGGCCTCGGCGGCATGGGCGGCGCCCAGCCGCTCGCCGCCGTCATGGCCGGCGCCTGCTGCCTCGCCGTCGAATGCAATCCCGATTCGATCGATTTCCGCCTGCGCACCCGCTATCTCGACGCCAAGGCGGAGACGCTCGACGAAGCGCTCGAGATGATCGACCGCTGGACCAAGGCGGGCGAGGCCAAATCTGTCGGCCTGCTCGGCAATGCCGCCGAAATTCTGCCGGAAATGGTTCGCCGCGGTATCCGCCCCGACATGGTCACCGACCAGACCTCGGCGCACGACCCGATCAACGGCTACCTGCCGAAGGGCTGGACGATGGCCGAATGGAAGGCCAAGCGCGAGAGCGATCCAAAGGCTGTGGAAAAAGCGGCACGCGCTTCGATGCGCGAACATGTCGAAGCGATGATCGCCTTCTGGAACGCCGGTATTCCGACGCTCGACTACGGCAACAACATCCGCCAGGTCGCCAAGGAAGAAGGCCTCGAAAACGCCTTTGCTTTCCCGGGCTTCGTGCCGGCCTATATCCGCCCGCTGTTCTGCCGCGGCATCGGCCCCTTCCGCTGGGCTGCCCTGTCCGGCGATCCGGAGGATATCTACAAGACCGACGCCAAGGTACGGGAGCTGACTCCTGGGAATACCCACCTGCACAACTGGCTCGACATGGCCAGGGAGCGCATCGCCTTCCAGGGTCTGCCGGCACGCATCTGCTGGGTAGGCCTCGGCGACCGCCATCGCCTGGCACTGGCCTTCAATGAAATGGTCAAGAACGGCGAGCTTTCCGCGCCGATCGTCATCGGTCGCGACCACCTCGACTCGGGCTCCGTTGCCTCGCCGAACCGCGAAACCGAAGCGATGAAGGATGGGTCCGATGCCGTCTCCGACTGGCCGCTGCTGAACGCCCTGCTCAACACTGCGTCGGGCGCAACCTGGGTGTCGCTGCATCACGGCGGCGGCGTCGGCATGGGCTTCTCCCAGCACTCCGGCGTCGTCATCTGCGCCGATGGCACGGATGATGCGGCAAAGCGTCTCGAGCGCGTGCTCTGGAATGACCCGGCGACCGGCGTCATGCGCCACGCCGATGCCGGCTACGACATCGCCCTCGACTGCGCCCGGGAAAAGGGCCTGCGCCTGCCCGGCATTCTCGGGAACTGAGCCTCGTGAGGATCCTGCGCGTCGGTGATCACAAACGCATGCCGTGGAAAAACGGCGGCGGCGAAACGGTGGAGATCGCCGTTTCGCCGGAAGACGCCGGCCTTGCCGGTTTCGACTGGCGCGTCAGTATGGCAACGGTCGCGACGGATGGTCCGTTTTCGATCTTTCCCGGCATCGATCGCACGCTGGCGATCCTCGCCGGCGACGGCATGGTGCTTGACATCGAAGGCCGCGCGCCGGTGCTGCTGACGATGGCAAGCGACCCCCTGGCTTTCCCGGCGGATATCCCCGTCGGGGCCAGGCTCCAGAACGGCGCGATCACCGATCTCAACGTCATGACGCGCCGCGCAGGGCTCGCCCACACGCTCAGCCGGGTCGACGTCGACGGCAACAGAATCGTGGCCCTCCCGTCGTCGACGTGCCTGTTGCTCTGCCACCTCGGCACGCTGTCGTTCCGGTGGGATGACGATACGCACGCGCTTACCGCCGGCGATGCGTTGCTGATCGAAGATTCGGCCGGAAAGGTGCTGGAGATCGACGGCGAAGCTCAATATTACCTCGCCTCGATCACCACAGGCTGATCTTTCGGTCAACAGTTTGAAAAAATTGAATAATCCAGGAATTGTCGGGGCATTTCCCCGACCATTCCGTTCGCGGACCATGGACGTCATTCCTGCTTTCGGTCTAAACTTTGCCCTTCTGATGCAGAAGAAGACCTAGACTGCCCGCCACATCAAGGGCAGCAAGGGAGAAGGCGTGACGGATCCTTACGAAATTCTCGGCGTTGAACGCGATGCGAACGAGGCGCAACTGAAGGCCGCCTATCGGCGTCTGGCCAAAGTCGCCCATCCCGATTCGGGCGGTGATACGGAAGCCTTCGACAATTTGCAGAAAGCCTATGGCCTGCTTCTCGATCCTGTCCGCCGCAAGGTTTACGACGATACCGGCTACGACGTCGAACTCGCCGATGCCGCCGAGTTGCAGGCGCTCGTCATGATCGAGAAGCTCGTCACCGACGCAGTGCTTGACGAGCGCGCGCCCGGAAGTTTCGATCCCGTCGCCGTCATGCAGGAAAGCCTCTCGGAGGAGCTGCGCAAGGCGCGGTTCAGCAAGAGCGAGCTGGAACGCCACGCCTCACGCATCGGGCTGCATCTGGAGCGGCTTGAAAAACACTCCGGCCGCGATGTGCTCGCCCACATGTTCCGCGCCCGCATCGAGGCGATCGCCAAGGCGGTCGCGGAAACCGAGGCGAAGATCAAGGCGACGGAACGCGCCGCCGACATGCTCACCGGCTATGTCTATGACATCGATCCGCCGCCGCTGCCGGAGACAGCGGTCACCAACATCGAATGGGTGGAAGGCGCGAGGAGCCGCTCCACCGGCTGACGGCAGTTGGCTTCAATAAGACAGCTTGGGATACCAGTCCGCCGCCCGGCCTTCCGGCGTCGTATCGAGCACGGTCCAGAGCGGCATCAGGTCAGGCGCACCGCGCGGGTCCTCGCCGGGATCGGCCGTCGCCTGGCCCATCTCCTCGCTCCAGAAATGGCGGATAGTGCCGTCGCGCCGCGTGAAGACATTAAAGGCCGCGTCATCGCTGCCACCTTTGCCGATCGCGCGATAGTCGCGGCTATAGTCGTCCGTCAGATCGGAATAGAGCGGCAGGTGATGCCAGCCGCGCTCCTTCTTGAAGGCGAGCAATTTTTCGATCGGCGAGCGGGCGACGACGGCAAGGGCGACACGCTGCTGGATGTCGGGCACTTCGCCGTCCCAGGCCGACAGCAGCGAGGTGCACATCGGGCATGGGCGCTCGCGCTCTGGGCCGAACATGTAGCTGTAGACGATCAGCGTATCCTTGTCGGCGAAGAGCTCGGTGAGGGATACCGGCCCATTGCTGCCTTCGAAGCGGTATTCTTTCTTCACCTCGCCGCCCGGCGGCAGCGCCCGGCGCTGTCTCGCCACGCGCTCGATATGGCGGCGCAATTCGATCTCTTCGGCCAGCAGTGCATCGCGGGCGCTGCGATACGCCTCGCTCTCATTGGGGAAGCGGGCGCCGTTCTTCGCCGCAAGCACGGCGGCGGGTACCAGATGTCGATTATCCATGACGATATCCTCTTTCTGTTTTGCCAGACGCGCGGAAGCCGCAGGTGGAATTCCAGCACATCGTGAGAATGACGAACGACGGATGCGAAAATCGACTGTGCCGATGCGAAAAAACCGCTTTCACAAAGCCGGAAAGCAAAAAGGGCGCTCGACCCTTTCGGGGAGCGCCCTTATCCTGTCGGACAGCGGACCGTTCGACGACGTCGATACCGTACGCATCCATTTTTCAGGCAGGGCCGGTATATGTACCTTCTGCTTCACTGTTTCAAGGGCGATTCTGCATCATGGCCATCTTCTTCGAGAAAAGTCATGGCCACCAATATGATTCCCGCGGTGAAATATAGGATTTCCGATGCTTGACAAATTTCTGCTGCAAGGGCCTCAGGACGCACGCCTCACGATCCTTCTTGCCCACGGCGCCGGTGCGCCAATGGATTCGGCATCGATGACATCGGCGGCAGACGCGCTCGCCGGCGTCGGTTTCCGTGTCGCCCGTTTCGAATTCGCCTATATGGCGGCCCGCCGCACCGAGGAAGGACGCAAGCCGCCGCCGCGCGCCGAAACGCTCAATCCGGAATATGAGGCGGCCGTTGCCGAACTTGGCGCCAGCGGCCCTCTGATCATCGGCGGCAAATCGATGGGCGGACGGGTCGCCAGCATGATCGCCGACGATTTGCATGACAGGGGACAGATCGCCGGCCTGCTCTGCCTCGGTTATCCCTTCCATCCGCCCGGCCAGCCGGAGAAGCTGCGCACCGGTCATCTCGCGGGGCTGACGACCCCCGCGCTGATCTGCCAGGGCACGCGCGACGAATTCGGCACGCGGGACGAAGTGCCAGGCTACGATCTGTCCGACAGGATCGAGATCCTCTGGCTCGAGGATGGCGACCACGACCTCAAGCCGCGCAAGAAGATCTCAGGCTTCTCCAGCGCAGATCACCTCGCCACGATGGCGAAGGCGGTAAAGGCATGGGCCGAGCGACTGCCGGTTTAGAGTCCTGCGGCTGTCGCCATCAGGCCGCGAGCTTTTTGACGTCGATGCGGCGGTCGGTAGCGGAAACAGTGATTTCGAAGTGATCGGCCTGCACCACATCTTGAATGTTGCGCGGCCGATGGGCGACGACGTTCACGCCGCCTCGGAGCCGGACACTGTCATAGAGGATGCCGGCCCGGCCTTTCGAACGTATCTGCTCCCCAAGCACCTGCGACGCCGCGTAGCTGGTGCCGTCATAGATATCCGGCCGCAGCGTCTGTTCTCCGCGAATGTCGAGGTAATCGCCAAGCAGGGTGGCCGCGTAACTTCTGTAGGTGCGCGCCATCGTCGCCGCCCCGCGCGCGACAGCCTCGCGGCGGAGATGGTGGCCAACCTCGGCGGCAGCTGTCTTGAGATCGTCGGCGGCGTACCAGGCGCCGAGATCGGGACCGTTGAACCGCATGCCACCCGGCGCGACATGCAGGAAGGACGCCATCACGATACTGGCATTCGGCGTGCCGTAAACCCATTCCTTCTCCGGCAGCCGCTGGATGCGGTCGGCAACGAGACGGTCGTTGGTCCATCCGACGAGTTCCATCACGGCCTCGAGATCGGCTGCCCTCGCCACCGTCTCGAAAAGCCCGATCGGCGGAAATTGCGACGGGATCAGCCGGTACGACGGGCGCGGCGCCTGGGCAAAACGCTCGCTCACCGGAAGACGATGTCCGCATCTTCGTAAGGCGTGAAAGCTTCGTCGAGCACGTTCGGCTGCATGTAGACACCGCCTCGAGCGCCGTCGAGAAACCGCCTTACCGTCATCAATCCGTCCTGGGTTCCGTTGGTCACGACATCGAGCGGCGGATGCCCGCCGAAAACGGGCGCCTGATGCGGCATCCGCAGCCACTCGACGCCGGCGCGTTCATCGGCAAAAAGCACCCCGAGTGCCTGATGAATGCCGAGTACGGCCGAGATGCGGGTCAGCGTATCGACATCGAGGGTAAAGGCGCCGTGCTCGCGCGCCTGTTTGGCCCAATTATGGTAGGTCGAACGTGAGGGATAGCCGAGAACGAGCAGACGCTGTTCCTCGCTCAATCCCCAGAGGTCGGCGATCGCCAGGAAGGTTCGCAAGGCCGGCGCGCTCAGCCTCCTGCGGTTTGCCGGGGCGAAACGTTCGGCATCCAGCCGCTGCGGCCCCTGACCTTCCCGTTGCTGCTGATGTCGCACATGCTGCATAAAAGTCACTCCTGTCCTGAATTAGACTTAGTCCAAATATGGGCAAACATCAAGCAAATTTAAAGATGGATTCTGCCGACGCTGCCACGATATCCTGCGAAAAGTAGGCCAGAGGAGTGCACTGGCCCGGTCACGGTTTCCCGGAAACCTCGCCTGCCGCCTCGCGGATCGTCTGCATCAGGATTGATTGCGGCGCCGATGGCACGGCGTCGGCGCGCATCGTCAACCCGACCGGCCCCTTGGTCTCACCGGTATCGACCGGCAAAAGCGCCAGCCGCCCATCGGCGACATCGTCGGCCACGACGCCGTTGGAAATGATCCAGATCGCATCGCTTGTCCTGAGGAAAGCGCGGCCGAAGGAGTCCGACACCGTCTCGATCTGGTTCGGCAGGCTGGAGACGCCGTTGGCAATGAGGAAATTTTCGACCACCGGCCGGATGATCGAACCCCGCGTCGGCATCAGCACGGTGTAATTGGCAAAGCCGGCAAAGGGCGATTGCCTGCCGTCGAGCAGCGGATGGCCGGCGCGCACGGCAAACACCACCTGCTCGGAATAAAGATGCTCGAAGGAAAAGCCCGCCATCTTCTCCGCTCCCGCCAGACGCCCGACGACGAGGTCGAGATCGCCGACGCGAAGCTGCTCCAGCAGCACGGCATTCTCGCCGGTGACGATCTTCACCCGGCTCCGTGTTCCCTCCTTGAGGAAGAGTTCCATCGCCCGCGGCATGATCCGTGAGGAAACCGTCGGCAGAGCGCCGATGCGGATCGGCGGCGCATCTGCGAACTGCTCCTGGGAGACGGAATCGAGTCCTTGGCGCAACGCCGTCAAAGCCGCCCCGGCGTGGCGCAGGAAGACCTCACCGTAGCGGGTGATCTTGATGCCCCGGCCGTCGCGCTCGAAAACGCTGACATCCAGCACCTGTTCCAGCTCGCGGATCGTCTTCGTCACCGCCGGCTGGCTGACATGCAGCAGCTCGGCCGCCTTCATGACGCTCTTTTGCCGCGCCACCTCGACAAAGGTTTGCAGATGGCGAAACTTGACGCGGCTGTCGATCATCGTTCACATAACTCCACGGTTATCGAAAAGCCTGAAAATATCATTTTACTTAACCGGATCAAACATTCAAATTTGCCGTTCAGGAGGAGAGTGACGTGCAATTCGCCCGGATAAACGACGTGACGATCCATTATCAGGTCATCGGCGCACCCGCCGACAGACCGGTCATCGTCTTTGCCAATTCGCTCGGAACGGATTTTCGCATCTGGCGCGATGTCGTGGTGCGGCTCGCCGGCGAATTTGCCATCGTGCTTTACGACAAGCGCGGTCACGGCCTTTCCGATGTCGGCCAGCTCCCCTCATCGATCGAGGACCATGCGACCGATCTCGCCGGCCTGCTCGATCTTCTGTCGGTGAAAAAAGCCGTCGTTTGCGGCCTCTCGGTCGGTGGCCTCATCGCCCAGTCGCTCTATCAGCGCCGACCGGACCTGGTTAGCGCCCTTATTCTCTGCGACACCGCCCACAAGATCGGCACAGCAGAGAGCTGGAACGCCCGTATCGCCGCCGTCGAGAAGAACGGCATCGGCAGCATCGTCGACGCCGTCATGGAGCGCTGGTTCACGCCCGCTTTCCGCCGGCCGGAGAACACCGCCTGTTCAGGTTATTGCAACATGCTGGTGCGCCAGCCGGTCGAGGGATACCTGGCCGCCTGCGCAGCGATCCGCCATGCCGATTTCACCGAGACGGCCAAGACGATCACCGTCCCGACGATCTGCGTCGTCGGCGACCAGGACGGCTCGACGCCGCCCGATCTCGTGCTCTCGACCGCGCGCCTGATATCAGGCGCTCGCTACGAGGTCATCCGCGATTGCGCCCACATTCCCTGCGTCGAGCAGCCGGAAGCGCTGACGACGATCATCCGTACCTTTCTCGCATCCATTCCGCCTGGAGAAGTCAGCCCATGAACGAAACCGCGTCCTCCTCCGAGCGCTACAGGCAGGGCATGACGACCCGCCGCGCCGTGCTCGGCGACGCCCATGTCGACCGCGCCGCAGCATCCGCGACGGAGTTCGACCACCCCTTCCAGGAACTGATCACCGAAGCCGCATGGGGCCATGTCTGGTCGCGACCGGGGCTGACGAAGCGCGAGCGCTCGATCGTCACGATCGCCCTGCTCGCCGCCCTCGGCCAGGATGACGAAGTCGCCATGCATGTGCGCGCCACTGCCAATACGGGCGCCTCCCGCGAGGATATCTGCGAGGCGCTGCTGCATGTTGCGATCTATGCCGGCGTTCCCGCCGCCAACCACGCGATCAAGATTGCAAAGCAGGCCTTTGAACAAATGGATGCCGAACAGGCAGCCTGAGGGGGATAGATGTCCGAATTACCGAACCGCAAGCCCGAGACCGGCGCCTTCTTCGCCAGGGATCGCGCCTGGCATGCGCCGGCGTTGACCCCGGGCTACAAGACCTCCCTGCTGCGTTCGCCGCAGCGCGCGCTGCTTTCGCTCGACGGCACGATCTCCGAAATCACCGGCCCCGTCTTCGGCCATTCGATGATCGGCGAACTCGACAACGACCTAATCCTGAACTATGCGCGGCCCGGCGAAAGCGCCATCGGCGAGCGCATCATCGTCCATAGCCGCGTGCTCGATGAGCGCGGCAAGCCCGTCGTCGGCGCCCTGGTCGAGTTCTGGCAGGCCAATGCAGGTGGTCGCTATCGCCACAAGAAGGAAACCTATCTCGCGGCGATCGACCCGAATTTCGGTGGCTGCGGCCGCGCCATCACCGACGAGGAAGGCCGTTATCATTTCCGCACTGTCCGCCCCGGCGCCTATCCCTGGCCGAACGGCGTCAACGACTGGCGCCCCGCCCATATCCATTTCTCGATTTTCGGCCACGGCTTTGCCCAGCGCCTCATCACTCAGATGTATTTCGAGGGCGATCCGATGATCTGGAAATGTCCGATCGTCGGCACGATCCCAGACAAGGCGGCGATCGAGCAGCTGATCGCGCCGCTCGACTGGGGAAATACCATTCCGATGGATTCACGCGCCTATAAATTCGATATCGTGCTGCGCGGCCGCCGCTCGACGATGTTCGAAAACAGGCCGGAGGGCAACTGACCATGCAGCAGCTCGGCTATCTCAAGGAAACACCGTCGCAGACGGCAGGTCCCTACGTCCATATCGGCCTGACGCCGAATTTCTGCGACATATCGGGCGTCTACGACACCGATCTCGGCACCGCGATGATCAACGAGAAGACATCAGGCGAACGCATCACCGTCACCGGCCGCATCTTCGATGGCGCCGGCGCATTGGTGCGCGATGCTGTCGTCGAGATCTGGCAGGCCGACAGCGCCGGCCTCTACAACAGTCCCTCGGAAATGCGCGGCACCGCCGACCCGAATTTCAGCGGCTGGGGTCGCTGCCCGACCCGCGCCGAGGACGGCGTCTACAGTTTCGAGACCATCAAGCCCGGCCACGTTCCCTTCAAGGACGGCCGCAGACAAGCCCCGCACATCACTTTCTGGATCGTCGCCCGCGGCATCAATATCGGCCTGCACACGCGTATGTACTTCCCTGAGGAGGCAGAGGCCAACGCCGCCGATCCGCTGCTGTCCCGCATCGAACACCGCGAGCGCGTCGCAACGATGGTCGCAACCCGCGATGGCGCGATCTGTCATTTCGACATCCATCTGCAGGGTCCAAAGGAAACGGTGTTTCTGGATATCTGAAGGCAGGCATCGCAAGTCTCTTGTTCACGGGGCTCTGCGCAAGTAGCGTCCCCCTCACCCTACCCTCTCCCCGAGGGGAGAGGGGACGTGCCACACGAGATCACTTGCCCAGAAGGCGCCGGCGCCGCTTCGAGTCTCTTCTCCCCAGCGGGGAGAGGTGGCGGCAGCCGGATGAGGGGGCCGCCACCACAAACCGAGACCATCATGACCATATCGCCCTTCGACCATCCTTTCCTTTCCGGCCTGCTCGGCGACGATGAGATCGCGTCCTATTTTTCCATCGAAGCCGATATCCGCGCCATGGCCTCCTTCGAGGCCGCGCTCGCAAGAGCCGAAGCCGCGCATGGGCTCATCCCCGCCGACGCGGCAAGGCGCATCGCTGACGCCGCCTTCTCGCCTGATGTGTCCTCTCTTCGATCGGCAACGGCAAGGGACGGTGTCGTCGTCCCCGATTTGATCAAGCAGCTCCGCACTGCCGTCGGCGAGGAGGCGGCAAAAAGCCTGCATCTGGGCGCCACCAGCCAGGATGTCATCGACACAAGCCTGATGATCCGCCTGAAGGCCGTCGCCTTCCTGTTTGCCGGCCGGCTTTCCGCCATTGCCGCAGGCCTCGATGTGCTCGACCGCCAGTTCGGCCGCAACCACCTGATGGGTCATACCCGCATGCAGGCGGCGATCCCGATCACCGTTTCCGACCGCCTCAACACGTGGCGCGCGCCGCTAACAACCTATCGCGACCGGCTGACGGAGCTAAGTTTTCCCGTCCAATTCGGCGGTGCGGCCGGCACACTGGACAAGCTTGGGCCGCAGGCCGCCGCCATCCGCGCCTCGCTTGCCCAGGAACTCGGCCTTACCGACGCACCGCAATGGCAGAGCGGGCGCCTGCCGATCGCCGATATTGCCGGCCTGTTTGCGTCGATATCGGGCAGTCTCGGCAAGATGGGTCAGGATATCGCATTGCTCGCCCAAGCCGGCGATGAGATCGAAATCTCGGGCGGCGGCACCTCTTCGGCCATGGCGCACAAGCAGAATCCGGTTTCCGCCGAAGTCTTGGTTTCGCTCGCCCGTTTCAACGCTACAGCGCTTTCGGGCATCCACCAGTCGGTCATCCATGAACAAGAACGCTCGGGCGCTGCGTGGACACTCGAATGGCTGCTCCTGCCGCAGATGACGATGGCGACCGCCGCTAGCCTTCGCCTCGCCGGCGAACTTGCAGGAAATATCAAAAGGCTAGGAACCGCGTGACGCCAGACCTTCATGCATGGTCGGAAACCGGCTATGCATGATGTGATGAAATCAGGAGCAGTCTCCCGTGACCTTTCCCCTCTTCGATCTTTCCGGCCGCCGCGCCCTCGTCACCGGTTCCAGCCAGGGTATCGGCCATGCGCTGGCGCTCGGACTTGCCGAGCATGGCGCTTCCGTCATCATCAATGGCCGTAACGCGCAAAAGGCGGAAGCCGCTGCTAAGGCGATCCGCGAGCACAAGGGCCATGCGGTCAGCGCCGCCTTCGATGTGACCGACGCCGGGGCCTGCCGTTCGGCGATTGACTATATCGAGGCGGAAATCGGCCCGATCGATATCCTCATCAACAATGCCGGCATGCAGTTTCGCATGCCGCTCGAAACTTTCCCGGTCGAAAAGTGGGACGAGCTTTTCCGCACCAATGTCTCCAGTATCTTCTATGTCAGCCAGCCGGTCGCGCAGGCAATGATCGGCCGTGGCCGCGGCAAGATCATCAACATCGCCTCGGTTCAGGCTGAGCTCGCTCGTCCTAACATTGCTCCCTACACCGCGACCAAGGGCGCTGTGCGCAATCTCACCCGCGGCATGGCGACAGACTGGGCGAAACACGGGTTGCAGGTCAATGCCATCGCGCCGGGCTATTTCAAGACACCGCTCAATCAGGCGCTCGTCGACGATCCAAAATTTTCCGCCTGGCTTGAGAACCGCACGCCCGCCGGCCGCTGGGGTGATGTGAAGGAATTGGTGGGTGCTGTCGTCTTCCTGGCGTCAGACGCGTCGTCCTTCGTCAACGGACACATGCTGATGGTGGATGGCGGGATCACTGCCTCGCTTTAGGCCAGCCGATCGGCGTCGGTTCGGCTGCGTGCCCGATTTTTGGTAGAAGAAGCTCTCTATCGCAAATGTCGTGCTTGCCGGTGGGATCCAAGGTCAAGATGGCGGCAATTTGCTTTTTCGATCGCGCGCAACCATCTAATAGGCATGACTTGCGGGAAAATGTCCTCACCCCCAGCAGCCCATTTACCGAAAACCAACCATACTGGGTTGCTTTCCGAGGCGAAAGCCGATTGCTTAGGAAAATCTACTTCTTCTTCCGCTAGCGGTTAGGAGAGTGAGAGGGGGCATAGGCAAACCCGTGGAATTCTGCTGCTTCGCATCGGGATAAACTACGATTACGATGGCGATGCGGGAAGGCCGGTTTGAAGAACGATGACGACAGAACTGTTTCAAGTTAGATTTTGGGGTGTCCGCGGCAGTATTCCCGTATCAGGCCCCGAGTTCGACCGCTACGGCGGTAACACTTCCTGCATCGAAATCCGCTGTGGAAACCGCCGGATGATCTTTGATGCGGGTTCGGGCCTGCGCGAGGCCGGACTGTCGCTGATTGCCGACGGCGTCAGTGACGTCGATCTGTTCTTCAGCCACTGCCATTACGACCACATCATCGGCCTGCCCTTCTTCAAGGCGATCTACTATCCCTCGATCAACGTCAACATCTGGTCCGGCCATCTCGACGGCAAGATGAGCACGCGGGAAATGGTGGAGCAGTTCATCAGCCCGCCCTGGTTTCCGGTCAAGACCGACATCTGCCAGGCGACCATGAACTTCCGTGATTTCCATCCCGGTCAGGTGCTAAATCCCTATGAGGACGTTGTCATCAAGACTTTCATGCTGAACCATCCGGGCGGCGCCATCGGCTACCGCATCGAATGGCAGGGCCGATCGATCGCTCTCATTTATGATATCGAGCATATTCCCGGCGCTTACGATCCGGTCTCGCTAGAGATGATGAAGGACGCCGATCTCGTCGTTTACGACTGCACCTACAACGAAGACGAGATGCAGCGCTTCAAGGGTTTCGGCCATTCGACCTGGCAGCACGGCACCGAGCTTGCGAAGATGGCGGGCGCCAAGCGCTTCGCCCTGTTCCACCACGCGCCCTCCCGTACCGACGAACAGCTGGCCCAGATGGAAGCACAGGCGCAGGCCGCCTTCCCCGAATCCTTTGCCGCCCGCGACAATCAGATCGTGGTGATCTAAAGCTTCAGAAGCGCCGACGACGACGACCACAGGACGGCAGGATGCCGGCCTGTCATGGCGAACAATGCCGACAGGAAATTCCACACCGCCGCGTCATGCACCAGATGGTGGGCAAGCACGCCGATAGGCTCGTCGCTGCCAGCAAACCGGTCGCGGAGCTCCGCCACCAGTTCGGCCACCAATTCCGCCTCACCCCGTCCGCCGCGCGTACCGTGCCAGTCGATGATGTCGACATGGGTGTTGAGAAGCAGCACCGGGCCGTCCTGTTTTGCCCGCCCGTAGACCGAAAGGGCTGCAAATCCCAGCGTCGGCAGTGCCGGGATGAGGGCGGCATCGATGCGGTTCCACGGCGGCACCAGCATCGGCAGGAAGCCGGCCGGATGCAGCCGCTGCAGCAACCGGAACCCTTCATGCAATTCGCCGAGCACGGTTTCCGCCGGCCGCTCGCCGCCGAGTTCCTGCTTCTTCCCTGCCGGTCCTCCGTAATTCGTATGCGACCAGCCATGCACGGCGACGGCGACTGTGGTTTCCCTTGCGAGTCGCGCGGCTAACTCCTCCCCGGTCAGGCCGGGAATAACGGCGAGCGTCAGCGGAATCTCGTGCTCGCCGGTCAGATCAAGCAACATATCCAGCGGCTGCGTCGGCTCGACGGCATCGTCGTCCCGCAGCCAGAACCGCGCGACGCGGCCGGCGGCCTGCCAGCGGTCGAGTTCTCGGCGCAGGGGCTCCCATGCCATGCTGTCGGTCATCACGTCACTCCTGTTGCTGTATTGTCTTGCAATATCCCATCCAGGACGCGCGCCGCCATCGCAAGCGAACGCTCCTCGAGCACGAAGCGCCGCGCCGCCTGCCCCATCGCGTCGCGCCTTTCCCTGTCGTCGAGCAAGGCAGCCACCGCACTGGCATAGGCGGCCACATCGCCATCCGGCGTCAATAGCCCGGTGACCTCGGCCTCGACCACCGCCGGCACTCCCGCCGTTTCCTGTGCCACGACAGGCAGGCCGGCGGCCTGGGCCTCCAGATAGGCAAGGCCGTAAGCCTCGCCGCAGCCCGGCCAGACATAGATGCCGCCGCGCCCGAGCAGTTCGGCAATCTCAACAGCATTCCGCTCGCCAAGCCACTCGACGCGGTTGGAAAGGCCGGCAAACAGCGCCTGCACCTCTTGTCGCATCGGACCATCGCCGATGACCGCAAGCGTCCAGGGCCGATCTCCGATCAGCCGCAATGCCTTTGCGAGCATCACGTAGCTCTCCATCTTGTCTCCGGCCCGCATCATCGCGACCGTCATCAGCCGGTGCGGATCGGGCGTCGGCGACACAGCTTCGAACAATGCCGTGTCGATGAAGGGTTTCAGATGGGCAAGTCGCGCCTCTGGAAAGGCGGCTGCAAGACCTGCCTGATCGCGCTCCGTGAAACTGATGCTAACCGCCGCCCGCATGATCGCCTCGCCGACCGGCTTTTGGACAGCCGCCCAGCCGGTCCTGTCGCGCTTTGCCGCATAGGAGGCTTCGGCGGTGACATAAGGAATGGCGAATTCGGCGGATATCGCCGGCCCGAAAGGGTCGGGTGATTTGTAATAGGGGTGGTAGCAGAACCAGAGCTCGGGTTGCGGCGCGGATTTCCATTTCCACTGCAGCCGCTCCAGTTCGGCACGAATGGCGGGTTCGAGCGCCGCGGCCGCCTCCGGCGTCGCCGTATAGGTGCGGAATTCGGAGGCCACGTCGACCTCATGCCCGGCAAGCTCCAGCGCCCGGATCAGCAGCCGCGCCATCAGCCGGTCGCCTGATGGCACCGGGTGGTTCGGCGATTTCATCGGTGCGTAGAAAGCCACCCGCATTGACACCTCTCACAAGACACACTGTTTACCTCAGGCACTCGCGCCTGCGGCGAAAATTTCCGCTATTGTCCCTTTCCCTAAAACTTGCGCATAAGCATATGGAATGTGATCGCGATCGAAGCAATTCCGCCTCTTTCTCAATCTCTATGGGCCTGCGGTTACATCGACAAGAACGGGAATGAATGACGACGGTCTCGGCCACAGGGATTTTTTCGGAACGCACGATTAGAAGGGCAAGGCTCGGTTCCGGCCTCGTCATTTTCATCTTCGTCCTGCTGCATTTGTCAAACCATGCAATTGGCCTGATTTCTGTCGCCGCCGCCGATAAAGGCGCCCATCTCTTCCTCATGATCTGGCGCAATCCTGTCGGGACCGCCATCTTCTATTCGTCGGTCCTCATCCATATCGCGCTGGTGCTGCGCGCCATCTACATGCGCCGCAGCCTCGTCATGCCGAAGGGGGAAATGGCGCAGATCGTGCTCGGCTTGATGATCCCGCTGCTTCTAATCGATCATGTCATCGGCACGCGTATCGCCCACGCGTTCTACGGCTACATCGATGACTACGACGCGGTCGTCAGCATGCTCTGGATCAGGAATCCGACAAACGGTATGCGGCAGGCGCTCGGTGTCGTCGCCGTCTGGATCCATGGCTGTATCGGCATCCATTTCTGGCTGCGCTACCGCCCCTGGTACCCGGCCTTCGCGCCCCTCCTGCTGGCGCTTGCGATCCTCGTGCCGGTGCTCTCGCTGCTCGGCTTCGTCGAAATGGGCCGCACGCTCGCCGATCCCTCCTACCGGCAGGCAATGACGATCAGCGCCTACAAGGAGGGCGTCAACACCCATTACACTTCGAATCCGGAGGTTCACCGCCAGGTGGCCATGATCCGCGCCGGGCTCTACGGCGCCTTCTCGGCCTCGCTACTCATCGTCGTTGTCGCCCGCGCCCGGCGCAAGCTCAAGGAGCGGCTCGACCAGGTTGCCGTGCATTATCCGGGCGGCGAGGTGATCCGCGTGCCGCGCGGCTTCTCGGTACTGGAAGCAAGCCGGCTCGGCGGCCTGCCGCATTATTCCGTCTGCGGCGGCAAGGGCCAGTGCTCCACATGCCGGGTACAGATCCTCGGCGATTACGAAAACCTGCCGGCCCCCGACAAGATGGAACAGACGACGCTGAGACGCATCAATGCCGGCCCGGATGTCCGGCTCGCCTGCCAGCTTCGCCCGAACAGCGACGTTGCGGTGGCGCCGCTTCTGGTGCCGGCGGTCGAAGCGGCGCTGCCTGCCAACAGCCAGGAGACGAGCCCCGGCCGCGAGCGCGAGATCGCCGTGCTCTTCGTCGATATCCGCCACTTCACCACGCTGACGGAAACCCGCCTGCCCTTCGACGTCGTCTTCCTGCTGAACCGCTATTTCGCCATCATCGGCAAGGCTGTGGAGCAGGCGGGCGGGCGGCTCGACAAGTTCATCGGCGACGGCGCCATGGCGCTTTTCGGCCTCGGCACCACGCCGGAGGAGGCGTGCCGCCAGGCGCTCAACGCGGCAGCTGCGATCGTCGCCGAAATCGAGAAACTCGCCGCGGAACTCGCTGATGAACTGGCGCTGCCGTTGCGCATCGCCATCGGCATTCACACCGGCCCCGCCGTCGTCGGCACGATGGGATATGGCCGGGTGCGCAGCATGACGGCGATCGGCGACACCGTCAACGTTGCGAGCCGGCTCGAGAGTGCCGCCAAGGAATTCGAAGCGGCGATCGTGATTTCCGAGCCGGTGGCAAGTCTTTCCGGCGCCGATCTTTCCGGCATCGAGAGCCGTGAAATCAGTGTGCGCGGCCGGGCGCTGCCCTTGAAAGTCTATGTCATTCCGAGAGAAAAAGCGGCAGAACCGCTCGAAGGAAAAGGCTGATGTCCGGCAGGCCCTGGCTGACCACGAAATACTGGAAGCGCCGCCTGCGCAAGGCGCGCAATGCCGCGGCTTCGCGCTTCTTTGACACCCGCTTCGGCCGCCGCCTGCTGATCGAGAATATCGGTCCCCGCGTCGTCTCCATGACGGTTGACGCCGGCGACCATCTGATGACCTTCTCGCCCTCGGACTATATCGGCCGCAAGGTCTTCCGGAAGGGTCATTTCGAGCGTGAGGCCGTCGACCGGCTGATTGTCATCCTGCGCGAGCGCGGTCTGCTCAGAAAGGATGCGACGCTGCTCGAGATCGGCGGCAATATCGGCACCCAGACCGTCTATTTTGCCCTCAGCGGCGCCTACACCAAGATCGTCAGCATCGAGCCCGACCCGCGCAATTTCCCGCTGCTTCAGCGCAACATCCGCCAGAACCGGCTGGAGGAAAAGGTCCGGCTCGTCAATTGCGCCGCCGGCGAGAGCGAAGGCGAGATCGATTTTTTCCTCAACCTCGACAATCACGGCAAGAGCAGCGCCATCCGTCAGAGCCCGAGAGACAAGAAGATCAGCGTGCCGGTGAAGCCTGTTTCCGAGATCCTCGCCGGGCTTTCGGTCGATCCGGCGTCCATCGGCCTCGTCTGGATGGATATCGAGGGCTATGAGCCGGTCGCCTGCCGGTCGATGCAGCCGCTGCTTGAGCGCCGCGTACCGCTCTACATGGAGTTCACGCCGCTCTTTTACGGACCTGAGGGAACGAAAGCCTTCAAGAACATGCTTTCCGGCTTCTACGAGGATTGCCTTGTCATCTTCGAGGACCGCGAAGAGGAAATAAAGGTTCGTGACCTGCCGGGCGATTTCGATCAATACAACGTGCTCTTCCTGCCCTAAGGCGCGTCGCGATCTTTCAGATTCGATGCCATTGCCCCGTTTGTGCCGATCGCCCCCTCTCCGGTCTACGCGACCTCTGCCGAACTCCCGTCATAGCTCTTGTTTGCCGCATTCTGCACCAATGCGATGGCAATCGGCGGGAAGAGAAAGCTCCAGAAGGCGAGCCAGGGGATAGAGATCAGGCGCCCCTTGCCGCTTTTGCTCCCGCGATCGTTGAGGAGATCGGCGAGCGTCACCAGCAGAACAGGCAGGCCGAGCGGCACGAGGATCGTGACCAGCATGGCGGCAAGTGGTGTGAGCAGGCGCTGCGAGGGTGCAGCTCCCGCAAGTTCGCCGTGGATACGATAGGACCAATAGGCAAGATAGATGAAGGCGGCGATCGCGATGACAAGCACCAGGAGGGCGAGAAGCAACATGATCTCGAAGTAGCCGTTCGCCTCGAGATTATCGACCTGAAAGCCGTAGACGCCAAGAGTGAGGAGGAAGATCAGCACCAGTGGCGTGGTCAGGATCGCGGCGACCATGAGCGGCGATCGCTTTTGCGGAGCGATCGGCCTGTGACGCCGGCGCGGCGTGTCGTCGAAAGCCAGATGTTGCGTCGGCAGAAGCAGGATGATGGCAATCACGAGACAGGAGAGGAAACCCAGGATGACAGGCACACCGCCTTGGTCGGCCTGATATAACCAGGAGACGCCGCTGGGTGCGAAAGCCGAGGTCAGGATCGTTGTCGACATCAGCGTGAACGCGCAGCCGAAATCGATCTTACCGGGCCGCCCGCCAACCAGGAATATGGCAATCGCAAGCGGAAAAACAGCCCGGACTGTGCCGAATAGTGATCCGAACAGAAAGAGGAAGACTGGCGAAGCCCAGAGTGCCGGCGCGGGCACGACGCTGACGGCGACAAGGGCGCAGACGAAAAGGGGCACGATCAGCGCCGGCCGTCCATGGCGGCTGCCAACCACAAAGGCCAGGAAGGCGCCGATGATCCAGCCCGCATTGGAGCCGAGATAGAAGATCGCGACAGTCTGATAGTCGCTACCGGTCTCCCGCGCAATCAGCGGAAAAACCGTAGTCAGCCCCTGCCCGCTGACTGCCACAAGCAGCGAGGCAAGGAACAGCGCCCAATAACGATACGTGCCGAGGAAATCGGCCAGCGTCCATTCGACCTTGCTAGAAGGCTGAGAGGTGTTGTCCATCTCTGAATCGGCTCCATTCGAAATCATCGCTCTTCGGCTCAATGGCGAACCGGTGAAATACCGGCCGCCATGACGCAAATAGAAGGGCAACGACGATTTTCGAGAGGTTTGGAGGCCATTTAATCGCGGACTCTTCATTCGTGCCCCAACGAGGTGAATGCCGACGGGGAGATGGGCCACGAACTTTCGGCAGCCGCAGTCAGGCTGTCTGTGCCGCGCGGAGAGCTCACATCGACGCCTTGTGCAAGCCCGCAAAAAGCGGTTAGCTGCCATCGTTGGGGACGCTCATTTCTGCATAGTTAGACAAGCACTGAGACGTGTCCACATTTCGAGGAAAATCTCGTGCACTGGTCTAAACCGCTTAGAGTGCGGCGGCCGCTACAAAGACGTCAACATGGCAGGCGCCAGCGTCATATCGGCGGTCTTGAATTCCGTCGGCAAGGGCGACTATCCCTTCGTCTTCGGCGGCGACGGCGCGCTGATCGCGCTTCCAGGTTCGCTGGAACAGACGGCGCGCGCGGCACTTGCCGCCGTCCAGGTCTGGGTCGAGGAAGATCTGAAGCTGATGCTGCGCATCGCCATCGTTCCGGTCGCCGACACGCGCACCGAGGGCCTCGACGTCCGCGTCGCGCGTTACTCCGCAAGCCCCTACGTCACCTATGCGATGTTCTGGGGCGGCGGCACCAGCTGGGCCGAAAGGCAGATGAAGCTCGGCCGCTACGGCGTTGCGCACGCGCCTAAGGGAACGCGCCCTGATCTCACGGGCCTCTCCTGCCGCTGGAGCCCGATCGGGGCGCGCAACGGCGAGATCGTCTCGATCATCGCCGTACCAGGCGAAGGCCGGCCGGGCCAGGAATTCCGCGATCTCGTCAACGGCATCGTCGCCATCACTACAGAGCAGAACCGTGACAGCCATCCCGTGCCGGCTGATGGTCCGGACCTTGCCTTCTCGCTGCACGGCATCAACCGGGAGGCCAAGGCCACCGCACCAGCAGGCCGGCGATTGCGGCAGAAGTTCATCATCTTCCTGCAGCTCGGCATTACGGTCCTGTTCCACAAGCTCGGCATTCCGCTCGGCAAGTTCGACGCCCGCCGCTACAAGCGCGACGTCGCCGGCAATTCCGATTTCCGCAAGTTCGACGACGGGCTGAAGATGACGGTCGACGTCGACGCCGACCACCTGAAACGGATCGAGACGCTGCTGGAAGAGGCGCGGACCAAGGGCATTGCCCGCTACGGCCTACACCGGCAGGCCTCGGCGCTGATGACCTGCTTCGTGCCGACGCCGATTTCGCGCGACCACATGCATTTCATCGACGGTGCGGCGGGCGGTTACGCGGTGGCCGCAAGCCAAATGACCGGCAAGTCCCTTTCGGCTGTTTCCATTACGCCTTGATGACATGATCGGCCGAAAGACCGAGCCGGTTGAAAACGTTGCGGGTATCGACAATCAGCGAGGCGCTTTTTGCGAGCGCCGCATAATCCACGCTGTCGTGGTCGGTCGCGACCAGCACCGCATCGTAGCCGGCGACGGTCTCCGGCGTCGGCGTCACCGATCTGCGGCCCTTCAACGCCTGGTATTCGCGTGTCGGCGGGATCTCGGCGACGAAGGGATCGTGATAATCCGCGCGGCCGCCTCGTTCCTCGATGATCTCGATCAGCCGCAGCGACGGGCTCTCTCTTATATCGGCGACGTTCTTCTTGTAGGCGAGCCCAAGCACGAGCACCCTGCTGCGGCTCAGAGCCTTGCCGGCGCGGATGTCGAGCGCTTCGGCAAGTTTGCCGACGACATAGCGCGGCATCGCCGAATTGATCTCGCCCGCGAGCTCGATGAAGCGGGTGGGCAGCTCGTATTCGCGCGATTTCCAGGTGAGGTAGAAAGGATCGATCGGGATGCAGTGGCCGCCGAGGCCGGGGCCGGGATAGAAGGGCATGTAGCCGAAGGGCTTGGTCTTGGCCGCGTCGATCACTTCCCAGACGTCGATGCCCATCGCCGCATAGACTGTTTTCAGCTCGTTGACGAGGGCGATATTGACCGAACGGAAGATGTTTTCGGTAAGCTTCACCGCCTCGGCCGTCGCATTCGAGGAAACCGGAACGACCGATGACACCGCCGCGCCGTAGAAGGCCTTCATCAGCGACAGCGCCTCGGCGCCGTCGCCGGCAACGACCTTCGGGATGGTGGCGGTGTGGTAGTGCTGGTTGCCGGGATCCTCACGCTCCGGCGAGAAGCCGACGAAGAAATCCGAGCCTGACTTCAGCCCGGTCCCTTCGAGAATGACCTTGACCACGTCATCGGTCGTGCCGGGATAGGTGGTCGATTCCAGCACGACGAGCTGGCCGGGGCGCAGATGCGCGGCGATCGAGCGCGATGTTGCCTCGACGAAGGAAAGATCGGGATCGCGATGCTTGGTGAGCGGCGTCGGCACGCAGATAATGATGACGTCGCAATCGGCAAGGCCGGCGAAATCGGTCGTCGCCTTGAAGCGGCCGGCATCGATCTCGACGGCAAGCGCCTCGTCTCTCACCGCGTCGATGTAGGAGCGGCGGGCATCGAGCGCCACCATCTTGCCGGGATCGATATCGAAGCCGGTGACCGCAAAGCCGCTGCGCGCCACCGCCATCGCCAGCGGCAGGCCGACATAGCCGAGCCCGATGATGCCGGCGCGCGCCGTGCGGGTTTCGATCTTCCTAGAGAGCGTATCGAAGGAGGGGCTGGCCAAGACGGGATCTTTCAAACGATGGAAATTTCAGGAAGCTGATCTAGTGCATGATCGCGACGAATTAAACCCGGGGCTCGGTTCTCTCCGTTCGGAAGAGAAGCAGGCGGCGCAGCGGCAGCCTTATGCTGTTTAGTCGGGTGTGGCGGAAATGACTCGGTGACGGCCTTCGCTGCAACTTCGGGCCACAAAAAAATTCCGATCCCATTGTTTCGCAATTGCAGCATCCCTATTTTGATTTTTGATAATAAACCACCATGGAAGGACTGCCCGTCCGATCTCCAACCGGAGAGCTGAGGGGTGCCGCTGCCGGGCTCTCGGCAGATCGTTGACACAATAATACCGCTCGTACATCCTGATTTCCTTGTGTCCTGTGCATGAAAATGTGCCGGCGGAAGGATTTTTGGTTCTTGGGGATGGCGTGCTTTATGAGGATCATACCGAGAATGAGCACGATCGAATCCAGCGTGTCCTCTATCCTTTTGGACCGGGTCGCCGAATGGCTGACGAACTCTTCGCTGGCAGGTGACGATCTTGAAAACATCGTGCGCGGCTTCTGCGAAAGAATTGCTGCAGCAGGCCTGCCGATCGCGCGCGTGCATCTTAGTTTTTCGATGCTGCATCCGCTCTATGATGCGCTCAGCTTCACCTGGCGGCGCGCCAGCGGCGTCACCATCGAAGGCTTTCGCATGCCCGCCGGACAAAAGCCGGATCGCTTCCTGCAGAGCCCTTATTATTACCTGCTCGACAACAACCTGCAGCACATCCGCCGCCGGCTGATGCAGGAAGGGCCGAATGAATTCCCGATTTTCGAGGACCTGCGCAAGGACAGCATCACCGATTACCTCGCTTTCGTTCAGCCCTTCGGCGACGGTTCGGTGCAGGGCATGATGGGCTCCTGGTCGACGGACCATCACAACGGCTTTTCCGATGACATGATCGATGCGCTGCTCAGGATGCAGGACCATCTGGCGGTCGCCGCCAAGATGGCGGTGCTCGGCAAGCTCGCCAACAACATGCTGACCACCTATCTCGGCGGCGATGCCGGCAAGCGGGTCTTGAACGGCCAGATCCGCCGCGGCGACGGCGAAACGATCCGCGCGGCGCTCGTCATGGGCGACATGCGCGAATCCACGATGTATGCCGAAAAGGAAGGCCGCCAGGCCTATATCGACACGCTGAACGAGTTTTTTGACGCGATCGCCGCCCCTTTCAACCGCAATGGCGGCGAAATCCTGAGCTTTCTCGGCGACGGCTTCCTCGCCGTCTATCCCTGCGGGCGCCATAAGGACCCCTCGAAAATCGCCTGCGAAGCCGCTCTTTCGGCGGTCCATCAGGCGCAAGCGCGTGTTGCCGAGCTCAACAACGACCGGGAGCAGAAGCGCCTCAGCAAGATCGGCTACGGCATCGGCTTGCATGTCGGCAACGTCATGTTCGGCAATGTGGGCCTCAAGGACCGCCTGACCTTCTCCGCCTTCGGATCGGCGGTCAACGAGGTGCAGCGACTGCAGATCCTCACCAAGAAATACGGTCGCGAGGTCGTCGCCAGCCAGGCCTTCGCCGGTTATTGCGGCGGCGAATGGACGAGGCTCGGCGAGGAGAAGCTGCGCGGCATCCGCCAGAAGGTGACGGTGCTGCAGCCCCGCGCGCCAACGCCTGAGATCCATGTCGACGAAAGCTTCCGCGACGCCGCGCAGAACGGGATCTCCGAGGCCGAGCAGGTCATTCTCCTGCATCGCGACGCCAAGAAACAGGTCAAGCAGACGAGCATGGAGAAATTCATCCAGTAAATCCCAAGCTTCCGCCATCCATCTGCGTGTTTCGCCCGGGAAATTTCGGGCGGGACGCGTTGATTTCCCCTGCGATTGTCATCAACTGGACACCCCGTTTGCGGTACGATAGTGTGCCTTAACGGGAACATAGAAGACTGGGGAATTTCATTGGTATGGCGTCTGCGGCCGATTTGTTGCGTATTGAGAATCTCGACGTCTCCTTCTCGGTTTTCGGCGACCGGCTGCGCGTCGTAAAGGAAGCCAATCTCCGCATTCTTCCAGGCAAAGTCACCGCTCTCGTCGGTGAATCCGGCTCCGGCAAATCGGTGATCAGCCAGGCTGTCATGGGCATCCTGCCCAATCCGGCCAAGGCCTCCGGCAGCATCCTCTTCACCGATCCGCTCGACGGTAGCACGACCGATATCCTGTCGCTGCCGCGCGACAGCGAGGAGATGCGCGATCTGCGCGGCCGGCGCATGGCGACGATCTTCCAGGAGCCGATGACCTCGCTCTCCCCGCTGCACACGATCGGCAACCAGATCAGCGAAGTGCTGTTGATCCATACCGAAGCGGACAAGCAGCAGGCGCGTGAAAAAACCGAGGAGATGCTCGGCCTCGTCGGCTTCCCCAATCCGAAGCGCACCTACGACATGTATCCGTTCGAACTGTCAGGCGGCATGCGTCAGCGCGCGATGATCGCCATGGCGCTGATCTGCAAGCCGGCGCTCCTTATCGCCGACGAGCCGACGACAGCGCTCGACGTGACGATCCAGGCGCAGATCCTGGAATTGCTCCGCGACCTGCAGGCCAAGCTTGGCATGGCGATGCTGCTCATCACCCACGATCTCGGCATCGTCGCCAACATGGCCGATGAGGTTGTCGTCATCTATCACGGCGAGATCATGGAGGCCGGTCCAGTCGAGGCGATCTTCCGCAATCCGCAGCATCCCTATCTCAAGGGCCTCATGGCCGCCGTCCCGCATTTCGACATGAAACCCGGCGAACGGCTGAAGGCCTTGCGTGACGTACCGGTCAATCTCGAAACCCTCGTCGGTAAGAAGAAACCGGTACAGGCAGAAGCGCCGGGCGTGCTGCTTTCCGTCACCAACCTCTCGAAGACCTACAAGACACGAAGGCGCGGCTTCTTCGGAAAGCAGGAAGCCGGCGTCGTGCGCGCCGTCGACGATGTCAGTTTCGACATTCGCCGCGGCGAGTGTCTCGGCCTGGTTGGCGAGTCCGGCTGCGGCAAGACCACGGTCAGCAAGATTCTGATGCGCGCCATCACGCCGGATAGCGGAGCCGTGGTGTTCAACGACGGCAAGGATGTGATCGACGTGCTCTCCGTGCGCGGCGACGCGTTGCAGGACATGCGCACCAAGATCCAGATGGTGTTCCAGGATCCCGTCTCCTCGCTTTCGCCGCGCATGACGGTGCGCAACATCCTGAGCGAGCCTCTGGAGATTCACGACCGCGGCGACAGCGCCGAGCGCAAGCGCAAGGTCGAGGGGCTGATGGGCGCCATCGGCCTCGACAAGCGATACCTCAGCCGCTACCCGCACAGCTTCTCCGGCGGCCAGCGCCAGCGCATCGGCATTGCCCGTGCACTCGCCCTCGGCCCGAAGCTCGTCATCCTCGACGAGCCGGTTTCGGCCCTCGACGTCTCCGTCCAGGCGCAAATTCTCAACCTGTTGAAAGACCTGCAGAAGGAGCTGGGGCTCACCTATCTCTTCATCTCGCACAATCTCGCAGTCGTCGATTACGTGGCCGACCGCATCGCGGTGATGTGCAAGGGCCGCATCGTCGAGATCGCACCGCGCGAGATCATCCTGCGCGATCCCGTGCACCCCTATACGAAATCGCTGCTCGCTGCTGTGCCCTTCCCCGATCTCGACCGGCCGCTCGACTTCAAGGCGCTCAGGGAAACCGGCGCCGCCGACAAGCAGAACTGGGGCGCGACCTTCACCGCCGAGCATGACGACGCCTCCGAGCTTGCCTATGCCGACCTCGGCGACGGCCATCTGGTGCGCGCCCGCAAGGGCGCCGATGCCAAGGAGTTACGCGGATGGTGACGCGTCGCATCTTCCTCGGCGGCCTCGTCGGCGCGGCGATCGCGCCCGCGGTGCTGCGGGCCGACCCACTCGGCGAACCGGAATTCCTTAAGGAGCGGCTCGCCGCCGGCAGCCTGCCGCCGATGGCCGAGCGAATTCCCGCCCGCCCGCGCATCGTCAATCTGAAAGAGATGAGGCTCGAACCCGGCGCCTATGGCGGCACGGTGCGCACCATCATCGGCGGCCAGCGCGACATCCGTTTCATGACGATCTACGGCTATGCCCGCCTGGTCGGCTATAACAAGCATCTGCAGTTCCAGCCGGATATCCTGGCCGATTTCCGGTCCGAGGACGACACGGTCTTCACCTTCACGCTGCGCGAGGGCCATAAATGGTCCGACGGTGAGCCGTTCACGGCCGATGATTTCCGCTATTGGTGGGAAGACGTCATCCTGAACGACAAGCTCACGCCTGGCGGCGGCGCGCTGGAGCTCCGCCCGCATGGCAACCTGCCGCGTTTCGAGATGCTCGATCCGCTGACCGTGCGCTACACCTGGGAAAAACCCAACCCGATGTTCCTGCCGACCTTGGCAGGCCCCATACCGCTCGTCATCTTCGGGCCGGCGCATTATCTCAAGCAGTTCCACAAGAAGTTCCAGCCGGACCAGGCGAAGATGGAACAGATGATGCAGGCCAACCGCGTCAAGAAGTGGCAAGACCTGCATATCAAGATGGCGCGTTCCTACCGCCCGGAAAACCCGAACCTGCCGACGCTCGATCCCTGGCGCAATACGACGGCGCTGCCGGCCGAGCAATTCGTCTTCGATCGAAACCCGTTCTTCCATCGCGTCGACGAGACCGGCAGGCAGCTTCCCTATCTCGACCGCTTCATCCTGAATGTCTCCTCCTCGTCGATCATCGCCGCCAAGGCGGGTGCCGGCGAAGCCGACCTGCAGGCGACCGGCATCGATTTCAACGACTACACCTTCCTGAAGGAGGCCGAGAAGCGTTTCCCCGTGAAGGTCGATCTCTGGAAGGTCGCGCGCGGCTCGCGCATCACGCTGCTGCCGAACCTCAACTGCGCCGACGAGCTGTGGCGCGGCCTCTTCCGCGATGTGCGCCTGCGCCGGGCGCTCTCCTTGGCGATCGACCGGCACGAGGTCAACATGGTTGCCTTCTACGGCCTCGGCACGCCAAGTGCTGATACCGTCCTGCCTGACAGCCCGCTGTTCAAGCAGGAATATGCCGACGCCTATGTGAAATTCGATCCCGACGAGGCCAACCGCCTGCTCGACGAGCTTGGGCTGGCCAAACGCGGCGATGACGGCATCCGGCTGCTGCCGGACGGACGACGCGCCGAGATCACCGTCGAGACCGCCGGCGAGAGCAACCTCGATACCGACGTGCTGGAGCTGGTGCACGACCACTGGGCCAATATCGGCCTCGCGCTCTATACCCGCACCTCGCAGCGCGACGTCTTCCGCAACCGTGCCATGAGCGGCACCATCATGATGTCGATCTGGTACGGCCTCGACAACGGCGTGCCGACAGCCGACATGTCGCCCTCCGGTCTTGCGCCGACGCTCGACGATCAGCTGCAATGGCCGCTCTGGGGCATGCACTACCTCTCCGCCGGCCAGGAAGGCACAGCACCCGACCTGCCGGAGGCGGCCGAACTGGTCGATCTGCTCGGCCAATGGGGCTCGACCGCGAAATTCGAGGAGCGCGAGGTGATCTGGCACAAGATGCTGTCGCTCTATACGCAACAGGTCTTCTCGATCGGCCTCATCAACAGCACGCTGCAGCCGATCCTTCGAGCCGCCAAGCTGCAGAACCTGCCTGAGAGAGCGCTCTACGGCTTCGATCCCACCTCCTATCTCGGCGTCTACATGCCGGATACATTCTGGTACAAGGAGGCCTGAGGCGTGCTCAGATACATTCTCTGGCGCATCGCCGCCATGGTCCCGACGCTCTTCGTCATTTCGGCGCTAGTGTTCACCATCATCGAGCTGCCGCCGGGCGACTTCTTCGAGAGCCAGATCGCCGAGCTGCGCGCCTCGGGCGAGACCGCCAATCTCCAGGAAATCGAGGAGATGCGCCAGCAATACGGCTTCGACAAGCCGGAGATCGTGCGCTATTTCTACTGGGTCGGCGGCATGCTGCACGGCGATTTCGGCTATTCCTTCGAATATCAGCTGCCGGTCTCAGACGTGGTCGGCGACCGCCTGTGGCTGACGATCCTCGTCTCCTTCACGACGATCCTGCTGACCTGGTTGATCGCCTTTCCGATCGGCATCTATTCGGCCACCCATCAATATAGCTGGGGCGACTACGGGCTGACCTTCTTCGGCCTGCTCGGCATCGCCATCCCGAACTTCATGCTGGCGCTGATCCTGATGTATTTCGCCAATGTCTGGTTCGGGCTGTCGATCGGCCACCTGATGGACCAGCAATTTCTCAACGCGCCGATGAGCTGGGCAAAGGCGAAGTCGATCCTCGCCCACCTCTGGATCCCGGTCATCATCGTCGGCACGGCAGGGACGGCCGGCATGATCCGGCGGCTGCGCGCCAACCTGCTCGACGAGATGCAGAAGCAATATGTCATGACCGCCCGCGCCAAGGGCATGCAGCCGCTCAAGGCGCTGATCAAATATCCGCTGCGCATGGCGCTCAACTTCTTCATCGCCGATATCGGCTCGATCCTGCCGTCGATCATCTCGGGCGCCGAGATCGTCGCGATCGTGCTGTCGCTGGAAACGACAGGACCAATGCTCATCAAAGCGCTGCAGAGCCAGGACATGTATCTCGCCGGCTCCTTCCTGATGTTCCTGGCCTTCCTCAACGTCATCGGCGTGCTGATCTCCGATATCGCGCTCGGCTTCCTCGATCCCCGCATCCGTCTGCAAGGCAGGAGCACCAAATAATGTCGCCCCTTCCCGCACCCGGAGCACCGCTGCCGCACTACGTCTCGACCGCGCCTTTCGATCCGCACGCGACCGAAACCATGACGGCGGCGCAATCGCGCATCCATCTCGCCTCGCAAAAGCAGCTGATGTGGTGGAAGTTCAAGCAGCACAAGCTGGCCTTGATCTCCGGCATCTTTCTCGCCGTCACCTACCTGATGATCCTGATCGTCGAGTTCCTGGCGCCCTACGGTCTGCACACGCGCAATGTCGATTTCATCCATGCGCCGCCGCAGAGCATCCACTTCTTCGACAAGGGCAGCTTCGTCGGACCCTTCGTCTACGGCCGCAGCATGACGCTCGACATCGACACGCTGCACCGCGTCTACACCGACAAGCCGAATGACGTGCAGCCGATCCGTTTCTTCTGCCGCGGCGATTCCTACAAGTTCTGGGGCTTTGCCGCGTCGGACTATCATCTCGTCTGCCCAGCGATCGGCGGCCAGATGTTCCTGCTCGGCACCGACAGGCTCGGCCGCGACGTTCTCTCGCGCATCCTCTACGGCGCGCGGATTTCGCTGACGATCGGCCTGATCGGCATTTCGATCAGCTTCGTGCTCGGCATCGTCATCGGCGGTCTTGCCGGTTATTGGGGCGGCTTTTTCGATCTCATCGTCCAGCGCCTGATCGAGGTGCTGCAATCGCTGCCGAGCTTGCCGCTATGGATGGCACTGGCGGCCATCATGCCGGTGACGTGGAGCCCGATCGTCATCTATTTCGGCATAACGGTGATCCTCGGCATTATCGACTGGACCGGGCTTGCGCGCGCCGTGCGCTCCAAGCTGCTCGCGCTGCGCGAGGAGGATTACGTGCAGGCCGCACAGCTGATGGGTGCCAGCACGCCGCGCGTCATCGGCCGGCATCTGGTGCCGGGTTTCATGTCGCATCTCATTGCCTCGGCGACGATTTCAATCCCCGGCATGATCCTCGGCGAAACCGCGCTCTCCTTCCTCGGCCTAGGTCTTCGCCCGCCGATCACCAGCTGGGGCATATTGCTGACCGAGGCCAAAAGCGTCAGCGTCATCGCATTCTATCCATGGCTGCTCTATCCGATCATTCCTGTTGTTCTTGTCATTTTGGCGTTCAACTTTCTGGGAGACGGCTTGCGTGATGCGGCAGATCCCTACAAATAGCAGCAAGCACGGTGGAGCTTCCCGGCACCGCCGCCTCGTGGCATCCGGACGGTGGGGGTGCTAAGTATGTCGTTCACCCCAGAGGGAATGCCCATGTCCAGACGTCTCGAAGATGCGCGCATCCTCATGTACAGCCACGACACCTTCGGTCTCGGCCATCTGCGCCGCTGTCGCGCCATCGCCCATGCGCTGGTCGAGGATTATCGCGGCCTCAACATCCTGATCATTTCGGGTGCGACGATCGCCGGCGCCTTCGACTACCGCGCCCGCGTCGACTTCGTGAAGATCCCGAGCGTCATCAAGCTTCGCAACGGCGAATATACGTCGCTCGCGAGCCACATCGACCTGCACGAGACGCTGAAGATGCGCGAATCGAGCATCCGCCACACGGCCGAGACCTTCCAGCCCGATATTTTCATCGTCGACAAGGAGCCGATGGGACTGAAGGGCGAGGTCGAGGATACGCTCGCCTATCTCAAGGCCCGCGGCACCGTCCTGGTGCTCGGCCTGCGCGAGATCATGGACGCGCCGCATCTGCTCGAGGCCGAGTGGAAAAAGAACGGCATCATGCAAAAGATCGACCAATATTACGACAGCGTCTGGGTCTATGGGCCGCCTGACTTTTACGATCCGCTTGTCGGTCTCGACGTGCCGGCGAGCCTGCGCCGGAAGATGGATTTCGTCGGTTTCCTGCAGCGCAGCGTCTCCAAGGGCAAGACTTCGATCAACGCCCGCAAGGACAATTACCTGCTGGTCACGACAGGCGGCGGCGGCGACGGCTCCGATCTCGTCCACGACGTGATGAACGCCTACGAGGCCGATCCGACGCTGACGCAGAAGGCGCTCGTCGTGCTCGGACCTTATATGCCGGCCGCCGAGCGCGCCAAGCTGGTGCAGAAAGGGGAAGCCATCTCCTATATCGAGGTGATCGAGTTCGATAACCACATGGAAGAGCTGATCGATGGCGCCACCGGCGTCGTCGCCATGGGCGGCTACAACACCTATTGCGAGATCCTCTCCTTCGACAAGCCGGCCCTCATCGTGCCGCGCGTCAAGCCACGCGAGGAACAGCTGCTGCGCGCCCAGCGCGCGAGCGAACTCGGCCTCGTCGACATGCTGCTGCCGGAACAATCGGTCGATCCGACGATCATGGCCGAGGCGCTGAAGCGCCTGCCCTCCCGCCTGCCACCGTCGAAGAGCGGCAGCAATATGCATCTCGAAGGGCTGGACCATATCTCGCAGACCGTCGGCCGATGGATCGACGGCCGCGGTAGCCACCTTGCCCTCGTCGGCGCAGAATAGGGCAAAGCCTTGCCGCCACGCCGCAAGATTCTCGTCGTGCTGAAAGGCTACCCCCGCCTTTCGGAAACCTTCATCGCCCAGGAGCTGCTCGGCCTCGAAAAGGCCGGCTTCGATCTCACCCTGATTTCGATGCGCCGGCCGACGGACAAGAAGCGCCATCCCGTGCATGACGAGATCAGGGCGCGCGTCGTCTACCTCCCGGAATATCTGCACGAGGAGCCGATCCGCGTGCTGAAAGGCCTGTTCGCCGGCTTTTCGAAACCCAGCTTCAAGGCGTTGATCAAACGCTTCCTCGCCGACCTCAAGCGCGACATCTCCCGCAACCGCTTCCGCCGCCTTGGCCAGGCGCTGGTGCTCGCGCGCGAATGGCCTGATGGAGGCGAATGGCTGCATGCGCATTTCATCCACACTCCGGCCTCGGTGACGGAATATGCGAGCATCCTGACCGGAACGCCCTGGACCTGTTCGGCCCACGCCAAGGATATCTGGACGTCGCCCGACTGGGAGCTGCACGAAAAGCTCGGAAGTGCGCGCTGGACCGTGACCTGCACGAGGACCGGCTACGAGCATATGCGGACGCTGACACCACGCAAGGAGGCCGTGCACCTGAGTTACCACGGCCTCGATCTTGCCCGTTTCGGCCATTTTGCCGGAGAGCGCTCGGACCGGACCGGCGGCAATCCCGACGATCCCGCCTTCATCCTCAGCGTCGGCCGCGCCGTCGAGAAGAAGGGCTATGACGTGCTGCTGCGCGCGCTGGCGATGCTGCCAGCCGACCTGCACTGGCGCATGGACCATATCGGCGGCGGCGAGGAGCTTACCAAACTGAAGGCTCTGGCCGCCGAACTCGGCCTTTCCCATCGCGTCGTCTGGAAGGGCGCTATGGCGCAGGAAGACGTGCTCGATCATTACCGCCGTGCCGACCTCTTCGCGCTTGCCTGCCGGATCGCCGCCAACGGCGACCGCGACGGCCTGCCGAACGTGCTTGTGGAAGCCTCGAGCCAGCGGCTTGTCTGCCTTTCCACCGAGGTATCCGGCGTGCCGGAACTGCTGAAAAACGGCGAAAACGGTCTTGTCGTGCCGCCTGAGGACCCGGTGCTGCTTGCCCGGGCGCTGGAGGCTGCAATCCGCGATCCGGCACTGCGCAAGCGCCTGGGCGATGCCGCCGAAAACCAGGTGCGCGAACATTTCGACTATCATTCCAGCATCAGACAGCTCGCCGGCCTGTTCGAGGCCGAATGGCAGAAAGCCTCATGACGGCACCGCGCATCTTCTTCTATGTCCAGCACCTGCTCGGCATCGGCCATATCGCCCGCGCCAGCCGCATCGCCAATGCACTTGTCAAAGACGGTTTCGACGTGACCGTCGTGACCGGCGGCCTGCCGGTGCCGGGCTTTCCCGCCGAGGGCATAAAGACCGTGGCCTTGCCGGCGGTCGTTGCCAACGATGCCGGCTTCTCCGGCCTCGCGGATGCCGATGGTCGGCCGGCGGACGAGGCCTTTCTCAATGCCCGCCGCCAGCTGCTGCTTGGCGCCTTCCATGCCGCAAGGCCCGATGTCGTCATCATCGAGGCCTTCCCCTTCGGCCGGCGGCAGATGCGCTTCGAACTGCTGCCGCTGCTCGAGGCGATCGGCAAGGCCGAACCGCGGCCGAAACTCTTGAGTTCGGTGCGCGATATCCTGCAGGAAAACCGCAAGGCCGGCCGCGACGCGGAGACCGTCGCGCTGGTCAGGGATCATTTCGATGCCGTGCTTGTCCACGGCGATCCCGGTTTCATCAGGCTCGAAGATACTTTCCCGCTGACACCCGGGATTGCCGACAGGCTGCGTTATACCGGCCTCGTCGCAGCTCCGCCGGCGCCGGAACCGACCGAGACATTCGATATCATCGCCTCGGCGGGTGGCGGCGCTGTCGGCGCCGAACTGATCGGCGCGGCAAAGGCGGCAGCGGCGATGCTACCCGCCGCTCTTCGCTGGCTGCTGATATCGGGACCGAACCTGCCGGAGGCCGATTTTGCCGCACTGTCGCGCGATGTCGCCCAGAACGTGACTCTGGTGCGCTTCCGCAAGGATTTTCCTTCGCTGTTGCGCGGCGCAAAAGTTTCGATCTCGCAAGCGGGCTACAACACGGTCGGCGACCTGCTGCGCACAGAATGCCGGGCGATCCTCATCCCCTTCGTCGCCGGCGGCGAGACAGAGCAGACGGTGCGCGCCGAACGGCTGCAGGCGCTCGGCCTCGCCGACATCCTGCCGGAAAAAGGGCTGACGCCTGATCATGTGAAAGAAGCTGTCGAAACGGCGCTCGCAGCGCCGCGACGGGGGCCGGTATTGCTCGATCTCGACGGGGCGGAGAAAACGGCTGCCATCATTCGCTCCATGATTGCCGAATCGCTCGCCTAATCCAAAATTCCTGTGATATAAGCAATGTTCCGGCGAGAATCGGCATTTTTGCAGCCGGTCGCTTCGCCTTGTTTTCATTGCGATATCGGCGGTCCGCTGCATGGTCCTGTTCCCAGAACTCCTCCCACCCCGGCGCCCGGATCGCACCCCCGGAATTTCCCAGCAAGCTGACGGTTAGCCATGGAAAAAAGCCTCGCCCGCTACATCTGGAAGAACACGCGGCTGCAGCAGCTGTGGATCCTGGCTGTCGTCGCCGCCTCGATGATCCCCTATTTCCTGTCCTTCGACTTGCCGAAGCAGATCGTCAACGGACCGATTCAAGGCGACGGCTTCGAAGGTCCCGGCGCAACGCAGACCTTCATGCACATCCGCTATGACATACCGCTGATCGGCCATGTCGAATTCTTTCAAGGCCTGCAGCTCAACCGCTTCCAGATGCTGATGGCCCTCAGCCTGGTGTTTCTGACGCTTGTGGTGCTGAACGGTCTCTTCAAATTCTATATCAACACCTATAAGGGGCGGCTCGGCGAACGCATGCTGCGCCGCATCCGCTTCGAGCTCATCGACCGGGTGCTGCGGTTCCCGCCCGCCCATTTCAAGCGGGTGAAATCGGCCGAGATCGCCACCATGATCAAGGACGAGGTTGAGCCGATGGGCGGCTTCACCGGCGACGCCTTCGTCTCGCCTGCCCTTCTCGGCGGCCAGGCGATCACGGCGCTCGCCTTCATCATCATCCAGAATTTCTGGCTCGGCATGATCGCCGCCGGCATCGTCGGCGTGCAAGCTGTCGTCATTCCCCGCATGCGCAAGCGCCTGCTGGACCTCGGTCGCCAGCGGCAGCTGACGGCGCGCGAGCTTTCCGGCCGCGTCGGCGAAATCGTCGACGGCATCGGCACGATCCACGGCAACGACACATCAAACCTCGAACGCGCCGACATCGCCTCGCGGCTCGGCCGCATCTTCTCGATCCGCTACGACCTGTACCAGTGGAAGTTCCTGGTAAAGTTCATCAACAACTTCCTCGCCCAGGTGACGCCTTTCCTGTTCTATGCGATCGGCGGCTACCTGGCGCTGCAAGGCAGACTCGACATCGGCCAGCTCGTCGCCGTCATATCGGCCTACAAGGACCTGCCCGGCCCGCTGAAGGAATTGATCGACTGGGACCAGATGCGCCAGGACGTGCAGGTGAAGTACCAGCAGGTCTACGAGCAGTTTAACGTCGAACCGCTGATCGACAGCCGCATCCAGGAATTGGCGATCGCCCCAGTCGGTGCGCTGACGAGCGCCCTCGTCGTCACCAACCTGACGCTCTCCGACGACAGCGGCGCCCGCCTCGTCGACCACGTCTCCGTCGAAATCAAGCCGAACGAGACGGTGGCGATCGTCGGTCCGAACGGCAGCGGCGCCGAAGCCTTCGCCGAGGCGCTTGGACGCATGATCTGGCCGGATTCCGGCCGCATCACCATCGACGGTCGCGATCTCCTGGATCTGCCGGAATCGATCACCGGCCGGCGCATTTCCTATGCCTCCGCCGACACTTTCTTCTTCCATGGCACGCTGGCGAGCAACCTGCTCTACGGCCTCAAGCACGCGCCGATGACCGACCCCGTCTACGACGAGAGGGAAGCGCTGGAATATAAATGGCATTCCGTCGAGGCGACGAAGGCCGGCAATCCGACGCTCGACCTCAACAGCGACTGGGTGGACTACAAGGCCGCCGGCGCCAACGGGCCCGAGGACCTGCTGAAAGCGATCCGGCCGGTGCTCGACGCCGTGCTGATCTCGCAGGACATTCTCGATCTGGCGCTGCGCTCGACCGTCAATACCGACGTGCATGTGGCCGTCAGCGACCATGTCGTCGCATTGCGCTCCGCGCTCAGAGACCGGCTGCGCGACGAAGGGCTCGACACGATCGTCGTGCCTTTCGATTTCGACGCCTACAACGCCCAGGCGACGGTTGGCGAAAACCTGCTCTTCGGCACGATGAAGCGGCCTTTGATGACCAATCGCAGGCTTGCCGCCCACCCCTACTTCCAGCAGCTCTTCCGCCAGACCGGCCTCAGCACGGACCTCTACGCCATGGGCCTCGAGATCGCCGAGAACGCGGTGGAACTCTTCCACGACCTGCCGCCGGACCATCCCTTCTTCCAGCAGCTGACCTTCATGACGGCGGACGACATTCCGACCTACCAGGCGTTGCTGCAGAAGCTGCAAAGCCGCCGCTTCGAGGATGCCACGCCGGAGGAGCGCTCGGCCATCATCCGGCTGAGCTTCGCCTATATCGAACCCCGCCACCGCTTCGGCTTGCTGACGAATGAGCTGATGGACAAGATCGTCAGCGCCCGCAAGCAGTTCCACGAGCATATTCCGACCGATCTCGCCGAGTTGATCGAGCGCTACGACGCCGAGCGTTTCACCCCTTCGGCAAGCCTGATGGACAATGTGCTCTTCGGCCGCATTGCCTATCAGCAGGCCGACGCCTCCGACCGCATCCGCGCCATCATGGGCGAGCTCTTCGATGCGCTCGACCTCTATGACGACGTGCTGTCGATCGGCCTGGAATTCGATGTCGGTTCCGGCGGCAAGCGGCTGACCATGGTACAGCGGCAGAAGCTGAATCTTGCCCGGGCGCTTCTGAAGCGCTCGGACTATTTCATCTTCAACCGGCCGCTGTCGGCGCTCGACCAGCGTGTTCAGGATCAGATCACCCGCAACATCATCGAGGACCTGCACGAGGAGGGCGACCGGCCGGCCATCGTCTGGGTGCTGACCAACGCCCGGCTGGCCGAAGTGTTCGACCGGATCCTGCTCTTCGATCGCGGCGGATTGGCGGAGGCAGGAAACTATCCGGAACTTTCCGAGAAAAACGGTATGTTCAAGGAACTGTTATCGTAATATTCTATTGGGGCGGCAAAGGAGGCGTTCCCGGTGGGACGCCCCGGAGTTTTGAAGACGCCTGGTCCCAGGGACCATGCGGCAGGGGGTTAAAACGCTCATGCTGTTGAGAGACGAAGTCGAAATGCTGCGACGGGTGCCGATCTTTTCGAGGATTGCACCAGCAAAGCTCAAGCTTTTGGCCTTCACCTCCGATCGTATGACCTACAAGGCCGGGCAGAACCTTTTCCATCAGGGCGATGTCGGCGACGCCGCCTATGTCATTCTTTCAGGCACTGCCGATATCATCGTCTCCTCGCCGGCGGGCGAGATCAAGGTCGCCGATGTCGAACTTAATTCCATCGTCGGCGAGATCGCCATTCTCTGCGATGTCTCGCGCACGGCAACGGTGCGCGCCACCTCGCCGCTCGAGGTGCTGCGCATCAGCAAGGAGCATTTCCTGAAGTTGCTCAGCGACTTCCCGGAGATGGCCGTCGAAATTATGCGGGTGCTGGCCGACCGCCTGAACCACACCACAGCGGAGCTGACCGCAGCCCGCGCGGCAAAGCAGCCGCAGATGGCGCAGTAGGAATTCTCTTCAGGATTTTGGCGGCCATTTCTGCGCACCGTGAAGAAGGCGCAGTATTTCCACCTTCTGTGCTTTTTTGTCGATGCGATAGATCAGCAGAAATGCAGTGCGGGGAATGACCAATTCCCGCGTTCCGTCGAGGCGACCGCGGCGTCCTGCTTCAGGGTGATCGGCGAGCATTCTGGCCTGATCTCGGATGACATCATCCAATGCGATTGCAGCCTTTGGATTTTGGGCGAAGATGTGCCGGATCTGCCCTTCTCGATCCAAAAGAGCCTGCTGCAGCCATTTGACGATCAAGCCTTATCTCCGGATTCCAGCTGCGCGAGCAGTTCGGCTCGAAGCTTTTCCATTCGCTCTTCGGCATCCTGCGCTTCGATCCAGATCGCGTTCGGATCGTCGGCTTCCCGGATCGCTTCCTCGACCTGTTCGCGGAACCACTTGTCGTATTCCGCCGCCTCATGGGTGCGACGCAGAGCTGCGGCCCGGTCCGGCCGCGCTGCCGTCTCAGGAGCGTAGTCGGCGGCATCGACATCGAACTGCGAGATGCCAACATCTCTGAGATAGGAAACCAAGGTATCCATGCGCTTGAACACGCGCACCTGCCGGCTGCGTTGGGCCGCGAGCGGGCGCTCGGCCTTGCCGTAGCGGATGACGACGGACCAGCCGCCGGTTTTGCCGACGACATGAGCGGCATTGACCGCTCCTGCTTCGACAAGGCGGGAAAGGGTCGAATGATCGATGGTTTCCGCGGTCATGACATATCCTCGTACAGCTCAATTAGGATATGCATTTAATTATAGATTGCAATGCGTTCAATAATTGAAACTGCGGTCCGGAAACAAAAACCTGCATGGTATCCCATGCAGGTCCGTGTGTTCAAATCAGCCTACTCGCGCTGTTCCAGCGCCTTGCTGAAGGCGAGCGCTGCCAGCGTGCAGATCGCGCCGGACAGCAGGTAGTAGCCGACGAAGGTCAGGCCGAAACGGCTGGAGAGGCTGAGCGCCACCAGCGGCGCAAAGCCGGCGCCGACCAGCCAGGCAAGATCCGAGGTGAAGGCGGCGCCCGTGTAGCGATAGCCGCGGCCGAAACGCGACGAGATCGAGCCCGTCGCCTGGCCGAAGGAAAGGCCGAGCACGCCGAAGCCGATGATGACGAAAGCATCATGGCCACTGTTACCCGACGCGATTAGGATCGGTCCGACGAAGCTGAAGACGGCGATGATGACGGCGCAGATGGCAAGCTGGGCGCGCCGGCCGATGCGGTCGGCGATCAGGCCCGAGGCGATGATGGTGACGATGCCGACGATGGCGCCGACCACCTGCACCACCATGAAGGCGCCGATCGGCTGATTGCCGTAGAGGCTCATCCAGCCGAGCGGGAAGATGGTGACGAGGTGGAACATGGCAAAGCTCGCAAGCGGCACGAAGGCGCCGATCAGGATGTCGCGGCCGTGAACGCGCAGCACCTCGAGGATGGGCGCTGCTTCCAGCTCGTGCTGCTCCAGCAGCGTGCCGAATTCCTTGGTCATGACGAGCCGCAAACGCGCAAACAGCGCCACGACGTTGATCGCGAAGGCGACGAAGAAGGGATAGCGCCAGCCCCAGGAGAGGAAATCCTCACTGGAAAGATTGGCGACGAAATACCCAAACAGGATGCTTGCCAGCGCAAAGCCAATCGGCGCGCCGAGCTGCGGGATCATCGCGTACCAGCCGCGATGCTTGGCCGGGGCATTGAGCGCGAGCAGCGAAGCGAGACCGTCCCAGGCTCCGCCGAGCGCAAAACCTTGGCCAAGACGGAAGAGCGCCAGCAACGCAATCGACCACACGCCGATCTCCTCGTAACCCGGCAGGAAGGCGATCGAAGCTGTGGAGCCGCCGAGCAGGAAGAGCGCGATCGTCAGCTTGGTGCCGCGGCCGTACATCCGGTCGATCGTCATGAAGACGACGGAGCCGACCGGGCGGGCCAGGAAGGCGAGCGAAAAGATGGCGAAGGAATAGAGCGTCGCCGTCAGCCTGTCCGGGGCGAAGGGAAAGATCAGCTGTGGAAAGACCAGGACCGAGGCGAGGCCGTAGACGAAGAAATCGAAGAATTCCGACATGCGGCCGATCACCACGCCGACAGCGATGCTGCCCGGCGAAACCGGCTTGTCGTCGTGAATACGTCGTGCGTCGCGTTCCAGCGATGACGACGACGGTCCATAATGCGATGCTGTTGCCATAAAACGCCTCCCTCGTTGAAGCGCTTTCGGCAAGGCGCCTCAGCTTGATCTTGATCAAACCTGCAGGCTTATCAAGTCCGTAAGACGTAAATAGTTCATCATCCCGGCTCAAAATGAGGCGTGGACGGGGAAAATAGCGTGATCGGGATCGCGATTTTCCCATGGGAATGCTGGCCTGCCCGGGTCTTACGGATATATTGGTTGAAACATGCGCTCGCAAAGGAATCCTTCTTGATTTCATCAGGATTTCATAGCTGTAGTGCAACACGATTTGTGCCGCACTGCGGCACACTTGCTGCACTGCGACCAAACACCTCATGTCGCTATCAGGTTCAGTGCTTTAGTCGCGGAACGAACGAAACAACAAGAGCTTAGAGACGTGCCAAAACTCGTGAAGTTTTCCCGCCTTCTATCCGTCTTGCCGCTGCTTTTCCTGGCAGGATGCAACATGGTGGTCATGGCGCCTTCCGGCGACATCGCCATGCAACAGCGCGATCTCATCGTCATCTCGACGGTGCTGATGCTGCTGATCATCATTCCGGTGATCTTCCTGACGCTGTTCTTTGCCTGGCGCTACCGCCGCTCCAACACAGCCGCGACTTACGACCCGGAATGGCACCATTCGACCCGCCTTGAAATCGTGATCTGGGCAGCCCCCCTTGCTATCATCATCGCGCTCGGGGCCGTCACCTGGATTTCCACGCACAAGCTCGATCCCTATCGTCCGCTCGACCGTCTCGATGCCGAGCGCGCCATTCCGGCAGATACCAAGCCGCTGACCGTCGAGGTCGTGGCGCTCGACTGGAAGTGGCTGTTCTTCTATCCCGAGCTCGGTATTGCCACAGTCAACGAACTGGCGGCACCCGTCGACATGCCGATCAATTTCAAGATCACCGCCTCCTCGGTGATGAACTCCTTCTACATTCCCGCCCTTGCCGGCCAGATCTACGCCATGCCAGGCATGGAAACGAAACTGCACGCCGTCATCAACCGGGAGGGCGAGTATGAGGGCTTCTCCGCCAATTACAGCGGCGCAGGCTTCTCACACATGCGCTTCAAGTTCCACGGCCTGAATCAGCAGGGATTTGATGCCTGGGTGGCGCAGGTCAAGCAGCAGGGCACGATGCTCAACCGCGACGCCTATCTGAAGCTCGAGAAGCCGAGCGAAAAGGAACCGGTGCGTTACTATGCCGGCGCCGATGCCGATCTTTACAACGCCATCCTCAATATGTGCGCGACGCCGGGCAAGATGTGCATGAACGAGATGATGCACATCGACATGATGGGCGGCGGCGGCAAGGAAAGCGCTGAGAACCGCGAGAAGCTGCAATACGACAACCGCCATGCCGACGAAGGCGAGGCGGCGCCTGCGGCCACCGTGCCGGCAACCGGCAGCATGCAGCATGACATGCCCGGCATGCCTGGAATGGACATGCAGCATGAGGGCCATTCCATGCCCGGCATGAGCAATGGCGCCGATCCCGCGCCGGCGCAGCTCAACAACAATTAACCTGGCGCTTTGCGTCGCAAGACATAATGAACGGGTTGTTCCATGTTTTCCAATCCTGACCTCCTGAAGTTGATCTTCGGCCGGTTGAACCTCGATGCCATCCCCTATCACGAGCCGATCCTGGTCGTGACTTTCATCGGCGTCGTCATTGGCGGCCTCGCCGTGCTTGGCGCCATCACCTATTTCAAGTTCTGGGGTCCGCTCTGGCACGACTGGATCTGCAGCGTCGATCACAAGAAGATCGGCATCATGTATGTGATCCTGGCCGTCATCATGCTGTTGCGCGGCTTTTCCGACGCGATCCTAATGCGCATCCAGCAGGCGATCGCCTTCAACGGTTCGGAGGGCTACCTGCCGCCGCACCATTACGACCAGGTCTTCACCGCCCACGGCGTCATCATGATCTTCTTCGTGGCGATGCCCTTCGTCACCGGCTTGATGAACTTCGTTGTGCCGCTGCAGATCGGTGCGCGCGACGTCTCCTTCCCCTTCCTCAACAACTTCTCTTTCTGGATGACGACCGCCGGCGCGATCATCATCATGCTGTCGCTCTTCATCGGCGAGTTCGCCCAGACCGGCTGGCTTGCCTACCCGCCGCTGTCTGGCGCTGCCTACAGTCCTGGTGTCGGCGTCGACTATTATATTTGGGGCCTGCAGGTGGCCGGCGTCGGAACGACGCTTTCGGGCATCAACCTGATCGCCACCATCGTCAAGATGCGTGCTCCAGGCATGACCTTCATGAAGATGCCGGTCTTCACCTGGACGGCACTCTGCACCAACGTGCTCATCGTCGCCTCCTTCCCGATCCTGACGGCCACGCTCGCGCTGCTGTCGCTCGACCGTTATGCGGGAACGAACTTCTTCACCAACGACCTCGGCGGCAATCCGATGATGTACATCAACCTCATCTGGATCTGGGGTCATCCGGAGGTCTACATCCTCGTGCTGCCGGCCTTCGGCATCTTCTCGGAAGTGGTCGCCACCTTCTCCGGCAAGCGCCTGTTCGGTTATGCCTCCATGGTCTACGCCACCTGCGTGATCATGATCCTGTCCTACATCGTCTGGCTGCACCACTTCTTCACGATGGGCTCGGGCGCCAGCGTCAACTCCTTCTTCGGCATCACCACGATGATTATCTCCATCCCGACGGGGGCGAAGATATTCAACTGGCTCTTCACCATGTATCGCGGCCGCATCCGCTTTGAGGTGCCGATGCTGTGGACGGTCGGCTTCATGGTGACTTTCGTCATCGGCGGCATGACCGGCGTCATGCTGGCCGTGCCGCCGGCCGACTTCGTGCTGCACAATTCGCTGTTCCTCATCGCCCACTTCCACAATGTCATCATCGGCGGCGTTCTCTTCGGCATGTTCGCCGGCGTGAATTACTGGTTCCCGAAGGCTTTCGGCTTCAAGCTCGATCCCTTCTGGGGCAAGATGAGCTTCTGGTTCTGGCAGATCGGCTTCTGGTTCGCCTTCATGCCGCTTTATGTGCTCGGCCTGATGGGTGTCACCCGCCGCATGAGTCAGTTCGAGGATCCGTCGCTGCAGATCTGGTTCATCATCGCCGCCTTCGGCGTCGGCCTGATCGCGCTTGGCATTGCCAGCTTCCTGATCCAGATCGTCGTCAGCTTCATGAAGCGCGAGGAATTGCGCGATGACAGCGGCGATCCCTGGGACGGCCGTACGCTGGAATGGTCGACTTCCTCGCCGCCGCCGGACTACAATTTCGCCCTCACGCCTGTCGTGCACGACCATGACAGCTGGTACGACATGAAGAACCGCGGCTACGAACGCCCGCTCGGCGGCTTCAAGCCGATCCATATGCCGAAAAACACCGGCACCGGTGCGATCCTGTCCGCCATCAGCGTCGCGCTCGCCTTCGGCATGATCTGGTACATGTGGTGGCTGGTCATCATCTCCGTCGTCGCCCTGCTGGTCGTCGCGATCGGCCATACCTTCAACTACGGACGCGACTTCTATATCCCCGCCGAAGAAGTGACCGAAACGGAAGGCAAGCGCACCACGCTGCTTGCCGAGCAGGTGTAATGACCATGAGCGATCAAACTATCGACACGGCCGAAAAGCCTGAATTCTACCTGACGGAAGATCATCATCCGGAGAACAGCACCAATCTCGGCTTCTGGCTCTACCTGATGAGCGACTGCCTGATCTTCGCGGTGCTGTTTGCGACTCACGGCGTGCTCGGCCGCAATTATGCCGCCGGTCCATCGCCGGCCGTTCTCTTCGATCTGCCGATCGTTGCCCTCAACACCTCGATGCTGCTCTTCTCCTCGATCACCTACGGCTTCGCCATGCTGCAGATGGAGCGGAACGCAAAGGCGGAAACGCTGTTCTGGCTCGCCGTCACCGGCCTGTTCGGCGCAGCCTTCATCGGGCTCGAGCTCTACGAGTTCATCCACCTGATCCATGAAGGCGCCGGGCCGACGCGCAGCGCCTTCCTTTCCTCCTTCTTCACGCTCGTCGGCACGCACGGGCTGCACGTCACCTTCGGCATCATCTGGCTGATCACGCTCATGGTGCAGGTCTCGATGCACGGGCTGATCGAGGCCAACCGCCGCCGGCTGATGTGCCTTTCGATGTTCTGGCATTTCCTTGACGTCGTCTGGATCGGCGTCTTTTCCTTCGTCTATCTGCTGGGAGTTCTCGGATGAGTTCGCAAGCACCTGTACATGAGGATGCCCACGAGGCTCATCACGGCCACAGCCATGGCCATCAGGCCGGCCACGGCACCTTCCGCAGCTATATGACGGGCTTCGTGCTCTCCATCATTCTGACCGCCATCCCCTTCTGGCTGGTCATGTCAGGCGTAATCGCGAGCCCGACGTTGACGGCGGTGCTGGTGATGGGCCTCGGCGCGATCCAGATCGTCGTTCATATGGTCTTCTTCCTGCACATGAACCCCAGGAGCGAGGGCGGCTGGACGATGATGGCGCTGATTTTCACCATCGTCATCGTCGCCATTGCGCTCTCCGGCTCGCTCTGGGTCATGCATCATCTCAATACCAATATGATGCCGATGAGCCCCGAGATGATGAAGAACATGCCGTAACCATGACGAAAGGGCGGCGGCAGCGCCGCCCGTAGCGGTTCAGCCCAGAACGGGTTCACCATGAGCGAGGCTCCCTCGGAAAAATCGGAAAGGCGGCGTTACCAGGTAAAACGCGCGATCTTCGCCGTCTGCCTGATATTGCTTGCCGCCGCACTCGCAACGCTCGGCACGTGGCAGGTGCAGCGCCTCGCCTGGAAACGCGACCTCATTGCTCGCGTCGACCAGCGCGTGCATGCGGCACCCGTGCCGGCCTCGGGAAGCGCGGACTGGAACAATGTCAATGCCGCCAACGACGAATATCGGCGGGTAACCGCAGTGGGGATACTGGCGAACGACAAGGAGACGCTGGTCTTTGCCTCGACCGCGCTTGGCCCGGGTTACTGGGTGATGACGCCGCTAAGGCTTGCCGACGGTACCTCAATCCTCGTCAATCGCGGCTTCGTGCCGACCGATCGGCGTGATCCGGCCTCGCGCCGCGAGGGTCAACCGTCAGGCGCGGTCGAAATCACCGGGCTGATGCGAATGACCGAGCCGAAGGGCTCGCTGCTGCAATCCAACAACCTCGCCGCCGACCGCTGGTATTCTCGCGATGTCGCCGCGATCGCTGAAAAGCGCGGCGTCAGTGCGGTCGCGCCCTTTTTCATCGACGCGGATGCCGCTCCCAACCCGGGCGCCCTGCCGGTCGGCGGACTCACGATCATCCACTTCCCCAACAACCATCTCGTCTATGCGATCACCTGGTACGGGCTGGCGGCGATGGTGCTGATATTGCTGGTGTTCATTCTTCGCAGCGAGAGGGGTAGCCGAGGTCCGGGAGAACGCTCACCGAACCGCTTATGAGGCGACCCGGCTGATCGCGTCGGCGAGTTGCGCCTGCGAAAAGGGCTTGCCGAGACGAGGCAGGTTTATCACACCGGCGCCCTCTGGAAGCTCGGCGTAACCGGTTGCGAGGATGATCGGCATTTCAGGCCATTCGTCGCGGATCGCCTGGGCGAGTTGCGTGCCCGTCATACGCGGCATGGCGTGGTCGCAAATCACCAGGTCGACCTGTTGCTTATGCAGGATGTCGAGAGCCTCGGAGCCGGCCATCGCCTCGAACACGGTATGGCCGAGATCCTCGAGCATCAGTGTCGTATTCATCAGGACCAGGCCGTCGTCATCGACAGCGAGGACGCGCAGGCTGTCCGGCGCGCTTTGCTCACGCTGCGGCAACTCGGCAGTTATTTCGGTCCCCCGTTCGACAATGGCGACCGGAAACCACAATTCGACCGTCGTGCCTTCGCCTGGCTTGCTCTTCAGGAAAAGGCGGCCGCCGGACTGGGTCGTCAGCCCCTGCACCATGGACAGGCCGAGGCCGGTGCCCTTGCCGACACCCTTGGTGGTGAAGAACGGGGTGACCGCCTGCTCGAGCGTCTTTGCATCCATGCCCTCGCCTTCGTCCGTTATCGCGATGCGGACGTAGCGGCCGGGTGACAGCGGGCTCTTGCTGGGCGGCGCCGGCTCCTCGGAAGCGCGCAGGACGATCCGGCCGCCGGATGGCATGGCATCGCGAGCGTTGACGACGAGGTTCAGGATGGCCATCTCCAGCTGGTTCGGATCGGTCAGGATCGTCGGCAGCCGGACCGGGAAAGACGTGTCGATTACGGTGAGGGGGCCGAGCGAGCGGCTCAGCATATCCATCATGCCGCGAACCAGGCCGGAGACGTCGATCGGCTCCACATGCAGTTCCTGCCGTCGGGAAAAGGCGAGCATGCGCTGCGTCAAGGCTGCGCCGCGCTGGGCGCCCTGCATGGCGTTGTCGACCAGCGACGTCAGCGAGAGATCCTGCGGCATACGTTTCTTCAGGATTTCGAGGCTGCCGAGCACGGCCATCAGCAGGTTGTTGAAATCATGGGCGATGCCGCCGGTCAATTGACCGATCGCCTCCATCTTCTGCGACTGGAAGAGCTCTTCGCGAGCCTGGTCCAGCGCCCTCTGGGTCTCCATCTTCTCGGTGATATCACGGGTGATCTTCGCGAAACCAAGCACATCTCCGTCATCGTCCCGGATGACGTCGATGACGACGCTGGCCCAGAAACGGGTGCCATCCTTGCGGACGCGCCAACCCTCCCTCTCGAACCGGCCCTCGGCGCGCGCGACCTTGAGCGCGGTATCAGGCACACCGGCTTCCCGGTCCTCCGGCGTATAGAAGGTCGAGAAATGCCGACCGATGATTTCCTGCGGCCGATAGCCCTTGATACGCTCGGCGCCGAAATTCCAGCTGCTGACATTGCCCTCGGGATCGAGCATATAGATCGCATAGTCCGAAACGCCCTGAATGAGCCGGCGGAACTGCTCCTCGCTCTGGCGGATCGCGTTTTCGGCCGCTCTGCGCTCGGTCAGGTCGCGGGTGATCTTGGCAAAGCCGATGAGTTCGCCGGAGGGATGGCGGATCGGGTCGATGATCACATGGGCCCAAAAGCGGCTGCCATCCTTGCGCTGGCGCCAGCCCTCGCCCTCGAATCGGCCGGTCTCCTTTGCCGTGGCGAGAGCCCGCTCGGGAATTCCCGCGGCGCGGTCCTCCTCCAGATAGAAACGGGAAAAATGCTCACCCAGAATTTCGGAAGGCTTGTAACCCTTGAACCGCTGCGCGCCGGTATTCCAGCTGGTTATGATGCCTTCGGGGCTCAGCATATAGATAGCGTAGTCGGTGATGGCATCGACCAGAAGGCGAAAGCGTCCCTCTTCGGTAAGAGACGTATCATGTCGATTTAACGCTTCCATCGGCCCCTCTAAGTCACCAGCGCTCTATAACGCGGCGACGGGCAGATGGTTCCGACAAGGCTGCCGATTTCAGACGGCCTTGACCTGCGGATAAAACCGTTCGCCCACCCGCTCGGCGGCGGCATAGGCCTGCGACACGATTTCGGGCACGAGATCGATATCGGGCAGGCTGCCAAGGCCGAGTGGGCCGACGGCAAAGAGCCCGGCGACGGTCGAACCGTCCTCCAGGAAAGGCTCGCCGCATGCATTGACCGCAAGCCCGAGCGAAAGCTCGTCCGGCATGGCAAGGCCGGCTGAAAGCAGGCTCTGTATCAGCGGGGCTGAAAGATCGGGCGCCTGACAGCGGCAATCGATGATGCGCTCGGCATGAACGACCTCCTCGACGGAGGAACCGGCCGGCGTGAAGAACAGACCGCTGAGGCCCCGGCGGCCGGCCCGGCCGCGGCGCAGTACGGTTCGGCCTTCGGCAAGCTCGCGTTTCAGCCGCAAATGCATGGCCTCGGGCAGGCGGTTGCGGTGGCTGTCGTAGATTGCCCTGAGGTGCCGGTTGAACTGATGTTTGTCGCGCGCCGGCAGCGAGCGCCAGAGCAGGCGCGCATGTTTCCTCAGGCCGTTCATCACCGATTGCCAGCTTCGGCCCTCTTCCTCCGCCTCGCGACAGGCCTGGCGGATGAAGCGCACGATATCAGGCAGGCTCTGCGGCAGCGCTTCGGCCGGGAAGACCGGATCGGCGGAATTCGGCGTATGGCTCTGCGGCAGGAAGCCACGCCGGGAAATGATCGTAATCTGCCCGGCATAACCGGAATCGCGCAGCTGCAGCAACTGGTCGACCACGCGGATGCCGCTGCCGAGCAGTACAGCATGCGGCCGGGCGACGAGGCGCTGGGCCCTGACCGGCGAAACGTCCTGCCCGCCGGCATCTGGTTCCGTCAGACCATAGCCGGTGGCGAGGATCACGGTATCGAACAGCGGATTGGCGGGATTGGCGCTTTCGAGCAGGAAACGGTTGCCGTGGCTCCTGCGGATCGTCACGACAGGATCGTTGCAGACCTGGACGGTAATGTCCCGGCGGGCGGCGAGCGCTTCCGAAAAGCGCTGATAGACATAGTCGCTGAAGATTTCCTTCGGCACGAAGATCTGCCGGAAACCGGGAATAGCGGCCGGCACGGCGGCGCGGAAGGCGGCGTTGCTACAGAGCCAGTCGTTGAAATCGTCATTGTCGCCGAGCGAGACTGAGAGATCGCGCACACGGGTGTTGAGGATCGTCGAGGAGCGGACTGAGGCCAGCGCCTGGCCGCCGCTGACCGACGAATTCGGATCGAATAGTTGCAGGTGGAAGGGTGAGCGCACCGTCTTCATCAGCGCGATCGCCGTCATCATGCCGGAAAAACCGCGCCCGACGATGGCAATGCGCGGCACGGCAGAAATCTGCGCCGCCGCACTGGCCCTTGCGGAGAAAAGTCCCTGAACCGTCATCGCAACTCCTTTGCGGGTTCATCCGCACCGTGTGTCGATCGAGGTTTCAACGCATAAAAGCCGATCACGCGTTGTTGAGGTTCATGCGGCCATTCACAACACTGCCGCTGCATCGGGGTCCATACCAGCGGCCCCGCAAGGATACCAGGCGAGCGATCACGCCCGTCCATAGTCTATTAAACTAGTCGTGTATGAAAGCGCTAAAAGCCTGATGTGGCAAGAGGGTTTGTTGCTTCTGTTGGTAAACCATTGGGATAACAAAGGATTTTCCGCGGGAGACGGCTTCCGGCGGCATCAATCTCTTCGGTAATGGTTGCCTGACAGGGCCTCCCCACGCTGCAACCCACCCGCGTACCGATTGTTCCCGAAGGGATACGAGGAGGGCCTCACGTAAAAATAACCAGATGGTGAATTGTTTACTTGAACCCCCCGGTCGAATCGGCAAAAGTGACGGTGCTATCAATCCCTTCATGGATTTGCCGTCTTTTCGGGCCAGCGTCCGAGCACCACATCTATTGGAAAAATACCGTGAGCAGCGAAGCGTTAACACGCGCGACGAAGCCTTCGGCTTCGATGGCGCTTGCAACTGCGGCAGGCTGGGGCCAAGGCCTCTACACATTGGTGCGCATCACCGTGATGGCCTTCCGACACCCCTGGCAGGCGGGCCTTGCCATCGGCGCTACCCTGATCGCCTCCACCTTCCAGCTTCTGATCCCCCGCCTTCTCGGCCAGGCGGTCGACCATACCCAGGTGGCGCTTCATGGCGGCACGATCGGGCAACAGGCGCAGGATGCGCTGCTGACGACGGCGCTGCTTCTGCTCGGCGCCAGCGTGCTGCGCGGCATCTTCACCATGGTGCAGAACTACTTCAGCGAATCCGTCGGCCATCACATGGGCTATGAGCTGCGACTAGCCTGCTACGAGAAGATCCAGCGCCTCTCCTTCAGTTTTCATGACACCGTGCATTCCGGCGACCTGATCACCGTCGGCCTGCTCGACTTGGAAGGCGTGCGCATGTATTTTTCGACGGCCCTCGTGCGCGTCTTCTTGCTTTCCATGCTGATCGGCATCGGCGCCTACATGCTGCTTTCGACCGACGTCGTGCTCGGCCTGCTGGCGCTCTCCTTCGTGCCGTTCGTCGGCTGGCGCTCGTCGGTTACCCAGCTTCGCCTGCGCGCCACCTGGCTCGATCTTCAGCAGCGGCTTTCGGTGCTGACCCGCATCATGGAAGAAAATCTCGGCGGCATCCGTGTCGTGCGCGCCTTCGCGGCGCAGGAGCACGAGCTTTCGAAATTCGAGAAAGCGTCGAAGAGCGCGCTGGAGCTCGCCCATCAGCGCGTCGGCATCCGCGTCGTCAATACCAGTGCTATGACCTTCTCCTTCTTCGTCGCCATGGGCCTGGTGCTGTGGGTCGGCGGCGGCAAGGTGATGTCCGGCGAGATCACCGTCGGCACGCTCGCCTCCTTCCTTACCTTCATGACCATCCTGCAGATGCCGGTGCGTCAGCTCGGCCTGATGGTCAACGCCTTTGCCCGCGCCTCGACCTGCGGCACGCGCCTCTTCGAGCTGCTGGACCTCGAAATCGCCGTGCGCGATGCGCCTGATGCCAAGGCTTTGAAGGTGACCGATGGCACGCTGCGCTTCGAGAATGTCAGCTTCGCCTATCCGAGCTCGCCGATGCACGAGGTGCTGCGCGACGTCAGCTTCGAGGCCAGGCGTGGCGAAACGATCGGCATCGTCGGCCCGCCCGGCAGCGGCAAGACGACGCTCGCGCATCTGATCCCCCGCTTCTATGACGCGACCGGCGGCAAGATCACCATCGACGGGCAGGATATTTGCAAGGCGACGCTGCAGTCGCTGCGCCGCTCGGTTGCCGTCGTGCAGCAGGATTCCTTCCTCTTCACGACCACGATCGAAAACAACATCGCCTATGGCGATCCCTGGGCTAAGGAAGGCCGCATCGAACGCGCCAGCGAAAGTGCGCAGCTCCACAACTACGTGCTTGGCCTGCCCACAGGCTACGGCACTGTTGTCGGCGAACGCGGCGTTTCGCTTTCGGGCGGCCAGAGACAGAGGCTTTCGATCGCCCGGGCGCTGATGCTGAAGCCAGCCGTGATGGTGTTCGACGATTCGACCGCAGCAATCGACGCCGCCACCGAGCAGCGCATCCGCAGCGCCATGCGCCGTTATGCCGCCGACCGGGTGACGATCATCGTGGCCCATCGCCTGAGCTCGCTGATGCATGCCGACAAGATCTTCTTCATCGAGGACGGCCGCATCGTCGAACAGGGCACGCATGACGAACTGCTTTTGCTCGGCGGGCGATACAAGGCGCTTTATGATCTGCAGGTGCGACCGGGCGACGACGCTTTGAGCGCGTGAGAAACCGGCGCTGGAGGAAACAACATGGCCGAGGAACTGGAAACCGAGCGTGCTGACGTTCGCGAGGATGGCAGGCGCCCGCCACGGGCGGTCGTCGGCTCGCAGCGCGTCGAAGAGGAGATCTTCGGCAAGGTCTTCGATTCCAACATCGTCAAGCGCATCTGGGCCTTCGTGCATCCCTACCGGCGCGATGTCGTCCTGTCGGTCATTTCGGTGCTTGTTTTCACCGGCATGCAGCTCCTCATCCCGCTGATCATCCGCTATGCCATCGACCACGGCATGCAGCCGGGCGGCAGCCATTCGGCGCTGACTTTAGCGATCGTCGCCTTCCTGATCGCCATCCTTATCAACTACGGCGCCAGCTATTTTCAGGAAACGCTGGTCGGCGGCGTAGCGGAAAACGTGCTCTTCGATATCCGCAAGGCGATGTTCTCGCATCTCCAGCGCGTTTCGCTCTCCTTCATGGACAAGACCGAGGTCGGCCGGCTGATGTCGCGCCTGCAGGGCGACGTCAACTCAATGCAGGAATTTCTCGAAACCTGCGTACTGTCGGTCGGGGATATCTTCCTGCTCTTCGGCATCGTCTTCGTGATGCTCTATCTCGACTTCAAGCTCGGCCTGCTGACGCTGTCCGTGCTGCCGGTGCTCTTTGTCGTGCGCCTGTTCTGGCTGCCGCTGGCGCGCAAGTCCTTCATGGCCGCGCATGAGACGAACTCGGTTGCGAACGGCGCACTCGCCGAAGCGATCCATGGCGTGCGCGCCGTCCAGAGCATGGATCGGCAGGACGTCAACTTCACGCTCTACGATGACAAGGCGCATGCCAACCTGCTGACGCACCTGACGGCGGCGCGTTACGCCCAGATCATGGTGCCGATCGTCGATTCGCTGACCGGCATCGCCATGGCGCTCGTCATCGTCGTCGGCGGCGCGCGCGTCCTAAACCAGGCGCTTGATGTCGGCGTGCTCGTCGCCTTCCTCTTCTACATCCAGCGCTTCTTCGACCCGATCCGTTCGCTCACCCTGCAATATTCGGTCATGCAGCGCGCCATGGCGTCGGGCCAGCGTCTGACCGATGTGCTCGACGTGCCGGTCGATATCAAGGATGCGCCCAACGCCAAGGTGCTGTCGGCCGAGATGGACGGCTCGGTGGAATTCCGCGATGTTGTCTTCGGCTATAATCCGAAGCATCCGGTGCTCAAGCATGTGAGCTTCAGGGTCAATCCCGGCGAGACGGTCGCCCTCGTCGGCCCGACGGGATCGGGCAAGTCGAGCTGCATGTCGCTGATCCACCGCTTCTACGAGGTGCAGCAGGGGCAGGTTGTGGTCGGCGGGCATGACGTGCGCGAGCTGACGCAGGATTCGCTCGGCGCACAGATCGCCATGGTGCTGCAGGAACCCTTCCTCTTCACGGGCACCGTCTTCGAAAACATCCGCTATCACAAGACGGAAGCGACGCGCGAGCAGGTGATCGAAGCCGCCAAGGCCGTTGGCGCGCATGACTTCATCATGCGCCTGCCGGAAGGCTATGACGGCATGCTCGGCGAGCGCGGCGGCAATCTTTCGCTCGGCCAGCGCCAACTCCTCTCCTTTGCCCGCGCGCTGGTGGCCGACGCCAAGATCCTCGTGCTCGACGAGGCGACGGCCAATATCGACAGCTATACGGAGATGCTGATCCAGCGGGCGCTGGTGAAGCTGCTCGAAAACCGCACCGGCCTCGTCATCGCCCACCGGCTTGCGACAATCCGCGAAGCCGACCGCATCATCGTGCTGCAGAATGGCGAGATCGTCGAGAGCGGCAATCACCAGCAGCTCATGAAAAACGGCAAGCTCTATTCGAAGCTCTATAACCTCAATTACGCATCCTTCGACGATATTCCCGAAAACGTACTCGAAGAGACGACGGTAACCGAATCGGCGACCTGATTTTGGGTGCCTGGGCTCGGTGAGGCCGATCCGAGGTGTTTGATGCCAAACGCCAAAACTGATGTCTCCTGCGCCGTTTTATGTATTCTCTGCAACAGCGGCGGTCGATTTGCCTTAAAAGGCGCAAAATTTGAACGAACAAACGCCGTGCTGCGGCATTTCTCCTTTATAGGGGGCGATGTGCCAGCCACTGAGGAGCATGTTATGAAGAGAATTATTAGCAGCCTGTTGATCGCAACGGCCCTTATGGGATCGGCCATTCAGCCCGCTGCCGCGCGTGACCATCATCACCATAACAACACCGGCCGCATTATAGCAGGCGGCGTTGCGGCAGGTGTCGTCGGCGGTCTGATTGGAGGCGCCCTCGTCAACAGCGGCCCCCGCTATGTCGATGGTCCGCGCTATGTTGAAAGCCCTCGCTATGTCGAACCCGCGCCGAGATGCTGGTATGAGGACCGCGACGTCCGCAACCGCTATGACGGCGGTTATCACACCGAAACGGTTCGCGTCTGCGAGTAGCGGGTCAGAAGACCACCTCGTCTCGCGGCTGATTTTCGTCTCCCGGCCGAGGTTGCCTCCGGCAGCCTCGGTCTTCCCTTGCACTGAATATTGTCCGCACCGGATGTCAACTTGCTGCCATCGCTCCGCCATAGAGCTGGAGCGTGCAGAATTGCCAAATCGCGTCAATCACAGTTCTTCCATGCTTGTTCCGGCACGCTTTTCATGCTGATCGTCGAGCATTCCTGAGGGCAGGTATTCTGTCGCGCGTGGAGCATTGAGGGAAAGCCGATGAATGATGGTCCGGTGAAGGACGGCAAGGCGCCGAAGAAAGAACGCATGCGCTTCGTCAGCGCCGAGCAGGTGGCGCAATTGGCGGGCGTTTCGCGCTCCGCCGTTTCGCGCACCTTCACCCCGGGCGCAAGCGTTGCCCCGGCGACGCGCGAAAAGGTACTGCGGGCGGCGCAAAACCTCGGCTACCACGTCAACGACCTGGCGCGCGGCGTGCTTGCCAATCAGAGCCGCCTTGTCGGCATCGTCGCGACGCGGCCGGAAGTGGGTTTTCGCGCGCATCTGGCGGCCGCACTTGCCAAATTGCTGATCCGGCGCGGCAGCATTCCGATCCTCATCAACACCGGCCAGACGGAAGACGAGCTGCTCGCCGCGCAGAAGATGCTGATCGGCCACCGGGCGGAGGCGATCATCATCCTGTCCGGCTCGCCGCCGGCGAGTTTCTTCGAACTCGCGCAGCGAAACGGCCAGCCGCTCGTCGTCATCGGCCGTTCGGAACCCGACGCCGACCATGTCCGCGTTGGCAACTCCGAGGCTTCGCGCAAGGCGGCGTCGGCCTTTTACGAAAGCGGCAGACGACGCCTGGCGGTCATCGGCTCCAACACGGGAACGCCGAGCATCGTCGAGCGTGAAAGGGCTTTCCTCTTGGCGGCGGAGTCGCTCGGGGCATCCGTCGTTGTCGGGCGCGGCGCAGATTCCGACTATGACGGCGGCGTCACCGCCGGGCGTGCACTCTTTGCGGAGAAGATAAAGCCCGACGCGGTCTTCTGCGCCAACGACCAAATCGCCTTCGGACTGATGGATGTCGTGCGACAGGAAGCCAGGCTGCGCATCCCCGAGGATGTCGCCGTTATCGGCTTCGATGACGTTCCGGAATCCTCCTGGCTGAGCTACCAGCTGACCACTTTCCGCCAGGATCCGCTGACCATGGCGTTGCGCGCCGTCGAACTGATGGAGCGGCGGCTTGAAAATCCGGATGCGCCTGCGGGTTACGAACGCGTCATTCCGGAACTCGTCATCCGCCAGAGCTTCAAGCCCTGACCTCCCCCACGGCTTTTCGCAGGCGCAATCCTGTGGCAAGAAAGAGCAAATGCGAACCGATAGGGAGGAAAATCGTCGCAGATGAAGGGGATCCGCCAGCTTGCAGAGCATCTCGACATTTCGATCGGGACCGTGTCCCGTGCGCTGAACGGCAAGCCCGACGTCAACGACGAAACCCGCCGGCGCGTGCTCGCCGCCGCTGAAGAGCTCGGTTATGTCGCCAACCAGTCGGGCCGCAGCCTTCGCCAGGGCATGACCAACGTCATCGGGCTGATGCTCGAAGTGAGCCGCGAGACGGTCGAAAACAGCGACGACTTCTTCCTTGGCGTTATCGACGGTCTGCAGAGCGTCTTTTCCCGCCACAAGCTCGATCTGGTCATGCTGCCCTGCCCCGATGACGAGGATCCGCACGAATATCTGAAGCGCATGGTGGCGCGTCGGCTCGTCGATGCTCTGATCATCTCGGCGACGCGACGGACCGACCGGCGCATCGAGCTTCTGGAAAAGGCCCGTATTCCCTTCGTGGCGCTCGGCCGCAGCGCATCCGGCGGCAGCTACACCTGGATGGATCTCGATTTCGAGGGCGTGGCCGCGCGCGGTGTCGACCGGCTGGTCGCAAAGGGCCATCGGCGGATCGCGGTGGCCGCCCCCTCCTCCGACATCAACCTCGGCTATATCTTCCTCGACAGTTACCGCCAGGCGCTGAAGCGCCACGATATTCCCTTCGATCCGGCTCTCGTCATCCGTGTCAAGTCGAGCGAACAGGGCGGCTATCAGGCCGGCCACGAACTTCTGATGATCGAACAGCGGCCGACTGCGATCATCCTGATCCACGAACTGATGGCGATCGGGCTTTACCGGCGGCTTGCCGAAGCCGGCATCGTGCCTGGCCGCGACCTCGCCGTCGTCGGCTTCCGCGACGAGCCGCGCACGCATTTTCTCCAACCGACACTAACATCCTTCCGCATGTCGCTGCGCGATCTCGGTGCGCAGCTCGGCGAAACCCTGCTCGCCACCATGCCGGCCTATGCCGAGCACTACCCGCAGGGCGCCCGCAACAGGATCTGGCCAATGGAACTCGTCCCCGGCGAAAGCGACGCTCTCACGATTAACGTCTAGCTCCGGCTTGGAGCCGCCGCGCCGGCTACTTCTCAAAGGGCGTGGCACACGACCGCACCCGGAGACCGGGTGCGGCCTGTCCTGATCATTCGGCGGCGGCGACGGCGGCGCGGCGGCCGATCGTTGCCTGCGTCAGCACGAAGGCTGAGAAGGCGCAGAGTGCGATGCCGGCGGCCATCGGAACCGCGGTACCATCGAAGAAGATGCTCGATATGACCATGGCGACGGCGGCGATCACGAAGTGCAGCGTCCCCATCAGCGACGAAGCTGTGCCGGCGATCTCGCCGTGGTCCTCGAGGGCGAGCACCGCGCTCGTCGGGATGACGAGGCCGAGGAAGCCGTAGCCGATGAACAGGAAACTCGCCAGAACAGGCAGTTGGTTGAAGCCCGAAGCCATCACCACCGCCATGACGACCATCGCTAGCGCAAAGGCGCTGACCGCAATGCGCATGACGCGCACGAGGCCGAAACGCTCGCCGAGCCAGCCCGTCGCCTGCGACACCGTGAAGAAGGACACAGCATTGATCGAGAAGGCGAAGCTGTATTGGGTCGGCGTCAGCCCGTAATGCTGGATCAGCACGAAGGGCGAGTTGGCGAGATAGACGAGGAAGCTCGAAATGCCGAGGCCGCCGATGAAGGTCAGCGTCAGGAAATTGCGGTCGGTCAGCAGCAGGCGGTAGGCCGCCATGGCGCTTTTCAGTCCGCTGCCGCTGCGCTCCTTGGTCGAACGGGTTTCTTCGAGCTGGGTGGCGAGCAGGACGAGGCCGATGAAGGCGGCGATCATCACGGCCCAGAACACGCCGCGCCAGCCGTAGAACTCGATGACGGCACTGCCCGTCAGCGGCGCCAGGATCGGCGAGATCGAGAAGACCAGCATCAGCAGCGACATCAGGCGTGCGGCCTGCACGCCTGTGTGCATATCGCGGACGATGGCGCGCGGAATGACCATGCCGGCGGCACCGCCGATACCTTGGATGAAACGGAAGGCGATCAGCGTTTCGATGTCGGTCGAAAGCGCACAGCCGATCGAAGCGACGGCGAAGAGGCCGATGCCGAGATAGAGCGGCAGCTTGCGGCCCCACATATCCGACAGCGGACCGTAGACAAGCTGGGCGAGCGCAAAGGAGATGAAGAAGGCGAGAAGGGTCAGCTGGGTGACGCTGTTATCGGCATGCAGATCCTGTCCGATGGATGGCAACGCGGGCAGATACATGTCGATGGCGAAAGGCCCTATGGCCGAGAGAAGGCCGAGAATGAGGGCAATGCGAAAGAAGGGAGCCGTCATAAGGGTGATCTTTCATAAAAGCGCAACGGAGGCGTCGGATGATCGCTCCGCCGCATTGCTCTCGGGTTGAATGATGATCGTTCGCGCGAAGACGAAGTTGGGAGCTCATATCTCCAACGGCGAACCAAGAGTGTCAATAAATTTGGACACGCTTGTAAAATTAGACGCCATTGTCTAAGACGTCAAGACGTCTTATCTTCGTTCGCATGAAAGATCGCATGACACCCGCAGCCAGAATGACGGGGCATACGCAGCGCGGGCAATGCGCCAAGCGCATGTCGATCCTCGATGCCGCCGCCGACGTCTTCTGCAGTCAGGGTTTTGCCGGGGCCAGCATCGACGAGATCGCCGCCGTCGCCTGCGTTTCCCGTCAGACGATCTACAATCACTACCGCGAGAAAGAGACCCTGTTCGTCGCCGTCGTCGAAGATGTCATGAACCGCGCCAACACCATGCTCTTCTCCATGCTGTCGACCTTCCCAGACAGCGCCGACAATCTGGAGGACGACCTGACGGCCTTCGTCGTGCGCCTCAACAGGAACTGCATCTGCAACCACGACGGAAAATTCCTGCGCAAGCTCGTGCAAACCGAGGGCGAGCGCTATCCGCATCTCTTCGAGAGCTGGCGCCTGCACGGACCGGGCAAGCTGACGACGGCGCTATCGGCACTTTTCGCGCGGCTTGCCCACAAGGGAGCGCTCGTCATCGACGATTTCGACGTCGCCGCCCGGCAGTTCGTGGCACTCGGCAATGCCGACCTGCAGATGACCGTCCTTTTCGGCGGGGTGCCCACCGACGAGGAACTGGAAAAGGCGGCGCGAAACGCCGTCCGCACCTTTCTCAAAGCCTATGGCAGGCCGGCGGCGGAAAAGGCCGGCCCTCAATCGCAACTTGCCGTCATTTCGGGCTGATCCAAGCCCGTCCAATCAGGCAAAAACCGTCATCTGTTGGGGAACGACCGCGAACAAGCCGACACGGCGCGCGGCAAGATATTTCACCAACTGTTCGACGACGGAAGGCATGACCGGCTTCTGAACCACGCCGACCGCACCCTTGACACCATGTGCGACAACCTCCGGATTGGCGGTCATGAAGACGACGGCAATGCCATGTTGTGCGGCCAATTGCCGGCCGATGTCAGGCCCGGTCGGACCATCGGCGAGATTGACATCGACGAAGGCAATATCTGCAAGAGGCGCCAGCCGCAGCGCCTGCTCGCGATTATCCGCAAGGCCCGCGACCTGCATGCCCATGCCTTCCACCGTCGCTTCGAGATCCAGTGCGATCAGGAATTCATCTTCGACGATCAATACTCTCTGCTTCATGAGTTCATCTCGTTGCCAGCGCCGCATGACATTCGTGGCCATGATACGTCCCCTTGTTACGCGCATACTTCGAAAGAGGGATCCGCTCCGGCAGCTGTCCCTGCTCGAAACTCATTGTTGTAACGGGCAACTTGACGATATGTTCCGCGCTGAAACGTGATTTTATCAAATTAAGATATTGTTAACATTGATGAATTCTTAACGGCGAAGAAGCGGAATGAAAAAAGGCGGCCTCGCGGCCGCCCTGAAATGCCAGGATCAATAAGGATTAATCAGCCCTTGGCCTTCCTGACGAGAACCGGCTGGCTGCGATAGTCGGCGGGGAAAAGCGACTTCAGGTTCTCGATCTTCGGCAGGTCGTTGTAGACGATATAGGGATAATTCGGATTGAGCGAAAGGAAATCCTGATGATAGGCTTCTGCGGGATAGAAGCCGGTGGTATCACTCACGCTGGTGACGATCGGCTGCGGGAAGACATGCGCCTTGTCGAGCTGACTTATATAGCTTTCGGCAACTTTGCGCTGCTCCGGATCGGAAACGAACAGCGCCGAACGGTACTGCGTTCCCTGGTCCGGCCCCTGGAAATTCAGTTGCGTCGGATTGTGCGCCACCGAGAAGAAGATCTGCAGCAACTTGCCGTAGCTCACCTGTTTCGGATCGAACCGAACCTGGACGGATTCGGCGTGACCTGTCGAACCTGTACTGACGGTTTCGTATTGCGCCGTTCCGGCGTCGCCACCGGCATAACCGGAGACGGCGCTCTCCACGCCTTTCACATGCTGGAAAACGCCCTGGACGCCCCAGAAACAGCCTCCGGCGAAAATGGCAGTCTCCGTGCCTGAGCTTGCGGCCTCGTCAACGGCCGGCGGCGGAATGACGACGGCATCCTCGGCGGCACTTACGGTACCCGGGCCTAACGAGAGAACGGTGGCTGCAAGGAGTGCGATAAGGCTCCCGCGGCTGAAAGATATGGACATTGCGCTACCTCCTGCGATCGCCCAAATCCTTGCTCATCCTCGCAAAAGCCGCAAATCACAAGGCGATCACTCACGCCGATGTGACAAATATACGAAAGGTTTTGTACGGAGATAAAACAACGCTTGAGTTGAGTTGACAATCCCGCGAGGAGTGAGGAGAGTGCCCGCCGGTCAGAGCCAGCATCCTGTGGGGGGAACCTATGTCCGTGCGCTCGTTCTTTGCCTTTGCCGTCATCGCATTTTCCACGATCGCCGTCAGTTTTCCCGCAGCCGCTGCGGACACCAAGCGCGACATCCAGACGATCAAGGACGCCGATTTCTTCGGCTTCGATCTTCGCACCGAGCAGAATGTTTCTCTCGATCAATGCAAGACCTCCTGCATCGGCGACAAGAGCTGCAAGGCCTTCACCTACAATCCCAAGGTGAAATGGTGCTTCCTGAAATCCGATTTCAAGACGATGAACGCCTTCCCCGGCGCCATCGCCGGCAAGATCGTCGAGACGGCCGCCCAGAAGGAACCGGATATCGGCGCCGCGCCGCGCCTGACCTTCCTGACCAGCGACCTCATCCAGCAGGCCCATGATTTCAAGGACAATCTCGAACTCGCCGACGACCAGCAGGGCCAGGGCGTCGACAGCCTGACGGCCAATGCCCGCATCGACCTGACCGGCAACAACCTGACTGATGCGCTGAAATCCTTCCATGGCGCGCTGTCGATCACGCCCGGCGATGCCGATCTCTGGCTCGAAACCGCCCGCGCCGCCGCGTCGCTCGGCAGCACCGAGAGCAGCACGACGGGACAGGCCGTGCTTGATGCCCTGAACGGCTACGAGCTGACGCGCACCACGGCCAAGCGCGCCGAGGCGCTCTCCGTCCTCGCCAACGCTCTGGAGCGGAATGCCAATTACCGCCCGGCGCTCGATGCCTACAAGGCGAGCCTGGCACTCGTCGGCGCCAAGGACGTGCAGGCAGCCTATCTGCAGCTGAAGTCGACGCAGGGTTTCCGCATCACCGAACACACGGTCGATGCCGACAGCGCTAACCCGCGCGCCTGCGTCACCTTCTCCGAGGCACTCGTCAAGACCACCGACTACACGCCTTTCGTGACGCTGAACGGCGCAGCCCCCAAGGCACTCGAAACCAAGGACAAACAGATCTGCGTCGAGGGGCTGACGCATGGCGAGACCTACAAGATCGCCTTCCGCACCGGCCTGCCGTCATCAGTCGACGAAGTGCTCGAAGCCCCCGTCAGCATCGACGTCTACATCAAGGACCGCACCCAGATGGTGCGTTTCACCGGCGACAGCTTTGTGCTGCCCTCGACGGCGCGCCGCGGCATCCCGATCGTGTCCGTCAATATGACGTCGGCGAACCTGAAGCTCTACCGCATCGGCGACCGTGGCATCGCGCCACTGCTGACCAACTCGCAATTCCTGAGCCAGCTCGACGGCTACAGCGCCCAGACCATTGAGGATCAGAGCGGCGAACTCGTCTGGCAGGGCTCGATCGAGATCGCCAACGAACTGAACAAGGATATCGTCACCAGCTTCCCGGTCGATGAAGCGCTGCCCGAGCGCAAGCCGGGCATCTATGTGATGGTCGCAACGCCGGCAAACGGCCCGGCGCAGGACTGGGATTCGCAGGCGACGCAATGGTTTCTCGTCTCCGATATCGGTGTCACCACCTATGCCGGCACGGATGGCCTCAACGTCTTCACCCGTTCGCTCGCCTCGGCAAAGCCGATCGCAGGCGTCGAGCTGCAGCTGCTCGCCAAGAACAATGAAGTGCTCGGCACCGCGACGACCGACGCAAACGGCCGCGCCACCTTCACCGCCGGCCTGATCCGCGGCACAGCGGCGCTGACGCCCGCCGTCATCACCGCCAGGAACGGCACGTCGGACTATGTTTTCCTCGATATGACGCGCGCCGGTTTCGACCTGTCCGACCGCGGCGTGACCGGCCGCGCCGCACCCGGCGCGATCGATGTGCTGCCCTTCACCGAACGCGGCATCTACCGCGCTGGTGAAACGGTGCATGCTCAGGCGCTTGCCCGTGACACCGACGGCAATGCCATCGAGAACCTGCCGCTTACCTTCATCTTCAGCCGCCCCGACGGCGTCGAAGACCGGCGGATCGTCAGCCAGACCAGCAATCTCGGCGGTTACACGGTCGATTTCCCGACCCAGGAAAACGCCATGCGCGGCACCTGGACGATGAACATCTATACCGATCCCAAAAGTACGGCGATCGCCACCAAGAGCTTCCTCGTCGACGATTTCGTGCCCGATCGCACCGACATGGAGATCAAGACCGAGGCCAAGGAAATCGGTCCGGATACGCCGGCAACGATCACCATTGCGGGCAAGTATCTCTACGGCGCCCCGGCCGCAGGCCTGACGCTCGAAGGCGATGTGGTCGTCAAGCCGACGCGCGAAAGCGCTGCTTACAAGGGCTTCCTTTTCGGGCTTGCCGATGAAGAGGCGAGCGAGGATTCGCGCCTGCCGATCGACGGCCTGCCGGAACTCGACGAGAACGGCGAAGCCTCGACCGACCTCACTGTCGGCGACCTGCCGGCCACGACCCAGCTGCTCAACGCCACCGTCTATATCAGGATGCAGGAGGCGGGTGGCCGCGCCATCGAGCGCGCTTTGACCATCCCGGTGAAGAACCAGGGACCTTCGATCGGCATCAAGCCCGAATTTTCCGACGACCTGCCTGAGAACGCGATTGCCAACTTCACGGTGATCGGCGTCGATGCCAACGGCCAGAAGCAGGAGACGAAGGGCCTTCGCTGGAAATTCTACAGCCTCAATCGCGAGTACCAGTGGTATCGCGAGGGGACGGCATGGAAATACGAGCCGGTCTATACCGCCGAGCAGATCAGCAACGGCAGCGTCGATGCGACGATGGACGGCGCCAAGATCTCCGTGCCGGTGACCTGGGGCCGCTATCGCCTCGAAGTGGAAAGCCCGGATGCCGACGGCCCAACCTCGAGCGTCGAATTCGACGCCGGCTGGTTCGTGACCTCGACCTCGACCGAGACACCCGACGGGCTGGAGATTGCCCTCGACAAGGACAGCTACAAGATCGGCGAGACGGCGAAGCTGAAGGTCACCTCGCGTTATGGCGGCGAACTGATGGTCACGGCCGGAACCGAAAAGCTGGTCGCCGTGCAGAACGCCACAATCGGCGAGACCGGTGGCGAGGTCGACATTCCCGTCACATCAGATTGGGGTGCGGGCGCCTACGTGACCGCGACGCTCTTCCGCCCCGGCGACGCGCAGGACAGCCACATGCCGATGCGCTCGATCGGCATCAAATGGCTGAAGGTCGATCCCGAGCAGCGCGCGCTGCAGGTAAAGCTCGACACGCCGGAAAAGATGCTCCCGCGCGGATCGCTCGACATCAGCCTGCAGGTGGCCGGCGCCGGCGCCAATGAGGACGCCTATGTGACGGTCGCTGCCGTCGATGTCGGCATTCTCAACCTGACGCGCTACGAGCCTGCGAATCCGGAGGACTGGTATTTCGGCCAGCGCCAGCTCGGTCTTGAAATCCGCGACCTCTATGGCCGCCTGATCGACGGCTCGCTGGGTGCGACCGGCAAGCTCAGGACCGGCGGTGACGGGGGTGCTGTGGCGCTGCAGGCAAGCCCGCCGACCCAGAAGCTCGTCGCCTTCTTCTCCGGTCCGGTGAAGCTCGACGCCGAAGGCAAGGCCAAGGTCTCCTTCGACATTCCGCAGTTCAACGGCACGGCGCGCGTCATGGCGGTCGCCTGGTCGAAGAGCGGTGTCGGCCACGGCGTGAAGGACGTCATCATCCGCGATCCTGTGGTAGTGACCGCGAGCCTGCCGAAATTCCTGGCTCCTGGCGACAAGGCCAATCTACGCCTCGACATCGCCAACACCGATGCACCGGCCGGCGATTATAAGCTGCAACTGACCGGCAATGACGCCGTTGGCATCGAGCAGGCTTCCGCCTCGCAGACGATCCGCCTCGAAGCCGGCGCGAAATCCGAGCTGACGCTTTCGCTCATCGGCAAACAGCCGGGTAGCGGCAGCGTCTCGATCAACCTCTCCGACGCCTCAGGCCTTTCGCTCGACCAGACCGTCGACGTGCCGGTGCGTCCGTCATCGCTGCCGATCACCGAACGGCGGGTGCTGGCGCTGAAGCCGGGAGCAAAGCTCACCATCGACAAGAACCTGCTGGCCGACAGCGTGCTGCCCGGCGCCTCGATCAGCGTCAACGTCACCCGCTCGGCGGCGTTCGACATTCCCGCACTGCTGATGACGCTCGACCGCTATCCCTTCGGCTGCGCCGAGCAGACGACCAGCCGGGCGCTGCCGCTGCTCTACCTCGCTGAAGTGGCGAAGCAGGCGGGCATCGAAAACGACGACGACGTGCACAAGCGCGTGCAGGATGCGATCTACCGCGTGCTCTCCTATCAGGCTTCGGCCGGCAGCTTCGGCCTCTGGGGACCGGATTCGGGCGATGTCTGGCTCGATTCCTACGTCACCGATTTCCTGACGCGAGCCCGCGAGATGAAATACGACGTGCCGGAAAGAGCCTTCGTGCAGGCGCTGGAAAACCTGCAGAACACGCTGTCCTATACGACAGACATCAAGGGCCAGGGCGACCAGATCGCCTATGCCGTCTATGTGCTCGCCCGCAACAAGAAGGCCGCGATCAGCGATCTGCGTTACTATGCCGATACGATGATCAACGACTTCCCGACGCCGCTCGCCAAGGCGCATATCGCCGCCGCACTGGCGCTCTACGGCGACGCGCAGCGTTCAAAGAACATCTTCCTCGACGCACTGCAGATGTCGCAGCAGTCGATGGTATCCCGCGTAAACCTCTCCCGCACCGACTACGGCACGATCCTGCGTGACGGCGCGGCGATCCTGGCGCTCGCCGCCGAAAGCCGGCCGGTACCGCCTGTCATCCCGGAGCTTGCTAAGGCCGTCACCAAGGAATGGGGCCGCAGCAAATATAAGAGCACCCAGGAAGAGGCCTGGATGCTACTCGCCGCCCGCGCCATCCAGGGCGGTGACGACGGCCTCAAGGTCGACGTCAACGGCGCGCCCCACACCGGCGCCTACATGGCAAAGATGATGGGCGATGCGCTGAGCGATCATCCGCTGACGCTGACCAACCAGACGAACGACGCGGTTTCCGCCGTTGTCACCACGGTTGCCGCGCCCACCGTGCCGTTGCCGGCCGGCGGTGACGGCTTCACCATCGAGCGCAGCTATTACACGCTCGACGGCGAGGAGGCGAATGTGAGCGAGGCGAAGCAGAACGAACGCTACGTCGTCGTCATCCATGTGCGGGAAAGCAACACCTGGCCGTCGCGCATCGTTATCACCGACCTTCTGCCGGCCGGCTTCGAGATCGACAATCCGAATCTCGTCGACAGCGCACAGATGACGAATTTCGACTGGATCGGCGAGATCTCGGCTGCCCATACCGAATTCCGCTACGACCGCTTCGTCGCCGCCTTCAACCGTTCCGAAGGCGACGACCGTGAACTCAATGTCGCCTATGTCGTGCGCGCCGTCACCCCCGGCACCTACGACCATCCGGCCGCAAGCGTCGAGGACATGTACCGGCCCGAGCTTTCGGCTCGCACGGCGACCGGCAAGATGGAGGTCGTAACGGCGCAATAATGAGGCTGTGGCGTAAGTTTGCGATCGGATCCGCCGCCGGCGTCATTCTCGCCGGTGCGGTTTTCTTCGCGCTCGATGCCGCCGACCGCGCCTTTCCGCCCCCACTCAAGAAGGCGGATCTCGTCTCCGCCGAAGTGCTCGATGCCGACGGGCAATTGCTGCGTGCCTTCGCGACGTCGGAAGGCCGCTGGCGGCTGAAGACGACGGTTGCCGACGTCGATCCGCAATTCCTGCGCATGCTGATCGCCTATGAGGACCAGCGCTTCTATGACCATAGCGGCGTCGATCCCTGGGCACTCGGTCGCGCGAGCCTCCAATTCATCAGCAACGGCCGCATCGTCTCCGGCGCTTCGACGCTTTCGATGCAGGTGGCGCGGCTGATCGAGCCGCGTGCGGAACGCACGCTCTCGGCGAAGCTGCGGCAGCTCGCGCGCGCCGTGCAGATCGAGCGGCGGCTCTCGAAGGAGCAAATCCTCGACCTTTATCTGACCCATGCTCCCTATGGCGGCAATCTGGAAGGCGTGCGCGCCGCAAGCCTTGCCTATTTCGGCAAGGAGCCGCGGCGCCTGACGGTCGCCGAGGCGGCCCTGCTCGTCGCCCTGCCGCAATTGCCGGAACGGCGCCGGCCCGACCGCAATCTCAAGGCGGCGCAGGAGGCGCGCAAGCGCGTGCTCGATCGCGTCGCGGTGGCTGAAGCCGTCGGCGACGGCGAGGCGGAGCGGGCCGAGGCTGTTCCGGTTCCGCCGCGGCGCATGCAATTGCCAGCCCTTGCCGCCCATGTCGCCGAAGCCGCCCGTCGCAAGGAGCCTGATGTCATCAAGCACCAGACAACGTTGAAAAAGCAGGTGCAGCAAGGCTTGGAATCGGTCGCGCGGGCGGCGGCCATGAAGCTCGGGCCGAAGCTTTCGCTCGCCATGGTCATGGCCGATGCGCAAACGGGTGCGATCGTCGGCGAGGTCGGCTCGGCTGACTATTTCGATGCCAGCCGCTCCGGCTGGATCGACATGACGCGCGTCAACCGCTCACCGGGCTCGACGCTGAAGCCCTTCATCTACGGCCTCGCCTTTGAGCAGGGTCTCGTATCCCAAGAGACGATCATCGAAGACCGGCCCGCCGATTTCTTCGGTTATCGGCCGCGCAATTTCGACATGAGCTATCAGGGCGACGTCACCGTGCGGGAGGCGCTGCAGCTTTCGCTGAACGTGCCTGCTGTCAAGCTGCTTGACGCCGTCGGTCCGTCGCGGCTGATGGTGCGCTTCCGCCGCGCCGAAGTGCGCCCGGTGCTGCCACCGAATGAGACGCCGGGGCTGGCGATCGGTCTTGGCGGCGTCGGCATGACTTTGAAAGATCTGGTGCAGCTTTATACGGCGCTTGCCAATCGCGGCCAGCCGGCAAGGCTCGGCGACGGTGTCACCGGCACACCCGGCAAGATCGATGGGGAGCCACTGCTGGAACCGGTCGCGGTCTGGAATGTCGCCGACATTCTCTCGGGCGTCATTCCGCCGGCCGGCGCGCCGCAGCGCGGCATCGCCTACAAGACCGGCACGAGCTACGGCTATCGCGACGCTTGGTCGGTCGGCTATGACGGGCGCTATGTGCTCGGCGTCTGGGTCGGACGGCCGGATAACAGCGCCGTGCCGGGGTTAACAGGTTATGGCACCGCCGCGCCCATCCTGTTCGAGGGTTTTGCCAAGTCAGGCATCGCAACGACGCCACTACCCCGGCCGCCGGCGGGCGCCGTGCGCATAGCCCAGTCCGACCTGCCGATCAGCCAGCGCCGTTTCGCTGTCAATGCCAGTGGCCTGCTGGTCGCCTCCGGCCGCGAGCCCGCGCCTGCAATCGTCTATCCGCCCGAGGGTGCGCATATCGATCTCGGCGCCAGCGGGGGCGACCTCTCGCCGCTGATGCTGAAGCTCCAGGGCGGTCGCGCGCCCTTCCGCTGGCTCGCCAATGGCAAGCCGCTGCCCGACCTCTCCCGCCGGCGCACCCAGCAATGGCTGCCCGACGGTGGCGGTTACTCGAAACTGACCGTCATCGATTCGGCCGGACGCGCCGCAAGTGTGGGCGTTTTCATCGACTAGCGCATCGTCCTTTGCCCGTCTGAAAAAGACGCGCGGCGCTGTAAGGGAACAAAAAACCGGCCACAACCGTTGAGGAAAGTCTCCCTCCAACGTCAGACGGCCCATGACCCTTCCGACAGCGACCTACCGGATACAATTCCGCAACGGCATGACCTTCGATCGCGCCCGCGGCCTCCTCCCCTATCTCAAGACACTCGGCATCAGCCATCTCTACGCTTCGCCGATCTTCACCGCCGTCAATGGCTCGACCCACGGTTATGACGTCACCGATGCCAATGAAATCGACCCCGCGCTCGGCGGCCGGGCGGGATTTGAGCGTCTGACGGAAAGCCTTGCCTCGGCGGGCATGGGGTTGATCCTCGACATCGTCCCGAACCATATGGCCGCCTCGCCGGAGAACGGCTGGTGGCGCGACGTGCTGGCATTCGGCCGGCACAGCGCCTATGCACACCATTTCGACATCGACTGGAGCGAGCCGCTGACCCTGCCGCAGCTCGGCCAGGATTTCGATGGGGCGCTCGCGGCAGGCGAGTTGCGGATCACACTCGACGAAACGCATGGCAATTTTTCCTTCGGTTATTTCGAGACATTGTTGCCGCTGAACCCCAAGAGCTACGGGGCAATCGCAAACCGGCTCGACGATCCTGTTGCAACGAGAATGGCGGAAGCTGCGGCCGTGACATCAGGCGAGGACTTCCACCGCGCGATGCGCGACATCCTCTTCGAAGGCGGCGATCGGGTGGTCCTGCGGCAAAAGCTCGATGACATCTCCTCCGATCGCGATTTCCTCAGAAACCTGCATGAGGGACAGCATTGGCGGCTGACCCATTGGAAGGAGGCGGCGCAACGTCTGAGCTATCGCCGTTTTTTCGAGGTGACCGGCCTTGTCGGCACCCGCGTCGAAAATCCCGCCGTGTTCGACGATATGCACCGGCTGGTCATCGAGCTGGTGCATCATGGCAAGGTGCAGGGCCTGCGCATCGACCATGTCGATGGCCTCGCCGAACCCAAGGCCTATCTCGATATGCTGCGGGCGGCGGTCGGACCGGACACCTATATCGTCGTCGAAAAGATCCTCGGGGTCGGGGAGATCCTTCCGGACAGCTGGCCGGTCGCCGGCACCACGGGATATGAATTCATCGCCGCGCTGAGTGAGCTCTTCATTGACGGCGCCGGCCTGCGCATATTGGACGATGCCTATCGCAGCCTCGCCGGCGAAGCGGGTGATCTCGACGAGGGCCGGCGGATTGCCAAACGACTGATGGTGGAACGCAATTTCGCCGGCGAGACCGGCAGGCTGACGTCGATGGCGGCCGGCATCTTTCCCGAGGAAAAAAGAGACGAGATCGCCGGCGCATTTCGCGAATTGCTGATCGCCTTTCCCGTCTACCGCACCTATGGCGACGGCGGCCCGCTCTCATGGCAGGATAAGGCAGTGCTCGCTACAACCGCATCGCAAGCCATGGCGCGGCTCGATGAGCGGCGTGCGCTCGACCATGTGCTGAAGCTTCTCGAAGGCAAGATTGAAGGCGACGCTGCCCGCGAGTTCCGCATCCGCTTCCAGCAACTGAGCGGTCCGGTGATGGCAAAGGCGACGGAAGATACGCTGTTCTACCGCTATAACAGGCTGCTTGCCGCAAACGAGGTGGGCGGTGAGCCCGGCAGGGCGCCGGGCGGTCCCGAGGAATTTCATCGTCGCATGGCGGAGCGGGCGCGGCTGCAGCCCCATGGACTGTCGGCAAGCGCCACCCACGACACCAAACGCGGCGAGGATGGGCGCGCCAGGCTCTATGCGCTGAGCGAGGGCGCTGATGTTTTCGTGCAGGCGGTCGCGCGCTGGCGTGAGATGAACCGGCCCTGGCTGAAGGATCTGTCGGATGGTCCCGCCCCGGAGCCGAATGTCGAATGGATGCTCTATCAGGCGCTCGCCGGCGCCTGGCCGGAGGATTTCGACAGAGGGCGGACGGAAGAGCTTCGCGAACGCTTCACTGATTATGCGCGGAAGGCTGTGCGCGAGGCGAAACTGCGCAGCGACTGGACGGAACAGAATGCTGCTTATGAGGAAGCGGTCACGACCTATGCGGCGGCGCTGGTCTCGCCTGACAACGACGCCTTCCTCGAGGATTTCGAAAGGGTGCTGCAACCCTTCATCGCCACAGGTTACCTCAACAGTCTGTCGCAGACGCTCCTCAAGTTGACGGCGCCCGGCATTCCCGACATCTACCAGGGCGCGGAGGCTTTCGATTTCAGCCTCGTCGATCCCGACAACCGCCGGCCGGTCGATCATCAACGGCTGATGGCCTGGCTTTCTGAAGCCGGACCGATCGCGAAGCTGCAGGCGGCGGCATTGAAGCAGCGCATCGTCGCAATCGGCCTGCAACTGCGCCGGCGCCAGCCGGCCCTCTTTGCCAAAGGCGATTATCTGCCGCTGAAAGCGACGGGCAGCCGGCGCGATCATGTCCTCGCCTTTGCCCGGGTGCATCATGGTGATTTCACGCTCGTCGCCACGCCGCGGCTGATGTTCGGCTGGCTCGACCCCGGCGTGCTTTTTGCCGGCCCGGAATTCTGGGAGGATACCGCGATCGCCGTCCCCTCCCCTCTTCACGGGCTGAAGGCGGATCTGGTGACGGGAAAGACGATCGAGCCTGGGGGCAGCATCTCTGTAGCCGCCCTGCTCGGGAGCCAGCCGGTCGGATTAATCAGCCCGATCTGAGTGTCGGACTTCCCATGCGACTCAAAAATTCGACCTCGTCGAATTAGTGCTTGACCTTCCAGTTGCTGGAAGGTGGATAAGCTATCCAACTGCCCTTCGGGCACAGGAGATAGTCATGGATATCAAGCACGACCACGATCACGATCATCACAACCACGCCCCCGGCGACGATCATTGCCATTGCGGCCATGATCATCAGGAGAAGGCTGCCGATGCCGCAACTCGTGACCCTGTATGCGGCATGACCGTCGATCCGCAGGCCGGCAAGCCATCCCTCGATCATGCGGGCCGCACCTATCATTTCTGCTCTGAGGGCTGCCGGACGAAATTTGTGGCGGCGCCGCAGGATTATATCACCGCGAAGGACCCGGTCTGCGGCATGGCCGTCGATCGCTCGACGGCGAAACACTTTCTGAAATTCGAGGGTGAGAAGTTCTACTTCTGCTCCGCCGCCTGCAAAGCGAATTTCGAAGCCGATCCTGCGGCCTATCGCGACGGCAAGCGCCCGGCGGCAAAGCCCGCGCCGAAAGGCACACTCTATACCTGCCCGATGCACCCGGAGGTCGTCAGCGACCGTCCCGGTGACTGCCCGAAATGCGGCATGGCACTGGAGCCGATGGGCGTTCCTCCTGCCGATGAAGGCCCGAACCCGGAACTCGTCGATTTCAGCAGGCGGCTCTGGGTGAGCGCTCTCCTTGCCCTGCCGCTGCTCGCACTCGGCATGGGCCCGATGCTCGGCCTGCCGCTTCGGGAAGCGGTCGGCGAACCGTTGGCGACGTATCTCGAACTCCTTCTGGCAAGCCCTGTGGTGCTCTGGGCCGCCCTCCCCTTTTTCCGCCGCGCCTGGGCGTCTGTCGTCAATCGCAGTCCCAATATGTGGACCCTGATCGGCCTCGGTGTCGGCACCGCCTATATCTACAGCGCGGTCGCCACGCTTGCGCCCGGCATCTTCCCAATGAGCTTTCGCGGCCATGGCGCGGCCGTGCCCGTGTATTTCGAGGCGGCGGCTGTCATCGTTGCGCTCGTCTTCGTCGGCCAGGTCCTGGAATTGAAGGCGCGCGAGCGCACCGGCTCGGCAATCCGCGCCCTGCTCGATCTTGCGCCGAAGACGGCGCGGCGCATCGATGCCGATGGCAGCGAGAGCGACGTGCCGGTGGACGAGATCCAGACTGGCGATCGGCTGCGCGTGCGTCCTGGCGAACGGGTGCCGGTGGATGGCTCCGTCCTCGAGGGCCAGTCGACAATCGATGAATCGATGATATCAGGCGAGCCCCTGCCCATCGAGAAGTCGAAGGGCGATGGGCTGACAGGTGGCACGATCAACAAGAACGGCACCCTCGTCATGGCAGCCGAGAAGGTCGGCGCCGACACGGTTCTGTCTCGCATCGTCGACATGGTCGCCAAGGCGCAGCGCTCGCGTGCGCCGATTCAGGGTGTTGTCGACCGCGTATCCGCGTTCTTCGTGCCTGCCGTGGTGGTCGTCGCGATCCTTGCCTTCCTCGCCTGGGCCGCGATCGGACCGGAGCCGCGCATGGCAAATGCGCTGCTTGCCGCCGTCGCCGTCCTGATCATCGCCTGCCCCTGCGCACTCGGCCTTGCAACGCCGATGTCGATCATGATCGCGACGGGACGCGGCGCTCGGGAAGGCGTGCTGATCAAGGATGCCGAGGCGCTGGAACGCTTTTCCAAGGTCGATACGCTGATCGTCGACAAGACGGGCACGCTGACCGAGGGCAAGCCGAGGCTTACCGATGTCGTCGCGTTGGGCGGCATCGAGGAAAGCCGCCTGCTGTCGCTGGCGGCAAGCTTGGAGCGCGGTTCCGAACATCCGCTGGCCGAAGCGATCGTTTCCGGCGCCGAGGAACGTGGTGTTGCCTTCGTCGAGGTCACCGGCTTCGAGGCAAAGACCGGCAAGGGCGTCCAGGGCCTTGCCGGCGGCACGCAGGTGGTGCTCGGCAATGCGGCGATCCTCGCCGATCTCGGTATCGATCCAGCGGTACTTGCCGAGAAGACAGAAGCCTTGCGCGGCGACGGCAAGACGGTGATGTTCGTGGTGTTCGACGGCGCGCTTGCCGGCCTCGTTGCCGTCGCCGACCGGATCAAGCCGACGACGGCTGCCGCCATCAAGGCGCTGCATGAAAGCGGGCTGAAGATCATCATGGCAACGGGCGACAATGAACGCACGGCGCGGGCGGTGGCAAAAAGCCTCGGCATCGACGAGGTCCGCGCCGACGTGCTTCCGGAAGGCAAAAAGGCGCTGATCGATGAGCTGCGGGCAAGAGGCGCCATCATCGCCATGGCCGGCGACGGCGTCAATGACGCGCCTGCACTTGCCGCGGCCGATGTCGGCATCGCCATGGGCACCGGCGCCGACGTCGCGATGGAAAGCGCCGGCATTACCTTGGTGAAAGGCGACCTCAACGGCATCGTCAGGGCGCGGCGGCTGGCGGAGGCGACGATGCGCAATATCCGGCAGAATCTCGGCTTCGCCTTCGGCTATAATGCGCTCGGCGTGCCGGTCGCAGCCGGCGTACTCTACCCGGTCTTCGGGCTGCTGCTTTCGCCGATGATCGCGGCGGCAGCGATGAGCCTCTCGTCCGTCTCGGTAATTTCAAATGCACTGAGACTGCGTTTTGCAAAGCTGTAGGAGATGGCGATGAATATAGGCGAAGCATCGGGACGATCGGGCCTGCCTTCGAAGACCATCCGCTACTACGAGGATATCGGCCTCATCCGCCCCGAAAGGGGCGGGAATGGCTACCGCGACTATGCCGAGACCGACGTCCACAAGCTGCGCTTCCTGCAGCGTTCGCGCGGCCTCGGCTTTTCCGTCGAGGAATGCCGGCAATTGCTGGCGCTCTATGAGGATAAGGAGCGGGCGAGCGCCGACGTCCGGGATATCGCCCAGACCAAGCTTGCCGAGATCGACCGCAAGATCCGCGAGCTGACGGACCTGCGCCGGACGCTGGAACACCTGGTGCATGCCTGCCACGGCAACGACAGGCCGGACTGTCCGATCCTCGAAGAGCTTTCGGACGGCAGCTGATCATTTCAAAAGAGCAGGCGTCGCCTTTCAGACGACCTTCATCAGGACAGCTGCGGCATATTCTGGTTCGCCGCCTGCGAGGATTGAGCCCGCTCGTCGGGCTCCTCGTCTTCGCCATCATCCAGCACACCGTCATCCAGCCGATGCTTGATCGCCAGTGCATAGATCACGTCGAGAATATTGCGGTCCCTGAGATGAGGATCGGTCAGGGCGAGAAGCGAGGCCCGGACAATCTTTTTGCTGGTGGCTTTCGGACAACGCGCCTTGACGAAATCGTATAGCGCCTGATCCGTCAGTCCTTCCATGGCGCCGTCCACGAGAGCTTCGTAGACCCGCTTCTTTTCCTTCATGCTTTATTTTCCCCTGCAAATCAGCGGCGCCATGATCTGTCATGCAATTGTCATAAACAATCGCCGATTTACGGCGCCTGTCCACTGAAGAAGAATGCTGATGACGATCCGGGCAGCATTTTTTTCGCCTCATCGACTTTTTTGCCCTCAGCCGGGAATAAAATCCGCCGCACGCGCGTATACTCAGTCATGGAACGCAAAGAACGCCCCTTCGACGTCATCGGACAGCTTGCAGCGCTGAGGCGCTATGCTCGCTCGCTGGTGCGCAATTCGGACGAGGCGGAGGATCTGGTGCATGATGCACTGGTGCGCGCCTATGAGAAGCGGAAGAGCTTCCGCAGCGGCGGCAACCTGCGCACCTGGCTTCTTTCCATTATGCACAACGCCCATATCGACCGTCTTCGGCGGAACCGGTCACTGACGCGCCGGCACGACGAGGCGGCGGTCGAGGCCGAGCAGTCCCTGCCGGCCGGTCAGGAACATGCCGTGCGCCTGCAGCAGGTGCGCGACGCCTTCTTCGATCTGCCGGAGGAACAGCGCGAGGCGCTGCATCTCGTGGCGATCGAGGATCTTTCCTACCAGGAAGCCGCCAATGCTCTCGGCATTCCTGTGGGGACGCTGATGTCGCGCATCTCGCGTGCCCGCGCCCAGCTGCGCGAATTTGAGGAGACGATGCCGCGCGTTTCGCATCTGAGATTGATCGGAGGAAACAGCAATGAAGGCAATTGATCCGATCATCGACACCGATCTCGACGCCTATGTGGATGGCGAGCTCGATGTCGCCCGCCGCATCCAAGTGGAATCCTATCTTTCCGAGCATCCGGCGATTGCCGCCAAGGTCATGGCCGATCTCAGCATGAAGGGCGAGCTGCGTCTGGCGCTCGCCGGTGAAAGCGCTTTCGGCCGTCCCGAAACGCGCGATGCCGCTCGCCGGCTGGAACGTGGCCTTTCCTACGGCCGCATCTTCCATTCCATGCAGCGCATCGCCGCAATCGGCATTCTGATCGCCGCCGGCTGGGTGGCGCACAATTCTTTCGGCGCCTTCTCGGCGACGGAGGTCGCGGCTTCCGTTCCGGCGCCCGCCTATGTCGAGGATGCCGTGCGCGCCTATCAGACCGCGGCGCTGCGCCAATCAATGCCTTCGCAGACATCAACCATCTACAACGCTGACGATATTCGCGCCGCCACCGCCATCGTGATGCCCGAGCTGCCGAAGGACTGGAAGGTCGCCGATGTGCAGATCTTCCCTTCCGAATTCGGCCCCAGTGTCGAGATGGCGATCGAGGAAACAAATGGAAAGCGGCTTTCGCTTTTCGCCGTCCGGCCGGGCGCCTTCGAGGTCCAGCCGGTCAGCCATCTCGCACTCGAAAAAACGGAAGCTGCCTATTGGCAGATCGGCGAGGTCGCCTATGCGCTGATCGCCGACGATAGGGGCGTCAATCTCGACCAGGCGGCCGAACGGCTCGCCCGCTCGCTTTACTAGTTCAAACCGAGGAGATAAGTATGAACCCGATCAATCCCCGCTACGGCGCTGTCGCCGGCTCCCAGGCCCTCTTCGACGAGGGCCTGCGCCAGCACATGCTGCGCGTCTACAATTATATGGCCCTTGGCCTCGTCATAACAGGCATCGTTGCCTTCATCGTCGGCTCGACGCCGGCGCTCTACGTGCCGATCTTCAACTCGCCGCTGAAATGGGTGGTGATGCTGGCGCCGCTCGCCTTCGTCTTCTTCTTCTCGTTTCGCATCCAGACGATGTCCGCCAGCACCGCGCAGATCACCTTCTGGGCCTTCTGCGCCGTGATGGGTCTGTCGCTCGCCTCTGTCTTCCTGGTCTTCACCAAGACGAGCATCGCACAGACCTTTTTCATCACCGCGACGATGTTCGGCGCCATCAGCCTCTACGGCTATGCGACGAAGCGTGATCTCTCGAAGATGGGCTCGTTCCTGATGATGGGCCTTTTCGGCATCATCATCGCCGGCATCGTCAACATCTTCCTGGGTTCGAGCGCGCTGCAGTTCGCCATCTCCGTGATCGGCATCGTCGTCTTCGTCGGCCTCACCGCCTACGACACGCAGAACATCAAGGAACAGTATTCGGAAAACTACGATCAGGAATCGAACCAGAAGCTCGCCGTCTTCGGTGCACTTTCGCTCTACCTGAACTTCGTCAACATCTTCCAGCTTCTGCTCAACTTCACGGGCGAGCGGGAATAGAGACTGCGCTTCTGGGGGCAATGGAAGCGCAAGAGCGCCTGGTCTGCAGTCTGTGACAGGATGGCGGACTGGGTGCTCACCTAAAACGAAAACGGCCGGGTCAACGCCCGGCCGTTTTCGTTTCAGATGATGCCCCAGGCGCGATAGCGGCCACGGCCGGTGATCTCTCGGATGCCGATCTCGTTAACGAGGTTCAGCGCGCCGCGCGGGGTGATGCGCAGATGACGGGCGATCATCGCCGCTGAGACCATCGGCCGCGACAGGATGAAATCGGCAAGCTCCGGGAGACTGCTGTTCGAACGGCGGCCGCGAAAGCGCAGCTCCATTTGCGTGCGCGCTAGCGACAACCGGTCGATTTCCTTGAGGCCGGCCACCGCACCCAGATGCATCGCCTCCAGAAAGGCTTGCAGCCGTGTCGCCCGATCGCGCGCGCGGCGGCGCTCGTGGCGCACCAGCTTCAGCCCGCCATAAAAGGAAAAGAGATGTGAGGCGACCTTGCCGCGGGCGCGCAGATGGCTTGCGACCAGAAGCCCCCCGAGCCAGTGCTGACGCCGCAACGGCTCGATCCTTTCCCAGGCTTCGAAGAGGATGGCTGCTCCGAGAACCGGCGGCAGGCTATCGGCCAATGGCTGCACGCTTCGCCACTCTGCAAGCCGTTGTTCCTCGTCCCATTCGTCATCCCCGAGCAAACCAAGAGGATCTTCATTGCGAATCGCCGGAGCAACGGCGACTGCCTCGCCTGCCGATGTTTTCCCCGTATGGATATCGAGCAGCTTTTGCGAGCGGGCAAGAAGCGCATCGATCTCCGCCATCTCGGCTGCGAGCGGCCCGCCCTCATCGTCGCTCTCCTCGTCGGCGTCGACCGGAACTGGGAGGCTCTTTCCTTCCTGCGCTTTCCCCTCCCCTTCCCCAAGCGTTGCGGTCAAGGTCGCAAGCCCTGACACGCCGAGTGCCCAGGGGGGGTCACCGGTCCAGATGCGCCGGCGTGCCCGCAGCACGGAATGAGCGATCGTCAGCTCATGACTGGGAGCGCGACTATCCATATGCGCATCGTGCAAAACGAGATCCTCGACATGCACGAGTTCGCCTGCCACCCAGAGCGCGCCGGCGGCATCGAAGAAATGGCTGCGTTCGGCAAATCCCTCACCGACCACCGAGCGCAACACCCGCTCGTCCAACCGCGCCATCGCATCCTCCGCCGCAGCAAGGGATGGAAGCAGGGTCTGAAGCATCGCACCGTCGATATCGTAGCGCATTGTTAAGCTTTACGGTTTTTCACAAATGGAAGTCAAACGCGAGTTTCCTTCCGCCATGTATGACATGGTTAACAGCGTAATTCAAGAAAACTGCGAGGAAGGGAGAGCCGTCAAGATGGCTGATCGCCCGGCCACCTATCCTTCTACCCGCCGCAACTGGCGCGGAGCTTTTTCCCTCTCTGTTCATCCGGTTTTCCTCGCCGCCGGACCGTTTGCCCGCATCAGCGCCATCAGCATCGGCCCGAGCGAGAACTCGCCGCGCTCCGCCCGCCGCGACAGGTCGCGCAGGTAGCCGCCAGCCGAGTTGATATGTCCACCTCTCTCCAGGATGCAGGCGATCACCGTGGCGGCATTTTCAGGCCCCATGATATCGCAGGCCTCCTGATAGGCACTGGGACTGACGCCAAGGGTGGAACGAACGATCACGGCTGCGGCCATCAGATCCCGCCAACTGCCGATTCCGCCACCCGGCCCGTAAGCGATAATCTCCGGGCAGGCCTGCAGCACCATGGCAAGAGGGAAGGATTTCGGCGGCTCCCGCCACGGCTGCGGTTCTTCCTCCGATTTTGCGCCCTGCTTCGGTTCGAAGCCTGGTTCAAGATCAGATATGGGGTGTGGGTTTGAATTATGTATGTGCCGACCGTTTTGGCTGTCATTGGCGTCTGTTTTTTCTGTTTTCGTCTTCAATTCCAGCGTCTTGACGATCATCTCGCGGAATGCCTCGAGATCGCCTAGCAGGCTTTCCATCTCGGCGGCGGACGGACGGCGTGGCAGGCTTGCCGAAAGCAGATTGAAATGCTTCTGCATCTCGATCCATTCGCCGGCAATTTCCTCTTCCAGTGCGATCTCGATCAGCTTGACTATGTCACGTCGGCAAAGCGTCAACCGCTCTCTCAGGCGCTTCCATTCAAGCCTGTCGGCCATCACCTGAGCCGCTTGCGCTTCGATCTCGCGGGCACGCACCAGGAGCGGCGCGATGCTGAAGCCGAAGGCCTCTCCCAATCCGCCCTCGCCGTTCCGGCGGGCAAACCGTTTTCCGTTCGGGCTATCCCTGCGGATGATCAGGCCGGCCTCCACGAGCATCGCCAGGTTCCGCCGCAGCGTCGTGCCGGCCATACCGTGCGTGCGCAGCGAAAGCTGCTCGTTTGAGGGAAAGACGACGAAGCCGTTGGCCTCGGCAATCTCGTTCTTCGGATAGAAGGTCAAGAGCGCATTGAGAACAGCCAGAGCACGATCGGATACGCCGACCATGTCCTTTGCTTCGCAGAGCGCGCGAAAGATTTTCCACTTGTCGACCGATGCATCCGGATCGACCTTGCTGGCGCTTTCCTGACTTGCCAGCATGCCAAGCGTCATCGATCGCCGCCCAAAGGGCGTCGATACATATTGAGGCTCCATGTCCCTCACCTTTTTTCAAGGCAAAAGAAACCTACCACCCAAAAGGATGCCGAAGACGCTTGACAGTGATTCGAGGAAGTGCGATTCTCAGATTGTCCAGATATGAGAAAGGCTTCCGCGGCGGCAACGTTCGGAGGCTTTTTTCTTTTGCGGCCTACTCTCCTGCTTGCAACTTGCCGGCCCGATAGGCTTCGTAAAGCTCGTCGAGACGGCGTGAAACGTAAGCGCCGAAATCCGGCGCATCGCCTGTTTTCAACGCGATCGTGAAGGAATTGCCGGCGCTCTTGATTCGGCCGGCAATCTTGCCGCCGCTCTTCGGCCTCCAGTCATATTCCGTGGCTTCGGGCTTTGCCTCTTTCCTTGTGAGCTCGGCTACCAGAAGCTCGAAACGGCGGTCGCTCTCTTCCGTCAGGAAACCTTCCGAGGCGACGAGCTTTGCAAGCCGCGTCGCCGTCATCCCATTCCAGTTCTGGGCAAGCGCCATCCATTTGCGTCGCCCGATGCCGGGTGCGGCTCCGACCGACCTCACGATATCGACCGGTATGGCCTTCGCGACGGATATCAGCTTCGACAGCTCCGTCTTGTCGGTCGACAGCGCCCTCATGATGACAGGACGCTCAAAACCCTTGAGCTCGAGATTGAGGGCAAAGACAGCACGCTCGATATAGGAAAGGTTCCGACGCGCCGAATTCTCGATGCCCTGCGCGATGACGACATCGGTATCGTCAAGCTTACGGACGATCGCCTGCACCTTGCGCCCAAGCAGCTTGATGGCCTGCAGGCGGCGATGACCATAGGCGATCTGGTAGCGGTTCTCATCATCGGGATGGCGCCGGACGAGGACCGGCACTTCCTGGCCATTCTCGGCAATCGACTGCACCAGCTCGTCTTCCATATCGAGCGGCCGGTCGGCAAGGCGGTCGCGGACGAAAGAGGAATCGATCAGATCGGGATCGAGCTCGACGATCCGTTCGCCTGACAGCAGGGCCTCCTGCATCGCCCTGCTCTCTTCTTCCATCCGGCCGAGGGTCAGCGCCATCGTCCGGACCGGACCAGCCGATCCGCGCGAAGACGTCTCCTCGTAGTTGGCCGCGGCCAACTCCTGCGCCGTATCGTCGAAAAGACCTTTCAGGCGATCGCGTCTGCTCATGTGCGGCCCCAGGCTTTGTGAATGCCGGCGAGAACCTCGCTGTTGGCGGCGGTGACCGATTCCAGCGCCCGGTCATAGGTCGAGCGGCGCACCTGCCCCTTCTCGATTTCGTAGAGCGTCTGCTTGGTCAGGCCGGCATCGGCGATCGCCGTCGATTTGAGAATGGTCGCCGTCAGCACGTCATCGCTGAACAGGCTGCGCAGCAGCGCAACGATTTGCGACTGCGGCGCGTCGAAGGGTTCGTGGCGGGTGACGATGTATTTGATGAAGTCATGCTGCAGATCGCCGCCGGCCTTGCGCACGACGGAGAGCAGATCCGAGGTCATCAGCAGGAACTGCGACATGGAGGCGACATCGACCATCTGCGGATGAATGGTGATCAGCAGCGATGTTGCGGCACAGACAGCGCCGAGCGTGAGGTACCCAAGCTGCGGAGGGCAGTCGATCACCACGACGTCGTAATCGGCCTCAACCTCGGCAATGGCGACGCCGACGCGGCGGAAGAACAGCTCGGCCGGCTTCTGGCGATCATTGAGCGCCCGCGGCGTTTCATGCTCGAACTCCATCAGTTCGAGATTGCCCGGCACCAGATCGAGCCCGTCGAAATAGGTCTTGCGAACGATCTCTTTCAGCGGCTTGCGACCGGCATCATAGCGGATAGCGCCATAGAGCGTATCGCCATCGGAAAGATCGAATTCAGGCTGGACGCCCAGCATGGAGGAAAGCGAAGCCTGCGGATCGAGATCAATGGCAAGCACACGATAACCTTCCAGCGCCAGGTACTGGGCCAGATAAAGCGTCGTCGTCGTCTTGGCGGAGCCGCCTTTGAAATTGGTGACGGCAACCGTCTGCAGCTTCTCGCCGGGGCGGCGCCATGGCAGATAAGAAAGCGCATCCTTCGGCTTCAGCTTGGCCATATAATGGCGCAATTCATTGATCTGGCCGAGCGTATAGGAACGCCGGCCATTCTGGGAAAGCTCCGGCTGTGGGCCCTTGCCATCCAGCGACAGCTGGCGGAGATATCCGTCGGAAACGCCGATCATCTGAGCGGCCTCGCCGGAGGAAAATGTGCGCAGCGTCTTCTGCGAAAGCGGCGGAAACAGCTTGTCGCGGAGGAGCTTCAACTGCCGCGAAAGCTGGTTCGCATGCCGCTCGATCCGTACATCTGTCGTCGATACGCTAATGTTGTCCAAAACACCCAATCCTTTTCGATGCGCTTTTCTGTCAACATAGCGTCAAAAAGCGTATCGAAAATGACACGATTCGGGATTTGCAGCAACAATGGGCCCTGGAGGTGCTTCCGGCCCGGTTGGCCGCGGCCAACTGCCCGTCCTCACCCTTGCAGCGACGCGGCTTTTTCGGCAAGACCGCCAGGAATCACGGGGAGTATCGGCTTGAAGCACATCCTTATCATCGGCATCGGCACGGGCAACCCGGAGCACCTCACCATACAGGCGATCAACGCGATGAATGCGGCAGACGTCATCTTCCTGCCGGTCAAAGGCCCGGGCAAGGAAGAGCTTGCCGAGGTCAGGCGAGAGATCTGCGAACGTTATGTCACGCGGCCGGGCATCAGGCTCTCTGAATTCCAAGTGCCGCAAAGACAAACGGCCGAGCGGACTTATACGCAAAGCGTCGACGCCTGGCACGGCGAGATCGCGCATATCTACGGAGAGCTAGTCGCCAGTCTCCCGGATGACGGCAGCGGCGCCTTTCTCGTCTGGGGCGATCCCAGTCTCTACGATAGCACGATCCGCATCATCGAACGCGTGCAGCGGGAAGGCCGCCTGGATTTCGACTATCGCGTCATTCCCGGCATCACCAGCATTCAGGCCCTGGCTGCCAGCCACAAGATCCCGGTCAATCTGGTCGGCAAACCAATCGAGATCACTACCGGGCGCAGGCTGGCGCGGGACGGGCTTCTGACCGACAGCACGATCGTCATGCTCGACGGCGAACAGGCTTTTGCCAAGATCGACGATCCGGATGCGGAGATCTTCTGGGGCGCCTATCTCGGCACCGAGGATGAGATGGTCAGATCAGGACGGCTTGGTGATGTCGCCGCCGACATTGTGACGTTGAGGGCCGAGGCCAGGCAACGGCATGGCTGGATCATGGACATTTATCTCTTGCGCAAGGGACGGGATTTCGAGGAATAGCCGGTCCGAACCACTTCCATCATGCTTTGCCGCGCCGGGCATGATCATGTAAGAAATGGTCAGAGGATTGAGAATGAGCGTTAAGACCGCTGAGGCGAGCGACAGAACAAGCGAGGCGGATACGCACGGTCGCCCGGCGGTGGAGATGCGCAGGCGCGGCGCCTGCCCCGCCCTTGCCGCACCCATGCCAACCGGCGATGGCTTGCTGGTGCGGCTGCGACCGGCCGGTGGCGCGTTGACGTTGCCGCAATTCGCAGATCTTGCTCGCTCCGCCGCAGCGCATGGCAACGGCATTCTTGAGATCACCGCGCGCGGCAATCTGCAGATCCGCGGGCTGCGGTCCGAAACCGTAGGGCAGCTCGCTGCCGATATCGAGGCCGCCGGAATCGTTGTGCCGGACGGGCCGGCGATCGAGATATCGCCACTGCACGGCATCGATCCGGAAGAGTTGAGCGATCCGTCCGCAATGGAAATGACATTGCGCCGCACGCTCCACCATCTCATCGCCTCGCCGCGGCTCGCGCCGAAACTTTCGCTCCTCATCGACGGCGGTGGAGCCTTCGGCTTGTCGGCACTTTCCGCCGATATCCGTGTCGTCGCACAATTCGACGCAAATTGGCTTGTCTCGATCAATGGCGACGGTGAAACCGCAACGCCGGTCGCAGTCGGTCCTGCGGAGGTGGCGATATCCGCCGTCGGCGAAATTCTGAGCCTGTTGGCAGCCCTCGGGCAGGGCAGGCGGACACGCGATATCGATCCGGCGCTTCTGCGGGCGCATTTTCCTGCAATGAATGGCATTCAGTTCACTCCGTCCCGCACGACAGGGATGCCGCTTTCCGGCTTGCACCGGCTGGCGGACGGCAAAACCGTGCTCGGCTTCAGGCCCGAGTTCGGACAGATGAGGGTGCCCAATCTCACCGCTCTGCTCGATCTTGCAGAGATTCATGGCACAACAGCCATCCGACTTGCGCCCGGTCGCGGTTTCTTTCTCATTGGGCTTCCGGCAGATACAGTGCCGGCTATGCAGATCGCCGCAGCCAGACTTGGCTTCAGTGCGCAACCCGGCGAAGACAGCGAGCACATCGCCGCCTGCGCAGGCGCCGGCGCCTGCGGCTCAGCCTTCTACGAGACGAGAACTCTGGCGCGCCGCCTCATTGCCGCAGCGCCCGCCCTCTTTGACGGTTCGTTGACGCTGCATCTCTCCGGCTGCGCCAAGGGCTGCGCGCATGCGCGGCCCGCGCTGACCCTGACGGGCTCGGCTGAGGGTTACGACCTCATCCTCAACGGGCTTGCGGCGGATCATCCCGACGAACGGATCGCTGGCGGTCGGATCGATTTCGCTATAGAGAGGCTCGCCCGAGCCATCGAAGACAACAGAGATGCTGGCGAATCGACCGCCGCCTGCCTTACACGGCTTGGCACAACCGGCGTTTCGAAGGCGCTGCGACAGGAATAGGAATGCCAGACTACGATTATATCCGCAGCGGCGACGCGATCTACGAGCGTTCCTTTGCGATCATCCGCGCCGAGGCCGATCTTTCGCGCTTTACCGAAGATCAAGCCGAAATTGCCGTGCGCATGATCCATGCCTGCGGGCTGGTCGAGGCAGCAGAGCATTTCCTGTTCTCGGCCGATTTCGTCCGTGCGGCGCGTGACGCCCTGAAGAGCGGCGCACCGATCTTCTGTGACGCGGAGATGGTATCCCAGGGCGTTACCCGGGCGCGGCTGCCGGCACTGAACGAGGTGATCTGCACGTTGCGCGATCCCGCGACGCCCGAGCTCGCGCGTGAGACCGGCAACACACGTTCGGCCGCAGCCATGCATCTCTGGCTCGATCGGCTCGGCGGAAGCATCGTCGCGATCGGCAATGCACCGACCGCGCTCTTCCATCTTCTCGAACTCCTGCGCGACGGCGCCCCGAAACCGGCGGCGATCCTCGGCATGCCTGTTGGTTTCGTCGGCGCGGCGGAATCGAAGGATGCATTGGCGGAGAATTCCTATGGCGTACCCTTTGCCATCGTGCGCGGCCGGCTCGGCGGCAGCGCCATGACGGCTGCGGCCGTCAATGCATTGGCGAGGCCGGGCCTATGACGACCGGTCGTCTCATCGGCGTCGGCACGGGTCCCGGCGACCCGGAGCTACTGACCCTAAAAGCCGTGCGCGCCATCGAAGGCGCTGACGTGATCGCTTATTTCGCCAAGCAGGGCAGGGGCGGCAACGGCAAGGCAATCGTCGAACCGCTGCTGAAGTCCGGAGTGATGCTGCTGCCGCTCTATTATCCGGTGACGACAGAGATCGACAAGAACGACGAACGCTACCAGAGCCTGATCACCCAATTCTATGATCAGTCTGCCAAGTCTGTCACCGAACATCTCGATGCCGGATTGACCGTCGCCGTTCTCAGCGAAGGCGATCCGCTCTTCTATGGCTCCTACATGCACCTGCATGTCAGGCTTTCCCAGCGCTACCCCACCGAAGTGATCCCCGGCATCAGCGCCATGTCGGGCTGCTGGTCGCTGGCTGGCATGCCGATCGTCCAGGGCGACGACGTGCTTTCCGTACTGCCCGGTACGATGGCGGAAATCGAGCTGACGCGCCGTCTTGCCGATACGCAAGCCGCCGTCATTATGAAGGTCGGCCGCAACCTGCCGAAGATCCGCCGGGCGCTGGCGGCGGCCGGCCGACTTGCGGAAGCCGTCTATGTCGAGCGCGGCACCATGGCGAATGCGGCAATGGAAAAGCTTGCCGACAGGAGCGATGGCGATGCGCCGTATTTCTCCCTGGTGCTGGTGCCGGGCTGGGAGGACAGGCGATGAGCGGCAGGCTTTTCGTGATCGGCACCGGTCCCGGCAATCCCGAGCAGATGACGCCGGAAGCCCTGGCGGCCGTCGACGCGGCGACGGATTTCTTCGGTTACGGCCCTTATCTCGACAGGCTGCAACTCCGCCACGATCAACTGCGGCACGCCTCGGACAATCGCGAAGAGCTCGGAAGGGCAGGGGCAGCCCTTGCCATGGCCGCTGATGGCGCCAAGGTCTGCGTTGTCTCCGGTGGCGATCCCGGCATCTTCGCCATGGCGGCAGCCGTCTGCGAGGCGATCGAGAACGGCCCGGCTGCGTGGCGCTCGGTCGATCTCACCATCCTGCCCGGCATCACGGCGATGCTGGCCGTGGCGGCAAGAGCAGGCGCCCCGCTTGGCCACGATTTCTGCGCCATGTCGCTGTCTGACAACCTAAAGCCTTGGGATATAATCGAAAAACGCCTCGAACTGGCTGCAAAAGCAGGCTTCGTGATTGCGCTTTATAATCCGATCAGCCGGGCACGACCATGGCAACTCGGCGAGGCCTTCAAGCTGTTGCGCGACCATCTGCCGGCTGCAACGCCAGTTATTTTCGGGCGTGCGGCGGGGAGGCCCGACGAGCGCATCGCTGTGCAGCCTCTTTCGCAAGCGGATGCGTCGATTGCCGATATGGCAACCTGCATTATCATCGGCTCAGCCGAAACGCGGATCGTCGTACGGCCCGGCAAGCTTGATTTGGTCTACACGCCGCGGTTCATGGCAGGGGGAAACAGGTGATCGATCACCGCCAGTGCCGCCTCTGTTGTCTCGACCGCCGTGACCATGGGCGCCGGTGCGCGCACGACCATCATCACCTCGATACCGAGCAGGCGGGCGGCCTCAATTTTCGCATAGGTAGCGGCGCCACCGCTGTTCTTGGCAATAATGACGTCGATGTGGTGCTGCTTCAGCAAAGCGCATTCGCTCTCCAGCGAGAACGGACCACGATCAAGGATGTATGCGACATTCGCAAGCGGCGGTTCGACGGGATCGACGCTGCGGATGAGATAATGATGTTGCGGCGCCGCTTCCGCATGATGCGCGCCCTGCCGGCCGGTCGCGAGAAAGACATGGCGGGGGGAGGGGCCGAGCGCATCGATGGCAGCCGGAATGCTTTGCACGTCTCGCCAGCGATCGCCCGGCAGACGTTGCCATTCTGGACGGCGCAGAGCGATCGCAGCGATACCGGTGGTCTCGGCGGCAAAGGCGGCATTGGCCGAAATTCGCTCGGCGAAGGGATGCGTGGCGTCGATCAGCAACCCATACCCGCCGGTTTTGAGGAAATCAGCCAGCGGCAAAGCACCGCCGAAACCACCGACGCGAATCGGAACAGGCTGCACGGCCGGTTTTTCGGTGCGCCCGGCGAGCGACAGCAGAACATCGCAATCACCACGCGCCGCAAGCGCCTCGGCCAGCAGGCGCGCCTCGCCGGTGCCGCCGAGGATCAGGATGCGGGGTCTTCCCATGTCTGATGTTTCTCCTGTATCCGGCGAGCGCTGGCTGACTATTATCGGCATCGGCGAAGATGGTCCAGAAGGGCTGGGCGAGGAGGCGAGGCGGTTGATTGCATCGGCACCCGCCGTCTTCGGCGGAGCGCGGCATCACGCGCTCGCTGCGTCGCTGATATCGGGCGAGAGGCTTTCCTGGCAAAGCCCATTCGAGCGCTCGGTCGAAGCAGTCCTGGAGAGGCGCGGCACGCCCGTTGTCGTGCTCGCTTCCGGTGATCCCTTCCTTTACGGTGTCGGCGCAACGCTCTCCCGCGATGTGGCGGCGGAGGAGATGCGCACCATTCCCGCGCCTTCGGCCTTCAGCCTTGCCGCATCCCGCCTCGGCTGGCCGCTGCAGGAGGTCACGACGATCTCTCTGCATGGACGGCCGATGGATCTCATCCGACCGCATCTGCACCCCGGCCGGCGGATCATTGCGCTGACCTCGGACGAGAAGGGGCCGGGCGAGTTGGCAGCCCTGCTTGCCGGCACCGGATTCGATCAGTCGAAGCTTACCGTGCTCGAGGCGCTCGGCGGCGCTCGGGAACGGCGAAGAAGTGCCGTCGCGGCAAATTTCGATCTCGAGGACATCGATCCCCTAAACGTCTGTGCAATCGATATCGCGGCAGGGGAGGGGGCCCGTATTCAGCCTTTCACCGCCGGGCTCGAAGACGACCTGTTCGAGCATGACGGACAGATCACCAAACGCGAAATCCGGGCGATGACGCTTTCGGCGCTCGCGCCGCGCCACGGAGAACTGCTCTGGGATATCGGCGCGGGCGCGGGCTCGATCGGCATCGAATGGATGTTGGCCGATTCCAGCCTGAAGACAATCGCCATCGAGCAGTCGCCAGAACGGGCCGCGCGGATCGCTCGCAATGCATCGGCCTTCGGCGTGCCGCATCTCGCCATCGTCGAGGGTTCAGCGCCCGATGTACTGAAAGGCCTGCCGGAACCGGATGTGATCTTCCTCGGTGGCGGCGGCAGCGAAGCGGGTGTTATCGACGCTGCGATTGCCGCGCTGAAGCGGGGAGGGCGGCTCGTTGCCAACGCCGTGACACTGGAGATGGAAGCAATGCTGCTCGGCGAATATGCAAAACACGGCGGCTTCCTCACGCGCATCGAAATATCGCGCGCACAGCCCGTCGGCGGCATGAGCGGCTGGCGGCCGGCCATGCCAGTGACGCAGTGGCGCTGGACGAAAGGATGACGAGATGACCGTACATTTCATCGGCGCAGGGCCAGGTGCTGCGGATCTGATTACCGTGCGCGGCCGCGATCTCATCGCCCAGTGCCCGGTCTGTCTCTATGCCGGCTCGATCGTCTCGCCCGAACTGCTGCAATATTGCCCGCCGGGCGCGCGCATCGTCGATACCGCACCGATGTCACTCGACGAGATCGAGGCGGAATATCTGCAGGCCGATGCAGCCGGCCAGGATGTCGCCCGGCTGCATTCCGGCGATCTTTCCGTCTGGAGTGCCGTGGCCGAGCAGGTACGCCGTCTTCAGAAACACGGCATCGCCTACACGATGACGCCGGGCGTTCCGGCCTTTGCCGCCGCAGCCTCGGCCCTCGGGCGCGAGCTGACGATCCCCGCGGTAGCGCAGAGCCTGGTTCTGACCCGCGTTTCCGGCCGTGCTTCGCCGATGCCGAACGACGAGACGCTCGCCAAATTCGGCGCGACGGGCGCCACGCTGGCGATCCATCTGGCGATCCATGCGCTGAAGCAAGTGGTCGAGGAACTGACGCCGCTTTATGGCGCCGACTGCCCCGTCGCGATCGTCGTCAAGGCCTCCTGGCCGGACGAGCGCGTCCTGCACGCCACGCTTGCCGATATCGAGGCAAAGGTTGCGGCCGAGCCGATCGAGCGCACGGCAATCATCTTCGTCGGCCCCTCGCTCGCGGCCAATGACTTCCGCGAGAGCTCGCTCTACGATCCGGCCTACCAACGCCGGTTCAGAGGCAGGAAGTAACATCCGATAATTGGCCACGGCGGGTGGCCAATTATGGCGACAATCATTGGGCGGCGCTCTGCCCGGTTCTCAAACCCGCGCTGACAGGTAATCCATGCTGGTACGAAGCGCACCGGCCGGGTCCCTGACCGCATGCACTTCCGCTGCAAAGGGTTCGAAGGAGAACGGACCCTTATAACCCGCCTGCAGCAGCGCCCTGATCTGCCCGGCATTGTCGAGCCGGTCATCGCCATCCACGAGCACGCGATGGGAATCGCGCATATCGGAAACGGAGACGGAAGGATCGCTGACGCCGGAGATATGCACGAGGCCGGCCAGCTCAGGGAAGGTCGCTGCTTCGCCGGCAAGGTGGTGATGGAAGGTGTCGTGAACGAGCTTGAAGGTCGATTGCGCGCCAAGCTCTCTGATTGCCTCGGCCGCCTCGGTCTTCGAGCGCAGCGAGCAGATTTCGAAACCGAGCGGCTCGACGAGACCAATGATGCCGGCTTCATCGAGCATTGGCTTCAGTGCCGACAGCGCCTGGCGCAGATTAGCCTGCCGTTCCCCATCGGCGCAGCCGGTGCCATCGTTCTTCGGAACGAGGACGAGCGCCTTGGCGCCAGACGCGCTGGCATAGTCGATCAGTTCCTGCGCTTCTCGTGCGCGGGTTTCATTCCATTCGTTGAAGCGCTGCAAAGCGTTGATCGAAATGATTGTCAGGCCGTGACGAGCGGCGGCATCCTTGATCGCTTCCGGCCTGGTGCCGTCGACAATCGCATTACCGGAAAGGTCGTTGCGGATCTCGACGGCGTCGATGCCGAGCGACTTTGCCAGTTTGAAGAAATCATCGATAGCAAGCGACGGAGCGGCCATATGGTTGAGCGCAAAGCGGATCGAAGTCATGACGGAAATATCCTCCTCGTCTCCGCGCCACGGCGGAGCGGTTCCTCGTGAATGGGCGAGCGAATCTCTATCCGAATTCACCCGGCAAACCATCCGTCATTGCCGGAGGCCGCTTTCATTGCTGAGAGATTTTCAATCGAAATGATGGAATTCATTCATTCTCAGATGTTCTCGGAGATATAGATATCGAATGGCAGGAAGGACTGACCGGGAACGGCAGCCTCACCATGCTCGATCGCACCGACCATCAGCGACAAAAGCTCCTTGCAGAGAGCGGGCAGCGGAGTAGCGACCACCATGGTGACGATATCGTCGGCAAGGCCGGCCTTGCTCTCCGGCGTCAGCTCGTTGACCACGAGCACGATCCGACCGGCGACACCCTCTTCGCGGAAGGCGGAAATCGCCCCCTCCATGCCGCCGCCGCAGACATAGAGGCCGACGAGATCGGAATGTTTCTGCAGAAGCGTCAGCGTTGCCTCATGGGTGATTTCGGCAGTCTCGAGGTTGATCAGCGTATCGACGACATCGAATTCCGGGGCGTTCTCGCGAAAATAGGAGCGAAAGCCGATCTCCCGCAGCTCATGGCCGTGGAAGCGGTGGCTGCCGACGAAACACGCGACCTTGCCGGGCTTCTTCGCCGTCCGCGCGATCGTCCATGCGGCGGTGCGTCCGGCCTTGCGGTTGTTGACGCCGACATAGGCGTCACGCACCCCTGTGGCGAGATCGGAAAGCAGCGAGAAGACAGGGATGCCGCGTTCCTTCAGCTCCTCGACTGCGGTCGTCACCGCCGGATAATCGGGACCGACGACAGCGACGGCCTGGTTGCGGGCGCCGAGTGCCTTGATCTTTTCGTTGATGGCGGCAGGCGTCGTCGCCGAGGGGTACTCGATCTGGATCTGGAGACGGGCTGTGGTGACAGCGCGCGCCGCCGCTTCGATTTCGCGGGCAAAGGTCTGGTAGAAGGATTGGGTTGGTTTCTGCAGCAGGAAGGCAAGCCTGTATTGCGGCAGATCCTCAAAGACCCGCTGCCTGATGAGGCCGACGGCATGATAGCCGATCGCCTGCGCCGCATCATAGACCCGTCGCGCCGTCTCCTCCCGCACGCGATGGCGAGCATTGAGAACGCGGTCGACGGTGGCAACGCTGACGCCGGAGGCACGGGCGAGATCGGATATGGTGGGGCGGCGCATGGATGTTCCTGATGGATTCAATCATTGATGCAAGCCAATAATGATGGCTTTTGATAGATTATATCAAGCCTGCATTGAGCGCCTTTCAAAGTCAACCTATCCTCCTCGGCAACAGCATAGCGGGAGGCGGATGATGGCGATCCAGACAAAGAAACGTGACTACGACCTGCTCGGCGAAAGCGGTCGCACCGCCGTCGAGACGGGGCTGGCGGCAGCCGAATGGTATCACACCGACATTCCGCGCAAGGAAATGAAGGCACTGATGCAGCGCTCCGATGGGCCGGCAATCCGGGACACGATCATCTGGCTCGGCAGCATGGCAATCCTTGCCGGGCTCGGCATCTATTTCTGGGGTTCTTGGATCGCGATACCCTTCTTCCTCGCCTATGGCGTGCTCTACGGCTCAGCCTCCGACAGCCGCTGGCACGAATGCGGTCACGGCACCGCCTTCAAGACGCGCTGGATGAACGATGTCGTCTATCAGATCGCCTGCTTCATGATCATGCGCAATCCGGTGACCTGGCGCTGGAGCCATGCCCGCCACCACACCGATACCGTCATCGTCGGTCGCGATCCCGAGATCGCCGTCATGCGGCCGCCGGATCTCTTCCGGCTGATCCTCAACTTCTTCGGCATCCTCGACGCCTGGCATGCGGTCATCGACATGCTGCGCAATGCCTTCGGCGGCGTCAGCGCGGCGGAAAAGACGTTCATCCCGGAGATGGAGCAGCCTAAGGCGATCCGTTTCGCCCGTATCTGGCTGGCGATCTATGTTGTCACTATCACAACCGCCATCGCCATGGGCTCGATCCTGCCGCTGGTGCTGATTGGCCTGCCGCGCCTCTACGGCGCCTGGCACCATGTACTCACCGGGCTGTTGCAGCATGGCGGCCTTGCCGACAACGTCATCGATCACCGGCTGAACAGCCGCACGGTCTACATGAACCCCATCAGCCGCTTCATCTACTGGAACATGAATTACCACGTCGAACACCACATGTTTCCGATGGTGCCCTACCACGCACTGCCCAGGCTGCACGCGATGATCAAGCACGATCTGCCGGCGCCGAATCCGTCGATCTGGTCCGGCTATCGCGAGATGATCCCTGCCTTCCTGCGCCAGCTGCGCAACGAGGATTATTTCCTAAAGCGCGAACTGCCGGCAACCGCGCGGCCCTATCGCGGGGAATTTCACAACGAACTGGCCCCGGCGGCACAATAATCACGATCAAGGGAGGATAAGATGAGCGGCAACTGGATCCAGGTCTGCGGCAAGGACGAAATCGACGAAGAGGATGTCATCCGCTTCGATCATGGGGGGCGCACCTTCGCTGTCTACCGCAGCCCTGACGACGAATTCTTCGCCACCGACGGGCTCTGCACACATGAACATATCCACCTCGCCGACGGGCTTGTCATGGATGAGATCATCGAATGTCCGAAGCACAATGGCCGCTTCAACTACAAGACGGGCGAAGCCAAAGGTGCACCGGTCTGCGTCAATCTCAAAACCTATCCTGTGAAGGTCGAAGGCGACACCGTCTTCATCTCGGTATAAGGAAACGGACGTGGCTCATTTCGTCATCCTGGGTGCGGGCGAATGCGGTGCGCGCGCTGCTTTCGCGTTGCGTGAAAAAGGCTTTGCCGGCGAGATAACGCTTATTGGAGCCGAACCCCTTCCACCTTATGAGCGGCCGCCGCTTTCGAAGGCCGGTTCCACCGATGCTCGCGATCCGAAATTCATCGCCGCGTTGGAAAAATATGCCGACAGCGGCATCCGGCTGCTGACCGGCCTGGAGGCGAGGGATCTCGATACCGTAGCCAGGGCCGTCACGCTTTCGGACGGTACCGTGCTCTCCTACGACAAGCTCCTGCTCGCGACGGGCGCAGCCGCGCGTTCGTTCCCTGGCGCGCCTCTGGGAAGTCCGCGTATTCGCGCGCTGAGAACGCATCACGATGCGACGGCGCTGCGCGATGTCATGAAGCCGGGACGGCATATCGCCATCATCGGCGGCGGCTTTATCGGGCTGGAATTGGCGGCGACAGCGCGGCAGCTCGGCGCCGACGTCACCGTCATCGAAGGGCTGGAACGCGTATTGAAGCGCGGCGTGCCGGAGGAGATCGCCCATCTGCTCACAGAGCGTCACCGCGCCGAGGGCGTCGATATTCGCTGCGGCGTCTCCATCGAAGCTTTGACCGAGGAGAACGGCAAAGCCTTGATCCGGCTGTCGGGCAAAGAAGTGATTGAAGCCGATCTTGCCCTCGTCGGCATCGGTGCGCGGCCGAATGTCGAGATCGCCGAAAGGGCAGGGCTGACGATCGACAATGGCATTGCCGTCGACGCCTATCTCAAGACCTCCGCACCTGATGTCTTTGCCGCCGGCGACTGCTGCTCCTTTCCGCTGTCGATCTATGGCGGCCGCCGGGTACGGCTTGAATCCTGGCGCAATGCCCAGGAACAGGGCACATTGGCCGCGGCCAACATGCTCGACCTCGAGGAAGCTGTTTCATCAGTGCCGTGGTTCTGGTCCGACCAATACGACATGACGCTGCAGATATCAGGCCTTGCCGAAGGCGCCGTCACTCATCTGCGCCGCGATCTCGGCGCAGGTGCCTTCATTCTCTTCCATCTCGATGCTGACGGGCGTTTGATCGCCGCAAGCGGCATCGGGCCGGGCAATGCCGTGGCACGCGACGTCAGGCTCGCCGAAATGCTGATCGCGGCGCGCGCCCACCCCGATCCAGCCGCACTGGCAGCCAGCGACATCAAACTGAAATCCCTGTTGGCCGCCTGAGCCGCCCTCTATTTTTCAAAGGAATTTGACGATGAAGAAACATAAACGCGCGACGGTCGCCGACCTGCTTGCGGAAAAAGGCAAGCGCCAACTCACCATGTTGCGCGTCACCACGCTGGAGGAGGCCGAAGCCGCCGAAAAGGCGGGGATCGATATGGTTTCAGTGCCGCCCTCGCTACTTGGGCCGGTCTTTCGTGAGGTCGCCCCCACGCCTTTCGCCATTCCGGGGCTCGAATATGGCGACCATGTCTCGGCGGAAGACTATCTCCGTGCCGCCTTCGCGGCCCTGAAAGCGGGTGGCGATGCGGTCTATTGCGCCGCAAGCCTGCAGACGATCCGGCGCCTGCGGGACGAAGGCATTCCCGTCTGCGGCCATCTCGGGCTGATCCCCTCGAAGGCGACCTGGACGGGCGGCTTCCGCGCCGTCGGCAAGACGGCGGCGAGTGCAGCCGAGATCTGGCGCCAGACCAAGGCGCTGGAAGAGGCCGGCGCCTTCGCCGCCGAAATCGAAGTCGTGCCGGGAGAGGTCGCCGCCGCCATCAGCGCCAGCACCTCCATGCTGATGATCTCTATGGGAGCAGGCAGCGGCTGCGACGCCCAATATCTCTTCGCCGACGACGTGCTCGGCGCCAATCGCGACCACTATCCCCGCCATGCCAAGGTCTATCGCAACTTCGCCGCCGAACACGACCGGCTACAGCGCGACCGCATCGCCGCCTTTACAGAATTCGCCGACGACGTCAGAAGCGGCGCCTATCCGGAAAAGCGCCATCTCGTTGGCATCAATGAAGCGGAACTGAAAATTTTTCTGGACCAGTTGAAGACAGGCAATCGCTAAGCACAACCGCGTTTCGTGCCTGGATGATGTGGGAAGCGCAGCCAAGGCGCTTCTCCTCCATTGGCTTCGGCCATAGGCTGTGTCAGGAATGATGCGTTCGATTCATTCGGAACGGAGTATTCGGTCCCCTGTGACGATCGGCTTTGCGCATGCGGAATTGATTGCGGTGCTCGTCGCGGTGACGGGGGACGAGCCGCGCGTCATGACCATCCGATCAGGCAATGCGTTGCCGTCAGGTCCTTTCGAAATGGGCCACCGCACGCTGCAATCCGGCCTGCGCGAATGGGTGCAGGAGCAGACCGAGCACCCCGTCGGCTACCTCGAACAGCTCTATACCTTCGCCGACCGCGACCGCAACAACGACATCCCAGGCGGGCGAACGATCTCGATCAGCTATCTCGGCCTCGTAAACGAACAGTCGGGCGCCGGCCGGCCGGGATGGCACGGCTGGTACGAATATTTTCCCTGGGAAGATCACCGGCAGGGCCGCCCGGTCGTACTCGACGAGATCATGGCGCGCCTGAGGAGCTGGGCAGATGCCGATCCGGCAAGGCGCGACCACCGTCATCGCCGGGCGGATTTTACCTTCGGCCTCGACGGCGGCGGTTGGAACGAAGATCTGGCGCTGCAGCGCTACGAATTGCTTTACGAAGCTAGGCTCGTGGCCGAAGCCGGATGCGCAGCCGAGGCCAATCTTGGCCGGGCGATGTTTGCCGATCACCGTCGCATTCTCGCGACCGGGATCGCAAGGCTGCGCGCCAAGATCAAATATCGCCCCGTCGTCTTCGAACTGATGTCGGAGAGCTTCACGCTGCTGAGGCTGCAGCGAACCATCGAGGCATTGGCGGGGCTGACGCTGCACAAGCAGAATTTCCGCCGCCTCATCGAACAGCAGGAATTGGTCGAAGAAACCGGCGGAACCGAAAGCGAAACCGGCGGCCGGCCGGCCAAGCTTTTCCGCTTCCGTCACACGGTGCTTGAAGAACGGGCGCTGGCAGGAACGAAATTACCGCTCTCCCGCAATTGACATATGCTCATCGTGAGAATATCTATTTGCCCATGATATGCTCAGCTGGAGCATAATTAGGGCCGGTCATGAATCACCCTGTTTCCGCATCCTCGCTTTATCAGCGCGTCAGCCGTGTCATTCCCAAAGCCGAATGGATGACATTCGAAAACGACGTCGACGCGATCCTCGAGCTCAAGCGCAGCCGCAACGCCGTAATTCTCGCGCACAACTACCAGACGCCGGAAATCTTCCATGGCGTGGCCGACATCGTCGGCGACAGCCTGGCGCTCGCCCGCAAGGCGATCGAGGTCGACGCCGATGTCATCGTTCTTGCTGGCGTGCATTTCATGGCCGAAACCGCCAAGCTGCTGAACCCCGAGAAGACGGTACTGATCCCCGATCTCTCCGCCGGCTGTTCTCTGGCAGATTCGATCACACCCGAGGATATTGCGCTGCTGCGCCAGGCCCATCCCGGCGTGCCCGTTATCACTTATGTCAACACTTCAGCGGCGGTGAAGGCCGCCTCCGACATATGCTGCACCTCGGGCAATGCCAAACAGGTAGTGGAATCGCTCGGCGTGCCGAAGGTGCTGATGATCCCGGACGAGTATCTGGCGCGCAACGTCGCCCGCGAGACGGATGTCGAGATCATCGCCTGGCATGGGCATTGCGAAGTGCATGAACTCTTCACTGCCGAGGATGTGCGCCAACTGCGTGAAAACCATCCCGGCGTGACGGTGCTCGCCCATCCGGAATGCCCGCCCGACGTGGTGGCGGAAGCCGATTTCGCCGGCTCGACCGCCGTGATGTCGAACTATGTCGGCAAGCAAAAGCCGGCGCGGGTCGTGCTGCTCACCGAATGCTCGATGAGCGACAATGTCGCCGTGCACCATCCCGACGTCGAGTTCATTCGCCCCTGCAATCTCTGCCCGCATATGAAGCGGATCACGCTCAGCAATATCCGTGCAGCACTCGAGGAAAACCGTCACGAAGTCACCGTCGATCCGGCGATCGCCGTTGCCGCGCGCCGTGCCGTCGAGAGGATGCTGGCGATATGACCGAGATCCTCGAGCACCTCGCCGGACGCACGGTCATCGTCGGCAGCGGGCTTGCGGGCTTGATGACCGCGCTGACCCTGGCGCCAGAACCCTCCGTCCTCGTCACCCGCGCACTCCTCGGTACGGAGACGTCGAGCGCCTGGGCACAGGGCGGCATTGCCGCCAGCATGGGCGAAGATGACAGCGCCGAACTGCATCTTGCCGATACGCTTGCCGCCGGCGACGGCCTCTGCGATCCCGTGGTCGCCGGCGGCATCATTGCCGAGGCGCCGGCAGCGATTGCCGCGTTGGAACAAGCGGGCGTGCGTTTCGACAGGAATGTCGAGGGCGAGCTTTCGCTCGGGTTGGAGGCCGCACATTGCCGCCGCCGCATTGTTCATGCCGAAGGCGACGGCTCCGGGGCGGCGATCATCGCCGCGCTGGTGCAAGCGGTGATGCAAACGCCTGCGATCACGGTGCTCGAAGGCTTCGAGGCTCGGCGGATCTTGATGGATGGCGAGCGTGTGGCGGGCCTGCTTTGCGCCACCGCGAAAGGCGCCGCCATCCTGCCGACCTCCAAGGTGGTGCTCGCCACCGGCGGCATCGGCGGGCTCTATGACGCAACCACCAATCCGATGGGTAATTTCGGCCAGGGGATCGCGCTTGCGGCGAGAGCAGGCGCCGCGCTTGCCGATATGGAATTCGTCCAGTTCCACCCGACGGCGCTCGACTCGCGCCGCAGGCCGCTGGCGCTCGTCAGCGAGGCGGTGCGCGGCGAAGGCGCCTTGCTCATCAACGAACGGGGTGAACGCTTCATGGCTCGCACATCAGGCGCAGAGCTTGCGCCGCGCGACGTCGTCGCGCGGGCGATCAGCGCCGAAATCGCCCGCGGCGGTAGGGTCTTTCTCGATACCCGCAAGGCACTCGGCAGCCGGTTTGCCGCCCGCTTTCCCGTCATTGCAGCTCTGTGCGGCGAGGCAGGCATCGATCCGGCCAATGACCTCATTCCGGTGCGCCCGGCCGTTCACTATCACATGGGCGGCGTTGCAACGGATGCAAACGGCCGCGGCTCGGTTTCCGGTCTCTGGGTCGCCGGAGAGGCGGCTTCGACCGGCCTGCACGGCGCCAACCGGCTTGCCAGCAATTCGCTGCTGGAGGCTGTTGTCATGGGCATGCGGGTAGCACACGACGTATCTGGCATGCCCGCAAGTGCCGCAGGCACCATCTTCGCCGAGAAACTGCCGGTGGCCGCTGATGCGTCGCTTATCCGGCCGATCGTCTCGCGCCATCTCGGCGTGCTGCGCAATGCCGGCGCCATTCAGGGAGCGATTGCAGCACTTCTGCCGCTTGCCGAAGGCAATGGCCCGGCCGCCGATCCAGCCACTGTCGCGCTGCTGATCGCCGTCTTCGCCAGCCTGCGGATGGAATCGCGCGGCGCCCATGCCCGCACCGATTTTCCGCTGAAGCTCGCCGACGCCAACCGGCGCCGCATGTGCCTTTCCGACGTTCTGGAGATCGCCCGCGCGACCCCGCCCTATGCCCTTGCAAGGAGTGCCTGAAATGAGTCTCGTTCCCCTTCCGCGCCTGATCGTCGAGCCGCTGGTGCGGACAGCCCTGCTCGAAGATCTCGGTCTTGCCGGCGATATCACCTCGGCATCGGTCATCCCCCAAGATCATCGCTCGACCGTGGTTATGGCCGCTCGTCAGCCCGGCGTCATCGCCGGCCTCGATGCAGCCGAACTCGCTTTCACCCTCGTCGATCCCGAGATCGTCATGCGCCGAAATCTCAGGGATGGCGACGCGGTAAAGCCGGGCGACGTGATCGCCACCATCGAAGGCCCGTCGCGTGGCCTGCTGAGCGGTGAGCGCACCGCGCTGAATTTTCTCGGCCACCTCTCAGGCATTGCCACCGTCACGGCCGAGATCGCCGCTGCCATTCAGGACAGCAAAGCCTCCGTCGCCTGCACGCGCAAGACGACGCCGGGGCTGAGAGCGCTGGAGAAATATGCGGTGCGGGCGGGTGGTGGCATGAACCACCGTTTCGCGCTCTATGACGCGGTGCTGATCAAGGACAATCACGTCGCCATCGCCGGCGGCGTCACCGAGGCGATCCGCCGGGCGCGGACAGGCGTCGGCCATATGGTGAAGATAGAGGTCGAGGTCGATACGCTCGACCAACTGCGTGAAGCGATGGAAACAGGCGTCGATGCCGTTCTGCTCGACAATATGACGCCGGATCAACTGCGCGAAGCCGTCGTCATCGTCGACGGGCGGGCAATCACCGAGGCATCCGGCCGCGTGACACCGGCAACGGCCGCAGCCATCGCGGCTTCCGGCGTCGATCTCATTTCTGTCGGCTGGCTGACACATAGCGCGCCGGTGCTCGATATCGGGCTCGATTTCGTCAAAGCGGCGGCGACGGACGCGGTTCCGAGACGGATTGCGCAGGTACTCTGATCACTCTTCGCCGGGAGAGGGTGCAATCCTCAGGCTTCACGGCAATCCTCCCGGCTGGCACTCTATCGACGGCCAGTAACTTAACGTCTCGATATGAACGATGACGTCCGCCTGAGGACCGCGGCGAGATGAATAACGTGCCGAAATGGCACGCATTCGCATTCGACGGAAAGTGTCGGCAAAGCATTTCCTCCCAACGCAGCTTGAGAATATGCAAATATTAGATGAAAATTCTTCTTTTTAAAGCAAAGCGGCTATGCGAAGCGGCATTATAGCTCTAACATGCCTTCGACCGCAGGTGCGTTCGCGCGCCTTGGCTTTCAGGGGTGAGAACCGAGATGCAACCGACATCCGGGCAGACGTCGACGAACAGGCTATGCCTGCTCGGAAGACCGCGATTGCTGGCAGCGGGGAGGGAACTTCCCTTGCCGGAGAAGTCGTATTTTCTCCTCGCCATGCTCGCCGCCGAAGCCAATCTCGAACTTGACCGCGAAACCGTCAGGCGGCAGCTCTGGCAATCCGAATTGCCGGAAAAGCGGGCGGGCAGCCTGCGCCAGCTGCTCGCGCGCATCGAGCAGAGCATCCCCGCCGATCTTCCACCGCTGCTTGCCGCAACGCGAACCCATATCGGGCTTGCGGACGGCTGGGAGGTCGACGTCCATATTCTGAAACAGAAGGGGCCGCTTGCCCCTGGGGACAGCGAAATCCTCAACGGCGAGTTGCTCGAAGGCGCCAAATCGCCGACGCAGGGCGCCGAGGACTGGCTGACCTACGAACGCCAGCGTGTCGACGAACTGCGCTCTACCCACCTCAGCCGGCTGGTCGAGGCCGCCGACGAAAGATCGGACGAGGAGCAGGTCGCGCTTGCCAGGCGTCTCCTGGAACTCGACTCCGCCAGCGAGACGGCGTACCGCGCCTTGATGCGCCTCTATGTCGGGATGAACGATCCGGCGGCCGCACGTCAGGCCTATCTCAAGTGCAAGAGCCAGCTGAAGGACGATTTCGACACCGAGCCGGAGGAGAGCACCACGGCGCTCGCCCGCGAGCTCGGCCTGATACCCCCGGCGCAGGCCGCCGCACCGGAGCGCGCAACAGCGCCCGGCATGTTCGTCGATCCGGTCGGCCAACCGCGCATCATCATCCTGCCGCCGGAAAGCATCTTCACCGACCCGCTGATGGAGCGCGTCGGCAGGGCGCTTCTCGAAGACGTCACCATCGGCCTCAGCCAGCAGCGCGGCTTCAAGGTGATCGCCGCGCATACGAGCCTCGAGATTCTCAGCCGTGCGGTCGATCCCACGCGCGCCTTGCCCGGCCCGCTCGACCTCAGCTTCGACTACGCTGTTTACGTCAGCATCCAGGGCCGCGACGAGGATGTCTATGCCACTTGCCGCCTGACACGGACGACGACATCGGAAGTGATCTGGGCCATCGAGCTGCCGCTCGTCATGCAGAAGATCAGCGAATCCTTCGCGCATCTGACGCGGAGGATCGTCTCTTCGCTTGCCGACACGATCGAGCGTCATGAACTGGCGATGCCGATCGGCGAGGCGCCGGCATCCGCTTACCGTCTCTACCTGGAAGGCAAGCGGCTGATCGCCCAGACCGACCTGCAGCATCTGCGCCAGGCTCGCAAATGGTTCAAATCCTCGCTCAACCGTTATGAACACTTCTCGGCCGCCCATGCCGGCGTCTCACGCGCGCTCGGCATGGAATGGCTGATCCGCGGCATGCAGGACACGGAACTGCTCGACGAGGCGAACAGTGCAGCCCGCCTCGCGCAGCAGTCCGACCCGAACAGCGGCCGGGCCTATCGCGAGCTCGGCTTCGTGGCGCTTTATCGTCGCCGGTTCGACGAAAGCCTGGAGCATTTCCAGCAGGCCCAGGATCTCAATCCCAACGACGCCGACATTCTTGCCGATTTCGCCGACGCGCTTTCTCATGACGGCGATTTCGATCGGGCGCTGGAACTCAGCCGCGCGGCCTTCAAGCTCAATCCGCTGCCGCCGGATTATTATTACTGGAACCTCGGCGGCATTCACTTCATGCGCGAAGAGTATGGAAAAGCGATCGAGGCGCTGGAACCGGTAAAGACGAAGCAGGCGACCGCCCGCCTGCTCGCCGCCTCGCATGCCATGGCGGGGGATACCGGCAAGGCTGGGAACTACGCCCGGGTGGTGCTGGAAAATTTCCCGGATTTCCGCAGCGAGGACATCCGCCATTTCGTTCCCGATCGCGATCCCGCTTATACGGAACCGTTGATAAAAGGCCTGCAACTTGCCGGTCTTCCCTGATTACATGGCCTTTTAACAAAGCCTGTAACGCTTAAATGACGCAGGCAATGTTTCCCTCCGATGGTTAACGGCAGCAAGGCGCTGCCAGCACCAATCGGAGATGGACCATGAAGACGAATGCTGAAACCACCGCAGTTCAGACACAGTCGCTGCGCTTTTCTGCCGCTGCCAGGGCAGCCATGAAACAAGACGAACTCAACGTTTCCGCCAATGCGCTCGAGAGCCTGACGCATGCGCTAAGGTTCCGCTGAGGACCATATCAGCATGTCCGCTTTCACCGACCTTGAAACGCTTGCCGGTGACCTGGAACGATCATCGGCCGGTGTCAGCGACTATCACGACCGCGCGGTCACGCCGGCCCAGACGCTTGCGGCGATCAGGCCGCACCTGCGCGAATTCGGTATCACGCGCGTCGGTCTCCTGACCGCGCTCGATGTCCTGAACATTCCCGTCGCCTTCGCGACGCGGCCGAACAGCCATACGCTCTCGGTCTTCCAGGGCAAAGGCATCGACAATGACGCCGCCATGACCTCGGCGGCCATGGAGGCAATCGAGACCCGGATCGCGGAAATTCCGCCGGCCGACCTGACGGAGGCGACGGTCGAAGGCATGCGGGCGGAGCGTGCCGCCATGATCGATCTCGACAATGTCGCACGCTGCGCGCCCGACGAGATCGGCAGTCACCCCATTCCCTGGTGCTCCGGCCTCGATATCCTTTCCGGCAACAGCGTTTTTGTGCCCTGGTGGCTCGTTGGCCTCGATCATCGCGGCGAAAGGCCGCCGGGCTTCGAGCAGTCGAGCGACGGGCTTGCCTCCGGCAACACGCCCGCCGAAGCGGCGTTGCACGGACTCTGCGAGCTGGTGGAGCGCGACGCCTGGGCCTTGACCCAGCTCAAATCGCCGGAACACCTGAAGGAGAGCCGCATCGACCCGGCCTCCTTCGGCGATGCGGTCATCGACATCATGACCGATCGGATCGCACGCGCCGGCATGCGGCTGCTGCTGCTCGACATGACGACTGATATCGGCGTTCCCACTTTCCTCGCCGTCATCCTGCCCGGCAATCTTTCCGATCGTGTCGATGCACGCTGGTCGCATGTCTGCGGCGGCTGCGGCTGCCATCCCGATCCCGTGCGCGCCGCGCTGCGCGCCATCACCGAAGCGGCGCAGAGCCGGCTGACCGCGATCGCCGGCAGCCGCGACGATTTCTCGCCGCGCATCTATCAGAGGCTCGACCGCAGTGCAGCCATGCAGGAAGTGGTCGAACTCTGCGAGGGCGATGGCCGGATGCGCGCGTTCCAGACCCGTCATCGCCGCCCGGCGACGATCCAGGAGACCATCCGCCAAATTGCCGGCCGGCTGACGGCGACCGGCATCGAGCAGATCGTCGTCGTGCCGTTTGCGCACGGGACCCTGCCGGTCTCGGTCGTCAGGGTGATCGTGCCCGGCCTGGAGGTCGATATTTCGGGCCAGTACATCCAGCTCGGCATGCGTGCGGTCAACACCTTAAGAGGAGCCCAATCATGAAGGTGATGTTCGTCGGTCCGAGCCTTGGCATCGATCTCGCCGCGGCAAGAGCGATGTCTCCCCGCATCGATTTCCGGCCGCCGGCCGCCTGCGGCGACATCCTGAAGGCGGTAGAAGATGGCGCGACCGCGATCGGCCTCGTCGACGGCTATTTCGGCGACCTTCCTTCGGTCTGGCACAAGGAAATCCTCTATGCCCTCGAACGCGACGTCGCGGTTGCCGGCGGCGCCAGCATGGGGGCACTGCGGGCGGCCGAATGCGCTCCCTTCGGCATGGTCGGCCTCGGCGCGATCTTCGAGGACTACGAGGCCGGCCGGCTGATCGACGACGAGGCCGTCGCGCTGGTGCATGCGCCGCAGGAGCTCGGCTGGCTGCCGCTTTCCGTCCCCTGGGTCGATTTCGAGCCGACGATCGAAGCGCTTCACGCCCATGGCGAGATTTCGCCCGGCGAACGCAAGAAACTGCTGCTTGCCGGCCGTTTCCTGCATTTTTCGGAGCGAACCTATGCGAAGGTAGTCGACGAGTGCCACTTCGCCCGCAAACCACGCCGCGACCATATCCTCGCAGCCATCCGCAAGTTCCGCGTCGAGCGTAAGCGCAACGACGCGCGGCTGGTGCTGGAGTGGCTACGCCGCGACGAATTCCTCCCCGTCAACCGTGACTGGCGCTTCGCCGCTACCTCCCACTGGGAGCTTCTGCACGCCGAAGTCACGCGCAGCGTGACTCCTGTAACGGTAGAATAACGGTCGCAGCGGAAAGATGCACTGATGATGGAATCGTAGGGTTTCACGACCAAGAGGGCGGAAACGATGTTTGAACAATATGCCGAAGGTACAGGCAGTGAATACGCAAGGATCTTCCGGCTGCTGTCGGCAGCCAAGGAGGAGGCTGAAAAGCTTCAGCTGCGTAATCTGATGCACCTGACGAACATGGCGCTGCTGCAGGTCGTCATCGATTGGGACGGCATAGATCCCGACAGGGAGCTAGACGTCAATCTCGAGAAGCTGCTTGGCAGCAAGGCCAAGATCGCAATGAAGGACGCCAGCGAGAACCTGATCCTGATCGATCGTCATTGATCTCGATCGATGTCAATTGATCCCGATCAGTCGCTATTGGTCCTTATGCGGTCCGTTGGAATCGCATGACGGATTGCCGGTCTATTCGGCCGCGTCAGCTTCCAACTGTTCGGTGTGGGCGATCGCCTGAACAAGCTTCAGGATCTTCTTGCGAAGAGCTTCGTTCTTGATCGAGAAGAAGGCAGCATTGAGAAGAACGCCTTCACGCGAAATGACGAATTCCTCGCTGGGAGCTGGGTTGTCGTTGGCCGTATCCGGCGTCGACAGATCGTCGAAAAACGTCCTGACATCGACCTTCAACGCGCCGGCGATTTCAACCAGCATGCTGGCGGAAACGCGATTGGAGCCCTTTTCATATTTCTGAATCTGCTGGAACGTCACGCCAACACGATCTCCCAATTCCGTCTGGGAAACTTTCCTCAGTAGACGCTGTATACGGATGGTCTTTCCGACGTGAACGTCCACTGCATGCGGTTCTTCTTTCATTTTATTTTCCCTCCTGAGGCCAGCGGACATGAGGTTATTCGTCATATCCCTGCCTGACAACTTTTACCCGAGATGTATAAAGCTCGCAATTGCTTGGTTGTAAGTCGTCTCAAACCGAAACACTGCAATGCTTCATTCAGTATCCAGCAAAAAACATGCCAAAGTAGCACTTTTGTAAGGCACATCACGTTTTTCGCGATGCCGGAGCGTTCGCGCGAAAAATTGTGCGGCGGCTTGCCCTCAGGAATTGCGTAAACCGGATCAGAGCGACCAGAGGCGCTGCGCATTGGCGAAAAGCAGCTTGGAGCGCTCCGCCTCGCTGCTGGAGGAAAGCACGGCATGGGTCGCGGCCACCCAGGTGGAAAGCCCGCCGCCGCGCGTGCAGACCGGCCAGTCGCTGCCCCAGACGACGCGATCCCAGCCGAAACTTGCAATCACATGTTCGATGTAAGGCCTCAGCGTCTGCGCCGTCCATGTCTCGGCATCGGCATAGGCGACGACACCCGAGACCTTGCAGATGACGTTCGGCCGCCGGGCGATCTCCGATACACCGGCCTTCCAGGGCTCGAAGGCATCCGAGCGGATATCGGGCACGCCGCAATGATCGAGAACGAACTGCACATCCGGGGCAAGATCGACGAGGGCGGTCACGCGGCCTGCCTGATGCGGAAGCGTGCAGAGGTCGAAGGTCAGGCCGCTGCCGCCGATCCGCCTGATGTTTTCGCGAAACAGCGCGCCTTCGGACACGTCGTCGGGCACGACATGCAGCACGCGGCGGAATCCCTTGACGAAGGGATCGGCCTTTTGCCGCTCGAGATAGGCGGCAAAGCCTTCGTCTTCCGGCCGGCAGGAAACGATGGCGCCGGCAATCATGCTGCCTGCCCGTTTGGCAATGCCGGCGACATGATCAGTCTCGGCCTGTATGACGGCAGGATCGACGTCGACTTCCATGTGCAGCACTTTCGTGATGCCGCAGCGCCGGGCCTCGGCCGCATAAGTCTCATAGAGGAAATCGTGATCGAGGTCAGGCTCGCCCGAAAGCCAGGGATAATGCAGCGCCGACCGGTCGATGATATGCAGATGGGTATCGATGAGCACGCTCTTTTTCCTCCGGGGAGTGGCCTTCCGGCAACCTATCTTTGGTGAATGGATTGTTCAAATAGAAATTCTCAGCTGTCAGCGGGGCTGGCGACGTCGGCGCCGGCCAGCAGCGAAAGCTGGGCTGCGGTCTTCTGCACCAGCAGGATCGTCTGGCTGATATCGGGTGCCGAAGGCGCATTCACGAGAGCGATGAACGGACAGGTGAGGGCGGCGATGCAGCGCCGGTCCGGCCCGAGAACGGGAGCGGAAAGATTGTAGACGCCTGACGTCTGGGCGCTTGCCATCATCTCGTAGCCGCGCTCGCGGATCTGGTTGAGACGGTCGTAGAATTCCGCGCCGAGTTCGATGTCGGTGTGGCTACGCACATGTTCCAAGATCATCATCTCCCGTTCCTCCTCGCTGCGGAAGGCGAGGAGCACATGGCCCGAACCGGTGTCGAAGAGACTGATATGGGCACCGACACGGATCGAAAATCCCCAGTAATCCGGCGCCTCTTGCTGGGCGATGACAACAGCCGCGCCGCGGTCGAACACGGCAAGGTGATTGGCCTGGCGCGTGCGCTGGGCAAGATCGCGCATCAGCGGCGTAGCATAGGAAGCAAGCCGGCGCACCGGTGCGTGCAGCTGGGCGAGACCGAAGAGTTTCAAGGTCAGCGAGTAGCGATCGCCGTCCAGCCTGGTGACGTAACCGCGGCGCACCAGACGGTCGAGCATGCGGTAGAATTCATTGGGGCTGCGGTCGAGCCGCTTGGCGATCTCTGCCTGGGTGAGGCCGCTGTCGACGCCGGCAAGCAGCTCCAGAATATCGAGGCCCTTGTCGAGGGCAGGAGCGCGGTAGCGGTCGGACTCGTCGATCTCCATTCCTTCCTCCTGTGAATATAGTCCTGCATATACGCAGAACCGCAGCCGGAAAAGGAAAACTTCGCACTTGACCCTTGGCCAATCGTCTGTTTGTCTATAAACAGACAAATTATAGCTGAAGACACGCTGGGAAGGCGAAAGCCTGGAGACGTCCAAACGGCGAGATCACAAACACGCCGGGGACAGGGAGGAAGACCATGCAGCGCATGGGAATAACCATCAGCCCCGGAGCCGGCCCGGAAGCAAGGCGGCGTGCTGCGCTAACCTTGCCAGAACCCGGTCGAAGCGCGCAAAGAAAGCTGAAGCATGTCGCGCGAAACCAAGGACCTGAAGCGTGACAGGCGAATCTGAAAGATCGCGATACACTTTAGTGATAGACGGCGACGGGCGAGCTTCATGGCTGAGCCTTCGCCTGAGACGCATTGGCATACCATCGTCCAGCGTGGACAAATCAAGAAAAGGCCCGTGACATGACAAACAGACTTTCCGGCAAGACCGTTCTCATCACCGCCGCCGGTCAGGGCATCGGCCGGGCGACGGCAATAGCCTTTGCCGCGGCCGGCGCCAAGGTCCACGCGACCGACATCAACATCGATGCGCTGGCTGCCCTTGCCGCCGAAACCGGCGTTTCCACCCATAAGCTCAACGTGCTCGAAGAGGATGCGGTCAACACCCTCGTCGCCGAAATCGGCGCCGTCGACGTGCTGTTCAACTGCGCCGGCTTCGTCCATGCGGGCTCGATCCTCGAGATGAAGGATTCCGATCTCGAATTCGCCTTCAACCTCAACGTCAAGGCGATGATCCGCACGATCCGCGCGGTGCTGCCCGGCATGCTTGAGCGCAAGGACGGGGCGATCATCAACATGGCCTCCGTCGCTTCCAGCATCAAGGGCGTGCCGAACCGCTTTGCCTACGGCGTCACCAAGGCGGCGGTCATCGGCCTCACCAAATCCGTCGCCGCCGATTATGTCGCTCAAGGCATCCGCTGCAACGCCATCTGCCCCGGCACGGTGGAAAGCCCGTCGCTGCAGGACCGCATGCGTGCCCAAGGCGATTATGATGCAGCGCGCGCCGCCTTCATCGCTCGCCAGCCGATGGGTCGACTCGGCACGCCGGAGGAGATCGCCGATCTTGCCGTCTATCTCGCCGGTGCGACCTACACGTCGGGCCAGGCGATCGCCATCGACGGCGGCTGGACGATCTGATTTCAGCCGATCATGCCGCCGGCAGTCCTGCCGGCCGGCCACTGCCGTCGACCCATATGAACGGCCCTATACAATTATAATCGGGAGGAACAACCATGACCCGCATCACCGACCTTCGCGTCTTCGACCTTCGCTTCCCCACGTCGCAAAGCCTTGATGGCTCCGATGCGATGAACCCCGATCCGGATTACTCCGCCGCCTACGTCATTCTCGATACGGACGCGCCTGATCTTGCCGGCCACGGCCTGACCTTCACCATTGGCCGTGGTAACGATATCTGCTGCATGGCGATCGAGGCGATGCGCCACCTCGTCGTCGGCGCTGACCTTGCCGAGGTTCTCGCCCATCCCGGCAAGTTCTGGCGGCATCTGACGAGCGACAGCCAGTTGCGCTGGATCGGCCCGGAAAAGGGCGCCATTCACCTGGCGACCGGCGCGGTCGTCAACGCCGTCTGGGATCTGCTTGCCAAGCAGGCCGGCAAGCCCGTCTGGCGACTCGTCGCCGAGATGTCGCCGGAAGAGATCGCCGATATCGTCGATTACCGCTATCTCACCGACGTGCTGACGCGCGATGAAGCGATCGAGATCCTGAAGCGGGCGGAGGCGGGCAAGGCGGAACGCATCGCCACCCTCGAAAAGGAGGGCTATGCCTGCTACACGACCTCGGCCGGCTGGCTGGGTTATGAAGACGAAAAGCTGCGGCGCCTCTGCCAGGAGGCGATCGACGCCGGCTTCAACCATATCAAGATGAAGGTCGGCCGCGATCTGGAGGATGACATCCGCCGCCTCAGGATCGCCCGCGAGGTGATCGGTCCCGACCGTTACCTGATGATCGACGCCAACCAAGTCTGGGATGTCGGCCAGGCGATCGACTGGGTCAAGGCGCTTTCCCCAGCCAAGCCCTTCTTCATCGAGGAGCCGACAAGCCCCGATGACGTCGCCGGTCACCGCAAAATCCGCCAGGCGATCGCGCCGGTGAAGGTCGCGACGGGTGAAATGTGCCAGAACCGCATCATGTTCAAGCAGTTCATCGCCGAAGGCGCGATCGATATCGTGCAGATCGATTCCTGCCGCATGGGCGGGTTGAACGAGGTGCTCGCCGTACTGCTGATCGCCGCCAAATTCGACCGGCCGGTCTGGCCGCATGCCGGCGGCGTCGGCCTCTGCGAATATGTGCAACACCTGTCGATGATCGACTATATCGCGGTCTCGGGCACCAAGGACGGCCGCGTCATCGAGTATGTCGATCATCTGCACGAACACTTCCTCGACCCCTGCCGGATCGAAAACGCAGCCTACATGCCGCCGACCCTGCCGGGCTTCTCCATCGAGATGAAACCGGCGTCGATCAGCAACTATACGTTTCGAGGCTAAGAAATCGTCATCTGAGCTGACGTATCCAATGCCGGTGGCATGATAATTTCTTGATTTTTACAGTCTTTCTCGCGGCCGGCGGGCTTCCAATCTGACGGGACTGCTCCAATTCACTTGGAGGCGGCGAAGCTTGCTTTTTAGGGCGCCGAGGAATATTTTTGAAACGTGAATGCGGAGGGGGTCCAGCACCAGCGGGCCAGCAAATTTTATTGAGCAGAAACAATAGAATGTTTGCGATCCAGCCATGCCCAAGTTTCACGCCGTCAGGAGACTATACGCCTATCTGCTGATCGTCGCGGCAATATTGCTGTCGATCGGCACGGCTCATGCCGCCATGACTGAGGAGAGCGGACGCCGCGTAGCCCTCGTCATCGGCAATTCGGTCTACAAGACGCTGCCCTCGCTTCCCAATCCCGCCAATGATGTCGAAGAGGTCGCCAACACGCTGCGCTCGGCCGGATTCGACGTGACAATCGGCGTCAATGTCGACCGCATCGGCCTCGAAGATACCGTGCGCCGCTTCCTCCGTTCGACCAACAATGCCGAAGCCGGCCTCATTTATTACTCGGGCCATGGCATCCAGGTGGGCGGGCAGAATTTCATCGTTCCGGTCGATGCGACGCTGGAGACGCCTTATGACGTCGAGACGCAGACCATGCCGCTCGACCTGATCCTGAACCATCTCAAGCAGAATTCGCGTGTGCAGTTGATCTTCCTCGACGCCTGTCGCAACAACCCCTTCAACGCGCAGAAATTCTGGATGGCGGAAAAGCTGGAACCGGTCGGCGCCACGCGAGGGCTTGCGCGCATCGACAGCGATCTCGGCAGCCTGATCGCCTTTTCCACGGAACCAGGCCAGGTGGCGCTCGACGGCAACGGGGCGCTGAGCCCCTATTCCGAATCCTTCATCAAGCGCGCCAGCGAACCCAACAAGGAAATCCGCCAGGTCTTGACCGATGTACGCCGCGATGTGATCGCCATGACCGACGGCAAGCAGGTTCCCTGGGAAAATTCTTCGCTGACGGACAGCTTCTATTTCATTCCGGCGCCGCCGCCGCCGAGCGTCGAGCCGATGCAGCAGGCGAGCGTGCCGGAGGGAGCCGTCGCCACGAAACTGACGATCGCGCCGCCGCATGACGAGACAGGCTCGGCTCTTGTCGTCACCCTTAATCAGCTTCCGCAAACCGGCAAGCTTACCTTCGACGGCAAGCCGGTCGAGCAGGGCGCAAAACTTCCCGCCGCGGCGCTGACGGCGCTGACCTATGATTCCACAGGCGTTGCCGCCGGAACCATCGGTCTGATCGGCTATACAGTCAGCGATCCTTACGGCCAGGCGACGCAGGGTGTGGTCGCGATCACCGTCTCGGCCGATGCCGGCGCCAAGCTCGCCCAGCTCGAGCAGGAAAAGCAGGTGCGGCTCGCCGATGCCAGCGCCTATCTGAAGGAACTGCCGCGCGATATCGACGCAACGATCGGCGTCGGCCCCGTCAAGGCCGGTCTGCCGGTCGTTCCGGCGTCGGCCGCGGAAATGACCTTCAAGGTCGCGGCTCTTCCTGACAAGGGGACGCTACGCGCCGGAGACCGGGTGATCGGGCTAGGCCATGTGCTTGAGGCAGCCGATATTCCTGCCCTTTCCTACGAGCCGCAGATCGGCACCGAAAACCAGAGCTTCGCCGTGACGCTGCAGACCGCCAACGATGACCTGGCGCCCGCCACCGTCACCTTCAAACCGGTGCTCGACGCCTGCGATACCGCAGCCGCAGCCCCCCTCGACCTGCAGGGCGTCACCGCGGGCAAACTGCCGAACGAAATCGACCCGAACATTGCGTTGCCTGCGTGCGCGGATGCGATCAAGACCTATCCCGAGGTCGCACGCTTCATCTATCAGCTCGGCCGCGCCCAGCTTGCCAACCGCGACACCAAGACGGCCTTTGCGACGATCAAGAAGGCAATGGATGCCGGACATGTAAGGGCGATTTCGGAGATCTCTGCGCTCTATCTCGTCGGAGCGTCTGTACCGGCGAACCTTGAAAAGTCTAGCGAGATTGCCGCCATGGGCGCGAAGAAGGGGGATCCCTATGCGCTCTATGCCTATGGGAAAAGCCTGTACTACGGCAGAGGAGCCAAAGCCGATACCCAAGAAGGCCTGAGGCTAATGCTTCAGGCAGCCGATTTGGGCCATACCTACGCAATGAACGAACTTGGCTATATCTTCTTAAACGGCGTCAATGTCACACCCGACGTAGAACGTGGTGTTCGATTTTACGAGTCAGGTCTCAAGCGAGACGACATATATTCGATGAACAGCCTCGGGATGATTTATCGCGCAGGCAAAGGCGTTCCGCAGGATCTTGAGAAGGCCCTTGAGCTTTTTAAAAGGGCAGCAGAAGGCGGCCAGCCTTATGCTCCGCGAAATATCGGTCTTATGTATAGAGACGGCTTAGGAGTGCCTAAAGACGAGGCAACCTCTATTACGTGGTTGGAAATGGGCGCCGAGCGCGGTGATTATTGGAGTGCGTTCGAGCGGGCCAAGATGGCCAAAGGCGACGGTTCAGACGCAGAGAGCCTGGTCACCGCAGCTCATTATTTTGCCCTTGCGAGCGCGCTCAACAGACCTGGCACAGGCGACCCTAAGAAACAGTCGGACAAAGAGCTCGCCTCCTTAGCTGATTCTGCAAAGAAGAAGGCAGCAGAGGTTTTTTCGAGCGAACTGACGCCGCAAGAACTCAAGGCTATTCCGAAGACCAAATCGCTGAACGAGAGGCTGGCGCTTCTTGCGAAGGCGACGTGGGTGAAGCGAAATCCGAGATACGATCTCTTCTAAAGCGGCGATCTGGGGGCGCCCGACATGACCAGCAAACTCTTCATCCGTGTACTCCTGTGCTCGACCTTTATCGCTGGTTCGGGTGTAGTCCTGCAGGGCTGCATCTTTGACCCGGGAGCCAAGACGTTATTCGCCAATCAAGAGCCGCCTCGCAAGAAAACGCCAACTATTAACAAGGTAGCAGCGAAGAGTAATGAGACGACATTCGCTCGTTCGGATAGAAGTTCGGGCTCAGGCAGCTCTTCAGGTATGGGTAGTAGTTCCAGCGGCAGCAGTTCTAGCAGTGGCAGTTCTAGTGGCGGGAGTTCCAGTGGCGACACAGGTGGCAGTGATCCCGGCGGCAGCGATCCCGGCGGCTGGAACTCAGATCGTCGTTTGAAGACGAATATTCGTCGTGTCGGCACTTCCCCTACCGGCATTCCGATTTATGCATTTCGCTACATATGGGGCGGACCACTCTTCGTCGGCACAATGGCGCAGGATCTTCTGTTGATCAGACCTGACGCAGTAATTCAGGGCGCAACTGGATATTACAAAGTGGACTACGATATGCTCGATATCAAAATGATATCCATACCGGAGGACCTCTCGCTAGCACCAGCGGCGGCAGCTGCTACGGTCGCTGCGCTCGCGGTCGATGCAGCAAAAATGCAACCTCTGATAAAATTTCCGGTTTCCGTACCACAAGATACTTTACAGCTGGCAATGTGATCGGGGACCATCACGTTCGATGTTCGCGACACATCGGTTGTGGTAGTAGTCCGTCTGTCCGTTCAGCTTATCCGTTGAGCCCCTTGAAACGCACCGGCTGGTAACCGCGCATCAGGAGGCTGCCGAGCGAATAGGTGTTGCGGCAGACGCGGCCCTTGCAGGCGTTCGGCGAGGCCTCCATCACCTCGACCTTGCGGTCGTCGGTGAAGCGCATGAACAGCAGGACGTGCGAGCCCGGCTTGTTCAATGCGTCGCCCGGCTGCATCGACCAGGGGTCGGAGAGGCGCTTGGCGATGCCGGGAATGGCGCGGGTCGATACATGCATCTTCAGGCCCCAGGCATCGCTGACAAACCCGGAGCAGTCGACGCCGAGGATATTGGATTGCGGCGCGCTCTTGGTACAGACGTTGCCGGCGGTCTGGCCTTTTTCCACGCCGCCGATGAAATCCTCCAGCGGCGTCTTGCAGCCCCAGCAATAGGGAACGCCCTTCACCGTCTGCCCCCGTTTGCCGATCAGGTAGATCGGACGACGCAGCCGGTTCATGTTGGCGCAACCAGGTCCGGGATCGTTGCCGTAGGCCGCCGGCGTCACCATCCAGTTCAGCGTCTCGAAGCCGATCGCCCGCTCGATGACGTCGCTGCGCGATTTCGGCACGATCGCGACCTTCGGCGTCTTGCCGGGCTTGCCCATGTTCAACGGCTTGGCGGGCTTGGCGACGGCGAGTTTGCGGCCAGGCTCCCGACCGTCGAGTTTCAGCACTTGCGCCCGGCTCTCCTGCGAGCGGAGATAGAGCACGTCGCCGCGCGGACCGATCGCCACGAAGCGCCTCGAAAACACCGTGCCAGGGTCGATCGGCAGGTCGTAGACGCGATCCATCGTCCCGTTCGGCGTGAAGCGAACCACCAGCATGCCGGTACGATCCGGCTGGTCGGCGGGTACGAGCTCGACCAGCGCATAGGGCCTGCCCGTGGTGTCGATGTCGAGAAGCTCGACGGTGCCGATCCGCCCTTCCGAAGACAGTTGCAGAGAGAGGAAATTCTCCTCCGAGCTGCTGCGCCGCAGCAGGATTTCCGCCTTGTCGTTTGTCGCCGAGACTTCAGCAACGATATCGCCGAGCCCGCGGCTCGGCACGTACTGGACGACTGGCGGGCGAGCGTCGGGCCTGCTGGTGCTGCGGCCGATCTCGTCGATGATGCTGTTCAGCGGACCCGGCGGTACCGAGCCCATGGAGGCGAAGACAGAGCGGGTGTAATCGTCGGCATCGCCGCCGTCGACGGCGCGTAGCGTCTGCGACCGGCCGTCGGCGTCGGTGGATCGCTCGAGCGGCACGACACCGTCCGACCAGAGATAGAGTTCGTTGTGAACGACGGCGAGGTCCTCCGGCGCGGCATTGTCAGGCAGCGGCAGAACCTCGGGATCAGCCTGCGAGCGTTCGGCGTCGACGGCAAGTACGCGGCCGTTGTTCTGGTCGAGGATGTAGATGGTGCCGTCGTCGCCGACGGTGATCGCCGCAGGCCCCGATGCCTCCACTTCCTCACTGGACGAGATGATGCCGACAGAGCGCGCGCCGTCGCCGCCGCGAAGCTCTATGATCGTCGTGTCTTTGGCGAGAACCGGCGAAGCGACCGCAAGTGTCGCGGCAAACAGAATATGCGACCCCAAACCACGCATTGCCTCGACCCTCAAAGAGACCGTCAAGTCTTTAAAAATGGTAGGATAGATGCGCCTCGTCAGCAAGCTATTGCTTTCCAAACGATTTGGAGATCCGCGCGGTCAATAGTACAAGATCATCGTCTCGAAGCTTTGCGGGCAGGGAAAGCTTATGCTGGAATGGAACGGTGATGAACTGGCGCTTGATATAAGCTTGCTGGAGCAGGTTCGCGCAGCGAGGATAAACTTCTCCGATCGCGTCTGCGCGGCCTCGGCCAGCGCGGACGAGAAGCATCTGGCGCAGTTGCGCTCCGAGCCGACCTATCTGATGGCCGAGTTCCTTTATTCGATGAAGGTCTTCGGCATCAGCACCGCCGAGGATATCGAACGCTTCGCCGATCTGCACAATGACTACGTGGTGTCGCTCACCCGCGATCCCGCCAAGCTGCAGCGCCTCGGGCTTTCACAGGATCGCGCGCTCGCCTCGATGTTCACCGCCGACACCAAGCCGCGGCTGATCCAGAACTGGGCTGATAAATCAGGCGCGATCGACCAGTCCAACCTTGCCCGTTTCCTCGTCGCCGTCATGTCGAGCGAGACCTGCCGCAAGACGCTGATCGATTTCGAGATGGCGGGCTTCATGCAGCGCACGCGCTCGCCCTATGGCACGATGGTCGTCTGGTCGACCGGCAAGATCGAGGAAATCTTCGGCGAAATGCTGCGCAATCTCCGCCTCAGCCTGCAGGAATTGAAGATCCTCTAATGCATGTCGCCCGGAAGTGTGCAGCGGTTCGGGGTCAACGACATGCATAAAACAAAGAGCTGAAGCGCCGCTGCCAGTCGATTTCAACCCTCCCAATCGATTGGCGCCGATCGCCGTTGCCTTCCTTCCGGCCCCTCCCTATTGTCGGGGCGCTTGTCGCGCAATGGCGCCAATAGGACGGACTTGACGACGATGACGAAATCCTGGCTCACAACCCGGTCTATCGGCCTTCTGCTGGCGCTGCAGTTCGCTCAACCCGGCTATGCCGGTCCGGCTGAGGATGCGCTGGCTGCGCGAAACCCGTCGTTGGCGGCGCTGCGCCAACACGATGAAAAGGCTTTTGCTGCCGCCGCCGCGATCATCGTCGAACACGAACACGCCAAGGGCCTGACACCAGGCGAGGGCAAGCTGCCCGAGACGACTTCGCCCGGCCGCGACATGGGCTCGGCGCCCGGCAAGGAATTCACAGTCGACAATCCGGATATTCTCTGGCTCTACAATTCCTCGCCCGAAGGAATGAGCGACCTGATCTCGATTTTGAAATCAGCCGGGCAGAAACCCAAGAACTGACAGCATCCTCTGCGCAGTCGAACGGACTATATCAGCCGGTGGATATTGCCGAGTCTGAGTCTTGCTCACGTCTTTGCCTAGGCGGTTTCTTCGTGGCTCCAAATAATTTGTAACCCTCCCTCCGGCAAGACAGGCGCCGCCATCCCAATTTCGCCGGTCAGTGCTATTCTCATCTTCAAGACAGTGTGAGATTGTTCGAAGAGGAGGTTTTCCAATGCCAAACCGCAAAGCCATCCTAGCCGCAGCCACATTCCTTTCGCTTTTCCCGATGGCTCCCGCCGTCGAGGCGCAGAACGAACGCACACTGACCGAAGCGCCGGCGCAGACCGGACCCGTGAGCATCACCTTCGATCGCGCGGAGGCCAAATACGCCATCGGCGAAGTCGTCGGTCTCTTCATCCAATCGACCGAGAACGCCTATGTCACGGTCCTGAACGTCTCGCCGAACGGCTCCGTGGTGAAGCTCTTCCCGAACAAGTACCAGACCGATGCCCTTGTTGCCGCCGGCAAGCGCGTGCAGGTGCCGGATCCGGCGAGCGGCGCCAGGCTGCAGGTCTCCGGCCCGGTCGGCCAAGAGCAGATCAAGATCTTCTACTCCTCCAAGCCGCTGACCATCTTCGCCGATCTCGGCGGCAGCGGCAGCGGCATGTTCCGCTCGATCGACGGCGGCATGGACGCCGTTTCCCGCAGCCTTGAAGAAGCACGCAGCCTCGGCACCAAGATCAGCAGCAAGACTGTGATGCTGACGACAGTCGACAGCCCGGCGGCCCTGCCACCCTCCGCCGTCCCGCCCGTCGCTGCCGCCCCCGCGGCAAAACCCGCACCGGTCGAACAGGCTGCAAAGCCGCCCGTTGCGTCCGCTCCGAAGCCGAAGCCTGTCGTGAAACAGGAGGTCGCCAAGAAGCCGGAACCGGTGATCGAAAAGCCGAAGAAGCCCGCTCCGAAGCCCGTCGAGCAGGCGACGTCGCAGCCGCCGAAGAAATACAAGATCGTCACAAATCTGGCGCCCGGCCAGGAGCTTGCCGCCGATGAGCTGGAGCTGATCGGCCCTGCCACCGGCACTTCGTCCAACCGGCCCACGCAGTCGTCCCAGTCCTATCAGGCGTCCCGGCCGAAGATGCCGAAACTGCCGATGCCGCAGCTCAAGATGCCGCAATTCAAGCTCCCCGGCGGTTTCAGCATCAAGATGCCGCAGCTAAACCTCGGCCGTTCGGCCGAATCTGACCAAGCCGGCGAGGAGATCGAGACGGCCAATGCCGATACGCCTGCTTGCAACGCACTTCTCGACAAGCTGAACACTGCCGTTGCCGCCAAAGATATCGCTACCGCCGCAACGGAAGCCGATGCGATCGCCGTCAGCGCCGATTGCGGCCAGTTCCAGGTGAATGCCCAGCGTCGCGTCGCCGCGCTCAGGCTTTCCGCCGCCCAGGAAATGATGGCCGATAACAAGCCGGTCGCCGATTACGAGCCGCTGCTTGTCGCCGCCGACAGCCCGCAGGTGCTCTGGCAGGCATCGGCCACGCTCGGCGAGATCTATTTCTCCGCCCGCCGCTTCGCCGATGCCGCCGCCGACTATCAGCAGGCAATCGAGATCATCAAGAACGAAACCCGCACGCCGAAAGCGCCGCCGGCCGACACCATTTCCGATCTCATCCAGCGCGCCGCCCAGGCCCGCATCCTTGCCGCCAACCCCACGAGCGACAATCCACAAGGCAGCTTCGTGCCGGCCGAGAAGGATCACCGCAGCGGCGTGCTCGGCGGCATCTATTCCGAAAATGTGCGCGGCATCGTGCCGGTCTCCATCCCGGTTCCGATCACCTTCGACTTCGACAAGTCGAGCTTCACCTCGATCGGCACCGAGGCCGCCCAGGAATTGCTGGAGGCGCTGAAGGAGCAGAAGCCCGGCCGTGTCATCCTGATCGGCCACACCGACCGGCGTGGGGCTGACGACTATAACCAGAAGCTTTCCGAGCGCCGCGCCCAGGCCGTCGCCGATTTCCTGAAAAGCCACGGCATCGACGCCACGATCGACGCCGAAGGCCGCGGAGCTTCCGAGCCGGTGGAGGTCACCGCAACCGCAAACCTCACCGAAGACGATATCGACGCGCTGAACCGCCGCGTCGAATGGCGGCGCGAATAGCTGGGCGAGGGGAGGTTTGGCCATGTCCGCATCCGTTTCCATGGCCGCAACACTCGTCTTCCTTGCCGTGGCAACCACCGATGGCCTGGCAAGGACGATCGAGGCGCCGGAGCACGGCACGGTCAGGGCAGTCCTGATCGGCATCGATCTCTACCGTAACGTTCCGCCGCTGCACGGCGCCGTCGCCGATGCCGAGGACCTCTCCCTGTCGCTGCGCTCGGTCGGTGTCGAAGACATGACGCTCTTGAAAAACGGCGAGGCCGACCGCGAAGGCATCTTCCATGCGATCGAGGCCGTCACGGAAAGGGCGGGCTCCGGCGATCTCGTCGTGCTCGGCATTGCCGGCCACGGGTCGAGCGAGCCGGAACGCGTCAGGGGCTCAAAACCCAGCGGCCGCGACGAGGTCTATGTGCTCGCCGGCTTCGATACCCGGCTGCCCGGATCGCGCGAGCGCATCTTCGGCGACGAATTCAAGGTGCTGATCCACAAGCTGGAGGCCAAGGGCGCCGATGTCCTCTTCATCGCCGATACCTGCCATGCCGGCGGCATGACCCGCGACGTCGATCCGCGCGGCGCTGATATCACCTGGCGCCAGGCGCCGTCCTATACGATCGAGGAGGACGACCTCGCACCGATTTCGACGACGGCGGATGCGCTCTCCACCGGCTTCGATTACAAACGGCTGACCTTCCTTGCCGCCGTCGACGAGAACACCAAATCGCCTGAGATATCAATTCCCGGCATTCCGCAGAAGCGCGGCGCGCTGAGCTATGCGACGGCTCGTGCCTTCGAAGGGGCCGCCGACCGCAACGGCGACGGCGCCGTCAGCCGGCGCGAACTCTTCGAATATGTGCGCCAGTCGGTCTATCAGTTCACCGATCAGCGACAGAACATCTTCACGCAGAGTCCGCCCGGGGCCGATCTCGACCGTGCCGTCGTCTATGACTACGACGGAGCGGGCACGACGACGGACGTCGAAAAATCCAGCTCGCCACCGCCACCGGCCGAGCCAGCGCCGATCACCGTCGGCGCCCTGGGTTCCGATCCCGTGCTGCAGGGGATCGAGCCGGCCGTCGCGCCGTTCAAGCTGTCGGGAGGTGCGGATGCCGAACTCGTCTTCGATCCTGAAAAGCACGAGGCGATTGCCGGTGGCGATGTCGTCGCCTCCAGCATCGGCGCCGGCGACATGCCTTTCGTCGTCGACCGGATGGCCGCGCTCGACACGCTGAAGCGACTGTCGGAGACGAACCCCCAGACCGTGCGCGTGACGCCTTCCGACACCGTCCATCGCGAAGGCGAGCGCGTCGGCGTCACCGTTTCGGATATATTGGGGCGCAGGCTCGTGCTTTTCGACGTTACGGGCGATGGAACCGTGCAGTTCCTCTATCCCGGCGAAAAAGACGCAAATGCGCCGATGCCGGCCGCCTTCGATCTCGATCTTTCCGTCGTCGCACCTTTCGGCACGGATCTGCTCGTCGCCGTCACCTCCGAAACCCCGATGCCTGACCTGGTGGAATTTCTGCAGCAGAACGACAGGCGCCGCACCGCCGGCAACATCGCCAAGCGCCTCGGCGAAGTCCTGCCCAAGGGCGCGCGTGTCGGATTCACGGTCCTCTATACATCCGCCGGAGCCAAGCTATGAGCACGTCGATCAGCAGGATCCTCAACGTTGCGGCCATCATGCTTCTTCTGGCCTCTCCGGCGCTCGCGCAGCAGGATACGGATTTTGCCGGCGAGGATGGCGGGCGCGTCATCGGCGGCCAGGCGGCGAAAAAGGGCGAATGGCCCTGGCAGGTGAAGATCCTGGCGCCCGATCCCGAGCAGCGCGGCCGCTTCGGCGGCCATTGCGGCGGTTCGCTGATCTCGCCGCGCTGGATATTGACGGCCGCCCATTGCGTCACCAGCGGCCGCTCCGGCAAACAGGATCTCTTCGCCCGCGACCTCCTGATCGTCGAGGGCAAGTCGAAGATCGACAAGGTGATCTCCGTCGATGGGCCCGACAAGCCGGGCCTTGCGGTGGAAGACGTCGTTATCCATGAGGATTTCGACCGCAAGGTCTTCGCCAACGACATCGCCCTCATCAAGCTTGCGGAACCCGCGGTCTCGAAGCCTGTCATCCTCGCCTCTACCTCGGATGACGCAGTCGAAGCCGCTGGCCACACGGCAGTCGTCACCGGCTGGGGCTACACCAAGGCCGATCACGGTTGGGACGACAAGTACCTGCCGACGGAATTGCAGGAGGTCGAGCTGCCGATCGTCTCGCGCGATGATTGCCGCGCCGCCTATCGCGAGAGCTCGATGCGCATGAACCCGATCGATGAGCGCAATGTCTGCGCCGGTTATGCCGAAGGCGGCAAGGACGCCTGCCAGGGCGACAGCGGCGGGCCGCTGGTCGCCCAGCGTCCCGACAAACGCTGGATCCAGCTCGGCATCGTCAGCTGGGGTGCGGGCTGCGCCGAGGCGGAACATTACGGCGTCTATACCCGCGTCGCCGCCTTCCGCGACTGGATCGCCGCAAAGACCGATGGCGACGTGCCGAACGCGCCGGACAGCTCGATATCGGCCGACGGAGACCAGGTTGCAGCGGTTGAGACCAAGCGCAAGCCTCCCGGAAGCGACATCGGGGCAACGCAGCAGAAACAGACGCCGGCCGGTCAGCTTGAGGCCAATCTTGCGATCACCACGCCGCCCGGAAACACCACCGAGGCGCCGGTCGCCAACACGCCCGCCGGCAATCAGCCAGAGGTCCCAGCGCCGCTCGCCCAGGCGCCCGTCGTCGAAAGCTCGCGCGGCGACCGCGCGCTGCTGATCGGTATCGACGATTACGAAATGCGCGAGGCCAAATTGACGGGCTCCGCCACCGACGTGAAAGCGATGCAGGTCTTCCTTGCCAAGACACTCGCCTACCGCCCGGAACAGATCCATACACTGACCAACCGCAAGGCGACCCGTGAGGCGATCCTTGCCGAGATCGACGACTGGCTGGTGCGCCAGTCGACGCCCGGAAGCCGCGTCTTCCTCTATTTCAGCGGCCAGGGCTCGGAAGAAATGGGCGCCGATGCGACGACGAGCCCGACGCTTGTGGCAGCCGATGCCAAGCTGGTGCGCGATGGCGGCAAGGTGACCGTCACCAACCAGATCCGTGAAACCGAAATCGCCGCACGACTGAACAGCCTCAAGGATCGCCGCGTCACGCTGCTGATCGACGCCTGCCATGTCGGCCCCGGCAGCCGCAGTGCCGTCGCGGCCCCTGCGGGCGGCACCGTGCGTTGCCTCGGCCCTGCATTGGCATCGCTTGAGCCGCCGAACCGATCGGGCAAGGAAGCGAAATTTTCCTTCGGCGGCGAAACGGCGATGGTCTGGTCGGCCGTCAATTCAGGGCAATGGGCGCTCGTCGACCAGGAAGCCAAACCGCCGCTCGGCGTCTTCACCCACCGCTTCATCGAAGGCGTGCAGGAAGGGGTGGCGCGCGCCGCCGACAAGCCGAACGTCAGCAATGCGGCCCTCCTCGATTACGTCCGGCGCAAATCGGACGAATATTGCCGGGCGCATGCGGGAGATTGCCGCTTCACGCCGGTGCCGCAATTCTACGGCCTGCCGGATGCGCTCGGCCGCGACGTCGTCACCGGCGAGGAGGCAAAGACGCCGGTCGCTGCAGTCGAGAATACTTTGAAGAGCGACAACGAGGCAGGCGTTGCCGTCGACGTGTTGCCCGGCACCTCCGTCAGCATCGGCGACAAGGTGGCGATGCGCGTCTCTACCAAGAAGCCCGGCTACCTGATCCTGGTCGATATCGACGCCTCCGGCAAGCTGACGCAGCTTTACCCGAACAAGCGCTCAATGGGCCTGAAACCATCGGCCAAGGGCGGCGACAACCGGCTCGATCCGGCGAGGCCGGTGGTCGTGCCGGACGCGCGCAATCCCTATATCGGCTTCGAATATGTGGTGGAGGGGCCGGTCGGCGTCGGCATGGTCGTCGCCATCCTCAGCGACAAGCCGATCGAGGTGCTAGACCTGCCCGATGTCCCCACGCCGCTCGTCGGCCAGCGCGCCGCCTTCAACTATGTCTACGACCTCGCCCGAAGCCTCAGGATCGTCGGCGACGACGAGACCGGCGCACAAGGCAAATGGTCGTTCGATTCCAAATTCTATCGCATCCGCTGAACAGGAGCGAACCATGTCGAGATCCATTCTGCTGGCGGGCCTTGCCGCTTCCCTGATGGCGGTTGCACCGGCCCGTGCCGGCGACAGCAAGGCGATGCTTGCGGCGCAGGCGGGGCTCGCCGTCGATCTCATCGAACGCACGCTGGCGACCGAGAGGGCCGCAAACATCATGGTCTCGCCGGCAAGCCTTGCCGCTGCTCTGGCTCTCGCGAGCCTCGGCGCGTCGGACGAAGGCAAGGCGGCGATCGCCAAAGGCCTCGGCTTCGGCGGCGCGGCAAAGGGACCGGAGAAGGTGCTCGACGAGATGACGCCGGAAAAGCCGCCGACAGCGGATGCGCCGCTGGCGACCGGCGTGGCGATCGTCTTCGACGACAAGCTGGTGCTTGCCCCCGATGCCCTCTCCATGCTCGCCGGCCACCGCATCAAACCCACGATCGAGGATCTGGACGGACCGAAATCGGTTGAGCACATCAATGGCTGGGTCAAGGACGCCACGAGAGGCGCCATTCCGGCAATCCTCGACGCACCGCCCGGCGGCGGCTTCGTCAGCCTCGGCGCGCTCTCCTTCAAGGCGCGCTGGAAGACCTCGTTCGAGAAGGAAAGTCCGGCCGCCCCTTTTCGGCGGCCCGATGGTTCGACGATCTCGGTGCCGATGATGCATCTCGCCGCCGACGAGCAGGAATTCCGCTTCGATGACAATTTCGTCGCCGTCGACCTCCCCTATAACGGCGAGACCTACCGCATGGTGGTGATCGCGGCGCGCTCCGGCAAGGGCATCAGCGGCGCCGACCTGAAGGCGCTTGCGTCCTGGCTTCAGGGCGAGAAATTCGAAGCCGCCAAGGGCGAAATCTTCCTTCCCCGCTTTTCGTTGAACGACGGGCGTGATTTGATGCCGGTGCTCACCGCGATGGGGCTGGCGCCCGAAAAAGCCAAGGATGCGGCCTTTCCGGGTTTCACTCGGGAAAACATCAGCTTGTCGCGCGTCCTGCAGAAGACGATGATCAAGATCGATGAAAACGGCACGGAAGCGGCGGCGGCAACGGCTGCCATCACCGAGCGGAGCATCGATCCTAAACTGGTCCGCGTGACCGCCGATGCCCGCTTCGCCTTCGCGCTCCGGGATACCAAGACCGGCCTTCTCTTGGCCGCAGGCCTTGTCGGGGATCCGCTTCTGGCGGGCGAATAGAATTCGGTTTTCATGAATACGGTAATCGCAGGGGGATAAGTGCATGAGAAGTGATCTGATCGCCCGCTACACGATCGGCGAGCCGGTCTACGAGAACGAGTTCATCGTCTATCCCGCCGAGGACAAACGGATGGATCGTTCGGTCTTCATCGTCGCGCCCGATGTCGCGCTGAAACTTGATAAAGCCCGCTTCGAGCGGGTCTGGACCTCGGTTAACGAAGCGAAATCGCTGACCGCGCGACGTTTCGTCGAAATCGAGGACCTCATCCCGCCGTCCCCGGAAGACGACAATTTCTATATCGTCGAGAAACGGCCGTCGAAAACGCTGCACCAATATCTCGAAGAAACGGAAATGGTGGCCTACGAGCGCGCGGTCGAGATCGGCCGCCACATTCTTGAGGGGCTGGCGACGCTGCACGGCGCGGGTTACGCCCACAATGCGCTAACGGATCAGTGCATCTACGTGTCGGAGGATTATTCCGGCCTTTCGGTCAGGATCGGCAACCTGCACCTGATCTCGAAGATCGGCGAGCACATCATCCCGCCCTATGTGCCGGAATTCGGCGCGCCGGAGATCTATGCGAGCGGCACTTTCTCCGCTTCCGCGGCACTCGATATCTATGCGATGGGCATGATCGCCTACAAGCTCTTCCTGCCGCGGCAGACCTATGCCAGCGTCTTCGACAGCGTCATGGTCTGGGAAGACGAACACCAGCGCGAACAAAGCTGGAAGAACATCCACCTCGATCCTTCCAATATCTTCCCCCGCCTGGATGTTCTGATCCCCGGCTTTCCCGAAGGTATTGCAAGCCTTGTGGAACGGATGCTGAGCCGCGACCCGGCCGCACGGTCGCGCATGGGCGCTGATGCGCTGGACGAATACAACCGGGTGACGAGAGGCGCTCAGCCGGTGTCGTGGGATACGCGCAGCGGCATGCAGCAACAGGCGGAGCCGCCGAAACCGAAGAAATGGACGCTTGCCAAAATTTCCATGATCGCCGCGCTGCTGCTGATCTGCATCGGCGTCGGTGTCGTCACCATTCCGAAGCTGCTTGCCCCGGACCCGAAGCTCGTCGCCGATGTCGGCGTCTGGAAGAAGGAGGCGGAAAGCCGCAGGGAGAAGGCGATCGCCGCCAAGGCGCCGGAGCGTCCTTCCGGCGATCAGGCAAAGCTTTCCTATGACACCGGCGCCTCGGCGCTGACCTCGGCCGATGCGCTGCTGAAGGATGAAGACTACGAAAAGGCCCTTCCTGGTTTCCAGACGGCCGCCATCAATCTCGGCAATGCGCTGATCGGCATCTCGAAGGAGAACGCCGAGAAGGCGAAAGCCGCAGCTTCCGCCGCAGGCGGCGACAAGGCGCCAAGTTTTGCCGACGCCGAAACCAAGATGAAGGCTGCCGCCGATAGCGCCGCCGCCAAGCAGATGCATGGCGCGGTCGAAAACTATGACGCTGCGAAGGCGGCTTACGACGATCTCTCCAAGGCTCTGAGCGCCCTGTCCGCAGCCGAAAAGGACGCGGCGGCGAAGCGCGATACCGCCAATCGCGTCGGCGCCGGCGACAGCCCCGACTTCACCAAGGCGAACGGCCTGATGGCCGATGCCAAAACCAAGGCCGAGCAATGGCAAATGCCGGCGGCCATGACGGGTTACGGCGACGCAACCAAGTTGTTCGATGCCCTGATCGCCAATGTCATGGCGGCGAAGGGCGAGGCGACGGCGCTGAAGCAAAAGGTCGCCGATCTCTATGCCTCGATTACGACCCGCGCCGGTGCCGCCGATCCGACGCTTGCGGCAATCCAACCGAAACTCGGCGAGGCCGACGGCCGCTACACCTCGGAGGCCTACAAGCTCGCGGTCGCAGCCTACCAGCCGATCCTTGCCGATCTCGAGGCGCTGTCAGCGCGCGGCTTCTGCCCGGTTTCGCAAACTCTCGCCTTCGAGACCGTCCCGGCGGGAAGCTATTCGCTGGAGAATGTCCGACTGATGACCTCCTCGATGAAGGAGCTCGGCGGCATGCTCGGCGTTGCCAATGGCGCAGTAAAGATCGACAAGTCCTTCTGCATGCAGACGAAGGCCGTCACCCGTGCCGAGATGGCGGAATATTACACCGCCAATTCCGATCCCGCCGCGGCTCAAGCCTATGCCGACAATCCGCAGCAACCGGCCGACGACGTGCCGCTTGCCGTGGCGCAGAACTATACCGCCTGGCTGTCGAAGCAGTTGAACGCGCCCGTCCATCTGCCGTCGGCGACCGAATGGATGGCAAGTGCGGCGAAGATCCCCACGGAAAAATTGCCCGATAACGGCGATATCATCCTGCAGTGGAGCGCCACCCCCTGCGAAGCCGGCGGCAACGTCGCCTTCATGGCGCAGGAAGGCTCGACCTTCGTCGTCTGCTCCGATGCGTCGGCCGGCGGCATCTTCCGCGTCACCGCCGAATTGCGCTGAGCGATCTGAAGTGTGGAGACGGAATAGGGGAGCGGTGTGCGCTGACATCGGCGCGGGTAATCTGTTGCTAACCCGTATTGCGTCCATCAGCGCAAACTTGTCGACGCAACGCAGGGCGCCTCGACATAAGGTTCCAGAGCGCCCTCTATTCTTCATCCGACAGCTCGCGCTCAAGCGGTGCGCCTCGATAGTTTTCAATTCCAAATTACAGAATACGCGCGTATATTGAACGTGGGGACTGCGGTGCCCGTGCCTTGAGGGGTCGAGGACAATGTGCTGGAATACATCATCAGCATTCACGCCGGTCGGATTTGCTTTGCGAGGGCGGCCGGCATCTCGCAAGATCGTATGGACGCTGGGCGACGCGGCGCGTCTCCTGATCAACGATTGGCCTTGCGATGACGGCGAGGAATATGTGGCTGCCGTGAAAGCCTGCGTCGACGCGTTGAGCGGGAAAATCGCTCCGGAACAATTCCGGGAAGCGCTCCTGCGTGCGGCCGATGAGGCGGGTATCGCTGCTCTATCGCTCGTCCCGCAGGGAATTGGAGAACGGCGGCCGGACCTTCCCCCAATGATGCAAACATAGGCCTATTTCCAGGGGCCATCCGCTTTTCGACGTCAGGTTTGCACCAATAGCGGACGGCTATCCGATTCTTCAGCGCTGCTGGAGAGCCAGCCTGACGCCCAGAGCGCAATAAATGCCCCCTACGACTTTACCTTGCCACTTCGCCACTGCCGGGTAACGGCGCAGGAGGCGCCCGAGGCTTCCCGCGCTACACGCGAAAACAATCGTGCTCAGGAACCCGATGAACGCGAAAAGTACACCCAGGATGCTCAATTGCAGGAACACGGCCCCATTCTCCGGGCGAACGAATTGCGGAAGAAACGCAAGAAAAAACAGCGCGGTTTTTGGATTTAGAACCTCAGCCAGAACCCCGTGCTGGAAAGCTTGGCTGGCAGTCAGCCGACGTTCGATCGGACCAAGCAAAGATGCATCTTTTGTCAGAATAGCTTTGGTTCCCAGATACACCAGATAACCTGCGCCGACGAATTTGATCACAGTAAACAGGGTCGCTGACGCGGCAATGATTGCAGAAATACCGACAACGGCAAACGCCGTATGGATGATGTCGCCCGCCGTGATACCCGCTCCGGTGGCAAGTCCAACTCTGGTTCCCGAAGTCGTAGCTCGCGCCACCGTCAGGAGCGTAGCTGGCCCCGGAATGAAAACGAAGCCGAGAACGATTGCGCAATAGGTCAGTAGGGTTCCATGGTCGATCATTCAGGTTCTCCTTGAGGCGCTTGCTTACATACAAATCAAGACGCTGTGGGTTTGCAAGAGCCTAATTAGCGCGATGAACCTTCAGCGCGGCCAGTTCTGAGTATGTTTAAAGACCGTTTAGGGCCAAACTCCGCCATGGCTCAGATACAGGAAAAGGCAAATTCCGCGCGAAGTTTGCTGCCCCCAGGCCTGCACGCAGGGTGATACAGCCAGTGAAGTCAACCGGCCGCCTGCCCGGCCAGCACGGGAGCCGAGTGCCGGCTCCCTACCCATACCATGACGGCGTCCCGCAGCTCGAGCCTTCGACACTGCGGCTCGTCTCTCAAGCCTCGGATTTCAGCTTGCCGCCGACCGCCCAGGAATCCTTGGCGATCTCTGTTATCAGGATTTCCAGCGATTCCGGCGGGCACGCCAGGGTTTCGACGGCGGCCCTGGTCGCTTCGCGGGCGAAGGCGCGCTTCTGATCGTCGGTGCGGCCGGGATGCATCTGCAGGTGAAGAATGGGCATGTTTTCTCCTTGGTCACGTTGGCAATGCCCGTCGCCTTGGCGCGGGCATGACGACTATGTTGTAAATGTTCAGGTTGATAAATAAGCTGTGGGTTTCGTCATTCGAAACCTACAGGTAGGTAATCATGGACAAGCTGGCTGGCATGGCGATGTTCGTCAGGGTCATCGACAATGGTAGTTTCGCGGCGGCCGCAGAGATCGCGCAGGTATCGCCGGCCATGGTTGCCAAGCACATCAAGACGATCGAGACCCGGCTCGGGGCGAAGCTGATCCATCGCACGACGCGACGCCATCAGCTGACAGAGGTCGGCCAGCTCTATTACGAGCGCTGCAAGCGCGCGCTTTCCGAAGTGGCGCTGGCCGAAGCGTCGGCGAGCGAACTGCAGTCAGCGCCCCGCGGCCGCCTTCGACTGGTGGCACCCGTCAGCTTCGGGACGCAAGTCCTGGTGCCAGCGCTGATCGATTATCAGAACGCCTATCCCGACGTCAGCATCGAGCTATCGCTCGACAACAATGTCCATGACCTGGTCGGCGAGGGGTTCGAGCTCGGTATCCATATCGGCCCGCTCTCGGACAGCAGCCTCGTCGCCCGCGCGCTCACACCCTATCGGCGCATTCTCGCTGCCTCGCAGGACTATCTTGCCCGCCATGGCCGGCCTGCCTCGCCGGAGGCTCTGACGAACCATCTCTGCCTCGGCCACTCCTATTGGCGCATGCAGGATCGCTGGCACCTGGTCGGACAGGGTGGCGAAATGCGTGATGTGTTGATTTCCGGAAAATTCTCGACAAACCAGGGGGCGGCGCTCCGCATGGCAGCACTCAGCGGCGCCGGAATTGTACTTCAGCCGGAACTGCTGCTCGCCGCCGATATCGCCGACGGACGGCTTGAGCAGGTGCTGCCGGAATGGTCTTACAAACCTGTACCGATGCACCTCATCTATGCGCCGAACCGGCGGCCGACAGCCATGTTGCGGACGATGATAGATTTCCTGGTGGAACGGTTTGGTTAACGCGCTCGGTGGAGACCGACATCGCTGTACGGTTTGGAACTCGCCCCCACCTCCGGTCTGATCCCGCGGCGGCTAGGCAGGCGGTCAACTAGCGCCGCGCCGGCGGTTTCGTGGCGGCTCGCCGCTGCAGGGCGAAACGCGCCGCCGAGCAGTTGACGTCGGGAACGAGATCGTAGGTCTGCTGGTAGAGGCTCTGCGCCAGCGTATTGTTGCCGCGATTTTCCGAGGCGAGGGCTGCGAGCGCCGTGCGCTTGTAGGCCTCGATGATGGGCTCGGCGGCCTTTGCCAGCGCCGCGTCGTCAGAGGGTTCGGCCGACAAAGAAAGAGCGGCATAGGTTGCCTCGCCATCCCTGCCGACACGGCCGCCGACGGCGCCGTTGAAGCTCGCTTCCGAAACCTGGCGCATGTGCCTGGCGTTCTTGATGCATGTCGGGATGCGGGCGGCTTCCGCATTGATGCGCTCCGCCGTCGGACCGCTGTCGGAGCTGCTACCACCGGAGAGGATCACGTAGCCGATGATGCCGACGATGGCGAGGTATGCCACGCCCATGCCGGCGAGGAAGGCAGGCTGCTTGAGCAGCGACTTCTTCGGCTTGTCGTCAGTGGTCTTGGAAGCCTCCTTCTTCGGCGCCTCCTTGGCGGCTGCCTTGACGACGAACTGGAATTCGACGTCCTTGCCGAGGCGGAAGCTATCGCCCGCCTTCAGTGAGGCCGTCTGCAACAGTGCTTCGCCGCGCAGCACGATCGGGTTCAGCCCCATGCGGCGGATGATGAAGCCGCCGTCGCTCTGCTTTTCGATGCGCGCATGGATCGGCGCCAGGAAGGGATCGTCGACGACGATATCGGCATTTGCCGCCCGCCCGATCGACATTTCGGGCCGGTCGAGCACATGGCTGCGGCTCTGGCCGCCGGGACCGGTCTGCAAAAGGCTTGGTTTGTTTCCGCGAAAGAAGGAAAAGGCCATGATCAGAACATCCCACTCGACATCATCTCGACAATTGCCGGCGCCAGGACCAGAAGAAGGATCGATACGACGATCATCATCGCCGGCATGACGATCTTGGCTTTCAGCTTTTCACTGGCCCTGTCGGCCTTCTCCCAGCGGCGGAAGCGCAGGTCGCGCGCATGTTCGCGCAGCAGTTCCACGCGGTTGCTGCCCTCGACTTCGCCCTGGATGACGGCGCGGATGACGCGCACGACCTCCTCAGCGGTCATGCGGCGCTCCAGCCGTTGCAGCGCCTCGATCATGCCGGTGCCGAGCGCCACATCCTTCAGCGTCTGTTCGATCTCCTCGCTCATGACGGTGCCGGGTGCTGCCTCGGCATAAAGCCTCAGGCTTTCCGGCAGGGTGGCCTGCGCCTGCTGCGTCATGACGACGAGATCGAGAAAGTAAGGAAATTCGCGCGAGATGCGCTCCTTGCGATCCTGCGCCTTGTCGTCGGCGACGACCCAGAAATAGATGGCGGGGACAAGGCCGAGTATCAGGCCTGCCACCAGCCCGCCGATCACGCTGCCGCTGGCGATGCCGAACAGCAAGCCGAGAACAACGAAGCCGAACAGGCTCAGAACGACGAGAAGCGCGATATATTCCCGCCCGGTCACGCCGCCGAAGGGCCGGCCGCCATAGATCAGCTTCTGCTCGAGCTGCGCGCCGTAATCGGCCAGAAGCGGCTCGAAATGCTTCAGCACGAATTCGACCGGCGTGCGCATGCCGATGCTGTCGACGATATTCGGCGGCGGACCGTCGCCGCCATGGGACCGGCGCACGACCTGGATGCTGCCGAGCAGATCGCCGATCCACCAGACGAAGAGCGCCGCCGTGATGCCGGCAAGGACGATGACGATCGGGCCAAGAGGTATATGCGACATCATACCGACACCTTCATCATCGCGCGCATCCAGAAGAAGCCTGTGGCATAGAGAATGGCGCCGACGATGGCGATGACGATGCCGATCGCGTTGCCGAACACCTTGTCGATCAGCTCAGGCTGGCCGAAGAAGATCATCAGGATCATGAAGAGTGCGCCACCATTGACGACGCGGAAGTTCATGCGCGCCTGCGACGAGGAGGTCGTGATCTTCTGATCGAGCTTCCAGATTTCCTTGAAGGATTTCGACATTTCCGTCAGCGGTTCCGAGATATCGCCGCCCTGGCGGGCAAAGAGGCCAAGTGCCGCATCGACCATCTTGAAATGCAGGCTCGGCACGTTGCGGCCGTGGCGGTCGAGCGCCTCAACCAGACCGATGCCGAGCTTCTGTTCGCGGGCGATGCGCTCGAATTCGCGCGAGGCCGGCATCTGGCCGGTATCGGCGACCGCATTGACGGCGATGGCGAGCGGCTTGCCGGTGCGCACCGCCGAGACGATCTGATCGACGGCATAGGGAAGCTGCGATTCGATCTGCAGCCAGCGGCGCTGCAGGAAATAACGGATCACGCCCTTGGGCAGGAAGAAGGCGACCGGGATCGCGACGACGATGCCGAAGATCGGCCCGAAGATCAGCGAGACCACTGTGAAAACGACGACCGCCGTGATGATGTAGGCGAGGATCATCGTATAGGGCGGAACGGCGTCGCGCCCAAAGACCTGTGCCGCCTCGCTGGCGAGTGCGATGTCGCGCTCGGTCGCGCGCAGCAGCGGCGCCGGCCAGCGCACCGGCGCGCCCCAGACCAGCAGCCCCGCCGTTATTGCGCCGAGGGCAACCGCAAAAATCTGCAGAATGCTGATATTCATGGTTTTCCCCTCAGACGAACATGTCAAGTTTTTCGATTTCGCCGTCGTCGTTGAACTCGACGAGTTCGGCGACGAAGCTCGGCAGGTAACCGGTGAAGGCATGCACGGCCTGCCCGCCGGCGCGGCCGACGAGATTGAAGATCGGCTCGACGATGATGAGGCCGGTGTCGGGGTCGATGCCGATCACCTCCGATATCTCGGTGACGGCACGCCGGCCGTTCGCCAGGCGGTTCAGCTGCACGACGAGCTCGACGGCAGCAACGATCTGCTGGCGGATCGCCATGACCGGCAGCGAGCTCTGGCCCTGCAGCACCATCACCTCCAGGCGGGTCATCATGTCCTGCGGCGTATTGGCATGCGCCGTCGTCATCGAACCGGCATGGCCTGTGTTCATCGCCTGCAGCATGTCGATCGCCTCGGCGCCGCGGCACTCACCGACGATGATGCGGTCAGGGCGCATGCGCAACGCGTTGCGCACGAGGTCGCGGATGGTGACGCTGGTTTCGGACTCCGCCGTCTTCGGCCGCGATTGCAGGTAGACGACATGAATGCCGTCGAGCTGGAGTTCGGACGTGTCTTCGACAGCGACGACGCGTTCGCCCACAGGGATGAACTGCGACAGGCTGTTCAGCAGCGTCGTTTTGCCGGAGCCGGTGCCGCCTGAGACGACGATGTTCTTGCGGGCGCGGACGGCGGCTTCGAGGAAGGCGCGCATCGGCTCGCTGAGTGCGCCGGCAGTCACCAGCTTGCTGATATCGAGCCGCGACTTACCGCCGAATTTGCGGATGGTGAGGCAGGCGCCCTTAACCGCAAGCGGCGGAATGACGGCGTTGACGCGCGAACCATCCGGCATGCGGAAGTCGGCCATCGCCTCGCTCTCGTTGATCGAGCGGTTGGAATCGACGGCGATGCGCTCGATCACCTTCATCAGCTGCCGCTCATTGGCGAAGGCGAAGGGATAGCGTTCCAGCAGGCCGAATTTTTCGACGTAGATCTCATCATAGCGCGTCACCATGATTTCCGAGATGACGTCGAGATCCATCAGCTCGGAAATCGTACCCCAGCGATACATCAGCTCCTCGATATTGGAGCGCAGGTGCATATGGGCGATCTCGTAGCGGTCGCCGGCGTTGAAAAGGGCCTGCCTGGCCTGGAAGGCGGCACTGAAACGGGTGTCGAGCTGGGCGAAATCCGAGCGGGTGGATTCGAAGTTCAACTTGAGTTGCAAGGCTGAAATCAAAGCCTTGCCGACATCGAAGAGGCGGCGATTGTCCTGGTCCTCGCGCGCGAGGCTTGCGGTATTCGACGAGGCGTCCCGCCGCCCGGTGCGGGCGATGCGTTTTGCCAGCCATCGATAGACGGCGTTCTTGATGACGAGGATGACGAGATCCTGGGGTGCTGCATCAAGCGCCTCCTTGATGAACATGTCGAGACGCTCGCGGATACGGGTTCGCGTCTCCTCGCGGCCGAAATCGGAGGACTTCACCAGCCGGTCATATTGCGTGTCCTTCAGCAGGCGCTCGTGGATTCCCATCTGCAAGGCGAGCACCCGCTCCTGATCGGGAAACTGCGTGACCACTTCGGGGGCTGCCGCCGGTTCCACCAGCTCGATCGTGACGTTCGGCACCCAGATCGACATGCCGGCCGATACCGCAACCGGCGTGCCGGCCCGAAGCGGCTGGTCGTCGACGCGCGTCGGGTTGCGGCCGTGATGCTGCACCGACCAGCCTTGTCCCGACTTCCGCAGCACGAATTGCGGCGAGGAGACATGGCTGCCGCGCAGACGCACGACGCCGGCGCCAGCCGGCAGCGTCAACGTGCTGCTTTCGCCGACGAAATAGGTCTCATTCGCCGAAAGCGGGATCACTTCCCGGCCGCTGCCGTCCTCATAGGAAATCTTCAACAGCATGGCTCACTCCCCCGCGACGGTCACATGCGCGTCCAGTTGATGCTCGGCAGTTCCTCGACACTGTTATCTGTCGGATTGCGCAGCACGAGGTTGAGGCTGCCGTTCGACTGACCAAGGGCGAAGATCAGCATTTCGGCTTCCGACGGCGTCACCTCGACAGTCACGTTGTTGTAAGTGCTATTGGCCTTGGTGACGGCGCCTTCGGCAGTCGTCGCCGCGCCAACGGCCAGAACCTTGACGTTCTGCAGGAAGGTGCGGGTGACGACGCGGGTGCGTGAGCTGATGCCGAGTTTATAGTCCTGCGCCTGCTTGCGGTAGGCGTTGACGTCATTCTCGTCGGCGCCGGGATATTGGGTGAGATAGTTCTTCAGCATCTGCTCGACCGGCGACGACGGCTGCGCCGGAGCCGCCGGCTGCGCGGTCGCGGCAGGCTGGCCCGGAACGGCGGGCGCCTGGCCGGGAGCTCCCGGCTGGGTCGCGGCGGCCGGCGCCACGGGCTCGACCGGTTCGTCCACAGTGCCGAGGATATCGACATAGCTGCCGGGCTCGACGAAGTGGCCAACGGCCGCGGTCGCGTTGACGGGAAGGGTAAGTGCGCGCTTGCCGGGTGCGATCATCGTCGTCAGGCGTCCGCCGTCGGTATCGTCGAAATACTGGAAGAGCAGCACCGAGCCGGCCGGAATGTCGGCCGCCGCCGTCCTGTCCTTCAGCCACTCCCTGTAGGCGCTGGCGGCGGGAACCGCGAGCTTGGCCAGCGGCCCGAAGCTTTCCGGCAGCATGACCGGTTCGGCGAGCATGTCAGGCGTAATCGCTTGGCCTCTCGTGACCTTCCGGTCTGGCTGGAGGCGCATGAAGGCATAGGCCACCTGCTCGTTCTTGACGCTCTCCGTCCAGAAGTACAGCAGAACGCCCGTGATGAGCCCGACGATGACAGCCGCGATGAGCTTCCAGTTCATGGTGTTGTTCCTTCGAAGAAGGGTTGCCTGATTTGAATGACCTCGACGGTCCTGCCGTCGCTTTTGCTGCTGGTGTAGAGAACATTCGCCTCGACGCTGCCGCGCCGGCCATAGAGGGCGGTGACCCCGCCGCGTTGTGCTGGTGGGGTCTCGATGGTGAAGCCGTCGCGGGCAAGAAGATCGGCGCGCGCATCGGACCACCGGGAAGCAGACAGCGTGCCTTTGGAGACGACCGTGCGCGACATATGGCCCTTGTCGTGGTCGCCGATATCGCTCAGCACCTCGACACCGGCCGGCGGACGCAGCGACGGTGGCAGCTTGCTGACATCGGCGGGGGCCGCAAAGGCCGGCAGCGTCGCGGCGACGTCGTCGAAACGGGTCATCAGCACCTCGGTCATCGGCGCATCGGCGGGACGGCGGATCAGGATCGACACGCCGGGGATGGGCGCCCGTGCCGAAGGGTTCGCCGGGTCCTGCCGGCGGAGATACTCAAGCGCGGCCTCGCCGTCCCCGTCGAAGAAACGCACGACCACGGCGAGATCGTAGCGGATGCGGCTCGTCTTCGGGACGATCAGCATATTGGCGGCGATGACGGCGGTCAGTTCTTCCTTATCGTTGCTTTTCGGCAGGGCAGGTCGGGTGTTGGCAGCCAGCATGCGCAGCCATTCGTCGGTGATATCGGAGATGCTGCGATCGCTCTGGTATGGTGTAAACTCCAGCGGCTGACCATTGATGACGAGGTCACGCGGCGAGCGTTCCGGCGCACCGAGGATACCGGCCAGCATCGAATTCAGCGTCGCCCTAAGATCCTTGTAGACTTCCGCGCGGCTCGGCGTGGTGATGATCGCGGCTGCGAACCAGACAACCAAAATCAAGCCGATGAGATGGCTAGCGAGGCGGAAGGAAATGCGCGCGCCCTGTCTCATCTTATTTCGCTCCCGGAAAAACGCCGTCGAAGAGATCGCCGGAATCGCTGGCCACGTCGCGGATTTCCCGGCGCAGCGTCGGATCGTAGCCACGGCGCGTGGTATCGTTGTTGTGGGAGGCAAAGAGCGTCGAGTCGTCCACCGTGAACGCATCCTTCCAGCGGATGCTTCTGATCGTATCGAGATCGTCGGAATCCCTGAACTTGTAGATGCGGTCGGCCGTCGCGGTGACGAGCTGCGGCTTTTCATTGGCGAGGTCGCCGACGATATCGCCGAAATCGCGACCGTCGCTCTTGATGGTATTCTGCACGTCGTCCCAGACAAAGGTGCGCTGGGGGTCACCATCGCCTTCATGCGACGGCGTGCGCGAGCAGTTCATCGCGTCCCCTCCTGGCAGTGCCGGCAACGCCGGGATCGGGAAGACGTTCGAGAAGTCGGAGGTGCAGTTCAGCCCATTCGCCTCGGCGAAGGCGGCGTTGCGCATGGCAAGCATGGTTCCCACCTTCTTGGTTGAAATCCTGTTCGCGTGAATGACGAAAATCACGATCAGCAGGATGATCGGAGCGGCGAGCACGAATTCGATCGAGGCGAGACCGCGCCTGTCGCGATGCAGCCTCATCAAGAGGCCGCCGCCCGTGTGCTCAGTGGGTGTTGACGGCAGCCCAGGCATTGGCTCCTCCCTTGTCGAAGACGCGCGTCAGGCCGGTATACCTGTCGGCGGCCGGGCTCTGCTTGATAGTGTTCGAGACCTCACCGATGTCGTCGGCGAGCGTGGCGGGCGCTAGCGATGCCAGCCAGTCCTGCGTGTAGAGGTCGAAGGCCGTATAATTGTGCACCCAGCTCTGCGCCAAGGCATAGGCGGATGGCGTCTTGTCCTTGAAGATCCGGACTTGAAGCCTGGCGCGGGGCGCGCGTGAAACGATCGCCAGCGTCTGGTAGTCGGTGAGCTGGTCGCCGCCAAAGGGCGTGAAGTTGAAGGGCGCGCGTCCCTTCAGCCAGTAAGGCTTCGGGAAGGAGACGACAGGCAGGCTCGCACCAGCCACGGAGATCGCGCCACCTGCCGGGCCGCAGACCTGGTTCCAGATCATGTCGAACTTGCGGGTGAAGTCGTTCTTGTCCTTCGTCTGCGAGTCGGAATAGCGCGGCGGCACGTCGATCGGCAGTTGGAAGGGATTGGTGATGCCGAAGCCGACACCGAAGACCTTGTCGGCGATCCAGAAGCTGGCATCGAGCGCCAGTTCCTGCCACCAGCTGAGATCGCCGGCATATTGCTCGACAATCGCCTTGAACGGGACCTTGCTCAGATAGGCCGGGCCGAAGGCTTCATAGAAGATGTAGAACTCCACCAGCTGATCGTCGATGCCGCTCTCGTGATTGACCCAATCGCGAATGTGGCTGCCGTCGACACCACCCGCCGTCAGCGGACCCTTGCCGTTGGGGAAGCCGCGATTGGCGAACTCGCCGCGCATGAGGAGCGGATCCTGCCCCTGGGTGCCATAGGACATGGCGAGGCACATTTCGGTATAGGCAGCGGCTGGATTGACGCCATCACGGTCCACCGGCAGGTTGCCGCCGGCACCTTCTCCAGCCTGGCCGCAGTTTTCGCACGGCGGATGAAACACGACATGGTCAGATTTGTTGAGGCGTACCAGATGCAGAGCCTCGTTGCCGACGCGCTGCGGGAAGCTTTCCACGAGGTAATCGTTCAGGTCGTTCATCGCATCGATGATGTCACTGGATTTGTTGATGAGACCCCAGGGATCGTATTTGACTTGCGCCGCCACCGTATATGCAATCGCTTTGGTGGCTTCAGTCGCCCGGAACCCCTGAAACGCCAGGCAAGCGCCGTAGATAATGCCGCCGACGATCGGGACCTTTTGCCAGCCGGGGCAATAGGGCATCGGCGGAAGCGGCGGCAGCAAGGATGCCGGCCCGAAGCCTTCCGTGAAGGAATATTCGGCAAGTTTCGCCAGAATGACACCCGAGCGCAGGGCCAGTTCCGCCGTCGTGAGCTGGTAGGCGACGGACGTTGCCATGACGACGGTTGCCTGCGAGGAGGCGACGTTGTTCATCGCCATGATGTTGAGATAGCGCGCTTCCCAATCGGCATGGACGAGCGCGGCGGCGTCGGCGGTATCCTGCGTGCGCTGCTTGTCATAGATCATCTGCCCGGTGTTCAGGATCCAGACGATCATCAGCGCGAGAGCGATCGTCATGTAGAGGATGATCGGCGACAGGAAGCCGCGTTGATCGCGGTGCAGGCGCTTGATGAACGTCGGTGTCATAGCAGGTTCACCTCCGCCGTTGAGATCGTGTAGTAGCGCCCGTCCTTCCTCTGGCCGCGGGCAAAGACCCAGCCGGCATATTCAAGCAGCAGGAAACGCGCTTCCACCTTGGCGGTCACAGGCACGTGGGGCGAGCGGTTGATGGCGGCATAGAGCGCCATCGGCGCGCGGTCGACGGTGACGGTGACGTTCTGCGGATCGAACATGTAACGGGCCTGGTTGCGCATCGCGCGCCAGTTCTTCGAAAGGCCCGAGGCATCGGCAAGGTTCTTCAGCGCATCTTCCGGCGGCTGGCAGGCGCCGATACATTTCAGCTGGTCGTAGGGCGCGGCTGGGATCAGCGCCAGGCGGGCGGCAAGATCGGCCTTGCCGGCGGCAGCATCGTCATCGCAGGTCTTGACGTCGATTATGCTCCGGATGGTGATCGGCAGGGCCGGGCAGAAATAAACGCGGGCGCTGCGGGCCGCCGCATAGGCGGCATAATGGGTGAAGAGGTGGTTTTTCGCCAGGATCGCAAACTGGAAGACCACGAACATGAAGAAGACGAAGACCGGCGTGACGAGCACGAAATCCATCATCGTCGTGCTGCCGGAGACATCGCCGTGCAGCTCCGATATCCGGCGCCGGCGGGCGGAAAGCCGCGGCAGCAGCAGCATCGAGGCAAAGAGCACCAAGGCGATCACAAAGGTGCCGAAAAGCGCGCCGTGGTCCTGCGGAATCCAGAAGGTGCGGGAGTGCAGGATCGAACTCCAGAAGGCACCGTCGAAAGTGGGGCGTTCGAGTTCGGGGCGCATTGCCGTTACCTCACGAGTGAAAGAGGGGTGAAACCAGGCATGAAAAGGCACCAGAGAAGACCGAGAGCAGCGGCAACGCCGAAGCGGACGGTATGATGTGTTTCGCGCGGCTTCAGCACCGAAGCGGCATCGCGGAAACCTGCGGGCAGGAGCAACGCGAACAGTCCGACCGTCCGCAACAGCACGCCCCACTGAACACGCCGCGCCATGGAGAAAACGGCGATCACGCCGCCGACCATCAGCGATGCGAGGGTGACGTCGATGGCGGGCCAGAGGCCGAGAATGGCGCCGAGCGCCGCCATCAGCTTGACATCGCCGCCGCCACAGCTTCCGGCTGCGAAGGCGACGAAGAAGATCATGCCGGCCGCAAGCAGGCCGGCAAAGGCAAGGCCGATCCCTGCCAGACCGCCGCCGACGGCCGCCAGCATGAAGCCGGCAAGCAAGCAGGGATAGGTCACGGCGTTCGGGATGTGACCATGGCGGTGATCGAGCACCGCCGCGGTCATGGTGCAGGCGACGGCAAGAGCCGCCGCTGCAGGCATCAGGGTCAGATCATAGGTGGTATCCATGATCCCGGCCCACTTATTGGCCCGGCTCAGGAATTCTCTCAGCATCCGAGAGGGCCGTGTTCTTTTCGTTGAACCATTCGCCGATCTGTTTGCCGAATGCGAGCAGAAGCAGCATCAGCGGAATGACGATCAGGGCGACGGCAAGAACGATCTGGGCCATGTCGCCACGCTCGTCCTTGTGAAGTGCAATTGCGAGAGTCTTGAGTTTGCCGAACATGTGAGTACTCCTCGTTCTCAGGTTTGTTTCGGATCAAATCCCTGGTGAAGATGAACCAAGCATGCGCTATCGCTCCGAACGAGCACGTTGCTCGTTCCAATGATATTTTCTGCTTCAGCTTAACTTCCCCGGCGGCCAACGTTTGTTGAGCAACACCATTAAGACCCAAGAGTGCGCCCAAGGCCAGCCCTCCGTCAAGCAAACGAAACGAAGGGTTCCAATTGTCTTGGAGGCATCGGTTGACAAAACCGAGTTGACGCCGGATTTTTTCAACTAAACGCCTGAATCGTCTGCAGTTTTACCTGCAAAGACGACGTTTTGGACGACCTTCCGAGTCCTCGTCTACTGCTCCATAATTGGTCAATTCTTTCAAAGCGATAGAAGAAACGGCGCATTGCGGTCAGAATGGCCGTCCGCGCGGGACGCGGCCATGGCGTTGTTTGGCGATCTGGATTAAGCTTTCCTGAAATCGTGGCTATAGTCCCGCCAGTCGATCCGGAGAGAAAACGATGGAAACGATGAGCAGCATCTTGATACTTGCACTGGTCCTCATTCCACTGATGATGTTCTTTCCGACCGCGGTTCAGATGATGGTGACGCTGTTCGGCATGAGCTCCGTCCTTGTCGGGATGCCGCTCTGATGAAGGCCGTTTCCGACGACGCTGCCGAACAGGCAACTTTCCAGATCCTGACCCGGGCGCTGGACAAGCTGCTCGGACCGATCCGTTTTCTCCTCGAAGATCCGAGCGTTTCCGAAATCCTGATCAACGGCACATCCGACATTTTCGTCGAAAGACGCGGCAAGCTCGAACGCGCCGATACGCGTTTCGCCAGCCGGGAGGATCTGGAATCGGCCGCGCGCAGCATCGCGCAATTCTCAGGCAAACGCCTGACGCCTGAAGAGCCGAGCATCGAGGCCCGTCTGCCGGATGGCTCACGCGTGCAGATGATCCAGCCGCCCGCCGCCCGCACCGGGCTCTGCATCTCCATTCGCCGCTTTCTGAAGGAACATCGGAGCATCCGCGATCTCGTCACCCAGGGCAGCTTGACCGAGGAGTCTCTGTCGCTGCTGCAGGCGGCCGTCGGGCTGCAGAAGAATGTCATCATCTCCGGCGGCACCGGCACCGGCAAGACCACGATGCTGAACGCACTGTCGGAAGCCTTTGCCGACCACGAGCGCATCATCGTCATCGAAGACACGTCGGAACTGCAAATCCGCAAGGAACACGTGGTCTATCTCGAAGTGACGAAACCCGACCGTTTCGGCCGCGGCGGCGCCAGCATCCGCGACCTGTTCCGTTCGTCGCTGCGCATGCGGCCCGACCGGATCATCGTCGGTGAGTGCCGCGGCGGCGAGGCGCTCGACATGATCCAGGCGATGACCTCAGGCCACAGCGGCAGCCTTTCGACGGTGCATGCGAACACGCCCTACGATGCCCTGCACCGGCTGGAGACGCTGGCGCTGATGTCCGATATCGACATGCCGCTCCGGCCGCTGCGCGCCCAGATCGCCTCGGCGGTCGACGTCGTCGTGCAGATCGCCCGCTTCAAGCGCACCGGCCGGCGCCGTGTGATCGAGATTTCCGAGATCAAGGGCCTGAACAATGACGGCCAGTATATCGTCGAAAGCATTTACAAGCTGGAAGGCGACGGCCATTCCAATTCCGATGGCGCACTGCTCTGGACGGGCGTCGTCCCGAGCTTCGCCACCGATGCGATGGAAGAACTGCAAGGCGCCGAGCGCGCGGAGTGGATGAAGGCGGAAACCGGCGTGCAGGCAACCGCTTGAAACCTGTTGGCGAACGCTAGCTGGGACTATCTGCCCCGCATGGTGCATTCGAGGGAAGGCAAGCCTAGTTGCCTTCCCCGGTGTTTACTGGCGCTTCTTGCGCCAGGGCGCGCTCTTCTGCCAGTCGCCTGCCATGATGCTCCCGTAGGGGATCACCTCGTCGACCACTTCGGCGAGACCGTAGTGCTCGATCTGTGCCCGCACGTTCGCAGCGCTCTTGTAGGCACTCGGCAGTTCCGACACATCGGCGAAACCAGAGAAGAACCGCGCGTCGAGACCGCTTATTTCCTTCTCCAGAATAGCCGCGATGTTGTTCGGGCTCAGACCTCGCGAATCCGCTCCATACTCCGCAGACAGCTGCCTCATATGCGCGCTGCGCGAAAAGTTGCGGCCAGCGCCATGCGGCGAGAAGCCGAGGCCATGGGCAGCGTTCGAGCCACGAACGATCAGGATCGGCTCCGCCATGTTGAGCGGAATGATGGTCAAATCGGTCGCGTCATGCGCCCAGTTGTCGAAGGCAGGGGTCGCACCCTTTCCGTGGTAGAACAGCCCGTCAGACTTCCGGAAGACGAAATTATGCTCGTTCCAAAAGCGATCTGCGACCTTGGCCGAGAGTTTTTCCGCCGCCATGTCGTGAAGGACATAGTGGTTTTCCCTGGTCCACTGGCGGATCGTCTGCAGCGCCGACCAGTAGGCGTCACCTTCCTCGGTATCTGCCGGAATCCAGGCATTTTCCCTATGCGTCTCAGGCGAGATGCGTTCCCGAAACTGGTTGGCGACCTTCATACCCTTGTCATAGAGCCGCGCCCCCGGCGCCCGCGATCCATGATGGGTCACAAGGGCGGTTTCGCCGGTCGACTTCATCGTCCCGACATAGGCGAAATGATTGCCGTCGCCCTGGGTCGCGAAATGCTCGATGCCAGCGCTCAGCGCACCGTCGCGCAGATAAGGGTTCTGCTCGAAGGCCGAAAGCGTCGCCACGGAAGGCTTCAGCTGTGCGCCGCGCGGACGACCGCCGGGACCGAAATGCGTCACGGCATGCACAGCATCCAGAAGCGACTTCGGATCCACGCCAGGAAGGATCGAGATCGCCATAGAGCAGCAGATATCGGCCGAGTGCATGCCGGGATGGATCGCTTCGGACGCCACCACGCCGCCGACCGGGATCGTTCCCACAGGACCAGCCGGGCAAGCGTCCGGCATGATCGCTGCGGCCCGAACAACGGGTGTGCGCACCAGCGCGCGCATCGTCGCATTGACCTTCTCGACATTGTCTTGTTCGAAGGCGTTCTCGGCACGGATGTTGGAATAGATCTCGATATCGTTATCGGCCCTCAAGGCAAGCGTCGGCCCCGGCTGGAAGGCCCTTGCCGCCTCCAGGGCATCCGCCACCGAGCCACCCTTGCTCAAAACCGCATTGGCCGCGTCGAGAGCCGGGCGAAACCACTTCCCCTGGCTCATGCCGGCATCGATCAAATCCTGTCCGCTCATTACCGCTATCATTGTCTTTTCTGCGTCTGCAGTCCTTCTTGTTCAGTTGCTTCTCTTCACACCGCCTGAGCGACGAGCATTGCCGGAGATCTATCTCACCGCACGCATTCCATGGTCATGGCGCTATGCGGCCCCTGTAGTCACCGGCAGCATTCGCCCAGGGCCTTATCATCGTCCCGGCGACGAGATTTGGCAGGACAGTTTACTGAGCTACGTGCCCCTTTCGGAAGCGCGGGATGGATCGAACATCCGACCTGCCCGCCGGAAATCCGATGGGCCGCTCTACCTGTAGTCCTGCCGGCATTCGCCGAGTTATTCCGTCCCTGTGGAACAGGGATAGTGCATGCAATGCAGCGGCGACGAGGGTGGACGAAACTGGATGGCCCCGCTCGTGCCAGAGAGCGTATGCCCGGAGGAGTCGAACCTGCCAGACCATCCAACGTTGGCGGCTGTAGTTCCGTCCGGCATTCGCCGCTGCATTTGGCTACGGCGACAAGTGTTTAAGAAACTCCCGCTACCAAGGGGACGTTTAATCCCTCGCAGGGTTCGAACCTGCCGCGTCAATGTAGTTCCTTTTGCATTCGCCGTTCATTTCAGCCATGGCGACAAGTGTCCGGGAAACAGCTTGCTCTACCAACTGAGCTACAGGACCAGGCCCTGGCGAGAATCGAACTCGCGACACAGATGTAGTTCCCCATGCATTCGCCATGTCATTCCATTCGTCCGTGACGACGAGGTGTGGTGAAACATCCTGCTCTATCCGCTGAGCTACGGGTCCATAAACTGGAGGACCCGACGGGATTCGAACCCGCGACCTGGAGGGTAAACAGCCTGTAGTTTCATCCGGCATTCGTCACGGTTCCACGCGCCGTTCACGGCGGCGCGAGGGGATTGCTTCCTATGAGCCCGTCAGAGCTCGATCGCCTCGATGGCGTTCACCCAGCCATCCGCTCCTTTGCTATTGGCCGCGAAAGCCGTGATCACCCCATAGACGGCATCCGAGAAGCCACCGATGTTGAGCACATCTTCCCGCGTCGGCGCCTGTGTCGTGGCATGGGGCTGGATGTCGAGGCAGACCAGCTTCGCAGCCGGGTTGACCCGCTTGATCCTTGCCCATTCCGTCATCACCGCCGTCGGCTGGCCGCTCCCGCGCGCATCCACCCAGGACTCATTGTCCGAGATGAACACCACGAGATCGACTTTGGCCTTCTCGTTTGCCAGCCTCTTCAGCGGCGCGGAGCAGTTGGTTCCACCGCCGCCGATTTTCGCCAGCTTACCGGCATTGGTCATCACCGAATCCCGCTTGTTGAGGCTGACGTGCACCACGTCATTCTCGAACGGCAGCACCCGCGCCTTCGGGTTGCGCTGCAGGAACGCCGCGGTCATCAGACCGGCAACATCGATGCAACGAACCGAGGACGTTGCGCCCTTCCGGTAACCGGTCACGGGCGAACCCATGGAACCCGACACGTCGGGGCAGAGCACAACATTGCTCATCAGGGACGGCACGTTGGCTATGGCGATATCCATCGCGTCCTGAAGCGCATCCCGAACGACATCCGGAACCTGGCCATCGACCATCTTCCACGCCATCATCAACTGATAGGGGAAGACCTTTGCCTTGCGGATTTCCTCCGGATCGGCAAGCCGCGCCGCCAGCGCCTCGGCAAACCCCTCGACCTCGAACACGCCATTGCGTGCAAAGGTGTTGAGGTTCTGCCGCACCATCTGCCAACCGCCCTTGCGGGCGATCTCGACCCAATGCTCCCGCGTCAGCGGCAGCGAGGTCAGCATCTGGAACGGGACGTCCGGTACTGGCACCGTCTGGTCACGTCGGAACGCTTCCAATGCCTTGACGAGCTCAGGCAGTGCCGCGTAGTCGTGCGGCTTGCCGATCGCCCAGGCATAAAGCGCCTTGCGCTCCTCTGTAGCCGGCTTCGGATGCACCATGCGGATGACGTCGGCGAGCGAAGGATCGTTTCCGACCATCGCACGCAGGATCTGCTCGGTGCTGGCCCGTTCGAGCCACGCCTGCACCGCCTTCTTCGGACGTGTGCCGAGCGACTTGCGACCCGTGGCGCCAGAGCGCATGACCTGCACGAAGCCGCGCAGCATCTTGCCACTCTTAATCACCCGCGGGAATGCACGGGCGAAGGCATCGCTCTGAAGGCTGGAGAGCATGGCGAGCAACGTCACCGGCATATCCTTCATGTGACCCTTTTCAGCTGCGTAGACCGCCACCCTGGCGAGGAACTCCGGCTCGACCTGAAGGGCAAGCGACTTTACCGCTTCGAGCTGCTCAGCCCCCTCCGCATAGAAGGTGCCGTTGAACGTGCCTGTGACGGCATACTGCGCCAGCGCTTCGCGCGGCGTCAGCTGATAGGCCGGGGCGGCTTCATGATTTTTTGTGTCCGTTCCCGGAAGCAGTTTCCCGAGGTAGGTTTTGAAGATTGCCTTGTTGACCATGACAGCACCTCTTGATTGGTTCGTGCCAGATACATTTCAAGACGCGTGCCAGTTTGGAGAAAAGCACGCATCCCGCGTGTGTTTTTCTTTTATCCATATGTTTTTAAATATGAATTTTTTCCACGCCGTCACACGCAATCATGAATTGCGAAAATCCGCATGCCGATTATATTATCGCAAGGTATAGTACCTTATAATTTTGGATAAGACATGAAGCGCCGCGTCGCCATCAGCATTTTGGGAACCACCCTGGATGCAGGGAAGTGGGAAAATCGCTGGAGCCGCTGGCGGCCCAATGTTGCGCTTTGCCAGCAACCGGGCCTGTTCATCGACCGGCTGGAACTGATCCACGACAACCACTCGCAAGCTCTCTGTCACCGCATCGTTGCCGACATCGAAACCGTGGCGCCGGCAACGGAGGTGCGGAGCAATGTCATCAACTTTCGAGATCCCTGGGATTTTTCGGAGGTCTATACGAGCCTCAGGGACTTTGCCCGCAACTACAACTTCGACCCCGAAACGGAAGACTATCTCGTCAACATCACGACCGGCACTCATGTGGCGCAGATCTGCTGGTTCTTGCTGACCGAAGCCCGCATCATTCCCGGCCAGTTGTTGCAGCTTTCGCCGCCGCGCGACCGGGAACCGGAGCAGGATTTCGCCGGCACGCATCGGATCATCGACCTTGACCTTTCCCGCTATGACGAGATCGCCAAGCGCTTCGCCTCCGAGCGCGAAGACGCCGCGTCCTTCCTGAAGTCGGGGATTTCGACCCGCAGCGCCACCTTCAACAGAATGATCGACGAGATCGAGAGGGTGGTCATCCGCTCGACGGCGCCTGTTCTCCTGACCGGGCCGACCGGTGCTGGCAAGTCGCAACTCGCCCGCAGGATCTACGAGTTGAAGAAGAGCCAGCGCAAGGTCAGTGGTCCGTTCATCGACGTCAACTGCGCGACCCTGCGCGGCGACCAGGCCATGTCCACCCTGTTCGGCCATGTGAAAGGAGCGTTTACCGGCGCTGCCGGCGAGCGTGCCGGCTTGCTCAAGTCCGCCGACAAAGGCGTGCTGTTCCTCGACGAGATTGGCGAACTCGGCCTTGACGAACAGGCCATGTGTCTGCGGGCGATCGAGGAAAAGAAGTTCCTGCCCGTGGGCGCTGATCGGGAAGCGTCCGCGGACTTTCAGCTGCTTGCCGGCACCAATCGCGATCTTGGAGAGGATGTCCGCAAAGGCAGGTTCCGCGAAGATCTCTATGCCCGCCTCAACCTCTGGACTTTCCAGCTGCCGGCCCTGCGCGAACGCAAGGAGGACATTGAGCCCAATCTCGACTTCGAGCTCAGGCGCTATCTGGAACGAGAAGGCGAAAATGTTACGTTCAACAAGGAAGCGCGCGAACGCTATCTTGCTTTCGCAACTGGCCCGCAAGCCGTCTGGAGTGCCAACTTTCGCGACCTGTCGGCCTCGGTTACCCGCATGGCGACCCTCGCGCCCCATGGGCGCATCACGACTGCCGTCGTTGATGATGAAGTCCGACGGCTGAATGCGTTTTGGCGCAGCTCGAGTGACGACGGCAGGGTAGATCTGATTATTGAAGAAGTACTGGGTGCAGAGACTGCTGCTAGCCTCGATCGCTTTGACGCAGCACAGCTTGCCACTGTTCTTCATACCTGCCGTCAACATGCCACGGCAAGCGCGGCGGGCAGAGCCTTGTTTGCGATCTCGCGATTGGGGAAAAAGAGCAGCAACGACGCCGATCGCCTGAGCAAATATCTCGCCCGCTTCAGTCTCAAATTCGAGGACATTAGGAAAGCCGGATAAGGGCTTGTGCTGGGCGTGAACGCCAATCATCTCTTTCGCTCATGGGACAAACCATTGGCGATTGCCGTCGCCATGACCTAAAGCGCTCATCAGCTATTTTGACGAGAGAACGCGGTCATTCCGTCCCGTTAGCGTCGTTCCTGATATTGCCGGCACGGATGGCCTTTATGCGCTATCCTTTTCGGCGCTCGCCGCCATATGGGAGAGATCCTCCCAGAGACTTTCGGCGAAGCTGCGTAGAACGGTGAGCTCGAAACTGTCTTCGCCGGTGCGGACGATTTGCACCGAGAGGTGACCGACCATCGTCATCACGGAATGGCCCTCCAGGAAGACGGCGGGATCCAGATCGACGGCGGTGCCTTTCGAGAGAAGCACCCGCGAGGATCGGCCGGAAACGCCGATGCGCACACGCCCGTGGCTCTGGTCCATGACGTAGGCTTTTCCCGCAAGCGCTGCTGCGAGGGCATCGAGACTGGCCGGGACAAGCGGTTCATCGCCGGCGACGAACCATTGGCGGAAGCCCGCCTTGCGGATCGCACTTTTCGCAAAGCCTACCTTTGCCAATGCCCCAGTGAGTGCCGACGGTTCGATCGCGCCGAGCACATGCAGGAGATGACCTTCCGGCAAGGCTTCCAGCCGGACGCCCGCCTCCGAAGTGCCGTTATGGACCGTCCCGGCAAGAACCGGTCTATGCTGCGGAAGATCACGCATGAAGCTTCTCGTTTTCGGGATCGATAAAGACGGGATGGCAGAGCACCGCATCGGTGAATTCATTGCGCAGGCCGTTCCAGACCGTCACCTTTTCGCCGACGCGCTCCGGCCCGCGCCTGACGAGCGCCAGGCCGATCGTGTGGCCGAGATTGGGCGAGAAGGCGCTCGATGTGACGTAGCCCTGGTCGTTTTCGAGCGTCGCCGCGTCACCCTCGGCAAGGATATGCGAGCCGGTGCGGAAACCACGTGCCGGATCGAGCGGCTTGACGCCGACGAGGCGCGGCCGTTCCGGATCTTGCAGTCCTTCGCGGGCAAGCATCGCCTTGCCGATGAAATCCGGCTTGGTCGTTGAGACCATACGGCCGAAACCGAGATCTCCAGGTGTTACCGTGCCGTTAATTTCCGCATGGGTGACATGGCCCTTCTCGATGCGCATGACGCCGAGCGCTTCGACGCCATAGGCTGAGATGCCGTGTTTCTCGCCTGAGGCCATGATCGCGTCGGCAACCCCTTCGCCATAACCGGCTGGGACTGCCAGTTCGTAGGCGAGTTCGCCGGAGAAGGAGATCCGGAAGAGCCGACCTTCAAGCTGCCCGCCGAAGAGAGAGACCGTGCGGGCGCTCATGAAGGGGAAGGCCGCGTCCGACAGGTCCTCGTCGACGATCTCCGAGAGGATGGCGCGCGACTTCGGCCCGGCAACCGCCATCTGCGCCCATTGATCGGTCGAGGAGGCGAAGCAGACGTCGAGCTCCGGCCAAAGCGCCTGGGCACAGAATTCGAGATGAGTCAGTACGCCGGCGGCAAGCGCTGTTGTCGTCGTCATGAAGAAATGGTCGTCACTGAGTCGGCTGGTAGTGCCGTCATCATAGATGAAGCCATCCTCGCGCAGCATGATGCCATAACGCGCCTTGCCTACAGCAAGCTTGGCAAAGCCGTTGCAATAGATGCGGTCGAGGAAGATAGCCGCGTCCTTACCGAAGATTTCAATCTTGCCGAGGGTCGAGACATCGCAGAGGCCGGCATTCCTGCGGATGTTCAGCACCTCGCGATCGACGCTTTCACGCCACGTCGCCTCACCGGCACGCGGAAACCAGGAGGAGCGATACCAGAGACCGGTTTCGACGAAGACCGCGCCGTTCTTCTCGGCCCAGCGATGCAGCGGCGATTTGCGCACCGGCTGGAAATGCTTGGCCCGCGCGGCCCCTGTCAGCGCGCCGAAGGAAACCGGCGTATAGAAGGGGCGGAAGGTCGTCGTTCCCACTTCGGCGGGCGACACACCGCGCGCCTCGGCGAGAATGCCGATGGCGTTGATGTTGGAAAGCTTGCCCTGGTCGGTCGCCATGCCTGATGTGGTGTAGCGCTTGGCAAGTTCGACATGGCCGTAGCCTTCGCGGACGGCGAGACCCAGGTCCTTGAGATGCACGTCGTTCTGATAATCGACGAAAGCCTTCCCCTTCGAGCCTTTGATGGACCAGAGCGGCTTCGCGTGCGCGGCCGCCTCGGAGGCCAAGGCAAAGGCCGGTTCCGCTCTGAAGCCGATCGCCTCTAGCGCCCCAACTGCCTTTGCTGCACCATCACCGAGGCAGGTCGCGGTTTGCGCAAGACCGGCGGCCGAGCCGGCAACGGTAAGACCTTCCTGCTGGACGGGCGCAAAAAACGCCGAGGCCTCGTTCGACCATTGCGGCTTTGCACCGCGATGGCAGGCAAGATGGATGATCGGGCTCCAGCCGCCGGACATGGCAAGCGCATCCGCTTCGATCCGGCGAAGGCCGCCTGCGGTTTCGACGTTGACGCCGCGCAGGTGCTTGCCGCCAACCGCATCGATAATTCGGCCGCCCTTCAGCACTTCGGCGCGGCCCTGCCAGCTCCCGACTGCATCCGCGCGGCTGTCGACGATTGCCGCGATCTCGAGGCCTACGGCTTCAAGATCGGCGGCGGTGCGGTAACCGGCATCGTTGGTGGTGAAGATCACTGTACGGGCGCCGGGCGCGACCGCCTGCCGGTTGAGGTAGCTGCGCATGGCGCCTGCCATCATCACGCCGGGAATGTCATTGCCGCCGAAGACGAGCGGTCGCTCTTCCGCGCCTGTCGCAAGGATCGCTTGGCCGGCGACGATGCGCCACAGCCGTTCGACCGGACGATCCGGATCGGGGATCGCCACATGCTTCTGCACCCGCTCGATCGCGCCGAAGACATTATCGTCGTACCAGCCGAAAACAGTCATGCGCGGCAGGCGGCGCACGTTTGAAAGTCCTTCCAGCTCGGCAAGCAGCTCGCCGAGAAGGGCGTTCGCCGGCTTGCCGTCGACGCTGCCGCTGTCGGAAAGCAGGCTGCCGCCGAGTTCCGGTCCCTCGTCGGCGAGGATGACGCGCGCGCCGGCGCGGCCGGCGGTGAGGGCGGCGGCAAGGCCGGCAGGGCCGGCGCCGATCACCAGCAGGTCGCAATGCGCCCAGCATTTTTCATAGGAATCGGGATCGGCCTCGTAAGAGGCCCTGCCGAGACCGGCCGCCTTGCGGATCAGCGGTTCGTAGAGCTTTTCCCAGAAGGCCTGCGGCCACATGAAGGTCTTGTAGTAGAAGCCGGCGCTCAGGAAGGGCGAAAGTAGCCCGTTGACCGCGCCGATATCGAAGCCGAGCGAGGGCCAGCGGTTCTGGCTCTTTGCCGTCAGCCCCTCATAGAGCTCGATCATCGTTGCGCGCGTATTCGACTCGGTGCGCCCGCCGCTGCCTGTGGTCACCAGCGCGTTCGGTTCGGCGGCGCCCGCCGTCAGGATGCCGCGCGGACGGTGATATTTGAAGCTGCGGCCGACGAGCTGGACGCCGTTGGCAAGCAGCGCCGAGGCGAGTGTGTCGCCCGGATGGCCTGCGAAAGGCTTGCCGTCGAAGGTGAAGCCGTGCGAGGTGGTGCGGTCGATGCGGCCGCCGGAGGAAAGACGGAAGCTCGTCATGCCGGTTCTCCGCCGAGCTTGGAAAGGGCAGCGTCGCGGACGCTATGGACCGCATGGGTGACGGTATCGCGCTCGACGATCAGCCAGCGGCGGCATCCTGATGAATGGTGCCAATATTCGCTATGCCGGCCACGCGGGTTGTCGCGGAGATAGACATAGTCGAACCAGGCATCCGCACCGGCATCCGGCGCCGGCCTGATAAGGCCGGCATCACCGCGGATCGAGAATTCCTCCTTGGGCCGGGAGCCGCAATGGGGACAGGAAATCAGGCTTGCCATCGTCGAATGTCCTCAGTGCAGATTGGGCTGGGCGCCAACGCCCTTTTCGTCGATTGGATACCCGCGCGCGAAGCGGTCGAGCCGGAAGGCGCGGGCGGTCTGATGCGGTGTATTGCGGGCGATCAGATGGGCGTAGCAAAAGCCGGAGGCGGGCGTGGCCTTGAAGCCGCCGTAGCACCAGCCGGTGTTGAGGTAGAGATTGTCGATATGGGTGCGGTCGATGATCGGCGAGCCGTCCATGCTCATATCCATGACGCCGCCCCATGAGCGCAGATAGCGCACGCGCGACAGCGACGGGATCAGCGCCAGCCCGGCTTCGGCGACATGCTCGACCGCCGCGAGATTGCCGCGCTGGGCATAGGAATTGTAGCCGTCGATATCGCCGCCGAAGACAAGGCCGCCCTTATCAGACTGGGACGCATAGAAATGCCCGGCACCAAAGGTGACGACCGTGTCGATGAAGGGCTTCAACCCTTCCGAAACGAAGGCCTGCAGCACATGGCTTTCGATCGGCAGCCGCAGGCCGGCCATATCGGCGACGACGGTGGAATTGCCGGCCGCCGCAAGCGCCAGCTTGCCGCAGCCGATAAAGCCTTTGCTGGTCTCGACGCCAGTCACCTGACCGTTTTCGCGGCGAATACCGGTCACCTCGCACTGGGTGATGATGTCGACGCCGCGGCTGTCTGCCCCGCGCGCATAACCCCAGGCGACCGCATCGTGCCGCACCGTGCCGCCGCGCGGGTGGAACAAGCCGCCCATAATGGGGAAACGGGCATTGTCAAAATCGAGGAAAGGCAATTTCCGACGCACCGCCTGCCGGTCGAGAAGTTCAGCATCAACCCCGTGCAGCCGCATGGCATTGCCGCGGCGCGTATAGGCGTCACGCTGGGCGTCGGAATGGAAGAGATTGAGGACGCCGCGCTGCGAGACCATGGCGTTGAAGTTGAAGTCCTGCTCCAGCCCTTCCCAGAGCTTCATCGACAACTCGTAGAAGGGATTGTTGCCGGGTAGCAGGTAGTTCGAGCGGATGATCGTCGTGTTCCTGCCGATATTGCCGGAGCCGAGATAGCCCTTTTCGAGAACGGCGACATTGGTGACCCCGAACTCCTTGGCAAGATAATAGGCGGTGGCAAGACCATGGCCGCCGCCACCGACGATGATGACGTCGTAATGCGGCTTCGGCGCCGGATCGCGCCAGGCAGGCGCCCAGCCCTTGTTGCCGCGAAGACCGTTCAGGAAAATCGAAAAAGCGGAATAGCGCATAGGTCACCCGGAATGAACGGGCCCATGATGCCAGAAAGAGGCGGGCATACTTGCACAGTAGGGACCAAAATCGCTAAGAAAGAGACATGTCCTCACTTGATAGCAGAAACGTGCAGACGATCGGCTTCATCCTGATTCCGGGATTTGCGCTGATGTCCTATGCGTCGGCGACGGAGCCGCTGCGGGCGGCAAATCTTCTGGCCGGCCGCGAGATCTACCGGCTGCAGACCTTCTCGCCGGATGGCGCATCGGCGCTATCCTCATCGGGCGTCAGCGTTCCCGCCGAGCCTCTCCCGGCCAGGGGGGCCGGGCTTGGAACGGCCTTCGTCTGCGCCGGCGGGTTGCCCCGCGACTGGCGCTATCCCGGCGTGCTTTCCTGCCTGAGGCAATTGTCGCGCGAAGGCGTCAGGATCGGCGGCATTTCGGGCGGTCCCTATCTGATGGCCGCCGCTGGGCTGCTTGGTGGCCGCGACTTCACCATCCACTGGGAACATGCAGCCGCCCTTCTCGAAGCCTTCCCGGACCTGTCGCCGCGTCAGGCGCGCTTCATGATCGACGGTAATCGCATCACCTGCGGCGGTGGCATCGCCCCGCTCGACATGATGCATGTGCTGATCGCCGAGCGCATGGGGCCGGATTTCGCCCGCCGGGTCAGCGACTGGTACCTTCATACCGAGGTCAACGAGCCTGCGGCGCCGCAGCGCGGCTCGCTCGCCGAGCGCTACGGCGTCCACCATCCCGGCCTGCTCAGCGTTCTCGAGCGCATGGAGGAGACGATCGAGATGCCGCTTGAGCGCGCCGCCATGGCGCGCATCGCGGGCGTCACCGCTCGCCATCTCGACCGGCTCTTCTCAGCCCATCTCGGCACCACCTATCTCGATCAGTACCGCAGGATCAGGCTTCAGCATGCCCATCGCCTGCTGAAGCAAAGCCCGCTTTCCGTCTCGGAGATCGCGGTCGCCACCGGTTTTTCCAGCCTGAGCCATTTTTCCCGGATGTTCCGCACCGTCTACGGCATTGCCCCGCGTGAGGCGCGGCGGGAATAGGTTTTCTTCACGGTTGAGGAAATTTCACTATGGCGATAGGGTTGCCTTCAAACGAAAGAGAAGGCGGCAGTGGGAAATCCATGAAATCCAAGCATGAAGCGGCAGAGCAACCGGAACAGGCGCATGGCGGACGCGCGCCCTTTTCCCAGGATCCGCACGCCGTCCGGGAGCCGAAGGAAAACAACCTCGAAATGGCGATCGGCCACGAAGTGCGCGCCTACCGCAAGAAACTCGGCATCACGGTGACCGATCTGGCGGCCGCGACCGGCATTTCGCTCGGCATGCTGTCGAAGATCGAGAACGGCAACATCTCGCCGTCGCTGACGACGCTGCAATCGCTGTCGCGGGCGCTCGGCGTGCCGCTCACAGCCTTTTTCCGCCGCTTCGAGGAACCGCGCAACGCCGTCTTCGTCAAGGCGGGGCAGGGCATCGAACTCGAACGGCGCGGCACGCGCGCCGGCCATCAATATAATCTGCTCGGCCATATCGACAACAATACCAGCGGCGTCATCGTCGAGCCCTATCTCATCACGCTGACGGCCGATTCTGACACCTTCCCGACCTTCCAGCACGAGGGCATGGAGTTTCTCTATATGCTCGAGGGCGAGGTCATTTACCGCCACGGCGACCAGCTTTTCCAGATGCAGCCGGGCGATAGTCTGTTCTTCGACGCCGATGCGCCCCATGGGCCGGAGCAACTGGTGAAACTGCCGAGCAAATACCTCTCGATCATCAGCTATCCCCAGCAGAGCTCCAAGAGCTGACTTGCCTTAGAAGAAACGTTTATTCTTCCCAGTTGATGTCCATAAACAGACCTGCTAGTCCTTTCTCAACACGAAAGGAGCACGGGCTATGTGCGGCATTGTTGGACTGTTCCTCAAGGACAAGAGCCTTGAGCCCCAGCTGGGAAACCTGCTCTCGGATATGCTGATAACCATGACGGATCGCGGACCGGACTCGGCCGGCATCGCAATCTATGGTGGCTCTGCCGAGGGTAAGGCAAAAATCACCATCCAGTCCGCCAATCCGGGCGCAGACTTCGAAGGCCTCGCCGCCGACCTTGAGAAGGTCGGCATCAAAGCCGGCGTGTCGATCAAGAGCACGCATGCGGTCATCGAGCTGGAAGTCTCCAAACTTGAAAATGTGCGCAAGGCGCTCGAAGAGATCCGCCCGGCAGTCCGTCTGATGGGATCGGGCGAAAGCGTCGAAATCTACAAGGAGATCGGCCTTCCGAAAGAGGTCGTAGCGCGCTTCGGCGTCCGCTCGATGAGCGGAACCCACGGCATCGGCCATACCCGCATGGCGACGGAATCGGCCGTTACCACGCTCGGCGCCCATCCGTTCTCGACCGGTGCCGACCAGTGCCTCGTGCACAACGGCTCGCTGTCCAACCACAACAATCTGCGCCGCGAACTCGTACGCGAAGGCATGACCTTCGAGACGCAGAACGATTCCGAAGTCGCCGCCGCCTATCTGACGGCCGAAATGGCCAAGGGCAAGGATCTCGGCCAAGCGCTGACAGGCGCGCTCGATGATCTCGACGGCTTCTTCACCTTCGTCGTCGGCACCAAATCCGGCTTCGGCGTCGTGCGCGACCCGATCGCCTGCAAGCCTGCCGTCATGGCCGAGACAGAGCAGTATGTCGCCTTCGGTTCGGAGTACCGCGCGCTGGTCAACCTTCCCGGCATCGAGAATGCCCGTGTCTGGGAGCCGGAGCCGGCAACCGTCTACTTCTGGGATCACGACAAGGCCGCCTGAGGGACGCCAGAAAAGCAGGAGCCGGCTCAGACCGCCTTTCGGACCAACGAGGAATAAATGCCCATATTCGATCTTTCCAACACCCCTCTTCGCGAACTGAATGGCGCGCTTCACGCCCTTTCCGAAGGTGCTAATGACACTGAATTCGAAGTCGTCAACCCGCGCGGCAGCCATGCCGTCGCCGTTGGCATCGACAGCCCCGTCACGGTCGCGGTCAGAGGATCGGTTGGCTACTATTGCGCCGGTATGAATGACGGCGGCAGAGTGACGGTTCATGGCTCGGCCGGTCCGGGCGTTGCCGAAAACATGATGTCCGGTACCGTCGTCATCGAGGGCGACGCCAGCCAGTATGCCGGCGCCACCGGCCGAGGCGGCCTGCTCGTCATCAAGGGCAATGCGGCGTCGCGCTGCGGCATTTCGATGAAAGGCATCGACATCGTCGTTCATGGCAGCATCGGCCACATGTCGGCCTTCATGGGCCAGTCCGGCCATCTCGTCGTGCTGGGCGACGCCGGCGATGCGCTGGGGGATTCGCTTTACGAAGCCAAGCTTTTTGTCCGCGGCGAGGTCAAGAGCCTCGGCTCCGACTGCATCGAGAAGGAGATGCGGCGGGAGCATCTGGACAAGCTTGCCGAACTGCTCGAGCGCGCTGGAGTGACGGGCGTCCGGCCCGAAGAATTCAAGCGCTACGGTTCCGCTCGCAAGCTTTACAATTTCAACATCGACAACGCCGACGCGTATTGAGGCGAGGGACCCCCATGAGCTATCACAACCCCTATACCCCGCCACGCAAGTCCGCGACGTTCGATGACTATACGCTCGCCGAAATCCGCCGCGCGGCCGCTACCGGCATCTATGACATCCGCGGCGCCGGCACCAAACGCAAGGTTCCGCATTTCGACGATCTGCTGTTCCTCGGCGCCTCCATCTCGCGCTATCCGCTCGAAGGCTACCGCGAGAAGTGCGATACATCAGTGGTGCTCGGCTCTCGCTTCGCCAAGAAGCCGATCACGCTCAAGACGCCGATCACCATTGCCGGCATGAGCTTCGGCGCGCTTTCGGGCAATGCCAAGGAAGCGCTCGGTCGCGGCGCGACGATCGCCGGCACGTCAACCACCACGGGCGACGGCGGCATGACGGATGAGGAACGTGGCCATTCGCAAACGCTGGTCTACCAATATCTGCCCTCGCGCTACGGCATGAATCCGAGGGATTTGCGCCGCGCCGATGCAATCGAAGTCGTGGTCGGCCAGGGCGCCAAGCCCGGCGGCGGTGGCATGCTGCTCGGCCAGAAAATCTCCGACCGTGTCGCCAATATGCGCAACCTGCCAAAAGGCATCGACCAACGCTCGGCCTGCCGCCATCCGGACTGGACCGGACCCGATGATCTGGAAATCAAGATCATGGAGCTGCGCGAGATCACCGACTGGGAAAAGCCGATCTACGTCAAGGTCGGCGGCGCGCGTCCGTATTACGACACCGCTCTTGCGGTGAAGGCGGGCGCCGATGTCGTCGTGCTCGACGGCATGCAGGGCGGCACGGCGGCGACGCAGGACGTCTTCATCGAAAATGTCGGCATGCCGACACTTGCCTGCATTCGTCCGGCTGTCCAGGCGCTGCAGGATCTGGGCATGCATCGCAAGGTACAGCTCATCGTTTCGGGCGGCATCCGCTCGGGCGCAGACGTTGCCAAGGCGCTGGCGCTCGGCGCCGACGCGGTCGCAATCGGCACGGCGGCGCTCGTGGCGATCGGCGACAACGATCCGCGCTGGGAAGAGGAATACCAAAAGCTCGGCTCGACGGCCGGCGCCTATGACGATTGGCATGAAGGCAAGGATCCGGCTGGCATCACCACCCAGGACCCGGAGCTCGCAAAACGCCTTGACCCGGTTGCGGCCGGTCGCCGCCTTGCCAACTACCTCAAGGTCATGACGCTGGAGGCTCAGACGATCGCGCGCGCCTGCGGCAAGAACCACCTGCACAACCTCGAGCCGGAAGACCTCGTCGCACTGACGATCGAGGCATCGGCCATGGCGCAGGTGCCACTCGCCGGCACCAACTGGATCCCCGGCAAGGGAGGCTTTTGATTTCTACCGGCCGGGCAAGCGTCCCGGCCGTCTCATATCCATAACCAAAGTGTCTCCAAGAAATCCAAAGGGGAACAAGAATGACACTGGACCTTGCTGCTTTTGCCAGAGACAAAGGCATCAAATATTTCATGATCAGCTACACCGACCTGTTCGGCGGCCAACGCGCCAAGCTAGTCCCGGCAGAAGCCATCGCCGACATGCAGAAGGATGGCGCAGGCTTTGCGGGCTTCGCGACCTGGCTCGATTTGACGCCGGCCCATCCCGACCTGTTCGCGGTTCCCGATGCTTCTTCCGTCATCCAGCTGCCCTGGAAGAAGGACGTCGCATGGGTTGCTGCCGACTGCGTCATGGACGATAAGCCTGTCGAACAGGCGCCGCGTGTGTTGCTGAAAAGACTGGTCGCTGAAGCCGCGAAAGAGGGGCTGCGGGTAAAAACCGGCGTGGAGCCCGAGTTCTTTCTCATCTCAGCCGACGGCTCGGTGATTTCAGACCAGTTCGATACAGCCGAGAAGCCTTGCTACGACCAGCAGGCGGTGATGCGTCGGTACGATGTGATCGCCGAGATTTGCGATTACATGCTCGAGCTTGGCTGGAAGCCCTATCAGAACGACCACGAGGACGCGAACGGCCAGTTCGAGATGAACTGGGAATATGACGACGCTCTTCAGACGGCAGACAAGCACTCCTTCTTCAAGTTCATGGTCAAGTCGGTCGCCGAAAAGCACGGCCTTCGCGCCACTTTCATGCCGAAGCCCTTCAAGGGCCTGACCGGAAACGGCTGCCATGCCCACATCTCGGTCTGGGACATCGAAGGCAAGGTAAACGCCTTCGCGGACAAGGAAATGCCCTTCGGGCTCTCTGCTCAGGGTAAGACCTTCCTCGGCGGCATCATGAAGCATGCCTCCGCGCTTGCCGCGATCACCAATCCGACGGTCAACTCCTACAAGCGCATCAACGCGCCGCGCACGACATCGGGCGCGACGTGGTCGCCGAACACCGTCACCTGGACGGGCAACAACCGCACCCACATGGTGCGTGTGCCGGGACCGGGACGCTTCGAGCTGCGCCTGCCGGATGGTGCGGTCAACCCCTACCTGCTGCAGGCGATCATCATCGCGGCCGGCCTCGACGGCATCCACAGCCAGGCGGACCCCGGCCGGCACTACGATATCGACATGTATGCCGAGGGGCATCTGGTGAAGGACGCGCCGCGCCTGCCGCTCAATCTGCTCGATGCGCTGCGCGCCTATGATGCCGATGAAGGCTTGAAACAGGCGATCGGGGCAGAGTTTTCCGCCGCCTATCTCAAGCTCAAGCATCGGGAATGGAATGCCTACTGCTCGCATTTCACCCAATGGGAACGCGACAGCACGCTCGACATCTGAGCAGCCGGGCCGATGGCTTCGACAACAACCGACATGCCGGGGCAGAAAGCTCCCGGCGTGACCGGGTTCTCCACATCTGAATCGGCGAAAGAAGAGACAGCATGAAGAGCTTCGTACTCACCGTATCCTGCCAATCGACGCGCGGCATCGTGGCGGCGATTTCGAGCTATCTGGCCGAGAAGGGCTGCAACATCATCGACAGCTCGCAGTTCGACGATCTCGATACCGGCAAGTTCTTCATGCGTGTCAGCTTCATTTCGGAAGAAGGACTTTCGGGCGCCGAGATCGGTGCCGATTTTGCCGCCGTCGCCGCGCCCTTCGCGATGGAGTACGAATTCCACGACAGCGAGAAGCGCATGAAGGTGCTGCTGATGGTGTCGCGCTTCGGCCATTGTCTCAACGACCTGCTCTACCGCTGGAAGATCGGCGCCCTGCCGATCGACATCGTCGGCGTCGTCTCCAACCATTTCGATTACCAGAAGGTCGTCGTCAACCACGACATCCCCTTCCACCATATTCCCGTCACCAAGGCCAACAAGGTGCAGGCCGAGGCTCGCATCATGGAGGTGGCCGAGCAGACCGGCACCGAGCTGATCGTGCTGGCCCGCTACATGCAGATCCTGTCGGACGAGATGTGCCAGAAGATGTCGGGCAAGATCATCAACATCCACCATTCCTTCCTGCCGAGCTTCAAGGGCGCCAATCCTTACAAGCAGGCCTACGGGCGCGGCGTGAAGCTGATCGGGGCGACGGCGCATTATGTCACCGCCGATCTCGACGAAGGCCCGATCATCGAGCAGGACACGGCGCGCATCACCCATGCGCAGTCGCCGGACGACTATGTCTCGATCGGCCGCGATGTCGAAAGCCAGGTTCTAGCCCGCGCCATCCACGCCCATATCCACCACCGCACCTTCATCAACGGCAATCGCACCGTGGTCTTCCCGGCAAGCCCGGGCAGCTACGCTTCCGAACGCATGGGTTGAGAGATGGTCGAGGTCATCGATGGCAAGCTTGTTGCTGCATCCGTAATCGAGACGGTGAAGGCTGCGACGGCAGCGCTGGAGAAGAGTAGCGGCGTCACCACCGGTCTTGCGGTCATCATCGTCGGCGACGATCCGGCCAGCCACGCCTATGTCGGCTCCAAGAGCCGGATGGCCAAGGAATGCGGCTTCAAATCGGTCCAGCACACGCTGCCGGCCGAGACGAAGCAGGAGGAACTGGCAGCCCTCGTCGCCAGCCTCAACGCCGATCCGTCGATCCACGGCATCCTGGTGCAGCTGCCGCTGCCGAAGCCGCTCGACAGCGAGCCGATCATCCAGTCGATCCTGCCGGAGAAGGATGTCGATGGTTTGAGCAACGTTAATGCCGGCAAGCTCGCCACCGGTGATCTCAAGACCGGACTGGTGTCCTGCACGCCGGCCGGCGCCATGGTTTTCGTTCGCCGCACCCATGGCGAGGATCTCTCCGGCCTCAATGCCGTCGTCATCGGCCGCTCCAACCTGTTCGGCAAGCCGATGGCGCAGCTGCTGCTCAATGCCAATGCGACGGTGACGATCGCTCACTCCAGGACCAAGAACCTCGCCGAGGTCTGCCGCAATGCCGATATCCTGGTGGCCGCCGTCGGCCGTCCGGAGATGGTGAAGGCCGATTGGGTCAAGCCGGGTGCAACGGTCATCGACGTCGGCATCAACCGTATTGCCGCACCCGAGAGGGGCGAGGGCAAGACCCGGCTGGTCGGCGACGTCGCCTTCGCGGAGGTCTCTGCGGTCGCCAGGACCATCACCCCGGTTCCGGGCGGCGTCGGACCGATGACCATCGCCATGCTGATGGCCAACACCGTCATCGCCGCTCACCGCACCGCAGGGCAGGTGCCGCCGAAGTTTTGATTGGAATGCCGCCGGACGGGCTTGCCACGGCGCGAAAGACTTATATAGTCAGGAAATAAATATTCCGTAGAAGAAATAAGAGGGAACGGAAATGGCTCTATCATGGCGTTTCTCCGCCTTGGCGGATCGGCATCGCGCTCTGGGATCGAAGCTTGAGGACTGGAGCGGCATGGGAACCGCCTGGACCTATGACAAGGACATGTCGGAAGAACATGTCGCGGTCCGCACCAAGGCCGGCATCATGGATGTCTCAGGCCTGAAGAAGGTGCATCTGGTCGGTCCGCACGCCATTGCCGTGCTCGACTATATCACCACCCGCGACATGACGAAGATCTATCCCGGCCGCTCGGTCTATGCGGCCATGCTGAACGACCGCGGCCACTTCACCGACGATTGCATCGTCTATCGCACCGGCCCGAATTCCTGGATGCTGGTGCACGGCTCCGGCTCCGGCCACGAGGAATTCGTCAAGCAGGCGGCCGGCCGAAACTGCGCCGTGCTCTTCGACGACGACCTGCACGACCTGTCGCTGCAAGGCCCGATCGCGGTCGATTACCTTGCCAAATACGTGCCCGGCATCCGCGACCTCAAATATTTCCACCACATGCAGACGACGCTGTTTGGCGCGCCCGTGATGATCTCGCGCACCGGCTATACCGGCGAGCGCGGCTACGAGATCTTCGTGCGCGGCCAGGACGCCGTCATGGTCTGGGACCGGATCGTCTTGGAAGGAAAGGAGATGGGCATCATCCCCTGCTGCTTCTCCGTTCTCGACATGCTGCGCGTCGAAAGCTACCTGCTGTTTTATCCCTACGACAATTCGCAGATGTATCCCTTCGCCGACCAGCCGCCCGGCGACAGCCTCTGGGAACTCGGCCTCGACTTCACCGTCAGCCCGGGCAAGACGGGTTTCCGTGGCGCCGAAGAGCATGCCCGCCTGAAGGGCAAGGAACGCTTTAAGATCTTCGGCATGCTGATCGATGCCGACGGCCCGACCGATCTCGGCGACGAGGTCTTTGCCGACGGCAAGAAAGTCGGCGTCATCACCTGCCCGAGCTATTCGTCGCTGACGAAGAAATCCATGGCGATCGCCCGTCTCGATGTTGACAAGGCGGTGCACGGGGCGAAACTCGAAGTACGCGGCAAGACCGTCAAGGCGAGCGCCACTGCCCATACGCTCCCCTTCGACGATCCGGAGAAGAAGAAGAGGACTGCCGTAGGTTAAGGAGCACGCGAATGCTCGTTGCAGGCATCAAGAGCCGACCAGTCTACAAGGGCCTGACCATCCAGCCGCATGCCCGGCGGCACATTTTCGCGCTCGAAGGGGAGGGCGCCAATGCTCTCCTCGACCAGCAGCCGGCGCTTGACGAGACGGCCCTTTCCCGCAGCGAGATCCTCTATGTCGCCCGCGGCTCTCAAGGGTCCGGCCTGGACGAGGCGCTGCGCCATCTCGGCGCCGACATGTTCTCCACGGCCCCGACGATCGCAACGCTGCTCTTCCGATTGAAAGGTTCGCTCGCCACCGCCCATATGGGTACGCGGCTCTATATATCGGGCACGGAAGGCTTCATCGGCCAGGCGATGCTCGTGGCGCTCGAATACGGCATGGACCACGCCTCCATCATCACCGAGCATCGCGGCTCGCTGGCCAGGCGTGTGCAATGTGTCCATTGCAAGGGCATCACCGACGACGTCACCGTCAGCCCTTTTGCCTGCAGCCATTGCGGGCTGACGCTTCTCGTGCGTGATCATTATTCGCGCCGGCTCGCCGCCTTCCAGGGCGTCAATATCGATGCGGAAGAGCCCGGCAGCGCGCCCAATCCGGAGGAGTTGTTCCTTTGAGCGGTGGTACAGAAATTCCCGTCCGCGTGGCGCGGATCACCCCGATCGCCGAGCGCGTCAAGCGCTTCCGCTTCGAGCGGCTGGACGGCAAGCCGATGCCCTATTTCTCCGGCGGCGCCCATGTCATCGTCTCGATGAACGATGGCGGCCATATGCGCCGCAACGCCTACTCGCTGATGTCGCCGCCGCATGATTGCGCCGCCTATGAGATCAGCGTGCTGCATGTCGAGGATTCGCGCGGCGGCTCCACCTTCATGCATGAGAAGGTGAGCGAAGGCGACGAGCTGAAGGTCAGCTATCCCGTCAACCTATTCCAACCGGACTGGCGCGGGCGCAAGCATCTACTGATCGCCGGCGGCATCGGCATTACGCCCTTCATTGCGATGATGGAGCAGTTTTCCCGCGAGGGTGCCAATTTCGAACTGCATTACGCCATCCGCACGCGGAACCGCGGCGCCTACTGGCGGGAGCTGCTGGAGCGCTACGGTCCGCATCGCATCAAGATCTATTGCGACTCCGAAGGCGGCGCCATTCCTCTGACACGGCTGCTCGACAGCCAGCCGCTCGGCACGCATCTCTATGTCTGTGGCCCCACAGGCATGATCGACGGCGTGCTGAAGACGGGGCTGAATGCCGGCTGGCCGGAACAGAACCTGCATTCGGAACGGTTCCTGTCGTCGCTGCCCGGCAAACCCTTCGCGATCGAGTTGCTGCGATCCGGCAAGACCGTGAAGGTCGGCCATCACGAAAGCATGCTGGAGGCGATCGAGGCGGCGGGCGTCGACGCGCCCTTTCTCTGTCGCGGCGGGGCCTGCGGTCAGTGCGAGACCGGGGTCGTCACCTGCGACGGCAAGCTGCTGCACCATGACGTCTATCTGACGAGCGAAGAAAAAGCATCCGGCCGCAAGGTGATGATCTGTGTTTCCCGCTTCGAGGGAAACACACTGCATCTCGATCTTTGACGGTAAAAAGGAGACCGGACATGGCAATCGTCTTCAAGCAGGAAACCTTCCGGAACGATTTCAGCTACCGGAACAGCCCCGAGAATATCAGGCGTTTCCCGTTTCCCTTCGACCGGGATGAATACATGTATTCCGTCAATATGGAGCCGCATGTGCGCGGCCGGGCGGGAACCGTCTACGAAAGCCTGATCGACGTCGACGAGCATTACGTCGCCGAGATGCACGACCGGGCGCTGGTCCTGAAGGAAGATCCGCTGCGCTACCAGGCGCTTCCGCACATGATGAGCGCGCAGTGGGATACGCTCGAACTTTTGATGGAAGAGCAGGCGGCAGGTTATCCCGACCACTTCACGCTGATCCGCAACGGCGACCAGTGGCGCTGGATCAACCGCCCGCTCGGCATCGACGATAGCTTCACCTTCGGCGATGCCTCGACGCTGCCCTGCGAGCCATTCGAATATATCACCCGCCAGGCCCAGGGCGATTTCTGCATCGTCGATCAGCGCGACGGCAATCTCTGGATGGATGCCGGCATGGTGACGACGCAGGCCGACTGGTCGCTCGATTTCGACCTCGGCATGAACTTCATGGAATGGCATGGACCGGTGCCGCTCGCCCACCAGATCGGCGTCTTCGACCGGGCGCTGAAATTCCTTTTGAACCTGCAGCAGGGCAAGCCGACACGGCGCTTCAACTGGACGATGACGATCAATCCCCGGCTCGACACCAGCCCGGAGAATTATCACAAATGGGGTCCTGACCGCACGACGGTGACGCCTGACAATGTCGGCGAGAAGGTGCATTTGCGCGTCGAGCTGCAAAGCCTCTGGCGCCTGCCGCGCTCCAACGCCATCCTCTTCGTCATCCGCTGCTATTTGATGAACATGGAAGAACTCGTCACTGTGCCGAAATGGGCACGACGCTTCCCGCGCGTGCTGAAGACGCTGCCGCCGGAGCTCATCGACTACAAGGGGCTCACCCGCTTCCGCGAGACGACGATCGACTGGCTTTCCAAATACGACGATGGGGCGCCGACCAGCCCCGGCATCTATCCGGACTGAGGCGCAGCGATGCGTACCAGCGCCGCGCGTCTTCTCGGACGCACGAACTAAGCAATGACATATAATCAAGAGGGGAATGCTTCATGACAAGAGTAGCCGTCATCGGTGCCGGTCCTTCCGGGTTGGCGCAGCTGCGCGCCTTTCAATCGGCCGCCCAGAAGGGCGCCGAAATCCCGGAGATCGTCTGCTTCGAAAAGCAGTCCGACTGGGGCGGGCTTTGGAACTATACCTGGCGCACCGGGCTCGACGAATATGGCGAGCCGGTCCACGGCAGCATGTATCGTTACCTCTGGTCGAACGGCCCGAAGGAATGTCTCGAATTCGCCGATTATTCCTTCGAGGAGCATTTCGGCAAGCCGATCGCCTCCTATCCGCCGCGCGCCGTGCTGTGGGACTACATCAAGGGCCGCGTCGAGAAGGCGAATGTCCGCCATTGGGTGCGCTTCAGCACGCCGGTGCGCATGGTCCGCTTCGACGATCAGACGAAGAAATTCACGGTGACGGCGCACAACCGCGTCGCGGACCGGATGTATGACGAAGAGTTCGACTATGTGGTCGTGGCGTCAGGTCACTTCTCGACGCCGAATGTGCCTTACTTCGAGGGCGTGAAGACCTTCAACGGCCGCGTGCTGCACGCCCACGACTTCCGCGACGCGCTTGAGTTCAAGGGCAAGGACATCCTGCTCGTCGGCCGCAGCTATTCGGCCGAAGACATCGGCTCGCAATGCTGGAAATACGGCGCGAAATCGGTGACGACGAGCTATCGCTCGAAGCCGATGGGCTTCAAATGGCCCGAGAATTTCGAGGAGCGGCCGCTGCTGACCAAGCTCGAAAACCGCACGGCGCATTTCCTCGACGGCTCGACCAAGGAGGTCGATGCCGTGATCCTCTGCACCGGATACCAGCACCATTTCCCCTTCCTGCCCGACGATCTCCGGCTGAAGACCGCCAACCGCCTCTGGGCCGACAGCCTCTACAAGGGCGTGATCTTCGACAAGAACCCGCAGCTCTTCTATATCGGCATGCAGGATCAGTTCTATACCTTCAACATGTTCGACGTGCAGGCCTGGTGGGCGCGCGACGTGATGATGGGCCGCATCACACTGCCGCCGGAAGAGGAGCTGAAGGCCAATTTCGACATGTGGCGCGCCCGCGAGGAGACGCTTGAAGATGCCGAGCAGATGATCTGGTATCAGGGCGACTATGTGAAGGAACTGCTCGCCGAAACCGATTATCCCTCCTTCGACATCGAGGGCACCAACAAGACCTTCATGGAGTGGGAACATCACAAGGCCCACAACATCATGGGCTTCCGCGACCATGCTTATCGATCGCTGATGACCGGCAACATGTCGCCGACGCACCACACGCCCTGGGTCGAGGCGCTCGATGATTCCATGGAGGAATATCTGCGAAACTGATGACCGGCTGCTGCATAATTCCTTAGATCCGAATCGATTTCAGGATAAAATTACAGCAATTCAAAGTGCTACAGCGTCCCTTGCGGCTCTCGAAAAGACGCGCGGGCGCTGTAGGCTCCACATATCGGGGAGGGAGCCGTTCGTCGCGGCTCCCTCCCAGCGTTCAAAGTGAAGCAAGTAATCCGATTCGCAACTCCTCTTCTCGAGCGAGGCCTTTATGGATTTTCAAACGAGCATTCTCGGGCGCATGAACGGTTTTCTCTATCGCTGCCGCGCCGATGAAAACTACACGATGCTGGAGATGACCAACGGCATCGAGCGCATCTTCGGTTATCCCGCCGACGAAATCATCGGCAACAAGACGCGAACCTTCACCTCGATCATGTATGAGGAAGACGTGCCTCAGATGGACGAGATCGTCGGACAGGCGCTCGAGAAGCGCACGGACTGGACGATGGAATATCGTATCCGCCACGCCATGGGCCACCTGATCTGGGTGACCGAGACGGGCGGCGGCATCTGGGACGAGAAGGGTGAGCTTCTCTATCTCGAAGGCAGCATCATCAATATCGAATCACTCTACCAGCGAATCGATGAACAGACCGCCGATATGCGTGTCACCGCCTCGAAGACCAACGAGATCCTGCAATCGCTGCGCTACCTCAAGCTGCTCGCCGTCAATGCCGGCATCGAGGCCGCCCGCGCCGGCACGGCCGGATCGGGCTTTGCCGTGCTTGCCGCCGAGATGCGCACGCTCGCCAACTCTTCCGAAGAGGCCGCACGCGCCATTTCCAATGCACAACGCAAGGCGGAAGGCTGAGCGTTACCCATGCGGCCGCTGATTTGCGTCTCAGAGCGAAAGCCCCACTATTAACCGTGCGGCGCATCTTTTAATTATGTTGTATTTTCAACGACTTGAAGCGATAGCGCTCGTGAAAAACCTGATGCCGTTATAGGTAATATTAGAGCCGCGTTAACCTTTTGTTAACCATGCCGGCGGTAGACATGGTCAACGATTTCTTCACATAGATGACCAAAGTGCTAACAGACGCTCGCTCTATCCGCATCAAGGGCCGCTCTTTCCTCGCGGTCATGTTATCCCCGGATCTTCCGATCGATGATTGGTTGATCAGGCTGGACGATCTGGCTGCGCGTTCGGCCGGGTTCTTCCTCGGACGGCCTGTCGTGCTCGATCTGACGGACCTGCAAATCGACCGGCCGCAGCTGAAGGACCTGATTGCCGAACTTGCCAAGCGCAATGTCAGCATCATGGGCATCGAAGGCGCGCGTCCGTCGATCCTCGGCTCCGGCATGCCGCCGGCACTCAAAGGCGGCCGGTCGACCTCCGATATCGAGGTTCAGGCAAAGGAGCCTGTCGATCCGCCCGGCAAATCGATCGTGACGGAGACCCGTCCGGCAATGCAATCGATCGTCATCAGGGAACCCGTGCGCTCGGGGCAATCGGTGATCTTCCCGGAAGGCGACGTCACCGTCATCGGATCGGTCGCCTCGGGAGCCGAGGTCATCGCCGGAGGGTCCGTCCACATCTATGGCGCCTTGCGCGGCCGAGCCATGGCGGGATCCATCGGAAACGCATCGGCGCGGATCTTTTGCCGCAAGCTCGAGGCCGAGCTGGTTGCAATCGACGGCATCTACAAGATGGCAGAAGACATGGCCTCCAATCTTCGCGGACAGGCTGTTCAGCTCTGGCTCGAAGACGACGCGATCATGGCGGAAAAACTGATCTGACGACAGCACCGCGCGTCTCTTCAGACGCGCTAGGGATGCTGCAGCACTTTGAATTACTGCGGGCCACGGCAAAGGAGAGAAACATGGGGAAAGTGATCGTCGTCACGTCAGGCAAGGGCGGGGTTGGCAAGACCACCTCGACCGCCGCATTGGGAGCGGCGCTGGCGCAACGCAATGAAAAGGTCGTCGTCGTCGACTTCGATGTCGGCCTGCGCAATCTCGACCTCGTGATGGGCGCCGAACGCAGGGTGGTCTACGACCTGATCAATGTCATCCAGGGCGACGCCAAGCTTACCCAGGCGCTGATCCGCGACAAGCGGCTGGAGACGCTGTTCCTGCTGCCGGCCTCGCAAACCCGCGACAAGGACAATCTGACGGCCGAAGGCGTCGAGCGCGTCATCAACGACCTGAAGCGCTATTTCGACTGGATCATCTGCGACAGCCCCGCCGGTATCGAACGCGGCGCAACGCTTGCCATGCGCCACGCCGACGTTGCGGTCGTCGTCACCAATCCTGAGGTCTCCTCGGTACGCGATTCCGACCGCATTATCGGCCTGCTGGATTCCAAGACCGCCAAGGCCGAACGCGGCGAGCGGATGGAAAAGCACCTGCTGCTCACCCGCTACGACGCCAACCGCGCCGAACGCGGCGACATGCTGAAGGTCGACGACGTCCTCGAGATCCTGTCCATCCCGCTGCTAGGCATCGTGCCGGAAAGCATGGATGTGCTGCGCGCATCCAACATCGGCGCGCCGGTCACGCTGGCAGAGAGCCGCAGCGCGGCTGCGATGGCCTATTTCGATGCCGCTCGCCGGCTCGCCGGCGAGACTCTGCCGGTCGTAATCCCCGAGGAAAAGCGGAACATCTTCGGCAAGATCTTCGGAAGGAGGGCAGCATGAATATTTTTCGTCTTTTCAACAAGCAGCGAACGGCACCGGCCGCCCGCGAACGCCTGCAGGTGCTCCTTGCCCATGAGCGCTCCTCTGCCGGATCGGACCTGGTCTCCCTACTGCGCGAGGAGATCCTTGCGGTGATCGCAAAACACGTACAGCTCGACCACGACAAGGTGCAGGTGACGATCGACCGCAATGAATATGTGTCGACGCTCGAGATCGACGTCGAAATCCCGCTGAACGCAGCCGTACAGGCTGCTTGAAAGATAGCGCTGCCTGTCGTGGCGACAGGCAGCGCTGACAGTCAGGACTTTCTGGCTTTGCGATTGGCGTAACGCAGGTCGCGTTCGGCCTTTCGGGCGGCTTCATCGGCAATAACCCGGGCGATCCGGTCTTTGTCAGCCGCTTCGCGCGCGTCTGCATCGGCGCGTGCTGCGGCCTCGGCGGCGGCCTGACGCTCGGCTTGCGCGGCCTGAGCCCGCTCAAACTCCTCAAGCTTTACCCGTTCGCGCGCCGCACGCCGTTCTTCCCTGGCCGCAGCAATAGCCTGGCGCTCCGCCTGCTTCGCGAGCCGGGTGGGTTCGGCCGTATCCTTGGCGGTGCGATACGCATTGAGGAGCGCAGCCTTGGCTTCGGCAGCAGCGCTGCGGCGATCGGCAAGCTCGTTGTTTCTGGCGTTTTTCAAATCTGTTACCTGACCGTTCGACGACCTGAGGGTCAGTCCTTGTGTTTTTGCTTTGCTGCAAGAGCGTTAGCCGCCGTCAGGCGATCCTGTAGCTCCTTGGCCTCACGGGCTTCGCGTAGCCGCAAGGTCTTCTCCTCGCGGGCCCGTACGGTCTGATCGACCTCTTCAACCGCACGGCTTCGCGCCAGGAATTGCGATTGCACGTTTCCGAAGGCAATCTCCGCCTGCTTGCGTGATTTGCTATGTGACTCTGTCATATCCGTCCTGGATTCATGCGCCGCTCAGCGAACGCAACAAAAAGGCCAGGCAAATTGCCTGACCTCGATAGTATCATGCTTTCGACAGTGCCGGTACATCCGCGGTCAAAGGAAAGCAGATTTCAGTTCAGGCAGCTTGGAGATTGCAAGCGGACATTTTGCCCGACTTGCTGTCACGCTCAAGGTCGTAGCCGATCTTCTGGCCTTCGACGATTTCGCGCATGCCAGCGCGCTCGACGGCAGAGATGTGAACGAAGGCATCAGCGCTGCCGTCATCCGGCTGAATGAAGCCGAAGCCCTTGGTGGAATTAAACCATTTAACTGTGCCAGTGGTCATAACAAACCCTTTCATAGCAATTGAAGGCCGCACGTGCGGAAGCACGACGGATGATAGTCTCGATTTTGAAGAGGGAAGTTCGTCCAGGGCACGTTGCCAGCGCGCGATAACAAAAGTCAAACAAGCAATATCGACAACCGGAATATAATCATCGAACCCGCAATTGTCAACTTTTAGTTTTTCCCAGTTGCCATTTCTCTATCTGGTTGTATCTCGGCGGCCGTGCGCGTCATCGACAGAATCGAGAGCCGATCGCCGTTCCCCGATCTCGAAAGTATGTGCTACGAGCGCGGCCGTGTCTTCTGCGGGTCGTAATGCGAAAGCGGCACGATCGTCGCCGGCAGCCGCTTCTGGTGGCCGTCGAGCTTGCCGATTTCAACCTCGGTGCCGGGGGCCGCATGCATCACGTCGATGCGGGCGAGCGCGATCGTCTTGCCGAGGATCGGCGAGCGCATGGCACTGGTGACGACGCCCACCTGGGCGCGGCCGATATGGACGCAGTCGCCGTGGCCGACCGCCTCGTTCGCCTTGATGTCGAGGCCGACGAGCAGATGGCGCGGATGCTCCTTGCGCCGGATCAGCGCCTCGCGGCCGATGAAATCGTCCTGCTTGGATTTCAGCGGCACGGTGAAGCCGATGCCGGCCTCGAACGGGTCCGTCTGGTCGGTGAATTCGTGATGGGCAAAGATCAGGCCCGCCTCGATGCGGACCATGTCGAGCGCCTCCAGCCCCATCGGCTTCAACCCGTGCGGCTGTCCTGCCTCCCAGACGGCGTCGAACACCGTCAGCGCATCTTTCGGATGGCAGAAGATTTCGTAGCCGAGTTCGCCGGTGTAGCCGGTGCGCGAGACAACGACAGGCGCACCCTCGAAACCGCCGATGCGACCGACGGTGAAGCGGAACCATTCGAGCTCGCCTATCGTCGGCTGGCGCGGTGCCGTCCAGATGATCTCCTTCAGGATATCGCGGCTCTTCGGCCCTTGCAGGGCGATATTGTGCATCTGATCGGTCGAGGAACGGACCCAGGCCTTGAAGCCCTTCTTCTCGGCCTGCTGACGCAGCCATACGCCGCTGAAATCATCGCCGCCGATCCAGCGGAAGTTCTTGTCGCCAAGCCGGAAGAGCGTGCCGTCATCAATCATGCCGCCGTTTTCGTAGCACATGGCGGAATAGACGACCTGCCCGGTCGACAGCTTGCGCACGTCGCGCGTCAGACAATATTGCAGCAATTCCTCGGCATCCGGCCCGGTCACCTCGAACTTCCGCAAGGGTGAGAGATCGATGACGGCAGCGCGCTCGCGGCAGGCCCAGTATTCCTCGACCGGCCCTTCGCTGGAAAAGCGGTTCGGGAGCCAGTAGCCGCGATATTCGGTGTAATCCCGCGTCAAGGCGGAGAGGCGGGGATGAAAGGCTGTTTCGCGCGTCAGTTCGGGTTCGGCATCTGGGGTCATGCGATAGGCTACCGCTCGTGAGAATTTCTCTTTTCCGGAAAAGGTGCGGACGTGGATATCCGTCGGATCCCAGCCGTTCGCAGCGTCGATATCGTCAGGGCAGGACGAGGAGACGCAGACGAGATCGGTCAGCGCCCGCATCAGCACGTAATCGCCGGGACGCGACCAGGGCTCGTCGAGATAGAGCTGGTTGTTGTGGTCGATATTGGTGTTGTAGAAATAGTTCAGCGCTTCCCAGCCCTTGCGGCCGGCAATGCCGTAAGGCGCCAGCGCCGCATTGAAATTGTCCGTGCAGTTGACATGGCCGGGGTAACCCATGTCGTCATAATAGCGCGAATTGCAGGCGGTCGCGAAAGCGTCGTGACGGCCGACCGTATCCTGGACGATCTCGACCAGCGGCTCGAAGTCGCGGTCGAAGGCCTTGGAGGGCAGACCGGGCGTGGGATAACTGCGGCCGAGCAGCGTGCGGGTGACCGTCGAATCGAGCGCGAGATCGAGTCCCTTGTCGACCTTGCGAGCGGCGAAGGCCTGGAAATCGGTGCACTGGCGCCCATAGACGTCGATGATCTGGATGAATTCGCCGGCGTGCACGAAATAGGCTGCGGCAGTCGCCGCCCGGATGCGGATATCCTCGATCGGATCAGCGACCGGCTCCGGCAGCGCGGAGGCGTAATCGCGGATCAGCAGGCTGCGCTTGATCCTGATTTCGATCGGCGTCGCCGTATCCTGGGCTTCCGGCAACATGGCGGCAGCGGGTGCCGCGACGATCAGGAGGCCCTTCATTGAAATCGTGAACTCCGCCCGGCTGCCCGGGGTCGATCCCGGACCGAAGATGCTGAGTGCGCCGGCTGCCGCAAGATCGGCGCCGCGGCGCTCAAGCGCTGCACGCGTGCGGGCAGCGCTCTCGTCCTCCGCTTGAAGAATAGCCTTCAAACCATCGGCGGAATTGGTGAATGCCGTTCCAAGCCCAGCCGCCAGGAAGCGGCCCTTTTCATCAAGAAAAGAAATTTCACAGACCTGCCCGCCCTCGCTGTCAATGACGCTCACGCGGTCGCCCGCCTCGACACGCATGACGACCGATCCGCCGCCCCTTGCCCTGTAGCGTTCGGTTCCCTCCGGCAGGGTGGGAATGCCGGGATAATATACGAGGCTCGGAGCGACCGTCCGCAGGCCCGTCACAGCAGGATGTAGTTCTCGCATTCTACCCTCATGGGGGATCGGCATGCCCTCCGGCACACACCCATACAGGTTACAAAATGCCTCGGGAAAGTAAAGGCATGTTGACTAAAAAGAAAATATCTTCACTATGCATAAAGAGTTGAGACTCGGGGAATCCGTCGGAACGCGGATCGCCAAAATCATCCGAGCGAGCTTGAGACTGTCAGGGAGACACGTTCAGGGAGACGTACAAAGATACGTCCGGAACAAATAGAGTGGGGAATTTCATCGATGACAGACGTAGTGGAGGCCGGGATTGCATCCGGCACCGAAGGTAAGCTTATACGCGCGCTCGACTGGAAGGGCGCATTCTGGGTGGCTGCGGGCGTGCCGCCGCTCGTCCTCTTCTCCATCGGCGGCATCGCGGGCACGACGGGCAAGCTCGCCTTCGTCGTCTGGATCATCTCCATGGTGATGGGATTCCTGCAATCCTTTACCTATGCCGAGATTGCCGGCATGTTCGGCAATAAATCCGGCGGCGCTTCGGTCTACGGCGCCACTGCCTGGCTGCGCTATTCGAAGTTCATCGCGCCGCTGTCGGTCTGGTGCAACTGGTTTGCCTGGTCGCCCGTGCTTTCGCTCGGCTGCGCCATCGCCGCCGGTTATATCCTCAACGCGTTCTACCCGATTCCGGCAGCAGATTCGCAGATGGTCCTCGACTGGATCTCAGCGCACGCCGCTTCCGTCACGGCCGATAGCCCCCGCGTCGCCGAATATATTGCAGCCCATGCCGGTACGACGCCGGAAGATGCCGTCAAGGCGTTGCTCGGCACCGATGGCGTCGCGGCGCTCACGCCGGCGATCCGCAGCTGGTCGCTTGTCAGCTTCAGCATCCCCTTCCTCGCCACCGCCAACATCAATGCCACTTTCTTCATCGGCGGCATCCTGATGCTGATCATCTTCGCGATCCAGCATCGCGGCATCTCTGAAACGGCAAGCGTGCAGAAATGGCTTGCCATCATCGTGCTGGTGCCGCTGCTCATCATCGGCCTCTATCCGATCGTCAGCGGCCAGATCGTCGCCGCCAACGTCACCGGCCTGGTGCCGCCGACGGCCGCCTATACCGCCAGCGACGGCACCTGGAGCAATGGCGGCTGGACGCTCTTTCTCGGCGGCCTCTATATCGCCGCCTGGTCGACCTACGGCTTCGAGACGGCGGTCTGCTACACCCGCGAACTCAAGAATCCGAAGACCGATACCTTCAAGGCAATCTTCTATTCCGGCCTTGCCTGCTGCCTGTTCTTCTTCCTCGTACCCTTCGCCTTCCAGGGCGTTCTCGGCCACGCCGGCATGCTGGCGCCCGGCATCGTCGACGGCACCGGTGTTGCCGAAGCCCTCGGCGGCCTGATCAGCGCCGGCCGGGTCATCACCCAGCTGCTCGTCGTCTTGATGATCATGGCACTCTTCCTCGCCATCATGACGGCGATGGCCGGCTCGTCGCGTACGCTCTACCAGGGCTCGAAGGATGGCTGGCTTCCGAAATATCTCGACCACGCCAACGAGCACGGCGCCCCGACACGGGCGATGTGGACCGATTTCGCCTTCAACCTCTTCCTTCTGGCAATCGCCTCGGATGCCGGCGGCTATTTCTTCGTGCTCGCCGTTTCGAATGTCGGCTACATCATCTTCAACTTCCTGAACCTCAATTCCGGCTGGATCCACCGGATGGATTCCGGCCACATCGAACGGCCGTGGAAAGCGCCGACCTGGCTGATCGGTGTCAACACCGTGCTCGCCTTCGTCAACGCGCTCTTCCTTGGCGCCGGCGCCAAGGTCTGGGGTTATTCCAACGCGCTCTGGGTCGGCTTCATCTTCGCAGCCCTTATCCTGCCGGTCTTCGCCTATCGCCACTATGTGCGTGACGGCGGCAAATTCCCGGCAGGCGCGATGGAGGATCTCGGCCTCATCGGCCAGGATCTCGGCGTCAAGAAAGCCGGCATGCTGCCCTATCTGGCACTCGTCGGCGGCCTCGCGATCGTCCTGATCGCCAACTGGTTCTTCCAGCTTCCGGCTTAAATCTCCTCCCAAGCAGAAAAGCCGCCAAGCCGCCATGGAAACATGGCGGCTCTTTCTATGGGTGACCTTCTATCATCCAACCTCGCCACGCGGCCGTCATGGAAATCGCTTGAAGGCGAGGGCGGTCTGTAGAAAGACTATCAAAAGATACAGATGAAGCGGGGCGCATTCGAAGGGCGATCATCATGCCAACCCTCGGCAATATCTGGTTGTTTATCGGCGCTTCCCTGGCTCTTCTTCTGATTCCGGGGCCGGCGGTTCTCTATATCTTTGCCCGCTCGGTCGAGCAGGGCCGCCTTGCGCGCTTCGTGTCGATTCTCGGCATTCATGCCGCGACACTGGTGCATGTCATCGTCGCGGCGTTGGGCCTGTCGGCAATACTGGCTTCGTCGGCCCTCGCGTTCAGCGCGGTCAAGTATGCGGGCGCGGCATATCTGATCTGGCTCGGGCTCAAGAAGATTTTCGGCCGAACCGAGCTTCCCGAAACCGACACCGGCGTGAAGCCCTTCGGCCACGCGCGCCTTCTGCGTGACGGGTTCGTCGTCAATCTCTTCAATCCCAAGACCGCGCTCTTCTTTCTTGCCTTCCTGCCCCAGTTCATCTCGGTGGACCGGGGTCACGCAGCGATGCAGATCGCCTTCCTGGGCTTGATCTACACCTGCCTCAGCATCATCACCGACGGCAGCTACGCGTTCGCCGCCGGTATTGCCGGCAACTGCCTGAGGCGCAATCGCCGCTTTCTCACGGTCGAACGCTATGTCAGCGGAGCCCTGTTGATCGGCCTCGGTCTGACGGCCGCATTTGCGGGAAACCGAAGCAGCAGCCGTTAGACAACGGTCTCACCGCCGTCGACGACGAGGATCTGCCCGGTCATGTAGGACGAACGGTCCGAGACCAGGAAGAGAATGGGTTCGGCGATTTCGGAGACATCAGCCCAACGCCCGAGCGGCACTTTTTCGGCGATATAAGCCTCGATCGCGCCGCGCCCGCCCATCTGGGCGATGAAGGGTTCGTTGAACGGCGTGTCCACCCAGCCCGGGCAGAGCGCGTTGACGCGGATGCCGAACCTGGCGTAGTCGCCCGCCATCTGCCGGGTCATCGCGATGACGGCATGTTTCGTCGTCGTATAGGCAATCATCTCGCGGTCGTAGAGCACGCCCGACGAGGAGGAGGTATTGAGGATGACGCCGCGGCCGGCCTTCTTCATCAGCGGCATGACGAAACGCGCCGCCATGAAATGCGCCCGGACGTTCAGGCTCCATGATCTGTCGAAGCCCTCGACCGCCACCTGTTCGAGATCGCCCGCCACCTGGGCGCCGGCATGATTATGGAGGATGTCGATGCGGCCGTGACGCGCAGCGACCGAGGCGATGCCGGCTTCGAGTGCCGCGTCGTCGGTGACATCGAGAACAAGACTCTCGGCCTTGCCACCGGCCGCCTCGATCCTGCCGACGGTTTCGGCGGCATTGGCAGCGCTCCGATCCGCCACCACGACGAACGCGCCTTCCCCTGCCATGATCAGCGCACCGGCCTGGCCGATGCCCGACCCCGCTCCGGTGACGATCGCGACGCGATTTTCAAGAATCATGGATGTTTCCCGTTCAGTTTATTGTTTTCTCGCGCATCAGGAAGCGCGCGATGAGGATCAGTCCCAACGATGCGATGAGCACCATGGTGGCGACGGCGTTGATCTCCGGCGTCACGCCGCGGCGGATCGAGGCGAAGACATAGATCGGCAGCGTCGTGTTCGAGCCCGCGACGAAGAAGGCGATGATGAAATCGTCGAAGGAGAAGGTGAAGGCGAGCAGAAAACCGGCCAGGATCGATGGCAGGATCTGCGGCAGCACGATCTGGCGAAAGGTGGTGAAGGGCGTGGCATAGAGATCGCTCGACGCCTCGACGATATCACGGCCGAGACTGGCAATGCGCGCTTTGACGATCATCGTCACCAGCGCCATGGTGAAGAGGCCATGGGCGGCGATGATCGAGCCGTAGCCGAGGGAAAGTTTCGGCGCCTGTTCGCTCGGCCAGACCGCGGCGAGCAGCGGATTGACGAAGCCGAAGACCTCGACGAGCGCCACCAGCGTCGCAATGCCGATGACGACGCCCGGCACGACGATCGCCGCGGCGAACAGCCCGTCGAAGACCGCCCGCGTGCGGGCGCCGAGCCGCTCCATGCCGATCGCCGCCATTGTGCCGAAGACGGCGGCAAGGCCTGCGCTGGTGAAGGCGATGATCAGGCTGTTCTGCAGCGCCTCCATCAGGAAGGTGTTGGCGAGCGCCTTGCCATACCATTGCGTGGAGAAGCCGGTGAACTCGCTGGCATTGCGGCCGGCATTCAAGGAAAACAGCACGACCAGCGCGATCGGCGTGTAGAGGAACAGGTAGACTGCGGTGACCAGCGCGCGCATCAGACGAGATCCACTTGGCGGGTGCCGGCGACACGCCAGGCGATGCGCATGGCGATCAGCAGCACGATGACAACGACAACGACGAGAGTAACGGCGATCGCCGAGCCGAACGGCCAGTTGCGCGATTGCAGGAAGAGATCGACCAGCGCATTGCCGATGAAGAAGACCTTGCCGCCGCCGAGCAGCTGCGGGATCAGATATTCGCCGAGCAGCAGGATGGTGACAAGCGCGATGCCGGTCATCACGCCTGGAAGCGACAGCGGCAGGGTGATGCCGAAGAATGTCGAAAGCGGCCGCGCACCGAGATCGGCGGAAGCCTCGAGCAGGCGGCGGTCGAGTATTTCCAGGCTGACATAGATCGGCATGATCATCAGCGGCAGGTAGCCGTAGACGATGCCGAGCAGCACAGCGCCCGGCGTGTTGAGCAACCTGACATTCTCGATGCCGACCATTTCAAGCAGATGCGGAATGCCGCGGGCGCCGAGGATGTACATCCAGGCATAGGTACGCACGAGAAGGCTGGTCCAGAAGGGCACGACAACGAGCGAGACCAGCAGCAGCCGGTATTTGGGGCTCGCCTTGACCGCCAGATAATAGGCGACGGGATAGGCGACGAGCAGGCAGGCGACGGCGCCGATCGGCGCAAGGATCAGCGTGTTCTTGAAAGCGGCGGCGCGCGAGCCGAGATTGGCAAACTGCGCAAAGGTGAAGGCCGGCTGATAACCGCCCTCCGGCGCCCGCTCGCCGAAGGCAAAGACGATGATGGCGATGAAGGGCAGCACCAGGAACACGAACAGCCAGATGCTGGCCGGCGCGACGAGCGCGGCGGTGACCAGGCGTTTTTTCGTGTTTGGTGTAAGCGGCATTTCAGTTCGATCGTCTCAATGTTCGTTGAATGGCCAATACATGTCCCCGCGCTCCCTCTTCTCCACTCGGGGAGAAGGTGGCCCGAAGGGTCGGATGAGGGGGCTACACGGCAGGACGCCAACCAGCCTTCGCTTTCCGCTCAGGCTGCGCTTCGCTGGCGCTCTTCGCACCCCCTCATCGCCTTGCTATCGCTCCGGCACTTCTCCCCGCCGCTGGGGAGAAGAGACAAGAGGCGGCGGCTCGCCCCCAAAAGGGAAGCGGCGGGAGATCAAATCAAGCCGACTTGAAGCGCGCCATCAGCTCCGCGCGGCCGGGATCGGTCAGCGTTACCGCCGCGCCGAATTCCAGCGGCGTCAGTGATGCCTCGTCGGGATAGACGATCTTGTTGGCGGTGATCTCCTTCGGCAGCAGCGCGATGACGCGGCTGTCGGTCGTCGGCGCGCCGTTGGCGATGTGCTCCTTCACGGCATTGGCAGGATCCATCAGGTAGTTGAGCAGCGCATAACCCGCCGCCTTGTTCGGCGCATCCTTCGGAATGGCGTAGTAATCGGTCCAGATCTCGCCGCCGTCGGTGCCGAGCACATAGGAGATCTCGGGAACGTCGCGGTTGAGCTGTGCGCCGTCATTGGTCCAGCACATGGTGAGCCAGGCGTCGGTGGCGCGCATAGCCGGCTGGTAGTCGCTGTTGATGGCGAACAGGTGCGGCTTGACCTTGATCAGCAGTTCCTCGGCCTTGGCGAGTTCGTCCGCCTTGATCGAGTTGAAGTCGTAGCCGAGCGAGACCAGCGCGCTGCCGATCGTCGTCAGCTGATAGTCGTGCACCATGGCGCGGCCGTCGGCTTCCGTCTGGGCGATCTCGAAGAAGTCCTTCCAGCTCGAAAGCTTGGTCCTGATCTTCGAGGTATTGACCGAGAATCCTGTCGTGCCCCAGTTCTTCGGCACGGCATAGGTCTTGCCGTCGATCATGCCTTCCCTGGTGAAGCGCGGGTTTTCCGTCGCCTGGCTGAAATTCGGGATCTTCGACAAATCGAGCTCGTCGATCAGGCCGAGCTTGTGGTGGGTGGAGATCGTGTAGTTGGTCGGCACGAAGAGCGACCAGCCGGAGGCGCCCGCCTGGAGCTTGGCCAGCATTTCCTCGTTCGAGCCGAAGACGTTGACCTCGACGGCAACGCCGGTCGCCGCCTTGAAGTTCTCGAAGGTCGCCGGATCATGGTAGTTCGGCCATGTCGCGATCGACATCTGAGTGCCGAGATCCCCTGCATAAGCAGGCGTCGACAGCGCGCCGGGGAAGCGCGACAGCACCGCGGTCGCGAGCCCGAGGCCGGTGATGCCGAGGAAATGACGGCGGCTGACCGAGCCGCGCTTCAGGCGCATGAACTCGTCCATGAAGCCTTCAGGGGTAATGGGCAGATTATCCTTGTAGTCCTTGCTCATGATGCTGTTCCCTTGTTCTGGTTTATGCACTTGATCCTGAAGAAACCTGGGCCGGAAAGACGTGGGCCATGTCGGGATCGAAGCCGAGGAAGACCGCTTCGCCCGGCTCGACCAGATCGCTCTCGCTCATGCTGCGCCGGTCGGCGGTGACGAGGAAATCGCCAAGCCCCGGAACGGTGACGGCATATTCGGCCGAGGAACCGAGGAAAATGCGGTGCGTGACCGTGCCGGCGAAGGACGTGCTGCCGACGGCGGCCCGAGTCAGCCGGATCGCCTCCGGGCGGATCGCGACGGTGACCTCGCCTGGCGGAAGGGCGTGTCGCGCACCTGCCGGGAGTGCCGAGCCGTCAGCAAGACGGAGCGTCTTGCCATCGGCTTCCATTGTCGCGCCGATCCGGTTGGTCTTGCCGACGAAATCGGCGACGAAGAGATCGGCCGGGCGGTCGTAGACCTCCTGCGGCGTGCCGAGCTGGCGAATGCGTCCGGCGCTCATGACGCAGACGACGTCGGCCATCGACAGCGCCTCTTCCTGATCGTGGGTGACGAGCACGAAGGTAATGCCGAGTTCGCGCTGCAGCGTCTGCAATTCGATCTGCATGGCCGAGCGCAGCTTCTTGTCGAGTGCGGCCAGCGGCTCGTCGAGCAGCAGCACCGAAGGCCGGTTGACGATTGCCCGCGCCAGGGCCACGCGCTGCTGCTGGCCGCCGGACATCTCATGGATGCGGCGCTTGGCAAAGCCGCCGAGCCGCACCATTTCGAGCGCCTCGGCCGCGCGGCGGTTGATCTCGGCCGCCGCAATCCTCGGCCGCATCTGCCTAAGGCCATAGGCGACGTTTTGTTCGACATTAAAATGCGGAAACAGCGCGTAGTGCTGGAAGACCATGTTGACGGGACGGCGATAGGCCGGAACGCCGTTCATCTCCAGCCCGTCGATCAGCACGGCGCCCTCGCTCGGCTGCTCGAAGCCGCCGATCATGCGAAGGCATGTCGTCTTGCCGCAGCCGGAAGGGCCGAGCAAAGCAAGGAAAGCACCTTTCGGCACATTCAGGTTTATATCCGTCACGGCGGTCACGGCGCCATAGTTCTTGGTGACCGAACGGAATTCGATATCGTTCGTCGAAGCGGATGCCACGTCTGTTCCCTGCGGTTGGTTGGTACGGGCAGTCTAGCGCTGCCTTTTGCCACCGTCGTTGAGGAAAGACTAAGCTCGGGCTTCCCGCGCGGTATATACCCCGAAAGAGGTATTCTGCCTCACATCGCTTCGTGGAAGGTGTATATGGATGCTGCGCGCATTCCGCATGGGCGGTTGAGGGAGGCTGTCGATGAGCATTGATCTCGAAGCGCTGTTTCAGGCTTTCGACGCCACCGTTGGAAAGCCCGTGATGGCGGATGCGGAATTCGGAGAGACGTTCCGTCGGATGATGGCGGCGCTAGTGCGCTTCGATTATGTCGTTGTCTTCGCTTATCGCGGCAAGGAACGGCCAATCGATCTCTACAGCACCTTCGATCCGCAGGAGAACGTCATCTTCGTCACGCTCTATCAGGTCGGCCCCTACCTGCTCGACCCGTTCTACCAGACCGCCCGCGCGCGCCGTCCCGGCGTCTTCCGCATGCGCGAGCTGGCGCCTGACCGCTTCTTCTCCAGCGAATATTACCGAAGCTACTATGTGCAGACCGGGCTTGCCGAGGAGATCGGCTTCTTCGTGACGCTCGACGATGATATCACCGTCGTGCTGTCGCTGATGCGCCGGGAAAAGACCGGCCCGTTTCCGCCGGCCGAATTCGCCCTGCTGAAAAAAGCGGAGCCTCTGGTGGCGAGCCTGGTCCGGCATGTCTGGCCGGGGCTTGGCGCCCGCTTCGATGCACAGCTTGATGCCGGCATGCGAACGGGCAAGAAGCGCGGCGCGGCGGCGCAGGCGCTGCAACCGGCCGACACCGTCTGGCGCGACCTCAAGCTGACAAGCCGCGAAACCGCGATCGTCGATCTGGTGCTGCAGGGACATTCGTCGGAATCGATCGGTCTCAGGCTCAATATCTCCACAGGCACGGTGAAGGTTCACCGCCGCAACGTCTATCGCAAGCTCGGCATCTCCTCGCAGACGCAGCTTCTGTCGATCTACCTCAAGACATTCGCCAGCACGGGTGAACGACCTGCACCCCAGAGTGCCGGTCGATCGTCCTAACCCGGAGACCTGTCCGCCTCGGCGGGAGGCGGACAGGTTGCGTTCAGTTACATCAGCAAGGCTCAGCGGCCGCCCTCGATCTTGCGGTGGCGCTGGTTAATGCCGCCCTTGCCGTAGGGATAGTCGAACGGCTGGGGGGCGCTCACATCGTTGAGTCTCGCCATGTCACTATCGGAGAGCTTGAGCTTCATGGCGCCGAGATTGTCGGCGAGCTGTTCGGGCGTGCGGGCGCCGAGGATGACCGAAGTGATCGCCGGCTGCGCCGCCGTCCAGGCGAGCGCCACCTGCGCCATGCTGATGCCATGCGCCTTGGCAATCTCCTCGACAACAGCGATGATCGCCCAGGTTCGCTCCATCGCATTGCGCGGCGCATAGGATTCACCACCGCGATTGGGGTTTTCGCCGAGGCGGGTGGCGCCGGTCGGCATCTCGTCGCGCTTATACTTGCCCGTCAGCCAACCACCGCCGAGCGGCGACCACGGCAACAGGCCCATGCCGGCATCCTGGCAGGCCGCGACGATTTCGAGTTCGATGTCGCGCACCAGCAGGTTATATTGCGGCTGCAGCGTCACCGGGCGCGTATAGCCGCGCGCCTTGGCGATCTCCGAAGCCTTGGCGATATGCCAGCCGACATAGTTGGAGAAGCCGTAATAGGCGATCTTGCCTGACGAAACCGCATCGTCGAGGAAGCGCAGCGTCTCTTCGATCGGCGTCAGCGCGTCCCAGGCATGCATCTGGTAGAGGTCGATCTGCTCGAGGCCGAGGCGGCGCAGCGAATCGTCGAGCGCCTGGCCGAGGTGCCGACGCGACAGGCCGATATCGTTCGGGCCGTCGCCCATCGGAAACCGTCCCTTGGTGGCGACGATCGCCTGGCGGGCCTCGGTCGGCCGCGCCTTCAGCCAGCGTCCGATGATCTCCTCCGACTTGCCGGCGCTATAGACATCGGCCGTATCGATGAAATTGCCGCCCCAGGCGAAATAATCGTCGAGCAGCTTGTGAGATGCTGCCTCGTCGGCTTCTGCGCCGAAAGTCATGGTGCCGAGGCAATAAGCGGTGACGACGGCCCCGCTGGGACCGAGCTTGCGATAGTCCATTTCTTCCTCCTGATGCGGATGCCCGCAGCCGGCGGCAAAACCGTCGGGGTAGAAGCCGGGGCTCCTGCAATCGATGACAATATCGTGCTTGAGGCGGTCGCTTGCCGCCGGATGACGTTCAGCGCTCTGCGCTCTCAGCGCAGGGGCCGAGAGGGAAGATAACCAATCCGGCCCGCGCGACAAGTGAGAAAAAAATATTCCCACCTGCCGACGCAGCCGGCGATGGTTACCGGCCTTGCGAAAACGAGCCGGCGATCAGCTCGGCTGCGGCGACACCCGTCTCGTAGGCGCCGTGCGCCGTCGAATAACGCGAGCGCGAACAGGCTTCGCCGGCAAAGAAGATCCGCCCGTCATGCGGTGCGGCGAGACGGGCGCGCAGATCGGAGGCGCCGGGTTCGGCGTAGGAATAAGAGCCGCCGATATGGGGCATCGCGGCCCAGGCCGATATCGCTGCCACAGACAGTTGCTTGCGAATGTCAGCGCCGAAATGCGCCGCCAGTTCATCAGCGGCGAAGGAAAAGGCGATCTCTTTTCCCTCACGCTCGAGATCATGTGCCAGGTCGCCGGCAAAATAAGCCTCGACGACGGGGGCGCCGAACGGGCGGAGCTGATAGGTGCCGGTCGCACCGCGGCTGGTGGAGCCGAGCATATGCGTATCCGCGGGCAGCGCCTCCGGATGCGCGAGGCTCAGGAAGAGCTTGTCCGCGAGCCCGAGCGGCAGACGGGCTGCCGCCTCGGTCTTCTCGGGTAGGGGAGGGTCGAAGGCGATCCGGCCGGCGGCAAGCACGTTCGTTGAAACGGTGATGAGCACCGCGCGAGCGCTGAGCATCCCCTGGTTCGTCTCGATGCCGACGCGGCCGGCGTGGTGATGGTCGATGCGCCGGACTTCGGCACCGAGCCTTGCCGGAACCGGCTTGCCATACAGGGAGACCAAGGTCCCGTAGCCCTCGCGCACCCGCCAATCGAGACCGGGACCCGGATCATATCTCTTGTAGTCGACGACCGAAGAGCGCTCCAGTTCGGCGCCGGTGATATAGGTGCCGATCGCCCGGATCTGGCCGTTCGAGGGATTACCGGGCTCTAGCATCCCGGCCATGTCGGTATCCCTACCCTCATGGTTTTCGAGCCGTTCGAAATAGGCGCCGATCGCCTCCTGCGCGGCACGGACGTCCGCCTCATCCCGCTGAAGCTGACGCCCACCGTTCCACGGCGCGGGCGTACGGTCGACCGTCAGCCCGACGTCTCCTGCGATCGCCGTCCACGCATTGGTCCGCGCGCCGTGCAGCCAGCCGCAGCCGAGATCGAGCCCGACACCATCAGCCTCCAGCCCGACCGTCCAGGCCCTGCCGCCGAGCCGGTCGCCGGCTTCGAGCAGGAGGATGGAAAGATCCGGTCGGAGTGCCTGCAGGCGGCGGGCAGCGGCAATACCGGCGGCACCGGCGCCGATGGTGACGACGTCCTTATCGGCGACCTTGCTGGTATCACCTGGCATGCATTCTCCTTCGGCCGCCCGTTCGCTTGGCTCGAGATGCTACGCTGAAGCCTTCTCCTTCCGCCAGGCGGAAAGCCTGTCCTTCAAATCCGGAAGGAATCTTTGAATGGTATCGTCCGGCCGGCTGAATTCCTCGATCTGCCGGAACAGTGCCCAGCGTTGTTCGGCATCGGCCGGGAGCTGCGGTCCGCGCGCATTGGATCCGTTGACCTTCGCGGAAAACTCCTCACGCGAGCGCGTATAATAATGATTGAATCGCAGGGTGTCGGCCTTGAGCTTCAGGGGATCTTCCCTGGGGAAACGCGGCAGCGGCTCGCCATCCTCATTCACGCCAATCTTGTTCGTGCCTTTGAGGTTGAACCAGTGGACGCTTTCGATCGATCTGATGTGAGCCGGCTGAACGATCGACTTGACGTTCAGAAGCTTCGGATGTTGGCGCTGGAGGTCCATGGGAACCGCCTCCCGGTAATTTTCCGCGACCAGACCCTCGGGCCTGACGGCGTGGCCGCTCGTTCCAAAATTGATACCGGTGACACAGATCGCCTGCTCCTTCTCTCGCGCCTGCAAAAGCTCGGTCAAGGAAGCGGCGTGCACCGGAAACATGAATTCATCGAGATCAAAAAAGGCCATCCATCGGCTGCCCGGCCCAAAATTACTGACGGCGTGGGCATAGGCCATATTCTGGGTATTCGCCCAAACGCTGAAGGGACGCCAAGGCACGACGGTCACGATACCGGCCTTCTCATAGGCTCTTAGTACCGACAGGGAATGATCCGTCGATCCGTTGTCATAAATATAAAAATGCGAAACGCCGACCAGCAGATGAAACTGAATCCATTCGTCCAGATAGGCGCCCTCGTTCTTGGCAATCGCGACACAAGACAAATAATGATCGGGCTGCGTCGTGGCGACGGATTGCGGGACAACGATGGGCTCTCTTACGAGAATCTTCTCGTTACGGGCCTGGCGGCGTTTTTTAAGCACGGCTCTAAGCCCATGCCATACATGCATTTTTCTCTCCTGGCACAGGGCAGTTTCCGCAGGCGGATGTGGCCTGTAATCAAACAGCTAAGCTGCGTATCCCTGAAAGGCAAGAGGCGGGTGACCTGGAGTTCCGCAGCGATCTTCGCGGCATGCCGACACGGCCTTCGGCTCGCTATTGCAGCTGTTCCAGCAGCCGCCTGAGCGCCGTGCGCAGATCGTCCATCTGCTGCTGGCCGGTCAATGCCGCCCAGCTTTCATCGACGCGCCGGCCCGCCGCCATCGCGACAGGCCGCACGCCTTGGCCCTTTTCGGTCAGAAACACCAGCCGGGCGCGTCGATCGTCCGGATCGGGCCGTCGTTCGACATAGCCAAGACGTTCGAGTTCCTCGACCGCCTGAGTCATCGTCTGCTTGCGGACACGGGCAAGTTTGGTGAGCTCGCTCACCTGGATTCCCTCGGGACGGGCGAAAGTGAAGACGTTGGCGTGCGGCGGGCGGATGTCGCCGTAGCCGGCTTCTTCGAGCGCCGCCTCGACAGCCTGCGTCCAATGCTGATGGACCAGACGCAACAATAGGCCAAGCGAAGACGACGACATGAAACCCCACACGACAATATAGACAGGCAACTGTCCATCTGATAAGTAGACAGTTGCCTGCCTATACAGCACGAAACCGCGGAGTTCCATATGCCGACCATCGATATCCTCAGCTCGTTCATCACTTACGAGGAACAGGGGGAGGGCGATCCGATCGTCTTCCTTCACGGCAATCCCACCTCATCGCATCTCTGGCGCAACATCATGCCTCGCGTCGGGCCGGGGCGCTGCCTGGCGCCCGACCTGATCGGCATGGGACGCTCCGGCAAGCCCGATATCGGTTACCGCTACGGCGACCACATCGATTACATCGATGCGTGGTTCGATGCGCTCGACCTCGACAACGTCGTCCTTGTCGGCCACGACTGGGGCGGCGCGCTGGCATTCGACTGGGCCTCGCGCCATCCCGAGCGGGTGCGCGGCATCGCCTTCATGGAAACCATCCTGCGTCCGATGACGTGGGCGGATCTGCCGGGCGGCGGAAAGGCGCGTTACGAGCTGTTGCGGGCGCCGGAACCGGCGAAGCCAAAGTCCTCGACGAAAATTTCTTCATCGAGCAGGCTCTGCGCGTGACCACATTGAAGGGGCTCAGCGACGCCGACTGGGCAATTTACAGCGCACCCTATCCAGACCGCGACAGCAGGCGCCCGCTGCTGGAATGGCCGCGCGCCATGCCGATCAACGGCGAACCGGCCGACGTGGTTGCCAGGATAGAAGCCTATGACCGTTGGCTTTCCGCCAGTCCCGAAATTCCCAAGCTGTTGTTGACCTTCGAAGGCCCCGCTGAAACGTTGCTCATCGGCAACGAGATGATTTCGTGGTGCCGCGACAACATCGCCGGCCTGGAGACAAGAGGCTGCGGCCCGGCTCGTCACATCTCCCCCGAGGATCAGCCGGAGGCGATTGCCGCCGAAATCGAAAGCTGGATCGACCGGAACGGGCTGAGGACAGCGCATGAGAGAGCGTCATTGCGCGCATGAGAATGCATGTCGGCGGCGATATGACAGACTGTTGCAATGTTGGGTTGGTTCATAGGCGGGATCAAAACGCCAAAGTGAAGGTCCCATGCCACGCTTCGATCGACGCCGCTTTCTTCTTGCCTGGCTTCGCGCGCCCCTGCGCATCGCCTCGATCACACCATCAAGCCCGCGCCTTGCGGGCTTGATGACCCAGGAAATTTCCGCAGCGACCGGGCCGGTTCTCGAACTCGGCCCTGGTAACGGTGTTTTCACCGCGGCCCTGCTTAAGCGAGGAATTGCCCAAAGCGACCTGACGCTTGTCGAATACGAGCGGAATTTCGCCGCGCTGCTACAAGACCGCTTTCCCGGCGCCAGGGTTCTGCAAGCCGACGTCCGGGAGATGTGGAAGACGGCGCTTTCGGGAAGCTTCTTCGGGAGTGTCGTCAGCGGGCTTCCGCTTCTTGCCATGCAGCCGGACGACGTACACGAGCTGCTTGAAGGCTGCTTTTCCAACCTCAAGCCGTACGGTGCCTTCTACCAATTCACCTACGGGCCGAAATGCCCGGTGCCTTTAGAAATCCTCGACTCTCTCGGCCTTGTCTCCAAAAGGATCGGCTGGACGTTGCGCAATATCCCGCCCGCTGCGGTCTATCGCATCAGCCGAAGACACCAGCCAATGGCATTGATCGAACAGCGCCGTGCATGATGGCTGATACGATCTACACACCGCTGCTCTACGGCGGATTTCTCTCCATCGTCGCCCTGGCGCTTGCCGAAAAGCTCGTGCCCGTCATACCGTCCCATGCGCTTCTGATCTTTCTCGGCACGACCCATGCATCCGATACGAAAGGCCTCATCTCGACGGTTGCCGCTTCGGCTCTAGGATCGATGCTTGGAACACTCGTCTGGTACGGGGTTGGCCGGCTGGCGGGCAGGAACCGGATCGACGTTTGGATCGACAAGGGTGGCCGTTACGTCTTTCTGCCGTTGGCGCGATATCGAGCACTGGCGGAACTCTATGAAAGGCATACGTTCTGGATCACGCTCACCGCACAGACGATCCCGACCGTCCGCATCTTCCTGGCGATGCCGGCCGGCATGCTCGGATTGAACTTGCGGCTGTTCATCCCCGCCAGCATGCTCGGCATCGTCATATGGAACACATCGCTGATCGGGATTGGCGCCATCGTCGGCAACTCTCGTTACGATCCCCTCTATTCCGGGTTGCTTGTCGTCGCCGCGATCCTTTGCTTCGAGGCCGCAATATGGCATTCCATGCGATACAGGCGCCGCAGGCCTGCCTGAGGATGATATGGTTTCCATCTATGGGCAGACGGTCCCAATAGGCCCCCGATAGGAATGTGTGATGCGCATATTACTGATCGAGGATGAACCTCAAATGGCCGCAGCACTCCGGGGCGCGCTGACCAGGCACGACATAGTGATGGACCATGTCTCGACCCTATACGACGCCGAGATGGTGATCGGCGATAGCACCTACGACGCCGTACTCCTCGACCGGCAACTCCCTGACGGCGACGGCTTGGAACTTGTTGCCAAGATCCGGAAAAAGGGGATTACCCTTCCCATCATCGTCATCACAGCCAAGGGGGAGGTTCCGGACAAGATCACCGGCCTCGAGACAGGCGCCGATGATTACCTCGCCAAGCCCTTCGTCTTCGACGAGCTTCTGGCGCGGTTGCGCGCCGTCATGCGCCGCTCAGAAACGTTGCGCCCGGCGCTGATCTCGATCGGCAGGCTTTCCTTCGATCCGACCTATTGCGATGTCAGCGTCTCGGGCCAGCCTCTGGAAATGCCGCGCCGCGAGGCGTTGGTGCTCGAATGCCTGGTGCGCCGCGCCGGCCGCATGGTGCCACGGCCGGCCTTGATGGAGGCGGTCTTCGGCCTCGATGACGAAATCCAGCCGAACGCGCTCGATTCCCACATATCGCGGCTGCGGCGCAAGCTGGCGGCGTCGCAGGCGGGCGTCGTCATCAACGTTATAAGGGGCGTGGGTTACCTCCTGCGGGAGGCATCGTGACCAAACGATACCCCTACTCGTTGCGCAAGCGCCTGTTCTGGCGGCTTCTCGCCGTCCAGTCGGTCGTGCTCATCCTGGTGGTGATCGTGCTGATCTCTGTCGGGCAGATGTTCGATTACAGGTCGACGGAGGGCACGATCGAGATCCTGCGCCGGGCCGTGTTCCGCCAGCCTACAGGAGAATTGAGCCTGCGGGAGACCGAGGATCTCAGACAGCTCCGGAAAGATGCGCCCGATCTCTGGTACACCATTCGAGACACGCAGGGACATGTTTTGACCGAGGGCCGGATTCCGGACGAATATGCCAGCATCGGCAGTGCGCTTGATCATGTCGGCCAGGCGAGGTTAGGCTGGAATCTTGGCGACCAGGACCGTCCAGCCGCCGCCCGGATGAAGTGGATTGCCATGGACTGGGGGCAGGCGCAGTTCTTGACCGGGACCGATGGCCCCAATTCGATCACGTTCATCCTGTTCGGCGTCTCGCTGACCCTTGCGAAATTCGTCGTTCCCATCGTCGCCGTGATGGCGTTGGGCGCTCTGATCGCAACGCCGATGGTCGTGCGAAGGTCGCTCGTCGGGATCAACCAGGCGGCGCTCCAGGCCGATACGATCGATGTCGATCAGCGCGGCGGCCGGCTGTCTGCAAACGATATCCCCGAGGAGGTCGCGCCGCTGATGCGTGCCGTCAACCGCGCGCTCGGCCGGCTCGACGAAGGTTACGAGCGGCAGGAACGGTTTCTGACCGACGCGGCCCACGAGTTGCGCACGCCGATCGCCATTCTGAACACCAGAATAGGCTCCCTGCCGCACAGCGCGGTGAAGACCGATCTTTTGGAAGACGCCGCCAGGCTTGCCGTTCTGACCGAGCAGATGCTCGATCTTCAGCGCCTCAAACAGGGCAAGGTGCAATTCACCAACATCAATCTCGGCCAGCTCGCAAGGAAGGTCATCATCGAGATGGCGCCGCTGGCCTTTGCCGCCGGCTATACGGTGCAGTTCGAGGTCGACGGCGCCGGAGAGATCGAGGGTGATCCGCTGGCACTTCAGCGCGCCCTGATGAACATCCTGCAGAACGCCATCAACCATGGCGGCCGGAAAGGCATCATCTCCCTGACATCGGGCTGCAACTGGATCGAGGTCAGCGACGAGGGTCCGGGCATTCCCGCCGATTTGCAGGAGCGCATTTTCGAACCCTTCTTCAAGCGCCACCACGACGGGCGCGGCGCCGGCCTCGGCCTCAATCTGGTTCGCGACATCATGCGCATGCACCGCGGCGAGGTGACCTTCGACAACCGCGGTCTCGGCGCCATCTGCCGGCTCAGCTTCCCCTCGGGCGGGACCGCGGACGACAAGACTGTGTCCCATCTTGCGCGAGCGATGGATTAAACCAGCTCTCCGTGACATACAGATTCCATGAGCGTGCACAGAGATTCGCAACTCGACATGTTTGCCAAGGCATCGCCCGCGGTGGTCAAGGTGCGCGGCCCATCGCGCCGGCCTCCGTCACAACCGACCGCCCGCTCCGATGAAGACATGGCACGAACGCTCGAAGAGAGCGGCAATTATCGTATTCTCAGAAAACTCGTTGCCCGCCCGATTGCGACAGTCCGACGGCCTGGATTTCCGCAGCTCGGCGTCATTCTCGATACGGAGACGACAGGCCTTAGCCATCGCAGCGACGAGATCATCGAAATCGGCGCGGTCGCGTTCACGTTCAGTGATGACGGCGCAATCGGGGATATCGTCGGCATCTATGGCGGCCTGCAGCAGCCGTCCCGGCCGATCCCGCCCGAGATTACCCGGCTGACAGGCATTACCGACGCCATGGTCGAAGGGCAGGTCATCGATATTCAGATGCTCAACGCCCTGATCGAACCGGCGGATCTGATCGTCGCCCACAATGCCGGTTTCGACCGGCCGTTCTGCGAGGCCTTCTCCAGGATCTTCGCCGGCAAGGCCTGGGCGTGCTCGGTTTCGGAGGTCGACTGGAGCGCCCGCGGCTTCGAGGGCACCAAGCTCGGCTATCTCGTCGGCCAGGCCGGCTATTTTCACGAGGGCCATCGCGCCGTGGATGATTGCCATGCGCTGCTCGAAATTCTCGATCGGGAACAGGGTCGCGGCGAAAGCCCGTTCGCGGAGCTTTACCGCGCCAGCCAGCGCTCCCGCATCCGCATCTTTGCGGAACACAGCCCGTTCGAGATGAAGGACCATCTGAAGGCGAGGGGCTATCGTTGGTCCGACGGAAGCGACGGCCGTCTGAAGTCCTGGTGGATCGAGATCGACGAGGAAAGCCTCGACGTCGAGCTTTCCTATCTGCGTGCGGAAATCTACCGCTGGGCGGAGGCGGAGCCGCCGATCCTACGGCTGACCGCTTTCGATCGCTTCAAGATCTAACCCTCTGCGGCAACCCATGCAGAGGTCGCATAGGTGCAGTGATGCATTGGCGCTGCAACAATCAGCGGTCCCATATTATATACAGCTCATCGAAGCGAACGAAGCGCCAAGGACTGGCAGCTAAGCTTCGAAAGCCCACGGAAAGGGGATCATTATGAACGTAGCACGCTCTTTCAACAACTGGCGCAAGTACCGTCAGACGGTCGCTGAACTGGGCCGTATGTCCTCGCGCGAACTGGACGACCTCGGCATCGGCCGCGACGAAATCCGGACCATCGCCCGAGCAGCCATCGCCCGCTAACGGCCACTAAGACTAGACATCGTCGAGACTTGGTCAGCGCCTGCTTCCTCCCGAGCGGGCGCTCTGCTTTTGTCCTCCCCCGCGTGACGGAGCCGTCCGCTTTTCGCATAACGCATAGCTGCCCTGCAAAGAAATGCCTATCAACTGAGCAGGAAATAAGTATGATTATTTCTATCGAAGCGATGCACCTCCTCCCGCATCCCTTCGATGTACAGGCGCTCCATCCTCCTCCCAGGATCGTCTGTCGGAACGACAGCACTCCTCCTCCCAGCTGTCGTTCGATTTTTTCGAAAGCCTGCCGCACCTCCTCCCGCGGCAGGCTTTTTTCGTTTTGGCCGACGGAATGCCGGGAGCGGCCGCTTGTGATCACCGTCTGGTCGCGAGCAGCTCCGACAATTTCTCCCGATTATTCTCAAATTTGCCTCCATGCTTTTACGAGCCTCGCGTCTCCTCAAGGGAGCACGGGACAAACCTGTTGACACCAAACTTGTCGTACAACTATGTAACCAGACGGATACCACCGCAGCGGAAGGCGACAGGCAAGACCGGCTTCCGCGATAGCGATATGGCCGACGACAACGAAGCTGAAGGAAAAATGACATGCAGATCGACGTGAGGCACGCCTCCCATCCCGAGGCCGTGCGTGATTTCGACACGGAGACGCTGCGGCGTCACTTTCTGGTGGAAACCATCTTCGAAGGCGGCGAGATCCGGCTCACCTACTCCCACTACGACCGCATGGTCATCGGTGGCGCGACGCCGCTCGGCACCGGGCTGACGCTCACGGCGCCGACGGCGATCGGGCAGGAAACCTTCCTTGCCGAACGTGAACTTGGCGCGCTGAACACCGGCGGCGCCGGCCGCATCATCGTCGACGGCATGAGCTACGATCTTGCCAAATATGATTGCCTCTATGTCGGCAAGGGTGCCCGGGACATCCGCTTCGAAAGCAACGACGCTGCCGATCCCGCAAAGTTCTACCTCGTCTCGACTCCAGCGCATGCCACGCACCCGACCGTGCTGCTCACCCGCGACAAGGCAAGGCATATGAGCCCCGGCGACCCGGCGACCTCCAACAAGCGCTCGATCTTCCAGTATATTCATCCTGAGATCTGCCAGTCCTGCCAGCTCACCATGGGCCTCACCATGCTGGAGACCGGCAGTGTCTGGAACACCATGCCGGCCCACAAGCATGACCGGCGCATGGAAGCCTATCTCTATTTCGATCTCGAGGCTGACCAGCGCGTCTTCCACTTCATGGGCGAACCGCAGCAGACCCGCCATATGGTCGTGGCCAGCGAGCAGGCGGTCATCTCGCCGCCCTGGTCGATCCATTCGGGCGCCGGCACCCGCAACTACAGCTTCATCTGGGCGATGGCCGGCGACAACAAGAGCTTTACCGATATGGACCATATCGCTGTTGCGGATCTGAGGTGAGCACCGTGGCAAATCCCTTCGACCTTTCCGGCCGGACGGCTGTGGTCACCGGCGCCAATACCGGTATCGGTCAGGCCATCGCTGCCGCATTGGCCGGCGCCGGCGCGTCCATCGTCGCCGTCGGGCGCTCGTCGATGGACGAGACCGAGGCACTGGTGAAAGAGGCGGGAAGCCGCTTTCATGTCGTCAAGGCCGATCTTTCCACCATCGAACCGGTCAAGGGGATCGTTGACGAGACGATCCGCACCTTCGGTGACCTCGACATTCTTATCAACAATGCCGGCATCATCCGCCGCGCCGACGCGCTCGACTTCACCGAAGAGGACTGGGACGCGGTGATCGACGTCAACCTGAAGACCGCCTTCTTCCTTTCGCAGGCGGCCGGCCGCCACATGGTCGAAAAGGGCAGGGGCAAGATCATCAACATCGCCTCGCTGCTCTCGTTCCAGGGCGGCATCCGCATCCCGTCCTACACTGCTTCGAAAAGCGGGCTTGCCGGACTGACCAAGCTGCTTGCCTGCGAATGGGCCGGCAAGGGGGTCAACGTCAACGCCATCGCGCCAGGTTATTTCGTCACCAACAACACCACGGCGCTGCGCGAGGATCCTGACCGGAATGCCGCCATCCTTGCCCGCATTCCGGCCGGGCGCTGGGGAACGCCTAGTGAACTCGGAGGCGCTGCGGTATTCCTGGCATCGTCGGCATCCGACTACGTGCACGGAACGGTGCTACCGGTCGACGGCGGCTGGCTGGCGCGGTGATCCAGCTTCCCGACTGACCAGGCACGAGTTGCCGTGGCTCCCGCCGTTTTGCCTTTCCCGCCGGCATGCGCTAGCACAGGATAATGGCCGGCGCAGCCGCGTCGACACGCAGGACTTCGACACGGGATGACGGACAAGGACAACGCGGTCTTCAACACCACTCGCCAGCCGCCGAACCTGCGCAGCGGCCTTGCGGATACGTTGATGGCGCAGATCGAGTCCGGCGACCTGAAGCCCGGCCAGCGCCTGCCGACCGAACAGGCGATCATGGTGGCGACCGGCGTCAGCCGGACGATCGTGCGTGAGGCGCTCGCCACGCTGCGCGCGAAGGGGCTGATCACCACCCACCAGGGCCTCGGGGCTTTCGTCTCGAACGATCCGACGCCAAGATCTTTCTCTATCATTCCGAACGACCTGCAGTCGATCGACGAGGTTCTGCGCGTGCTGGAGCTGCGCATGGGGATCGAATACGAAGCCGCCGGCCTTGCGGCCCTGCGGCGCACGGGGGAAGACATAGACCGAATGCAGGATCGCCTCGACGCGCTCGACAAGGCTCTCGAGGAAGGCGGATATGGCGCACAGGAGGATTATGCCTTCCACCGGTCCATCCTGGTCGCGACGCAGAATTCTTACTACAGCCGCCTCTTCGATACGTTCGGCAACATCATGGTGCCGCGGCAGTGGGCGCGCTTGGACAAGATGACCTCCGCCGAGCGCAAGCGTCATGCCGCGCGCATGCGCAGGGAACACCACGCCATATTCGCGGCGATCCGCGACGGCAACGAGTCCGCCGCCCGCCGCGCCATCCGAACCCACCTGTCGAAAAGCACCGCGCGCTTCGAAGAGCTGCGCGACGCCAGCACCTCGTCCTGAACCTCTTCTCTTCTACGGCTTCATCATCATCCGCCGCCAGGCGGCGTGATCCGTTTGCAAATCGACAGAAGCATGAGCCGCGGGAAGAAGTGGTTTGTGCTTACGCCGTCCGAAGCGCCGTTTGAATCCCAGGATATTTTCGACAATGCTTCGGGTGTAGAGCCCCGGGCCGCTCGAATAGATGCGCCATCCGCCGTCGACGGCGATCTTTCCCGCCTTGACCCGCTCCCATTTGGCAGCTGCCTGATACCGGTCGTGGAAAGCCGCATCGCTGCTGCTGAAATAGGTGTTGCGCTGGCGCAGCGAAGCGTGCGGCAGCGCTGATGTGACGGCGATCGGATTGACGACGGCAATTGCCTTCCAGAGCTCCTCCGCCTCGGCTTCCAGCGCGAGCGTCTCGCAATAACGCAGATGCGCATGCACATACATCAACCCGATCTCGCGGCCGAAGAAGGAGGAGGATTCAGCCCTGCGAAACAGCGTCTCGGGCCCGCCGGCATAGGTCGCGGGCTTCTCCATCAGACGCACGCCGTCGGGAAAGAGCAGATGCTCTTCGATCAGCTTCATATGATCGTGTCTCTGAACCGGCGTGAAGAGGCCGCCAAGCATCGCCTGCGTCATCGAGATCAGCGAGAAATGCAAGCCAGTGCGCTTGTCGCTCGGATGCAGCAGCAATTCGACGCCGTCATGTTCGGGATCGAAGATGCCGTAGCCGGCGACGATGCCGTCACGGATGAGATGACGGTTGAAATCCCGACGCATCGCCGTGGCGATCTTCCTGAGCGCCTTGCCCCTTTCATCGTGCCCGAGGCGGCGCAGGATCACGGAATACCGGACGACCTGTTCGTAGAGCAGCGCAACGGTCCAGCTGCTGACCATCCAGTCGCGCAGATGCGGATCGGCCGGCTGCAGCGAATCGTTCCAATCGCCCTCTCCGTAGCGGATCAGATGCGTTCCCGGAATGAACTGCCCGCGCACGGTATCAAGCAGCTTCTCGACATGGATCGCGATGGTATCGGCCTCCGGCGCCTTCTGCATGGTATTTTCATCGCGCCACGAGACCTTTTCGTCGAGTATGGCGAGATCGCCGGTGGCTTCGATATAGTCGCAAAGCGCCTTCAGCGGCCAGACGACGATATCGCCATGGCTTTCGCCCGCGCGGATGTTGGAATAGGGCTCGAGCATGAACCATTGCGGCCAGTTGCCTTTTTCCAGGTACTGCTCGCTGAAGACGGTCTTCAGCACCTCCTTGGCCTCACCATCATGCTCATAGGCGAGCAGAAATTCGATCGGGCCCTGGCAGGCATCGCGTGTGCCCCAGGCAGCGCCGGTATATTGCTCGAGGCCGTGCGGCACGCTCAGATGCACGATGGCGTCATGTGCGAGCCAGGGCAGAAGGGTCGCCTGTGCGGCAAGATCGGGCGACGTGCTGTCGATCGTCATGCCGCGTATGGCGTTGCGCCAGAATTTTGATGCCGGGGTCAGCATGGCCTCATCGGTAACGCCTGCCTCATAACGCTCTGCCAGGCGCTCGGCTGAGGCCGCATCAGTCAGCGAGCCGACGACCGCAAAGCAAAGCGTTTGCGTCGGCCGGGATCGCAGCGCGATGAAAGCACCGTTGCGCGTGATCCCATCGGTGTGGAGCAGTTCGTCGCCGCCGATTTCCTCGATGGCATCGGGGGTCGAACTCACCATCCAATAGCTGGCGTCAGGATACCGTTCGCCCCAGAGCCAGGCCGGATCCGGCAAGAAGCGGATACGTTTGCCCGACGTATCGAATTCGATCTGCCCGCCCGCGTCATATTCGCGCTCGCCGAGAACGACGTGGCCGAACACCAGGAAGCGGCACGGCCTGCCCTCGACGGAGACGGTCCATTGCATCGCCGCATCTTCGCCGGAGACGGTAGCCGCAACGGTGATCGTGCGGTCGTCGGCACAACGATAGATCCAGCGGCAATCGCTGAGCCCCATTTCGAAAGCCGAGGGCACCGCCAGAAGCTGCCAGCCCGCGCCGACATCGGCCATGATGCGCAGCCCGCTGGCCAGCGTCAAATTGTAGGGGTCGCGGGATACGGAAAAGAGCTTGTGAAAGGAGGTATTGCCGATCGTCAGCTGCGCGGCGAAGATGCCCTGCATCCAGCAGGTCGCGGCAAGGGTGGAATCGTCGAGCAGCATGTTCTGGCCGCTGCGAACGATCGCGCCGTGGCGGCGGGCCACCAGAAGTTCCTTTTCGCGCAGGACGACATGGCGGTTCAAAGTGCCATCCGGCACGAAAAACGAAAGAAGCTTTCCGCCGGCGCGCTCTTCCAGGCTCCGTTCCGGATAAAGCCGGACAATCGCCTTTTTGTCGAGCGGCTCGGCCTGCAGCAGGGCAGCATCCTGCAACAGGCTGCGAACCGGTGCTGCTTCCTCGATATCAACGGCTGCACTTTCCATGGCCGCAAGCCCATCGAGCCGCAAAAGGTCGGCATCGCTCGACGCTTCGGGATGATCGGCAGCAAACAGCGCAAAGAAGGTCGCGCTGGCACCGCTTGCCGGAACGGAGAATGATTTCGATTGAATGGCGGGGCATGCCGTCTCCTGTTGCCGCCGTTCGCTCGGCAGGCTGGCGCCGAAGGGACCCACCAGCAGGTCGCCAAGGAGGTCTTTCGCCTGCACCAGCTGGATCGCATCCGTGGCATAGGCGACCGCGCCGTCGAGGCAGCCTTGCATGAGCCAGGGATTGCGGGCGCCCGACTGCTTGAGATTTTGCCGGTTCATCAAAACAGGACCATATGTCTTATGATCGGCGATGTGGTGATCGACATATTGCGAGGCATAGGCTTCGCTGTTCATCAGGAAGCCGCGGTCGCCGAGGCCGACATCCTGGACCAGCACCAGGTCCGCCGGCAGCGTTCCCTTCTTCAGATGCCGGACCGAGGCGCGCCAGAACCATGCCGTTTCGGAAGGATGAAGCTCGAGGCGGACGTTATAGCCGATATCGCCTGTTTTACCGCTCCAGGAGAAGCTCGTCGCATCCTGCCCGAAGCTGCCATTGGCGCGAGGTCCGACGATCTCGACCACGCGAGGCGCAGCACCGCCGACGCGGAGATAAAGGCGGCCAATCCCGCCGAAGAGCGGCGAGCCCTGGATCTGATTGATCTGCACCGATCCTTTGTCGTCGGCATATCCGATGGCAAACAGCGTGCCGTTCGGCAAGGCCGATATCGACAAGCCGGAGCCGTTGCTGATCGTGAACAGACCAAGCTCTTCGCGTCTCGGCATTTGCAAACTGCGCTTCGGGTCCGGGGACATTGGGGTTCTCGTCGATTGGCATCAGAGGGAATCGAAGGATGACGCAAAATAATTGTAGGAAATCTTACCGGCGATCCGGCGATCGGCAATCTATCACAGGTGACGAACTCACATTAGAACGAAACAAACACTGGTCTAAAGCGAGGCAGATAGGCAACGGGAGTTCCGTCTGCCACCCCAATCAAGCGCACGATAAACGTGTTTCAGCTGTCGCACATGCCCGTGTGAAACAGAGCGCTTCACTGCGTCTACACCGCTGTGTTCTGCTTCGGTATTTGGAGCATGCCCCCAGTCAATCGCGCACTGGTCTGGCTCGTGTTGGCGAAGGTCGAGTGTAGCCGTACATCCCTTCGAACGGTGCAATACAAGCCGCATTCATGGGTGTTTCCAACAAGACGCTTTTTGCTTGGCGAATTAGCGTGACTCTAGGTAAGACCCTCTCATTGAGAGAGGGCAACATGCGAAAATTATTATCGATTCTATTCAGCTCAGTTATTTTGGCGGGAACAGCGCACGCTCAAGCGAGAGTCCAGGCCACCCACAGCAACCGCTTGATCGAGAGCTATCGCGCCTATATTGGCGACGCTGATCTTTACAATTCAAATGGGGTTAGACTTACCCAACCGTGGCAGATCATCCGACAAGACCGGGCGAATTTCCATCAGTACCATGTGCGCGATTCTGACGATCAATCAGACTCATTCTTTGCCGATCCGGTAAATCGCCAAGCTCTGGAGCAGATGCTGCGGAACGGAACGATGACGCGAGAGGCCGCCAATATGATCGTACGTGGCAACGTGTGGATTGACGTTGATATCTACGGTGGCCAAGGGACCGGTCGATGGATCGACGTTTCTGTATCTGATTGATATTTCCCGTAGCCGGTAGCCGCGTCGACGCATGGCCATATTTTGCGGCAGCTTGCTGCAAAATATGGATCGTTGCCTCGTGCACCACGGATATCATTGTGATGGAGCTGACCTGATCGCCTGCAAGGTTCGCTATTGATGAGACACCTCTCGTGAAATCAATAGGTTAGGTGATTTTTCTTAGGCCGGGCTCGTCACGTGGATCTCATGCCGGCGCCGGGCGCCGGGCGAAAGGCACGGAGAGCAGGGCGCAGCCGGTCAGGACGGCGACTACCATCCAGGCCTCGTTGATGGCCTGGACGCTTGCCGCCGTCTGGACCAGGGGATCGAGCATCGCCGTCGTATCCGCATCGAAGCTGCCGCTATGTCCCGATATGGTCTGAACAGGCGCGCCGACGAATGCCGCGGCCCCGACGTCGCCGGCCTGGAGGCGAGCCCAGAGGTCTTGTCCCATCGGTTCCGAGCGGGTGTAGATGATGGTGTCGATGAGGGCGATGCCGATTGCCCCGCCGAGATTGCGCATCAGGTTGAAAAGACCGCTGGCATCGGGAATGCGATCCGGCGGAAGCGTATCGAGCGCCAGCCGCGTCGGTGGCAGCAGGCAGAACATGATGGCGACGCCGCGCACGATCTGCGGCCAGAACATCGCGTCATAGTCCGAACGGGGATCCTGAAAGGCGCTCATCCCGACGCCGATTGCAAAGAGCGTGAAACCGACGGCCGACAGCAGGCGCGCATCCATGCGCTTCTCCAGCGCCACCGCGATCGGCGCCGTGACCAGCTGCGCGATGCCGGTGACCAGCATCGTCATGCCGATCTCAAGCGCATCATGCCCCCTGATGAAAGCGAGGAAGACCGGCATGAGATAGACCGAACCGAAGAGGCCGATGCCGAGGACGAAGCTCAGCACCGAGCCGACGAGGAAATTGCGGTCGCCGAAATTGCCGAGATCGACGATCGGCCTGTCTCTGCGCAGCGTTCGCCAGACGAAAATGCTTCCCGATGCAAGACACACTGTCAGCAGGCTGAGGACATAGGCCGAGATCCAGCCGCTCGTCGGTGCTTCCTTCAGGCTGAGTTCTAGGGTCGTCAGCGCAGTCGCCATCAGCAGCAGCGACGGGCCGTCGAGATGTCCGAGCTCGGACGGATCGGGCGCCTGCCGCAGCAGGAAGCGTGCCGCGACGATGGCCGAGGCGATGCCGGGGATGACGTTGATCAGGAACAGCCAGTGCCAGGAATAGGTCTGGGTCAGCCATCCGCCGACGATCGGCCCGACGGTCGGCGCCAGCACCGCAAGCACGCCGGCAATCGTCGTAGCCAGAGCCTGGCGCTCGTTCGGGAAGAGGATGAAGACGGCTGAGAATACCGAAGGGATCAGCGTTCCGCCGGAAAAGCCCTGAAGCACGCGCCAGGCCACCAGCTCGCCGAAGTTGCCGCTTGCCGCACAGCCGGCGGAGGCGGCGACGAACAGGCTGATGGCGACGACGAACAGCCATCGCATGGTCAGCAGCCGCGTCAGGAGGCCGGTCAGCGGGATCGCCACCACTTCGGCGATGAGATAGGCCGTCTGTATCCAGCTCATCTGATCCGGACCGATATCCAGAGCGGACTGGATGGTCGGCAGCGACGTCGCCACCACCTGGACGTCGAGAATCGCCATGAACATGCCGACGCACATGGCCATGAAGCCGAGCCAGACAATGGCGGGCGCTTTGTCAGGACGGGCAGGCCCCGGTCGTTCCAGCATGCGATGATCCCACGAGTACGGTATTCTCCGCCCCGATGCGAATATTCAAGCTCGATCGGCATGCCGGAGACAAAGGGCAGACCGCGATCTCGTCGATGCCGACACCATAGTTCGGATGAGGACGGAAGCGATAGGGACCTGCCAACAGAAATCCGTCACCCCGGCCAAAACCATGCAGGTTGAATTCTGCCGAGAACCGTCCACCCAGGCGCTGCAGAAATTTGAGATCAGCAATTGACGGGTCGGCTGGAAACTGACTATCAATATTAAATCAATTTGATTGACTTCAAAAATAATAACGAGGGGAACATCGAAATGAGTTCGAGCAAGCGCGTATTCCGCGACATTTTCGTGCATGCAGGCTGGGCGACGGCAACGGCCCTGACGACGCTCATCGCCTTCGGAGCGGGCAAAGCGGCCGCAGAGTCGGTGCTGACGATGCATATCGAGGAGCAGACCAGCTGGGTGCAGAACTTCAATCCGTTCGACCTTGCCGGGCGCCGGCAAAGCACGATGGATTTCATCTACGAGCCGCTGGTCATCTTCAATGCGGAGGACGGCGGAAAGCCGGTTTTTCGTCTGGCGACCGACTATAAATTCTCCGAGGACATGAAATCGGTCACCTATACGCTACGGTCAGGCGTGAAATGGTCAGACGGGCAGCCGCTGACATCGGCCGACGTGAAATACACGATCGATCTCATGCTGAAGAACCCGGCGCTTGACACCGTCGGCGTCGGCGAGACCGTTGCATCAGTCGAGACGCCGTCGGCGACCGAGGTCAAGATCAATCTCAAGGCCGTAAACTCCGATTTCCCGGAAACGCTTGCAGATCTCGCGGTCGTTCCCGAACATATCTGGAAGGATGTCTGCGATCCTGTTGCCTTCAAGAACGAGAAGCCTGTGGGGTCCGGTCCGATGACGGAGCTGCGCCGTTTCACGCCGCAGGTCTATGAGCAGTGCCGCAATCCGAACTATTGGGATGCAGCCTCGCTGCATGTCGATTGCCTCAGGCTGCCGCAGATCTCGGGCAACGACCAGATGCTTGCCATTCTCCCCGAAGGCAACATGGACTGGATCGGATCCTTCATCCCGCAGATCGACAAGACCTTCGTCGCGCTTGATGCCGATCATAACGGCTACTGGCAGCCGCCGGCCGAGACCGTCGCCTTCCAGATGAATTTCAAGAGCGGCAATGAAGGCAATCTCGAAGCCTATAAGGACCTGAACTTCCGCCATGCCTTCAGCCTCGCCATGGACCGCGCCTCCATGGTCGATATCGCAGGCTTCGGCTATCCCGTCGTCAACGAGCATGCGACCGGCCTGCCGCCGCGCTTCGAGACCTGGCGCAACAAAAATGCGGAAGGCGACAAGGATGCCTTCATGGGTTTCGATACCAAGAAGGCCAGCAAGATTCTCGACGATGCCGGCTACAAGAAGGGCGCCGACGGCTTCCGCACGACGCCGAGCGGCAAGCCGATCGCCTTCCCGATCATCGTTCCGAACGGCTGGACGGACTGGATCGATGCGGTGCAGATCGCGGTTGAAGGCCTGCGCGCCGCCGGCATCAACGCTTCCGTCGCCACACCCGAATATGAGCAATGGCGCAAGCAGATCATCGACGGCAGCTTCGAAGTCGTCATGAATTCCCGCGCCGACGGCGCAACGCCGTTCCGCGGCTACTACCAGAGCCTTTCGACCGCCTATGGCGGGCGCATCACCGGCGCGCCGTCGCGCTATTCGAACCCGAAGCTCGACGCTCTTTTCGATCAGTATCTGAAGGCGACGTCGGATGACGATCACAAGAAGATCTTCAACGACATCCAGATGTTGATCGCCGACGATTTCCCCGTCGTGCCCGTCTTCAACGGACCGACCTGGTACCAGTTCTCCAGCAAGCGCTTCACCGGCTGGGTTACCGACAAGGAGCCCGTCATGAATCCGGAGGATCATGACAACAACCGCATGCGCCTGATGCATCTGCTGCGCCTCAAGCCGGTCAGCTGAGTCTGACGAGGGAGCGGAAATGCGCGTTTCGAGCCGGCGCCTTGGCGTCTATGCGGTCGCCCTGGCGTTCGCCATCGTCGTGAACTTCATTCTTCCCCGGCTCATGCCGGGGAGCCCGGTCGATGCCATGGTCGCCCAGCTCGGTCCACGGGCGACGCCGGCCGCGGTCGAGGCGATCAAGGCGCGCTTCGGCGCGGTCGACCAGCCGATGCTCTGGCAATTCGTCGATTACCTCAAGGGGCTTGCTACCTTGGATCTCGGCGTCTCGGTCAAATATTATCCCCAGACCGTCGTCCAGGTTCTCGGCCGTTCGACGCTCTGGACGGTCTTCCTCGTCACGACCGCGATCGTCTTTTCGCTCTGCGTCGGCGTCGTGCTGGGCGCGGTTTCGGCCTGGCGCCGCGGCGGGCGTTTCGACACGATTGTCTCGCCGCTCTCGGTGATCATGATATCGGTGCCGCCGGTCATCGTGGCGCTGACGACGCTTTTCGTCTTCGCAGTGTCGTTGCGCTGGTTTCCGGTGGGCTACGCTTACGATCCGAACCTCGATCCCTCATTCAATTTCACATTCGTTGGCAGCGTGTTCATCCATGCGATCCTGCCGGTCCTGACGCTTTCACCGTTCCTGATCGGCGAATTCCAGACGACGATGCGCTCGTCGATGATCTCGGTGCTCGGCGAGGACTATGTGACCATGGGCCGCGCCAAGGGGCTCAGCCACCTCACAGTCATGTTCAGCTACGGCGCGCGCAACGCCATGCTTCCCGTGCTGACCAACCTGGCGCTGATGCTCGGCGCCGTCTTCGGCGGCTCGATCGTCACCGAGATCGTCTTCAACTATCCCGGCTTGGGATTGACCCTCTATACCGCAAGCATCGCCCGCGATTATCCCGTCATCCAGGGACAGTTGCTGCTGATGACACTCGCGACCCTCGGCGCCAATTTCCTCGTCGACATCATCTACGGGCTCGTCGATCCCAGATTGCGGGAGGCCGTTTAATGAGCTTCACGCCGTGGCCTATCCTCAAGCAGAAGAAGGCGCTCGCCGGTCTCATCATCATTGCCGTCCTGTGGCTGATGGCACTATTTGCGCCGGTGATCGCGCCCGGCGAGCCCGGCGCGCGCGTTGGCCGCTCGCATCAGCCTCCGTCAATCGAACATGTCATGGGCACCACCAAGATGGGGCGGGATGTCTATCGCCAGTTCGTCTGGGGCGCCCGCAGCTCTCTGTCCGTCGGTTTCGCCACGGGGATCGCCATCACCGTTCTCGGCACCGCGATCGGCCTTGTCGCCGGCTATGCCGGAGGCAGGACGGATGCCGTGCTCGATCTTGCGACGAATGCCGTGCTGGTCGTCCCGAACATGCCGCTTCTGATTCTGCTCGCCTCCTTTGCCGGTACGGTGGGACCGATGACGATCATGACGATCATCGCGCTGACCTCCTGGCCCTGGGGCGCCCGCATGACGCGTTCGCAGACAATGGCGTTGCGCAATCGCGATTTCGTCACGGCCTCCAAGATGATCGGAGAACCGGCCTGGCGCCTCATCTTCGTGGAAATCCTGCCGAACCTGACGACGCTGATCGGGATCAACCTCGTCGGCAGCATCATCTACGCAATCGTCGCCCAGACGACGCTCGAATATCTCGGCTTCGGCGATCCGCTGAAAGTCTCCTGGGGCACCATGCTCTACAATGCCCAGAATTCCTCGGCGATCATGGTCGGCGCGTGGTGGGACATCGGGGTACCAGCGCTCGGCATCGCGGTGACGGGGCTCGGCCTTGCGCTTTTGAATTTCACCTTCGACGAGATCGCCAACCCGCAGCTTCGCTCCGGCCCGGCGCTGACGCGCTGGTTCCGCCTCACCCGCGCCCGCAACAGGGAACTGGAGCTCGGCCGATGAGCGACAATCTTCTTGAGATCGAAAAGCTCAATGTCGACTATCTCGTCGACAAGGGAGAATTCCGCGCCGTCAAGGACGTCTCCTTCCATATCGGCCGCGGCGAGATCTTCGGGCTTGCCGGGGAATCCGGCTGCGGCAAGAGCACGATCGCTTATGCCATCACGCGTCTTTCCAAGGCGCCCGCCTGGATCAGCGGCGGCAGCATCCGGCTTACCGGACAGGATCTCCTGAGGCTGCCGGAACGCGAGCTGCAGAAAATCCGCTGGAAGCGCATCGGCATGGTCTTCCAGAGCGCGATGAATTCGCTCAATCCGCTGATGCGGGTCGAGGCGCAATTCCATGACGTTCTGCGCCGGCACACCGGTTGTTCGCATGAGGAATCCAGAGCCCGGGCCGAGGAGATGTTCCGCCTCGTCGGCATTCCCACGCATCGCATCGGCGATTATCCGCACCAATTCTCCGGCGGCATGCGCCAGCGCATCGTCATCGCGATCTGCCTGGCGCTAAGACCGGAACTCATCATCATGGACGAGCCGACGACGGCGCTCGACGTGGTCGTGCAGCGGGAGATCCTCGAACAGGTCGTCGATCTGCAGCGGAGCTATGGTTTCTCGGTGCTCTTCATCACCCATGACCTGCATCTGATGGCGCAGCTCTGCCAGCGCATCGGTGTCATGCTGAAGGGTGAACTCGTCGAAGTGGGGGACGTTCGCCAGGTCGCCCAGGCGCCGCGGCACGAATATACCAAGAAGCTCTGGAATGCCATTCCACAGCTTCCCGGCAATCCGCATCTATCGGGAGTCGTGGCATGAAAGCGGAGGCAAGTCCGGTCGTCGCCGAAGCCGTGATCCGGCTTGAGGACATCACGCGCAATTTCGGTCCGGTGCGCGCGCTGAAAGGCGTATCCTTCTCACTCGTTCCCGGTCGGGCATTGGCGCTCGTCGGTGAATCCGGCTGCGGCAAGACGACCTGCGCCCGCATCATCGCCCGGTTGGACAAACCGACGGGCGGCAGGCTGTTTTTCCGCGGGCAGGAACTCCGCGGCGAAGCGAAGGACGAGCATCGGTACCGCCGGGAGGTGCAGATGGTCTTCCAGGATCCGTTCTCCTCGCTCAATCCGGCCTTCACGGTCAGCCATCATCTGGCGCGGCCTCTGCAACTGCATCGACAGAGCGGCTCCGGGGCGGATCTTGCCGGAGAGATTGCCCGCCTGCTGGCAAGCGTCGGGCTGGAGCCTGATCTGACCCGGCAGAAATTCCCGCATGAACTTTCGGGCGGGCAGCGCCAGCGCGTCAACATCGCCCGTGCGCTTGCCGTCGCACCCAGCGTGCTGGTCGCCGACGAACCGACCTCGATGCTCGATGTCTCTATCCGCAAGGATATTCTCGATCTGCTCGCCAGAGTGAAACGCGAGAACGATCTCGCCATGCTCTACATTACCCACGACATCGCGACGGCAGCGCATGTGGCCGAGGAGATCGTCGTCATGTTCGCCGGCCAGATGGTCGAATGGGGCGACACCGATACGGTTCTCTCCGATCCCCGCCATCCCTATACGCGGCTATTGCTTTCCGCCGTTCCCGACGGCAGCCGGCCGTTCGTGACGGGTGGGAGCGCGCGTTTCCTCGAACAGGCGGAAAAGGTACGCTCGCTGTGCCGTCCTGAATCGATCGTCATCGAACAGGTCGGCCCCAATCATTTCATACGCGCGCTCGGCGTTCCCGGTTGAAGGATGCCGGAATGCTCAAGACCTGATTTTCAAAAGCCCGATCGTCAAAAGGGCCGATCTTCAAAAGGAAAGAGTGACCATGTCCACACCGCGACCAAAAGCCTTGCGGCTTGAAACCCTTTGGAACCCGCCGGCCGACGGCAAGGAATTTTCCTATGTGCTGCGCCTCAAGAACCTCAGCGCCGAGCCGCTTTCGAATTTCTCCCTCTGCGTGAGCGGCCCGGGCCGCGTCGATCCCGCCGGGCGGGTCGAAGGCGCCAGCGTCTCGCAGCGGCTGTCGAATTTCACCGAATTCCGGCCTCCCGCCAATTTCGTTCTCGGCGCCGGCGAGACCTGGACGATATCGGTCTATGCGCTCAGCTGGCAGTTCCGCCACTGGACGGACGGCGCGACGAGCGCCTATTTGGCACTCTCCGACGGCAGCACCATCGTTCTCTCCATCGAGCCGACGCGATCCTCAGTCAGCAACGCGCCGCTGAAGCGTGGTGCCGAAATCTATCCCGTTCCCGCCAATGCGCCGGTTCAGGTGTCGATCGTTCCCTGGCCGAACCGCGTGGCGGTCGCCTCGCGCCGGCCGTTGCCGGCCGGTTTTGTGCCGCAGGCGCAGAGCGCCGAAGGGGAGGCCGCAGTCCGAAGCTTCGCGGCCCTGGTGGATCATCTCTTCGCCGTCGAAGGCATCGTGCGGGACGAAGCGGAAGGCGCTGTTCGGGTTACCCTGAAAGATGCCGCCGGCTTCACTCCGGAAGCCTACCGGCTGAGCTTCGACGAAGAAACGATCGCGATCGAGGCGAGCAGCCGGACCGGCTTCCTCTACGGTCTCGTGACACTTGGCCAGATCTGGCGCGGGGCAAGGCTGCATCCTGGGGTCTTCCAGTTTCCCGGCTCCGGCGAGATCGTCGACGAGCCGTCGATGGGCTGGCGCGGGCTGCATCTCGATGTCGCCCGCCAGTTCTATGCCGCGGCCGAAGTCAAAAAGCTGATTGCGGTGCTTGCCTGGAACAAGCTCAACCGCTTCCACTGGCATCTTTCCGATGACGAAGCCTGGCGCGTGGAAATCGAGGCCTATCCAGCACTGACGGAGATCGGCGCCTGGCGCGGCCACGGCCTTGCCGTTCCGCCGCTCTTGGGCTCGAGCCCGGCCCGGACGGGCGGTTATTACACCAAGGCCGCCATCCGCGACATCGTCGCCTACGCAAAAGGCCTCGGCGTGGAGATCGTGCCGGAGATCGACATGCCCGGCCATTGCTACGCCATGCAGAAGGCCATACCGGAGCTGCGCGATCCTGATGAAATCGGCAGCTACTATTCAGTGCAGGGCTTTCCCGACAATTGCATCAATCCTGCCCGTGAAAAGACTTACGAGGTCGTCGAGACGATCCTTTCCGAGCTTATCGAACTTTTTCCGTTCAAGACCATTCATCTCGGCGCCGACGAAGTGCCTCTCGGCGCATGGTCGGGCTCGCCGGAAGCGCTCACCCGCCTGCGCGCCGTCGCCGGCGACGAAGTTGCCGATGCGCATGCCAACCGGCTGAACGTCGTGACCAATACCCACGGCGCCGACGACATTCACGGCTCGGGCGCCGCCATCCTGCAGGCGGAGTTCCTGAACCGCGTCCAGCGCTTCCTTGCAAGCAAGGGCTGTGTCACCGGCGGCTGGGAAGAGGCAGCCCACGGCGACGTCATCGACAAGGCGAAGAGCTATCTCTGCAGCTGGCGCAATGTCGAGGTCTCGGCCGAGCTCGCCGAGCGCGGCTACGACATGGTCGTCTGCCCCGGGCAGGTCTATTACCTCGACATGGCACTCAGGCCCAACTGGGATGAACCCGGCGCCAGCTGGGCAGGAACCTCCGACGCGGAAAAACTCTACAATTTCGACCCGGTCGGCGGTTGGACGGCGGCGCAGAAACAGAAGCTCCTCGGTATCCAGGCCTGCATCTGGTCTGAACCGATGACGGATCGCGCCGTTTTTGACCGCCTCGTCTTCCCGCGCCTTTCGGCCCTTGCCGAAACGGGCTGGACGAAGCCTTCCTCCAAGTCGTGGGAGCGTTTCAAGGCGCTCGCAGGGCTGATGCCGCTGCTCTACGGGCTGCAGGAGTCGTAAGACTTTGATTTGAGTATCATCCCTGCCATCGCCGAAGGCGGTGATGGCAAGGATACTCAGTCGCTTTAAGCTGTCCCGCCAAACAGGCCCGCACCCGGAGTCAGTCCTGCTGATCCTGCGGCGGGGCGGCGCATCCGGGTTCGGCGATCCGTATGGGGCGGGTGCCCACAGGAGCGCCGGTCGCGCGGTCGATGGTCACGGGATCGATCTCGGTTCCGGTCTCGGCGTCGAAGAAGCGGGTGACTTCACCACCGCCGCGATGCTTGCGGCCCCAGGCGCCGATCGCAAACAGAACCGGCAGAAAGTCGCGGCCAGCCTCCGTCAGTACATATTCGTCGCGCGGCGGGCGCTCGGAATAGCGGCGTTTTTCCAATAGCCCTTCCTCGGTCAGCGATGACAGCCGCCCCGTCAGCATCGTCGGGGCGATGCCGAGGCTTTTTCGGAAATCATCGAAGCGGGTCAGCCCCGCATGGGCGTCGCGCATGATCAGCATGCTCCACGCATCGCCCACGAGCGCCAGGCTGCGGGCGATCAGACAGGGTTGGTCCGAAAGATTCTTCATGTCGATATCTTTTTAGTAGTGACTCGCTATCAATTTGATAGTAACAGAATGCGCATAGATGTTCCATGCCAAAACGAAGGCAGATATTGATGAGCAAGAGAGAACGCGGCATTGCCCTGGTCACCGGGGCTTCATCCGGCATTGGGCTGGTGACGGCGAAAGCGCTGCGGCGCGATGGTTACCGTGTGTTCGGCACCAGCCGAAAGCCGATGCCGGACACCGCCGATGGAATCACCATGCTGGTCTGCGACGTCATCGACGATCAATCCGTGCAGGGCGCCGTCGACGAGGTTCTCAAACGCACGGGACGGATCGACCTTCTCGTCAACAATGCCGGGATCGGCCTGCTCGGCGGCGCCGAGGAATCGACGACGGCACAAGCCAAAGCCGTATTCGACGTCAACGTCTTCGGCACCGTACGGATGACGAATGCGGTGCTGCCGGTGATGCGACGGCAGCGCAGCGGCCGGATCATCAACCTGAGCTCGATCCTCGGGCTGATCCCGGCGCCCTTCAACGCGCTTTACGCCGCGACCAAGCACGCGATCGAAGGCTATTCGGAATCCCTCGACCATGAAGTGCGCACGCAAGGCATCCGCGTCGTGCTCGTCGAACCTGGCGTCACCCGCACCTCCTTCGAGGAGAACATCACGCGGCCGGACCGGCCGCTCGCCGTCTACGATGCGGTACGTGCCGACGCCGAAAAGCTGATGCGTGAAATCGTCTCGAAGGGCGATGCACCCGAAGTGGTTGCCGCAACTGTCGTCCGAGCCGCCAATGCGCCATCGCCGAAGAGACGCTACACGGCCGGAAAAGCCGCAGGACAGGTCCGCTTCATCCGCCGCTTCCTGCCCGAGTCCTTCGTCGACAGGAACCTCCGGAAATTCAACAAGCTTCCCGACTGAGCCTGCCCTGTCGCTGCGCCGGCTCACCACAGAAACGAAAGTTCGTCCCATGAAAGCATTCCTGATCGATCGCTACAAGAAAGGCGGCGCCCTCAGGCTCGGCCACAGCCCCGAACCGCAACTGCGTGAAAACGACGTGATGGTCGAGATCCATGCCGCCAGTGTGAACCTGCTGGATGCCAAGATCCGGGATGGGGAATTCAAGCTCATTCTGCCCTATCGGCTTCCCCTGGTGCTCGGCAATGATGTCGCGGGCGTCGTGGTCCGGGTCGGAGCGAATGTCCGGCAGTTCAAGCCGGGCGACGAGGTCTACGCGCGGCCTGGCCAGGATCGCATCGGGACGTTCGCCGAGTATATCGCCATCGATGCGGCCGATGTCGCACTGAAGCCCGCCAAACTCAACATGGAAGAGGCCGCATCGATTCCGTTGGTGGCGCTGACCGCATGGCAGGTTTTGGTCGAGCGTGCCAAATTGAAGAAGGGACAGAGGATACTGATCCATGCGGGCTCCGGCGGCGTCGGCACGGTCGCGATCCAGCTTGCCAAACATCTCGGCGCCCATGTGGCGACGACCACGAGCACTGTGAACATCGATCTGGTGAAAAGCCTCGGCGCCGACGTGGTGGTCGACTACAAGAAGGACGACTTCGAAAAGGTGCTGAAGGGCTATGATGTCGTGTTGAACAGCCTGGGCAAGGACACGCTGGAGAAATCGCTCGCCGTTCTGAAGCCGGGCGGCAAGCTGATCTCGATATCCGGTCCGCCCGACCCCGATTTCGCCAGGGAGAATGGCTCGGGCTGGCTGCTGCAGCAAGTCATGCGCCTTTTGAGCTTCGGCATCAGGCGGAAAGCGAAACGCCGGGGGATCGGCTATTCTTTCCTCTTCATGACCGCAAACGGCGCTCAGCTCGGCAAGATCACCTCGCTGATCGAGGCAGGCGCCATCCGCCCCGTCATCGACCGGGCCTTCCAATTCGAGAAGACCAATGAGGCGCTGGACTATGTGGAAAGGGGACGCGCGAAAGGCAAGGTCGTCATCGCGGTGAAGTGAGGTCTGGAAGTCCGAAGAGCCCTCAGTTTAGCCGAGCGGCTTTTGCAGGTGTCGAGGCGCGGATTGGTTTTAGAGATCAAGACTGCCGTCTCGTCCCGCCCACAACGAACAAACGCTTATCGAGCGAAGGCACTTCATTATCGTTGCCGGTAGACAGAGGGTGTGACGCCTGTGCCCAGCTTGAATGCCCGTGTCATGTGGCTCTGGCTGCTGAAGCCGCAGGCGGAAGCGATCTCTGCGATTGAGTCCGTGCCGCACAACATCGATTTGGCGCGTTCGACACGCCGGTGGGCCACCCAGCCATGCGGGGACACGCCATAGCTTGCCCGGAACATCCGCTGAAAATGAAAGGCGCTGAGCTGCCCGATCGCCGCCAGATCCTGCAAGCGGATTGTCTCATCGAGATGGGCCTCGATATATTCCAGACTCCGGCGCCGCACATGAGGGGCGAGCCCGCCCGTGATCGCGCAGGGACGCATCCCTCCATAACGCGGATCAACGAAGAAATCGTTGATCGTCTGTGTCATCGCTTCCTCGGCCTGCAGATGACCGCCCGCCACCATCGCTTTCGTCATCTGCCGAAGCCTGCGCGCCAAGGCGGGTGCCTCTGCGAAGGTCACTTCGGGAAGAGCCATAAGCCGGGCATCGCGGTCAAACGTCTCCGCAAACATCCGGCGCATCTGATCATCGGGAACATACAGATGGGCGAATTGGGAGAATTCGGTGATTTCCCATTCGGACGAATGCTCCTGTGGCATGATGCACAGGACTCCCGGACGGCCGCGCGCGGCGGGGTTGCCATCTAGACGACGCGTTCCAGCGCCGCCCCTGAGATAAAGACTGAACGTGTGACCGTTCGGCCGCTGATAGCTCATCCTGTCGTGTGCATTGCTCCAGATAGCAGCTGATCGCCCGAACCCCAAATCGATGGACTGCGACATCCGCGCGGTGGGAGATGCGGACAAAAATCTGAAAACCGAGGGGTGACTATATTTCACCAATTCTTCCCCACACCTGACCATGCCGTGCGAACAATACCGGCGGACAACCCTCATGGCGAGCCGGAAGTCCGGGCAGATCGATTTCATAGCAAGAATCTGCAAGAGGCCTGCTCACGGTTCGCCTATTGGTCGGGAAAACGAGGATCACTCCATGGCAAATGCCGCTCTCTTCATCGCGACCGTCCTCATATGGGGGACGACCTGGATCGCCATTGCGATGCAGGTCGGTCCCGTACCGGTCTTGGTCTCGGTCTTTTACAGATTTGCGGTCGCGGCAGTAATCCTCGTCGCCATTCTGGCTGTCATGCGGCGGCTCAAGCTCCCAGCCTTGCGCGATCAGCCTTTCATCCTTGCGCAAGCGCTCTGCCTGTTCAGCCTCAATTTCATCTGCTTCTACAACGCAGCCGCCTCTATCCCGTCCGGGCTGATCTCCGTGATCTTCTCGCTCGCAACGATCTACAATGCCGTCAATGCGCGTCTCTTCTTCGGCGACCGCATTACAGGCCGCACGCTTCTCGCAGCCGCGCTCGGAGCAACCGGCCTTCTCCTGCTTTTCGGACAGGATGTTGTCGTCGATTTCGATATGGGCACGTTGAAAGGGATCGGGCTCGCAGCGCTTGGCACGCTGTTCTTCTCGCTGGGCAATATGGCATCGCGTCGAAACAGCGCGGCCGGAATCTCACCGCTGACCGCCAATGCCTGGGGGATGACCTATGGCGCGATCATCCTCCTCTTCCTCATTGCCGTGACGAAAACGCCGATCGTGGCGCCGCCCGACATCACCTATCTTGCCGCCCTGATCTATCTCGCGGCGATCGGATCGGTGATCGGCTTCACCACCTATCTCATGCTGGTGTCGCGCATCGGCTCCTCACGTGCTGCCTATGCCACCGTCCTGTTCCCGATCGTCGCCCTCTCGCTATCGACTGTTTTCGAGGGGTACCATTGGAGCGGTCTAGGTCTGATCGGCCTGGCGCTGACGCTTCTCGGGAACGTGGTCATCTTTGCCCGACCTCTGGCCCGTCGCCCGCAAGCCGATGCGGGGCTGTCTGCCTCCTGAGAGGCAACATCTTCTTTTCGAGCGGAGTTAGGACGGTGACGTGACCCGTGAGCCGCGGCTCAGCCGAGCGGCTTTTGCAGAACGTCAAAGCGCGGATTGGTTTCGGAAAAGATCGGCAGGGCGGCGGCGCCAAGGATGGCCGTATCCTTGCCGGTCATGCCGATCATGACGCGAGGAATGGTCCGCTTCTGGCTGGGGTCGATCGGGATGTGGAGCGGCTCCAGCCGCTCCGCGAGCCGCTGCATCAGGGGTGTCGATATGCTGCCACCGAGCACGATGGTCTGTGGATCGAAGGCCAGTTCCAGAAAGTCGACGGTCTGCCGCAACGGCTGGACGGCCTGATCGAGCCAGGCGTCCAGACCTTCGCCGCCCTTGACGACCAGCGCATCGAGATCGTCAGGCGAAAGCTCCTCGGCATTCGCAATGCCCATGAATTCGTAGGCGACCGTCAGCGAGATGTAGCGGTCCAGGCAGCCGCGCTTGCCGCAGCTGCAGAGCTTGCCATGCGGCTCGACGATGATGTGCCCGATCTCGCCGGCATTGTTGCGGCTGCCCTTGTAGAGGTGGCCATCGAGGAACATTCCGGCACCGATGCCGCCGCCGCCCGCGAGGAAGAGATAGACGAAGCTGGCAAAACCGCGGGCGACGCCGTGAAGGCGCTCGCCGATTGCTGCCGCCGTCGCATCGTTCTCGACGAGCACCGGCACCTTCACCCGCTGTTCCAGCTCTTGCCCGACAGGAAAGCCCTGCCAGCCTGGCAGGTTAAGCGGACTGAGGGAGGTGGTGCCACCGTCGGCATAGCGGCCGGGCAGGGCCATTCCGACGCCGAGCAGCCTGTTTCGGTCGAATACGAAGGCCTGTTGAAGATCTTCGACGATGGATTGCAGCACCGGCATGGCCCGTTGCGGATCGGGGTGCTCGATGTGGCGCTCGATACGTGCGCAAACGCCGCCGGAAAGATCCGTCAGGACTCCGCTGGCGCGCTGCCGTCCGAGCTCCAGGCCGATCGAATAGGCGCCGTGCGGATTGATGCTGTAGGGAATGATCGGCTGGCCGCGCGCCAGCTTCTGCGCCTTGGCCGCAACCAGAAGGTGCGACCTCTCCAGCTCCTCGACGATGTTGGAGACGGTCTGGGCGGTGAGCGCCGTCATCCGGGCGATCGCGGCGCGCGACAGAGGGCCGTTGGTACGCACCGCCTCGATCACCACACGCCGGTTGTGAAACTTGGCCTGCTCGAGATTCGTGCCGGAGATCGCCTTCATGTCGCCTTCAAAGGAAATGGTGCATCACCCTTGTCACAAGACGAACGCCGAAGAAAGCTACATTCATCGTTGCGCCTCATTTGCCGATACGTCGGCTCGGCGGACATTGCGTCTCTGCAGGAAGCCAAGAATCGTGATCCCGGACAGGCCCGCAACGGCGCTCAGAATGGCGGTTCCGGAATAACCCGTCATGAACGTGCCGCCGGCAAAGATCAGCGCGCCGATACCGGCACTCGCAAAGATATTGACGGAGATGAGCGCACTGCCGAGGCCCGGCCGGTCGGCGATGAGATCCTGCAGATAGGTGATCGGAATGCTGATGATCGCCGCCGCGCCGATCCCGGCGATCAAGGTGAGCGCGTAGAGGTGCCACGGCTCAGAGGCAAAGCCGAGAAGGCTGAGGAACACGGCGTAAATGATCGTGCCGGCGGCAAGCGCCGTCATCTGGCCGGTCTTCCGCGCAATGCGCGACCAGACGATGATGAAGACGACCTCCAGCAAGGCGACGATGCCGACGAGAATGCCGACGTCGCTCAACGCCCCATGCGCCGCGCCGGTGGCAATCAGCGGCAGAAGGGCGTCGTTGAGATGAAGCGTGCTGGTGATGAGCGCCACGCCGCAGATATGCGCCGAAATCCGCGGCGAAACCACCTGGCGAAGGGCGCCGAGATAGCTGAGATGGTGAATCGCGGCCATCTCCTTTGCTGCCCGTCTTGGCAGGGCGAAGACGATGATGCCCTGGCATATCAGGCACGAGATGCCTGCAAAGAGGTAGGCCGGCAGCATGCTCGACCCACCCGAGAGCACAAGACCTGTAATACCGGGGATCAGCACCCAGGAGAGCGAGATCATGGCGCGCACGCCGGAGTTGGCCGTCACCATCTCGCTTAGGCTCATGCCATGCATCGCCGCGCGCGCATTGGCAAAGAGCAGCGAGTTCAACGCCCCGTAGATGGGCAGGGGCAGCAATCCGCTGATGATGAAGACGGCCGCTGTAGGAAAGGCGTAGACTATGCCGTAACCGACGATGCCGAAGAGGCATGCGCCGATCATCGTCGACCGGTACTCGCCGAGGCGATCGGCGAGATTGCCGAGCAGGATGCTGATGACGACGTTCACCGCCGCCGAGACGAAACTCAGAGAGGAATAAAGGCCGTCGCTCAACCCCAGTTCACGGATGCCGATGACCGAACGGTAGGGTGCGGTCATCGCCCCCGCCATTCCAAAGGTGAAAATGGCGATCATGCTGGCGCGGATCGCCGGATTGCGGAAGACGTCGGGAAAAAGGCGGCTCATGCGGTCAATCAATCGTCAGGGAAATTGGCAAGAGCGGCCGGGACGGGCAAGTCCTGCAATGATTTTCAGTAATGTTCCGATTGGGAGAAGGTCCGCGCAAGTTCGGCCTGGCCGGCCGTGAGGCCGCAGTCGACGGGCAGGCAGACGCCTGTAATAGCTGCGGCCAGCGGCCCGGCAAGAAAGGCCACGGCATTCGCAACGTCCTTGGGATCGACGACGCGCTGCAGCGGATACCAGCGGCGCGCCTCCTCGAAAACGTTCGGATTGGCGGCGGCGCGCGCTTCCCAGGCCTGCGTCTTCACCGTGCCGGGCGCAACGGCATTGGAGCGGATGCCGAACTTCCCGTATTCCACGGCGACCAGCCGGGTGAAGTGCAGCAAGCCCGCCTTGGCGGCGCTATAGGCCGGGTGTCCGAAGACATGCAGGCCGTTGACCGAGGCGATGTTGACGACGGACCCCTTCGAAGCCTTCAGCATGGGTTCGAAGGCACGGAAACATAAGAATGCCGCTTCGAGATTGAGCGCATTGTCTGCTCGCCAGATCTCAGGCGTCGTGTCGTGCAGGCTGGTCGCGCGGGCAGCACCGGCATTGTTGACGAGGGTTCGGACCACGCCGACATCCGCGGCGCGTTTCGCCAATTCGGCAATGCTCGCCTCGCTGGTCACATCACACCCGACGGCCACGAAGCAATTGTCCGGTCCGAGTTTCGAAGCCACGGCGGCTGCGGCCGTCACATCTATGTCGGCAAGCAGCACAACATCATGGTCATCGGCGAGCCGGGCGGCAATCGCCGCGCCGATATCGCCTGCAGCGCCCGTCACGATGGCTGCCGATTGGGTCATTTGCTGTCGCTCCCGTTCATGAGATTCAATCTCCAAGCAATTGTCGGTCGTCACCGTCCCGGTGAATGACGAGCTGCTGCTTGATGCGCCGAAGCGTGGTCGTCGCCTTTGGCTGAACGGCGTAGGCGACCAGGCTCGACAAGATATCGACCGTCGCGATGTAGGCGATGCGCGTGGAGGTCGGGCGATAGATGTTGTTGCCTTCCGGAAGATCGATCGGCACGACGATTTCGGCGGCCTTGGCTACAGGGCTTGCCGTCTGGGTCAGAGCGATCGTCTTTACCTTGGTGTTGCGGGCCAGCTCGAAGGCTCGCACCAGCTCCATATTGCGCCCGGAGAAGGACGAGCCGATCAGCACGTCGCCCGGCCTTGCCGCGGCGGCCATCATCAGCTGCATGCTGTGGTCGGAGCTTGCCGTGATGCGCAGCCCGAGGCGGAAGAGGCGGTTCTGAAGCTCGTCGGCAATCATCGACGAATTGCCGCCGGAGCCGAAGGCGTAGATCATGTCGGCCTTGGCGATATGCGAGACAGCCGCTTCGATCGCAGCAAGATCGAGCGAACGGTGCAGGAGAAAGAGCGCGTTCTGCGCCTTGGTGATGATATCCTGGGCGACATCGGCCGGATCGGTGCTCTTCGATTCCGGTTTCAGATAGCGCACGCCGATATGGGCGGTCCGGGCGAGTTGCACCTTGAAGTCGGAAAAGCTCTCGCAGCCCAGGCGGCGGCAAAAGCGCGTGACGGTCGGCGGCGAAACCTCGGCCCGTTCCGCAAGCTCGATGATCGAGGCATTCACGGCAAATTCGAAGTCGTTGACGATGATCTCCGCGATGCGGCTCTCGGAGGGAGAGAGCCGGCCCTTGTCTTCTTGCAATGTCGAAAAGATATCCAAACCCGTCCCCCCGATGGCTCTTTATACATCCTTCTTCTTATAGGCCACACAGTCGATCTCAACCTTGCAATCGACCATCATCGATGATTGCACACAGGCGCGTGCCGGCGGATGTTCGCCGAAATACTCCTGATAGATCTTGTTGAAAGTCCAGAAGTCGCGCGGATCATCCAGCCAGACGCCGACGCGCACGACATCCTCGACGCCGTATCCGGCCTCCTCGAGGATCGCCAGAACATTGGCGATCGTCTTGTGGGTCTGGGCGATGATGTTGCCGTCGATGATCTCGCCATCTTCCATTGCAACCTGCCCGGAAACATAGAGCCATCCGTCAGCTTCGACGGCGCGCGCGAAAGGCAGCGCCTTGCCGCCGGCGCCCGTTTGAACAGTGCCATAGCGCTTGATAGGCATTCTCAAGTCCTTGCAAATTATTTTCTTGATAAGTTGACAAGTGACCATAGAAAGCAGAATTTGACCAGTGAGAAACGTGTTTTATGAAAAGAATTTCAATCCGGGGCTGACATGCGCGATCCCTTCAAGAATCCTTTCCCGTCCGACAGCGCCCGCCACGCCATCTGGGAAATGCTCGTTCCCCGCGATATCGATGCCTTTCTGGCCGCCGATTGGTCGATGGTGGAGCATGACTTCGTGGAAGAAGGTTTCATCGGCATCGACGGCCGGAAGGAAGTCAGCCCCGACAAGTGGCGCCTGGCTTTCCCGACACTTTCGGCCTATCGCCAGGAATGGCTGAGGCAGGCCAAGGATTTCGCCGAACAGAGTTTCGCCGAAGATGCCCGCACGGCGATTTTCACCACGACGACGCTGGAGGATATCGAGATCGAAGGCGACACGGCGCTCGTCCGCAAGAAATTCGACGGCGGCATCACCAAGAGCGACAATACCCGGGACGTCCTGCAGTGGCAGACGCTCTATTATTGCAGGCTTCACGAGGGACGCTGGAAGATCTCAGGTTTCACCGGCTACCTGCCGAACCCGATGGGTTGACGCGGAGCCGACAACACGAAGGCCACTTTCTTGCGCATTTTCACGGCAGCACTGGCGACCGAGACCAATACATTCTCTCCGATCTGCGTGGATCGCCGCGCATTCGAAGCCTCGCTTTATGCTCCGCCCGGCCAGCATCCCGAAACGCCGACGCTCTGCACCGCGCCGATCACCGTCGGAAGGCGCGTCACTGCTGAAAAGGGCTGGGAGCTGATCGAGGGAACGGCCACCTGGGCCGACCCCGCAGGCCTCGTCAACCGGGCGACCTACGAGGAATTGCGTGACGAAATCCTCGGCCAGCTCAGCGCGGCAATGCCTGTCGATGCCGTCGTCATGGGCCTGCATGGCGCCATGGTGGCAGCCGGATACGAGGATACGGAAGGCGATCTTCTCTCGCGCATGCGCGAGATCGTCGGACCCGACGTTCTCATTTGCGCCGAACTCGATCCGCACAGCCACTTGACCGCAAAGCGCGTCGCAGCACTCGACTTCGCCGTCTATTTCAAGGAATTTCCGCATACGGATTTCGTCGATCGCGCCGAGGATCTCTGGCGCATCGCGGTCGAAACGCTCGAGGGTCGGGTCAAGCCTGATATATCGGTGTTCGACTGCCGGATGATCGATGTCTTCCCGACATCGCGCGAGCCCATGCGCTCCTTCGTCGACAAGATCATGCGGATTGAAAAGGACGATCCTGACATTCTGTCGATCTCGGTGATCCACGGCTTCATGGTTGGCGACGTTCCCGAAATGGGAACGAAGCTGCTTGTCGTAACCGACGACAAGCCGGAAAAAGGCGCCGCATTGGCGCGCGAACTCGGCTTGGAACTCTTCTCCAAGCGCGGCACCTTCATGGTCCCGCAAATCGACGAGAAGGAAGCCGTTGCGCGCGCGATCGCGGCAACCGCATGGCCTGTCGTCGTCGCCGATGTCTGGGACAATCCGGGTGGCGGCACGGCGGGTGATGCGACCGTCATTCTCGGGGAACTCATGGCGCGGGGTGTTACGAGCGCCGCGATCGGCACCATCTGGGATCCGGTGGCCGTGCAGATCTGTTTTGCGGCAGGCGAGGGGGCAGACATTCCGCTGCGCTTCGGCGCCAAGTCGGCGCCCGGCACCGGCAATCCCGTCGACGGCACCGTGAAGGTCGTCAAGCTGGTGAAGAATGCCGAAATGCAGTTCGGCGAGAGCCTCGCACCTTTCGGCGATGCCGCGCATATCGTGCTCAACGGCATCGACATCATCCTCAACTCGACGCGCGCCCAGAGCTTCGACCCGAGCCTCTTTTCGGTGATGGGCATCGATCCCGTGAGGCAGAAGATCCTGGTGATCAAATCCACCAATCACTTCTTCGCGTCCTTCTCGAAGATTGCGGCGGAGATCCTTTACTGCTCGGCTGGAACGCCGTATCCCAATAATCCGGCGACGACGGCTTACCGGCGGGCGCCAAAGACCATCTGGCCGATCGTGGCCGATCCACATGGGATAGCACGCGGAGCCGCCTAGATGCATGATGTCAGCTTTGCCGTTGTCGCCAAGGCGGGTGACAGGATCGCCGATCTCTCGACACCGCGCCCTGTCATCGACGAAGACCGGCTGGCTGCAAACATCAGCCGCGTCCAGTCCTATATGGATCAACACGGGCTGAACTTCCGCCCGCATATCAAGACACACAAGATTCCCGCCCTGGCCGTCGCGCAGGTCGCCGCAGGCGCCAGGGGCATCAATTGCCAGAAGGTCACGGAAGCCGAGGTCTTTGCCGAGGCCGGCTTCGGAGACATCCTCATCACTTTCAATATCCTCGGACAGCAGAAGCTCGACCGCCTGGCCAAACTGAATGAGAAGACCTCGGCCCTCAAGGTCGTCGCAGACAGCGAAGTGACGGTCGACGGCCTCGCCGCGCATTTTTCCGGCCATAAGCCGCTTATGGTGCTTGTCGAATGCGATACCGGCGCCGGCCGCTGCGGCGTGCAGACGCCGGAGGAGGCAGTTGCGCTCGCCAAACGCATCGCCGCCGCCGACGGGCTCACCTTCGGCGGCATCGTGACCTATCCGAAGCCGCAATCGGCCGCCACCGTGGAAGCCTTCATCGCCGAAACGGTGAGCCGCCTGAAATCGGAAGGCATTGCCTGCCCGATCGTCAGCAATGGCGGAACGCCAAGCCTTTTCGAGGCGCATCTCGTCACGTCGGCCACGGAACACCGCGCCGGCACCTATATCTACAACGATCGCCAGATGGTGCGCATGGGCCATTGCACCGAGGATGATTGCGCCATGCATGTGCTGGCGACCGTCGTGTCACGGCCGAATGCCGACCGCGCCGTCATCGATGCCGGATCGAAGGCGCTGACCTCGGATCTTCAAGGCTTCAGCGACTACGGGCTGATCGTCGGTTATCCCCAAGCACGCATCACCAGCCTCTCGGAAGAACACGGCGTGATCGACCTGTCGAACTGCACCGGCCCCCGGCCTCAGATCGGCGAGAAGCTCTTCATCATCCCGAACCACACCTGCGTGGTATCAAACCTCTTCGATACGATGGTCTTCCATCGGGGCGGTGTCGTGACCCGCGTTGAGAAGGTCGCGGCCCGCGGCCTTGTCTGGTAGGGGCCGGTTCCCGGTTGAGGGCGAAATGACACTGATCGCCGAAGGCACCCAGACTGAGGATACCCTGGCGCTGTGGTGTGTCATGTAAGGCCGGTGATGGCTGGATGGGTTTGCTGATCGTAGAGCGCCAACTCCTCGGCAGTCGGCGGCTCGAACAGCTTCGACCACCTAAGCAGGTCCGCCCACGAGATATCGAACGTGCCGACTGGAAGCTCGGCGTTTCGTCGGGAGACCCGGTCCCAAAGCTCATCGAAGGGAACGTCGAGGAAGCAGAGGACGACGCGGGCACCAACTGCGCGAGCTTCGTCCCGGCAGGCGTCGCGCTCTGCCCGTGACCACACTCCCCAATCTATGACAACGTTACACTGAAGCTTGATGGCACGCATAGCGATCTGCCATTGCAGGTTCTCGACTCTACCTCGGCACGGGCCAGTTTCGGCTTCTGGAGTAGAGATGGCGAGCGACGTCTTCCCTGAACCGGGAAGACCGCAAGTGAGGTAGAGCGTGGGCATTGAAAATCTCTGATTTTGGCTTGGCAAGTGGAAGTGGCCCCGCGTGTCGTGCAGGGCTGCGCTTTGCTCAATGCCGCTAGGCGCGGCCAATCAGAGGTGTGTTGCCATAGTCTATCTTGTAGGACCGGTCTGCTCAGGGGTCAAGACGGAGCGCATGGGTGAGCTCACAGAGATTGTCCAGCGACGTTCGTTAACTGAAAATCACCCCGAACGCCTGCCGGCGGGCGGTCGTCGTTGCTTGGGGTGTCATTCGCCCCGACTCCCGACAGGACGAACCGCCGACACTGAGCCAGTCGGTTCAAACTGCCGTCGGATTGATCACGTTCATATCGATTTCCGTCAGTTCGACGCGCCGCTCGAAGGCAATGCCCGCCTCGTCGAAGAGATGGCAATCGGCGGCATTGATGCCGGTCGAAACAGGTGCATCCGGACGGATGCCGACACTGCCCGGCAGCATGGCGCAGAAATTCTCGGCTTCGCCGTTGAGCGAGGCGTAAGCGACCGTATTTGCCCCGAGGCGCTCGATGACCGTCGGCGTCACGGTAAAGACGATATCGCCGCCGCCGAGTTGAATATGCTCCGGCCGGATGCCGAGCGTCAAAGGCTTGCCGACCATGCCGTCACGCGGTGTCACCGGCAAAACCGCCGTCTGACCTTGATAATCCACCTCGACGCCATCGGCGCTGACGCCCTTGCAGGTCACCGGAAGAAAATTCATTTTCGGATTGCCGATGAAGCCGGCGACGAATTGGTTCGCGGGTTTGTGATAAAGCTCCAGCGGCGCGCCCGTCTGGGAAATATTGCCGGCGTCAAGCACGACGATGCGGTCGGCCATCGTCATGGCCTCGACCTGGTCGTGGGTCACATAGATCATCGTCGCCTTCAACTGCCGGTGCAGCTTGGCGAGCTCGATGCGCATGTCGGCGCGCAGCGCAGCATCCAGATTGGAGAGCGGCTCGTCGAACAGGAATATCTTCGGTTCGCGCACGATGGCGCGGCCGATCGCGACACGCTGGCGCTGGCCGCCGGAAAGCATGCCGGGTTTCTGCTGCAGCCGTTGTTCGAGGTGCAGGATGCGCGCTGCATTTTCGACCTTGGCCTAGAGCTTTGCCTCTACCATCTTTTCGACGCGAAGCGGGAAGGCGATGTTCTCGAAAACAGTCATGTGCGGATAGAGCGCGTAGGACTGGAATACCATGGCGATGCCGCGCTTGACGGGCGGCAGGTCGTTGACCCTGATGCCATTGATGACGATGTCGCCCGCCGTCGTCGCGTCGAGACCGGCGATCATACGCAAGAGGGTGGACTTGCCGCAGCCGGACGGGCCGACGAAGACGACGAACTCGCCATTCCTCACTTCGAGCTGCACGCCCTTCAGGACTTCATAGTCGCCGTAGAACTTCTGAACTTTGTTGAGAAGAAGCTGTCCCAAAAATCTGTCTCCGCCGGCGACCTGTGTCGCACGCTCGATCATCGTTCCCGCATAATTCCTCAAGTCGGATTCGATTTAAGGAATTATGCAGCAATTCAAAGTGTTACAGCGTTCTACGCATCTGAACAGACACGCGGCGCCGTAGGGGAGGGATCGCGGATTGTTGCCTCCGCGATCCCGAAGAGCCGAAGCAGGCTTACTTGAAGGCCTCGATTTCGCCGGCAGCCTTCTTGAGCGCGGCCTCAGGCTCGGCCTTGCCAGTCACCACGGACTGGATCATCTCGATCACCGAATTCTGGAAGCCCTTGTAGTCGGTGAAGAGCGGCTCGGGACCGCCGTAGCTGATACCGTCGATCAGCGGCTTCCAGTAGGGATCCTTGGCGACGAATTCGTCGACCTTAGCCGAAGGACGCAGCGGGGTAAGGCCGGCGCCGCCCTGCAATTCGTATTCCGACTGGACCTCCGGCGAGGTGATGAACTTGGCGAATTCCGTCGCCTTGTCCTCGACCCCGGAACCCTTGAAGATTGCAAGGCTGTCGGTGATCAGGAGCGTGCCGGGACCCTTGGCGTCGGGGCCGAGCGGCAGCGTCGTGATGCCCCAGCTGATCGTCGTCTTCTTCAGACGATCGGCCGCACCCGAGCCTGCCTGGATCATGGCGACCTTGCCGTCGAGGAAGATGGCGCGGACTTCGTTCTGCTCGTAGGCGGTCGGGCCTTCTTCGGCATAGGCCGAAATATCCTTATAGGCCTTCAGCGCTGCAAGGATCTGCGGGCTGTCGAGCGTGATCTTGCCGTCGGCATCGGTGACGGCGCCGTTGTTGGTGTAAACCCAATGCATGAACTGGTGCATCGTGTTGTCGAAGGTCTTGGCAGAGAGACCGAAGCCCGGGATGCCGGTCTTTTCCTTGATGGTCTTTGCCATCTGGATTTCTTCGGCCCAGGTCTTCGGCGGCGTCTCGGGGTCGAGGCCGGCCTGCTTGAAGAGATCCTTGTTCCAATAGAGCGCCTTGGTGGAGAAGGCGATCGGAACGCCCCACTGGTTGCCCTCGAAGGTTACCGTGTCGACGATATGAGGATAGTAGCTCTTCTTTTCGTCATCCGTCATCGGCACCGGAACGATGAGATCGTTCTGCGCGAATTCCTTCAGCGTGCGCGAGCCGACATAGGCCATCGCAACAGGCGTGCCGGCGGCTGCGAGCGTCGTTGCCTTGTCCTGGCACTGCGCCCACCCGACGACCTCAGGCGCGACCTTCCAACCTGCGTTCTTTTCTTCCCACTGCTTGATGTATTTGGTGTGGACCGGGTCGATCGTGTCGCCGCAATAGATCCAGCTGATTTCCTTGTCGGCCGCCTGGGCAGTGACCGCAGTCAGTGCCGTTGAACCGAGCAAGGCGAGCGCCATAAGGCCTGTCTTGATGGTAATGCTCACGTCGTGACTCCCATTCTTGTGTTAGCTGTTCACTCGTTTTTGCTCTTATTGTTTCACCGCACCGGCGGTCAGGCCGCCGACGAGGTAGCGCTGAAGGAAGAAGATGACGACCATCGCCGGCGCGATGCCGACGAAGGAAGCTGCCATCAGCTCGTTCCAGATGACCTCCTGCTTGCCGAAGTAAGCAAAGAGCCCCACTGGCAAGGGCATGTATTCTGTCTTCGAGTTGAACGTCAGCGCGAAGATGAATTGCTGGGCGTAGGCGCCGATGAAGGTGGTAATGGCGACGACGATGATCCCCGGCATCGCGATAGGCAGGATGACGCGGCGAAGCGTGTAGAAATGGCTGGCGCCATCCATGTAGGCCGCTTCGTTGAGTTCCTGGGGAATGCGGATCATATAGGTGCGCAGCAGCCAGATCGCCGAAGGGATCAGGAACGCGACACCCGGCACGATCATGGCGAGATAGGTGTTGAGCACGCCCATGCTGCGCATCAACCGGAAGAGCGGGATCAAAAGCACGGCACCGGAAAACATGTTCACCGTCAGGAATGCGCCGAGCAGAATGCCCATGCCCCTGAATTCGAACTTCGCAAAGGCGTAGGCCGCTGGGATGACGAGGCAGAGCACGATCACCGTGACGATGGTCGAGATGAAGAACGAGTTGAAGATATAGCGCGCAAAACCCGGCACGCTGATCCACATCGTCCGATAGGCTTCGAACGAGCCGTTCTCCGGCCAGAAGCGATAGGGCGAGGAGAAGAGCTGGCTGAGGGGCTTCAGCGAAACCAGGAAACCTTCGAAGAAGGGCGCCAGCACGAAGAACAGAAACACGGCGATGCCGCAATAGATCAGGATGATTTCCCACCAGCGGTAGCGATCGATCATGGCCGCATTGCTCATGCGCGCTTCTCCGGATTGAGACGACGGGTGACGCGGAAATAGGCAAAGCAGAAGAGCGACAGGAAGATGCAGATCAAAACGGCGCGCGCCGCCCCTTCACCGTATTTCTTCGAGCCGATTGCGGTCTGATAGGTATCGATGATCATCGTCGTCGTCTCGCCGCTCGGCCCGCCCTGCGTCAGGATCCAGATGATGTCGAACGAGTTGAAGGTGGCGATCAGCGAGAGCATCGACATGGTGATGATGGCGGGGACCATCAGCGGCAGCGTGATGCGGCGGAAGCGGTACCAGCGGCCGGCGCCGTCCGTCCAGGCAGCCTCGTAGAGATCCTTTGGAATGGATTGGATCGCCGCCAGGAAGTAGATCGTCACCAGCGGCACGCCGATCCACACGTCGGTGACGATCGTTGCCCAGAAGGCGGTGCTTCCATAGGCGAGGAAGGCAACCGGACCGTCGACGAGACCGAGACGCTGCAGGACCCCTGATATCATCCCGAACTGGCCGTTATACATCCAGCCCCACATGAAGATGCCGATCGCCATCGGCACGATCCATGGCGGCATGGTCAGCAGCCGGAACAGGGAGCGGCCGGGCACGGCGGCATTCAGCATGGTTGCGCCAAACGTACCGATCACCATTTTCAGGGCGACCGAGAAGAAGGTCCAGATGAAGGTGCGGATGATGACCTCCGCAAACCGTTCATTGAAGATCTTCTCGTAATTGATCCAGCCGACCCATTCCGTGGTCTTCTTCAGCGACGCGTCGGTGAAGGAGAGTATGAACGTATCGACCAGCGGATAGGCGACGATCGCGAGAACATAGAGGACTGCCGGAAGAAGAAGGATCCAGGCGAAGATGATCGTGCTTCTTTGAACACTCATCTTGCCGTCCTCCTCAAGCCGCTTTTGCGTGGAGGGCTTCGTCGAAGCGGTCCCAGACGGGGCGCAGGTCGACGACCGTTTTCTTCATCCTTGCTTCGTCCATCGCGAGCGCCAGAATGCCGGCTTCGAGCGCGTTCAGCGTGGAGACGGGAAGTTCAAGCCCGGTGCGCACGCTTTCGAGCAGGTCGCCCGCCATCTGTTCATCGGCGCCGTAATGCTGGGAGAGCTCCGTGGCGGCGTAGGTGTTTTCGACCACTTTGTTGCCCGTCAGCTGTTCGTGCACGTTGAGGTAGCCACGGACGAAATCGCCTTCGGCCATGCCGCGCGAGCCCATGATGGCGAAACGACGGAACTGGTCGGGCACATTGAGATTGGTATGGAAGTTCATGCCGACGCCATTGGCATATTCGACGATCGCCACCTGATAATCGATGATGTCGGCATCGCTGTCGAAGACCTTGTCCGAACCCATCCATCCGCTCGGCTTGCGATGGAAAAGCTCGAGATCGTTGATGCCTTCGCGCGCCGGGTCATTGGCCGGGATGAAGCTCTTGCGGCCGCCGAAACTGGCGACACGTTCCGGCCGTGCGCCGACGACACCATTATAAAGATCAAGGTCGTGGCAGCACTTCTCCAGCATGAAGCTGCCGGAATAGCGCTCGTATCGGCGCCAGTCGCGCATGAAGAAGGCACCGTGATAAGGCTCGATATGTTCGGACGCCTCGATCGATACGATCTGACCCAGCTTGCCCTCGGCCTGGATAGCGCGCAGATCCCGGTAAAGAGGAGAATAGCGCAGCACGAGACCGACCATCAGCCGCTCATGACCGAATTTCGCCATCAGATGGGCAAGCTCGATGCTTTCTGCGATCGTCGTGACGATCGGCTTTTCGCAGAAGACCTTGAGACCGGCCTGAAGCCCGAGTCTGATATGGTCGAGATGCATGTGATTGGGCGAGCCGATCATCAGGAGATCGAGCTTCTCGGAGGCAAGGAGTTCTTCTGGCGAACCATAGGCTTTGCCGACCGAAATTCCCTTTTCCGTCAATCCGGGAAGTCCGGCGGGATCCGGGTCCACATAGCCTACGATGTCGAAACTGCTGTCGATTGCCTTGAAGACATAGCCGAGATAACCGAGCCGGAATCCTAGCCCTATGATTCCCACTTTCATGCCGATCAGGTTCCCATTTAAGTAATTTATTTTCTTTAAGTTGGGACAAAAAACGAGGGGCGTCAATAGAAAACGGGCCTCAAAGCAGAAGCATGAAATTAATTTTCATAGATCGATAGGCGGCTGTCGATTCCGAGCCTCCAGCTGCCTTCGCCAGCGACAGATGGCGCCGGGCCGCACCTTCAGGCAGAGGACCGGCGGATGCGAGGGGCCAATTGCCCGAGCCTCGATCGCCCCAGCAAGCTCACGCAGAACTCGCGAAATGTTGAAAAGAGTCGCGAGCTTACGTGTGTAGGATGGCCCGAGGACCCGAGGCAAGGAGGAGCCATCATGACCCGTATGACAGCCAAGGATTTCCCTCAGGAACTTCTCGAACTCTACGATTATTACGCACATGGGAAAATCACCAAGCGCGAGTTTCTCGACCGGGCCGGCAAATTCGCCGTCGGCGGCGTGACGGCAGCCGCCATTCTTGCGTCGCTCAGCCCCGATTATGCGCTGGCGACCCAGGTCGAATTCACCGATCCCGATATATCAGCCGAATACATCACCTATCCCTCGCCGAAAGGAAATGGAGATGTGCGCGGCTATCTCGTCCGCCCTGCGAAAGCCGCCGGCAAGGTCGCGGCCGTGGTGGTCGTTCACGAGAACAGGGGCCTTAATCCCTATATCGAAGACGTGGCGCGGCGCGTGGCGAAAGCAGGCTTCATTGCGCTTGCGCCCGACGGCCTCACTTCGGTCGGAGGCTATCCCGGCAATGACGAAAAGGGGCGGGACCTCCAGCAGAAGGTCGATCCGGAAAAGCTGATGAACGACTTCTTCGCGGCGGTGGAGTTCCTGATGCACGGCGACCTCACCACCGGCAAGATCGGCATCACCGGCTTCTGCTACGGCGGCGGCGTTGCCAACGCTGCCGCGGTCGCCTATCCCGAGCTTGCCGCCGCCGTGCCCTTTTACGGCAGGCAGCCGCCCGCCGAGGACGTGCCGAAGATCAAAGCGCCGTTGCTCCTCCATTATGCCGGCCTGGACAAGGGGATCAACGAAGGCTGGCCGGCCTATGAGGCCGCGCTGAAATCAGCTGGAAAAACCTACGAGGCCTATATCTACCCCAACGTCAACCACGGCTTCCACAACGATTCCACGCCACGCTATGACGAAGCGGCAGCCAAGCTCGCCTGGCAGAGAACGATCGACTGGTTCACGAAATATCTCGCCTGAGAAGGCCGCGGCTGAAGATCACACGGCGGGAAGGCGTTCCCGCCGCCCGGCACCGTGGCGCAGCTATTGCGAACCGTCGACCTTGCGTCTTCCCCGACTGACCACCATGCCGCCGACGATAAGAACAATGCCGGCCGCGTTCGCCCAGAACGATGCAGGGACGGCGCGCGCGTAGTCAAACGCCACCCCCGTTACCATCTGCCCGCCGATGATCAGCAGAGCCGAATTGACCGCCCCTATTCGCGCAATCGCCCAACTGCCGGCTGCCACGAAGATAACGCCGATGGGACCGCCCAGATAGATATACCAGGGCGCCTCGGCGGCGCCGGCAGGAAGCAGGCCTCCGACGAAGAGACCGAGGCAGGTAAGGACGACAAAACCTACGGCGTGGTTCCAAAAAGATGCGATCAGCGGCGTCGTGGAGATGCTCAACCGTCCATTGAGCTGACGGCTGAGACCAACGAGCATGCCGCCCAGGCAAGCGAGGAGAACGAAGACCGTCATGCTGCACCTCGCCCGAACAGGATGATGAGCGCAGCCCCCGTGACGACCAAGCCCAGCGCCGCGACGTCTCGTGGATCGGGGCGCCGCTTTTGCAGGCCGAACAGTCCCCAGCTGTCGGCAGCGACGCTGAAAGCGACCTGGCCGGCCAACCCCAAAGCCAAAGTGCCGGAGAGCCCGAGCGGTGAATTGACCGCAGTCGAGGTCAGAATGACCGTTGCCGCGCCGGATATTCCACCGAAATAGGCCCACAAGGGCGCGCCGGCGGCTTTTCCCAGCGTTGGCGTGCCGCGCCGGTGGATCAGCAGGAGAAGAATGATGGCTGCGATGATGCCTGTGCCGTGGGCGGTCCATGACGAGAAGAGGGGATTTCCATAACGCGCCAGTTCCCCATTGAGGTGTACCATGAACGTCAGGAGCCCACCCGTGGCAAAGGCTCCGGCAAAGTAGATCGGATGCGGATTTCGTACTCTTTCGATGGTCATTGGAAGTCCCGTTAAAGAATCGCTTTGCGACGGATATTATTGCCACTAAGGCCATTCATCGGCATTTTCAGCAAGATGATGACCGTCGTCCGTCTGCCTGTTGTCGGCGCCCGACGTCCCGCGTCGCCAAGCAGGGGACTGTCGGCGACCACAAGAAAATACCGCCGGCCATCGTCATCGGCGCGTTTCTGAAATGGATACAGGCCGCAACAGTGATTACCACAAGTCGCTTCCGCTTTTGGCAATTGTGCGGTAGCCTGTCTTTTCCTTCACATCGAGCGAAGATTTTTCGCTGCGACCCCAAAGACGCCGAGGACGGCGAAGTTTCGACCGTCCAGAGTTCCGGAACAGTTTCCGTCAGCCGTGATACGGCAAAAATGCGATGTGAACGGAACAATGATGCCTGCACCTGGGTTTCGAGCCTTAGCGTTCAAAAGGAGGAGCATTATGCCTACGGTTGCCGCGACATCCATCACTCCGCCCGATCAGCATGTCGTCACCGCCCGCGAAGCTATCGAGCCGCTTTACGAAAAGCTCGAGCTTCAAACGGAGTCGCTCGTTCTCTCTGCAGCGCTGGAAGCAGGATGGTCTCCGGACGAGGCAACGGAAGCGCTGGCGGCGCTCAGACTGCAGGACGCACTTTCCATCCTCGGACCAACTAACTAGCCAATCCTTTCGAGAACAAATCGACGAGCTTCGACAAATCCGAGAGATCGGGTGGCAGTATCTTAAGATCGCGGTGCCGGCTTCGTCGGTCTCCTCGTGTGCGGACGATCAATCCCGGTCGTGTGCGATCCGGCCAATAGTATGCCTATCGACCGGTGGACCGGTGTAGAGTTTTACAATCATGCTGTCGCGAGCAGAGCCGCTGAGTTCGAAATACAGGTGCAGGTAGCAGTCTTGGTTGTCGCCGCTACGACTTATACTCCGTCATCGTTGAGGGCCTAATTCCACGCGACCTTTTCTAGAGCGGTTCAGCTTTTCCTAGAAGCACAGAACCGCTCTCATCTTCTGTATTTGCGCAATTCCAGACGCCTGGATTGCTCTAGTTCGGTCGAAGCCTTTTGGTCGCGATCAGCATCACGAGATCTTCGGAGGCATCTGCGAGCGCCAGTGCCAGTTCCGCAGCCTCCCATCCACGTTTCTGCAAACTGACGAGCATTTCTACCATCGCGACTTCGACTTCTTGTCTGCAGCTCGAAATCGGCTTCAATTCGATAATTTTCTCATCACATGCCGTAGTCATCTTAGCCTCCGTTCTGCCATATGAAAGGCAGCGTCCACAAATTCGACAATGGGTGGATATGATAGGGGTTGCGTGCAGGCCTCGGTCGTTACGCATCGACACAGATGGCCTCGGCTGCGCGCAACCCCTTGCGCGCCATTATTTGCCGATGTCCGGCCTAGGAGCGTCTCGCATGAATTTTCACGACACAAGGTAAGCATTTTTCCTGACGCCAGAGGGCCTCTCGCAGAATAATTTCCGTTGCGAGCCGCGCTCGCGCAAAGAGCGCACGAATATTTCTCCGATAGTTCACGACCTATCCTCCTGTGTTTTCATGTTTTGTTTTGAATAAGTGTCGTTTTACGTTGCCGGCGCTTCGAAACTACATTGCACCAACAAATGAGGATTTTGGATTTTCCGAACTTCCTCAGGAATTAACGATTGCTCATTTAAATATATGAACAGCACGCAATTGTCGTTATCGCCGCATCCTGAAAATTATCGGTCCGTCCATTTCTGCTCGTCAGAGAATATGATAGGTAGCTTATGCACGTAGAGCTTTAGCCAATTCGGCTTTGTCGGATGGTTGTGCGGTTCAGCGCGAAAACGATTGTTTGCTTCAATTTCAACAGCCCGGATCGGCTTATGCGCTGGAGGAATTGGATGGTTACGGGTTCTGGAGATGACCCCACTGCGGGAAAGGAATGGCCGGCTCACCTCGAGCGGCGGCGCTGGCCGCGCGAACCGTCCCCCCAGAAGGAACATCGGGTGGACGTTGCACCGGCACTGGTGCCCTTGCGATTTTCGACGCACGACCTGCCACCGAAAGAACAGTTCCGGTCCTGGCGATCACATATGGCCCCACTTGTGGATGTTCATCTGCCGGATGGAAAATCAGAGGGCGACGGTTTTCTTGCGGAACAGACCGGCTGGCATCTCGGCGAGATCCTCATCGTTCAGCAGCGCGCGCAGGCATGCAGCTATATTCGCGATCAGGCCATGCTGCGATCGAGCCCAATCGATCACTGGAACGTCGGCGTACTGCGAAGCGGCCGGGCCTGGACCGAGGCCAATCGGCATGTAACGGCGACCGGCCCGGGTGAGGTATTTTTCAGGTCTCTTGGTTATCCTTACCGCGGGCGGATGACCGATTCAGCCGCTGTGCTCGTCTTCTTGCCATATGAACTGTTGACCCGTGATGCAGGTCTTCTGCAGAACGCCAACAATATCGCCCTGTCCGGTAGCCTGGCTGAATTGCTCGTCAGCTATATCAACGGCCTGGAAGCGAACCTGGGCAATTTGACGGTGGAGGAGGTGCCGCGGATCATACGGACGATCGGCGATATGGTCGTTGCATGCGCTGCATCGTCCACAAGTTTGGATCGCGGTCAGGAACAGACCAATATGGGGCTTATGGAGCGGGCGCATCGCTATATTCACCTCAATCTTCATTCAGATAGCTTGACGCCTGACGTCATGTGCCGTGCGCTGGGCATCTCGCGGACGCGACTCTATCAATTGTTCGAAACGAGCGGGGGCGTCTTCAACTACATTCGCAAACATCGATTGCTGCAGGCATATGCGGATCTTACTAACCCGACTGACAACAGGCCGATCTCGGAGATTGCCGAGGCCGCCGGCTTCGACGTTGCGGCCAATTTCACGCGCGCGTTCAGCCATGAATTCGGGCTCAGCCCGCGTGAAGTCCGAAAGACAATAGCAACTGAGCGCCCGGCCATCCCCGCGACACGTTCCACGCGACGTTTTGGGACAACGATCGGCGATTGGCTGACGCTCGCACGTTGATGTGGGAAAGCACCAAAAGCCGTTGATATTGCCGCATAGTTTTCAAAGAGTTATGCAGCGACGTTTGCTTGACACTTTCAAGTTCCATAAGACAGATTACGCCACTTTGCTCGCATAACGTGCACATACTACATACAACACAACCAAGTCGATATCATCGTGCAAGAGACGCTTATCACATTCAGTCTGAATGAGACTCGCAAAGTCACCTGCTCGGGCTATGAGAAAGTGAGCTTCTCGCTCGGCCGCGTGAGAGTTTCGGGACGCAGAACCGCATCCAGATGCTCCTTCTGCATCAGGCCCCGTTCGAGAAGGATCTCATATACACCCCGTCCCGAATGGTGCGCCTCCAACGCAACCTCGGTGGCGTTGCGATAGCCGATATAGGGGTTTAGCGCCGTCACGATGCCAATCGACTGCTCGACCGTTTGACGCAACCGGTCGCGGTTGGCGGTAATGCCTTGAATGCAATTCGCCTCGAGCGTCAGGCAGGCGTTGGTCAGGTGGCTCAAGCTGCGATAGAGGCTGTAGAAGATGATGGGCTCGAAGGCATTCAACTGAAGTTGGCCGGCCTCTGCGGCCATGGTGATCGTCACGTCATTACCGATCACCTCGAAGGCGACCTGGTTGACGACCTCCGGGATCACGGGATTGACCTTGCCCGGCATGATCGAGGAACCGGCCTGCCTTGCGGGCAAATTGATCTCGTTCAATCCGGCGCGCGGCCCCGAAGACAGAAGCCGCAGGTCGTTGCAGGTCTTGGACAGCTTCACCGCCACGCGCTTGAGAACGCCCGAAAGCTGCACGAATGCCCCGCAATCCTGTGTGGCTTCCACCAGATCCGGCGAGGTCACCAGATCGACACCGACGATTTCCGACAGGCGCTCGCGGACCAGAGCCGCATATCGAGGATGGGCCGTAATGCCGGTCCCTATGGCCGTCGCGCCGAGATTGATCTCGCGGATCAACGAGACCGCTTCGGAAAGGCGCGCTTCGTCTTCCGCAAGCATCAGCGCATAGGTTCCGAATTCCTGCCCCAGCGTCATCGGCACGGCATCCTGCAATTGGGTGCGGCCCATCTTGAGGACGTCGGCAAACTCGATCGCCTTGGCCTCGAACGACCGGCGCAGGATGGCCATGGCGTCGACGAGACGATGAACGCCGATCCATGCGGCGAGCTTCAAAGCCGTCGGATAGACGTCGTTGGTGGATTGTGAGAGATTCACATGCTCGTTCGGATGCAGGTGTTGGTAGTCTCCTCGGCCATACCCCATGATTTCGAGCGCCCTGTTGGCAATCACCTCGTTGGCGTTCATGTTGGTCGAAGTTCCGGCCCCGCCCTGGATCAGATCGACGACGAAGTGGTCGTGTAGTGCACCGTCACGGATCTCGACGCAGGCCGCGATGATGGCGTCGGCTCGTTCCCGGTCCAGAAGGCCGAGGCTCGCATTGGCCTGGGCTGCCGCCTGCTTGATCGCAGCCAGGGATGCAATCAGGTCTGCCGATTCACGAAGGGTTTGACCGGTGATGGCAAAATTCTCGACCGCTCGCAGCGTATGCACGCCGTAATAGGCCGAGACCGGCACCTCGCGATCGCCGATGAGGTCATGCTCGATGCGGATTTTCGTAATATCGGATGCAGTCATAGCGGGACCTTCGAGAAGAGGCGCTGCGGGCTTGAACTTGAGGCGGCAGGCCGAAGAAGATGATGTGTGGAGAGGCGGCAATTGCCGCAACCCGGGATGTCTGATCGGGTCAGGGCCGCGCGACGAGGTTCGCCCCGTCCGGTTTGAATCCACGCGGCTTGAACGGAAAAGACACGCGGCCTGTCGTGACGCCCATCGTGTTCACGCGCGCGGGATGATGGAACGTCGCGAACTGCCTGCGGATATCAGGCGAACCGATTCCAAGCTGTTCCAGGATTTCCGTCACAACTGCGTAGAGGATTTCGACGTTGCCATCCTCGACTTTAACCGAGATGCCGAGCGCGCCATCCGCTCCCAATCGCCTGGTTTCATCCGAGGCCCGCACACCAATCGCGTAGCTGGCATCGGCCCCGAGCTTGCCAATCATTGCGCCTTTGAATGCTTGCATGAGCACCGTGCAATAGCGCCCCTCGCCCGCGACCATCTCAGGATAACGTGCCATCGCATGGAAAATGCGAGCCAGCGCGGTGCTACGCACCGACTGGTCTTCGCGCGCATCGTTCCCATCCGCAGCCGCAGCAAGCTTGGCATAGATGCGCGCCAGCCGATCCAATGGAAAAGCAGGGGTCGGAAGATTGCATCCGTCGATCCCCCATTCGACGTCCCGTGCTTCCAAATCGCAGAGCTCGGCAATCGTACGCTTGACCACCACCTGCATCGGATGATCCGGCAGGTGGTAGCCTTCCACGCCTGCCCCGATCGCGCGGGATCCGGCAATCATCCCGACGTGTTTTCCCGAACAATTGCTGCAAACCGCCGTTGGCGTGTAATCCCGCTTGATCCAGGAACGGTTCACCGTTTCGGACAGGGAAGGATGGCCGCCGCAACGAAGATCTGCCTCCTCGGCCCGAACCTTCGACAGCATGGTCCGTGTTCGCTCGATATGCCGCTCTTCGCTGCTGTGGGAAGCGCACATCAGCGCAAGGTCGGCATCGTCGAACCCGTAACGCTCGAAACCATGCGTTTCCAGAATGGCAAGCGCCTGGGCCGGTTTTGCCGCAGACCGGGCAAGTGTCATGCGTGTCGGATTTCCCAGTGCATAAAGCAGGCTGCCTTTTGCATCGACAACGGCCACGTGGACGCGGTGACTGTTCTCGACGATCCCGCCACGGTCGGTAACGACGACATCCTCATTCGAGGTCATTTCTCTCTCCATCCATGCGGCGCTGTGCCCAGCCCCGGCAGCGAGCTTCGCCGCCGGGTAAAGCTTGCGCTATCAAGCCAAATCGAAACCACCGCGATCTTGGCCTTGTTCGGCCGCAATCATGTGGATGCGCTCCCGCATGAAAAGCCAGCCGAGCACCAATGCCGGAATGATCAGGACCAGAGAGGCAACCGTGTAGGTGCCGACAGGATAATCGAGGGCCATCAGGACTACGACGACCGCAAGGAACCCCAGCGTCAGCACGCCGGTGTAAGGAGCGCCGAACATCCGGAATTCAGGGCGCGCCAGTTTGCCTTGACGCGACAGTTTCCACAGCTTGAGCTGGCACAGGACAATCACCCCCCACGCCGCGATAATGCCGAGGGCGGCAACATTCAGCCCAATCTCGAAAGCTTCCGCCGGAACCAAAGCATTCAGCACGACACCGAACGCGGTCACGACCGCCGTCACTGCAATGCCCCCATAGGGCACGCCGGACCTGTTCATCTTCGCCAGCGCGGCCGGAGCCGAGCCTGAAATCGCCATGGAATGCAGAATGCGGCCTGTCGAATAGAGGCCCGCATTGAGCGACGACATGACGGCGGTCAGTACGACGAGGTTCATGACGACGTCGGCGCCATGGATGCCGATCTTGCCGAAGAAGGTCACGAACGGGCTCTCGCCACCCTTGTAGGCGGTATAAGGCAGCAGCAGCGACAGCAGCATGACCGAGCCGACATAGAAGACCACCAGACGGAGCACGACGGTCCGGATCGCGCGGGGCATGACCTTGCGCGCATTTTCGGTTTCGCCTGCAGCAGTGCCGATCAGCTCGATGGAGGCATAGGCAAAAACCACGCCCTGTATCACCACCAGAGCCGGCAGGATTCCGTTCGGGAACATGCCGCCGAAGTCGGTTATCGTATTCAGGCCTGGAACGTGACCGTCGATCGGCGTACCAGATACCACGAAGTAAACGCCCACGATCAGGAAGACGACCAGGGCGAGAACCTTGATGAGACTGAACCAGAATTCCAATTCGCCGAAAACCTTCACCGACAAAAGGTTCATGGCGAGAACGATGATCAGCGCTGCCAGCGCAAATACCCACTGATCGATCATGGCGATCCACGGGACATAGGCCTTGAAGAAATTCATGTAGAGGGCGACGGCGGTGACGTCGGCGACCGCAGTCATCGCCCAGGTCAGCCAATACAGCCAGCCGACCGCAAATGCGAGCTTTTCGCCATAAAATTCACGGGCGTAGGACACGAACGAGCCCGAGGTCGGGCGATGCACGATGAGTTCGCCCAGAGCCCGCAGAACGAGAAATGCAAAAAAGCCGCACAGCGCATAAACCAGCACAAGCGCCGGACCAGCGGCAGCAAGCCGGCCGCCCGCACCAAGAAACAGCCCTGTGCCGATCGCTCCGCCGATGGCGATCATCTGGATCTGCCGCGGTTTCAGCGCTTTTTTGTAACCGAGATCTTCCTCGGCGAAAACCTGGCCATCGCCCTCGGTTCTGGTGGATTCCATCACTGTCATTTCTCCTCCCTATCCACGGTTCGGCAACCTCCAGGCCGCCCGTCCGCGCAGATTTCTGTAAAGATGCCAATCTGCTATGCGGTCTGACAGGTTAGCGTTTAAATTGAATAATACGATCCCGTCAAGGATTTTTCGCTCGTTTGTGGCAGATAGATCGCCGGCTTAGCGCGGCTCGGAACCGATGATGCGGCCTAGCGCCGCCTCGACTTTTCTCAGATGAATTTCCATCGCAAGCTGAGCCTCGACCTCCGACCCTCTGCGGATGGCTTCGATGATCGCCCGATGTTCCTCGTTCGACTCCTGACGCCGCGGCCCCAAAATCGTCAGCAGCCCGGATTGCTGGGCCATCGCCTCGCGGACGTCATCGATGATATCGCGGAAGACAGCATTCTTGGATGCCTCGGCGATCAGCCCATGAAAATCCGAATCCAGCTGCACCCAGATCTCGGTATTTTCTTCCTGCTCCATCCGGTCGCAAAGTGTCAGCAACCGGGACAGATCATCATCGCTTCGACGCAGAGCCGCCCAACCGGCGGCGGATACCTCGACGAAGGCGCGCGCCTCCATCAGATCACGCGCCGAATAATTGCCGTAGCGAATATCTCTGTTGCCGCTGTCGGCGAGCACGTAGGTCCCGCTCCCGGTCCGCGTCTCCGTCAATCCCAAAATCTGCAGCGAGCGCAGCGCTTCCCGCACGATCGGACGGCTCACTCCGTATTTTCCCGCCAGCTTGGCTTCCGACGGAAGCTTGGAGCCAGCAGCGAACCGGCCGGAAAGAATGAGATTGCGCAGCTCCTCGAAGACCAGTTCCGAGGCGCTTTTGCGACTGAGGATCGCGGGGTCTGAAAGCCAGCTTTCTAGATCGTTCATCGCTTCGCATTCAATCGGCAGCGCACCCAGACATCCAGGCGCAAAATTAGAAATTATACCTTAAGTGGAGTTCGCTTTTCATCGGCAGTCCCGATGATGGACCGCTTCACCTCGAGCAGGTGCTCTGCCATGGCGCCACGCGCATCCCCTTCCTTGCTTGCGGCAATTGCCTCCAGTATTCGGCGATGCTCCGCATTGGACGCTTTCCGCCGTCCGCGAACATGCTCCACGAGTTCCGATTGCGTCGAGAGTGCACCGCGAACACCGGCAACGACTTTCCGGAAGATCGCATTGCCCGAAGCTTCCGCGATTTCTCCATGAAACTCAGCGTCCATCCGCACCCATTTCTGGACATCCTCCTCATCGTCCATCCGGTCGCACAAGGATGTTAGGGAGGCCAGTTGCTCGTTGGAGCGACGCAATGCCGCCCAGCCCGCAGCCGGTATCTCGATGCAGGGACGCGCTTCCATGAGATCGCGGGCGGAATATGCCCCTCCGCCGAGTTGCCGCGCCGGGCTCTCCGAAACGATGAAGGTGCCCCGACCGGTTCTGGTTTGCGTGAAGCCCAGCGTCTGCAGCGAGCGAAGCGCTTCACGCACGATAGCCCGGCTGATGCCGTAGCGTTCGGCCAGTTGCACCTCGGAGGGAAGCCGGGTACCGAGAGTCAGTTTATGATCCACAATGGCCGTGCGGATATCTTCGAAGACCGCTTCGGCAGCGTTTCTTCGGCCTGTCTCTTTCTTCTCCGACAGCCATGAATCCATATCCCGCATCGAACGACGATGCGTGCAATCGCTAGAGGTGTCAAGCAACCGGACAGGTTCGCCGCAAATGCGCCGACCGCGTGCCGGGCTCGCCTCAAGCGGCTGTTATACCTTGTGAAAGGAGCGATTGACCGAGAGCCGCGCCGCCTTCCGGCGCGCAAGCTTGAACCGGCTCGCGAGGCCGCCTACCAGAGCGTCATGTGGCGGTTGACATCCTTGTAAAGCAGGTAGCGGAACCGGCCCGGGCCGCCGGCGTAACATGCCTGCGGGCAGAAGGCGCGCAGCCACATGAAGTCGCCGGCCTCGACCTCGACCCAGTCCTGGTTCAGGCGATAGACGGCCTTGCCCTCCAGCACATAGAGACCATGCTCCATGACATGGGTTTCCATGAAGGGGATCACCGCGCCCGGCTCCAGGGTCACGATGGTGACATGCATATCGTAGCGAACGTCGGCGGGATCGATGAAACGCGTCGTCCCCCAGCCCCCGTCGGTGTCCGGCATTGCCGCCATGGGATGATCGTCCTCATGCGTGAAGATCGCCGGTGGCGGCTCCAGCCCCTCGACCTCCTGAAACGCCTTTCTGATCCAGTGGAATATCGCCGCGGCCGAACCATCGTTTTTCAGGCGCCAGACTGAACCCGCCGGAAGATAGGCGAAGGAACCGGCGCGCAGCGCGTGGCTGACGCCATCGAGCTCCACCGTCATGCCGCCCTCGACGACGAACAGCACCGCTTCGGCCCGCTTGTCAGACTCCGGCCGGTCGCTTCCGCCACCCGGCTGAACTTCCATCACATATTGCGAGAAGGTCTCGGAGAATCCTGAGAGCGGACGGGAGAGAACCCATGCCCGCGTCCCCGTCCAGTGAGGCAGGACGCTGCTGACGATATCGGTCAGGACGCCGCGCGGGATGACCGCGTAGGCCGTGGTGAAAACGGCCTTGCTTGAAAGCAGCTGCGTCTGCGGCGGCAATCCGCCGAGCTTCGAATAATAATCGTTGTTGTTCATCGGTGCAGATTTCCGGGCATTTGGCTATGCCTCTGCTTTATGCGCCGCCGGCCCGTTAGGCAACTCCCATTGGACGGCGCAGGGCTAGCGATCCGCCATCACCAGATGGCCCGGACTAACCTCGCGATACGAAACGGCCGGAGGTTGATAATCGACTGATCGCATCGGGCTCTTGATCTCTTCGTTTGCCACCATCCGTTTTTCGTGGCGACGATCGGGATCAGGCACGGGCACAGCTGAAATCAGCTTCTTCGTATAGGGATGCTGCGGATTTTCAAAGACGGCGGCGCGCGGGCCGATCTCGACGATCTCGCCGAGATACATCACCGCCACGCGATGGCTGACGCGCTCGACCACCGCCATGTCGTGCGAAATGAACAGGAAGGCGAGATTGAGGCTCTGCTGCAGGTCCAGCATCAGGTTGATGACCTGCGCCTTGATCGAAACGTCGAGCGCCGAGACGCTTTCATCGGCGACGATGACCTTCGGCTGCAAGGCAAGCGCCCGGGCAATGCAGATGCGCTGCCGCTGGCCGCCAGAAAATTCATGCGGGTAACGCGAAGCCATATCGGGAGACAAGCCGACTTTCACCAGCAGGTCGGCTACGACCTCCCTCGCCTCTCTCGCATTGCCCATCCTGTGCTCGAGATAGGGTTCTGCGATCGCGGCACCAACCGTCATGCGCGGGTTGAGGCTGGCAAAGGGATCCTGGAAAATCATCTGCACGGATTTGCGCATCTGGCGCAGATCCTTTCTGTCGAGGCCGAGCACTTCCCTGCCCTCGACGAGGACGGAACCGGCCTGCGGTTCGATCAAACGCAGGATGGCGCGGCCCGTCGTCGATTTGCCGCAGCCGGATTCACCGACAAGCGACAGCGTCTCGCCGGCATGAAGATCGAAGGAGACGTTTTCGACCGCGTGCACCCGGCTGGTCAGCCGGTTGAAGAGGCCGGAATGAATATCGAAGCGCTTGGTGAGGTTCTTCACCTCAAGCACAGGCTTTGCCGCCACCGTATCGGCCGCCTCGGCGGGAATGTCCGATTCACCCGTCGCCGTATTGACCACGGGAAAACGCAGCGGCTTTTGCCGGCCCTGCATCGAGCCGAGCACAGGCACGGCCGAGAGCAGCGCTCTCGTATAGGGATGTTTGCCGCGGTGGAAGATATCGGCGGTGGCGCCGCTTTCCACCTGTTCGCCGCGATACATCACGACTGTCCTGTCGGCGATCTCGGCGACGACGCCCATGTCATGGGTGATGAAGAGAACGGAAGTCCCCTCCTCGTCCTGCAGCATCTTGATGAGATCGAGGATCTGACCCTGGATCGTCACGTCGAGCGCCGTCGTCGGCTCGTCGGCGATCAGCAGCTTCGGCCGGCTGGCGAGCGCCATGGCGATCATCACGCGCTGGCGCATGCCGCCGGAAAAGCGATGCGGATACTCGTCGAAGCGCGAAGCGGCCGAGGGGATGCGGACCTTTTCCAGGAGCCTTATCGTCTCGGCCTTCGCATCCGCCCTGCTCATATCGGAATGGCAGAGCAGCGCTTCGGAAATCTGGTCACCGATGGTGAAGAGCGGATTGAGCGATGTCATCGGCTCCTGGAAGATCATCGCCACCTCGTTGCCGCGCACCCGCCGCATGGCAGGTTCCGGCAAGGCCAGCAGGTCGCGTCCGCCCAGCATGACGCGGCCCTCGATGCGGCTCGTGTCCGCCTGCAGCAGCCGCATGATCGACAGAGACGTGACGCTCTTGCCCGAGCCGGATTCGCCGACGATCGCCACCGTTTCAGCCGGCGCGACAGTGAAGGAAACGTCGCGCACAACAGGTTTCCAGGCCCCCTCCACCAGAAAGGACGTCGTCAGCCTGTCGACGGAAAGAACGGCTGTTGTCTCAATCGGTTGCGCCTGGACGCTGGCCATATCGTTTCCTCTTCCGACGGTTTAATCAGGCCAGCGCAGGAGCCCGTCGAAGCGGTGCCGGCTGCGGTTTTCGATGGGCGTCGCGATGATCTCGTTGGAGGCGCGGGCCTTGTCGAGTTCCTCGCCAAGACGGTTTGCGACGATCTCTTCCTGGCCCGGATGCAGGTTGCAGGGGTCGAGATAGAAATAGCGGTGCTCCACCTCATGGTCGCTCACGATGATCGGCGGGCTGCCCTTCGCCAGCGCATCCGCCAGATCCCAGGCGGTGATATGCGCCTGCTCGGGATCAAGGATGAGGCGCAGCCGATCAAGCGGATTGCCGGTCGGATCGGGCTCGATCAGCGCGGTAACACCGGGACGGCCGTCAAGCGTGCGCTTCCAGAGATTGAGATAGCTGGTCTCGCGTTCGCGAATGCCGGCGTGGTCGCGTTTTTCCCAGGCTTCGAGTGCGGCCATGACGCCGAAGATGCTCTCCTTGCCGACCTTCATGCCGCGGCCGATGCCCATATTCTGCAGGAAGGCATGACGCACCAGTTCCTTCCTGCCCGCGACGATGCCCGAAGTCGGGCCGCCGAGGAATTTATGGCCGGAATAGAGCGCGATATCGGCCCCCTGCTCCAGGAAGATCCTGAGATCGTATTCCGAGGCCGCATCGACGATGACGGGCACACCTCTCGCATGGGCGATCTCGACGAACTCCTTGAGGTTCAACAGTCCGTAATCGACGACATGATGGGAGACGATAAAGCCGGCGGCGGCGGTCTTGTCGGTGATGGCGTTTTCCATGTGGAAGCGATGGGTCGAGGTCGCCTGGCCGATCAGCACGACCTTGCCGCCGGCAAGCCGGATCGCCTGGTCGACGGGTGCGCCGTAGCTCACCACATGGCCCATCTGCACGAGCACTTCGTTCTTCTCGGATGTCGTATCCGGCAATTTTTCGATCGCCAGCAGATTGTCGCCGGTGATGGCGCCGGCGACGGCAAGCGAAATGCCGGCCGAGCAGGAGGCGGTGACGAAACCCGCCTCGCCGCCGGTCAGCCGGGCGATGATGGCGCTTGCCTTGCGCTGCAAATCGTTGATCTCGACGAAGTGCGGCAGGATCGATGCCATCGCGCTGACCGCTTCCGGCACCCCGATCGAGGCGCCGAGGCTCGTCATCGTGCCCGATACGTTGATGACAGGACGAAGGCCGATCGATGGTCTCATATCAGTGGGCATGAAGTTCTCCAGAATTCTGGCTCGGGAAGAGGATAAGTGGAGCGCTGCTCCAAATATGAAAGTTCTCGTCAGCCGTGCAAGGCGACGATTGCCTCGATCTCGACGGTGATGTTGCCGGGCAGCGAGCCGAAGCCGACGGCCGAGCGGGCATGTTCGCCGGCCGGTCCGAAGACTTCGATCAACAGATCCGAGCAGCCGTTGATGACGCTCGGATGATCCTCGAAATCGGGCACGGCATTGACCATGCCGAGCAGCTTGACCACCCGCTTGACCCGGGAGAGATCGCCGAGCGCCTCATGCATGACCGACAAGAGGTTGATGCCGGTCAGCCGTGCATGGCCGTACGCCTGCTCGACGCCGACGCCACCTGCGCCGACCTTGCCGGCATGCAGGAAGCCATCGGCCTCGCGCGGTCCTTGGCCGGAGAGATAAAGCATGTTGCCTTCAAGCACATGCGTCACGAAATTGGCGATCGGCGGCGGCGGCGGCGGAAGCTCGATGCCGAGCGCGGCAAGCCGTTCATAGGGCGAGTTCTCAACCGTACCTGCGGCGGGAAACTGATTCACGCTAACTCCTGTCATGCGAATTCGATTGGCGAATGTCGTTTGGCCGACGTTTCGTCGGCGGATTAAAGGTCCTTGCGAAGTCTTGGGTCGAGCATGTCCCTGAGGCCGTCGCCGACCATTTGCAGCGACAGCACGGAGAGGATGATCGCGACGCCGGGAAACAGCGTCATCCAGTCGGCCTGGCCGATATATTGCCGGCCGGCGGCGATCATCGTTCCCCAGGTCGGGATTTCAGGGCTGACGCCGAGGCCGAGGAAAGACAGGCCGGCTTCGGCAAGCATCGCGCTGGCGAAGAGGAACGTCGCCTGCACCAGGATCGGCGAGAGCAGATTGCGCAGCACATGCCGCGTCATGATGTGGAAGGTCGAAATCCCGAGCGCCCTCGCCGCCTCGACATAGGGCAGCTCGCGAATGACGAGCGTCGAGGCACGGACGATGCGGGCAAGACGCGGCGCATAGACGATCGACAGCGCGATGATGACTGTTGTCAACGAGGGCCCTAGGGCGGCAACGAGCGCGATCGCCAGCAGAATATCGGGAAATGCCATCATCGCGTCGATCAACCGGGCGATCGGCGTATCGAGCTTCTGGAAAAAGCCGGCAAGCAGGCCGAGCGTCACGCCGATCACGGCTGACAAGGTCACGACAGCGGCACCGACGAGCAGCGACAGGCGGCCGGCGAAGATCGTTCGCGAGAAGACGTCGCGGCCGAACTCGTCGGTGCCGAAGAAGAAGATGCCGCTCGGCGGCTTCAGCCGGTTGACGATGGACAACTTGGACGGCGAATAAGGCGCAACGACAGGCGCGAAGACCGCGAGCAGCACGAAGATCGTCAGGATCAGGAGGCCGCAGGCGACCGTCTTGCGTTTCAGCAGGCGCCGAACGAATTTGCCGCCCTCGCCTTCGGCTGAATTGATCGCAATATCGGCCATCAGTAGCGCACCCTCGGATCGATCAACAGATAGAGCATGTCGATCGCAAAATTGATCAGCACGTAGAGCGCGGCGATGACGAGCAAGGCCCCCTGGATGACAGGGTAATCGCGACGCAGAACCGCCGAGACGACGAGATTGCCGACACCCGGCAGGCCGAAGACGGTCTCGGTGACGACCGCGCCCGAAATCAGCACCGCCGCCGTCAGGCCGATCACCGTCAGGATCGGGATCAGCGCATTCTTCAGCGCGTGCTTGAGGATCACCCGGTGCTCGACCAGCCCCTTGGCGCGCGCTGTGCGGATATAATCGTCGCCGAGCACATCGAGCATCGAAGCGCGGGTGAAGCGCAGGATCAGCGCCGAGGAAACGATGCCGAGGGCAAAGGCCGGCAGCGTCAGGTGATACATGCGCTCGAAGAAGGTCGAGCCGGGACCGCCATAACCCGAGACCGGGAAGAGATTGAGCCTGACGGCGAAGAACTGAATCAGGATGAGGCCCAGCCAGAAGCTCGGGATGCTCGCGGCAAACATCGCAAGCGTCGTTGCCGCCTGGTCGATGAAGGAGCCGCGGCGATAGGCGGCATAGATGCCGATCGGCAAGGCGATGATGCTGGCGATGGCAAGTGAGAACAGCGTCAGGAAGAAGGTCGGTTCGGCGCGGTCGAGCAGGGCCGATGTGACGGGCATGTTGAGAAAGATCGACTGGCCGAGATCGCCCTTCAGCAGCTGGCCGATGTAGTAGACATATTGCAGGGCGAGCGATTGATCGAGGCCGAGCTGGGACCTGAGATCGGCAATATCCTGCGGCGTCGCATCCGGCCCGAGCATGACGGCGGCCGGATCTCCCGGCGTCACGCGCACGATGACGAAGACAATCGTGACGACGAGAAACATCACGACGATCATGCCGAACAGGCGCTGGAGGATGTAGCGGATCATGAATGGCCTGTTTTCGAGCCCTTGCAGATGCGGCAGAAAAGAAGACCGGCACCAGCCACGGAGGGCCGGCGCCGGTGGCGATGCTTACTTCTTGATCGAGGCATTCCAGAAATACGGCCACGGAGCCGGATCGACGCCATCAAGCTTGACCGATTTCGCCGAGACGGCGTTGAAATCGCCGATCTTCATGAAGGGCGCGTCGGCATAGATGGCCTTCTGGACGTCGGCCCAGAGCGCGACGCGCTTCTTCGGGTCGACTTCCGAGGTGAAGGCATCGACGGCGGCCTTGCGGGCCGGCGTATCCCACCAGCCCGGCGAACTGGTCGAGAGCGAGCCGATGAGCGCCGGCTCCGGCAGGAAGGGGCTGTGGGTGATGTAGATATCCCAGAGCTTCGGATCGGTGCGGCGCTGCGTCAGCGTCGCCCAGTCCACCACCTGCATGTCGACGGTGAAGCCGGCAAGCTTCAGATATTCGGCGGCGACCTGCGCCATCTTGTAATGAAACTCATACTGGCGGCTGGTCAGGATACGGATCGGCTCGCCATTGTAGCCGGCCTTCTTGGCGGCAGTCGCCGCTCCTTCCGGATCGGCGACGTTATAGGCGCCCTCGACGCCGGCATCCGTCGACCAGGCAAAAGTCTTCGGATAGATGGCACCATCGAGCGCATAGAAATCCGTGCCGCCGAAGGCAGCGGCCAGCATGTCTTCCATGCTGAGCGCCTGGCGGATCGCCTTGCGGACCTCGACATTGCTAGCAGCACCTTCCTTCGTGTTGAAGACGAAGACTGGATAACCGAAGGGCTTCAGCATGACCGGCTGCGAGGCGGTCGAAGCCTTCAGCTTGTCGTACGATTCCACAGGGATCGAATCGACATAATCATACTGGCCGGAAACGGCGGCTTCGACACGGGTATTCGGGTCCGGCACCGGCACGAAGCGGATCTCATCAAGATACTGATGGCGGGCACCGCCATAACCATTGCTGTCGCCCTCGCGTGACTTATAGCCATCAAAGCGGACGAGCTGGATATACTGGTCGGCCTTGCGCTCCTTCAGCATGTAGGGACCGGTGCCGATGAATTCCTTCATCGGCTCGTCCTGCTTTTCGGAGGGGATGATGATCGCGGCCGAATTGTTGAAGGCGAGCAGCGAGGTCAGCGGCGCATAGGGCTGCTTCAGCGTGATCGTGACGGTCGCCGGATCGGGGGCGGCGATCTTGTCGATGAAGCCTGCCACCTGCTTGCCGCGCGAGGCGATCTTCGTCCAGCGGCCAAGCGAAGCGACGACATCCTCCGACGTCATGTCGCTATTGTCGTGGAACTTGATGCCGGTTCTGAGCTTGATCGTATAGGTTTTGCCGTCGGCGCTGATCTCAGGCAGGCTTTCGGCCAGCAGCGGCGTGACGTTCCAGCTCTTGTCGAAGGTATAGAGCGTTTCGAAAATATGCTGCGTGACGATGCCGACGAGATCGGCCGTTGACGACATTGGGTCGAGCGTCGGCGGCTCGCCGATCGTCGCAACGTTGATGACGCCGCCCTTTTCCTGGGCAAGAAGGGTCGACGGCAGGGCGGCAAGCGCGGTGCCGAGCAGGAATGCGACCAGAATTTTCATGTGATGGCTCCCGTTTAGTTCCACAATTATGTAATTAATCTTTTTGTAACAGAATAGAAGCTGAAACTATCGTGTCAAGCACGAGCGGTGGATTATGCAGCCGCCGATAGCATCGTCGTCGAAAAGGCACCATCTTCAGCTGCGCCCAGCCCTCTGCACGAAGCCTGCGTGATATGCCAAGGTGAGGCGACCGCCCTGCGGCAAGGTTTCAAAGGAACGGGAGAAGCGGATGCGCATCGATTTCAACGACGGAAAATGGCTGAACGAACCGGCCAGCTGGCACGCCGACGAAACCGGCCTGACGATGACGACTGGCGAGAAGACCGATTTCTGGCGAGAGACCTATTACGGCTTCACCCGCGACAGCGGCCACTTCCTCGCCTTTCCCACCGGCGACAACTTCACCGTGCAGATCCGCATCCAGGGCGAATTCCGCACCCTCTACGACCAGGCCGGCCTCATGGTGCGCATCGACGAGAGCCGCTGGGTGAAGACAGGCGTCGAATTCACCGACGGCGAACCCTTCCTCAGCACCGTCGTCACCGACGGCAGGTCCGACTGGTCCGTTTCCCAGCCCTTCAAGGAACTCGAGGATTTCCGCATCCGTGTGACGGTCGCGAACGGCGCTATGCGCATCCAGGCCTCGCGCGACGGCCGCCACTGGCCGCTGCTGCGGCTAGCGCCCTTCCCTGCGGCCGAGCACTATCAGGTCGGGCCGGCTGCCTGCACGCCGGAGCGCCGTGGGTTGAGGGTGCGGTTTTCGGAATTCTCGATTGGGGCGGCGAGTACGACAGGGCTGCATGATTTGAGTTAGAAGTCTCCGGCTTCGCCACAAGCATAGTTTACATGAAACGTCTGGCATCTGAACGTAAACGATGAATAGCAGACACGTTTCGAGCATACTTAATCAAGCCTGCAATTGCCAAGTTCACTGAAATATATAGGTGTATTTTAGAAAAATATTGCACCCACGGTTGCTGCTGCTATTCTTTCCGAAAAGGGGGAGGACAGTTGCATGGCAAAGAGGCAACGGCCGGCGCAACCCCGGACGGAATCCGAAGACAGCATTCAGGAAAACCTGGTCAAGACCCGAATCGGGGGCGATCTCTCGTCGTTCATGAAAGGCGATCCGGACCGCCCCAGGAGAGCCAGCAAAACTCCTGAGAGTTTTGATGTCGTCGTCGAATTCAATCGCGATTTTCCCGGCGGCGTGACGGCGGCGCGGCAGCTTTTGTTCGAGGCATATCTGCGCCACCTCGACAGGATCAGCGCGACCGATGAAAGCAATAATCTGCGGCGTTTCGGCATTTCGGCGCCGCTCGGCATGCCTGCGGTCTCCGATGACAGCAGGCTCGATCTCTCGCAGATCTTTTCGAATGGCAGCAGGATTGCCGCCAAATCGCTCTGGACCGACAGCTACGTTTTCGCGACCCTGACCCGGGAAGCCATCGGCCGGCTGTCGACCTGGACGATGCCCAAGAGCGACGGCAAGCAGAGGGATATCCCGCTTGTCTACAAGATCTGGCACGATCACGAGATATCTCGCTGCGTCTATGAATCCATCAGGACGATCAAATGCGATGCGGCGCAGGCCTCTTTCGCGGCCAGCGGAAAGGGCGTCGTCTGGGCTGTGGCCGATACCGGGATCGACAAGAACCATCCCCATTTCTCAACGTTGAAAACGCTCGAATTGCCGGATGGCCTCAGCCATTGGGATTTTACATCTGATAATCCCGATCCGGCCTCCGCACCCGCAACGGCGCTGACCGACGCCGCCGGCCATGGAACTCATGTCGCCGGCATCATCGCTGGACGCACGTCCATATTGGAAAACCCGACGACGCAGGGGGTAGAGAAAATCCCTGTCACCTCGGAAATACGCAATGAGGACGATACGAAGTCTCAGGTTACCGACGAATATCAGGGGGTGATCTCCGGCATGGCGCCCCATTGCAAGCTGATAAGCCTGAAGGTGCTCATCAACGACAGGCAGGGGAGACTGAGCAACCTGCTGGCCGCGATCAATTACGTCCAGCGGTCGAACGATTACGGGCGCAACATCAAGATTCATGGCATCAACCTCAGCCTCGGCTATCCCTTCAACCCGGTGTGGTTCGCGGCAGGCCAAAGCCCGCTCTGCGTCGAGGTCAACAGGCTCGTCCGCTCGGGCGTCTGTGTCGTCGTTGCGGCCGGCAATGCCGGCTATGGCACGGTGACGCAATTTTCCGGAGCGCCGGAGCGCGCCGCCCATAGCGGCACGATCATGGATCCCGGCAATGCGGCGCTCGCCATCACAGTCGGCTCGACGCATCGCGATATGCCGCACACCTATGGCGTCTCCTATTTCTCCTCGAAGGGACCGACCGCCGACGGGCGCATGAAACCCGATCTCGTCGCTCCCGGCGAGCGCATCATTTCCTGCGCGCTCTATGACCGCGACAAGCCGGGAGAGGCACCGTTCCGGGAGGATACCGGCACGAGCATGGCCGCGCCGCACGTCTCCGGGGCGATCGCCGCCTTCCTGTCCGTCCGGCGCGAATTTCTCGGCCAGCCCGAGCGCGTCAAGGAGATCTTCGTCGGCGCTGCGACCGACCTCAAGCGACGGCCGGAGTTTCAGGGCGCCGGCCTGCTCGATCTGATGCGAACGCTGCAAGCTGTGTAAGGAGGCCACATGGAAACGCTTGGACCCTCGCCACTTCTGTGGCTCGAATTCGACAAGGACGGCGTGATCGATCCCGCGTTGACGAGAAAGCTCGCCGGGCTGCTGAACCAGCCCGATATGACCGATCTGGTGGTCATGTCGCATGGCTGGAAGAACACCAAGGACGATGCCCGCACGCTCTACGGAACGCTCTGGGCGAACGCCTGTAAAATTCTTACCCCCGACAAGGCGCGCCGCACGACGATCGCCGGCGTCGTTTGGCCGGCCAAGGCCTATGGCCCCGATTTCGACGAGCAGACGCTGGTGACGGCAGGCGGCGGAGCCCAGGCAGCCGACGGGACGGCGGCGGCCCTCAAGGATCTCGACGACGAGGCTTTCAACGAGGTGCTGGCCGATTTCGAGGATCTCTTCGGGCCGGATGGCGCCGCCACGGCCGAAAAGGCTCGGGTAGCAGCCAAGACTCTCGATGAAACGACGTCACTCTTCCTCGTCAGGAAAGGCAATGAAGCGCTCGGCTCTCCCGGAGCCGATGCGGAACTCCAGGCGGATGCCGAGCCGATCGCGCTCGCGACCGAGGATGCCAACAGCGCCAAGATGCTGATGGAAGGTCTCGTCCCGGCGCCGACCTTCAATCTTGAAAGCTCGGTCGGCCAGGCGCAGGGCCTAGGCGACGTCGTCTCCAGCCTGATCTCCGGCCCAAGAGCCGCCGTGGCGCGGTTTCTGAACCAGTTGACCTATTACGAAATGAAGAACCGCGCCGGCATCGTCGGCGAGGCCTTGACGAAGAGCGTGCTGTCGAAGCTCGTGCTGCAGCGGTCGATCCGCCTGCATCTCGTCGGCCACAGCTTTGGCGCCCGGCTGGTCTCGGCGGCGGCGAACAGGCTCGCGCCGGTCCCGAAACTGGAGTTCTTCTCGCTCACCCTGTTGCAGGGCGCCTTTTCCCACAATGGTTTCGCCAAAGAGATCAAGCCGGGCCTTGCCGGCGCCTTCCCTGAGGTCGTCGGCAAACCGACCGGCCCGATCTGCGTCACTCACACCCACAACGATCTCGCCTGCACGCTTGCCTATGCGCTGGCTTCGCGCTTGTCGCGCGATATCTCCAAGAGCATCGGCGATGCGAACGACGCCTTCGGCGCGATGGGAGCAAACGGCCCCCAGCACCTGAAAGCCGGACAGGCCGTCGCGGACGATACGGACACCGTCTTCGCGCCGCAGGCCGGCAAGGTGAACACCTTCTTGGCGGACAAATACATCGTCAAGACGGCGACCTCGGATGCCCATAACAACGTGAAGAACGAGGATGTCGGACGGTTGCTGGCAAAGATCGTCGGCTGATCGCCTTTCGCAAATTAGCCGCACTGCACGGTCGCAGAATTGTCGTTTTCGGGGTGACATGCGCCCCGTTCTCTGCAAAATAGAGCCTGATGAGAGACAGGGGCGTCCGTCGAAAGACGGGCTGAGAAGCACCCTTCGAACCTGAACCGGATCATGCCGGCGGAGGGAGTCGCTCGGGGTTGCGGCTCGCCCGTATGAAACGCCCCGTGCCTGCCCCCGCCTGAAAGGGGCAATATGCAGACCGAGACCACGCCAGGAACGATGCTGAAGGCGATGCGCGAAAAGCCGCCGCTCGTTCAGTGCATCACCAATTACGTCGCCATGAACATTGCCGCAAACGTCCTGCTTGCATCAGGCGCCTCGCCGGCCATGGTGCATGCTGCGGAGGAAGCCGGCGAATTCGCCGGGATCGCGAACGCGCTGACCATCAATATCGGCACGCTCTCGACGCAATGGATCGCAGGCATGCACGCGGCTGCAAAGGCGGCGAACGCAGCCGGTAAACCCTGGGTTCTCGATCCGGTCGCGCATTACGCCACGGCGTTCCGCCGCAGCGCTGTTGCCGGTCTCCTGGCGCTCAACCCCGCCATCATCCGCGGCAACGCCTCCGAGATCATCGCACTTGCCGGCGGAGAGAGCCGCGGCCAGGGCGTCGACAGCCGCGATCCGGTCGAACAGGCGGAAGAGTCTGCGCGGCGGCTCGCCGAGCGGCAGCGGGCGATCGTCGCCGTCACCGGCGCGGTGGATTTCGTGACCGATGGTGAAAGGGCGGTGCGTGTTGCAGGCGGATCGGCCTTGATGCCCCAGGTCACTGCACTCGGCTGCTCGCTCACCTGCCTCGTCGGCGCCTTCGCCGCGACCGCGCCCGAGGATCTCTTCGGCGCGACTGTCGCAGCTCTCGCAACTTTCGCCGTCGCCGGCGAAGATGCAGCGCTGGGTGCCGCCGGCCCCGGCTCCTTCTCCTGGCGCTTCCTCGATGCGCTGGCCGCAATCGACGCCGAAACGCTCGATGCCAGGGCAAGGATATTGTCCGCATGAAGCGTTTCGACCTTTCGCTCTATCTCGTCCTCGATCCCGATCTCTGCGCCGGGATTGGCATGGTCGAAACGGCGCGCCTTGCGGCTGCCGGCGGGGCGACGATGGTGCAACTGCGCGACAAACGTGCCAGCACCGCCAGCATGATCGAGACCGGCCGCGCCTTGAGACAGGCGCTCGATAGGACCGGCGCCCTCCTGATCGTCAACGACGATATCGAGGCGGCGATCGCCATCGGCGCGGACGGCCTGCATATTGGCCAGGAGGACATGGATGCGCGCAGAGCGCGAACGATGATCGGCCCCGATATGATCCTCGGCCTCTCGGTCGAAACCGAACTGCTTGCCGGCGCCGTCGATCCCGATCTCGTCGATTATACCGGCGTCGGGCCGGTATTTGCGACACCGACCAAGGCAGACCACAAGCAGCCGATCGGTTTTGATGGCCTTGCAAAGCTGGTGAAAGCCTCGCCGGTGCCGTCGGTTGCCATTGGCGGGCTCAAGGCGGACCATGTGGCGCAAGTGTTTGCCGCAGGCGCCAAGGGGCTTGCGGTCGTTTCCGCCATCTGCGGCACGCCGGACCCCGAAGCGGCCACGCGCCGCATCGCTGCCGAAATCCGAAAGGTTCGTCCATGATCCGCAACGTTCTCTCCATCGCCGGCTCCGATCCCTCGGGCGGCGCCGGCATCCAGGCCGATCTCAAGGCCTTTTCCGCCCGCGGCGTCTATGGCATGGCGGTGGTGACTGCGCTGACGGCGCAGAATACGCAAGGGGTGAGCGGCGTGCATCTGGTGCCGCCGCAATTCGTCGCCGACCAGATCAATGCCGTCTTTGCCGATGTGCGCGTCGATGCCGTCAAGATCGGCATGATCGCCAATGCCGGCATTGCCGAAGCCGTCGCCGCGGCACTCGCCGACCATCGCGACATTCCGATCGTTATCGATCCTGTGATGATCGCCAAAGGTGGGGCCGCCCTGCTCGCGCCGGAAGCCGTCGACGTGCTGACCCGCCGGCTGTTGCCGCTCGCAACCCTTCTGACCCCGAACCTTCCCGAAGCCGCCGCCCTGCTGCACCAGCCGGTTGCGGCCAACCGCGCGGAGATGGCAGCGCAGGCCGAACAGCTGCGGGCGCTTGGCCCGGCCGCCGTGCTGGTCAAGGGCGGCCATCTCGAAAGCGATGAAAGCCCCGACGTGCTGGCCACGGCCGACGGCCTGCATTGGTTCGAAGCCCGACGCGTGCCGACCAAGAACACGCACGGCACCGGCTGCACGCTCTCCAGCGCGCTGGCGGCCGAGCTTGCCAAAGGCGTCTCGGTCCGGGAAGCCGTCGCCATCGCGAAGGAATACCTCGCCGGCGCGGTCGCGGCTGCCGGAAGTCTCACCGTCGGCTCCGGTCACGGCCCGGTGCAGCATTTTCATGCGCTTTGGAACGATGGCGAATAAGCGCAGGATCAGCAACCAGGCCGCCATCATCATGTGATGGTCCTCTCATTTGGCTATTATCGAAAAACGGCCCGGGCTCCCCGGGCCGTCAGACTGCTGACAAACCCGTCGATTTTTTCGGCGGGTTTTGCTTTTTTGGCGATAGGATTCTTTGCCGGTCGTGTTGGCAGAGGGCGAAGAAGGAGGTTTCGGCTTACGCCGTGGCCGGTTT
>NZ_RJJT01000009.1 GCF_003938655.1 Rhizobium pisi
GGAAAAGCCCGTCCTGCGAACGGAGAAAATTTACCCGGTCGGCAGAATGCCGGTCAAAACACAACCGAACCCAGGGAAAGCCCTGCAGAACAAGCGTTCTGCCCCTTGTGTTCTTTCATTGGAGAACGAAGATGTTGGTTACAGATCGTGACTGCAGGACGGGAGGAGCGCGATTCGCCGTACCCACGTTCGGCGAAATCGAGGGAAAGCTATTGGTTTGCGAAGTGGTCGCAACCATCTGCTTGCGACAGCTTTTCGCTCACTCGGGTCGCTTCGTCGTGCCAGTGATCAAGCGCCGGGTTCGACAATTGCTTGAAACCCGTTGCAGCGGCGAGAAACTCTGTCAGGACGATACGGAAGCTGCGGTTGAATATGCGTTCCAACTGGTGGATGCAGCGGCCGAAGCGGCCGGCAGGAAGACCGCGGTTTCGTCGGCGACTGAGGGCTGCGAGACGATCCGCCGGCTAAGGGCGATGCACGCTCCGCCACGGAAACGTTCTAAATCCGGGGAAGCTCCAGGTGCCGTTCAGACAGGGGACGAGTGACATTCCAACTTTGCAGAAACAGGACACTTCAACTTTGCGGTGGAGAAGCTAACCCAAGTGCATCATGGCCGTTTTGCAGGGTAGGGGATCACGCCTCATCCTGCAAATGCGCCATGAACACCTCGGCTGGCGTCTTGTAGCCGAGGCACTTACGGGGTTGGTCGTTGAGATGACGTGCGAGTTGGATCAGGTCGTGTTGTGACACGGCTGCCAGATCCGTAGCGCCTGGCATGAAACGGCGAATGCGCTTGTTGGTGTTCTCGACTGTCCCTTTTTGCCACGGTGCACTCGGGTCGCAGAACCAGCTACGCGCGCCGATCCCTTCTTCCAAAGCCCTGAATCCGGCAAACTCGGTACCGCGATCAAATGTGAAGCTTTGACGCACGAACGCCGGTAAAGGAGAAAATCCTCTGATGATCTTGTCCATGATCGGGCGTGAGTGCCGGCTCGGATTCTTGATGAGAACGGTATAGCGGCTTCGGCGCTCCACGAGGGACGTGACATTGGCATGTCCGAGTGTACGTTCAAAGATGAGGAGGTCGCCCTCCCAATGCCCAAACTGCGATCTATCTCCAATAAAATCAGGACGTTGGGATATGCGGTGCGTGGCTGGAAACGCACCGTCGCGCGGCTTCCTGGAGCGCAGTGGGCGACGTTTGCGGCGCGATTCCGGTAGATACTGATAGAGGCCTAGCCCATAATCTTCCTTGCTGTAGATGAAGCGATAGATTGTCTCTTTGCAGACGCGAACAAGACTGAGCCCCTCCGACAACAGACGCCCGGCGATCTGCTCTGGAGACCAGCGTGCCTCCAACTGGTTGATGATCTCCGTGCGTAAATTCGGGTGGCGCCGCAGCTTTCTCAGCCGGCGTCGCCGCTCCTTGGAGATATCGTGAGCAACCGTGCTGTAGTAGCCGTCGTAGTCCGGCAGTTCGCGATCACGAAACGTATTGCGCTTGATCTCGCGGTAAATCGTCGAGCGGTGACGGCCAAGCTGACGGGCCATCTCGTTGACCGGAACTTTTGCCGCCACCAGTTGATGTAGGCGTCGCCGGTCGGCGAGGGTGATCTGCGTATAGCATCGAGACATGCCAAAATCTCCAAAGTGAAGCCATTGAAATTACTGGCATGTCGCACTTGGAAATAGAATGTACCCCGGCTACACATCTTGATCGCATAAGATAGATTATGGAACAGAAATATGCCGTTTGATTACAATGGCATACCCTCCATCATCATCTTATAGCCCAACTCATTTAAAATCGGCCCGCTCGAATTTGCGTCCTGACGATCCAGCGCATCGATGGTTCACCTCCGGACTTGAACGGCTGATCCCAGCCAACAGACTCATTGGAAACCGCGTGTCTTGCCTTGACGGGATTCGACGGAAAGCACATGCGCTCGCCTTATTCCTCAAGTGTCGAGATGACCTTTGATGGTCTTTGGAGCTCCGACGCGGCAGCGGTTGCCGCGGCATCGGCCGGTCCGCCGGAAACATGAACCGTCGGAGTTGCAAACTGAATGCCCTTTTCCGCGAATGTCTTCTTGAGCATGGCAAGGGCTTTTCGGCGAACGCCGAACTGTTCGCCGGGTTTCGCCATGAACTTCAGCCGAATCTGCACGCCATAGTCCGCCATCTGCTCGATCCCCTGCATTTTCAGGGGCTCGATGATATTGGGCCCAAGTTCAACGTCCTCCAGCAGTTCAACGCCGATGCGCTTGATGGTCTTGCGAACCTCCTCGAGGTCACTGTCATAGTTCAGGGTTAGGGTAATGATGTCGATAACCCAGTCGCGGCTGAGGTTTTGCACCGCGCCGAGTTCACCGAAAGGAACGATGGTGACCGGGCCGCGGTGGTGTCGCAAGCGGATCGATCGCAGCGAAAAGCCTTCAACCGTACCCTTGTATTTTGCCGCCTGGATGTATTCGCCGATGCGGAAGGCATCGTCGAACAGATAAAAAACGCCTGAGATGATGTCCTTGACGAGTGTTTGGGCACCGAAGCCGACGGCTATGCCGACGACCCCGGCACCCGCCAGGAGTGGTCCGATCTGAATGCCAACGGCATCGAGGATCATCAAGAAGCCAACAGCTCCGATCGCCAGGAACAGCACATTGCGAAGAATGGGAAGAAGAGTATTCAACCGCTGACGCCGGCGTGCGTCGGCCCCCTGCTCATGTCCCTCGTTCCCGCTTCGCGACGCCACGGCCATCTGAGTGTCGATCAGAGTGCTTACGAGCTTCCAGATGACGTCGGTCACCAACAACACGATAACGATGCGGATTCCTGCACGGATTAAGCGCGTGGTCACCGTTTCGGATGCGGCAAGGTCACTGAGGTTGACATTCCACGAGCGGGCAATGAGGAGCGCGGCAGCCACAATGAGGCCGTTGCGCAGCGTTTGCATAATGACGACCGACCATCCCAAGACGGTCGGATCTTCCGCCGCGCGCTCATTCTCGGGATGTATGATGATGTGCCGAATGATATCGCGAGCTACCGAGACGGTAAGAGGCAAATGCGTGATGATGATCACCGTCCAGAACGCACCGCGCAGCCCGGACACCCATAGAAGCCACGATAGTATAATGCTGGCGCTGAAGCCCACGCTGATCAGCCGGTTCACCGGCGGTCCATCAGAACGAAACTGCCGCAGCCAGATCATGATGAGCAGCGCAATTGAAACCGCGCCAAGCCATGCCGCGGTAAAGAGATCGACCAGGATGGTTGACGCCCCGATCGTCCGGATCACTTCGATGATGGCCCAGCCGGCCGCCAATACTGCGACAATCCCGAGGAGCCAGTAGTACCAGAACCAGGCAAGCGACGTGACAAGCGTCAACAGCCGCATATGCGGCAGGCGGGCGCCTGGCGCGATGACAATGCGGCCGACAAGCACGGCAAGGCGCACCATGAGCGCGGCTGACAATAGGATGAGTGCGACGTCGCGAAACACGGCAGGCCATGGGAAGAGGATAAACGCCCCAAGGCTTCCGATGAGATAGCCGGCCAACGCGAGAAGACCCATCGAGAGTCGACCTGCGTGGAGCTTGATCCGCTGCCGGATGGTGTCGGCAGGTGCGGTCAGCACGAAATGGAGAAGGCCGCGCCCTGACCACCAGGCGATGCGCTGCGCAACGAATCCGCCGGCGACGAAGAGTATGACCGCCAAGACGAGACCGACTGGGTCGATACGATCATCTGCCTGGAAGAGCCGGATTGCCGCCTGGATCTGCCCCGGAAGAGTTGGAACGGCATTGAGGAGTGTAAGCAACCTCTGGCGCAATTCCTGAAGTGAGGTAGCAATCGACGGCGGTTCGGCCACCTGCGAGACCGCCACAGGCTGCGCCGGTTCCTGATTGCCAGGAACTATCCGATTGACCAGCGCACGTCCGGAATCATCATTCGGCAGTTCGATAATAACGCGGATCGGTGCTGGGGAAGCAGAGGGTTCGGCCGCCGAGGTCGGGTTTATGCTCGCCAGCAGAAGCGTCGAAAATACGACCGCCAGGAATGTGGACACTCTCCGCAAAGGATGACGGACGTCGTTGATGTGCATGTAATCGTGGTCCCGCGTGTTGTCATCGCTTCTGGTTGGTAGAGGCTTGGAACTTTGTGAAACGTTGCGCGATCAACGTCAATCGATGAACCTGTTTGGCGGACGCATACCCGATCATTGGCCAGGCGCCGACCGGTCGAAGCATGATCTATGCCACTGACATCGCGGCCCTGCCCGCTCTGCGATGTTCTCGATGAGCCGGCAATCGCCAGTCGCATCATCTTCAGAACTTCGCGCCGTTCGACAGCCCGCAGCTTGGATGGGAGAACCTGCAGAATCTCAAAGGCGGGCCAAGCGGCTCACTTCCCGCATCTTCAGAAGTCGGAACAAACGGTTTAGGAAAACACCACATCATTCAGATAAAGCTCGAGAAAGTGCTGGCTACGTATTCGCGGCAGTGCCGTCCCGGCCTTTCCCGTTATGGCGCGCAGCGCTGTCCGTCAAGCTTTTGCGCGTGCAAGCCCTTCACCGCCGTCTCGTCTCCGCGAAATGGCTGGTATAGCCGGCAAGCAGCGCACCGAACGGAAGGCTTCGAAGGATCCTGGCTGCGATGAAGGCTGCGCTTGTCGCCGCGGCGAGCTTCAGCCAGGGATAGTCGCCGAGCTGGACGTGGGCGTTTGCATCGATCGATGTCGCCTTGGCTTTCAACGCCGCCTCCGCATCTTCGCGCAGCACGCCGATGCGGGCGCTAAGCAGCCTTACCTCCCGCTGCAGAGCGGTCAAGCTGTTGTCGGCCTGGTCGCGCGCAGCGTCGGCAAAAGGCAACTCGCCCTCCTCGATTAATTCGTCGGGGTCGGGCGGAAGGAAGCCGTCGCGGTTGATGGATGATTGCATGGACATGTCCTCGATATTCGAGCGGAACGGAATGCGGCCCGGCTTTGCAGCCGGGCCTCTGGGGCATCAGTGATCGCGTCGGAAACCCTGGCTCTGTTGCGATCCGCCTTGTGACTGGGCCTGCGATTGCCGATCGTCACCGCTCGATGGCGTGGAGCCGGTGTCAGTGAACGTATAGGCACGCACTTTGCCGCTTCCGTGCGTGGTGTCTCGCGTCGCGACCGGACGCGTGTCTTCGGAAGCCGGAGACGAATCACCTTCTTCGAATGCGCTCTCCGATACGGCCAGATCTTCCGAGGATTTGCCGCCGTGGACAGGTCCGGCAAAGCCCGTGTTCGATGCACCTTGAAATGCGCCCTCCGACGACCAGAGATCCGCCCGCTCATCCAAGTCGATGCTGCCCTCATCGTCCAGGATGTCGTGGACGGTTTCATAGAGGGCGTCATCGATGTCGCTGACCTGGACAAGGAAGCCGCCGCGCCGCAATCCCTCCGCATAAACTGCCCGATCCTCGTCGGGGAAGAAGAAGTCCGCCAGCGCGTCGAAGAAGCCGCTGCGGTCGTCGCTCACCACGCCGGCGTTTTTTCCATCCGCCTCATATCCCGGCATCAACCGTATCCTCGCAGTCGGAACACCCGCGTCTTCAAGACGGGAGATTGCGGACTCGGCTTCCGATCGGCTGTCGAAAAATGCGGCAAGGCTGCCGCCGCCTGCCCGGCCTGGGAAGGCTGGATTGGTATCCTTGTAAATGTTGCTCACGGGGGCTCTCCTCTCGATGTAGACACAGCCGTCGATCCGGCCTGGTTTCCTGACTGGAAGAACCGGCGGATGAGATGAATGTTCCAGGGAAATGGCAATGGACCGGACAGCGATGCAGCCCCCTCGCCTCTAGTTCCATAACGCTGCCGCCTGCGCATTCCCGATGCGCCGCGTCATGGATAGCGAGGCTTGACGCATCCTCTCAGCGGTTGACGCCAAACTTCCGAGACGCTAGCACGCTTCTAACGCATTGGGGGTAATCATTATGGATTTCTTTACGGCAGGCGCTCTGACGGCTTTGCTGCAGGTTATCGCTATCGATCTCGTTCTCGCCGGTGACAACGCGGTGGTCATCGGCCTTGCGGCCGCCGGCCTGGAGGCCTCCCAGCGCCACAAAGCGATCATTGTCGGCATTCTGGCCGCGACCGTCCTGCGTATCCTCTTTGCCAGCGTCGCCGTTTATCTGCTGGCGATTGTCGGCCTGTTGCTGGCCGGCGGACTGCTGCTCCTCTGGGTCTGCTGGAAGATGTGGCGCGAGATTCGCGCCGGTCATGGCGGGGATCACGATGCGACGAACGCCGAAGGCGCGCCGAAAAAGACCTTCTTCCAGGCGGCGACCCAGATCGTCATTGCAGACGTGTCGATGTCGCTCGACAACGTGCTCGCCGTTGCCGGTGCTGCGCGCGAACATCCGGGTGTTCTGGTCATCGGCCTCGGATTGTCGATCGCGCTGATGGGCATCGCCGCAAACCTGATCGCCCGGCTGCTTAATCAGCATCGCTGGATCGCCTATGTCGGCCTGCTGATCATCCTCTACGTCTCGCTCGACATGATCCATCGCGGCGCCGTCGAGGTTCTGCCTTACATGCAGTAACGGGCCTTGGCCCGTCCTTAGGTCCAAGGCTCAGGCCGGGATCCTGACTTCGGTCTCGAAGCTCATCTGGTCATACGCCGGCACCACATGGTCCGGCGTCTGCGCCATCACCGCGTCGTAGTCCAGCGGCGTGTGCATATGCGTGAGTATCGCACGTTTCGGCTTCAACCGGCCGATCCAGTCAAGCGACTGCTCCAGGGACAGGTGGCTCGGATGATAGGTATATTGCAGCGCGTCGATGATCAGCACATCGAGATTATGAAGCTTCTCGACGGTTTGCGGCGGGAAGTCACTGATATCGCTGCAATAGGCCACATCGCCGATGCGGAAGCCAAGTGAGCAGATATCGCCGTGCTGCTGGATATGCGGACGGAAGGCAATCTTGCCTCCGGGACCGTTGATTTCGACGGGCTCGTCGACGTTTTCGATGACGAACGGCAGCGCGATCGGCGGATAATTGCTGCCCGGCGGCGTTTCCAGGCAATAACCGAAGGCTTCGCGCAGCCTTTCCATCGTAAACCGATCGGCATAGATCGGCACCTGGCGGCGCGTATTGTGGAAATAGCCCCGCAGATCATCGATGCCATGAATATGATCTGCATGCGGATGACTGTAGAGCACGGCGTCGACGTGGTCTGCCCCTGCCCTGATCATCTGTTCGCGAAAATCCGGCCCGGTATCGATGACGACGGTCGTGACACCGCCGTCCGGGGCGAATTGCTGCACCATGAAGGCTGCGCGCGTGCGCCGGTTTTTCGGATTGTCGGGATTGCAGGCACCCCAGTCGCCGGTGATGCGCGGCACGCCCGGTGACGACGAACAGCCGAGAATGGTGAAACGCCGCCGGTAGAGCACGCTGCTAGATCCTCGGCATCTTCGAAAACAGCCGGAAAGCGTTCTCGGTCGTGATCCGCGCAGCCTCCGCGTGAGAAAGACCGATCGTGTCGGCGAGCACCTCGGCCGTATTCACCACATAGGACGGCTCGTTGCGCTTGCCGCGCCAGCGCTTCGGCGCGAGATATGGCGCGTCGGTCTCCACCAGCAGACGCTCATGCGGAATGGTCTTGGCGATCTCGCGCAGCTCTTCCGATTTCGGGAAGGTCAGGATGCCCGAGAAGGAAATGTAGCCGCCGAGCTCAACGCCGGTCTTCGCCAGTTCGGGGCCGGCCGAGAAGCAATGCAGAATGAAGGGGAAGGCCCCCTTCCCCGTTTCCTCGGTCAGGATCGCAGCCATGTCTTCGTCGGCGCTGCGGCTGTGAATGACAAGCGGAAGCCGCGTTTCGCGCGCAGCCGCGATATGGCGCCGGAAGCCGGTCTGCTGGTCCTCCGGCTTCTGCGTGTCGTAGAAATAATCGAGACCGGCCTCGCCGATCGCGACGATCTTTTCATGGGCATTCGCCAGGCGCACCAGGTCTTCCGTCTGAATATCGAGCTCTTCGTCGGCATTGTTCGGATGCGTGCCGACCGAGCAGAAGACGGATGGATATTTCTGCGTGATGGCGAGCAGCCCGTCGAGCTTGCGCACGCGCGTCGAGATCGTCACCATCTGCGCGACGCCGGCCTGATGGGCGCGCGAGACGATTTCGTCGCGTTCCGCCTCGAAATCGGCGAAATCAAGATGGCAATGCGTATCGACCAGCACGGCCTTAAGCCTCCGGAGCCACGTAGCGCGGGAAGACCGGCGTCGGCGCTTCCAGCGTCGTTCCCGCAACGAGGCGGCCTGCCTCGCCGAGGGCAGCAAAATCACGCTTGTCAGCAGGCGCGGCCACGAGATCGAGCAGCTTGCCTGATGAATCCGGCATGAAGGGCTGCAACAGGATTGCGATCTGGCGCACGACCTCGGCTGTAACGTAGAGCACCGTGCCCATGCGCGCCGGATCCGTCTTTTTCAGCGCCCACGGCGCCTGGCCGGCGAAATAACGGTCGGCCTCCGAAACGACAGCGATGATCGAGGTGAGCGCGCGATGGATGAGCTGCTTGCCCATGTCGTCGCGCGTCGAGGCATGCAGTGCATCGGCCTGCGCCAGCATCGCCTTGTCCTCGTCCGTCAGCGGTCCGCATTCCGGGATCTTGCCGTCGCAATTCTTGACGATCATCGACAGCGAGCGGCTGGCGAGGTTGCCGATGCCGTTGGCGAGATCGGAATTGATGCGCGTGCCGATCGCCTCTTCGCTATAGCTGCCGTCCTGGCCGAAGGAGACTTCGCGTAGGAAAAAGTAGCGCACCTGATCGAGGCCGAAATGGTTGACCAGATTGACCGGATCGACGACGTTGCCGAGCGATTTCGACATCTTCTCGCCCTTGTTGAGCAGGAAGCCGTGGGCGAAGACGCGCTTGGGCAGCGGCAGCTTCGCCGACATCAGGAAGGCCGGCCAGTAGACGGCGTGGAAGCGGATGATGTCCTTGCCGATGATGTGCACGTCCGCGGGCCAATATTTCGCTCTTGGGCCATTCTTGTCTTCGATGTAGCCCGTCGCGGTAATGTAGTTGGTCAGCGCATCGACCCAGACATACATGACATGGGCGGGATCGTTCGGCACCTTGATGCCCCAGTCGAAGGTGGTGCGCGAGACAGAGAGATCCTTCAGGCCCGACTTGACGAAGGAAATCACTTCGTTGCGGCGCTCGGCGGGACCGATGAAATCAGGGTTTGCTTCGTAATGCGCAAGCAGCTTGTCCTGGTATTCGGAAAGCTTGAAGAAATAGCTTGCCTCTTCCACCCATTCGACAGGCGTGCCCTGCGGTCCGTAACGCACGCCATCGGCGCGCAGCTCCGTCTCGTTTTCCTGGTAATAGGCTTCGTCGCGCACCGAATACCAGCCGGCATAGCTGTCCTTGTAGATGTCGCCGCTGTCGGCCATCAGGTTCCAGATATTGCGCGAAGTCTCGTGATGACGCTCCTGCGTGGTGCGGATGAAATCATCGTTCGAGGCGTTGAGAAGCTTCGCCATCGCCTGGAATTCGCCGGAGTTGCGGTCGGCGAGCGCCTGCGGCGCAATTCCCTCGGCGCGAGCGGTCTGCTGCATCTTCTGGCCGTGTTCATCGGTCCCCGTCAGGAAGAAGACGTCCCTGCCGTCCAGGCGCTGGTAGCGTGCCATCGCATCCGTCGCGATCAGCTCATAGGCATGGCCGATATGCGGCTTGCCGTTGGGATAGGAAATCGCGGTGGTGATGTAGAAAGGTGTCTTGTCTGTCATGGCGGCCAATGTCCGGCTTACTCTATAAAAATGGTCAGCCGCTCTTAGCGCATGTCACCGCCAAGCGAAACATCAACTTTCCAGTCATCAATGATTTCCGGGACGCTGGCCGGTGAGCTTGACTCATGAACGGGCGCAATTTACCCGTCATGAAAAGAGGGCGGGACAGAACGAAGTGCCAATATTCATCTACCGGAAGTGCCGTAGTCGCACGCCGTCGGAGGCGCTCGATTGACATTCCAGCCTCTCTATTCGCTTTCGGGTCTCTGCGTCGGCGCGCTCGTCGGCATCACCGGCGTTGGCGGCGGATCGTTGATGACGCCCCTGTTGGTGCTGCTCTTCGGCGTCCACCCAACAACCGCCGTCGGCACGGATCTTCTCTACGCGGCGATCACCAAGACGGCTGGCACCACCGTTCACGGCATGCATGGACGCATCAACTGGAAGATCGTCGGCGGCTTGGCCGCCGGCAGCGTGCCGGCCGCCTTGTTGATGCTATGGATGCTGGCCGGCGTCGATCGCAAGAGCATCGGCGTCGCCCATACCATCACCACCGCGCTCGGCTGGCTTCTCGTCATGACCGCGATCATGCTGGTCTTCCGAGGACAGATACTCGAGCTGGCGCGCCGCGCCATCGGTGATCGCACGCTGCCGCGGCCGGCAACGATCGTCACCTTCACCGTCGCCCTGGGGTTCCTGCTCGGCGTCCTCGTCACCTTGACCTCGGTCGGCGCGGGCGCGCTTGGTGTGACGATCCTGCTGGTACTCTATCCCAGGCTCGACGTGCGCGAGATCGTCGGTTCCGATATCGTCCATGCCGTACCGCTGACCCTGATCGGCGGCATGGGTTACTGGTTTATCGGCGAGATCGATTGGGCAATGCTGTTTGCCCTGCTCATCGGTTCGATTCCCGGCATTATTGCCGGAAGTCTTCTGGCGCCGAAGCTGCATGAACGCACCATCCGCATCGTCCTGGCCGCCACGCTCGCCGTCGTCGCATGGAAGCTGCTGGCCGGCTGATCGGAGTGTGATGCCCTTGCTGTCCGGTTCGTGCCGCGACGGCAACCCCCCGGGGGCAAGTCGGCGATCTCCGGACTGGGTTTAGAGGCCCGGCTGCTTGATATCGGCGAGAATGCTGATGATCGTCTGCTTGCGGTCGAGATTGTAGCCGTCGGAAATGGTAAGCCGCTCGGTGATCTCGGAATAAAGCCGCGCCAGCCGTTCCGCAGCCGTGATCCGCCCCTCGCCTGCTGCGGCCCGCGCGCGGCTCATGATGTCGTCGCCGATATGGCTGACGAAGAAATCGAAGATCGTGTCGCTTTCCCTCCCCGAAAGCGCGTCGGCCAGCCGATGCATCGCCTTGCGTGCCGTCGGTCCCTCGGCGGAAAGCATCTCGTCATAGGCGGCGATGATGTCGCCGCCACCGTAGTTCAAGAGTTTCAGTGCCTCGCCGACGCTGCCCTTGGCCGCCGAAAGCAGCGCCCCGCCCTCGCCTGCTATGCCGAGATGGGCAAGCGCGGCGATAAGCGCATCATCCGCAAGCGGCGCCAGTTTCAGCGGCAGGCAACGTGAGCGGATCGTCGGCAGCAATCTGCCCGGCGCATGCGACAGCACCAGAAACAGAGCCCGCTTCGGCGGCTCCTCCAGGATCTTCAGGATAGCGTTGGCCGCATTGCGGTTCATATCATCGGCCGGGTCAATGATGACGATCCGCCAGTTGCCCGTGCCCGACGTCTGCGAGAAGAACTTGCCGGCGCGGCGCACCTCATCGACCGTGATCGCCGATTTCACCTTCCCGGTCTTTTCATCCACCGGCCGGGCAAGATGCAGGAGATTGTGCGAGGCGCCAGAGACGATCTGCCGGCTCACGGGAGAGGCAGGATCGGGATCGCCGATCGTTTCCGGCGCGGTCTCGGGATCGGGATGCGAGAGCACGTGATTGGCGAAGCGGAAAGCGAGCGTCGCCTTGCCGATGCCCTCAGGCCCTTCGATCAGGATGGCGTGATGGCCCTTGCCCGACCGGTAGGATTGCGCGAGGAACGCCTCCGCCTCCTCATGGCCGAACAGCCTGGTGTTTTCCGCCGGCCAGATTGCGCCGTCGAGCAGTCCGGGCTTTTCCTCACTCATGGTGGGCGGCTTCCGGCGTTCTGACATGGCCTGATGGCGCCAGCAGCTGCTTGACGATCGTCAGGATCTCGGCGGCGATCGCCTCCTCCGCCTGCATGGCGTTGATCACGTGGCAGCGCTCCGGCTCGCGGGCGGCGATATCGAGAAAGGCCTCGCGCCGCTTCTCGTGTGTTTCGAGCCGCTCCTTCTCGAAACGGTCGGGACCGTCGGCGGCAGCGCGCTTCTGCGCCCGCTCCAGTCCGATCCTGGCAGGGATGTCGAGTATCACGGTGCAATCAGGCATGACACCGTTGATGGCGATGCGCTGCAGCGTCTCGATGAAATCGGGCTCGAGATTGCCGGTAATGCCTTGGTAGACGCGGGAGGAATCCATGAAGCGGTCGCAGAGCACGATCTTGCCTGCGGCAAGTGCCGGCCGGATCACCTCTTCGACATGATCGTTGCGCGCTGCGGCAAAAAGAATCGCCTCCATTCGCGTGCCGAAGGCTTCGGCAGCGCCTGAGAGCAACACATGGCGCACGGCCTCCGCACCCGGCGATCCGCCCGGCTCTCGCGTCATCAGCACATCGTGACCTTCGCCCTTCAGCGCTGCGGCGAGGCGGCGGATCTGGGTGGATTTCCCAGCGCCTTCCCCGCCTTCAAACGTAACGAACAATCCCGCACCGGATGACAATGACAACTTCCCGCATTCCGGGCGCCGCATGCGCCCTGCCTCTTCTATCTATCCGAAGATACCAGGGAGGAAAACCTTTTGCCGCGGCGACATATTCACCTTTCCCGGCAAATTGCATCGGAACGAGGCGTCAACCGGGCGCCGACTTGTCCCAAAGCCAGGAGAAGAACAGCGATTCGCCGAGTTCCAGCATGGCATCGACGGCCCGGCTGCTGAGCGAGCCCTCCTCTACCGCCTGCACGGTATAGAGCGGCACTTCCCTGAGCAGCCTGCTGCCGGCAAAGATCCTGAGCGTGCCCGCTTGGTAATCCGGCTTGACCGGCGCCGTCAGCGGCCAGTGATAGACGATGCGCGCCGATAGCCGGTCGGGATTGCTGATCGGAATATAGACGCTGACCGGCGCCTTGGCGACGAGATCGACGGTGCGGGCCGTGCCGCCATAGACGCTGGCGGCGCCGATGACTTCCCGGTCGGCGAAGATCTGCCGGCTCTCGAAGGCCGTCAGCCCCCATTCAAGCACGCGCTTGGCTTCCTCCGTCCGCTCCTTGTCGGAAGCGATGCCGGCAAGCGCCAGAAACAGCCGTCTGCCGTCGCGCTCAACCGAAGCGACGATCGAATAGCCCTCGCCTTCGGTGAAGCCGGTGGCAAGCCCGTCGGCGCCGAGATCGAACCCCAGCAGCGGATTCCTGTTTCGCTGCTGGATCTTGTTCCACTCGAATTCCGGCTGCGCGAAATAGGCATAGAGGTTCGGATAGGACTGCTGGAGAGCGGCGGCGAGCGTCACCATCTCGCGTGCCGTCACCTTGCTCCTGCTATCGGGGAGGCCGGTGGAATTGCCGAACATCGCCTTTTCCAGGCCGAGTTCGCGGGCGCGGCGCGTCATCGATTCGGCAAATTGCTGTTCGCTTCCCGCCATGCCTTCGGCAAGCACGATGCAGGCATCATTGGCGCCCTGTATGGCGATCCCCTTGATCAGGTCCTCGACGCGTACACGCGATTTAAGCGCGGCGAACATGGTTGCCGTCCGCGACGGCGCGCCGCCCGTCCGCCAGGCATATTCCGAAACCGGATATTCGGTATCGAGCGTGATCTGACCCTTCGTCACCGCGTCGAAGACGATATCCATCGTCATCAGCTTGGCGAGCGAAGCCGGCGAAAAGCCCTGGTCCTCGTTCTTGGCGAGAAGCACGGTGCCGGTGGACGCCTCGATCATATAGGCCTGCGTCGCCTTGGTGGCGAAACCAACGGTGCCGCCATCGGCTGCGAGCGCGCCGGTGGCGAGCGGCATCAGGCACGCAAGAAGGCGAAGCAAAGGCTTCAGCATCGCAATTCCTATCGAACGAGCGTCGTCTGTAAGGAGGTTAGAGCGAGAGGGAATCCGATGCAATTGCCATGCTCAGCGCGCGGCGGATTTTGCCTGCTGCCGCTTTGCCGAGGCAAGGATCGACTCCTGCGTCAGCCCGTCATTGCGCACCATCACCGCGTCGAAAGCGAGATCGACAGTCACCGTCCTCACCTCTTCGTTCTGATAGCCGAGCGCAAGCGATGCCCCGCCATAGGGGCGCTCATAGGGCATGGGGCCGATTTCCGGCAGTACGATCATCTGGTCGAAGGCCTGCATGCCATTGCCTGCGGGCGCAGACGGCGCGACCAGAACATGGGCAGCCGGTGCGAGGGCGGGCGCTGCATTGTAGCGGGCGCTCGGCGTCGAACCGGCATAGGATGTCGCCGACATCGGCACCGGCACGTTGGCGGGCTGGGTCTCGTAGTCCTCAGCGCTCTGCAGCTGGTCGCGGGTGATCTTGCGGCTATTGGAGGCGACCATCACGCCGGTTGCGATCTGGCCTTCCGGATTGATCCCCGGAAGACGGCTGCCCTTCGGCGCGTAAGATGCCATGAGGTAAGGCATGTCATGGCCGTCCATGCGGGCGCGGCCAACATATTGCACGCGCACCTTGCCGGTGCCGCTGTGCTGCAGATCCAGCATGTCGGCGGTCTTGTTGGAAAGATCGATGATGCGGCCTTCATGATAAGGACCGCGATCGTTGACGCGAACGACGATGGACGACCCGTTCTCGAGATTGGTGACGCGCGCATAGCTCGGCAGCGGGAACGTCGGATGTGCGGCTGAAAGATGCATCTGGTCGTAGACTTCGCCGTTCGCCGTCAGGCGCCCGTGAAAGGCGGAGCCATACCACGAGGCGACGCCGACCTTGTTATAGGCGAAGTCTTCCTTCGGATAATACCACTTGCCCTTGACCTCGTAGGGGTTGCCGACCATGTAGCGGCCGCCGCCCTTCGGAATATTGTTGCCGGTGGCGACCCGCGGGCTCGCCTTCACGCCATATTCGGATTCGGAGAAATACTCTTTGCCGTGGGCTCTCTTCTTCGGCACCGCCTGTGTCGTGCCGCACGCTGCAACCGTCGCGCACATCGCCGATATCGCCAGCCACCGTGCTGTCGTTGCGAATGACGCCGCCCCGTATTCCAGTTTCATGTGTCCCACGCCGCTCATATGGTTAAGGAACTTTGCCCGATAATGGGTCAATAGCGCCTTATTCCCACCCGCCTAACGAGAGCTTAATCTTGCTGGCATCGTGGCAAATTTGCGAACGATTTCGCAGCGATAGCGACAATTCTAATGATTATGGTTTACGGATTGCTAACACCAACCCCGCCGCCCTGCCCACCAGCCGTCGCAACGATGCCCGAAATCGTCGTGCCGAACCGAGGCACATCGCAAACGGCTGATGGCGTCTGTATGCTCGAAAAGCTCCAGATTGGAGGCGCCAGCCGCGCGTAAAGGTTTCGCTCCCTAGTGGTCTTCAGCGCATTTGACACGCTTGAGTCATTGAGGGCGCCTGCTTCGCAGCTGTGTTTCCCTTGGTGCGTGTGTTTTGTTGCTTGACTCAAAGTGAGGTGGAAAGTTTATTTGCGGCGTTCGGGGTGCGCCCGGCGTCCTTTCCACGCTCATCTTCAGGAGACGAGCCATGGCAAATCACAAACCAACAGTGCCTAGCGTATTGATCCACGACTACTCACCCATGGAAGCCATTGAAGGAAGCCTTCTCGACAACGCATCGGATCCAGATGGCGACCTGCTTCAGGTTCAGTTCGTCAACGGTGTGAGAATTCCCAACAAAGCAGGTGAGCCCGGATATCTTACCATTGAGGGCGAGCACGGAACGCTGACGATTTGGGGCGACGGCAGCTACAATTACGCGGTCGATGATCCGGCAAGTCTTGAGCCGGGAAAATCCTTCTCCGAGAAATTCTCGTTCAAGATCTCGGATGGAAAAGGCGGTACCGACGTCGCCGATTTCAACATCGCCGTCAACGCGCCTCCGCAAGGACTGTATTCCATCGATTTCGAAAACGCCCCCAAGGAATATCCCGGGCAATCGGATATCGCTTCAGGTTATGCCGGCTTCAAGTTTGGCGACAAGGTTGACGGCAATCTATGGGCCGTTGCTGAATCCGGCGGCAACGAGTACGTCGTCAGCAATCCCTACAATCCCTTTTTCGATCGCGTTGACGGCAAGCTCTTCACGATCGAGGGCGTCGACGTCGCGACCAATTTTGACGCTGGTTACGAAGGCGTCGATGCTCTCGTCACTTTCGAGGGCTACATCGATGGCAACAAAGTGAGCGAGATGGCTGTGACGGTCTATGGAGACACCATTGCCGATGGTCAGCATATTTCGTTGGAGGCGCTCGGAGCTGTCGACTTCATCCGCTTCGATATCGAGCCTGAAACAGAGCCCACAGGCTTTCCGCAGCTCGCCTTCGACAACTTCACCGTCCTGGTGTGACAATAGTCGAGAAGCGGCCATGGACGCCGCTTCTCCCAGCCCCTCCTGGGCGCCTGGCGCCTCAAAGAAGCCGATTTATTCATCCATACGGCGATGAGTTGAACACTGCAGAACAAGTTGACGCTGCGATCAAAGCTGCTACAAAGCCCGCCTGTGAGTGAATGGGCAGCAAATCGGTAGAAACACCGATCCAAAAGAAACGCCGAACCGGAATTTCTTTGGGCTTCTCAATTGCCTGGAAGAGTGTCCGAGTGGTTTAAGGAACCGGTCTTGAAAACCGGCGTGCGGGAAACCGTACCGTGGGTTCGAATCCCACCTCTTCCGCCATTTTCCGAGTGTCCGACCGCATCATGGCCGTCTGCCACTGGTTCAGCCCTCCAGTTGAGCGGTGAGCTGCACGATCATCCACACCAGAGAAGATTTTGAGGCCCGAGTTGCCGAGATTGCCGGTGGCAAGGGCATGCGTGTCGGCGCCGGGCGCCGTTGAAGCTCGTTCACGAGAGGAGCGAATATATCAGAGCGCCAATGGAACCCCAGAACACCAGCGGCGTAAGTATCATCGCCACGACGAAGATTTTGGTCACGGAAAAAACTCCCAAACTCCAGCCATGCCGCAAAGATCTACGGCAGCGACCGAAGCTTTGGTATCGGCCTGAAGTCCGGGATGAATCGGACCTTGGTCTCGGTTTTCCGGCGCTGAAACCCGGTAACTACCTGGGATCGGCTGCTCGGCGGCGCCTGTAAGTTTGGGCCGCGATGGCGAGCGCGGCGGCAATCAGCGCCGCTGCGACGGCGAAGGTGGTTCGCATGCCGGATGCAACGGCTTCGGGACGCGCCATGGCGATGTCCGACGCCGCCGAGGCAAGTGCAAATACGGCTCCCATGACGGAAGCGCCGGTGATCAGTCCGAGATTGCGCGACAGGTTGAGCATGCCCGAAATGACGCCCCGCTGCTGGGGACGGACGTCCATCATGACGGTCGTATTGTTGGCGGCCTGGAACAGTTGATAGCCCGGTGTCAGGATGGCGATGGCAGCGACGTAGCCGGCAATCCCGGGAAACACGGTGAGCGCAATGGAGCCGGCTGCCATGGCGGCGAGCCCTACGATAATCACGAATGGTGCGCCCAGACGGTCGACCAGGCGGCCGGCGGGGACACCGCTCAGGGTGGAGATGACAGGGCCGATCGACATGACGATTCCGACGAGCGCTTGGTCGAGCCCGAGCGCACGGGAAAGGTAGAATGGGGCGACCACCAGCGTTGCCATCATCACCGTCGAAACGAGCGCATTCATGGCCAGGCTGGCGCTCATCACCGGATTACGGAACGCCGCCAATCGAATCAGCGGTGAAGCTGTTCTCGCCTCGACGAACACGAAAAGACCGGTGCCAACCGCGGCGGCCAGCAACAGAGCCACATTCAGCGGACCAAACCTGCCATGCCCGATCGTCATCGCCAGCGCATAGGCCGAGAGCGTCAGGGCAAGCAGCAACGTGCCCGCAATGTCGAAGCCCGCCCGATCGGTTTTCTCTCCGCTGCTATCGGCAGGCAGATTGCGGTAGGCGAGAGCGAAGGTCAACACGCCGAGCGGGGCGTTGACGAGGAAGATGGCCGGCCAGCCGAATCCCGTGATCAGAGCGCCGCCGAGCGACGGACCGAGAGCGGTGCCGATCGCCGACATCGTTCCGAGCAGCCCCATGGCGCTGCCGATCCTCGCCCTCGGCACGGTCTCGCCGACAAAGGCCATGGTGAGAGCCATCATGATCGCCGCGCCCAGGCCCTGCAGGGCGCGCGCCGCAATCAGCGTCCATAGGGTCGGCGCGAGGCCGCACAGGATGCAAGCCAGCGTGAAGAGCAGGATGCCGATGAGCAAAAGCCGTCTGCGGCCGGTCGTGTCGCCGAGCCGTCCGACGCTGACGATCAGGATGGTAATGGTGAGGAGATAGGCCATGTTATGACGGAGTGATGTCAACACCCGATCTCAACCTGCTTGTCACCCTTGATGTGTTGCTTACGGAAGGCAGCGTTGCGCGCGCGGCCCGAAGATTGCGGCTCAGCCCGTCAGCGATGAGCCGGGCGCTGGCGCGACTGCGCGAAACGACCGGCGATCCGCTGTTGGTCCGGGCCGGGCGCGGCCTTGTCCCCACGCCGCGGGCGCTCGAACTGCGTGAGCAGGTTGGGCGGATCGTCGAGGATGCACAAGCGGTCCTGCGACCTGCCAAGGCGCTCGACCTTGACCGTTTGGTCCGAACCTTTACGCTGCGCACCAGCGAAGGCTTCGTCGAAAACTTCGGACCCCAACTCATCGAACGCCTGCACAGGCAAGCGCCCGGCGTGCGGCTGCGCTTCATGCAGAAACCGGACAAGGACAGCGCCCCGTTGCGCGACGGCACTGTCGACCTGGAAACCGGGGTCGTCGACAAGGCGACCGGGCCGGAGGTGCGGACGCAGGCCCTGTTCCGCGACCGTTTCATCGGCGTCGTGCGGATGGGGCATCCGCTTTGTCAGGGCGAGATGACGCCGTCCCGTTATACGGCCGGTCGGCACATCTCCGTGTCGCGACGCGGGCGCGACAAAGGATTGATCGACGATGCTCTTGCTGTGCTCGGGCTGGAACGGCGGATCGTCACGATCGTCGGCGGCTTTTCGACCGCACTGGCTCTCGCTCGCGCCTCAGATCTGATCGCCAGCGTTCCGGAACGGCACACCGAAGCCTTGCGGGTGGGAATGCACAGTTTCCCCCTGCCCGTCTCCACGCCTGACATCACGGTTTCATTGCTCTGGCATCCGAGGATGGATGCCGATCCCGCGCATCGCTGGCTGCGTGCGTGTGTTCGGGACGCCTGCGCGGCGATCGGCTAAGAGGGCGGCGGTTTGCGCCAAGGCAGCAATGCTTCGCCTATCCCGATTTCTTGTCATATAAGCACGTTCGAAAGATTGCTATTGTATCTTCACCGATCGACGGCAGAGGCATTCAATCCAAGGAGGATACGATGCACATCATCTGGGACTTTCTGACGATTCTGCTGACCATCGGCTCGCTCTATGGCGGTCGCGAATATCGAATCATCCGCGCCCGTGCCCGCGCCCAGAACTGGGGCAATTTCTGACGTGATTCCGACGGCCGTTGCCCAGGCGACCTCGGTCGTGGTTACGTTGAACGACGTAGGGTCATGCGCTTGAAGAAGTGCTTTACTCACTAAAAGACGGCTTCTGTCCGTCATTCTCTCTGTTAGTCCAGGCCCGCCTTACCCCAGGCGGGCCCTTTTTGTTGAAGCAAGCGACGCCCGCCGTGCAAAACGGCGGTCATGCCGTTGCCTGACTACTTCTTGGCACCGGCTGAAAGCACCCGATGTGTCGCATTGTCCAATGCGTGACTTGTTTCCTGCCCATCCTTCTTCAGTCCGCGCGCAGTGTTGCCGCAACCGGAAAGTGTGAGCAGGCAGATGCAGGCAAGGGCGATGGCAGCTTTTGGCATCAAATGTTTCCCCGATTGAATGGCGATCCGGGAAGAATGGTGCAATCCCTGCGAAAATCAATCCGCTAGCAGGCGGCGGGCACGGCCGATGATGGCCGGCATCACTTTCGGATCGCACCCGCCGGGTTTAACGCCGATCAAAACTCCGTTCCAGGCGATGTGCGGATCTGCCGTCATCGACCGCAGCGTCTTGATTGCAATGACTGCGGGACGGTCAGTATTGATCGCTGACATCAGTGCCATGAAGACGAATTACATCAGCCGTCGAATATGTTCCCGTTCTATCAGGAGTTTGAATCCTTCATACGGGTATTATTGTTCAATCGTTAGCAGAAGAAAACCTGCGGGAGGCAGTAGTTTAAATTTTACTTAAATTTCACACTTAACCATCCGTTAATAATAATCTTGCGAAGCGTCTACATCAGCTTATGCTTTACTCAAAACGGGGAAGAAAAAGATGTTTAGCAAGAGCCTGATCATGCCTTTCGGCTTCGCGACACTTGCAATCGCCGGTCTTCTGTTTCAAATCGCCATTCATGCGCTGGAAACGCCGGTCACGCAGCTACATCCGTGAACGCTGTTTAAGTTCCTCCGGGAGTGGAACTTTCTTTCGTTTCGTGCATTCATTCGAGTCGTTTTGTCAGGAGGGAAAACACTATGGAAAACGCAGGCGTGGGTTGGATTGCGGCCATAATCATCGGCGGTATTGCCGGATGGCTGGCGGAAAAGGCCATGAGCAGCAATATGGGCCTGCTCATGAACATATTGCTTGGCATCGTCGGCGCCATCGTCGCCAATTGGATACTGGGTCTCTTGCACATCCAGCCGCTGGCCGGCTGGCTGGGTTATCTGATCACCGGTTTCGTCGGCGCCTGCATTCTGATCGTAATCGGCCGCGTCATCCGCCGCTGACCGGTCGCGCCAGTGACCGGTCATGTTAGATGGCCCGGTCGCGACAGCCGTTAGAGCACATGAAACTTGAAAGCCGGGCGTTCATGGCGTCCGGCCTTTCCTTGCCCGAACTCCGTTTTCAGCGGCGGCTCAGCAGGCCGAAAAGATAAGCGACGCCTGCCGTCACCGCGAGCGCCATGAGCGGTTCTTCGCGAACCTTGTCGCGCAGCCGTTCCGTCATCAGCGAAGCCTCGTCGCTCACCACGGACTTTGCGCCCTGCCCTAGCGCCCGTACGCTGTCGGTCAGCCTGGAGAGGTCTTCGCGCAGCGCCGCGACCTGCGCCGACAGATCGTCTGCTGCGATATCGGCCTTGACGCGCGCAGCGGTGGATTCGGCGGAAGCGGTTTTCAATTCTGCCATGGTCTGCTCCTGTTTCCTGGGATGCCGCTTCAACGAAATGACGGCCGGAAAGGTTCCGCCGGAGCCGATCTTTTGTTGCCCATCAGGGTCGCGCGCGCCGCCCGCCGTTCCCCGCAGCTTTTCGCGCGACAAACCCTTCATTTCCTGTCGGGTTTGTTCTAAGGAACGTCGAATGTCTGCCCGCGTGCGGGTCAATGATACTGCGAGGTTTGCGTTTCTATGTTCCATCTTCTGAGAAGAGCCGCTCAGACCTGGGTCGCCAAGCTGCTGATGCTTCTGCTGGTCGCCTCCTTCGGCATCTGGGGCGTTTCCCGCTCGCTGATAACGGGCGGCAACAGCACCACGGTCGTGGCCGTCGGCGATCAGCATGTGGACGTCAACGAATTCCACCTCGCCTATCAGCGCCAGGTGGCAAGCCTCAGCCAGCAGTTCGGCACGCGCCTCACCCCCGAGCAGGCCCGCGCCTTCGGCGTCGAGCAGCAGGTGCTCTCCCAGCTCGTTGCCGGCGCCTCGCTCGACCAGCTCGCCGAAGACATGAATCTCGGCCTCTCCGAGGATCGCCTTGCCCAGCTGATCGGCGACGATCCGGCCTTCAAGGCCGTCAACGGCAAGTTCGACCGCGAGCTCTTCATCTCGCGCCTGCGCAACGCCGGCATCCGCCAGGACGACTATATCAAGGAGCGCAGCAAGGTCGCCGTCCGCAGCCAGATCGTCGATGCCGTCTCCAACGGCTTCACAGCGCCGAAGACGCTGGTCGATGCCCTGAAGCTCTATGGCAACGAAAGCCGCAGCGTCGACTATCTGCTGCTCACCGCCGCCAATATCGAGCCGATCAAGGCGCCGGCCGACGACGTGCTGGCGACGTGGTTCGAAGGTGTCAAACAGCGCTACCGCGCACCGGAATACCGTAAGCTCATCTATCTCAAGCTGCAGCCCGTCGATATCGCCGATGCCGCGACTGTCAGCGACGACCAGATCCGTGAGGCGTTCGACAAGGGCAAGGATGCCTATCGCACGCCGGAAAGCCGCACCATCGAGCAGTTGACCTTCGCCAGCAAGGATCTTGCCACTGCCGCCCAAACGGCGCTGAAGAGCGGCACCAGCTTCGACCAGCTAGTTTCCGACCAGGGCAAGACGGCAAGCGACGTGCTGCTTGGCGAATTCACCAAGGACAAGGTTCCCGACCAGGCCGTTGCCGACGCCGCCTTCGCGGTTGCGACAGATGGCGGCACGACGCCGGTTGTCGATGGTTCCTTTGGTCCGGTCATCCTGCGCGTCACCAATATCAAGCGGGAGACGATCAAGAATTTCGACGAGGTGAAGGACGATATCCGCAAGCAGCTGGCGCTCTCCAACGCCTCTCAGGAAGTGATCAATGTTCATGACCGCATCGAGGACCTGCGCGCCGGCGGCGCCACGCTCGAGGATATCGCCAACCAGCTGAAGCTCAAGGCTGTGGCCGTCGATGCCGTCGATATGACCGGCGCCGGCAAGGACGGCAACGAGGTCAAGGATATTCCGACCAAGCAGCAATTGCTCGGCGAAGCCTTCAAGACCGAGGTCGGCGTCGATGCGCCGCCGCTGCCGATGGGCAATGACGGTTATGTCTGGTTCAACGTCCGCGAAATCACGCCGGATCGCGATCGTCCGGTTGCCGAGGTGCGCGAAAGGGCCGTCGAGGACTGGACGGCGGAACAGCAGAAGGCGGCACTCGCCAAGAAGGCTGAAGAATTGAAGGCCGAAGCCGCGAAGGGCACCGCACTTGCCGATATCGCAGCGCCGCTCGGCATCGCTGTTGAAAGCAAGAGCGGTTTCACCCGTTCCACCGACGATCCGGTCCTCGGCCGTGGCGGTATCGGTGCCGCTTTCTCCGGACCTACCGATACGGTGGCGAGCGCTGTCGGCGCCGATCCCTCGACGCAGATCCTGCTGAAGGTCACCGAGGTCAACGCTGAGCCGACCGGCGACGTGCTGAACAACCGCGATGCCCAGATCACCGCCATGGCCAATGCCGCCGGCGATGATATTCTCGATCAGATGGTCAACCTGCTGCAGACGCAGTACGGCGCGCAGATCAACCAGACGCTCGCCGAGAAGGCGACGGTCCGCTAGGAGGCTTGAACCGCATGACCGATCTGAAGCCGCTTCTGGCCAAGGCAGCAAGCCGCGAGCCCCTGACCCGTGACGAGGCCCGCCAGGCCTTCGATATCCTGATGTCCGGCCAGGCAACGCCTTCGCAGATCGGCGGCTTCCTGATGGCACTGCGTGTTCGCGGCGAGACGGTCGACGAGATCGTCGGCGCTGTTACCACGATGCGCTCCAAGATGCTGCGGGTAGAAGCCCCCGCCGACGCGATCGATATCGTCGGCACCGGCGGCGATGCCAGCGGCACCTACAATATTTCGACATTGGCGGCCCTGATTGTCGCCGGTGCCGGCGTTCCGGTCGCCAAGCACGGTAACCGGGCACTCAGTTCGAAATCCGGTGCCGCCGATAGCCTTGCCGCCCTCGGCGTCAATCTCGAGGTCACTCCCGAAATGATCTCGCGCTGCATTGCCGAGGCCGGTGTCGGCTTCATGTTCGCGCAGCAGCATCATTCGGCCATGCGCCATGTCGGCCCCACCCGTGTCGAGCTTGGCACACGCACCATCTTCAACCTGCTTGGACCGCTCTCGAATCCGGCTGGCGTCAAGCGCCAGCTCCTCGGTGTCTTTGCGCCGCAATGGGTCGTGCCGCTTGCCGAAGTCATGCGCGATCTCGGCTCCGAAAGCGTCTGGGTTGTTCACGGTGACGGCCTCGACGAAATCACCACGACCGGCAAGACCAGTGTCGCTGCACTCGAGAACGGTCAGATCCGTACTTTCGAGCTTTCACCTGATGACTTCGGCATAGCACCCTGCGTGCTCGCCGATATCAAGGGCGGCGATGGCACCGTCAATGCCGCAGCACTCCGCAATGTGCTTGCCGGTGCCAAGAACGCCTATCGCGATATCGCGCTCGCCAATGCCGCCGCTTCGCTCGTTATTGCAGGCAAAGCCGGGACGATCCGCGACGGAATGAAGCTCGCCACGGAGTCACTGGATAGCGGCGCCACGGCCTCTGCCCTCGACAAACTGATCGCCGTATCCAACGATATCGACTAGGATCGCCTCATGACCGATATCCTGAAGAAGATCGAAGCCTACAAGCGTGAGGAAATCGCGGCCGCCAAGGCGAAGACCTCGCTTGCGGATCTGAGGGCCATGCAGGCCGGCCAGTCGGCGCCGCGCGGTTTCCACAAGGCGCTCGTCGCCAAGCGCGATGCCGGCCAGCTCGGCCTCATCGCCGAGATCAAGAAGGCAAGCCCGTCCAAAGGTCTGATCCGGCCGGATTTCGATCCGCCAGCACTTGCAAAAGCATATGAAGCCGGTGGCGCTGCCTGCCTTTCGGTTCTCACCGACACGCCGAGCTTCCAGGGTGCACCGGAATTCCTGACGGCAGCGCGCGCTGTCTGCGCCCTGCCCGCGCTGCGCAAGGATTTCATGTTCGAGACCTATCAGGTCCACGAAGCCCGCGCCTGGGGCGGCGATTGCATTCTTCTCATCATGGCCTCGCTGACGGATGACGATGCGGAGCGTCTGCAGGACGAAGCTTTCTCGCTCGGCATGGACGTGCTGGTCGAGGTCCATGACATCGAGGAAATGGAACGCGCGCTGAAGCTTTCCTCGCCGCTCGTCGGCATCAACAATCGCAATCTGCGTACCTTCGAGGTCAGCCTAACGGTCAGCGAGACGCTGGCATCAATGGTGCCTGATGATCGGCTGCTGGTCGGCGAAAGCGGCATCTTCACCAATGCGGATTGCAAGCGCCTGCAGGCTGTCGACATCAACACCTTCCTCGTCGGCGAAAGCCTGATGCGCAAGGACGACGTAACGGCCGCCACCCGCTCGCTGCTCTTCGGCGAAGCCGCCATCGCGGCCGAATGATATGAGCGGCGGAAAGCCCGGCCTCACCCATATCGACGCCTCCGGCGAGGCGCATATGGTCGATGTCTCCGACAAGGCAGAGACGGTGCGCATTGCAACAGCCGAGGGCCATGTGAAGATGGCACCGGAAACGCTCGCTCTCATCCGGCAAGGCAATGCCAAGAAGGGCGATGTGATCGGCACGGCCCGTCTTGCCGGCATCATGGCGGCAAAACGCACCGCCGATCTCATCCCGCTCTGCCATCCGCTGATGCTGACGAAGGTCGCGGTCGAGATCGAGGAAGACGCCGCCCTGCCCGGACTGCGCGTGAGAGCGACTGCCAAGCTCACCGGCAAGACCGGCGTGGAGATGGAGGCGCTGACCGCGGTCTCGGTCGCTTGTCTCACGATCTACGACATGGCCAAGGCCGCTGATAAGGCAATGGAGATCAGTGGCGTCAGGCTGCTCGAAAAATCCGGCGGCAAATCTGGTGATTTCAGTCGCCCGGAGGCGAAATGAACCTTCTACCGGTCGCCGAGGCCTTGAGCCGCTTGCTCTCGCGTGCAAACCCCGTCGCAGTATCCGAAACGCTGCCGCTCGCCGAGGCCGAAGGTCGCGTCCTGGCCGTCGATCTCAAGGCTGGCCTGACCCAGCCGCCTTTCAATGCATCCGCCATGGATGGCTATGCGCTGCGCCGCGAAGACGCGCCGGAGCCAGGCGCCGTGCTGAAGGTTATCGGCACCTCCGCCGCCGGCCACGGCTTCGGGGGACGCGTCGGCAAGGGCGAGGCTGTCCGCATCTTCACGGGCGCACCTGTCCCGCCAGGTGCCGATAGCGTCCTCTTGCAGGAGGATGCCGAAAAGACCGACGGCGGCATCAAAACGAATTTCCCTGTACGGCAGGGCCAGCATGTGCGTCCCCGCGGCCAGGATTTCGTCGAAGGCGAAGCCGTGCTGTCCGCGGGCACCGTGCTCGATTTCTCCCGACTGACGGTCGCCGCCGGCATGAACCGGCCTGATGTCGAAGTGCTGCGCCGTCCGCTGATCGCCATCCTCGCAACCGGCGACGAATTGCTGCCGCCCGGAAGCACGCCCGGCCCTTCGCAGATCATTGCGTCGAACACGTTCGGCGTTGCAGCCCTTGCCCGCCGGGCCGGTGCCGACGTGCTCGATCTCGGCATCGTGCCTGACGATAAGGCCAGGATTACCGCGGCAATCGACAAGGCGCGGGACGCCAAGGTCGATGTCATCGTTACGCTGGGCGGCGCTTCGGTTGGCGATCATGATTTGGTGCAGGCCACGCTGATCGAGGCCGGCATGCAGCTCGATTTCTGGCGCATCGCCATGCGCCCCGGCAAACCGCTGATGGTCGGCAGCTTCGGGGAGACGCATGTGCTCGGGCTGCCCGGCAACCCAATCTCGAGCCTCGTCTGCTCGCTGCTCTTCCTGGAGCCGCTGATCCGCAAGCTCGCCTCCCTGCCGCCGGTGCGGCGCGAAGCAATGGTGGAGGCGACCGTCACACTACGCGCCAACGACCACCGGCAGGACTATATCAGGGCCAGGCTTTCGAAATCCGCTGCCGGCGGCTGGCTGGTCGAACCCTTCGACAAGCAGGATTCGTCGATGATGAAGACCTTTGCCCGTTCGGACTGCCTCATCATCCGCCCGCCGCATGCGCCGGAACTGCCGGCCGGAGCGCCCTGCCCGGTCATGCTGCTGCGGCCTGACCTTCTGGTATAGCTTCCGCCTCAACGGTTTCAGGAAAGCGTGAACACGCCGGCCTGGGCCGCCCCGCCGCCTGCGCCGAAATCCGCAACCGCATGGGTGGCGATTCGCCTGAGCTCTCCCTGCGGAAGATAAGCGCGCTCGGGATCGCCGATCAGCACCTCGATGCTGGCGGCCTGGCAACGCCGGAGGAAGCCCATCACCCGCACGGCAAGGGCGGGATCGTAGAACAGGTCGCCGACGACGAGCAGATCAGTTTCTGGTGGGGAGGCCTCGGTGATATCGGCGGCGACGGCTGCAATGTTCACGCTATTGATCGCCGCGTTCAGGCCGATCGCAGCGATGGCATTGGCATCGATGTCGATTGCCGCCACGGCCATTGCTCCGGCCTTCGCCGCCGCGATGGCGACGAGCCCGGAGCCAGCGCCCAGATCGAGGACACGTCGACCAGCCGCCGTCTCCGGCCGATCGAGCAGGTGACGGGCGAGCACGGCGCCGCCGGCCCAAGGATAGGCCCAGTAGGGCGCCGGATCGGCTTGTCTGCGGCCGGCAAGCCGCCAGAGACCGCTCGCTGGCCCCGCCTGATGAAGCAGGATTTCAGGGATGGAGGGAACGGGCGATATCTGCAGGTTGGCCTTGATGAAGGCGGCCGGATCGGGTTGCGGCATGACGGAGCGTTTCATCGTCGTCTGAAGCCCGATGGTTCAGTAGTTCTTCATGGCGAGGTGCGGGTGACGGCGACGATATGGTGGGCGGTGAGATCGTCGCTATCGAATTCTTCGGCTTCGGGAACCTTCTGCTCATGTACGAAGACTGCGCGCCTTACCCGGAAGGCCTCGTTGCAGAGTGTACTGAAAACCGGAACGCTGAGTATCGCCGTTTCCACCATCACCTTCGCTCCCAGCAGAATACATCACGCGAACCTCCCCACCCGCTGCGGCAGAGAGATACCGGCGAAATCAGGCCGGCTTCTTCTTCGAAAACTTGCCCTTCGGTCCTGCGCCGCCCTTGCCGTCTCTTTTAGGGCCCTCATATTTGGAGCCCTCGAATTTCGGCTTGTCGTATTTCGGCTTGTCGGGTTTCGGACCATCGAAGCCGGGCTTGCCCGGTTTCTTGCTCCAGGGCTTGCTATCCCGCTTTTCCTGGCTGCCGCTGTCGGCCGCGGCATATCCGCCGCCCGCACCCTTGCCGAACTTGTTCTTCGGCCGCTCGCTGCGGAACGAATCGTCCGGCCGCTCGTCACGGGACGCCTTGCCGGCATAAGGTTTCGGCGATGGCGCCCGGCTGAAATCCGGCGTGCCGGAAAGCCGGGTGACGCGGATGCCGCGTTCGAGCGTCTTGTTCGGTCCGAGGGCCTCCTGGAAGCTTTCGGCGCTTGCCGCGGCGATCTCCACATAGGTTTCCTCGGGCTGCATCTTGATCGCGCCGATTTCGCGCTTCGTGACGTTGCCATTGCGGCAGAGCATCGGGATCAGCCAGCGCGGCTCGGCATTCTGCTTGCGCCCGACCGAGACGGAGAACCAGACGCTGGCGCCGAAATCCTCACGCGGTCCCTTCTGCGCCGGCTCGTAGGGCTCAGCATTGTCGCGGCGCTTGCGGCTGCGGTCTTCGTAGACGGCAACCTCGATGAGGTCCTCCGGCGCCGAATGATTGGTGCGGTAAAGACGCAGGAAAGCGGCGGCGAGTTTGTCGGCGCCGTGGCTGGCGAGAAGCTGCTGCACCAGCCCCTGCTCTTCCTCCTGCGGCGCTTCGTGGAAGATCGGATCGGCGAGCAGCCGCTCGTCGTCCCGCTCGCTCACCTCTTCGGCAGACGGCGGCCGCGCCCAGGCAGCCGAAATTCCGGCGTTCTCGAGCAGGCGCTCCGCCTTGCGCCGCGCATTCAGCGGCACGATCATGGCGCTGATGCCTTTGCGCCCGGCCCGGCCGGTGCGGCCGCTGCGGTGCAGCAGCGTTTCCGGATTGGTCGGCAGGTCGGCATGGATGACAAGATCGAGGCCCGGAAGGTCGATGCCGCGGGCGGCGACGTCGGTCGCGATGCAGACGCGGGCGCGGCCATCGCGCATCGCCTGCAGCGCATGGCTGCGCTCGTTCTGCGTCAGCTCGCCGGAAAGCGCCACCACGGCGAAATTGCGGTTGTTGAACCGCGCGGTCAGATGATTGACGGCAGCGCGTGTCGAACAGAAGACGATGGCGTTGGTCGCCTCGTAATAGCGCAGCACGTTGATGATCGCGTTTTCGCGGTCGCTCGGGGCCACCATGAGCGCGCGATATTCGATGTCGACATGCTGCTTTTCCTCAGCCTGCGTGCTGATGCGCACGGCATCGCGCTGATAGCTCTTGGCGAGCTTGGCGATGGCGGCCGGCACTGTTGCCGAAAACATCAATGTGCGGCGCTCGTCCGGTGCCGAGTCGAGAATGAATTCCAGATCTTCGCGGAAGCCGAGATCAAGCATTTCGTCGGCCTCATCGAGCACGGCGGCCTTCAATTCCGACATGTCGAGCGCCTTGCGGCGAATGTGGTCGCAGAGACGGCCGGGCGTGCCGACGACGATATGGGCACCGCGTTCGAGCGAGCGGCGCTCGCTACGGATATCCATGCCGCCGACGCAGCTGGCGATCACTGCACCGGTCATCTCGTAGAGCCATTCGAGCTCGCGCTTCACTTGCAGCGCAAGCTCGCGCGTCGGGGCGATGACGATGGCAAGCGGTGCGCCGGCATTGCCGAAGCGCTCCCTGCCCTCGAGCAGCGTCGGCGCCAGCGCCAGTCCGAAAGCAACGGTTTTGCCGGAGCCGGTCTGGGCTGAGACCAGCGCGTCGGAAGCGACAAGCGCCGGATCGAGCATCGCCTTCTGCACCGGGGTGAGTTCGGCGTAACCGCGCTTCTGCAACGCCTTGGCGATCGCCGGAACGACGCCGTTGAATTCTGTCATGAGTTCGATCTTTCGGAGCTGTCAGGCGCGTGTTGCGCCATGGCCGGAGCTTGCCGGCGGGGTATTTGCGCCGTTCCTAGCCGCTCCCGCGTCGATTGTCAAAGCGTGCTGCTGCGCCACAGCCAGGCGTCGATACGGCTTGCCCGGCCGCGCAGCGCCGTTTCCAATGGCCCCTCCATCCGGCCGGACTGCATGACCACGCTGTCGGGGCCTGCGGCACGGACGATTTCGGCGCTGAGCGCGAGCTCTACACCATGGCGGGCGGCCACCTCCATCAGGCGGCTGCCGACATTGATGGTGTCGCCTGCCGCGGTGATCTGTTGCCGGTCGCCGGTGCCCAGTCGTGAAGCGACGATCGGGCCGCAATGGGCGCCGACCTTGAAGCCGATCTTCTTCTGGGCGAAGTCGGCATGTACCCTGAGCCAGGCCCGGGTGCGGTCGCACAGGCCGACCGCGCAGGCAGCCGCGCGAGCGGCATCGTCCTCGGCCGGCTCCGGCAGGCCGAACAGGATCATCGCCCCGTCGCCCATGAAGCTGGTGATGGCGCCGCCATGGGCGCGCGCCTCTTCGTCGATCAGTTCGAAGAAGCCGCTCAGTACCTCGCTCACCTTGACCGGTCCGAGGTTTTCGCTGAGGCCGGTGAATCCGGAGAGATCGATGAAGACGACGGCGGCGTTCTGGCGCACGGGCTTGGCCAGGAAATTCGGATCGCGCGCCAGCCACTCCCCGAGGCCGGGCGCCTCGATGCGCTGCAGCAGCGCGCTCTGCTCCGCGTAATGGCGGGCGCGGCCGCGGTCGAGCCAGAGTTCGGCCGCGCCGAAGATCAGCGCCGGCGGCAGCGCGGCTGCGATCGGCAGCGCCGCACTCAGCCAGTAGCCGTGCGCATAGGCCGACAGGTTGATCATCGCCCAGACGATCAGCATAAGCACGATAATGAGGTAGCCGACGGCGCTCCGTCGCCAGGCGATCAGCGAAACGAGCATAAGCGGCAGGCCGACGGCGGTGCCGGCATCGATCAGCCTTATCCTGTGGTCGCGAACCATGCCGTCGCCCGCAATGAGATGAGTAATCGCCGTCGACATCACCTCGACGCCGGGCATGACGGGATCGAAAGGGGTCGGGAAGACGTCGCCGCCGCCGGTGACCGTCGAACCGATGACGACGACGCGGTCCGCGACGGCATCTGCCGAAAGCTTGCCATCCAGCGCGTCGGCGGCGCTGAAGGTGGCGATGCTGCCGCGCCCGCCGTAGAAAGTCACCGGCAGGCGCTGGCCGACATCCGTCGGAATGCGCAGATTTCCGAGCATGATGGCATTGGGTTCGATCGTTGGATCGACGCCGAGCGCGACCGAGGCGGCGCGCAGCGGAAAAGCCGGATCCAGCCGGTCCGCGGCGCGCGAGATCAGCGGAATGAAGCGCGGCGTGCCGGTCTGGTCGGTGGCGACATTGACGATGCCGACTGCGGCCGCCCCGGCAAAGCGGGGGAGCGGCAACAGAAGCTGGTTTGCCTCGGGGATGGCGGCAAGCGGATCGCCCGCCGCGTCGGTGACCCGCTGCCGGCTCTGCGCAAAGGTGGCCGCGGCCGCAATCACGCTCGGCCCCTGGCGAAGAGCTGCGACGAGCGCCGCATCGCCCTCCTCCGGTCCGGGATCGACGAGCAGAATGTCGAGCGCGAGCGCCTTCGGCTTCAAGGCGATGATCGCGTTGACGAGGCGCGCAAGTGTCGCCCGATCCAGCGGATAACCGTGAGCCGCCGCCGTGCGGTCGTCAATCGCGACGATCGAGACGATGGGAGGCGGCGCCTTCGCTCCGATGATGGCGCTGCGGATATCGGCGAGTGAAGCTTCCATCCGGTCGAGGAGGCCGCTGCCGGCGTTGAAACTGATATAGCCGAGCGCCGCCCCCCAGAGACCGGCGAGCAGCAGCGCGATCACGGTCTGCAGGCGATGGTTCATGGCATTTATTGGCCGAGGCGGGCAAGAAGGGCGGCGGCACGCGGCGCCGGCCAGCGGCGCACGACGAGCGGCTCCGTTCCGCTGCCGACATCGACACCCTCGCCTGGCGACAACACCACCGGCTTACCCGTCGGCCGACGGACCCCGACGCTGCCTCTGACGACCAGCACCGAGGTCTTGCCGCTTGCGACATCGACGGCCCATTGCGTGCCGCGCACGGCGGCAATCGCCTGCGGCGTCACGACCTGGAAGCCGCCCGCGTGCTGGCTGCTATTGACATCGACGAGGACAGCCTTGCTGCGCAGCGATAGGGAATCGGGGCTGCCGTCACGGTTGCGGTCGATGAGGCGGAAGGACGCGCCGGCCTCCGCCGTCACCTTCACGCCGCCCGGACACGTGAGCACCTGGCGAGCGCTGGCATCGCGCGACACCGCGCAGCCGGCAGACTGAGCAAAGGCCGCCGCATGTGAAAACAGGCCGACACCAAGTGTGGCGACAAGCAGACTGCGAAGCATCGTGTGCATGGAAAGCCCCTTTGACCGTGCGGAACAGCTTTTATGAGAGTGCCCGCCAACCGTCTTCTTCCATTTGGAGCATGATAGCCGAATTCGGATGTTTCCCTATGCGAAAAAAGCAAAGCGATGCCAAGCCTCAGCGGCCGGTAACGGCTTCCGGGGCGGGTCCGGCATAACGCGCCCGCGGCCGGATCAGTTGGCCGCTCTCGATCTGCTCCATCGCATGCGCCAGCCAGCCGGCGGAACGGGCAAGCGAAAAGACGATGATCGGCGCCTCTCGTGGGAGATCGAAGGCGGCAGCCATCGCCGCCAGCGCGAAATCGACGTTGACCTTGTCGCCGACGATCTCCTCGCCAATTTCCCGGACGTCGGCAAATTGCGGCGGCAGAGGAAAGTGCGAAAGCAGCGCCAGAGCCCTGACATCGCCTTCGGGATAGAGCGGATGGCCGAAGGCCGACAGGTGGTTGCCCTGGGCAAGCGTGCGGCGGATTGCCTGCTCCGCCCCGAAACCGGAAGCGGCTTCGATCAAGGCATCGATGCCTTGCCAGGCGGCGCCATGCAGCGGCCCTGTCAGCGTCGCGAGGCCGGAAAGCACGGAAGCCGAAAGGGCGGCACCCGCTGATGCCGTGACACGCGCCGCAAAGGTCGAGGCATTGAGTTCGTGGTCGGCAAGCAGCACCAGCGCGCGACGCAGGCAATCGGCTGCATCCGGCCGCTGCCAGCTGGCCGCAAGCCTCAGATGCAACAGCTCACCCGCAAGTCCGGGCGCCAACGCATCGGCGACGGTGGAGAGAACCCCGTGGGCCTCGCGCCGAAGTGCCGCCTGCGATCGGCCGAGCGACGGCAGATCTGATGTCAGCCGCCCTGCAAGCGCGAGAAAAGCAGCCTGAAGCGATGGAGAGGCATGTCCGGCTCCCGTGCCGGAAGAGAGTGTTTCCGCGCTATTCCAGAGCAACGCTGCCGTCTGCTCCAGCGTCGCAGCTTCAGCAAAGGTGGCTGCATCCCGTCCGCGATAGAACAGGCGTCCGCCGATGATGGTCGAGATCGCCGAAGTGAGAACCGGGTCGCCCCATCGAATCGTCTCAGCTGCAACTGTTTCAGCCTTGCGGCGACCGGCATGACGCTCGGCCAATCGCTGCACGTCGGCGGCCTGGTAGAGACTGCGGCGTGGATCGGCGGGATCGGGCTTGGCCCGGATGCGTCCACGGCTGACATTGGCGTAGAGCGTCTGCGGCTTGGTCTTCAGCGCTTGCAGCGCCTCCTCGGCGGTCAGCCACGACATCGGTGCCTCATATTGATCAATTGCATCAAGATTGACGTCAATGACGCTAGGTCAGATCATCCGTGTCGTAAAGGAGAAAACCTATGAAAAACGGCTTGGAAGATGTCATTGCCGCCGAAACGCAGCTTTCGGATGTCGATGGCGAAGCAGGGCGACTGATCATCCGCGGCGTATCGCTGGATCAGCTGGTCGCAAACAGCAGCTATGAAGGCGTCGCTGCATTGTTGCTTGACGGGTTGATGGAACGAAGTGTCGGCGAGGCACAATTGCGTGCCTGGCTGGCGAAAGCGCGAATTAGGGTGTTTGACCATGTCAGGGCCGCCGACGCCTCCCTGCTCGCTTTGCCGCCGGTCGATGCAATGCGGGCACTGATCGCTCGGCTGCCGGACGGCGAGGATTTCGACACCGTGCTCAACCTTCTGGCAGCGCCCGCCGTCTTCCTGCCGGCAGTTTTGCGGCTGCAGCGCAGTCAGAAACCGATCGCGCCGGACGCCTCGCTGCCACAGGCGGCCGATATCCTGCGCATGCTGACCGGCAAATCGCCGACCCGGGAACAGTCGGCCGCACTCGACGCCTATCTCGTGACGATATCGGATCATGGCCTCAACGCATCGACCTTTGCGTCCCGCGTCATCGCCTCGACGCAGGCAGGCCTTACCTCTTCGGTGCTGGCGGCGCTGAGCGCGCTGAAGGGACCGCTGCATGGCGGTGCGCCGGGTCCTGTGCTCGACATGTTGGATGCGATCGGAACGGCGGAGAATGCTTACACCTGGCTCGGCGAGGCGCTCGATCGCGGCGAGCGGCTGATGGGTTTCGGCCACCGCATCTACCGCGTCCGCGATCCGCGCGCCGATGCGCTAAAGGGCGCGCTGAAGCCGTTGATGGCGTCAGGACAGGTGAACCGCGCCCGCGGTGAACTTGCCGAGGCGGTGGAGGCCGCTGCCTTGGCAATCCTGAAAGCGCGCAAGCCGAACCGGCCGCTCGACGTCAATGTCGAATTCTACACCGCGCTGCTGCTCGAAGCGCTCGGCTTTCCACGTAAGGCCTTCACCGGCGTCTTCGCGATCGGCCGCACCGTCGGATGGCTGGCGCATGCGCGTGAACAGGCGCTCGACGGCCGGCTGATCCGCCCGCGTTCGGTCTATACAGGACCGTTGCCGGCGGCTGCCTGATGGTCGACTCGGCGGCAGGCATGTCCCTGCCGCCGATCGTCAGCCGCGGTCAGACGAGTCGGCTCTGTTCCGTCGCCGCTTCGATGAAGCTTGCAAACAGCGGATGCGGATCGAGCGGCCGGCTCTTCAGTTCGGGGTGGTACTGTACGCCGATGAACCAGGGATGATCGGGATATTCGATCGTCTCCGGCAGCACACCGTCAGGCGACATGCCGGAGAAGACGAGGCCACAGTTCTCGAGCCGGTCCTTATAGTCGATATTGACTTCGTAGCGGTGGCGATGGCGCTCGGAAATATCGGTCGAGCCATAGATATCGGAGATCTTCGTGCCCTTCTTCAGCGCTGCCTTATAGGCTCCGAGGCGCATCGTACCGCCGAGATCGCCGGAAGCAGCGCGCTTTTCCAACACGTTGCCCTTCACCCACTCGGTCATCAGGCCGACCACCGGTTCCTTCGTCGGACCGAATTCGGTCGAAGAGGCATTGGGCACATCGGCGAGATTGCGGGCAGCCTCGATGACGGCCATCTGCATGCCGAAGCAGATGCCGAAATACGGCACCTTGCGTTCGCGGGCAAAACGCGCCGCATGGATCTTGCCTTCCGAGCCGCGCTCGCCGAAGCCGCCGGGCACCAGAATGCCATGCACCTTTTCGAGATAGGGCGCCGGATCTTCCTTTTCGAAGACCTCGGACTCGATCCATTCGAGCTTGACCTTGACGCGGTTGGCGATGCCGCCGTGATGCAGCGCTTCGATCAGCGATTTATAGGCATCCTTGAGGCCGGTGTACTTGCCGACGATCGCAATCGTGACTTCGCCTTCCGGCGTGCGGATGCGGTTGCAGACCTCTTCCCACTGGTCGAGGCGCGGCTTCGGGGCCGGCTCGATGCCGAAGGCGGCAAGCACTTCGTCGTCGAGACCTTCCTTGTGATAGGCCATCGGCACGTCATAGATATTAGCGACGTCGAGCGCCTGGATGACGGCGGACGGACGGACGTTGCAGAACAGCGAGAGCTTGCGGCGCTCGGCTTCCGGGATTTCCCGGTCGGCGCGCACCAGCAGGATGTCGGGATGAATGCCGAGCGCTTGCAGCTCCTTGACAGAGTGCTGCGTCGGCTTGGTCTTCAATTCGCCGGCGGCCGGAATATAGGGCATCAGCGTCAGGTGGACGTAGACGGCAGTGCCGCGCGGCAGGTCGTTGCCGAGCTGGCGGATCGCCTCCATGAAGGGCATTGCCTCGATGTCGCCGACCGTGCCGCCGATCTCGCAGATGACGAAATCGTAGTCGTCATTGCCTTCGGTGACGAAATCCTTGATCTCGTTGGTGACGTGCGGAATGACCTGCACCGTCGCGCCGAGATAGTCGCCGCGCCGTTCCTTGTCGATGATGTTCTTGTAGATGCGGCCAGTGGTGATGTTGTCGGTCTTGGTCGCCGAACGCCCCGTGAAGCGTTCGTAGTGGCCGAGATCGAGATCGGTTTCCGCGCCGTCGTCGGTGACGAAGACCTCGCCGTGCTGGGTCGGGCTCATCGTGCCCGGGTCCACGTTCAGATAGGGGTCGAGCTTGCGAAGCCGTACCCGATATCCACGGGCCTGCAGCAACGCTCCGAGAGCCGCGGCCGCAATTCCTTTTCCGAGAGAGGAAACCACGCCGCCAGTGATGAATACGTATCGCGCCATGGGATTCACCGGATACCTTTTCAAAAACGATTCCACCAGCCCAAAAATTCTTTTCCGGAACTTTCGGTGCGTCGCGCTGGAATCTGCACAAAAGAAAACCGGCAGACCCGAGGGCCTGCCGGCGGTTTATGTCGAAGACCGGCTTACTGTCCCGTCGGGACGCCGGAGGGCTGAGCCGGCGCGGCGGGCGTTGCCGGAGCAGTCGTCGACGGAGCTGCCGGGGCAGTCGCCGCTGGTACATTTGCAGCCGGTGCCTGAGTTGCAGGCGCAGACGTTGCCGGCGCCTGGGCAGCCGGTGCAGCAGTGCCGCTGTTCGGAACGCCGTTGCCAGCCGGCTGGGCCGGAGCCTTTGCGCCGCCGCCGAGCGAATCGAGAATGCCGTTGCCCTGACCGCCCGTTGCCGGAATACGGTTGAGAATATCGCTCGGACGGCCCTCGTAACGCGTCAGGATGCCAAGGCCAAGCGAGGTGAGGAAGAACAAGGTCGCAAGGATCGCTGTCGTGCGCGTCAGCGCATTGGCGGTGCCGCGGGCCGACATGAAGCCCGAACCGCCGCCGATGCCGAGGCCGCCGCCTTCCGAACGCTGGATAAGCACGACGCCGACGAGGGCGAGCACGATCATGAGATGGATGACAATCAATACTGTCTGCATGGGTCCAGTCCTGCCCGTCCGGAAACGGACATAAATAAGAAATTCTGGCGGCTCTTTACATGAGGCTTTGATCTATTCCAAGCCCTACGGCCAGGAATAAACCCTGGAATAAACAATGCCTCTCAGGCGAGCAGCACGTCATAGGCCCGGTAGATGGCGAGGAAGTCGGCGGCTTTCAAGCTCGCTCCGCCGATCAGCGCTCCGTCGACATTGGCAATACCGAGCAGTTCTACGGCATTGGCAGGCTTCACCGAACCGCCGTAGAGAAGCCGCATCTTGCGGCCTTCATCGCCGAAGCGGGCCACGAGCTCGGCACGCATAAAGGCATGCGCCTTTTCGACATCGCCTGATGTCGGCGTCACGCCGGTGCCGATCGCCCAGATCGGCTCATAGGCGATGACCGTGTTCTCGGCGGTGGCGGCATCGGGAACGGAGGCGGAAAGCTGACGCTTGATGACGTCGAGTTCCTGCCCGGCGCGGCGCTCGTCCGCCGTCTCGCCGATGCAGATGATTGCGGTCAACTCGGCGGCAAAGGCGGCTTCCGCCTTGGCGCGGACCAGATGGTCCGTCTCGGCATGGTCCGTGCGCCGCTCGGAATGGCCGACGATCACGTACGTGCCGAAACTGTCGGCGATCATCTCGGCCGAGATATCGCCGGTATGGGCGCCTGACGGCTTCTGGTGGCAGTCCTGCGCGCCGATGGCAAGCGGGCTGTCGGTGCAGAGCGCCGTCGCCACGTAGAGCAGCGTCGTCGGGGGGCAGATAAGCGCCTCGACCTTGTTGGCGAGCGGAGGGCGAACGCCCTCGGCGATCGCCTTGATCTGATCCAGGGAGGCACGCGTGCCGTTCATTTTCCAATTTCCCGCCACAAGCGGGCGCACGTCAGGGGTCATGCCGGCCTTCCACAAACTGCATATCCCTGGGGCAATATCAAAAGCGTGCGGCAAAGAAAAGCATCATGCCCTTGACGTAAGGGGAATCTCTGCGATCTCGCGCATATTTATGCCAAAATCGTTCTCAGCCGGCGAGAATCCAGTTCAACACCCTGCGCCAGTCGATCATCCGGATCGGCGTTCCATGGTTTCCTGTCTGAAACAGCGTGAAGCGCGTCGGATATTTCGCCTTGTGCAGGCCTTCGAACAGCGCTTGCTGGTCGGCTGCGGCATAGACCGGGTCTCGGCTGCCGTGCGCGAACCAGAGCGGCAGTTTCGCCTTGTAGAACGGGCTCTTCGTGAAATCGGGATCGGTCACCCCGCTCATAATAAGCATGCCCCTCAGCCGCTTGACGCTGTCGCCGTCGCGCGCAACGCCCCAGCAGACCTGGCTGCCCATGGAAGCACAGGAAAGAACGATCGGCCGGCCGGGCGATTGCGCGGCGGCATAGCGGATGAGGCCTTCGATCGCCGCAACGCCGTTGCTATCGAAGCTTCTCACCGTTGGCGAATAATAGACGCCGCCATTGCCGGCGACGAGGTTCTTCAGCCGGTTGAAATTACCGCCGAAGCTGTAGTCGTTGGCTCCGAGACGGCGGTCGCCGTCGCGGCCATGGATGAAGATCACCGTGAAAGCGGCATTCGCGGCCGGTCCCACCCTGGTGACATCGAGCCTGATGCCGTCGAGCGAAAGTGTTTCATCCGCCTGGGCCTTGCGGATGCCGAGCGCCACATATTTCTGCTGTGCTCGCTTCTCCGGGATCTGGTCGCGGCCGTTGATATCGCGCGTCTCGTCATAGTCGATGACCTCCAAGGCACCGTCATCGCCAGTCTGCAGCACTGTCTGTTTCGAGAACAGATCGTCCTTGAAGGGGCCCAGCGCATCGCCCGCCCACGCCAATCCGCCGGCGGAAAGCACGGCCGTGGATAGCAAAAAGGCCGCAATTGCAGTGATGATGGTGCAATGACTTGTGGACATTCGCATGCGGATGGTTTCCTGAAGCCTGCCGCCGCTTGCCATTCTGCGCCCGGCAACGCAAATCATGTCTGAAAAGCCCGCCAAGTCTGGCGGTGTCGCGTATAGAGGTGCTTTCTGGCAGAATCTGCCTGATTCGCAAACGTGACGTGAAATGCGGTGATTTTGGGTCGGCGGCGGATACCAGCCCAAGACAGGATGAAGATCTGAACGGCTCCATGGACAACAGCAAAGACCTTTTTTCCGGACTGCCCCTCTCTGAAAAACGGGAGGAGGCGCAGAAGCCTGCCGTTGCGGCCGAACGGCCGCCGGTGACGGCCGCGCCCGTCGTCGCAGCAGCATCCTCAACTGCCGGAGCCTCCGCGCGCCCTGCGCCCGCCGCGTCGAACTCGGATGAGTATGGCGCCTCGTCGATCCGCGTTCTCGAAGGACTCGAGCCGGTGCGCATGCGCCCGGGCATGTATATCGGCGGCACCGACGAAAAGGCGCTGCATCACCTCTTTGCCGAAGTCATCGACAATGCGATGGACGAAGCCGTCGCCGGACACGCCAACTTCATCGAAGTGCATCTCGATCTGCAGGGCTACCTGACCGTCTCCGATAACGGCCGCGGCATCCCGGTGGAGAACCATCCGCAGGTTCCGGGCAAGTCGACGCTCGAAGTCATCATGACCAAGCTGCATGCCGGCGGCAAATTCGACGGCAAGGCCTATGAGACATCAGGCGGTCTGCACGGCGTCGGCGTTTCGGTCGTCAACGCGCTCTCCGACGACCTCGAGGTCGAGGTCGCGCGCAATCGCAAGCTATACCGCCAGCGTTTCTCCCGTGGCCTGCCGCAGGGCGGGCTCGAAGAACTTGGCGATGTCCACAATCGCCGCGGCACCCGCGTGCGCTTCCATCCCGACCCCCAGATCTTTGGGGATCACATGAAGTTCGACGCTGCCCGCGTTTTCCGCATGGCTCGTTCGAAGGCCTATCTCTTCGGCGGCGTCGAGATCCGCTGGAGCTGCGAAGCGGGCGTGCTGCCTGAAGGTTCCGAGGTCCCTGATAAGGCGGTCTTCCACTTCCCCGGCGGCCTGAAGGACTATTTGCAGGCGACGATGGGCAAGGAGTTCACCGTCACCCGCGAGATCTTCGCCGGCAAGACGGAAAAGACCAGCGGCCATGGCTCGATGGAATGGGCGATCACCTGGTATGGCGGCGATCCGCAGGTGCATTCCTATTGCAACACCATCCCGACGCCCGAAGGCGGCACGCACGAGGCCGGCCTGCGCATTGCGCTGACCAAGGGCCTGAAGGCCTATGCCGAGCTGACGCAGAACAAGCGCGCCGCGCAGATCACCACCGACGACGTGATGATCTCGGCCGTCGGCATGCTGTCGGTCTTCATCCGCGAGCCGGAATTCGTCGGCCAGACCAAGGACAAGCTTGCGACCGTCGAGGCTCAGCGCATCGTTGAGAACGCGCTCCGCGACCCCTTCGACCATTATCTCGCCGACAATCCGAACGAGTCGGCCAAGCTGCTGGACTGGGTGATTGAACGCGCCGAGGAGCGCCTGCGCCGCCGCAAAGAAAAGGAAGTCAACCGCAAGACGGCGGTGCGCAAGCTGCGCCTGCCGGGCAAGCTCGCCGACTGCTCGCAGAACACCGCCGAAGGCGCTGAGCTCTTCATCGTCGAGGGCGATTCGGCAGGTGGTTCGGCCAAGCAGGCGCGCAACCGCGCCAACCAGGCGATCCTTCCCTTGCGTGGCAAGATCCTGAACGTCGCCAGCGCCGGCCGCGAAAAGCTCGGCGCCAACCAGCAGCTCGCCGATCTCATCCAGGCGCTCGGCTGCGGCACACGCTCGAAATACCGCGACGAAGACCTGCGCTATGAGCGCATCATCGTCATGACCGATGCCGATGTCGACGGCGCCCACATCGCCTCGCTGCTCATCACCTTCTTCTATCAGGAGATGCCGGAGCTGGTGCGCGGCGGCCATCTCTTCCTCGCAGTGCCGCCGCTCTACAAGATTACCCAAGGGGCAAAATCCGCCTATGCGCGTGACGACAATCATCGCGCCGAGCTGATGCAGACGGAGTTCAAGGGCAAGGCCAAGGTCGAGATCAGCCGCTTCAAAGGTCTCGGCGAGATGATGCCCGCCCAGCTCAAGGAAACCACGATGGATCCATCCAAGCGCACGCTGCTCAAGGTGCTGATCGACGAGGTGGATTTCGAGGGCACCCGCAGCGCGGTCGACGATCTGATGGGCACCAAGCCGGAAGCCCGTTTCCGCTTCATCCAGGAGCGCGCGGCCTTCGCCGAGAACCTCGATATCTAAGGCATGTCGCGGGCGCGCTGAACAGTCGGACTGACGGTCCGGCGCGCCTCATTTTAGCATTCGCGATTTCACGGAACTGACGAAGAACCGTAACAACTCCGTCAAACAACCGGCGCATGAAGCGGTCGGCGCGCCTTCCCTCGGGGGAGTAGCTGCGCCGGTTCGATCGTTTTCAACCCTCGCCGGATATTTGTTATGACCAAGCGTTTTCTCGCGACTGCCGCTTTCGTTCTGCTGTCCAGCACCGTCACTGTCAGCGCCACCGATATCGGCGCGACCTTCGGGACCGCCTGCCCCTTCGGCGATTGCGCCGCCGGCATTTCGCTTTCCTATCTCGGTGAACTTGTTATCCCCACGGGCCATATGGAAAACGGTGTCGAATTCGGCGGCATATCAGGCCTCGATTTCGATGCCGCCACCGGCCACTATATCGCCATCAGCGACGACCGCTCGGAGAGGGCCTCGGCCCGCTTCTATGAACTCGATGTGGATGTCGATGCATCGGGCCTCAAGGGCGTCTCCATCGTCAAGCACGTTACGTTGAAGGACAAGAACGGCGAGCCCTTCACCTCCAGGACCGTCGATCCGGAATCGATCCGCCTCGGCAAGGACGGCATCTACTGGGGCAGCGAAGGCGACGGCAAGGCGCTCTTGCCGCCCTTCATCCGCGTCGCTTCGCCGGACGGCTCCTTCGTTCGCGAATTCAAGCTGCCTGAGGGCTTTGCGCCGACCGCCGACAAGTCGACCGGCATCCGAGACAACCTCGCCTTTGAGGATATCGCCGTTGCCCCTTCGGGCGATGTTTTCGTCGGTCTCGAAGCTGCGCTCTATCAGGACGGCCCGAACCCCTCGCTGACATCGGGCAGCCTGTCGCGGATCATCCGCTATGACGGCGCGACCGGCGAGCCAAAGGCTCAGTACGTCTACCCGGTTTCGCCGATCCCGCAGGCCGCCACCAAGGCTGACGGCGGCAATGACAATGGCATGTCGGAGATGCTCGCCCTCGACGATCATCGCCTGCTCGCCGTCGAGCGCAGCTATGCCCAGGGGTTCGGCAACAACGTCAAGATCATGATGATGGATCTCGCCGACGCGACCGACGTATCCGCCATCCCGTCGCTCGCCAAGAACGACCAGCACGTTGTCCCCGCCCGTAAGAGCCAGATCCTCGATCTGAGAGCGATCGGCCTTGTTCCCGACAATATCGAGGCCATGTCGCTCGGCAAGGCCAAGGACGGTAGCGAGGTCCTCATTCTCGGCTCCGACAATAATTTCTCGGCCAGTCAGAAGACGCAATTCTACGCCTTCAAGGTTGTCAGCCGTCCGCAGAGTAAGACGCTCCGCCTGACGGTCGAATAGCGACGCTTTGTATACGCTTTCACGCTGCGGACCTTGAAACCGCCGGGTTCATGGCCCATAACCAGACGACAAGAATAAGAAGAGGCGCGTGTGGGTGTGTTCGACCGTCAGAAAGCCAATCATGAGCCGCGATGGCTGGGTTCGTCGTCGCCGACACGCACGCCGCTGATCCCTTCCATTTCGGCGGCGCGCTGGCTGCTGGTCCTGATCGTCGCGGCCGGTGTCTATTTCTTCTACGGCTTCCTCGTACCGGTGCTCGCAGCCCTCGTCATCGGCTTCGCCAGCTGGCCGCTCTACCGCAAGCTTCTTGCCCGCGTCGGCGGCAATACGACGATTGCGGCGACCATCGCCATCATCATGATCATTACATTCCTGGTCATCCCGATCGGGCTTGCGGTCGCATATACGACGGGCGAAGTGCGCACCTGGGTCGCCTGGGCGATCCACGCCAACCGTACTGGTGCCCCGACGCCCAACTGGATTGTCGTACTGCCTTTGGCGGGTTCATACCTCGATGAGGTCTGGACCAAATATATCGGCAGTCCGGGCGCCCTGGGCGAGGTCATCCAGGCGGTCAGCGGTGCCAATATCGGCAACATCTACCGTGCCGTGCTTGCGGCCGGCGGCGGCGCCTTCCACCTGCTGCTGACGCTGCTCTTCATGCTGATCGCGTTGTTCTTCGTCTATCGCGATGGCTTTTCTTTCTCCAAGCAGATCGACATGCTGGGCGAGCGCATCCTGCCGAACCGCTGGGAGCGCATTTCCCGCGTCGTACCGGCGACGATCAGCTCCACCGTCATGGGCATGACGCTGATTGCGATCGGCGAAGGTATCGTGCTCGGGCTCGCCTACTGGATTGCCGGCGTACCGTCGCCGGTGACGCTCGGCGTGCTAACCGGTGTGATGGCGCTGATACCAGGTGGTGCGCCGCTGTCCTTCACGCTGGTCTCTATCTATCTGCTGGCCAGTGGCTCGCATGTCGCTGGCATCGGTCTCTTCGTCTGGGGCACCGTCGAACTCTTCATCGTCGACAAGACGCTGCGGCCGAAGCTTGTCGGCGGTCCGATCAAGCTGCCCTTCCTGCCAACCTTCTTCGGCCTCGTCGGCGGCGTCAAGACGATGGGTTTCCTCGGCCTTTTCATCGGCCCGGTGCTGATGGCGCTGATCGTCGCCATCTGGCGTGAGTGGATCCACGAGGCCCGCAACGCCGAAAAGGGCGAGACGGGACCGCAGATCCTCATCGACGAACAGGCCCCGCCGCCGTCGAAAACGATCCCCCGCGTCGCCGAAGGCTGAGCGTTCGCCAACCCTTATCCCAGCTGCTTTTCCATGAACAGGCTGAGCGGGTCCGGCAGATAGCTGCCGAAAGGTTCGATATTCCGATATCCGTATTTGCGGTAAAGGGCGATCGCCTCGGGCTGGTAGATGCCGGTTTCAAGCCGGATCGCCGCCAGCCCTTTTTCCCTTGCGATCGCCTCCAGCGCGTTCATCAGGCCGCTGCCGATCCTCAGCCCCCTCGCCTTGGGATCGACGAACATGCGCTTGATCTCCGCCGTGCCGTCGCCGGCTTCGACCAGCGCGCAGCATCCGACGATTGCTCCGTCGTTGCGGGCCACGAAGAAGCTCACCGAAGGCTTTTCCAGCGATGAAAGGTCGACCAGATGGTTGCTTTCCGCGGGATAGAGCGATTGCGCATAGGCATCGGAAAGATCGAGGAGGCGGATGATGGCGTCTTGGCGCGGCGGCTCCTGGGCGATGATGACGGACATGCTGGCTCCGGATGCTTGCAAGGCGCAATTTTTGCCGAGATGACGAAGAGTTAATGCCTTCGCCTTTTTTCGGTTGGAATTGCGCCGTCTAAGGCGATGTCAGCTTCAATAGCCAAGGAGGCAGAATATGCAAGCGGTGCTCATCGCGATGACCATTCTCGGTTGCGACGATTCCGTCAGTCAATGCAATTATGTGGCGACCGTCGATAAGCGCTGGGAAACCGTAGCCGCCTGCGATGCCGAAGCCGAGCGTCGGCTCAAAGCCTATGCCAATGTCAACTATCCCTCGGTCATTGCGGTGTGCGAGGCGCCGAAAGCGCTCGCCGCGGCTGAACCGCCGAAACCGGCGCCTCTGGCTGCGGCCGCGCCCGAGATCGCGACTGGCGTGCCCGAGCCGGCCGAAGAACCGGTAAGGCTCGCAAGTTTTGCTGAAAACATCGCCGGTCAGGTCCGCGCGCATTTACCGTCGGGCAGCGACGTCAAGGAGACGCTTTCCAAACCCGTGCACTTCGTTTCCGCCAGCTATTCCTGGGTCGTGACGCGGCTGAACGATTAGGCTGCCGCAAGCGCCGCATAGACGCGAGCCGATTGCCGCTGTTCGGCGACACCAAGCTTTTCCACCATGTCGAGCAACTCGCCGACCGCACCATGTGGGCCGTCGTGATGGCGGAATTTTTCGAGAAGACGGCCACAGACATTGCCGAGCACGCTTCCAGGCGCCTTCCTGGCAGCGTCGCGCCAGAGCAGCGTCGCTTCGACGAAGATGACGCTGATATCCCTCGGCAGGCCGGCGGACTCGTAGAGCGCGCGCACCGCATGCATGCGCCCCGTCGCCAGGATCGACCGCACCCGGCGCTCGCCGCAGCCGCTCAGATCGACGATCGCGGCGGCAAAGAAGTCCACCTTGCCGGCGCAGAGCGCATGCATCAGGAAAGACGGCGTCAGCCGGCCGTTGACGCGCAGATGCGTCACGAGATCGGGTATTTCGCGCGGCGCGATGTCGCCGGCAATCGCAACGATGGCAGCCTCGGTCGCCTCGCGGCTGATGCGCTGAAGCCGCTGCAGGCCGATTGCAGCCTGGGCCAGCGGTAGTCCGACCAGCGCGTTGCTGACATGCTGGGTGAGCAGCTGGCGGGCATCGGCGGGAAGATCGCCGCGGTCGAGAAGCAGACTGCGGATGTCGCAGTTGTCGCCCAGCCGTTCGGCGATGCGTTTCAGCGATTGGCTGGAGATCGCCGCGCCATCGTTTTCGAGCAGGCAGAGCAATTCCTCCTCGTCGCCGACCTCGGCAAGGGCGGCGGAAACCGGGCGCGTCACATAGGCTCTGGCAGCGATCAGCATGCGGGTGGCGCCGTTGCCGCGCGCGGCAAGGTCGACGAGATCGGCATCGCTCAAAAGCGGCGAGCAGGTGACGGCGTGGCAGGCGACCTCGGGCTGGTCCTCGGCAAGCGAAAGGATCAGATTGCGTGGCGCATCGGGCGACCAGGCGATCGCCTCGGCAAGTGCGAGCCGCACACGCGGCGACGGATCGTCGAGAAGATAGGTCATCGCCATCTCGGCCGCCTTCCGCTCGTCCGCAGACATCGCGGACTGAAGGTAGGCCCGACCAAGCGCGTTTGCCGCCCGGACCCGGTCGCCGGTCTTGGCCGTTTCGACCCAACGAAGGAAAGCTTCTACGATCACTCGATGCCCCAGCACTTGAACGCGATTCCCTCGCGCTCCATTCACTGCTGCGACCGTAGTGGCAAAAGGTTTAAGATTCGTTCACCATGTTTCTTAAGCCTTTGTATGCCTTGCCGGTTAGGCTTCGGCGCGGGGCCGGAGCATCTCGAAAACATCGCTGCCTTCGCTGTAATCCATGTAGCCCATGCGCGCCACCGGCCGAGCGATCGCCATGTCGAGGCGGCCGTCCCTGACGATCGCCTCGTCGATATGGATGCCGACCACCTCACCAAAGATGAGGACGTTTTCGGAAGGCGCGCCCGACAGCGTCTTCGGCTCGATGATCTCGGTGACGCGGCATTCGAGCACCGCGAAAGCCTCGCCGACATAGGGCGCGTCGATCAGTTCGGCCTGCTTCTGCGTCAAGCCGGCGAACTCGAATTCGTTGGTGCCGTAGGGCAGCGGCGCCGACGAGAGGTTCATCTTTTCGGCGAGGTTGCGACTGACGAAATTGCAGGTAAAGACGCCGGTTTCAGCAGCGTTGCGCTGGCTGTGCTTCTTCCCGGCGGAGGAAAACATAACCAGCTTCGGCCGGTCGGCCACGGCATTGAAGAAGGAATAGGGCGCAAGGTTGATCGAACCGTCCCTGCCCTTGCTGCCGATCCAGCCGATCGGACGCGGCGATACGATCGCCTTGAAGGGGTCATGCGCGAGCCCGTGCCGGTTGCTGTCGGTGGTGTAGAACATCAGTCGTCTCCGCCGACCCAAGTCACGGTATCGGCAAGCTCGGGCCGCGGCCGCTCGATTGCCGGAAATGTCGTCGAACCGATATGGATGAAGCCCGCCACCTTTTCGTCCGGCCCGACGCCGAGCAACGGATAGGCGCGTTCGTTATAGGCAAACCACTCCGTCAGCCAGTTGGCGACATAGCCGTTGGCATTGGCGGCGAGAATGACGTTGAGGCAAAGCGCGCCTGCCGACATTAGCTGCTCCCATTCCGGGATCTTGATATGCGGACCCGCCCTGCTGACCACGGCGACGACCACCGGCGCGCGGGTGAAGCGGGTGCGCTCGACCTGGATCATCTCCTCGGAAAGCTCGGGTTTCGCCTCAAGCGCCAGCTTCAAAAGCTCTTCGCCGAGATCAGCGCGCTGCTGTCCGCGATAAACGATGAAACGCCAGGGCGCGATCTTGCCGTGATCGGGAACCCGCAAGGCAAGACGCAGGATCTCCTCGATTTCGGCCTTCTCGGGGCCCGGTTCGCACATCTGGAAAGCGGGGATGGAGCGGCGTACGGCGAGGTAGTCGATCAGCTTGATATCGGATTTCATGCGGGAGAAGCTTTCATTTTTAGGCTGCTGCGAAGGGTGGGTCTTGAATTTGCCATCGCGTTGGTCTTGAAGTGGCCTTTGCGATTTCAGAAGTCAATCGGTTCACGAAACAGATGTTTGGCATTTCGCCTTTTGCACGCATCGGCCTCGCGCTTGCCCTGGTGGCATTGACGACCTGCGGCGCCGGCGCCCAGGAGGCCTTCAAGGACTTCAAGCAGCTCGAGTCGACGTCGAAGATGCCGAAGCTCAACGCCTTCATCGCGCCCGGCGCGGCGCCCGAGGCCGCCAAGCTGCGCGATGTCGCGATGGAGGCCAAGCTGACATCAGACGGCACGCCGGTCGAGGACGGCCTTTCCTGGTACGTTTTCAGCCCGATCGCCGGAACCGACGGCAAGCTGCCGCTGATCGCCAGCGCCAAGGGTGGGCCTGCCGCCTTCCAGCTCGCCCCCGGCGATTATTTCGTCAACGTGTCCTTCGGTCGTGCCGGCGTCACCAAAAAACTGACCGTGCCTGCCGACGGCGAAGTCGACAAGCAGGTGATGGTGCTCGATGCCGGCGGTCTGCTGCTCAACGCCGTCTCCGGCACCGATGCCCGCATCCGTCCCGACCAGCTGAGCTTCTCGATCTATTCGTCGGAAGTGCGTGACGATGGCGAGCGCGGTCTCGTCATGGCCGATGTCTCGCCGAACACCGTCGTCCGCCTCAATGCCGGCACCTATCACATCGTTTCCGAATATGGCAGCGTCAACGCCGTCATCCGCGCCGACATCCAGGTCGAGGCCGGCAAACTGACCGAGGCGACGATCCAGCACCGCGCTGCGCAGATCACCTTCAAGCTGGTCTCCGAAACCGGTGGCGAGGCGATCGCCGATACGGCTTGGTCGATCCTGACGGCAGCCGGCGACAGCGTCGGCGAAAGCGTCAGCGCCTTTCCGACGATGGTTCTCGCCGAAGGCGGATATTCCGCCGTCGCCCGCAACAAGGACAAGATCTACCAGCGCGATTTCACCGTCGTCGCCGGCAAAAACACCGATGTCGAGGTTCTCATGAGGGACCAGCAGCCGCAGCAGCCCGTAAGTGCGGCCCGTACGGTGCAGCAGGTGCCGGCCGGCACCCCGCCGCCGCCCGGCGTTCAGCCGGCCCCCGAACAGCCGCTGCCCTCCTACGAACAGCTCGAGCCGCAGGGCGGTGACGGCGCCAGCCTGGATTGATTTCCCACAAGAGGTTCGGCTTAGCCGAAGCCTTTTCGGACGGCGCGTTTCGGCGGCGCCATCGAGAAGACGGCCGCGTGGAGGCGGTCGAGCAGACTTCTGCGGATCGCTGCCGCTGCTCAGTGTCTCCCATGTCAGCACTTTGCCGACATGCGCCGTGATCGTCCTGCCGGACAGTCGACTGAATTCATGGATCAAGAGTGACAGGCGCAGCGTCATCGACATCAGGCTCGCTAGATGAAACAGGGGGCCGTTCTGGCCCTCGAAGTAGACCGGCAGCACGCTGGCGCCCGCTGCCTGAATGAGCTTTGCCGGAAACATCTTCCACGGCAGATCTTCGGCAGGTCCGAAGCCGATCCTGGCGGTCGCCACGCCGCCCGCCGGAAAGACGATGATGGTGGTGCCGCCCTTGAGCAGCCGCACCGCCTCGTGCCGGCTCCGGATGTTCATCGCCAACGCCTCCCGGCTTTCTTCGAAGGAGATCGGCAGCGAATAAGGCGCCATCTCAGGCACCTTCAGCAGGTCGTTATGGATCAGCACCCTGAAGGGGCGGCCGAGCTGTTCGGCAAGCGCCAGAACGGCGATTCCGTCGCCGATGCCGAAGGGATGGTTGGCGACGATGACGATCGGTTCGATAGGGATGGATTCGAGCGGCCAATTGCCGTCGACGTCGAGTTCGATGTTAATCAGATCGAGCAGCTTGCCGAACACACGGTTGCTCTTGCCGATGATGTCGCTGCGCCAGAGGTCGTAGAGCCTGACGAAGCGGTCGCGGCCCGAGAGCCTCTCGATCGAGCGGATCAGCCAGCGCTTCAGGCGCGGATCGCCATCATTGGCATAGGATAATTCTTTGAAGCGCAATCCGGCATCGGGACGAGCCCGCTCCACAGTCGTGACGAGAATATTGCAGCTTCATAACAGATTTCCGACAGCGCCGGAGCGGCGCTGTCGGACCAGGCGGTTTTCAGGCCGCCCTGGCTTTCTTTGCTTCGGCCTTGCGGCGGATGTCCGGCGGCGTCGCCTCGAGGGCAAGGCTGTCGACGGCAGCGTCGAGCCCCATCGAAACCTGGTCTTGGCTGCCGAGGCGGCGGATATTGACCGTGCGCTCTTCGGCTTCCTTCCTGCCGCAGACGATGATGACGGGAACTTTCGTAACGGAATGTTCGCGGATCTTGTAATTGATCTTCTCGTTGCGGAAGTCGGTCTCGACATGCAGCCCGGCTTCGCGCAGCGCTTCGGCCACTTCAAGGCCGTAGGCGTCTGCTTCCGAGGTGATCGTCGCAACGACGACCTGCAGCGGCGAAACCCACAGCGGCAGATGGCCGGCGAAGTTCTCGATCAGGATGCCGAGGAAGCGTTCCATCGAGCCGCAGATGGCGCGGTGGATCATCACCGGCTGCGTCTTTTCAGAGTTGCTGTCGATATAGAAGGCACCGAAGCGTTCCGGCAGGTTGAAGTCGACCTGCGTCGTGCCACACTGCCATTCGCGGCCGATCGCGTCCTTCAGCGTATATTCGAACTTCGGCCCGTAGAAGGCGCCCTCGCCCGGCAGGATGCCGGTCTTGATGCGGCCTTCGGACTGCGCCTCGATCGTCTTCAGCACATCGGTCATCACGGCTTCGGCGCGGTCCCAAAGCGCATCGGAGCCGACGCGCTTATCCGGACGGGTCGAAAGCTTGACGACGATTTCCTTGAAGCCGAAGTCTTCATAAACCGAAAGGATGAGATCGTTGATCTTCAGGCATTCGGCGGCCATCTGCTCGTCCGTGCAGAAGATGTGCGCGTCGTCCTGCGTGAAGCCGCGTACGCGCATCAGCCCGTGCAGCGCGCCCGAAGGTTCGTAGCGATGCACCAGCCCGAATTCGGCGAGGCGGATCGGCAGCTCGCGATAGGATTTCAGCCCATGCTTGAAGATCTGCACGTGGCCGGGGCAATTCATCGGCTTCAGCGCAAAGACGCGATTGTCAGCTTCCTTGTCTTCGGGATGGGTCATTGCATGCGCCGATTTCACGGCGAACATGTTTTCCTGATACCAGCCCCAGTGACCCGAAGTTTCCCAGAGTGCGGTGTCAAGCACCTGCGGCGCGTTGACTTCCTGGTAGTCGGCGGCCAGCCGGCGACGCATGTAGGAGACGAGCGACTGGAAGATGCGCCAGCCCTTGCCGTGCCAGAAGACGACGCCCGGGCCTTCTTCCTGGAAATGGAACAGATCCATTTCACGGCCGAGCTTGCGGTGGTCACGCTTTTCGGCCTCTGCAAGCATATGCAGGTAATTGTCGAGCTCGGATTGCTCGGCGAAGGCCGTGCCGTAAATGCGGCTCAGCATCGGATTGTTGCTGTCGCCGCGCCAGTAGGCGCCGGCCACCTTCAAAAGCTTGAAAGCAGAGCCGATCTGGCCGGTCGAGGCCATGTGCGGACCGCGGCAAAGGTCGAACCAATCGCCCTGGTAATAGATCTTGAGATCCTGCCCTTCCGGGATCGCGTCGACGAGTTCGACTTTGTACTGCTCGCCCTTGTCGGCAAAGACCTGCTTCGCCTTCTCGCGCGACCAGACCTGCTTGGTGAAAGGCGCGTTGCGGGCGATGATCTCCTTCATCTTCTTTTCGATCTTCGGCAGATCGTCGGGCGTGAAGGGCTCGTTCTTGGCAAAGTCGTAATAGAAGCCGTTCTCGATGACCGGGCCGATCGTCACCTGGGTGCCGGGCCAGAGTTCCTGCACCGCTTCGGCCATGACGTGCGCAGCGTCGTGCCGGATGAGTTCCAGCGCGCGGTCGTCGTTGCGGGTAAGGATCTCGATCCTGCCCGTTGCTACGGGATCGGAAAGGTCGCGCACTGTACCGTCGATCGCAATGGCGACCGCCTTCTTGGCGAGCGACTTGGAAATGGATTCGGCGACATCCCGGCCGGTTGCGCCGGCATCGAAGCTGCGCACGGAACCATCGGGAAATGTCAGGGAAATGGCTTGGGACATCGAAATTCTCCTTGTCCAGTCCCGCCAACGAATGCGGGTGGTTGCAACGACAACGCTTCCGTCCTTTGGAAGCGCTGCCGCCTGATACCCAGATTTCCCTCATGAGTAAAGAAGAAGCCAGCCTACATGATCATTTCGGCAAGGCCGCACACCGTGTTCCAGTTGCGCATCGTGCCGACGCCGAGCCGCTTGGTCGTCAGCGCCGAAAGCAGCTTGGATTGGCTCGGCTTGCCGGCAAAATCGATCCAGAGATCGCCGCCGACGACGGCGATGCGCTGTCCTTCCGCCATCAGCGGCTTCAACGCCTCCACCTTCGCCGGATCGACCGGCAGGCGCATCACCCGGACAATGACCTGATCACCACTGCCGTCCCTGAAGGGATTGGTGCTGCAAAGCGCCATCCAGGTGCAGTCGCTACGCACGATGATATCGACATGTTTGCCGAACTTCTCTTCGAATCCCTCTTCCAGCGCGACCTCCAGTTCGTGAGGCCGCATTTCGTCGGCTTCGAAGACAAGATTTCCGGTCGAAACCAGCGTGCGCGGCTCGCGATAGCCGAGCTCTTCGGCAAGGGCGCGCAAATCTTCCATGATGACGCGGCGGTCGGGCGTCAGGACGATGCTGTGGAGGAGCGCTACGAACATGCTCATGGCCGCCAGAATTCCTCTGCTGCATCAGGCAGGGTTTTCAGCACCCTGTTGAATGCCGCTTCATCGACATGTTTCCATAAGGCTGCTGCCACGTCTGGGATAGCGGTCTCCGGGGAAAAATTATGGTCACCGCGCAGTGACTGCGCTTCCCGTGTCATGGCCGCACGATCCCCGAAGGACCGTTTGAGCTCGTCGGGATTCCAGTCGACGACGAAAATCGCGCGCAGGACCGGCGGCAGTACATCGGCGAAGCGGAGCGCATCGGCGACATTCAGACGGCGTCGAAACGTCTGAAAGACGCCCTGGGTCATCGTGTAGACCACATTGCGGCTGTCGATCAGCGTATCTGCTCTCACATCATCGAGATAAGCGTCGAAATCCACCGATGCACGCCTGTATTCGCCGGGCATCGTCATGGGCTCACCCTCCTTTGCGTCCGAGAGCGATATAACGCCACGGCGTCCACCAGCGGAAATCGCCGCCGAGCGTCTCCGGCACCTGGTCGAGTCCGCTGGTGCCGCCCGGACCGCAGCGGCCGACGCGAAACAGGGTCATCCATCCACCGGCCCAGAGCCCGTGGCGGGCGATCGACTCGTAGCCATATTCGGAGCAGGTCGGGATATGGCGGCAGGAATTGCCGACAAAGCCGGAAAGCGTCAACTGATAGAAACGGATGAACCCCATGCCGAGCAGGCGGTCGGGGGTCTTGCGGAAAGGGCCGGTATAGTTGCGGGAACGGTGCGCGGGCGCTTTGCGCGGCTTTGGGGAGCCGGCGGCGCCACCGTCGTCCTCATCGCTGGCCTGCAGAGCACAGAACTCGCACATCTCGGTTACGCCTCGACAACTTCCGCCCGTTTCGCCTCGATCTGCCCGATCGCATCGACCACCGCATCGAAAGTCAGCATCGTCGAGGCATGGCGGGCTTTGTAGTCCCGCACCGGCAGCAGATAGCGCATGTCTTCGAACCGCCCGGCAGGCCCCGCCCCGTCCGCCTTCAACATGGCGAGCATGTCCTGGCGTGCCTGGCGCAGTTCACCCGATGTGGCTCCCACGACATGGCGGGCCATGATCGAGGACGAGGCCTGTCCGAGCGCGCAGGCCTTCACGTCATGGGCAAAATTGGTAACGACGTCGCCGTCCATCTTCAGCCAGACCCGCACCTTCGAGCCGCAGAGCTTGGAATGGGCCTGGGCGCTCGCATCCGCATCCGCAAGCGTGCCGGTCAACGGAATATTGCCCGCGAATTCGAGGATTTTGCTGTTGTAGATGTCGTCCATGCTGGATTCCGCTCCAAAATCGCTGCGGATCGGGCCTTATCGGCTTGTCATTGTCGTCGAAACAAAAAACACACCGTGTCGCCCAAGGATACTTACATACCATGACGGTCTTCCTATATGTATGTCGTTCGAAGGCCATGAAAATGCAATGGCCTCGTGTAAGTTTGATTGGGAAACCGTGCCGGATGGGTGTTGAAACAGCCCTGAAAGCCCCGGAGCCTGCCAGAGGTGCATGAATTCCCGCATGGGATTGACCAGTGGCGATTCCGACAGACGGGTCCGCGATGCGGACCAGGAGACCATTGATCATGGACGCCATCGTAAAGAACTTTCCGCAGACGAACCGTGAGTCTGATCGGCCTTCCCAGCAGGAGGCAGAAGAAGCCGTTCGTGTTCTGCTGCGCTGGGCCGGCGACGATCCGGCGCGTGAAGGTCTGCTCGAGACGCCGGCTCGCGTCGTCAAAGCCTACCGCGAGCTTTTCGCCGGCTATGATATGGCGCCGGAAGACGTGCTCGGCCGTACCTTCGAGGAGGTCGCCGGCTACGATGACATGGTCCTCGTCAAGGACATTCCGTTCTACTCGCATTGCGAACACCATATGGTGCCGATCATCGGCAAGGCCCACGTCGCCTACATGCCGGACGGACGCGTGCTCGGCCTGTCGAAGATCGCCCGTGTCGTCGAGATCTATGGCCGCCGCCTGCAGACGCAGGAAACGATGACCGCGCAGATCGCCCGGGCCATCGACGACACGCTCAATCCGCGCGGTGTCGCCGTGATGATCGAGGCCGAACATATGTGCATGGCAATGCGCGGCGTTCAGAAGCAGGGCTCGACCACGTTGACGACGACCTTTACCGGAACGTTCAAGACGGAACCGGCCGATCAGGCCCGTTTCATGACCATGGTGCGAAGCCGCTGATACCGGCTCCCTCAGGAGGGCCGCGATGAGCCAACTGATCTTCAGTCAACCATCCGAGGACAAGTCCGCGTTGGAGGACGCTGGTGATTTCACGCCGCGTTTCGACGATCGCGGCTTAATCACGGCCATTGTGACAGATGCCGGCGACGGCGAACTGCTGATGGTGGCGCATATGAATGCCCAGGCGTTGGCGCTGACCATTCAGACCGGCACGGCTCACTATTTCAGCCGTTCGCGCGGCAAGCTCTGGAAGAAGGGCGAAACGTCAGGCAATCTCCAGACGGTGAAGGAAATCCGCACCGATTGCGATCAGGACGCCATCTGGCTGAAGGTCGAGGTCGCCGGTCACGACGCCACCTGTCATACCGGCCGCCGCTCCTGCTTCTACCGGACGGTCACGCTTCAGGACGGAAAGCCGATGCTTGATATCGTCGATGACGAGCGTCATTTCGATCCGCAGGACGTTTACGGAAAATAGCCCGATTTCGCCGGCATTTGCCCCTTATTGCGCCAAAAACCGCTTCTATATACCATTTGGAAACTGATCGGGCACACTATCGGAAACCAAGTGTTCTACTGGAGGGGAGAGCGCCATGCTGAGCTGGAGTCTGCATCGTCAAAGCTCTGAAGGCGAGGGTTCCGGTTCCGGCATATCGACCACACTCGAAACGATCCCTCCCCCCACGCCCGCAAGGAAAATCAAGATCGCGCTCGCGCTCGGCGGCGGCGCCGCCCGCGGCTGGGCCCATATCGGCGTGCTGCGCGCACTCGACGAAGCGCGGATCGAGATCGGCATGATTGCCGGCACCTCGATCGGCGCACTGGTCGGCGGTTGTTATCTCGCCGGCAAACTCGATGAACTCGAAAGTTTCGCGCGCTCGCTGACCATGCGCCGCATCGCGAGCCTGCTTGATCTGACGATCGGCGGCAGCGGCCTCTTCGGCGGCATGCGACTGACCAAACGCATGCAGGAGCATCTCGAAGGACTGAACGTCGAGGATCTCGACCGGCCCTTTGTCGCGGTCGCGGCCGAGGTCAATACTGGCCACGAGGTCTGGATCGCCAATGGTTCGCTGATTACGGCGCTCAGGGCCTCGTATGCCCTGCCCGGCATTTTCGAGCCGGTGCGCAGCAACCATCGCACGCTGGTCGACGGCGCGCTGGTCAACCCGGTACCCGTCTCCGTCTGCCGCGCCTACGAGCAGTTGCTCGTCGTCGCCGTCAATTTGAATTATGATCTCTATGGCCGCTCGGCCGTCGTCCGGCACAATGCAAGCCTCTCGCCGCAGGAAGTGCAGAAGCAGGAAGAGGCGCCCTATGCGCGGCTCGGCATGACCGGCGTCATGGTCCAGGCCTTCAACATCATCCAGGACAGGATTGCCCGCGCCCGCCTTGCCGGCGACCCCCCTGATATCTCGCTGCAACCGCGCCTCAGCGATATCGGCCTTTCCGAGTTCCATCGGGCCGGAGAGGCGATTGAACGCGGCTACGAGGAAGCCAGAGCCCGGCTCCCCGAGATCCAGCGCATGCAGGAAGTCTACGCCAGCCACCCGTGACGCATGTCGCGGTTTTGGAACGACGACATGCCTCAAACAAGGCGGGCGAAAACCTCAGCCGGCGATATAGGCCTTGATTTCCTCGGTCTCGCGCACGACTTCGGCGATGCGTGATTTCACCACGTCGCCAATCGAGATGATTCCGGCGAGCTTGCCATTGCTTTCCACCGGAACGTGACGGAAACGGCGACTGGTCATCAGTTCCATCAACTCGTTGACGGTCGTCTCTTCGTGGCAGCGATAGACCTTCGACGTCATCATCTGGGCAAGCGGTTGATCGAGGCCATCCTTGCCGTGTTTGGCGATGGCATGCACCAGATCACGCTCGGTGAACATGCCCGAAATTCGGTTTTCCATGCCGACGACGACGATGGCGCCGATCTTCTTCTTGCTTAGGATATTGGCCGCCTCGGCGACGGTGGTGTTCGGCCCGGCGGTGACGACGTCCCTGCCCTTCAGGTCGAGGATTGCTTTGACTGAACTTGTCATTCGAACCTCCTATGTCCGTGAAACACTTGTCACAGGCATCCGCGGCGGTTTCTCCCCCCAGCGCGGATATAGGTCGATGGTGCACCGCCCGGCTCAGGATTGCAACATATCCTTCTTGGTGCCGGCAGCTTCCACAGGCGGGCTAGGCGCCCGGTCGAAAAGCGAAAAAAGCAGGAAGCCGAAGACGAACCCGCCGATATGCGCATCCCAGGCAATCGCCTGATCGCTGTCGCCGGCGAGCGGGATGCCGATGGCGATCAGCGCGTTGCCGACCAGCCAGAGCAGCATGAAGATGACGACGGTCCGGCTCTTCAGCGCCTCGAGGATGGAAAGCCGGGCATTGAGATGCGTCGGCAGCATCGGCCGCCGTTCGGACGGAAAGGCGAATCGGCAGGCGGCTCCCATCAGTCCCGAGATGACGCCGGACGCGCCGATCAGCAGCGATATGTCGCCCCAATTGAGCGCTGCGTGCAAGGCGGCGGATGCGACGGAGGAAAGAATCCAGAAGAGCACGAAACGCAACGTTCCGATCCGGCGCACGACCGGTGCGCCGAAAGCCATGAGCCAGAATCCGTTGAAGACGATATGCTGGACGCTGCCGTGCAGCAGCGAATAGGTGACGGGCGTCCAGAACAGTTCCGGCCCCTGCTGCGACAGCGGAATCACATAGCGGGCGGGAACGAAGCCGAAGGTGAAGAACAGCCAGCTTACCGCATCGTCGGAGAGCACCAGCGTCTGCACGGCATAAATGGCGATCAGCAGGCAAAGGCTGAAGAACAGCGCAGGCGGAAGGTTGAAGACCGGTACGCGCGGTGGCCGTGCCGGCGGCTGGACCTCGGGAGGTTCGGGCGCCTTGGTCGGCTCGGCCGTCTGCTCATTCATCTGTGTTTTGCCTCGTTGAAGCCACAGCCATACAGGAGCGCCTGTCAAAAAAAAAGCCGCCCGCAGTGTCGGACGGCGTAACCCGGAGTGCCTGGAAAGACCCTGGCCCGGGGAGGTTGTGCAGAACTTCGAAAGTCGAAGCGATGGTGGGACAGTGTCATGAGAGGCGCCTCATCTCAACCGAAACCGTTTCTTAACCTTAACCGCCGCGGTTTGGCATGAAATCCGCAAGGTAAGGCCTATGAGGGCCATGACGGCCTGAAATTGCTCCGGAATGGGACAGGTTGGTGTGAAATGCGTTTACAGACGACCATCGAAATATTTGACTATTGGAACCGCATCCGTGGCACCGCGGATGCACCGTTGAAATCCCAGGTCGAACCTTCCGCCGTTCCCCATCTTCTTCAGAGCCTCTTCATTCTGGAGAAGCGTGACGGTGGAGACATCGGTTTCCGGCTTGCCGGCACCCGCATCTGCGATCTCTTCGGGCGCGATCTGCGCGGCGAACGTTTTTCCTCGCTCTGGGCGAATGGTCAGCATACCGATATCGAGCGTACGGCGATGGGCGTGATGGACCACGCCATGCCGGCCCTTTTCAATGCCACTGGTTACAGCACCGTCGGCCATCAGGCTTCTTTCGAGATCGTCATGATGCCGCTGCGCTCACGGGACGGCGCCTGCGACCGCCTGCTCGGCGCAATCACGCCGGCGGCGGCCGCGAGCTGGCTGGAGATCGTGCCGCTCGAATTCCTGGCGCTGGACCGCAGCCGCCTGCTGCCGACACATTTCGGCAGAGCCGCGCCAGCCGACGTGCGCCCCGTCAACGAGGTCGTCGCCGGCATAGGCGCCCGTTTCGGCCAGGTCATGCGTCGCATGGTATCGCAGCTGCTGAGCGTGGAGGCGCGCTGACGGTCCCGTTTTGGAACACGAGGCATACTCGTTTTCGGCTATGCTGGGATGGGTCGGAACAACCTTCTGTTAATGGATTGCGGGTAAAGATCGAGCTCTGCCCTTTTCATGAAGAAGTCCTTTGATGCACTCGTTCCAGCCAGCTCAGACGCAAAGACCTGCGCCGCGCCCTGAACAGGGCGTTTTCCAGCGTGTGCCCATCAATATGCAGGGCCGGCTGATGCTTGCCAATTACGAGGAATTCGAATGCATGGTGATCGACATGTCGCCCGGCGACATGTACGTCACCTGTCTTGGCCGGCCGCGTGCCGGCGAACGCGTGATCGCCTATATCGACCACCTCGGCCGCGTCGAAGGTTATGTTCAGACGCTCGACAGCCGCGGCTTCACCATGTCGATCAATGCCACCGACCGCAAGCGCGAGAAGCTTGCCGCCCAGCTCACCTGGCTTGCCAATAAACACGAGCTCGGCCTGCCCGAGGATCGCCGCCACGACCGCCTGACACCGCGCGACGTGAAGACCGAACTCACGCTTGAGGACGGCACGCGTTATTCTTGCCGCATCATGGACCTTTCGCTGTCGGGCGCTGCCGTCGACATTGAAATGCGTCCCTCGATCGGAACGGCGGTGCGTCTCGGCAACATGCGCGGGCGTGTCGTTCGCCACTTCGTCGAAGGTGTCGCGATCGAATTCCTCTCGATCCAGTCCCGCGAGACGCTGCGCGAATTCCTTTAGGCCGTCATCCATCCGTCACCGATATGACGGATAAGGCTGCCCTCCTCGATCGCGGGCGCGCTGATGTCACCTCTCTATCCTGATATCGAACCATACGATCACGGCCTGCTCGATACGGGCGACGGCAATCTGATTTATTGGGAAGCCTGCGGCAACCCGGCTGGCCGTCCGGCGCTCGTGCTGCACGGCGGGCCAGGTTCCGGCTGTTCGACTGTGGCACGCCGCTATTTCGATCCCGACGCCTACCGGATCATCCTCTTCGATCAGCGCAATTGCGGCCGCAGTCTCCCGAGTGCTGCCGATCCCGAAGCCGATCTTTCCCTCAACACGACCTGGCATCTCGTTGCCGATATCGAGCAACTGCGGACCTATCACAGAGTCGACAGCTGGCTCCTTTTCGGTAATTCCTGGGGGTCGACGCTGGCGCTCGCCTATGCCGAAACCCATCCGGAGCGCGTCGCCGCGATCGTCATCGCTGGCGTGACCACCACGCGCCGCTCGGAGATCGACTGGCTCTATCGGGGTATGGCGCCCCTCTTTCCCGAGGAATGGCACCGTTTTCTTCAGGCGATTCCCTCGGGCATGCTAGGGCAGGACGAGGATATGGTCGCCGCCTACCATCGTCTTCTCAACGATCCGGACCCCGCGACGCGCCTCAAGGCGGCACGCGACTGGCATGACTGGGAGGCGGCCTCGATCCTTCTTGTCGACCCCGAAGGCCTGCCGCGCCGCTGGGCCGATCCGGCTTATCTGTTGACGCGCGCCCGCATCATCACCCACTACTTCGTGAATGGTGCCTGGCTGGAAGACGGCGCTCTATTGAAGAATGCAGCGAGACTCAGCGGCATTCCCGGTGTTCTGCTGCAGGGAAGATTCGATATCGAGGCGCCGCTTGTCAGCGCCTGGGAACTGGCCCGTGCCTGGCCACAAAGCGAGCTCAAGATCATCGCGCAAGCCGCCCATTCCACCTCGAATCCCGATATGACTGCGGCGATCGTTGCCGCCACCGACCGATTTCGCGATTCTCGTCAAAAATAATTTTCCCGCCGAAACCACGGATGTGAGCGATATTCTGGTTCTGAACCGCCCGAATCAGCCGATCTTGGCCGCATCGCCCGCCTGCTAAACGCAGGCGTTTGCTGCCGGTGGCGCAGCGGAATTTATCCGGCTCAACGAAAATCCTTAACATCAGGACGGCAACCCAGGCCCTTTACGGGCGAAAGCCTTGTTGCGTGAATTACAATTTTATTCGATTTCGAGACAAATCCGCGTCGAATTTTACGCGCATTCGAGATTGTTTTGAGCCAATCTTTATCGGTATTTGAATCAACTAAGCCTTTAATTCTATTGCGTAATTTTGCGTGAGATAAAAACGTCTGTGCCATTGTCGCTCCAACTTAGGGGAGACGGCAATGACAACTGCGAACATCCTGAAAGGCGGCCTTCTGGCCGGTGCCATCATGATGGCAATGGCGGGTTCGGGACAGGCGATGCCCGCCAGCATGGCACTGGCAGGCAATGCCAGCCCGCCGATCGGACACTACGAATTCTGCAAGGCGAATCCGAAAGAATGCGCCTATGCCGGCGGCGACGCCGGACCGGCCATCCTTACCGAGGATCGCTGGAAGGAAATCCTCAAGGTCAATTACACCGTCAATTCGACGATTCAGCCGGAAACGGATGAACAGATCTACGGTGTCGAAGAGCACTGGGCCTATCCGACCACCGTCGGCGATTGTGAGGACTATGCCCTCCTGAAGCGCAAGATGCTGATCGACGACGGCTTCTCGCCGTCCGACACGCTGATCACCGTCGTGCTGCAGCCGAACGGCGAAGGCCATGCCGTGCTGACTGTTCGTACCGACCACGGCGATTTCATCCTCGACAACATGCGCAACAAGGTGCTGCTGTGGTCGGATACCGAATACACCTATCTGAAGCGCCAGTCCGCCGACGATCCGGCTCGCTGGTCGAAGCTTCAGGACGGCCGCACTGTCGCGGTTGGTAGCGTCAAGTAAGAACGGCCCGCCGGCTCTGCCGGCAACAGGCCTCGGCCCGGTCAGTCCCCGCATCCCGTCCCCGACCGGTGCCCAAGAGCCGTTCCCGCTGTCCCGGGAACGGCTCACCCATTTTTGGCCCAGGGCGAGCGCTAGCTCGTCCCGTTCCGGTGACGTTGTCTCAAGACAACACGCCCTTCGATTTTTTAGCAAATTGTTAACCCTGTCGACCCGATGATGCTGATCAGATTCATCATCGGCACCGGCGGTTCGTTTCTTTTCCCGTGGCCGAAACAGCGAAGAACCGCCATGAGCCACGCCGCGCAGAGCGCACCGGAGGAGCAGCCGCTCCTTTCCATGGGTTTCCTGTTCCGAACGATGACGGTGATCGCTGTCCTTGCGATTCTCACGGTCGCGATCAGCATCGGCGGGCGTTGGTTCGGCCGGCATATCTCGCTTGCCGGCAATACCGACAGCGCGGCCGAAATCACCCTGACCGTCGGTCGGGATACCGTGAAATTTCCCGAGAATGCCATCCGCTTTCCGAGCCAGAGACATGAAGGTGCGGCAGAGCGCGTCGATCTTTACCTCGCATGGCCCGATATGCAGGGGTACAACAAGGCAAATCACCTTCGATTCGACGATATCGCCCAGTCCTCCGGCCTGATCTTTCTCCAGATCACCCAGAGCACCATGTCGCGCGACATGTCCGGGCGGCTGGAGCCGATCTATTCACATCTGCTCGACGGAATGCCCGAGCCCTATCACGACGGGCTGACGCTGCATCGTCTTCGCGCCGACGCGGGTTACGGCGACGAGGTGCTGCTGACGGCGCCCGTCAAGGGCGGGCCGGACTATGTCGTGCGCTGCATATTGCCTTCAGCCCCAGACAAGGCGGCAAGCGGAGATTGTCAGCGCGATATCAAGGTCGGCAGGGATCTCAGCGTTCTCTACCGCTTCTCCAGCAGCCATCTGAATGACTGGGAACATATTGATGCCGCTATCCGCACCTTTGTGGAAGCCCGTCTTGTGAACCATTCCGCGACAAGTTTCTAAAATGCTCCCGGACCGTGAAATAAACGATTCATCATAAACGGATTGGTAACGCTGAGCCGTTAGTTTCAAACGACGGACTGTGCGGCGGGAGGTGTGCGGTTCCTGCCAAATATCTGAAATGCAAGCGAAGAGTGGAATAGTGTCAAGGTCAGTCTCCTCCGTATCATCGTCCCGATCCGGTAGCCTTTTCGCAAGGCTGTTGGCGGTCCTTTCGGTGGCCGTCACGATCGTTCTGGTCGATTCGATAAGTGCCGAAGCGGAAGCGGCAAATCCGAAATATGCGGGCATCGTCGTCGACGCCAAGACCGGCAACGTTCTCTACAGCGAGAATGCCGACCGGCTGCAGTATCCAGCCTCGCTGACCAAGATGATGACCCTCTATATGACCTTCGAGGCGTTGGAGCAGGGTCGCATCCGCCTGGATACGCAGGTTCCCTTTTCCGCTCGTGCGGCTGCCCAGGCGCCGACCAAGCTCGGCGTGCGCGCCGGCGGCTCGATCACCGTCGAACAGGGCATTCTCGGTCTCGTCACGCTCTCGGCCAACGATGCCGCGACCGCCCTCGGCGAAATGCTCGGCGGCGGCAGCGAGGATCGCTTCGCCCAGCTGATGACCGCCAAGGCGCATGCACTCGGCATGACACGCACCACCTACCGCAATGCCAACGGCCTGCCGAACACGGCGCAGATGACGACGGCGCGCGACCAGGCACGTCTCGGCATCGCCCTTCGCCAGCATTTCCCGCAATATTACGGTTATTTCTCCACCCGCGCCTTCAAGTTCGGCACACGGACGATCCGCAGCCACAACCGCCTGGTCGGTTCGGTGCGTGGTGTCGATGGCATCAAGACGGGTTACACGCGTGCTGCCGGCTTCAATCTGGTGAGCTCGGTGCAGGTGGACGGCAAGTCGATCGTCGGCGTCGTGCTCGGCGGCGCGTCGACGCCCGCCCGCGACGCCCAAATGCGCAATTTGATTGCGACTTACCTGCCGAAGGCCTCGAGCCGCGGTGGTTCCTCGGCGCTGGTCGCCGAGACAGCCCCTGCCCCGGCGATGATCGAAACGCCCGCTCCGGTCGAGCCGCAGAAAGCTCCTCAGCAGGTCGCAAAAACGATCACATCGGCCCAGCCGCCGGTTTCGGCCGCTGCCGCCGATCTCGGCCTGCCGCATAAGGGACCTCTGCCGGATGCACGCTATCAGGTTGCCGAGACCGAGGTCGCCTATGCCGAGACCGCTGCGCCGAAGACAGACAACCCGCTGGTGACCCAGGCAATGCCTGCGCCGACCAAAGTCAAGACCAAGACCTTCAAGCCGCAGGCTGCGGCCGCTGTGCCGACGGACGAGAGCGATGCTGCCGTTGACAACGTCACGACCGCTTCGACCAGCCCGACCTCGGCCAATACAGGACCGGCCGGCTGGGTCGTGCAGGTTGGCGTTTCGCCGAGCCGGCAGATGGCCATGGATCTCCTGGATAGCGCCAAGAGCAAGGGTGGCAAAGCACTGGCCTCGGCGAAGCCCTTCGCAATCGCCTACGGCGCCGGCAGTGAGCAGGTTTATCGCGCCCGCTTCGGCGGCTTCGACGACCAGCGCGACGCCATCAACGCCTGCAAGGCCTTGAAGAAGGCCGGCGTCAAGTGCTGGGCCGCCGCCCAATGACCCATTCGATGCTGCCCACGCAAGTGCCGGCGGCATCGGTGACGGCCGGAATCGGTGTTTGCGTTTCCGGCCACCATTTTTGAACTCGATCAGTATTGCTTACGGGGAAAACAATGGCGATCAATGAGAATGTTCCGGGAACGCCTTCAGAGCGCCGCGCCGCGGCAAAGATGCGTTCCTCCCTGCACCCGCTGCACGAGGCCGCATTGCGCCTCGCCGAGCTCGGCCTGCAGCGGCCGAGGGCGAAGTCCGCGAAGACCCGGGATCTCATCAATCTGCTGCTTTGCCATGGCGCCCGCGCCTGGCGTTATTCCCAGCCGGAGGCGCGCATCCACCTGCATGTGACCTCGCCGGACGGCAGCGCACCGGTGCAGCTGCGCCTGCGTTGATCCTCGACAGGTCGATACGGTTTCAGATTTGGGCCGGGTGGCCCGGAGCCATCAGAATCTAGAGCAGGCCGAGTTCGGTCAACTCGCGGCGAAGATCCGCCGGCATTTCCGCGACGCCGGCGCCTAGGCTTGTCAGGTCGGGCGGCACGTCGTCCTGCACATAGTAGCGCCAGCCCTGGAAGGGCCGCTTCGGCTGCACCGCCGTCTCGATGACCTCGGGGCCGAGCATCAGCCGGCAGCGCGAAATCCCCTCGTCGTCTGTGAAGGTCTCGATGTCGAGCAGTTTTTGGCGCGCCTGTACCTGACCCTTGATCACCCAGTAGAGTGAGCCGCCATCCAGCAGCTCCTCCATCCGTTTCGGCACCATGCGCGTCGTGTGCACCGAATGCGGCTCAAGGCCGGCGGCAATGGCGCGCAGCGACCGCTCTGCCACCCATTCGCGCAGATCCTCTATCGAGTCGGCGCCGACACAGAGTTTGATGAGATGCAATGCCATGCTGCCGTTGAAATCCTTTTGGCAGCGAGCGTCAAGCGTCTAAAGCAATTCCAGGAAAAGTGCGAAGCGGTTTTCCCAGGCAAAGCGCAAAGCGCCTTGCCGGGAATTGCGTAAAAACAAAAATTTAGAGCAGTTTTGCGCTCGCGTTAAGCGTTGAACCGCTCTAACGGCGGCGCCCACAAACTCAGCATTCGACGACGTTGACGGCAAGGCCGCCGGTCGAGGTTTCCTTGTATTTTTCGCTCATGTCGTGGCCGGTCTGGCGCATCGTCTCGATGCAGGCGTCGAGGGGTACGAAATGCTGGCCGTCGCCCTTGACGGCGAGTGAGGCCGCGGTGACGGCCTTGACCGCGCCGAGCGCGTTGCGCTCGATGCAGGGAACCTGCACGAGGCCTGCGACCGGATCGCAAGTCATACCGAGATGGTGTTCGAGCGCGATCTCGGCGGCGTTCTCGATCTGCTCCGGCGTGCCGCCCATGACAGCCGCAAGGCCGGCGGCGGCCATGGCTGCGGCCGAGCCGACCTCGCCCTGACAGCCGACTTCAGCGCCCGAGATCGAGGCATTGTGCTTGATGATGCCGCCAATCGCGGCAGCGGTCAGCAGGTAATCGCGGATGCCTTCCTGGTCCCAGTCCTCGTGGAAATGCTCGTAGTAGCGGATCGTCGCCGGAATGACGCCGGCCGCCCCGTTGGTCGGCGCAGTGACGACACGCCCGCCGGCCGCGTTTTCCTCGTTGACGGCCATCGCATAAACGCTCAGCCAGTCGTTGGCGAGCAGCGGGTTGACCCGGTTGCTGCGCCACTCCTCCTCCAGCTTGTCGTGGATCTTGCGTGCGCGGCGTTTGACGTTGAGGCCGCCGGGCATGATGCCATCCACCTTGAGACCGCGCTCGATGCAGGAGCGCATTGCCTCCCAGATGCGGTCAAGCCCCTGGTCGAGTTCCTCGCGCGAGCGCTGGCTCTCCTCATTCGCTCGTTTCATCTGCGCGATCGAAAGCCCGGAGCGCTCCGCCATCTCGAGCATCTGCTTGGCGGTCGAGAAGGGATAAGGGACGCGCGCGCCGCTGGCGGCATTCTTCTTCGCCCGCATCTGCTCCAGCTCGGTATCGGTGACGACGAAGCCGCCGCCGACCGAATAATAAATGCGCTTGAGGAGCAGCCGGCCATCCCTGTCATAGGCCGAAAAAGCCATGCCGTTGGCATGGCCTGGCAGCGGCTGTTTCTTGTCGAAGATGAGATCGGTCTTCGGCTGGAACTGATAGGAAGGATGGCCAGCCGGCGCAATGCGGCCGGTGCGCTCCACCGTATCGATGATGCCGTCCATCTTGTCCGGATCGACGCTGTCGGGCGCCTCGCCCATCAGCCCGAGAATGACCGCCCTGCCCGTGCCGTGGCCGATTCCGGTATGGGCGAGCGAGCCGTGCAGGCTGACCTTGATCGCGGCGACCTGCGCGCCCGACGACGGACGCGGCCATTCGTCCGACAGGATCAGCTCAAGAAACCTGTTGGCGGCGGACATCGGACCCATCGTGTGCGAGCTTGAAGGCCCGACACCGATCTTGAAGACATCGAATACCGAAAGAAACATGGATGCGCCTTTTGAACACGAGATTGCAAGCTTAAGCCAGGCCGGTTTCGGATCCGTGCGGCGCACCGACATCGCATGGAGCCGGTGCGACATTGGGACTACACGCTAGAGCGCCGCGCGTCCAACAGAACGCACTAGTACTTTGAGTTTGCGCATAGTCCTTTCCGAAAATCGAATCCGATTTTTCCGGATTATGCGCTAAACCAAGCGGCCTGCGTTACCAGTCATTGCAGCATTCGAGGCATATGTAGAGTGTGCTTTATGCCGATATCGGCGTAGAACCGATTGGACATAGCGCAAGAAAAGATTGGATCGCGATCTTGGCCCCCGGATGAGGCCGGGGGAAGGTTGAACAACCTGTCCATTGCTAGACTAGTGACCTTGCAGATTGGAACGACATCTCGGAGATTTGAAACATGGCGCTCAAGCGGATGGACAACGTAGGAATCGTCGTCGAAGACCTCGAAGGGACGATTGATTTTTTTCGAGAACTCGGCCTCGAGTTCGAAGGGCGGGCCACGATCGAAGGAGAATGGGCCGGACGTATCACCGGATTGGGCGACCAGCATGTCGTGATAGCCATGATGCGTACACCCGATGGACACAGCCGGCTCGAGCTCTCCCGCTTTCTGAAGCCGCGTGTCGTCGCCGATCACCGGAACGCCCCGGTCAATGCGCTCGGCTATCTCCGCGTCATGTTCACCGTTGATGACATCGACGACACGCTTGAAAGGCTCCGTACGCGCGGCGCGCAGCTCGTAGGCGAAGTCGTGCAGTATAAAGACGCGTATCGGCTCTGCTACATAAGAGGGCCCGAAGGGCTTCTCATCGGACTCGCCCAAGAACTCGGCTGAGCGCAATACGAAGACGATGACGAAGAGCGTCAATGCCAGCGAGAATCTGCGCTATGCGCGACGCTTCTCGTTGAGATTATCTTGAATGACGCCATCGGCCCCATCCCCCGCTTCGGGCGTAGTCGAGATCTGCCGTTGATCGGCCATGGTTGAAGTCGCGCCGTGCAACAGACGCTTTTCGATCTCTTGCAGATTGATGATCGCGCGGTCCGTTTGATCAGCCGGAGTTTTGCGCGAAACCACACGCGATCGATTATCGTGCCATAGCCGAACCAGCCGCCGCCGACCGGGAACCTCGATCGTCTCGTGGATGAACCATGCCCCGACTGCCGCAACGAAAAGCGTCACCACAATGAGCGCCGGTTCCGGCATCAAGGCATCAAAAGTCAGACGCGTCAGGAACATGATGGGGACATGGAAAAGGTAAAGTGAAAAGCTGATCCTCCCTAGAAACCGTATTGGTGCAGCTGCCAGGACATGTGCGGCGACGGGAGGTTGTCGAGCGACGAGCCCGACAATTACGGCTGCGGCCACCGCACTTTGCAGGCCCCAGAATTCGGGGGAAAAGCCCGGCAAGATATGCCTGTAAGTGAAAAACACAGCCAGAAGGAAAAGCGTCAAAATCCCTGTGAGGACAGATGGAATCCAGCTGTTCCAGTAGGAATGCATCATTCCGGCAAGTGCGCCGAAAAGAAAATAAGGGAGCTTGGAGACGAGCATTATTCCCGGGCCTGGCAATTCAACCAGACCATCCGCGACGACGACCACGGTGATGCTCACAATCAGGCCGCTATAGCGTTGCGGCTGGGCCAAGCAAAGCCACAGGACAGGAAAAAGCAGATAGAATTGGATCTCAGGTGGTATCGACCAGAAAACACCGCTGGAGCCGAGAAGGAAGACATGGCGCACAAAATCCGCGCCGCCCATGATCGGCTGAACAAAATCCAGATTTTGCATGCTCGACAGCATCGCTACAAAAACGACGGCGGCGAGATAAACCGGATAGATGCGAGCAAAGCGGCTCACAAGAAAATCCATCACGTTTTCTCTCGTGACCGGCCGTGAGCCGTAGAGATGAGCCATCAGGAAGCCGCTAAGAGAAAAAAACAAACCCACAGCTTCATCGCCCATCGTCACGAGATGCCGAGCTGTCACGGGAAAGATAAAGCCAATATGGGCTCCAACGACCAGAAGCGCAGCGACACCGCGCAGGCCATCAAGACTCGGGATGTAATCCGGCCGGCTCATGGGGCACTTTTCAAATTAGGTGTTCATATCCAGTCCTGAACAATTGGCCGTCACAACTTTACAAGCGGTTAACGCGGTGCGTTCGTCTGCTGGTTGCCATGCAGGACGCCACTTCGGGTAGCTAAGTTTTCCGGCCAGGCGGCGCTTTCTCCAGAAGATGCCGGTCGGCGATCCACTAAGCCTTGTCGTTTCCAAGCGGCTCGATTATGCCGAAGTGCTGCGTGGCCGAAAGCCCGCGTAAAGCCGCCGAACTCGGCCATGCGGCATAATCCGACTTGCGGCATAGTGGCCGCTTTCCTGCGGAGATTGAATCACTGATGACGATGGCGGACTACATCGCTCTGGCCTTCTTTGCCTGTATGTGGGTGGGCTATTCCTGGCTGCTGCAGGGCCGCACTTTCTTCGGACGCACCAGTCTGACGCATGCGATGATCGAGCGGCGACGGGAGTGGATCTACAATTCGCTGCGCCGCGACCTGAAGATGATCGATACGCAGATCATGGCCGGCCTGCAGAACGGCACCGCCTTCTTCGCCTCGACCTCGATTTTTGCGATCGGCAGCTGCTTTGCCCTGCTCGGCGCGACGGAAAAGGTCGACGCCGTTTTCGCCGACCTGCCCTTCGTCTTCCACGGCGGCCACGCCGCCTTCGAGCTCAAGGTCGGAGGGCTCGCGGCGCTTTTCGGCTATGCCTTCTTCAAGTTCGGCTGGTCCTACCGGCTGTTCAACTATTGCACGATCCTTTTCGGCTCGATCCCGATGCTGCGCGAGGCCGAGAGCGACGTCATCGCCGCCGAGCGAGCCGCCGAACGCGTCATCCGCATGAACGTCATCGCTGCCAGCAACTTCAACGAAGGCCTCAGGGCGATCTTCCTGTCGATCGGATATCTCGGCTGGCTCATCAACCCTTATGTCTTCATGGTGACGACATCGGTCGTCATTTTCGTGCTGGCACGCCGGCAGTTCTTCTCGGAAGCGCGTCTGGCGATCATGGATGTCGGTTCGCCATCAAATCTCCACCTTTCTGCTATTCGCCGCGATATGCCGTCGCGCGACGGAAATGATTTGCCCGAGGGCTTCTGATGACATTGCCGGCAATTGAAGCCGATGCCGCGGCCAGACCGCCACGCATCGGTCTATTGGATACCGCGCGCGGCGCCGCGCTGATCGCCATGGCGACTTACCATTTCAGCTGGGACATGGAGTTCATGGGGTATCTCGCGCCGGGCACGGCCGAGACCGGCTGGCTGAAAATCTATGCCCGGGCGATCGCCACGACCTTTCTCTTCATCGTCGGCATCAGCCTGGCGCTTTCGAGCACGCCCGAAGTGCGCTGGCCCTCCTTCTGGAAGCGGTTCGGCATGATTGCCGCCGCAGCCGTGCTCATCTCGATCGCCACGCGCATCGCAATGCCGAACGAGTGGATCTATTTCGGCATCCTGCATTGCATCGCGGTGCTCACGCTCATCGGCGTCGTTTTCGTAAGGCTGCCGCTCGCTTTCGCGCTGATCGTCACGGTCGCCCTCGTGGCCGCGTGGATCACCGATAATTTCGGAACACCAGGCCTGCTTCGATCATCTTTCTTCGATCCCAGATATCTTGCCTGGATCGGCCTTGCCGAGATGCCGGAACGCTCCAACGACTACGTCCCGCTCTTTCCATGGGCAACGCCCTTTTTCGCAGGATTGAGCTTTGCCTCGATCGCCCTCAGAACCGGGATTGTTCACCGCCTTGCCGCTATCGGCACCGGCTCCTGGTGGACGGCAAAGCTTGGCCGTCACAGCCTTGCCTTCTACCTCATTCACCAGCCGGTTTTGATCGCTCTCGCCTACGGGCTTTCCCTTGTGGTGCCGCCGCCGAAGCCTGATCCGGTCGAAACTTACCTAAAGCAATGCAATGCCGCTTGCGTGATGCAGCAGGGCGAAGCGCTCTGCCGCAGCTTCTGCCAGTGCACGCTGCAGAAATTGCAGACGCAAAGCCTGCTTACGCCATTGCAGGCGGGGACGATCGACATAGAAAACGACGAGCGCGTCCAGACGATCGCCGCCGAATGCAGCGCCGAGGCGCAATAATGGCGGCCGCTTTGCGGCAGTTTTTCAGGTGGTGACGCCGATTTCGGCGAGGCGACCGAGGCAGGCCTCTTCGATGTTGTCGAGTTCGGTCAGCGTGTCGTCGATGTCCTTGCGCTTCTGGCGCAGATCCTCGCGCTTCTCGTCGACACGTTTCATCAGCAGCTTCAACTGGCCGAGCTCGCCCGGCGGCTCCTTGTAGACCTGGATGATCTCGCGGATCTCGGCGATGGTGAAACCGATGCGCCGGCCGCGCAGGATTTCCGCGATGAGACGCCGGTCGGCCTGCCGGAAGAGACGGGTGCGCCCACGCCGCTCCGGATGGATCAGCCCCTCGTCCTCGTAGAAGCGGAGCGTGCGCGTGGATACACCGAATTCGCGCGTCAGCTCCGTTATGCTATAATATTTGTTCACCGGCATGTGTTCCCCGTCTGCACAGGTCATAATATTGACTTTTACGTAATAGTCAATTTCAGCGGTCGATCAGATGCCGAACCACCAGGTGGCGATGCCGAGAAAAGCGAAGAAACCGGTGCAGTCGGTCACCGTCGTGACGAAAACGGACGAGGCGATCGCCGGATCGGCTCCCATCTTGTCGAGCAGCAGCGGCAGAAGGATGCCGGCAAGGGCCGCCGCCATCAGGTTGATGATCATCGCCGCAGCGATCACGCCGCCGAGCTGGTAGTCATGAAACCAAATGCCGGCGATTGCGCCCATGATCGTCGCGAAGATAATGCCGTTGAGGATGCCGACGCCAGCCTCTCTGCGGATGATACGGCCGGCATTGTAGATATCGATATCGCGGGTAGCGAGCGCGCGCACCGTCACCGTCATCGTCTGCGTGCCGGCATTGCCGCCCATCGAAGCGACGATCGGCATCAGCACGGCAAGCGCGATCATCTTCTCGATCGAAGCGTCGAACAGGCCGATGACGCTTGCCGACAGCATCGCCGTGCCGAGGTTGATCAAAAGCCACAGGAAACGCGAGCGCGCCGTCGAGAGCACGTTGTCGGACAGTTCTTCGTCGCCGACGCCGCCGAGGCGCTTGATGTCCTCGTCGGCCTCCTCGTGGATGACGTCGACGACGTCGTCGATGGTCAAGACGCCGACCAGCCGGCCGTTCTCGTCGACGACCGCGGCCGAGAGAAGGTCGTACTGCTCGAAGAGCTGGGCGGCCTCTTCCTGGTCCATCTCGGCCGGGATCGGATGGTTCGTCTCCCGCATGATCTGCTCGATCTTCGTCTGCCGCTTGGTGCGCAGGATCTGGTCGAGATCGACGGCGCCGAGCAGCTTGAAGGTCGGATCGATGACGAAGATCTGCGAGAAGGAATAGGGCAGATCCTCCTCGTCGCGCATATAGTCGATCGTCTGCCCGACCGTCCAGAACGGCGGCACGGCGACGAATTCCGTCTGCATGCGGCGTCCGGCCGAACTTTCGGGATAATCGAGCGCCCGGCGCAGCCGCACCCGCTCGGTGAATGGCAGCTGGGCGAGAATCTCTTCCCGGTCTTCCTTGTCGAGATCCTCGAGAATGTAGACCGCATCGTCCGAATCGAGTTCGCCGATTGCCGCGGCGATCTGCTCGTTCGGCATCTGGTCGACGATTTCGCGGCGGATCGCCTCGTCGACCTCGGTCAGCGCCGTCATGTCGAAATCGTCGCCGAGCAGCCTGACCAGCGCTAGGCGTTGGTCCGGCTGGATCGATTCCAGCAGGTCGCCTATTTCGGATTCATGCAGGCGGGCAACGTTCTGGCGCAGGAACAGCGTATCGCGGTCGGCGATCGCGGCGCCGACGAGCGCCAGGAAATCGCTGCGGACATTGCCGTCCTCGTCGTAGATGTCGGCTTCCTCGTCATCGCGCCTGCGAATGCGGTCTTCCCCGTCGGTCGTCGTCATCTGCCGCCTCGCATCTGGTTCGAATTTCAACGACTGCCGCCGCCATTCGCAAATGTCGGCCGAAAACACATTGTCAACAAGCGGATAAGTCAATCCGGCGCGCGCTTCCCGCAGCCGGAATTCCTGCTCCTGCTAGCCCAAAGCATCCTTGCCGTAAAGCTGCAAGCCATGCTTCGTGATGACAATGCCTGCGGCCGGCGATAGTTTCCGCGACCGTCCAAGCACAGGAAGCCCGTCCCATGCCCATTCGTCCGATTCTGCGCTATCCGCATCCCGGTCTGAAGACCGTGTGCACGCCGGTGATGGCCTTCGATCCGTCGCTTGCCGAGCTCGCTGACGACCTGCTGGCGACCATGCGCGCTGCTCCCGGCGTCGGCATCACTGCCGCCCATATCGGCGTCCTCAGCCGCGTGACGGTGCTGGAGCTCGACAAGGCCGACGGCGTACGCCTCTACGTCAACCCGGAGATCACCTGGTTTTCGAAGGAGACGATGAGCCACGCCGAAGGCAGCGTCTCCATGCCCGGCGCGACCGACGAGGTGACGCGCCCGCGGGCAATCCGCTTCCGCTATCAGGATGGCGAGGGCGCCGTGCACGAGGATGCGGCCGAAGGTTTTCTCGCCATCTGCATTCAGCACGAAATCGATCAGCTCGACGGCATTTTCTGGCTGCAGCGCCTCTCGCGGCTGAAGCGCGACCGTCTCGTGAAGAAATGGGCGAAGACGAGCGGCTGACAAATCGCGCCTCGCCTCGAACCATTGGCCGTTGCTCGCGTTCTCAAAAGAGAAAGCAAGGAGCGACTGATATGGCAAGGATCGATGGCAAAACCCCGCCTACAGGCGATAAGCCCAAGGTTTCCCGAAACAATCTGGAGCTTTCCCGAGAAGAAGATTATCGCGACCTCGAGGAACGCAATCTTGACGATGGCTGGCCCTATGCCGACGGCACCGGCACTGAGGGCCCGGGAAATCGGCCCTATGGCGAAACCGCGGCCAATTTCGAGACCGATCCCAACAAGGGCTTCCGGATCGACGGCATCGACAGGGACGGAAACGAGAATCGTCTGAAGGATTCGCTGCGCGCCAATATGATCGATCGGGATGAAAGCGATGATCTGGAGGCGCGGGTGACCGACAACCTCGAAAACATTCCCGAGGTCGACATAAACAGCATCGAGGTCCACGCCGACGGACACGTTGTCACCCTGGAAGGCTCCGTGGAGACGATCGGCATTGCGCGCAAGGTCGAACTCAGCGCGCTTTCGGTCGATGGGGTCCATCATGTGCGCAACAAACTGCAGCTGACCGGTGTCGACGCGCATATCCCGAACGAGGATTGAGCGCATGTCCGATAAAGGAACACCGCGGAAGGCTGCCCGTCGCCTCCCGAATGGTCGCCGCAATATTACCAAAAGTTAATCAATTTCCGATTGTATCGAACGCTGTTTTGTGCCTGTCAATTTTGCCCGTTTTTCTTAGGCGGCTTCCGTAACGAAAACGTCAAATCCGTTGACAAGACTGTGATTTCATTTGAACAAAAGGGCGGAGGCAGGCCTTTTTCATTTCACAAAATTGCCTGAATTGGGGCGCGAACTTCTCTTCGCCGGGGATGGCTTATGCTGTTGAATTCAACAGCAGATTGAGGAGATAAACTCATGCGCATCAAATTTGCTCTCGCCGCCTCCCTGTTCGCCGTCAGCCTCGCAGGCGCTGCCTTTGCCCAGCCGACCTATTCCAACGACTACACCAACGATAGCGATGGTTTTGCCCCGAGCCCGATGTCGAAGCCGGCCCCGGTGCATTACAGCAACCGCAAGGCCCCGGCCTATTCCAGCGACTACACCAATGACAGCGACGGTTTTGCCCCGAGCCGTATGTCCGGCCCGGCCGTCGACAAGATGGCGACCGCCAGCATCAAGCCCCTGCCCCCATGCCATAGCATGATCGGCCCGAGCGGCTCCCACACCAAGGGTGCCGACAGTGGAGCTTCCCGCACCGATGCATGCCGTGCAATGCACTGATCAGCGATCATCGTTGACTGAAGGAAGGGCCGGAAGTCGGCCCTTTTTCTTTTAAATCCGCTTCGTCATCTCAGAAGACGAATGGAATGAGCCGGTAACGGGTCGTGGCCATGAAGGTTACGTATAAAGGATCCTGCTTGAGCAGACGCTCTTCAGCCAGGAGCCGAAAACATTGTGCCGCAAGGGCAGTTGCATAGACGGCAAAGTTCCAAAAGCTCGGATGGACCAGGAAAAAGCCGATATGTGTCAGCAGATAGCCTGCATACATCGGATGGCGGATAAATTTATAGGGTCCGCCGATCTTCACGCCGCGATTGGCCGGCACCAGCCCGAAGCTTCGCAGCAACGTCAGCTTTGCCGCGATTTGCAGGCTGAAACCGAAGGCCATTGCCATCACGCAGAGCGGGATCGGCGCAAGCGGCTGCGAATCGGAGGGCGAGACGAGCAGCGGGAAGGTAGTGCCGACGGCGGTGACCATCCAGTCGAAAAGGCGCAGCGACGTATCCCTCGTCGGCCGGCGCGTCAGAATGAGGAAGGCCGCGGCCGCCTCTGAGACAATCAACAGGCAATCGATGATCGCCCGGTTGTCCCGCATCTGGGGCACGACACGCATGACAATGGCGACGAAGAAATATCCAATGAGGGCCTTCTCGACGATATCGAGAGCAAAATGAACATCGAGGAGTGACCAGCTTGACGCCTGTTTTTTCATTGTCCTCAACCACTTTCGCATGCACAGAGCCGAGCTTACCTCTATATTCGCCATTGCTAATTATGTGTTAAGGCGCTCTATGAATTTTCACGGTGCAAATGCTCTTGCTTCGCCGATCCGGCTGCAGAACGGAGCAACAATGACGGGCCCGGAGGCATTGTCACAGGCAGTAGAGTTCTGTCAGGATCTACCGCAACTATCGCGCGGCGAGCGCTCCCCTGAAAGGGAGATGGTGCGGTCGAGAAGACTCGAACTTCCACGGGTTGCCCCACAGCGACCTCAACGCTGCGCGTCTACCAATTCCGCCACGACCGCATCGTGGTAGGTGCCGATTTGCGTCGGCGGGGCAGCATGTAGCAAAAGCATCTGGGGTGCACAAGGGCGATATGACAGTTTTTTTGAAAACCTGTCACAGCATTTGAATTGCCCTCCAAACGGGTCCATATACGGCTGCTGCCGCCCTTTTTTCGCAGGCAACACGGGAAGCGGCAAGGAATGGCTATGCTTCGTACCGATCTCGAATTCTCCATGCTTCCGAAACTCGGCTCCCGCCCGGTGCGCTGGCGCATCGCCGATGGCCTCGTTCCCTATGAGGAGGCGGTGGAGACGATGGAGCGCGAGGTGGCGGCGATATCAGATGGTGGCGACGAGCTCGTCTGGCTCGTCGAGCATCCGCCGCTTTATACCGCCGGCACCAGCGCCGATGCGCGGGATCTGGTGGACCCGAACCGTTTTCCGGTCTTCGGGACGGGGCGCGGCGGTGAATATACCTATCATGGGCCTGGCCAGCGCGTCGCTTATGTCATGATCGACCTCAAGCGGAGGCGCCAGGACGTGCGCGCCTTCGTCGCCGCCCTGGAGGAGATCGTCATCCGGACGCTCGATATGATGAACGTGCGCGGCGAGCGGCGCGAGGATCGCGTCGGCGTCTGGGTGCGCCGCCCCGAGAAACCGCTGCTGGCCGACGGAACGATGGCGGAAGACAAGATCGCGGCCCTCGGCATCAGGCTGCGCAAATGGGTGACTTTCCACGGGCTGTCGCTCAACGTCGACCCCGATCTCGATCATTTCAGCGGCATCGTGCCCTGCGGGATATCGGGCTATGGCGTCACCAGCCTCGTCGATCTTGGCCTGCCTGTCATGATGGCGGATGTGGATATCCGGCTGCGGGCCGCCTTCGAGCAGGTTTTCGGCGAAACGGTGAGCGAGGTCTGATCTTCGCCGTTGCCGGCTTGATTTGCCTGGCTTTCCCGTGGTTGATGGCATGGTTCCCTTCAGAATCGGCAGCCATGTCAGAGCATTCAGCCCATCAAAATTCCCTGCAGGGCATGGCCATCATGTCCGGCGCCATGCTCATCCTGCCGACCATGGATGCCATCGCCAAATACATGGCGACCTTCGAGGCGATGTCGCCGGGCCAGGTCACTTTCTACCGCTTCTTCTTTCAGCTTGCCTGCACCCTGCCGTTTCTTTTCGCTCTTTTCGGGCGGAAGGCGCTTTCGGCCAAACGGCCGTGGATGAACCTGCTGCGCGGCGTGCTGCATGGTGCCGCGAGCCTGCTGTTCTTCGTCGCCGTCAAATACATGCCGCTCGCCGATGTCTTCGCCATCTATTTCGTCGAGCCCTTCATGCTCACCGCCATGTCCGCGCTGTTTCTCGGCGACAAGGTCGGCTGGCGTCGCTGGATGGCGATCGTCGTCGGTTTCGGCGGCGCGATGATCGTCATTCAGCCGAGCTACGAGATCTTCGGCCTGAAGGCCCTGCTGCCGGTTGCCTGCGCCTTTCTCTTCGCGCTCTATCTTTTCCTCAATCGCGCGATCGGCGAAGCTGATTCGCCGCTGACCATGCAGACGATGTCCGGCATCGGTGGAGCAGTTTTCATGGCGGCCGCCCTTATCGTCGGAAGCGGTTCCGGCAGTGCTGATTTTGCCATCTCCCTGCCCTCCTCCATTCTCGGCCTCGTCCTGCTTCTCATCCTCGGCTCGATTTCGGGATATGCGCACCTGTTGGTCGTTAGGGCTTTCCGGCTCGCACCGCTCTCGCTGCTTGCGCCTTTCCAATATTTCGAGATCATCTCGGCGACCGTGCTCGGCTATGCGGTGTTCAACGATTTCCCGAGTTTTTCCAAATGGATCGGCATTTTCATCATCGTCGCTTCCGGTCTCTTCATCATCTGGCGCGAGCGGCTGCAGGCACGATCGTTAAAATCTTCCTGACCGGGCAAATACGGGGTTAACTCCCCTTCTTGAGGGATCGTCAATTCGCAGACGGTAGAACAATCTTCGGCTTCATGATGAAGTCTGGAGTTAAAACATGAGCGAATTCCGTCTCGCTTTTCCGGCCTCCGTCGTGGCCGGTAAGCATCGGCTGACGGCCGAAGATATAGTGCTGCTGCGCAAACATGCCTTTCCGGAAGGTATCCGGACATCCCAGGATGTCGTGGCGATGTTGGCGCTGAACAATTCCTGCCCTGAAAGATGCACCGAGTGGAATGCTTTCTTCGTGGAGCAACTCGCCGGTTTCATCGTTAATCACACCTATCCGCAGGGCTCGCTTGATGAAATCAACGTCGCCTGGATCATGCGCATGTTTACGACCGATGGTGTCGTCAACTCGGCGCTGGAGCTCGAGCTCATTCTCCATGTTATGGAGATTTCGGCCTATGTTCCGGGCGAACTGAGAGCCCTCGCCCTCGATCAGCTTCGGCTGGCGATCACCGACGGCATCGGCGGCTACAAGTTATCGCGCGCCGTCGACCGCCGGAACATCACCCGCCAGGATGTCGATTTCGCGATGCGCATATTCAGAGCCATCGCCGAAGGCGGCGTCATCGCCGTCTCGCCGGCCGAATATGGCGTGCTCCAGCAGATCGAGCAGGCAACGCTGCCTAGCGCGAATCATCCGCACTGGAACGGCATCATGGCCGCTTTCGAGCTGCGCGACCGTCCCGAGCCGCGGCGTAGCCGCTGGCTGCGCATCGTCGACGAAGAACCCGTCTGGGAAGCCGCCGTCGCCTGACGCCTTGCAGCGTGACCTGCCTCAAGCCTGATTGTGCGTTCCGATGTTTTGTGCGTAAAACTTCGGAACGCATTTCTGGGTGGAGTCTCGATGTTCAAGAAAATCCTGATCGCGAATCGCGGCGAAATCGCCTGCCGCGTGATCAAGACTGCGCGCCGCATGGGCATTTCGACCGTTGCGGTCTATTCGGATGCCGATCGGGACGCGCTGCATGTCGAGATGGCCGACGAGGCCGTTCACATCGGCTCAGCCGCGGCCTCCGAGAGTTATCTGGTCGCCGATAAGATCATCGCTGCCTGCAAGGCGACGGGCGCTGAGGCCGTCCACCCCGGTTACGGCTTCCTCTCCGAACGTGCTTCCTTCTGCGCCGAGCTGGAAAAGCAGGGCATCGTCTTCATCGGGCCGAAGCCCAAAGCCATCATGGCGATGGGCGACAAGATCGAATCGAAGAAATTCGCCAATGCCGCCGGCGTCTCCACCGTGCCCGGCCATCTCGGGGTCATCGAGGACGCCGCCCATGCGGAATTGATCGCTGGCGGGATCGGTTATCCCGTCATGATCAAGGCCTCGGCCGGCGGCGGCGGCAAGGGCATGCGCATCGCCTGGAACCCGGCGGAAGTGCGCGACGGCTTCGATCGCGCCAGCTCGGAGGCGAAAAGCTCCTTTGGCGACGACCGCGTCTTCATCGAGAAGTTCGTCGTCGAGCCGCGCCATATCGAGATCCAGGTGCTGGCCGATGCGCATGGCAATGTCGTCTATCTCGGCGAGCGCGAATGCTCGATCCAGCGCCGGAACCAGAAAGTGGCGGAAGAGGCGCCCTCGCCCTTCCTCGACGAAGCCACCCGCAAGGCCATGGGCGAGCAATCGGTGGCGCTGGCAAGAGCCGTCGACTACCAGAGCGCCGGCACCGTCGAATTCATCGTCGACCGCGACCGCAACTTCTATTTCCTCGAAATGAACACCCGCCTGCAGGTCGAGCATCCCGTGACCGAACTCGTTACCGGCATTGATCTTGTCGAGCAGATGATTCGCGTCGCGGCGGGAGAGCACCTACCCTTCACTCAGGCCGATATCAGGCTTGACGGCTGGGCGATCGAGAGCCGGCTCTATGCCGAAGACCCCTACCGCAACTTCCTGCCCTCGATCGGCCGCCTGACGCGCTATCGTCCGCCGGCCGAAGGCAGGACCGGCAATGTCGTTGTGCGCAACGATACCGGCGTCTTCGAGGGCGCGGAGATTTCGATGTATTACGATCCGATGATCGCCAAGCTCTGCACCTGGGCGCCAACCCGGCTCGAGGCGATCGAGGCCATGGGGCAAGCGCTTGATGGCTTCGTCGTCGATGGCATCCAGCACAATGTGCCTTTCCTTGCGGCACTGATGAAACATCCGCGCTGGCGCGAGGGCCGGCTTTCCACAGGCTTCATTGCCGAGGAATATCCCGACGGCTTCGCGCCGATGAAGCCGGATCGGGCGGAAGAGGCTGTGCTCGCGGCGATCGCGCTCTCCGCCTCGCTGATCGAGACGACCCGCCGCGAACGTTTCGCCGATCGCCTGCGCGCCGCATCGGGCGCTCTGCATGAGGATTGGGTGGTCAAGCTCGGCGGCAACTATGTCGCCGCCAGATTGCTCGACGGTCTCGTCACCATCCCCTTCGACATGGATATGGCGATAGAGGGTGAAAACAAGAGTGTTGTCACTGATTGGAGACCAGGCGATCCAGTTTGGAGCGGTAAGGTCGGCGGTCGCGACGTCATTGCGCAAATCCGTCCTGTTCTCAACGGCTTGCGCATCGACTGGCAGGGGCTTTCGGTGACGACCAAGGTCTTTTCGCCCCGTCACGCGGAACTCGACAGGCTGATGCCGGTGAAGCTTCCGCCCGATACGTCCAAGTTCCTGCTTTGCCCGATGCCAGGCCTCGTCGTTGTCATCGCCGTTGCCGAGGGTCAGGAGGTCAAGGCCGGCGAGACGCTTGCGGTCGTCGAGGCAATGAAGATGGAAAACGTGCTGCGTGCCGAACGCGATCTCGTCATCTCGAAGATCAATGCCGCGCCTGGCGAAAGCCTGGCCGTCGATGCCGTGATCATGGAATTCGCCTGAGGCGACGGCGCGGGTCAGCCCGTCATTCCTTGCTTGAAGTCAGCCGTCCCGTCGTACATATACGGAAAACCTCGAGCTCATGTATTCGGCGAGAGCATCCGCAGCGGGATTAACTGATGGCTCCGACGACTTACACAACCGACCTCAAGGGTCTCGACGAGTTCTCTGCCCGTGAACTTTACGACCTCATGAGAATGCGAGTCGACGTCTTTGTCGTCGAGCAGAACTGTCCCTATCCCGAGCTCGACGGCAAGGATATCGATGCCCTGCATCTGCGGCTGCTGGACGGCGGCGAACTGCTCGGCTCTGCGCGGCTGCTGAAACCGCACAGTGCGCAGGATCCGTCAAAGATCGGCCGCGTCGTCGTCTCGCCGGCCCATCGCGGAAAGCGTCTGGGCGGCGCATTGATGAGCGAAGCGATCGCTGCCTGCGAGCGGCTTTTTCCGGCAAACCCCATTGCACTGTCGGCGCAGGCCCATCTGCGCCGCTTCTACGAATCCTTCGGCTTTATCGGCACGTCTGAGGAATATCTGGAGGACGGCATTCCCCATATCGATATGATCCGCCAGCCGGTCCCTCAGCCGGCATGAGGATATCGCCATGATCTACGTCGATGCCGATGCCTGCAAGACGAAGTGGTCAGCAAGCTGAAATCCAGGCGATCGGTTGTTACGTCGCAAAAATCACCGTGAAAGATTTGGCAAGGCTTCACCAAGTGTGAAGCCCTTTCATGTTACCGCTTCGGTGCTTGGCACTCATGCTGCGCAAGAGGGGGATTCTATGATTTTTCGGACTGTTATTTCGGCCTGTGCAATTGTCTTACTGCCCGCCATCGCACTTGCGGACCCCACAGGTTCCTACAAGGTCGCCGGCACCAGCGAGGACGGCAGCAAATATCAGGGCACCGTTAAGGTGCTTCGCAGCGGCTCGACCTATGTGGTCGATTGGATGATCGGCAAGGACGAGTCGGTCGGCACCGGTATCGGCGCGAAATTCAGTGGTAACAGTTTCGAAATGGGTCCGGCGAGCGATAAGGACACGGCGATCTCCGTCGGCTACGTCTCCAAGGAAAATTTCGGCATCGCCATGTATTTCGAGCAGCCGGACGGCAGCTGGCAAGGTGTCTGGACCTATGGCGGCTCGGAAAAGGTTGCGAGCGAAACCTGGACTCGCCAATAATCGGAGCGTATCAGGCGTCGGCATTGAATGAGGTAAAGAACCCTTGATCTATGTCGATGCCGATGCCTGCCCGGTGAAGCCGGAAATCCTCAAGGTCGCCGAACGCCACGGCCTCGAAGTTACCTTCGTCGCCAATTCGGGCCTGCGCCCCTCGCGCGATCCCATGATCCACAACGTCATCGTCTCCAACGCCTTCGACGCCGCCGACAATTGGATTGCCGAGCGCGCCGGCTCGGGCGATGTCGTCGTCACCGCCGATGTGCCGCTCGCCGTCCGCTGTGTCGCGACCGGCGCTTTCGTCAGCGGCCCGACAGGCCGCGTCTTCGATGAGACCAATATCGGCATGGCGAGCGCCATGCGGGACCTCGGGGCGCATTTGCGCGAAACCGGCGAGAGCAAAGGTTATAATGCTGCCTTCAGCCCCAAGGATCGCTCACGGTTCCTCGAAACTTTCGATCGCCTCTGCCGACGCGCCAAGAGCCATTCACAGGGCGCCGACAACACGTAATAGCTTCCAGGCGCCGGCCACAAAGGCCCGCAAGAAACGGGTGGCATGGCAGCCATGCCAATTCCTACCTTGAACACAGCCGTTCCCTCGCGCATATAGTTTTCATCGCAGACGACTGCGGCATCCTGAGGATGCAACCGTCGCGGGGACGGCCTCGCTCTTTGAACAAGGAGAGTCGCATGGCCTGGTTTCTGCTTTTTCTTGCCGGTCTTTTTGAATGTGGATGGGCGATCGGTCTTAAATATACCGATGGCTTTACGCGGCCGCTGCCGACGGCCCTGACGGTTATATCCATGGTGGTGAGCGTCGTGCTGCTCGGTCTTGCCGTAAAGCACCTGCCGATCGGCACAGCCTATGCGATTTGGACTGGCATCGGCACTGTCGGCACCGTGCTTCTCGGCGTCTGGTTGCTCGGCGATTCGGCCAGCGTCTCCCGCCTTGCCTGCATCACGTTGATCGTTGCCGGCATCGCCGGCCTCAAGCTTACTGCCTGATCCGCGAAAACACTGCGGGGCGCCGAAGCGCCCCGCAGCCGATAAGCATCAAGCCGTCTTGCGGTTGTCGACGGCAAGAGCGCCTGGACCGGAGAAGAACAGATAGAGGAAGACGAAGCAGAACAGGATTGCGGCGTCGCCCTGGTTGACGGCCGGGTAGAAGCTGCTCGGCGCATGCGCCATGAAATAGGCGACCGCCATTTCGCCGGCGAGAAGGAAGGCGATGGGGCGCGTCAGCAGGCCGACGAGAATGAGAAGGCCGCCGATCAATTCCAGAAGTGCGGCGAAAAGCATCAGCGGCGGCAACGAGCCGGACATCTGAGAAGCCGGGAAACCGAAAAGCTTCATCGTGCCGTGCTCGATGAACAGCAGCGCGGTGATGATTCTGAGAGCGGCCAGCCCATAGGGGCGATAGGCAGAAAGACGCTCGAAAGTTGACATTAAACCTCTCCTTTAAAAGAATAAGAGCCGAGCGTTAGCCTGTCCCCCGCAAGGATTGAACACACGGATCGCTGACGGCCGTTCACTTTTTCGACAGCGGGTAAACACCTGACTGCGCGGCTTTATTCGAAGGCGAATGTCAAAGCGGAATGTTGTCGTGCTTCTTCCAGGGGTTGGAGAGATCCTTGTTGCGCAGCATCTTCAGGCCGCGCGCCAGCCGCCGCCGCGTCGAATGCGGCATAATCACCTCATCGACATAACCGCGCTCAGCGGCGACGAAGGGCGAGAGGAACCGGTCCTCGTACATCTTGGTATGGGCGGCGATCTTCTCTGGATCGGCGATATCCTTGCGGAAGATGATCTCGACCGCGCCCTTGGCGCCCATCACGGCGATCTGCGCCGTCGGCCAGGCATAGTTGAGGTCGCCGCGCAAATGCTTCGACGCCATCACGTCATAGGCGCCGCCGAAGGCCTTGCGGGTGATGACGGTGAGCTTCGGCACCGTCGCCTCCGCATAGGCGAAAAGTAGCTTGGCGCCGTGCTTGATGAGGCCACCATATTCCTGCGCCGTGCCCGGCAGAAATCCCGGCACGTCGACGAAGGTGACGATCGGAATGTTGAAGCAATCGCAGAAACGCACGAAACGGGCCGCCTTGCGTGAGGCGTCGCTGTCGAGCACGCCGGCCAGCACCATAGGCTGGTTGGCGACGAAGCCGACGGTGGAGCCTTCGACGCGGCCGAAGCCGCAGACGATGTTTTTGGCGAAGCTCTCCTGGATCTCGAAGAAATCCCCCTCGTCCGCCACTTTCCGGATCAGTTCCTTGATGTCGTAAGGCTTGTTGGCGCTGGCTGGCACAAGAGTATCCAACGAATTGTCGGTGTCGGTCACCGACTGGTAACATTCGATTTCCGGCACCGGCGACGTGTTGGACTGCGGCAGGAAATCGATCAGGCGGCGCACCTGTAAGAGCGTCTTCACATCATTGTCATAGGCACCGTCGGCAATCGATGAGCGCGTCGTATGCACGACCGCGCCGCCGAGTTCTTCGGCCGTCACGGTCTCGTTGGTGACCGTTTTGACCACGTCCGGGCCGGTGACGAACATGTAGGAGGAATCGCGCACCATGAAGATGAAATCTGTCATGGCAGGCGAATAGACGTCGCCGCCGGCGCAGGGGCCCATGATGACCGAGATTTGCGGGATGACGCCGGAGGCGAGCACATTGCGCTGGAACACCTCGGCATAGCCGCCGAGTGCCGCCACGCCCTCCTGGATGCGGGCGCCGCCCGCATCGTAGATACCGACGATCGGCGCGCGGTTCTTCAGCGCCATGTCCTGCACCTTCATGATCTTCTCGGCATGCGCTTCCGAAAGCGAGCCGCCGAAGACCGTGAAGTCCTTGGCGAAGACGAAGACCGTGCGGCCGTTGACCGTGCCCCAGCCGGTGACGACGCCGTCGCCGGCGATACGGCTCTTGTCCATGCCGAAATCGGTGGAGCGATGTTCGACGAACATGTCGAACTCCTCGAAGGAGCCCTCGTCGAGGAAGAGGTCGATGCGCTCGCGCGCCGTCAGCTTGCCGCGCTTGTGCTGGGCGTCGATGCGCTCCTTGCCGCCACCGAGGCGGGCAACGCCGCGGCGGCGTTCCAGTTCTTCGAGAATTTCCTTCATGCGATCTCTCCTCGCCGCTGCGTATTCAATATGCGCTAGCGCATGATACCGAAAAATGTGAGCGATTTCCGGACGATATCAAACTGTTTAATTTCTTTAGCGGCCACGTCCGCTGAGCGAGAAGACCGAACGGATCCGTGCCGCGACGTCTTCGGCCATGATCTCGTCGGCAAGCTTCGGATCGGCAGCGATACTGGTCACCTCGAAAGCGCTGACGGCGATGACGGAGCCGTCCTCGACAGAGGCTGCGTCGATGCTGATCTTGGCGACGTTGCGGTCGTTCTGGAAGCCGAGTCCTTTCTGGATGGAAACCACCCGGATCGTCAGCACCACGCGCGGCAGCACGGTGTCACGCACCGTTGAGTTGATCGCAGCATTGACACGGTCATTGATACCGGAAAGCAATTCGGCCGGCATGTTCGGACCGGAGAGAACGACAGCGCTTCGCACATCGTAGACCGGCGCCTCGTGCTTGTTGGCCGAGAGGCTGACGCAGGCCGTAAGCGCAATGCAGACGAGTGCGGCCCGGCAAAAACACGACCTCAGCCAATTCATTGCAAAATCCCGCATTCCCCGTTGGAGTCGCAGATTTCGTCATAATGTCTGGGAAGGCAATATGTTTCAGGCGCTTAGGGCGAAAAAAACGTCCGTCGCCGCCTTGAACTCTGCAAAGCGCTTCGCCCGCCGCTCCTCGGCCTCCTCGTCGCGTCCCCAATGCTCGATCGTCCAATCCTCGTCGAGGTGGGCAAGCGACCATGCCTCCTCCGTGGTCACCCTGCCCTCGGCGAAGGCGAGCGCCAGGATCGCCGAGCCGGTCAGCGTCGTGATGGTGTGGAGCACGGCGAGCTCCAGCGGGTTTTCATGCCGTGCGAGCGTGACCGCAAAGGCAGCGGTTGCCTCGCGCGGCTGTTCGTGATGCATCACGCCTTCGACAAGGATGAAGCGGGCGCCGAGATCGTTCGCGGCCCAGTCGACAATCGGATCCCAGCGTTCCGCCTGGCGCTCCACCAGCCGCTCCGGCCCATCTGCCCGATAGCAGAGCAGGTCGCTCGAGGAAAAGCGCAGAATATCTTCGAAGATCGCCTGCGAGTTGGAGACGATGCCATCGAGCGTAGTATTGACGAGCCTCGTTACCGGCATGGTGACGGGGTCGATGACCTCAGCCTGCGCCTCCCATTCGGCGGCAACGAGCCGGGCAAGTGCCTCGGTCGGCACGGCGAGAACCTGGCGTGCCGGCGTGCGCACCATCTTGCCGTCGAGCGTGATCGCAAAACCGCCCTCGTGCTCGGCAACGGAAACATCAGTGTAGAAGCGCTTCGGCAGCGGCTTCTTCATCTGGATCTGCGCGCGGCGGATGGGATCGGGATGGCTCAGGCCTTCGGTAAGGTCGTTCAGCAGATCGCGCATGGGCTCACCTCAGGAAAAATGGCGCAATATTTCGTTCGGATGGTAGGCGATCGCATCGGCGCCGTTGGCGATCAGCTCATCCACGCTGGCATAGCCCCAAGCAACGCCGATCGCCTTGGCGCCGGCAGCCTTTGCCATCTGCATATCGTAAACCGCATCGCCGATGACAATGGTGTCGGCAGCATTCATGCCGGTTTCATCGCAGCATTCGGTGACCATCGCCGGATGCGGCTTGGAGGGGCAATCGTCGGCGGTGCGCGCGACGACGAAATGCTTGTCGAAGCCATGCGTCTCCATCACCAGCTTCAGCCCACGTCGGGATTTGCCCGTCACCGCGCCGATCAGCAGGTCGTCGCGCCCGCTGATCGCATCGATCATCTCGCGGATGCCGGGAAACAGCGGCTCCTTGTAGTCGAGGTCCTGACGCACGATCGAGAACAGCGATTTGTAATGCGCCGTCATCTCGATGTCGTCCTGCTCCACATGCGGCCTGCCCTGCATGCGGGCAATGGCGATATCGAGGGACAGGCCGATAATGGCCTTGGTGTCTTCAAATCGAGGTTCCGGCTTGCCGAATTTATCGAAGGTCCTGCGCATGGTTTCGTGGATCAGACCGGCGCTATCGACCAGCGTGCCATCGCAATCAAAGAGCGCCAGTTTCATTCGGCATCCCTTTCGGCACCGGCGAGATCGAGGCCGAGAAGATTCCAGGTCTGCACCATATGCGGCGGCAGCGGCGCGCTGATGCGCAGGCGCCCGCCGGAGGGATGCGGGATGTCGATGTGACGCGCGTGCAGATGCAGCTTTTTCTGGACGCCGCCTGGGAAATCCCAGTTCGGATCGTCGTCGAAATATTTCGGATCGCCGATGATCGGGTGGCCGATATGCAGCGCATGCACGCGCAGCTGGTGGGTACGGCCGGTATAGGGCTCCATCTCCAGCCAGGCGAGGTTCTGCGCGGCGGTTTCCAGCACGCGGTAGAACGAGACGGCGTGGTCAGCCCCGTCCTCGCCGTGCTTGGCGATGCGCATGCGGTCGCCGTCGATCGTGGGCTCCTTGACGAGCCAGGTGGAGATCTTGTCCTCGTGTTTGCGCGGCACGCCCTTGACCAGCGCCCAATAGGTCTTCTTGGTGTCGCGCTCGCGGAAGGCCGCCGTCAGCTTCTGTGCGGCGCCGCGGGTGCGGGCGATGACGAGAACGCCTGATGTGTCGCGGTCGAGACGGTGGACGAGGCGCGGCTTCTCGCCTTTCGGGCTGGTCCAGGCTTCGAGCATCTGGTCGATGTGCCTGGCGACACCGGAACCGCCCTGCACGGCAAGACCGGGCGGCTTGTTGAGCACGATCACCTTTTCGTCCTCATGCAGCACCATGCGCGACAGCAGTTCGAAATCCGTGGAATGCTTGAGATCCTTGCCGGCGATCGGCCCGGATTTCAGCTTCGCATCGACATCCAACGGCGGCACGCGCACGGTCTGGCCGGGCTGCACGCGGGCATCCGATTTGACGCGGCCGCCATCGACGCGCACCTGGCCGGAGCGCAGGAGCTTCTGCAATGGACCGAAGCCGAGGCCCGGAAAGTGCACCTTGAACCACCGGTCGAGCCGCATGCCCGCCTCGTCAGGTTCAACCTTGATATGTTCTATGCCAGCCATAAACGGATCTTTCGGAAATTGCAGCGCAGGCCCAGCCGGCGTCCTTGCCGCAGCCTTTAGAGCATTTTCATGGAAAACGGAAACCGGAAAAGAAATCAGGCCAAAGCCCGCATCACGGCGAGCCCAGCGATGACGGCCGCCATCGAAAGCCCGACGCTCGCAACGATGTAGACGCCGCCGGCGACAGCCTCGCCGCGCTCGAACAATGAGATGGCATCGAGCGAGAAGGCCGAGAAGGTGGTGAAGCCGCCGAGGAAGCCGGTAACGAGTAGCAGGCGCAGTTCGACCGAAGCGTTAAATTTCCGCGCAATCAGCTCGGTGAAGAGGCCGATGACGAAGCAGCCGACCACATTGACCGTGAGCGTGCCCCAGGGAAACGCCGGGCCCATGAGCCTCAGCGCCCATTGGCCGACATAATATCTGAGGAGGGAACCGATAGCGCCGCCGACTGCGACTAGGAGAGCCTGGATCATGAGCCGGATTTATCGCGTTTCGAAAGCGATTCCAATCAGGTCGGACGAATTCTTACCATTTTGTAAAATGCCAGCGATTTTCTTATGATGGCGCCAAGATCATGCCGATACGGTGACGGCATGACCCAACTCTTGTCGATATCGGCCAGCACTGCCGCCATTGCCTTCGAATCGCTCCGAATCCCGCAGCGTGTGGCAACGAGCACCGCAGCGCGCGACGCACGGCGCCTGGCTGACAGGCAATTGAAGGCTGAGAGCACCGACGATGTCGACGAGCCCTCCAGCATCATCCAGTCGACGGAAGTGGCGCTCGACCTGATGGCCAAGGGCAACCGCCAGCCGCAGGCAGGCCTGGAGCAGGCGCTGCGATCCTACGAGGATTTCTGAGGCAACCGCCTTTCAAACGAAAGCCCGCGACTGCAATTGCTGTCGCGGGCTTTTTTTGTCTTCGCTGGCCTAGCCTTACTTGCCCTGTGCCGACAGTACCTGCAGCGCCAGATCGACCTTGCCGGCCTTTTCGAAGGTCAGTGTCACCGGCACCGTGTCGCCCTGCTTGAACGGCGTCTTCACCTTCTGGAACATCAGATGCAGGTTGCCGGGCTCGAGCTTGAGCGTCTCGCCGGCGGCAATGGCGATGCCGTCCTTCAGCTGGCGCATCCGCATGACATTGTCCTTGGTCACCATTTCGTGGATCTGAACCTCGCCCGCCGCAGGCGATGTCACCGAGATCAGGCGATCTTCCGCATGGCCGTTGTTCTTCACCGTGAAAAAGCCGCCGCCGACCGGCTGACCGGGCAGCATCGCCTTGGCGAAACCGCCGGAGATTTCGAGATCGCCGGCCTTGACCGTTTCGCCGGCCGGCGCCGCCGCAGCCATGCCTGCCATGCCGGACATATCCATGCCGGCCATGTCGTCATGGTCATGGCCATGTTCTTCGCTGGCGACGATCTTCAGCAGCGGCGCCGGGCTTTTGAGGCCATGGGCATCGCTGCCTGCCGGCGCCACCTGATCCCAGGCCGTGACCGTATCGCCGCACATCTGCATCACCGGAAAGGCGAGCGAGGTGCCGGCCTCGACGCCTGAAACTTTACCCTGGATGACGAAGGTGTCGTAGAAATCGTCGGAGAGATTGCCGTTCTTCCAGCGGATCTCGATCGCGCCAGTTTTCACCTTGTCGCCATGATTGTCGTAGGTCTTCTGGTAATCGCCCTTGATCACTTCGAGCTCCCAGCCGGCTTTCGGCTGCGGCTTGGCGAAGACGAAGCCTTCAGGCAGCTTGACCCGCACTTCCGTCGTCGCCTTGCCGTCGCAGCCATGCGGCAGCTGCAGCGTGGCGAGAATGGTGCTTTCCTGGGTCGCCTGCTTGTCAAGGAAGGTCACATGCGCTTCGGCGCCGGCAGCGGCGGTTGCGGAAAAGAGGGCGATAAGCCCCAACGTCTTGATGGTCTGCGTCTTGATCGTTTTCATCGGATATCTCCTCGCCGGCCGCGGCATTTCTCTCAGGCGGACCGGCATGTTGCGTTCAGATTGCGGAGAAAAATCAGACGGGAATAGGAGGCGCTCGGGAATTCGGCCGGCTGACGGCGCTGGCCCCGGCAACCGCTGATGTTTCGATCGGCGAGTTGACGAACGAGGCGAGCTTGCGCTCAAGCCAGCAACCCGCATCCGGCGTCGGCAGGATGACCGAGGCCGATAGCCGGCACGCTTCGCAATTCGGCCTGAAGGCAGCGGTCTTGCCGTCGTCGTCCTTCACCGTCACGCAGAGCGAGGCAAAGGTGCCGTCGGGCAGCATATAGGCGCCTGCCTGATACGCCGCGGAATCGGCGGCTCGCGGCGCCTGATGGGCGAGGCCGAGCAAAAGCAGACTCAATGCGCAAAGCATGCGCAGGAAGAGCGTCGCTTTCAGTCTGGTCTGCCGCATGAGATCCCCTTCAACAGCATCTCGCGATAGCCGGTTTCCCCGCCGAATGCAAAAGCAGATTTGCCACGGATCGGGCGTACCCATGAAGTATGGCGACAAAAATTTGTCAGGTCACGACATTTGGTCTTGCCAAGCGCTACGCCCGCCGGATAATTGCGCCAACCCTGTTGGGAGAATCCGGTGCTTTCGCCACCGGTGCCGAAGGAGCAACCGCCCCGGAAACTCTCAGGCAAAAGGACCAGCAAGGGGCAGACGGAACTCTGGAGAGAAGCGTTCTCGAAACGCTCGCCGAAGGGATAACAATCTCAGGCGTCAAAGACAGAGGGGGCTCAGGAGAGAAGTGCGCAGCCGCGCCTTCAGATTTGAGCCCGCGCCTTCGTGAAGAAGGCGCAAACCCCGGAGGCGTCTTTTGGACGATACTGCTGCCCTGAAGAAAACCCCGCTGCATGCCCTGCATCTCCAGCTCGGCGCCCGCATGGTGCCGTTTGCAGGCTACGACATGCCGGTGCAATATCCCGCCGGCGTGATGAAGGAACATCTTCATACCCGCGCTGAAGCCGGCCTCTTCGATGTCTCCCACATGGGCCAGGTCATCGTGAAGGCGAAATCCGGCAGCTATGAGGACGCCGCGCTGGCGCTCGAAAGCCTGGTGCCCGTCGATATCCTGGGTCTTGCCGAAGGCCGCCAGCGCTACGGCTTCTTCACCGATGACACCGGCTGCATTCTCGACGACCTGATGATCACCCATCTCGACGACCACCTCTTCGTCGTCGTCAATGCCGCCTGCAAGGAGGCCGACGTCGCCCATCTGCAGGCACACATTAGCGACCAATGCGACATCACCGTCCTCGACCGCGCTTTGATCGCGCTGCAGGGACCGCGCGCGGTCGCGGTTCTTGCCGAGCTCTGGGCCGATGTCGCGGCGATGAAATTCATGGACGTGCGCCACTGCCGCCTGCACGACGTTTCCTGTCTGGTCTCGCGCTCCGGCTACAGCGGCGAGGACGGCTTCGAAATCTCTATCCCATCAGACAAGGCCGAGGATGTCACCAAGCGGTTGCTCGAACATCCAGACGTCCAGGCGATCGGCCTCGGCGCTCGCGATTCGCTGCGCCTCGAAGCCGGCCTCTGCCTCTACGGCAACGATATCGACACGACCACCTCGCCGGTCGAGGCGGCCCTCGAATGGGCCATGCAGAAGGCGCGGCGTTCCGGGGGCGCGCGCGCCGGCGGCTTCCCGGGCTCAGGTCGCATCCTCTCCGAGCTCGAAAACGGCGCCTCGCGCCGCCGCGTCGGCCTGAAGCCGGAAGGCAAGGCGCCGGTGCGCGGCCACGCCAGGCTTTATGCCGATGCCGAGGGCAAGGTCGAAATTGGCGAAGTCACCTCAGGTGGCTTCGGCCCAAGCGCCGAAGGCCCTGTCGCCATGGGCTACGTGCCGGTGTCCTACGCCGCGGTGGACACACAGGTCTATGCCGAGGTGCGCGGCAAGTTCCTGCCGGTTACCGTCTCCGCCCTGCCCTTTGTTACGCCAACCTACAAACGCTGAAACCTGTTTTCCGAGAGGATTTTTCCATGCTGAAATTTACCGCTGAACATGAATGGCTCCAGCTCGACGGCGATGTCGCAACTGTTGGCATCACCACCTATGCCGTCGAACAGCTGGGCGACCTCGTCTTCGTCGAACTGCCGGAGATCGGCAAGAGCTTCGCGAAGAACGACGATGCGGCCACCGTCGAATCGGTCAAGGCCGCCTCCGAAGTCTATTGTCCGCTCGATGGCGAGATCACCGCGGTCAACGAGGCGATCGTCGCCGATCCGTCGCTCGTCAACTCCGATCCGCAGGGCGCCGGCTGGTTCTTCAAGCTGAAGCTCAAGAATCTTGCCGATGCCGACGGCCTGCTTGACGAGGCCGCTTACAAGGAGCTCATCGCGTAATGACGACGCCGACCGAATTCCAGTTCACCGACTATCAGCCGTACGATTTCGCCAATCGCCGTCACATCGGCCCCTCGCCGGCCGAGATGACCGACATGCTGAAGGTGATCGGCTATAACAGCCTTGACGGGCTGATCGACGCGACGCTGCCGCCCGCAATCCGCCAGAAGGCGCCGCTCGTCTGGGGCGCGCCGATGACAGAGCGCGAGGCGCTCGACAAACTGCGCGAGACCGCCAACAAGAACAAGGTGCTGGTCTCGCTGATCGGCCAGGGCTACTACGGCACGATCACGCCGCCTGTGATCCAGCGTAACATTCTGGAGAACCCCGCCTGGTACACGGCATACACGCCCTACCAGCCGGAGATCAGCCAGGGCCGCCTGGAAGCGCTCCTGAACTACCAGACGATGATCTGCGATCTCACGGGCCTCGACGTCGCCAACGCCTCGCTGCTCGACGAGGCGACAGCGGCCGCCGAAGGCATGGCCATGGCCGAGCGCGTCGCCAAGTCGAAGGCCAAGGCCTTCTTCGTCGATGCCGATTGCCATCCGCAGACCATCGCACTCATCCGCACCCGCGCCGAGCCGCTCGGCTGGAGCGTCATCGTCGGCAATCCCTTCACCGATCTCGATCCGGTCGATGTCTTCGGCGCGATCTTCCAATATCCCGGCACGCACGGTCACGTGCATGATTTCACCGGCCTGATCTCCCGCCTGCACCAGGCGGGCGCCATCGCTGTCGTCGCTGCCGATATCCTGTCGTTGACGCTGCTGAAATCCCCCGGCGAAATGGGCGCCGATATCGCTGTCGGCTCCTCGCAGCGCTTCGGCGTTCCCGTCGGCTACGGCGGTCCGCATGCGGCCTACATGTCGGTCAAGGATGCCATCAAGCGCTCCATGCCTGGCCGCCTCGTCGGCGTTTCCGTCGATGCCCGCGGCAACCGAGCTTATCGCCTGTCGCTGCAGACGCGCGAACAGCATATCCGCCGCGAAAAGGCGACGTCGAACATCTGCACCGCCCAGGTGCTGCTCGCCGTCATGGCCTCGATGTACGCCGTCTTCCATGGTCCGAAGGGCATCAAGGCAATCGCCCAGCAGGTCCACCAGAAGGCCGTGCTGATGGCCAAGGGCCTGGAAAAGCTCGGCTATAAGGTTGAACCCGAAACCTTCTTCGACACGATCACCGTCGATGTCGGCCACATGCAGGGACTCATCCTGCGCGCCGCCGTCGCCGAAGGCGTCAATCTGCGCAAGGTCGGCGAAACGAAGATCGGCATGAGCCTCGACGAGCGCACGCGTCCGGCAACGCTGGAAGCCGTCTGGCGCGCCTTCGGCGGCAATTTCGCGATCGCCGATTTCGAGCCTTCCTACCGCCTGCCGAAGGGCCTGCTCAGGACCAGCGAGTATCTCACCCATCCGATCTTCCACATGAACCGCGCCGAAAGCGAGATGACGCGGTACATCCGCCGGCTCTCCGACCGCGATCTCGCGCTTGACCGCTCGATGATCCCGCTCGGTTCCTGCACGATGAAGCTCAACGCGACGGCGGAAATGCTGCCGATCACCTGGCCGGAATTTTCGGATATCCATCCCTTCGTGCCGGCAGACCAGGCGCTCGGCTATCGCGAGATGATCGACGATCTCACGGAAAAGCTCTGCGCCGTGACTGGCTACGACGCCTTCTCCATGCAGCCGAATTCGGGCGCACAGGGCGAATATGCCGGCCTGCTGACGATCCGCAATTATCACCTCGCCAATGGCGACGCCCATCGCGACGTCTGCCTGATCCCGACCTCGGCGCACGGCACCAACCCGGCCTCGGCGCAGATGGTCGGCATGAAGGTGGTGGTCGTCAAGGTGCGTGAAAACGGCGATATCGATCTCGACGATTTCCGCGCCAAGGCCGAAGAGCATGCGGCAAACCTCGCCTGCTGCATGATCACCTATCCCTCGACGCACGGCGTCTTCGAAGAGACGGTCAAAGAGATCTGCGATCTGGTGCATGAGCATGGCGGCCAGGTCTATCTCGATGGCGCCAATATGAACGCCATGGTCGGCCTGTCCCGGCCTGGTGACATCGGTTCCGACGTCAGCCACTTGAACCTGCACAAGACCTTCTGCATCCCGCATGGCGGCGGCGGTCCCGGCATGGGCCCGATCGGCGTCAAGGCGCATCTGGCGCCCTACCTGCCCGGCCATCCCGAAACCGACGGCCGTTCGGGTGCGGTTTCGGCGGCAGCCTTCGGCTCGGCCTCGATCCTGCCGATCTCCTGGAGCTATTGCCTGATGATGGGCGGCGAAGGGCTGACACAGGCGACCAAGGTGGCGATCCTCAACGCCAACTATATCGCCACCCGGCTGAAGGGCGCCTATGACGTGCTGTACAAGTCGAAGACCGGCCGCGTCGCGCATGAATGCATCATCGACACGCGCCCGCTGGTCGACAGCGCAGGCGTCACCGTCGATGACGTCGCCAAGCGTCTGATCGACTGCGGCTTCCATGCGCCGACGATGAGCTGGCCGGTCGCCGGCACGCTGATGATCGAGCCGACGGAAAGCGAGACCAAGGCCGAACTCGACCGCTTCTGCGAAGCGATGCTGGCAATCCGCGAGGAAGCCCGGGCCATCGAAGAAGGCCGCATGGACAAGACCAACAACCCGTTGAAGAACGCGCCCCACACCGTCGAAGACCTCGTCGGCGAATGGGACCGGCCTTACAGCCGAGAACAGGCCTGCTTCCCGCCCGGCGCCTTCCGCGTCGACAAGTACTGGTCGCCTGTTAATCGCGTCGACAACGTCTATGGCGACCGCAACCTGATCTGCACCTGCCCACCGGTCGAGGCCTACGCAGAGGCAGCGGAGTAGCGTCAAGTCCGATGCCGTAGTAAAGGGCCTCACAATCGAAGCCCCTTCCATCATGGGAGGGGCTTTCTAAATTCTGATAGAAATGCGCGAAGGAAGTCCCCATGCCCCAGGATCAAAGCGAAGCCAGAATGCAGGCGCCCTGGTCGAAGCCTGTGGTCCTCGCCCTCGAAGAGCCCGGCCAATACGTGACCATCGATAACACCCAAGCAGCCTCGTGGGCGATGATCGAGGACTGGCCGACGGAGGACGGTTCCGCACTCGACCAGGCGCTGCTGATCTGCGCCGATGTCATCAAGGGCAAGCGGACCGGCGAAGATGCACGCAAGGCATTCATTGCCGCCGCCGTCGAAGCAGGCCTCGATATCAAGGCCTGAACGGCGGCGATCGGACGATGCGAGCCAGTTCCCCTGCTCTCTATCGGCGCTGCCGGTTTAAAACCTAGAAGCGCTCGCCGACCATATCCTCGCTTTTGGCCCACAAAGCCCTGGCCGTCTCGGGATCGAGCGCGTAGCTGCGCACGCCTTCGGAAATCGGGCTGACCTCCGCATCCGTCACTTCGGAGATGTGGCAATTCTCGCAATATCTGCCGCCGACCGCGTCTGCCGGGGCGACGAAACCTGCCCAGACTGATGTAGCGGCACCCTGAGGGATCGTCTTCCGCTGGAAGGGCGGCTTGCCCTCGGCGGCGAGTGCGGCGTTGATCTGCGCCAATATGCCTTCGATCATGCCGGGGTCGAGATGACGGTCGAGCTCGGTCTGGATGCCGCCGGGATGCAGTGCCGTTGCACGGATGCCGCGCTCCCTCAGGCGTCGGTCGAGTTCCACCGCGAACAGGATATTTGCGGTTTTCGATTGAGCGTAAGCCGCCCAGGGCTCGTAGGTCTTGCTCTCGAAATTGAGGTCATCGAGGCTGAAAGGTGCCATGCGATGGCCCGAGGATGCGACGATCACCACGCGGCCGCCCGATTTGACAAGCGGCGCAATGCGGTTGACCAGCACGAAATGACCGAAATGGTTGGTGCCGAACTGCGTTTCGAAACCATCGGCAGTGCGGCCGAAGGGAGCGGCCATCACGCCGGCATTGGCAATGACGACATCGAAGGGGCGGCCATCCGCAATGAGCGCATCTGCGCAAGCGCGCACGCTTGCGAGTGAAGCAAGATCGAGCTCTACGATATCAAGGCTACCGCCATTGGTAGCATCCGTGCGCACGACTTCCGTTGCCGCCCTCGTCTTTGCAAGGTCACGTGCCGTACCCACCACCTGCGCTCCGTGGGCTGCCAGCACGCGCGCGGTTTCCACGCCGAGGCCGGCCGAAACACCCGTCACCAGCACGCGCTTGCCCTTGAGATCGACGCCGGCGAGCACCTCGTCGGTGGTCGATGTCGCGCCAAAAAGTCCACTCATGATTATCTCCTTGATCATGGACGCACCGCTCCGGACTGGTGAACCATTGCCCACCGGCCTCAAATGGAATAAAAGGAGGATGCCTCCAGATAAATACGGAGGGCTCCTCCGCTTATCAAGAGGACTTCTCGTAAATGGCCGAAAAAAGTGACCGATCCACCGTCCGAAAGCCGCGTGCGGACGCCGAACGCAACCGCCTTCTTTTGATGGAAACGGCAAAGATCGTCTTTGCCGATAAGGGTTCCAGCGCCAGCCTGGAGGAAATCGCCCGCATCGCCGGCGTCGGCATCGGCACGCTCTATCGCCATTTCCCGACGCGCGATGCTTTGGTTTCCGCCATCTACCGCAACGAGACGAAGCAGCTTGCCGCTGCCGCCAAAAGCCTCGCCGAAACGCATCCTCCTGTCGAAGCGCTTCGCCTGTGGCTGGTGCAGTTCGTCGATTATGTCGTGACGAAACGCGGCATGTCCGAGGTGCTGGATTCTTTAGTCGGCGGCACCTCCGAACTCTATGCCGATTCTGCCGATTTGATCATAGGTGCCGTCAATCTGCTGGTGGATCGCGCAGTTGCCACCGGTGAAATCCGTCTGTCTATGGACCCGCTCGATATCCTGCGCGCGCTGGCGGGCGGCGCGAGCATCAGCTGCGGCCCCGCCTGGCGGGATGCGGCAAGGCAACTCATCGATATTCTGATTGCCGGAATGAGAGCCGGTCGCTGAGGCTGAATGGCGACATCGACATGGAGGATTTCCGCGCCAAGCTTCGACGCGCGGGGCGAACTCGGGTGTGCCCATTTCGAGGCATAGGTTCAAATTTAACCTTTCTTAGCAAGTCTCTGTTAGCAATTCAAAATGGGCGATTTCCACTCCGCATGGATGTTGCCGTCGATTTTTGTTTTGCGTGCAGGTTCTCATGCGTTCATCGGCTGTGCCAGCAATTCTCCTCGCCGCCCTGATTCTTTCGGGATGCTCCGCCAGTTCCGGCGCTGAAGATGTGCTGGCGAACGTGCCGTCATCGGAAACCACCAACGCCATCACCAAGCCAAGCGGCCCGATACCGGCTGCAGCCGTCGGCAATCCCGCGCCGCAGGCAAGCCCGCCGCAGCAGGCGCTGAGCTGGACAGGGCCGGTTCCAGAGCCGCAAGCGCTCGTGCCCGCGGACAGGCCGGTCGGCATGCCGATGCCGACGGAAAGACCCGTCGCGATGCTCATGCCTGCCGACCCGGATGTCGATCCCGGCGCCGGCACGAAATCGCCGACCCGCAGCCGAATTTACGGCCACCGCTTCCGTGACGCAAAGCCGATCAACTTCGGCTCCACCTCGCCCAGAAAGCTTGCCGTCCACGGCGTTGACGTCTCGCGCTGGCAGGGCGAGATCGACTGGCAGACATTGCAGAAGCAAGGCGCGAACTTCGTCTACATCAAGGCGACCGACGGCGGCGATCACCTTGACCCGATGTTCAAGAAGAATTGGCGTCAGGCCAAGGAAGCCGGCATGAAACGCGGCGCCTATCACTTCTTCTACTGGTGCCGGACGGCCGGCGAGCAGGCCGACTGGTTCATCCGCAACGTGCCAAAGGAAGCAAACGCGCTTCCGCCGGTCATCGACGTCGAATGGAACGGTGAATCGAGCTGCAAGCAAAGAATCTCCCGCGCTCGCGTTCTGGAGAAGATGCAGGTGTTCCTGGAAAAGGTAGAGCGCCATTACGGCCAGCGCCCGATCATCTATACCGCGCCGGACTTCTATCGCGACAACCTGAAGGGCGAACTGCTCAATTATCCCTTCTGGCTGCGCTCGGTGGCCGCCCATCCCTCCAAGGTCTATCCGGGCCGCAAATGGCTCTTCTGGCAATATTCCGGCTCCGGCCTCTCCGACGGCGTCGACGGCAAGATCGATCTCAACGTGTTCAATGGCAACGAAAGCGATTGGCACGACTGGGTGGCGACGCGATAGCGAACGCCACCTCGCTGGTCCCGTTGCGTGCCAATCCGCGACAGGTGCAGGAGCTGGACGCGCGCCTGTAGGTCTTTGCTAACGCAACGCCTTCAGCATTCCCTAAGCCCTTGCATGTACAAGAATTTCATCCAGTTCAGGGAAAACGGCTGATGAGCATATCGGGCATTGCCAGCACGGCGCTTTCGGGAATGCGGGCGCAGACGACGCGGATCGGCGCGATTGCCAACAACCTCGCAAACGTCAGTACACCGGGCTATGCTAGGCTGAACACCAGCCTCACTTCCGTTGAACCAGGCGGTGTCCAGGCGGTCGTCGAACCGACGGCTTCTGATGTCGATCCCGCGACCGAACTGACCGACATGATGCAAGCCGAGCAGAGCTACAAGGCGAATGCGGTGGTCTTCGAGACCGGCGCCGACATGTGGGAAATGCTCATGAGCATCAAGCGCGACTGAGCACGACACTTAAAGGCACAGCGCTGTAATAACCCCGTCTTGAATCAGACCTATGCCGGTCTGCGCCATTGACGCGGATGACCCCATGCCTGAGCATCAGGATTTTCTCAGCCTTTCTGCAAGAGCCGAACATGATGCGCCGCCGCTGGTGCTGCTGCATGGCAGTGGCATGCATGAACGCAATCTCATCGCGCTCGCCGACAGGGTCGGCCCGGATCGTCCTTATCTGTCGCTGAGAGGTGCGGTCGCATGGGAGGAAGGCTTCGCCTTTTTCCGGCGAAACCCGGACCGCACACTTGATTATACCGATCTCTTCAACCAGACACACCACCTCGCGGATTTTCTGCAGAAGGCGCTGGAGACCCGGCTCTTGAAACGGCCGCCCGTGCTGCTCGGCTTTTCGAATGGTGCGATCATGGCCGCCTCGGTCCTGCTGCATCGTCCGGAAACGGCAATCGGTGCCGTCCTGCTGCGGCCGCTCTCACCCGCGCCTGCCGCGGATTTTCCCGAGCTGAAGAACCATCGCATCCTCATTCTTGCCGGCGAACGCGACGAGCGGCGCGCGCCGGAGGATGTCGTTCTTGTCAGCCATCAGATCGAAAAGAGCGGCGCCCGAGTCACGACAAGACTGTTCCCACGGGCCATGGCCTCGATGAGCGGGAACCGGATTTTATTGGGAATTGGCTGGCAGAGAATTTCCCACCAGCCTGAAGGGCGACGCTATCAGGAATGCGCCGGTTCGCTCTGGCGCTGTGCGGCAAGGGCCGCCAGATCGGCAGGCTTCAACTCGACGGATTCGCCGCAGCCGCAGGCCGATGTCTGGTTTGGATTGGTGAAGGTGAAGCCCGAGCGCAGCGTCGTCGTCTCGAAGCCCATCTCGGTGCCGAGCAGATAGAGCACGGCCGATGGCTCAACCCAGACTTTCGCCCCATCGCGCTCGATCAGGTCGTCCTTGGCATTCGGTTCGGTCACCAGGTCGATGGTATATTCCATCCCGGCGCAGCCGCCCTTCTTGATGCCGACGCGCACACCCTTGGCCTCAGGCCCCGAATTCTCAACGATCGCCTTGACGCGGGCCGCAGCCCCGTCCGTCATGCTCATGATTGCAAAGCCCATCGGCTCATTCTCCTTCCGCAACCGGGGTCAAGATCCGGCGCATCGTGAATCAAATGTAGTACCCTGAGGTAAACGGATCAATACCGGGGGATCAGTACCAACCGACGGCGACCTGCGCCTCTTCCGACATGCGGTCCGGAGTCCACGGCGGATCGAAGGTCATCGCGACCTCGACGCCCGACACGCCTTCGACGGCGCCGACGGCATTTTCGACCCAGCCGGGCATCTCGCCGGCAACTGGGCAGCCGGGCGCGGTCAGCGTCATCATGATCTTCACCATCCGGTCGTCCTCGATGTCGATCTTGTAGATCAGACCGAGCTCGAAGATGTCGGCCGGAATTTCCGGATCGTAGACGGTTTTCAACGCGCTGATGACGTCGTCGCTCAGCCGCGCCAGCTCATCGGCGGGGATGCTGGAATGGACGATGCCTTCGCGCACGTCGATCTTCTGTTCGCTTTCGTCCAGGCTCATCACGGACACTCCTCAAGCAAAGAACTTGCGCGCATATTCAAGCGCATCGGCCAGGGCATCGACCTCGGCGCGGGTATTATACATCCCGAAGGATGCACGGCATGTGGATGTGACGCCGAAACGTTTCAAGAGCGGCATGGCGCAATGCGTGCCGGCGCGTACCGCAACACCCTGCCGGTCGATCACCATCGAGACGTCATGGGCATGAATGCCCGCCAGTTCGAAGGAGAAGATGCCGCCCTTGTCGGGCGCCGTTCCGAAAACCCGCAGCGAGTTGACGGATTTGAGGCGCTCGGCCGCGTAAGCTGCAAGATCGGCTTCATGACGGGCGATCGCCTCGCGGCCGATCTTCTCCATGTAATCAAGTGCATAACCGAGCCCGATCGCCTGCACGATCGGCGGCGTGCCGGCCTCGAAGCGATGCGGCGGATCATTATAGGTGACCGCGTCCTCGGCGACTTCGAAAATCATCTCGCCGCCGCCCTGGAACGGGCGCATCTCCTGCAGCCGCTCCTTCTTGCCGTAGAGCACGCCGATGCCAGAGGGGCCATAGAGCTTGTGGCCGGTCATGACGTACCAGTCGCAATCGATATCCTGCACGTCGACCGGCAGATGCACCGCGCCCTGCGAACCGTCGATCAGTACCGGAATGCCGCGTTCATGTGCGATCCGGCAGACTTCCTTGACGGGAACGATCGTACCGAGAGCATTCGACATATGGGTGATGGCGACGAGCTTGGTGCGCTCCGTCAGGCTCTTCTCGAAATCCTCGATATGGAAGGCGCCTTCATCGTCGACGGGAACCCAGACCAGCTTGGCGCCCTGCCGCTCGCGGATGAAATGCCAGGGCACGATGTTGGAGTGGTGTTCCATGATCGTCAGGACGATCTCATCGCCTTCACCAATCTCGGGCATGCCCCAGCCGTAAGCGACGGTATTGATCGCTTCAGTCGAATTCTTGGTGAAGACGATGTCGTTGACCGAGGGCGCGTTGAGGAAGCGGCGGACCTTCTCGCGCGCCGCCTCATAGGCGTCCGTCGCGGCATTTGAAAGATAATGCAGGCCGCGATGCACATTGGCATATTCATGGCTATAGGCATGCGAGATGGCGTCGATCACCACCTGCGGCTTCTGTGCCGAGGCGCCGTTGTCGAGATAGACCAGCGGCTTGCCATACACCTTCTCGCTGAGGATCGGAAAATCCCGGCGGATGGCTTCGACGTCGTATTGCGTGGCCGGTACTATCTTGTCCATGGCAAAATCCGATCAGGCGTGCTTTTCGAGCCAGGCCGAAATCACGCCTTCCAGCGCCTCGACCAGGGCTTCGTCATCAAGTTCTTCGACGATCTCGGCAACGAAGGCGTTGACGAGCATTGCCCGCGCCTTGTTCTCCGGAATGCCGCGCGCCATCATGTAGTAGAGATGATTGGCGTCGATATCGGTCACCGTCGCGCCGTGGCCGCACTGGACGTCGTCGGCGAAGATCTCGAGCTCGGGCTTGACCGAGAATTCGGCATCGTCGGACATCAAGAGCGTGTTGCAGGCCATCTTGGCATCGGTCTTCTGTGCATCGGGTGCCACCCGGATCATGCCCTGGAAGACGCCCTTGGCGCGGTCGAAGACAACGTTGCGGATCACCTCGGTCGAGCCGGTGTGCGGCACATCGTGGCCGAGCACCATCGTAACGTCGGTATGGCTGTCGGCCCCAAGCAGGTTGATGCCGCGCAGTGTGAGATCCGCGCCCTCGCCCGTCACCTTGATATGCAGCTCCTGGCGCACCAGCTTGCCGCCGGCATTGATGACGAAAAGCCGGAGCTTGGCGTCAGCGCCGAGATCAATGCGGATCTGGCCGAGATGCGTGTCCTCGGCGCCCTGCTGCTGCAGGATGATCCAGGTCAGCTCCGTGCCTTCGCCGACAGTGATGTCACTGACGTGGGACACGAGGGCCGCATCGCCTGTCACCGAAAGGTGACGTTCGATGACGGTTGCCTTGACGCCGGCGCCGAAGGAGACGGGAAGGCGCGTATGCGCCTGTCCGCCGGAATGGATGAACTGAATTTCGAGCGGAGATTCAAACTCGGTCTCGGCGGGCACGTCGACAACATAACCGTCGCGCACGAAGCTGCCGTTGATGCGGCCCACCGCGTCATCGGAACCGAGTGCATCCAGGCCGTCCGCGGCCGAGCCGTTGATCAGATATTCGGAATAGGCTGAAACACCGAGACCGTCGGCGACAGCCTTCTGGTTGGAATGGCCCTGGATCACTGCCAGCACCGTCGCATCGGCAACGAGCGGCTCCAAAGCCTCCGAGCCGGCATCACCTGCCTGCGACGGGATAGTGCGCAGGAGATTCTTGAGGTCGGTATAGTGCCAGGCCTCGATTCGGCGCGTCGGCAGGCCGGCCTTCTTCAGGTCGTCGAGTAGCCGGTCTCGCAGCGCCGTCACAGCGCCATTGCCCGGCAGTTCGCCGATCTGCTGGTTGAAGGCCTCGATCAGCGCCGCCTCGGCCGCGGTCAGGCGGCCCGTCGTCTGCATATTCATGGACGTCGTCCTTTCCGCCCGAAACTCAGGCTGCCGCGCCGATGATGTCGGCATAGCCGTTGGCCTCAAGCTCATGCGCCAGCGTCTTGTCACCCGACTTGATCACCTGGCCCTTGTAGAGCACGTGGACGGTATCAGGGACGATATAGTCGAGCAGGCGCTGGTAGTGAGTGATGACGACCACGGCGCGATCCGGCGAACGCAGCGCGTTGACGCCGTCGGCGACGATCTTCAGCGCGTCGATGTCGAGGCCGGAATCGGTTTCGTCGAGCACGCAAAGCTTCGGCTCGAGCAGTGCCATCTGCAGGATCTCGGCGCGCTTCTTCTCGCCGCCGGAGAAGCCGACATTCAGCGGACGCTTCAGCATCTCGGTATTGATCTGCAGCTTGGCCGCAGCGTCCTTGACCCGGCGCATGAAGTCAGGCGTCGTCAACTCGTCCTCGCCGCGCGCCTTGCGCTGCTCGTTCATCGCCACCTTCAGGAATTGCATGGTGGCGACACCCGGAATTTCCACAGGATACTGGAAAGCCAGGAAAATGCCCTTGGCGGCGCGCTCGGCCGGATCGAGCTCGAGAACGCTCTCGCCGTTATAGAGAATGTCGCCCTCGGTGACTTCGTAGTCACTGCGGCCGGACAGCACATAGGAGAGCGTCGACTTGCCGGAGCCGTTCGGCCCCATGATCGCGGCAACTTCACCAGCCTTCACCGTCAGGTTCAGGCCACGAATGATCTCGGTGCCGTCTTCGGCGATGCGGGCATGGAGGTTTCTGATTTCAAGCATCTTTGGTTCCTGCGTTTTCTCTGCGTAGCTCATCAGAGCCTCGCGTAATTTCTAAGGACATCAATATGTTGGGCTCGGTGCTATCGCCAAAAGAAACGGATAACACGGAAAACCGCGACCGTTACGAGCCAAAGCCATTCGAGAAATTCCGGGATCCCCTCAACGATCTTTCCCGGCTTTTCCATGCGCTGCTGGAGAAACACATAAGGCTGCTCCGGCGGCTTCTCGGTTTCATATCTCTGCTCGCGGGGGCGAATTTTCGCCAATATCTCCCCGCGCATATTCTCCAGACGTTCAAGAATGCGCTTCTTGTCCGTCTCGTTCATGTCAGCCCACCGAGCCCTCAAGCGAGATGCTGATCAGCTTCTGCGCCTCGACGGCGAATTCCATCGGCAGTTCCTGCAGGACTTCCTTGACGAAGCCGTTGACGATCAGTGCGATCGCAGCTTCGGTCGGGATGCCGCGCTGCAGGCAATAGAACAGCTGGTCCTCGGAGATCTTCGAGGTCGTAGCTTCATGCTCGAACTGCGCCGTCGAATTCTTCGCCTCGATGTAAGGCACCGTATGGGCGCCGCACTTGTCGCCGATCAAAAGCGAATCGCACTGGGTGAAGTTGCGCGCGTTCGAGGCCTTGCGGTGGGCCGAGACCTGGCCGCGATAGGTGTTGTTGGAAACGCCGGCGGCGATGCCCTTGGAGACAATGCGGCTCGACGTGTTCTTGCCGAGATGGATCATCTTGGTGCCGCTGTCGATCTGCTGGTGGCCGTTCGATACGGCGATCGAGTAGAACTCGCCTCTGGAGTCATCGCCGCGCAGGATGCAGGACGGATATTTCCAGGTGATCGCCGAACCGGTTTCGACCTGCGTCCAGGAGATTTTCGAGCGGTCGCCGCGGCAATCGCCGCGCTTGGTGACGAAGTTGTAGATGCCACCCTTGCCGTTCTTGTCGCCAGGATACCAGTTCTGGACGGTGGAATATTTGATCTCGGCATCGTCGAGCGCCACCAGTTCGACCACGGCAGCATGCAGCTGGTTTTCGTCGCGCTGCGGCGCGGTGCAGCCTTCGAGGTAGGAGACGTAGGCGCCCTCTTCCGCGATGATCAGCGTGCGCTCGAACTGGCCGGTGTTCTTCTCGTTGATACGGAAATAGGTGGACAGCTCCATCGGGCAGCGAACACCCTTCGGAACGAACACGAAAGAACCGTCGGTGAAGACGGCCGAGTTCAACGTCGCATAATAGTTGTCGCTCGTGGGAACGACGGAGCCGAGGTACTTCTGCACCAGTTCCGGATGTTCGCGGATCGCTTCCGAGATCGACATGAAGATCACGCCGGCCTTCTTCAGCTCTTCCTTGAAGGTGGTGACAACAGAGACGCTGTCGAAAACGGCATCGACGGCGATCTTCGGCCTTTCGACGCCGGCCAGGATTTCCTGCTCCTTCAGCGGAATGCCGAGCTTTTCGTAAACCTTGAGAATCTCGGGATCGACTTCGTCAAGCGACTTCGGACCCGGCGTGCTCTTCGGCGCGGCGTAGTAATAAATGTCGTTGAAATCGATCTTCGGATAGTTGACGCGCGCCCAGGTCGGCTCTTCCAGCGTCAGCCAGCGCCGATAGGCTTCGAGACGCCATTCCAGCATCCATTCCGGCTCCTGCTTTTTGGCCGAAATGAAGCGAATGATATCCTCGGACAGGCCCTTCGGCGCCTTGTCCATCTCGATGACGGTCTCGAAACCGTATTTGTACTGGTCCACATCAATCAGGCGAACCTGGTCGATTGTTTCCTGCACCGCAGCCATTTCATTCTCCAATCTCGCCGGATACAAGGTCCGGCAGGTTGTAGCGTCTGGGCAATTCACTTGCCCTTCACGTCGGGCAAGTACTTGCCCCTCATGCCGGGCAATTGTTTGCCCTTATGTAGGAGGCCAAAAGGGACTTTTCAGCCCGATTGGCAAGCGGAAATTTGCGTTTCCGCAAGTTTCTGATCCAGTCAGGCCGCCTCGCCCGCCGACCTGCGCCGGCAGGCGATCTTCGCAAAAGCCGCGATCGCCCTGTCGATGTCCTCATCCGTCGTCGAAAAGCCGAGCGAGATGCGCAGTGCCCCGAGCTTGGGGTCACGTCCCATCGCCGTCAGGACATGGCTTTCACCGACCTTACCGGACGAGCAGGCAGAGCCTGCCGAAAGTGCAACACCTTCGAGATCGAAAGCGATCTGGCCGGTCTCCGCCTTCAGGCAGGGAAGCGTGAAGAAGATGGTGTTGGCGACCCGCGGACCGCCCGCGCCGTGGATGATGACATCGGGTGCGGCAGCGCGCATGCCGGCTTCCAGCCGATCGCGCAACGCGGCAATCGCAATGTTGCGTTCCCCGAGATTCTCCAGCGCGGCTTCCGCCGCAGCTCCGAAGCCGATCAGCGACAGCGAATTCTGTGTCCCCGATCGGTGACCCTTCTCCTGCCCGCCGCCGCGGATCAGCGCCTTCGGCATCAGCGCCTCGCCACGGGCGATCAGCGCGCCCGCGCCCTTCGGCCCACCGATCTTGTGGGAGGAGATGATCATGAAATCCGCGCCGATGCGCTCGATCTCGATCGGCAGACGACCGGCCGCTTGCACGGCGTCGACAATGAAGAGACCGCCATGGGTATGCACGATCCTGGCCGCTTCTTCTACCGGCTGGACGATGCCCGTTTCATTGTTGACGAGCATGATCGCCACCACGGGAAGGCCTGTCGACTTGTCGTGGACCTCGAGAAGCGCTGCCAGCGCGTTCAGATCGACGACACCGGCCTCCGTCACCGGGATCTCGGTCGTGCTGTCCTTTGGGAACCGGCCGCCCTCGCGCACTGCCAGATGCTCTACGGCCGAAAAATAGAGACGGCCGAGCTTCAGCGGGGTGCGGCCCATGTTGAATTCCGGCGTCAGAACCATATTGGCGGCTTCGGTGGCGCCGCTGGTAAAGATCACGTTGGCAGGGTCAGCGCCCGTCAGCAGTGCGACTTTGCGCCGTGCGCCTTCGATGGCGGCGCGGGCGGCGCGCCCCTCGCCATGCACGCTGTTCGGATTGCCAAATATGTCGATGGCGCGCATGATCGCCTCGCGCGCCGCGGGGTGCAGCGGCGCTGTGGCATTCCAATCAAGATAAAGGCGTGGCGGCGCCATGATCTTCAGTCCTGCGCTTGACGAGCTTGCTTCAGCATCCGCGGTTCATTTTTCTTGAAATTTCCGCCGGGCTTGCCTTATGACACGTTCCACGATGCGTGGATCGCCATGCAAGTTTCGAATTGTTCTAAACTGCGTTTTAGAAAAGCTGACAACATTAGTCAAGTCATGTTGTCATCCAACGCAGCGCGAACGCGAAATAAAACCCGGAGTACCAATGCCCGAAGTTATTTTCAACGGCCCTGCCGGCCGTCTTGAAGGCCGCTACCAGCCCTCCAAGGAAAAAAGCGCGCCCATCGCGCTCATTTTGCATCCGCACCCGCAGTTCGGCGGCACAATGAACAACCAGATCGTCTACCAGCTCTTCTATATGTTCCAGAAGCGCGGGTTCACGACGCTGCGCTTCAACTTCCGGGGCATCGGCCGCAGCCAGGGCGAATTCGACCACGGCGCCGGCGAATTGTCGGATGCGGCCTCCGCGCTCGACTGGGTGCAGAGCCTGCACCCCGACTCCAAGACCTGTTGGGTCGCGGGTTATTCCTTCGGCGCCTGGATCGGCATGCAGCTTCTGATGCGCCGGCCTGAGATCGAGGGCTTCATGTCGATCGCCCCGCAGCCGAATACCTACGACTTCTCCTTCCTGGCTCCCTGCCCCTCTTCCGGCCTGATCATCAACGGAGATGCCGACAAGGTCGCGCCGGAAAAGGATGTGAACGGCCTCGTCGAGAAACTGAAGACCCAGAAGGGCATTCTCATCACCCACCGCACCGTGCCTGCCGCCAACCACTTCTTCAACGGCCAGGTGGAAACGTTGATGGGCGAATGCGAGGACTATCTCGATCGCCGCCTCAACGGCGAGCTGGTGCCGGAACCGGCCGCCAAGCGCATTCGCTGATTTCATTGCGCCGAGATTATCCTATGCGGCACGGTCCGGGGTTTACCCGGACCGATTATGGCGTTGCCAGCACCCCGCCGCTCACCGGCGCGCTAACCCCCGTCGTGCCGGGAAATGTCAATGGCAGCCCGTCCAGCGAGCGCACGGCGAGATAGGCCCAGGCCTCGGCTTCCATCGCATCACCGTCGAAGCCTGCCTCCTCGGCAGTCAATACATTCGACCCCAGCCGTTCAGCCATCGTCGAAAATTCTGCCATCAGGGTACTGTTCAGCCGCCCGCCGCCGCAGACGATATAGGTCGATGGGGTCTCGGGCAGGAAATCGGCGGATTTGATGATCGACGCGGCGGCGATATGCGCAAGCGTCCGGGCGCCGTCTTCGAGGCTCGCCTCTCCAGGTCGAAGCGGCGCGAAATCGCCGCGGTCGAGCGACCGGCGAACATTGCCGCGAAAGAACGGACTTTCCAGATAACGCTCCGCAAGCGCTGCGACGACCGCGCCGCGCCCGCCAATCTCCCCGCCGGGATCATAGGTTCTGCCGGTCTGCATCTCCACCCACTGGTCGATCAGCGTATTGCCCGGGCCGCTGTCGAACGCCGATAACCGGCCATCCGAGCCGATGGCGGTGAGATTGGAGATGCCGCCGATATTGACGAAGCACACCGACTGTCCCGCCTGCTGGAATTTTCCCGCAAGTGCCGCGTGATAGGCCGGCACCAGCGGCGCACCCTGCCCGCCATGAACCATGTCGTTGGCACGCATGTCGTAAACCACCGATATGCCGGTTCGGCGCGCAAGTTCCGGGCCGTCACCGATCTGGATCGTCAAACCTTCGTCGGGGCGATGGAGCACGGTCTGGCCATGAAAGCCGAGAACATCGACGGCATCGGTAGAAAGCCCGAAACGCTCCAGGAATGCCGTAATGGCAATTGCATGCCGTAAGGTAAGTTCCAGTTCGATGTCGCGAAGTTCAGCGGGCCGTTCGCTTCTGTCGCTCAGCGGACGTGCGATTTCCAATGCCCGTTTGAGCCGCCCGCGAAAATCGGCATCATAAGGCACCCCCAAGAACGGCCCGCGCTCGATGAAGCCGCGCCCGTCGGTCCTGAGCAGCGCGACGTCGATCCCGTCCATCGACGTGCCGCTCATCAGACCGATCGCCGTCCTGATGACATTCATGAGGCTTGCCTCCCATGCGATTCCCGGATGCACTTTTATAAAAACAGTGCTAAACGCGCCGCGACAGATCAACAACAACGAACTTGCGCAAGGCCCGCATGGGCGAGCGCAGATATCAAGAGACGAAGGCCATGTCCGAGTTCAAGTCCGATTTCCTCCGCACGCTGAAAGAGCGCGGCTTCATTCATCAGATCTCCGATGAAAGCGGCCTCGACGACCTCTTCGCCAAGGAAACCGTGACCGCCTATATCGGCTACGACCCGACGGCATCGAGCCTTCACGTCGGCCATCTTACACAGATCATGATGCTGCACTGGCTGCAGGCGACGGGCCACCGCCCGATTTCGCTGATGGGCGGCGGCACCGGCATGGTCGGCGATCCCTCCTTCAAGGAGGAGGCCCGCAAGCTGATGACGATCGAGACGATCGAGCAGAATATCGCCTCGATCAAGAACTGCTTCTCGAACTATCTCGACTACGGCAAATCAGGCAACGCCGCACTGATGATCAACAACGCCGAATGGCTGCGCTCGTTGAATTATCTGGAGTTCCTCCGCGATGTCGGCCGCCATTTCTCGGTCAACCGCATGCTGTCCTTCGACAGCGTGAAGACGCGCCTTGATCGCGAACAGTCGCTGTCCTTCCTGGAATTCAATTACATGATCCTTCAGGCCTATGACTTCGTCGAGCTTGCCAAGCGCTATGATTGCCGTCTGCAGATGGGCGGTTCGGATCAGTGGGGCAATATCGTCAACGGTATCGATCTCGGTCACCGCATGGGGACACCGCAGCTCTACGCCCTCACCTCACCGCTCCTGACAACGTCATCAGGCGCCAAGATGGGCAAGTCGGCTTCCGGAGCGGTCTGGTTGAATGCCGATCTGCTCCCCGTCTATGACTTCTGGCAGTATTGGCGCAACACCGAGGACGCCGATGTACCGCGCTTCCTCAAGCTTTTCACCACGCTGCCGATGGACGAAATCGCTCGTCTCTCGGCAATCGGCGGTTCGGAACTGAACGAGGTCAAGAAGATCCTGGCGACTGAGGTCACCGCGATCCTGCACGGCCGTCCGGCCGCCGAGCAGGCCGCCGAAACGGCACGCAAGACCTTCGAGGAAGGCGGCCTTTCGGAAAACCTGCCCTCGGTCGACGTGCCGGCTTCCGAACTCGACGCCGGCATCGGTCTGCTGTCGCTGATCGTTCGTGCCGGCCTCGCCTCGTCGAATGGCGAAGCTCGCCGTCACGTCCAGGGTGGCGCTGTCCGTATCAACGACGAGGCAGTCAGCGACGAACGCAAGATGATCGGCAGCGGCGAAATCACCGCCGACGGCATCATCAAGCTGTCTCTCGGCAAGAAGAAGCACATCCTGATCCGCCGCGCCGCGTAGGCGGCTTCGATTTCGAACCGATATCAAAGCCGGCGTCCGCGCCGGCTTTTTCGATTCCGCTGATGGCATTGGCAGGCGCTTATCCGGGCGGCGTTTGAGTGCCGAAAGCTTTTGGGCACCACACAGTGCAGGATTACTCAACTCCAGGCCGAGATGTCGCGTCCGTTCTTTCGGCCTCCCGGAAGACATAGCTGGGCGGATTGACGTCTGACGCAGGCTTCACGCGCGACCACCAACTGATTGAGAAGATCGGCGGCGTCATCATCGCGTCGAGTGGAACTGTCAGCACGTGGGCGGAGCGAACGTGCTCCGGCTGCTTCAGTCGCTCGCTCTTTTCGGCGGAATATGATGGATGGCCGCCGAGCGCAGCGGCGATCGCCGCGACCCATACGAAATAGCCTGTCCGAGCGCACTGCATGGCATCCTCCGACATCGCAACGGCCGTTGTCAAAGCCGAGAACCGCAGTTTACATCAAATCTCTCTAAAATAGCAGGCCGAGCATCGACGGCGCGCTTCTCGGCTTCGGATCGAGGCTGATCCGTCTGCCGCCCGTGCATGATTCTGATCTCCTCAGGAGGAAAGAGATTCAGGGACTTGTCGCCACGACCTCTGCCGTCCCGGCCTCACTGGAATTCGAAGATCTGCCGGAACACGCCCGGTGCGATGATCGACAGCGGGTTGATCTGCAGGTTCGGCTGGTCGAACTTGCCGGTGAGCTTGAAGGTGATGCCGATGAGGCCGCGGTCGCTGCCGTTGCCGAGGATGACGCCAATCAGTGGCAGTTCGGCAAACAGGCGATTGAGCCCGTAGGCCGGCATGAAGGTGCCGGTCATGTCCATGTTGCCGTTGCGGTCGCGCGCTACGCCCTGGAAAGTTGCGCCGATCTGATCGCCCCGCAGCACGCCGTTCTCAATGCCGATCATGCCGTCGCGCGAAACGACGCGGGCAAAACCGCGCTGGAAACGCTGCGACGAGGTGTCGATGTCACGCTTGACGGCCTCGTTGAGGCTGCGCTGCTCCTGTCCAACCGGGGTCGAGACAATCGAGTGCAGGCGTTGCTCGTTGACGATCGAGAAGCGGCGCACGTCGAGCGAACCGTCCCATCCGCCCTGCGCACCCAGCCGGATCGCCAGGTTGAGAAGTCCGCCCTGCATGTGCTGATAGAGATCGGCAAAACGCGATACCGCACCGGCATCGCCGCTGGTGATGTTGATGACGCCGCCATCCTTCATCTGGCTGACCACCGCCTCGCCGCTATCGGTGACCCCGGAAAAGCTGAGTGCCTGCAGCTTGTCGCCGCGCAGCGATATCTGCGCCTGGAAATTGCCGACCTTCTCGTCGTTGAAGCCGATAACGTTTTTCAGCTTGGCGCGTAACGCTACGCTGGTGTCGCCGGCATCCCCATTGCCGTCGCTGTCCGAGCCCGATTTCAGCCGCGCGATGACCGGCCGTGCATCGGCGCTGTCGCCGGAGACGGAGACATCGAAACTGCCCTTGCTGCGTTTCACCGAGAGGGCGAAATCGTCAAGCGAGGAAAGTTTGATGCTGTCGAAATCCGCCGAGATCAGTCCTGTCTTGCCGACATTCAGCGATCCGCTGGCGCCGAAACCGTCGCCCTTCAGCCGGAAATTCTTGATCTGCGAATTGTCGGGTGGACCGGATATCTCGAATTCGGCGGAGGCGGCAATACCGCTGCCTTTCGACCAGCCGATCCAGGGTAGGTCGAGCAGCGATTTGGTCAGGTCGAGCTGGACGTTCTGCCGGTCGTCGTCGATCCGCGTCAGCACCATCTTCAGATTGCCGCCGACGATGCCGGAAAGTCCGGGCATCACCTTGTTGCGTTGGTCTTCGGAGAGCGTCGCGGTGATCACGCGCTCCCGCTTCACGTCGGAGGATGCCTCGACCGGCTCGGTGAGATCGATATCGGCCGGAATGCCGTCGATCTCGCCCTTGGCATCGAGCGTAATCCGTTTCGGATCGCCGTTCAGCATGCCGGTGACATTGCTGATCGTGCGGCCGGAAAACGGCTTGGCAAGATCGACGTCGGTAAGCTTCATCGCCGCCTTCCAGTCGGCCGGCGGCGGGTTTTGCGAGGAGAGCAGGCCGAAATGCGCCTTCACATTCGCCTCGATGTGTCCCTTCAAATCGTCGGGCGTAAAGCCGGCACGCTGCAGCACCCGGATCGGCTTGTAGGTTAGGAGCTCGCCGATGGCGTCCGCCGCACCTGACACAGCAAGATCGATGTCGGCCATCAGCGGCTTGTCGTAGGCTGACGGTATGACGAATGTCCCCTGCCCGAGACCGACGGACCGGCCGGAGGGGAAATAGGACATGCCGCTCTTGATCTCGATCGTCGCGACGGGGCCTGTCAGGTCGAAATGCGCCGCTGTATCCCGGATCGGCGGGATCTCACCGGCAACATTCATTCGCGCGCCCGTGATGTCGAAACCGATGCGGATCTGGTTGGCATCGAGTTTCAATCCCTTGCCGCCGGCTGCCTCGTCCAGCCGGCCGAAGGGGATGAAGACTGAAATGGCGGCGTCGGTCACCGTGCCGCCGAAAAGGTTGCCATGCACCCAGGTGCGCACCTTGGGCGCCATCCAGAACGGCCAGAGCTGCTTGATCGCCGTCGTCTGCAACTGCGACGACTGGCCGGCGAAGCTGATCTCGGGTGACTTGTCGCCGAGTTTGACATGCAGCGATCCATAGAGCGCTCCCAGCGGGCTGGAGACGGTCATATTGGGAAACTGGAATTCCCGGCCGGCGACCATGTAGCGCCCGGTCGCCTGAATATCGAAGGAGAGCGGCTGTTCGCCGGAACCGCCGGGGGCGGCCGTACCGCCGCTGATCAGAAGGTCGATGCCGAAACCTTTGCCTGCCTTCGGATCCAGCTTGTCGAGATCGATCAGCGCGCCGTTGAGGGGAAGCGTGGTCGCACCGAACCGGGCGTTCGATTTGGCGATCTCGAGCGTCTGCTTGGTGAAATCGTAAACGAGGTTGATTTGGCCGCCCGACAGCTCCTGCGCATCGCCATCCGTATAGATCAGGCCGGGATCGACATCGATCGTCGCCGCAAGCGACGGCGAAACACCATCCCCCGCCCTGGTGGCCGACACCGTCAGGTCTGCGAAGGTGTTGAGCCCCTGCCGTATCACGCCCTGATCGTTGCGTTTCAGTGTGAAGGGTGTGAGGTCGGCGTGCTTGAGCGTCGCCACCACCTTCGAGACGTGACCGTCTTCCTTCTCGGCCAGCACGTCGAGTTCCGCCACCTCTCCGTTGAGCGCGACCTCGCCGCTCAATTGCAGGGAGGTTGGGCCGGCGTGGGCAAAGACGAGATTGTCGACGACGAGCGACAGCGGGCCGTTCGCGGTATCGGCAAGCTTGATGTCGATGCCGGAGATGCGCACTGAATTCGTCGAACCGCGCGTGACGATGCCGTCGAACATGTCGAACTGCGCGAATATCCTCTCCATCGCCGCCGGCATCGCGTCGATACGCAGATCGTCGAGCTTGATCGGATTGCCGGAGGGCAGAAGCGCCGTGTCGAGGGCGATATCCTCCGCTTCGATATCGGTGACGGCAATACGGCCGCGGAATAGCTGCAGCGGATCGAGCACCAGGCGCACCGAGCCCGTCGTCGATACGTGCTGACCGCTCGCCTGGTCGATCATGTTGACGTCGCGCGCTTCCAGCGCCAGCCGCAAGCCGGAGGTGAAGCGGACGACGGTGGAGCCGACCTCGGCGCGGTAGCGCGGTCCGGCCGCGCCGTTCAGCGCTGCCTGGGCCTGCTGCGACAGGGGCTTGTCGAACATGCCGCTTTCGACGGTGAAGACGATGGCGGAGAGAATGAGGAGAATCAGTCCCAGGAAGCCTGAAGTCAGCTTCGCCGTGCGGCGCATCGAAGAGCGCGGCGGCGGGCAATGGACGATGATCGGATCCTCGGCCTGGGCGGACGGCAAGCGGTCCAGCGCAACGATATCCTTCTTGCGAAACGTGACCTTTTCGCCGCGGATGGCTGACATGCGCCCTTGGGCTCTCCCTTAAATGAAGAATTGAACCCGGCCATGCTGGACGGGTTTCCGTCCAATATATAATTCGGGGAGAGAGTGTGTCATCCACAAACCCGGCAAAAGAAAGGTTTTCATAATGGCGGTTCCCGGCATCGGTGCCATGGCCCCCGATTTCAACCTCCCCCGTGATGGCGGCGGGCGCATTTCGCTTGCCGATTTCCACGGCAAGCCGCTCGTGCTGTTCTTTTATCCCAAGGATGACACTACGGGCTGTACGGCCGAATCATTGGCTTTCACCGCGCTCGCGCCCAAGTTCGACGCGGCGGGTGCCGCCGTCATCGGCATGTCGCCCGATTCGGCCGCCTGCCACGACAAATTCATCAGGAAGCACCGTCTTTCGGTGGCGCTCGCCTCCGACGAAGAGAAGACGACCTTGCAGGCCTATGGCGTCTGGAAGGAAAAGAGCATGTATGGCCGCAATTTCATGGGGGTCGAGCGCACCACCTTCCTCATCCGCCGGGACGGGATCATCTCCACCATCTGGCAGAAGGTGAAGGTACAGGGTCATGCCGAAACCGTGCTCGAAGCGGTGAGGAACCTCGCCGCGTGACCGGCGATCTCGCGATAACCTCGCTGCGCGGTGGCGCGATCGATGCCATCCGCGCCGCCGATCTCGACCGCAAGACGGCGCTTGCGCAGGAAAGCGCCACCCGCTGGTTCGCGCGCCGGGTATCGCTGCGCTCGCCGCTCGACGCCGCCCTGCCCGAAAGGCCGGGCCGTCCCGACAAACCGGTACTGACGCCGCCGACCCAGGTGGAGAAGCGTTCGCTGCATACGCTGAAAGGCCGCATTGCCCTGCTCCACGCCATCGCTCATATCGAGCTCAACGCCGTCGATCTGGCACTCGATATCGTGGCGCGATTCGCCAGCGAGCAGGTGCCGAACTCCTTTTTCGACGGCTGGATGCAGGTCGCCTTCGAAGAAGCGAAGCATTTCCGCATGGTGCGAGCCCGCCTCAACGACCTCGGAGCCGATTACGGCGATCTGCCTGCCCATGACGGGCTCTGGCAGGCGGCGCATTCGACGCGCAACGACCTGACGGCAAGACTTGCCGTCGTGCCGCTGATTCTCGAAGCCCGCGGCCTCGACGTCACCCCGTCGCTGCAGGCGAAGATGCGCGAGACCGGCGATCTCGAAAGTGCCGATGTCCTCGATGTCATCTATAACGACGAGAAAGGTCATGTCGCCGTCGGCGCCAAATGGTTCCGCTTCCTCTGCGCCCGCGAGAAGCGCGATCCGGCTAAGGCCTTCCAGGAGCTGGTGCGCGCCAATTTCCGCGGACCGCTGAAGCCGCCCTTCAACGATCTCGCCCGCGCCGAGGCCGGGTTGACGCCGTCCTTCTACCGCTCGCTCGCATCAATCAGCCACGCCTGAAATGTCCGGCGTGCAGCGCATGCCCGCAATTTCTGGCCCGACGGCGACAGCGAAAGCATTCGTTAACCATAACAGTGTCTAATTTTCCGAAAGAGGCGTAGAGCATCAATCGGGAGAGCCTGCGTGAACAGCGGACATCAGCACCGGGTATTCGGCAAGCGGGCGCAGGAACATATCCTCATCCTGGCAAGTGGCGACAAGGTCCGCCACATGACGGTCCGGCCGTGGATGGCCGCACTTGCCTTCTGTTTCGTCGGTGTCTTCTCGATCGGCTATCTCCTGGCCACGTCCTATCTCGTGCTGCGCGACGATCTCATCGGCGCCACCATGGCGCGCCAGGCCCGGATGCAGCATGACTACGAGGATCGTATCGCCGCGCTTCGCGCTCAGGTCGACCGCATCACCTCGCGTCAGCTTCTCGACCAGCAGGTGGTCGAGGACAAGGTCGACAAGCTGATGGAGCAGCAGATGGCGCTCACCTCGCGCCATGGCAAGCTCGACAACCTCCTCGACCGGGCTGAAAGCTCCGGCCTGACCGACAAGGACGGTGCCGCGCAGGCGCCGTCTTCGCCGGTCCAGTCCTACGCCCCTGACATCAAGGGTAAACGCGCCTCGCTGACCGGTGGCGGCATCGAGGCGATCGAGAAGCAACTGGCGAGCGGCGCGCCCGCCGATGCGACGCCCGACAATTCGACGCTCGCCTATGTGCCGGCTGCCGAAACCGTCGGGGACCGCGCCGACCGCATCTTCTCGAAGGTGACGCTGTCCTTGAAAGATGTCGAACAGGACCAGCGCAACCGCGTCGAGCAATTGACGAGCGATGCCGGCAACGCCGCCAACGCCATCGAGAGCGTGCTGACCCGCTTCAAGATCCCGATGCCCGAGGTCGCTGCCAAGCAGGACGAGGATGACAGCGCCGTCGGCGGCCCTTATGTCGAGCCGGAAAGCAACGACGACTTCAACAATTCGCTGGTGGCGCTCGATGGCGCGCTGACCCGGCTCGAAGCCGTGCGCAGCACCGCCGAATCCCTGCCCTTCCGCAATCCCGCCATTGGCAAGGAAATGACCAGTCCCTTCGGCAATCGCCGCGACCCCTTCCTCGGCCGTTTGGCCCTCCATTCCGGCATCGACTTCCGCTTTTCGCCGGGCGAGAAGATTCGCCCGACGGCGCCCGGCAAGGTAATCTCCGCCGGCTGGACCGGCGGTTACGGCAACATGGTCGAGGTCGATCACGGCAACGGCATCTCGACGCGCTACGGGCATATGTCCGAGGTTCTGGTCAAAGTCGGCGACATAGTCGACCGCAGCGATGTCATCGGGCTTGCCGGCAGCACCGGCCGTTCGACGGGCACGCATCTGCATTATGAAGTGCGCCAGGATGGCCGTGCGGTCGATCCAGTATATTTCATGAATGCAGGCCTTAAACTCGCCACCTATATAAAGTAATAGCCGCCGGTAACCATCGCTTCACTCTGCACGGGGTGAGGTCTCTCTATTTCTTGACTTGCCGGGCATTCGGGGCTATGTCGCGCTGCATTGCGGCATGCAATCCCGCCGACTCGTTCAGAGTTCGGCCGAACCGGAACGGAAACAGTTTTCCCTTTGACGACATTCGCTGACCTTGGCTTGAGCCAAAAAGTGTTATCCGCTGTGACCGACGCGGGCTATACGATCCCCACGCCTATTCAGGCGGGGGCTATTCCCTTTGCGCTCGAGCGTCGCGATATTTGCGGCATCGCGCAGACCGGCACCGGCAAGACCGCATCCTTCGTTCTGCCGATGCTGTCGCTTCTGGAGAAGGGCCGCGCCCGTGCGCGCATGCCCCGCACGCTGATCCTCGAGCCGACGCGTGAACTGGCCGCTCAGGTCGCGGAGAATTTCGAGAAATACGGCAAGAACCATCGCCTCAACGTCGCCCTCCTGATCGGCGGCGTTTCCTTCGAGGATCAGGACCGCAAGCTCGAACGCGGCGCCGACGTGCTGATCTGCACGCCCGGCCGCCTGCTCGACCATTTCGAGCGCGGCAAGCTCCTGATGAGCGGCGTCGAGATCCTCGTTATCGATGAGGCCGACCGTATGCTCGACATGGGTTTCATCCCCGATATCGAGCGCATTGCCAAGCTCATCCCGTTCACCCGCCAGACGCTGTTCTTCTCGGCCACCATGCCGCCGGAGATCCAGAAGCTTGCCGACCGCTTCCTGCAGAATCCCGAGCGTATCGAGGTGGCAAAGCCGGCTTCGGCCGCAAAGACCGTCACGCAGCGTTTCGTCGCCTCGCACGGCAAGGACTACGAGAAGCGCGCAGTTCTGCGCGAATTGGTCCGCGCCCAGACCGAGCTGAAGAACGCCATCATCTTCTGCAACCGCAAGAAGGATGTCGCTGATCTTTTCCGTTCGCTCGAGCGCCACGGCTTCTCCGTCGGCGCCCTGCATGGCGACATGGACCAGCGCTCCCGCACGATGATGCTGCAGAGCTTCCGTGACGGCAATCTGCAGCTTCTGGTCGCTTCTGACGTTGCCGCCCGCGGCCTCGACATTCCCGATGTCAGCCACGTCTTCAATTTCGACGTGCCGATTCATTCGGAAGATTACGTCCACCGCATCGGCCGCACCGGCCGTGCCGGCCGCTCGGGCGCTGCCTTCACTCTCGTCACCAAGCGCGACACCAAGTTCGTCGACGCGATCGAGAAGCTGATCGGCGAGAAAGTCGAATGGCTGAGCGGTGACGTGAATTCACTGCCGCCGCCGGCGGAAGACAGCCGGGATAGCGAACGCCCGCGCCGCAACAGTCGCGAGCGTGGTGGACGGGATGATCGGGGCGAGAAGGGCCGCGGACGCGGTAGCCGCAGCGCCACGAGTCATAAATCTGATAACGACATACAGGATAATGGCGTCGAAGTGATCGCAGCAGCACCAGCAAAGGCCGAGGTCTTGAAAAACGAGCGCAAAGCAGAGCAGAAGCCGCAAAACAATGCGCGCAACAATCGGCCTTACCCGGCAAATGATGACAGCCGCGATCGCCGCCGTCATCGCGATCACGACGACGGCCCGACCCCGGTCGGCTTCGGCGACGATATCCCCGCCTTCATGCTCATCGCCGGCAGCGCCAAGGTCTGAACATCCGATGGGCAGGCCCGGCCTCGATTTTCCGGGCCTCGGCGTCGGCCTGGTGATTCTGCGCGACAGCAGGATCCTTCTCTACAAACGCATGCGTCCACCTGAAGCCGGCTATTGGAATATCGTCGGCGGCAAGGTCGACCACATGGAGCTGGCCGAGGAAGCTGCCCGCCGCGAGGCCGAAGAGGAAACCGGCCTGACGATCGGCCGCATCGAACGCATCGGCATGACCGAACAGATCCTCGATGCCGACCGCCAGCACTGGATTTCAATTCTCTATCTCGCCCGCGACGTCGAGGGCGAACCGCAATTGACCGAGCCGGACAAGCTTTCGGATTTCGGCTGGTTTCCCCTGACGGATTTGCCGGAACCGCTGTCTGCCTTCACGAAGGCGGCGATAGCAGCCCTGCCCTCGGCCGAACGCGGCTAGCTATTCGGCGCGAAGCGCTGCCTCATAGGCAAGCCGCACCCATTTCGCCATCAGATCGGGATCGTCGTAAGCTTCGTCGGGAATCGACCAGTAGGGCATCTTCACCGGCTTGCCCTTCTTGCCCTCATAGGCCCATTGCGTGGCGCCGGCAGCGGCAAACTCCGGGGCGCTCTTCTCGTCTGCCTTCAGCAGCATCTCGTCGCGCACTTCGACGGCAATGATGCGCCCCATATGATAGATGCCCTTGCCCCCGAACATGCGCTTGACCGTGACCGGCCCGAGGCCCTGAAACATTTCCTCGATCCCGGCATTGTCCATGCTCTATCTCCTCGAAATCCCGGCCAGGCCAATCACAGCGTGTGATAATCACGGTTCATATAGATGAGCGCCGGATGCTTTTCGCTGAAGCGGACGGCGGCGACCTCGCCGAATATGACGTTGTGGGTCGGCATTTCCTTGATGTCGGTTACCCGGCAATCGAAAGCGGCGAGCGCATCGGCAAGGACGGGTGCGCCGGTGACGAGCATGTCGAAACGGGCGCCGGCGAAACGCTCCTCATCGGTAAGCGCCGTGCGCCCGGAGAAGGCGTCGGCAACGCCTTGGTGATGGGCGCCAAGCGTGTTCAGTACGAAGATACCGCTGCGGAAAAAGATCTCGTTCTTCGGGTTGGTGTTATTTAGGCAGATCAGCACCGAGGCCGGATTGTCCGAAACCGAGCAGGCGGCGGTGATGGTGACGCCACGGCGCATGCCTTCCATCACCGTCGTCACGAGCTGCACATGGCCAGCATAGCGGCTCATGGCATCGCGATAAAGGCCGGGGTCGATATGCTGCCTGTTCAACACCTGCTTCTCCGTGCGCCCGATATGCCTGGAATCCTCTTCCCATTGCGCCAATATGGCGAGCATCGGTTACCTTTTCTACAATAGGACGGCTGAAAAGCGCTGCCTTTTGCTTGTTTTTCTTTGACGATCGCGGCCTTGCGGATAAAAGGGCATGGACGATGGCTAGGGATCTCCGCCTTTCATGATCAACCTGCGTGGCATAGCAGCATTTCTGACGCTGCTGGTAGCGGCGGCGCAAGGCCATGCGGCCGGCGTGACGATCGGCGTCGTCGCCCCTCAGGGCGGGCCGCTCGGCCTGCTCGGCGCGCAGATTGCCGCCGGCGCCGCTTTCGAGATCCAGCAATCGGGAAACAGCCTCGTGACCGTTAACGAGACTTGCGAGGACAATAGCGGTGCGGCGGTTGCCGATGCGCTCGTCAATGCGAAAGTCCAGGTCGCCGTCGGCTTCCTCTGCAGCGAAACGCTGGAAGGCGCGCTGCCGAAGCTGAAGGACGCCAATATTCCCGCGATCACGGTCTCCGTACGCTCCCGCATCCTGATGGAGGATGCCTTGAAGAACGGCTGGCCGCTCTTTCGGATGGCGCCCGCCGATGGCGCCGAGGCGGCAAAGACCATCGAGGTGATCCTGAAAAACTGGGCGGCCGATCCGATTGCCCTGATCGAAGACGGCACCATTCATGGCCGCGAACTGACGGAAGCGGTGCGCAACGCACTGGAGCAGAACGGTCTCAAGCCTGTTTTCACCGATACCTACCGTCCGGGACAGGAGCAGCAGATTGCCCTCGTCCGCCGCCTGAAGCGGGCGGGCGCCACCAGGGTCTTCATCGGCGGCGACCGCAACGATGTCGCCGTCATCGCCCGTGATGCCAAGGTGGAGAACATCCCGCTCTCCATCCTCGGCGGCGATGCCATGCGCGCCGCCAATCAGCCCCTGCCGCTCGCCGATGGCGTGCGCGCCGTCGCCCTGCCCGAATATGCTTTGTTTCAGGAAGGTGCGGTAGCAGCCGAGGCGCTGCGCGCCAAAGGCACTGAGCCGGAAGGTTATGTCCTGCCGTCACTGGCCGCAGCACTCATTGCCGGACAGGCAGCGGAAGCCGCCGCTGCGGCCGGCAAGCCCCTGCAGGAGGCGCTTCTCGGCACGACATTCCAGACGCCGGTTGGCACCATTTCCTTCACCGGCGGGCATGAACTTTCGCAAAACTTCTACCGCCTGCTCGAATGGCGGGGCAACGGCTTTTTTCCACCTGCCGCGCCGACACAATAACCGGCCGCCAGCCTTGAATCCGGCCGCCGCGGTCAAATGGCGGCCCATACGGAGTAAGACCTGATGACGCTGCCCATTCGTATTGCCCCCTCGATCCTCGCGGCGGATTTCGCCAGGCTCGGCGAGGAGGTGCGCGACGTGACGGCCGCCGGCGCCGATTGGATCCATCTCGACGTGATGGACGGCCATTTTGTACCGAACATCTCCTTCGGCCCTGATGTCATCAAGTCGCTGCGTTCCTATACGAATGCTACTTTCGACTGCCACCTGATGATCTCGCCTGTTGATGACTATCTCGAAGCCTTCGCCAAGGCCGGCTGCGACCGCATCACCGTCCATGCCGAAGCCGGGCCGCATCTGCACCGCTCACTGCAGACCGTCCGCAATCTCGGCAAGAAGGTCGGGGTGACGATCAATCCGGCAACCCCGCTCAGCGCAATCGAGAATGTGCTCGACGATGTCGATCTCATCCTGATCATGTCGGTCAATCCCGGCTTCGGCGGGCAGAAGTTCATTCCGGCGATGGCGGCGAAGATCGCCGCGGCAAAGTCACTGATCGGTGACCGTCCGATCGAACTCGAGGTCGACGGCGGCGTCACGGTGGAAACGGCACCACTGATCGCACGCGCCGGCGGCAACGTCCTCGTCGCAGGCTCGGCAATTTTCAAGGGCGATACGGTCGAGGCTTATCGCAAGACCGTCGCCGATCTGCGTCAGGCAGCCGAAGGGGCACGAGCATGAGGAAGCATTTGATGATGGGCGGCATGCTTGCCGCCGCACTCGCCGGCCTGCCCGGAATGTCACTTGCCGGCGACATCGCCAGCATTCAGCCGATCGGCTTTTCCGGCGACGGCAAGGTCTTTGCGTTCCAGGAATTCGGCATCAAGGAGACCGGCAACGTCCCCTATTCCGAAACCTATTTCATCGATACCGACAGCGGCGAATATCTCGAGGGCACGCCGTTCCGCACCGACCTGACCGACAAGGATGCCAATCTTTCCAAGGCGCGGCGTCAGAACCTCACGGCAGCGCGCAGCCAGATGGATAAATACGATCTTCTGACCAATCCCGGCCTGATCGCCGCCTTCAACCCGCCGACCGAACTTGGCTCTCCCTCGAAGACGCTCCGCTACACAACACTTGCGACCGATGGTCCGCCGAAGGCGCCTTACACGCTCGCGCTCGGCGAGATGCCGGTGGCGGCGCCGAAGGATTGCGCTGCCGTCGACAAGCGGATCCTCGGCTTCAGCCTGCAGATGATCGAGAAGGAAGGCGTTCCGAACCGTCAGGCGGCGAAGCAGGTGACGGCCGTTCCGGCCGAGCGCACCTGTTCGGTGGAATACAGGATCGGCGGCGCCATGGTTTACCAGCCGGAAGGCGCAAACCAGGTCCATATCGCCCTGATCCTCGCCTTTGATGCGGCAAGGAACGGACGCTGGATTGCCGTTCCGGTTCATCCCTGAGCATGGATCGCCTTCGGGCGGCAAAGCCGCCCTACCCCGATCTCTTTGCCGGCGCATTGCTCTGGGGCATGCAGATGCTGGCCGCCGCCATGCTCGGTCTCTACCTGCGCAACGGCCTGCAGACGAGCCGTCTTGGCGAGGTGGCCGCACTCTATTTCCTTGGTGGCCTGCTCTCCTGGCCCTTTGCTCTGCCGGTCGCCCGCTTCCTCGCTTATAACAGGCCGTCGGAAGCCCGATTTGCCGCCTTCTTCGTGACGCTGACGGCGGCCACGATCCTCATGACCGCCTTCCTCTTCGCCATGGAATATCGGATCTTCTATTCGCGCTGGCACGCCCCCTTCGGCAGCGTCGTCTGGGTCGTCCAATTCGTCTTCACCAGCGTCAGCGCCGTCTACCAGTTCCTGGTGATCGGCCTACGCCTTTTCCTGCCGCTGGGGCTCGTCTGCCTTGTCGCAAGCAGCTATCATCTTGCCAAACGCATGCGTTGAGATTGCCGCCCGTCTTTGCTACAGGGGCGCTAAAGCAATTTCGACAAAAGTGCCCAGCGGTTTTGCCAGGCAAAGCGCGAAGCGATTTTGCCGGGAATTGCGTCTCAGACGCTCAAACCTCTTGAATGAAGGCAGCCGCCCATGATCCCGCGTTATTCCCGGCCCGAAATGGTCGCCATCTGGTCTCCCGAAACCAAGTTCCGCATCTGGTTCGAGATCGAGGCGCATGCCTGCGACGCGCTGGCCGAGCTCGGCGTCATCCCGAAATCGGCGGCAAAAACGATATGGGAAAGAGGCGGCGCCGCCACCTTTGACGTCGCGCGCATCGATGAGATCGAGGCCGTCACCAAGCACGACGTCATCGCCTTCCTCACCCATCTCGCCGAAATCGTCGGCCCGGATGCGCGCTTCGTCCACCAGGGCATGACCTCGTCAGACGTGCTCGACACCTGCTTCAACGTCCAGCTGGTGCGCGCGACCGACATCCTCATCGCCGATATCGACCGGCTGCTCCAAGCGCTGAAGACCCGCGCCTTCGAACACAAGGACACCGTCACCATCGGCCGCTCGCACGGCATCCATGCCGAGCCCACCACCTTCGGCGTCAAGCTGGCGCTCGCCTATGCCGAATTCGAGCGCTGCCGCCAGCGCCTGGTTGCCGCCCGCGAGGAAGTCGCGACCTGCGCTATCTCGGGCGCCGTCGGCACCTTCGCCAACATCGATCCGCGCGTCGAAGAACATGTCGCCGAGGCTCTCGGCCTGAAGGCCGAGCCGGTCTCGACCCAGGTTATCCCGCGTGACCGCCACGCCATGTATTTCGCCACGCTTGGCGTCGTCGCCTCGTCGATCGAGCGCCTGGCGACCGAGATCCGCCATCTACAGCGCACCGAGGTGTTGGAAGCCGAGGAATATTTCTCGCCCGGCCAGAAGGGCTCCTCGGCCATGCCACACAAGCGCAACCCGGTTCTGACCGAAAACCTCACCGGCCTTGCCCGTATGGTCCGCTCCTATGCCATGCCGGCCATGGAAAACGTCGCCCTCTGGCACGAGCGCGATATCTCCCACTCCTCGGTCGAACGCATGATCGGCCCAGATGCGACAGTCACCCTCGATTTCGCCCTCTCCCGCCTCGCCGGCGTCATCGAAAAGCTGCTGGTCTATCCCGAGAACATGGAAAAGAACCTCAACAAATTCCGCGGCCTCGTCCACTCCCAGCGCGTCCTCCTGGCGCTCACCCAGGCCGGCACCTCCCGCGAGGACGCCTACCGCCTGGTACAACGCAACGCCATGAAGGTCTGGGAACAGGGCAAGGATTTCCTGGAAGAGCTGCTCGCTGATGCGGAAGTTCGCGCCGCGCTTTCGGAGGAGGATATTCGGGAGAAGTTCGACCTTGGCTACCACACCAAGCATGTCGACACGATCTTCCGCAGGGTGTTTGGGAAGGCATGAGCGATCCCCGATAGCGATATTGCAACGCCCTGAAGGCGCCATCGCTGTCTAATTGGCGTCATCCTCGGCCTTGTGCCGAGGATCTGCTACATATCAACGGCTGCAGTTGCTCGGGACAAGCCCGAGCATGACGAAGAAGGTTGGCAGACACTGTCGGCGGTCCGGTGGCGCCGTTTTTATTTCTGCTTCGCCGGCTTGGCGGAAACTCGTCGCTTCCTCGCCACCGCCTTTTTCGACGGTGCGGCCTCGGCTGTTTCCTCTGTCATGCAGGCCTCCCTCTCACCCCTGCCTTTGGCGGCCTTGGCCACCAACTCGTCGAGACGCTTCAGCTCCTCTTCGTCAAGATTCTCGATGCCGATGAAGCGGTTCTCGGCGTGGCTTGTCAGGATGATTTCGTTGAGTTTGGCCTGGATCGCTCGCGTGTCGCGCGTCTGGGCGTTCTGCAGCACGAAAACCATCAGGAAGGTGATGATCGTTGTGCCGGTATTGATGATCAGTTGCCAGGTTTCCGAATAGCCGAAAAAGGGGCCGAGCGCCGCCCAGATGACGACGACCATCAGCGCCAGGATGAAGACGACGGGTTTGCCCGCCCATTCCGATGTCTTTGTTGCGAAGTGGGCAAACAGATGCTTCATCACTACCTCTGAAATCCTGCCTCGAAGTCCGTGCTAAAAAACTCCGAGGCAGGTCCGAAGGTTCCCCCGGGGATCGAGTTGCGACCGAAACCCAGGGGCAACGCCGTGGTTACGCGGCTTCCCGCGCAACCAGCTTGCGATAGAGATGCCAGGTCGCATGGCCGAGGATCGGAATGACGAGCGCAAGACCGGCAAAGACCGGGATCGTGCCGATGACGAGCAGTGCGGCCACGATCAGGCCCCAGAGCAGCACCGGCACCGGATTGATGAGCGTGGCGCGGATCGAGGTCACGACGGCGGAAACCGCCCCGACATCGCGGTCGAGCAGCAACGGAAAGGTGATGACCGATATTGCCAGCACGACGAGTGCGAAAACGAAGCCGATGAGATTGCCCCAGATGATCAGCTGCATGCCCTGGGGCGTGCCGAAGACCTGGCGGGTGAAATCGCCCATGGTGCGCGGAAACACTTCGCCGAGCAGGTTGCTGTAAAGCGTCTGCGCCGTTACCAGCCAGACGACGAAGAGGGCAAGAAGCATCAGCCCGACCGCCACGATCGCCGGCAGCGCCGGCGAATGGCGCACATCAAGCGCATGCGTCCACGACATGTCGACGCCAGCCTCGCGACGGCGGCTGATCTCGTAAAGGCCGATCGCGGCGATCGGACCGATCAGCACGAAGCCCGCCATCAGCGGGAAAACCATCGGCAGAAGGTTGGCGCCCGAGGTCCACAGCGTCAGGAAAACGCCGGCGATCGGGTACATCAGGCAGAGAAACACATAGTGGGATGGTTTCTCCATGAAATCATCGAATCCGCGCTTCAGCGCATCGAAGACGTCGGCGATGCCGATGCGATTGACCACGGGCCGCGCGAAGCTTTCACCCGCACCCGTCATGACATGAAATGCCGCCATGGCTTTCTCCTCCTCAGCCGAGACCTGATCGGCGGCGGAAAGCATCGGCGGGCAAGCCGACACGAAATCCGCAACCGGCACTGGAGCAATATAGCAACTTTCAGCGCCCGTGTCGCCGTCTGCCTTGACCTCCCCCTCTTGACATCCGGGACAAGCTTTCTCACATCGGCGGCACTATGAAAGCCTCAGACGCAGATATCCTCATCATCCCCGGCTACACCAACTCAGGTCCCGGCCATTGGCAGACCCGCTGGGAGGCAAAGCTCAGCACGGCGCGGCGCGTCGAACAGGCCGAATGGACGAAGCCGGTCCGCGAGGACTGGATCGCCCGCATCGCCGAGGAGGTGAACGCCTCGACGCGGCCAGTCGTTCTCGTCGCCCATTCGCTGGGCGTGCCCTCGGTGATCCACGCCATCCCGCATTTCCGTAAGCCGGTGGCGGGCGCCTTTCTCGTCGCCCCGCCCGATGTCGCCAATCCCGAGATCCGCCCGAAGCACCTGATGACCTTCGGCCCCTACCCGCGCGAGCCGCTGCCCTTCCCTTCGATCACGGTGGCGAGCCGCAACGATCCGTTCGGCAGCTACGACCATGCTGACGACATCGCCAGCAGCTGGGGCTCCTTCCTTGTCGATGCCGGCGAGTCCGGTCATATCAATACCGATTCCGGTCACGGGCCCTGGCCGGATGGCACGATGGTCTTTGCCCAGTTCCTCAGTCGGCTCACCGCCTGATTGAGGAAAAGCCACCTTCTCGTTAATTGAGCGATTGCTTTCTAAGTCTTTCTTAATGGAATGACCGCAGACTGCATCGAGATGCAATAAGCGAGAATGCCCGTGAAGAAAGCCCATCCAGAGGCCGATGATCCGCATGGCGATGCCGCAGCGGCCGACGGCTCCGATCTGGCCGAGCGGGAGGGCCGCTGGAACTATGCGCTCGTCGGCTCGGACCTCGGCGTGTGGGATCACAACTACCGCCTGGATCGGAAATATTACTCCCCGACGTGGAAAACCATGCGCGGCATGGCGCCGGACGAGGAAGTTGCCGGCGATTACGATGCCTGGCTGCAGCTCGTCCATCCCGATGATCGCGATTTCATCGCGCATGCCATCGATCGGCAGAACGCCGGCGATCCTGATTATCAGATCTTCGAATATCGCGAGCGCCACCGGGACGGCCACTGGATCTGGATCGAATGCCGTGGCGCCTGCGTGGAATGGGACGAGGCAGGCGTGCCGACACGCGTCGTCGGCACGGATACCGATATCACCGCCCGCAAGCAGGCGGAGGAGACGCTGTCGCGCCTGTCACGCCGGCTCGATCTGGCCCTGGAGATTTCCCGCATCGGCGTCTTCGAGGCCGACATCGAGGAGGATATGGTCGAGTGGGACGACCGCTTGATCGCCATCTACGGGCTGAAGGGCGCCGCCCGCCGGATTGCCGGCGACGTCTGGGCAAAAAGCCTGCACCCCGACGATCGCGAGCGCGTCCTTGGCCTGGCCGACCGCAGCGTCGAAAGCGGCAGTGATTTCCAGCAGGAATACCGCATCATCCGCGGCGACGGCCTTGAACGCGTCATCCGCGCCCGCTCGGCCTTCTTCATCGACGGAAACGGTCACCGTAAGCTCATTGGCGCCAATTGGGATGTGACTGAGGAAGTCAGGCTTCGCGACGAGCTGCAGCGCGCCAAGGATCTGGCGGAAGCCCGCAACCATGAACTCGAGGCCGCTAAGGAAAGCATCGAGCACCTGGCTCTGCACGATTACCTCACCGGCCTTCCGAACCGCCGCTATCTCGACAAGATGCTGGACGACCGCTCGGCCGAATGCCGGGCCAAGGGCCTGGCGTTGGCGATCCTGCATATCGATCTTGACCGCTTCAAACAGATCAACGACACGCTCGGCCATCGGGCCGGCGACGCCATGCTGAAGCATGCAGCGGGCGTGTTGAGAAATTCCGTCCGCGCCGCCGATTTCGTTGCCCGCATCGGCGGCGATGAATTCGTCATCCTTTGCGCCGTCGATGCCGCCTCGAAGAAGATCGCCAGCCTCGCCGAACGCGTCATCCGCGAATTGCGCAAACCCGTCAGATATGAGGGGCACGACTGCCGTTTCGGCGCCAGCATCGGCATCGCTGTCGACAGCGGTCCGAAGCTCGACGCCAAGCAGATACTGCTCGACGCCGATATCGCGCTTTATCGGGCCAAGGGCCTCGGCCGCAATCGATTCGAATTCTTCTCGGCGTCCGACCGCCGCGACGTGGTTTCCGCCAAGCAGCTCGCCGACGAGATCTTGATCGGCCTCGAGCGCAATGAATTCGTGCCCTTCTATCAGCTGCAGTTCGATGCGCGCACACTGGATGTCGCAGGCGTCGAAACGCTTGCCCGCTGGCAGCATCCGGTACACGGGCTGCTAACGCCCGATAGATTCCTCGCTATCGCCGAGGATCTCGACGTCGTTTCGACCATCGATGCCCTGATCCTGGAGCGCGCGCTGGCCGACCGCAGCGCCTGGATCAAGGACGGGCTGTCCGTCCCGAAAATATCGGTCAACGTCTCCGCCAGGCGGATCGCCGATCCCGATCTCGGCAAGAAGCTTCGAGCCCTCAAGATCCCGCCGGGCAGCATTTCCTTCGAACTGCTGGAGTCGATCTCGCTCGACGATTGCGACGAGGCGGTGGCTGCAAACCTGAAAAAGCTGCGCAAGTTCGGCATCGACATCCAGATCGACGATTTCGGCACCGGCCACGCCTCGATCGTCAGCCTGCTGCGCCTGAGCCCGAAGACGTTGAAGATCGACCGCGAGTTGATCCGTATGCTGCCGCAATCGGCCGAGCAGCGTAAGCTCGTCGGCTCGATCATCGATATCGGCCGTTCGCTTGATATCCTCGTCATCGCCGAGGGTGTCGAGACGGCGGAGCATGTCCGTATTCTCGAAGAACTCGACTGCGACATGCTGCAGGGCTATGCGCTCGCCCGGCCGATGCCGGCCATGCAGATCCCCTCCTTCATCCGCGCCGGAAGCTGGCGCCATAGGCAAACGGCCGCCCGCGCCCTGCAGACGCAGCTTCGCCGCGCGCTGCGAAGCAGAGCCGCCAAATAAAAGCCTGCATAAACGGCCCGCCATTTCGCCTTCATTTCACCGTAAAGGAAAAGGCGCTAGACTCATCTGGCGAATTCATTCGATTCTCTTGGCGGTATTCCGTAAAATCCGGAATCCGGGGCCACGAAATCTGGAAACCGGGGAAGGAGCGACAGGCGGATTGTGAAACACTCTCTTTTCCTTTAAGGGGACGCCACGAGATCGATCCACTCGCGCTATCCCAAGAGCGCCAACAACAGAGAATAACCACGATGAACCGTCGCCGCCGTATCTACGAGGGCAAGGCAAAGATTCTGTATGAGGGCCCGGAGCCGGGCACTTTGATCCAGTTCTTCAAGGACGATGCCACCGCCTTCAACAAGAAGAAACACGAAGTTATCGACGGCAAGGGCGTCCTCAACAACCGCATTTCCGAATATATCTTCAGCCATCTGAACAAGATCGGCATCCCCACTCACTTCATCCGCCGGCTGAACATGCGTGAGCAGCTGATCAAGGAAGTGGAGATGATCCCGCTGGAGATCGTCGTGCGCAATGTCGCCGCCGGTTCTCTCGCCAAACGCCTCGGTATCGAGGAAGGCGTCGTCCTGCCGCGCTCGATCATCGAATTTTATTACAAGTCCGACGCACTCGACGACCCGATGGTCTCGGAAGAGCACATCACCGCCTTCGGCTGGGCCAATCCCGCCGAGCTCGACGACATCATGGCGCTCGCCATCCGCGTCAACGACTTCATGACCGGCCTTTTCCTCGGCGTCGGCATCCAGCTTGTCGATTTCAAGATCGAATGCGGCCGCCTGTTCGAAGGCGATCTGATGCGCATCATCCTCGCTGACGAAATCTCGCCGGACAGCTGCCGGCTCTGGGATATCGAAACCCGCGAGAAGATGGACAAGGATCGCTTCCGTCGCGATCTCGGCGGGCTGCTGGAAGCCTATTCCGAAGTCGCGCGCCGTCTCGGCATCATCAATGAAAACGAGCCCGTGCGCGGCACCGGCCCGGTTCTCGTCAAGTAAGGCAGGAAAGACAAAGTGATCAAGGCTCGTGTCACCGTCACGCTGAAAAACGGCGTTCTCGATCCGCAGGGCAAGGCCATCGAAGGCGCGCTCGGCGCCCTCGGCTTCTCGGGCGTCGGCCATGTAAGACAAGGCAAGGTCTTCGACCTCGAGCTTGAGGGCGCCGACAAGGCCAAGGCCGAGGCCGACCTCAAGGCCATGTGCGAAAAGCTGCTCGCCAACACGGTGATCGAGAACTTCGCAATCGCAATCGACTGATGATCACGGCCCGGCTGTCCGGCGGACTTTGAAGATTTGGCGTCATGATGAAAACAAAGCTGGAGACGGAAGTCTCGAAATATATGAGCTATGTTTTGCGTCATGCGCCAGAAGCCGCGAGTCTGACGCTGGATGGCGAGGGCTGGGTATCGTTCGATGAATTCGAAAAAGCGCTGACGTATAGATATGACGTCTCCCGCGCCGATATTATCGAGATCATCGCAAACAATCCAAAAAAGCGCTTCACGCTCGCCGATAACAGAATTCGCGCAAATCAAGGTCACAGCGTCGAGGTCGACCTCGCCTTGAAAGAGGTCGAGCCGCCAGCCGTTCTTTTTCATGGCACGTCCCTGGCGAGCTGGTCCTCGATCGAGCGCGAGGGCCTAAAGAAGATGCAGCGGCATCATGTTCATCTGTCGGCGGATGTCGAAACGGCGAAAATCGTCGCAATGCGCCGCAAGGGTGAATATGTCATCCTGCGGGTGGATGCGGCCCGCATGTTTTCAGAGGGCCATTCTTTCTTTGTCTCCGACAATGGAGTATGGCTCACCGAAAGCGTTCCAGTTCAATATCTTTCGCGAAACGCAGGGACCCCATGAAATCAGCCGTCGTTCAACTTCCGGGCCTTAACCGCGACCGCGACATGATCGCAGCCCTGACCAAGATCTCGGGCAAAGCGCCGGTCACGATCTGGCAGACGGAAACCGATATCCCCGATGTCGACCTGATCGTCATTCCCGGCGGCTTCTCCTACGGCGACTACCTGCGTTGCGGCGCGATCGCCGCCCGCATGCCGGTCATGCAGGCGATCATCGACAAGGCTGCAAAGGGCGTGAAGGTGCTCGGCGTCTGCAACGGCTTCCAGATCCTCGTCGAGGCCGGCCTGCTGCCCGGTGCCTTGATGCGCAATGCCTCGCTGAAATTCGTCTGCCGCGAGATCAAGCTCGAAGTCGTCAACGCCGATACTGATTTCACCCGCGCCTATGCGCAGGGTCAGGTCATCCGCAGCCCGGTCGCCCATCACGACGGCAATTATTTCGCCGACGAAGCAACGCTGGCGAAGATCGAAGGCAATGGCCAGGTGGTGTTCCGTTATGCCGAGGGCACTAATCCGAATGGCTCGATCAAAGATATTGCCGGCGTGATGAACGAAAAGGGCAATGTGCTCGGCATGATGCCGCATCCCGAAAACCTGATCGAAGCCGCCCATGGCGGTTCGGACGGCCGCGGTCTCTTCGCCTCCGCGCTCGACGTCATCGCCGCCTGAGCCTCGCGCCCTGATGCATGTCGCCGGCACGCGTGCCGTGCGTAAGACATGCAAGGCCTTCATCCCTGGAGCAAGACCAATGCGCCCTCGCCTCTCCGTCGCAAACGCCGCCGTGTCGACTGTTCTCGCAGCCATGCTGGCAGCCTGCCAGACGCCGGCGCCGACAGCCGGTCCCAACCGCGGCGCGCTGCCGACGATGGAACGCGTAGCGCTCGGCGCCAATGCCTGCTGGTTCAAATCGGGCGATCCGGCCTTTGCTGCCTATAAACTCGCGCCGGAGCTCAATTCCTTCTCCGGCCGGCCGCGCATCCTGCTCGTTCATAAGGGCAGCCCGGAAAGCCGGCCGCTGCTCGTCGTCCAGGCCGAAGGAAGCCCGGCACGTCTTCAGGCCTTCGGCCCGATGATGCAGGAGCCGGTCGCCGGTCGTGTTGCCGCTGACGTCAATCGTTGGTCGGCAGGCGGCAAGGCCTGCAACTGATCGCAGCGATCAGTCCCAGAAAAACGACTTGCCGATTTCGCGTGCCGCTTCGGATTGCGACACGCCGATATCCTTGAGCTCGCTGGCCGTCAGGTTTCTCAGCGCACGCCGACCTTCCCGCTTTTCATGCCAGAGAAGAACAGCCGCCCAGATCCGGCCCAGGCGCGTCGCCGCCTCGGCGGGTGCGGCCGGCACGGCAACCATTCTCCTGTCCTCGAAGGAGGCAATTGATACAATCGGCATTTTGATTTCAGGTAAGGCAGACATTCCAGGAATCCTTTCGGCGATCCGTTGGAATTGACTCTTAAACTTGACAGGTACAATGTGACAATATAAGCAATTGTCACCATGACAAATTGGCTTCCTGATCTTTCCCGCGGCTCCGGGCCGGTCTATCTCCGGCTTGCCGACAGCATTGAATCCGCCATATCGAGCGGCGCCCTACCCGCCGGCAGCAAATTGCCGCCGCAGCGCAACCTGGCCTACGATATCGGCGTGACGATCGGGACGATCGGCCGCGCCTATGCGCTGGTGCACGAGCGTGGCCTGGTTGCCGGCGAAGTCGGGCGCGGCACCTATGTGCTGAACCGTTCCGAGACGCCGCCCGGCGAACAGATGGATCCGTTGGCTGTCTCGCTCGGCGGGACCCGTTTCCACGATGCGCCGGCAAACAAGATCCGCTTCGATACGACAGCCGCCCCTGATCTCGGGCAGGGCAAGATCATAGCTGGCATCCTCGCCGAAATCGGCGAGCAGCATCTCGCCGAGATCTCCTCCTATTCCCGGAGCTTCCCACGCAACTGGTTCGAAGCCGGCCGTCTCTGGCTTGCCCGCAGCGGCTGGACGCCGGAGGTTGAAAACATCGTGCCGACGCTCGGCGCGCATGCGGCTGCGATATCAGTCATCGCCGCCGTTTCGGCGCCGGGCGACAAGATCGTCTTCGAGAATCTCAGCTATACCCAAATCAGCCGCAGCGCCCGCCTTCTCGGTCGTCGCACGCTGACGGTCGATTCCGACGAATGCGGCATCATCCCCGATGATTTCGAGCGGCTCTGCCAGCAGCAGCATCCGAAGCTCGCCTTCCTGATGCCGACCGTTCACAATCCGACGCTGACGATCATGCCCTATGAGCGGCGCGTCGCAATCGCTGCAATCGCGAGGAAACACGGCGTCTGGCTGATCGAGGACGATCTTTACGGCGGCATGGCCGATGACGAGACGCCGCTGCTTGCCTCGATCGCGCCCGATCGCACTTTCCTCGTCAACGGCCTTTCGAAATCGGTCGCCGCCGGCGTGCGCGGTGGCTGGGTCGCCTGCCCGCCGCATTTTGCGCAGCGCATCAAGGTGACCCACAGGATGGTCACTGGCGGCCTTCCCTTCATCCTGGCGGAAACCTGCGCGCGGCTCGTCGAAAGCGGAAAGGCGCACGAGATCCGCAAGGAGAGCGTCAAGGAACTCTCCCGGCGTGTCCGGCTCGCCCGCGAACAGCTGGCGGGCTTCGATTTCGAATCACACCAGCATGCGCCGTTCCTCTGGCTGAAACTTCCGGAGCCCTGGATGTCGGGCACCTTCAAGAACGCCGCTTACCGTGATGGTGTGCTCGTCGACGACGAGGACGAATTCAAGACGGCGCGTAGCGAAAAAACCTATTACCGCGTCCGCGTCGGCTTCTCCTCGCCGAAGACGGGGCAAGAGCTGATCGCGGGCCTGATGATCCTGCGCCGGCTGTTGGAAAACGGCGGCTCCGCCTATGATGGCGAAATATGATCTGTTGCAAATACACCTCATAGTTCCAAAAAAATCCCGGCGCTGAGCCGCTGCGCTTTACCCATCGACACTCCATGATACCTCTCTCACATCCCACGGATGAGGGAATCAAAGGACAGCAAATGAAGATCGACTTCGGCAAAGTCGCTCTGCGCTTGTTGGGTATAGCGTCAGTGGCAGCGGTTACCGGCTTTTTGGCTGTGACAGGCTCCGCAAGTGCAAGTGAACAGATTTTCGATGAATTGCGCTTCGGCGCATCGGCCTCGGTACAATCGGGCCATTCCCGGGAAAACGGCGTCTTTCCGGAAATTACCGCCCTCTTCGATCCATTCGGCTACGATCAGGCTGTCGGCTGGCAGCAGCAATTGCTGCACCCCCGTGTCCATCTCGGCACCTCGATCGGCACCTCCGGCGAAGCCACCCAATTCTTCACCGGCTTCACCTGGACGGTCGATTTCAACGAGAAGCTCTTTGCCGAAGCCGGCTTCGGCGGCGTGATCCACACCGGTGATCTCGATGGCGATAGTGACGGTCCGGAACTCGGCTGCCGCGTCCTGTTTCACGAATATCTCGGCGCTGGCTATCGTTTCACCCGCAATTGGAACGTGATGGCCCAGATCGCCCACTCCTCGCATGCCAATCTCTGCGACGGGCCGAACGACGGCATGACGCGCGCCGGCCTGCAGATCGGCTACAAATTCTGAGCGGCCGCCGCTTTGTGAAGAAAGTCTGCCCGCCCTCTGTTGACGGCGGGCATTTTCCTGTCGCGCGCCGCCGCTACATAAGCTAAAGACAGCGCAAAACGCGCCAGGAACTTTCCGCTCATGACCATTCCAAACACCATCCCGATCACGCCGGAACTCATCGCAAGCCATGGCCTGAAGCCGGACGAGTACCAGCGCATTCTGGATCTGATCGGCCGCGAACCGACTTTCACCGAGCTCGGCATCTTCTCGGCTATGTGGAACGAGCACTGCTCCTACAAATCCTCCAAGAAATGGCTGCGCACGCTGCCGACCAAGGGGCCGCGCGTCATCCAGGGCCCGGGCGAGAATGCCGGCGTGGTCGATATCGATGACGGCGATTGCGTGGTCTTCAAGATGGAGAGCCACAACCACCCCTCCTATATCGAGCCCTACCAGGGCGCTGCGACCGGCGTCGGCGGCATTTTGCGCGACGTTTTCACCATGGGCGCCCGCCCGATCGCAGCAATGAACGCGCTGCGTTTCGGCGAGCCCGATCATCCGAAGACCCGCCACCTCGTCTCCGGTGTCGTCTCCGGCGTCGGCGGCTATGGCAATTCCTTCGGCGTGCCGACGGTCGGCGGTGAAGTCGAATTCGACGCCCGCTACAACGGCAACATCCTGGTCAACGCCTTTGCCGCCGGCATCGCGAAATCCAACGCCATCTTCCTGTCCGAAGCCAAGGGCGTCGGTCTTCCGGTCGTCTATCTCGGCGCCAAGACCGGCCGCGACGGCGTCGGCGGCGCGACGATGGCCTCGGCCGAATTCGACGAGTCGATCGAAGAAAAGCGCCCGACGGTTCAGGTCGGCGACCCCTTCACCGAAAAGTGCCTGCTCGAAGCCTGCCTCGAGCTGATGCAGACCGGTGCGGTCATCGCCATCCAGGACATGGGTGCAGCCGGCCTCACCTGCTCGGCCGTCGAAATGGGCGCCAAAGGCGATCTCGGCATCCTGCTCGAACTCGACAAGGTGCCGGTGCGCGAAGAGCGGATGACGGCCTACGAGATGATGCTGTCGGAAAGCCAGGAGCGCATGCTCATGGTGCTGCAGCCGGAGAAGGAAGAGGAAGCCAAGGCGATCTTCGTCAAGTGGGGTCTCGATTTCGCCATCGTCGGCAAGACGACAGACGACCTGCGCTTCCGCGTCATGCACCAGGGCGAGGAAGTCGCCAACCTGCCGATCAAGGATCTTGGCGACCAGGCGCCGGAATATGACCGTCCCTGGCGCGAATCCGGCAAGCAGGCTCCCCTGCCCGCCAACCTCGTGGCGGCACCCGAGGATTACGGGCAGGCGCTGCTTCGGCTCGTCGGCTCCGCCAACCAATCGAGCCGCCGCTGGGTCTACGAGCAGTACGACACGCTGATCCAGGGCAATTCGCTGCAGCTTCCAGGCGGCGACGCCGGCGTCGTGCGCGTCGACGGCCATGCGAGCAAGGCTCTTGCCTTCTCCTCCGACGTCACGCCGCGTTATGTCGAGGCCGATCCCTTCGAAGGCGGCAAGCAGGCGGTCGCCGAATGCTGGCGCAACATCACCGCGACGGGCGCCGAGCCGCTCGCCGCCACCGACAATCTCAATTTCGGCAATCCCGAAAAGCCCGAGATCATGGGCCAGTTCGTTCAGGCCGTGAAGGGCATTGGCGAAGCCTGCCGCGCGCTCGACTTCCCGATCGTGTCCGGCAACGTCTCGCTCTACAACGAGACCAACGGCGTCGCCATCCTGCCGACGCCGACGATTGCAGGCGTCGGCCTGCTGCCGGACTGGCGCAAGATGGTGCGCATCGGCAGCGCCAATGACGGCGACAAGGTCGTCATGATCGGCGTCGACGGCAGCCATCTCGGCCAGTCCGTCTATCTCAGAGACGTGCTTGCCAGCCGCGAAGGTCCGGCGCCGGAGGTTGATCTGTTCGCCGAGCGCCGTAACGGCGATTTCGTCCGCTCCGTCATCCGCAACGGCCAGGCGACGGCCTGCCACGACATTTCTTCGGGCGGCCTCGCCGTTGCCCTTGCCGAAATGGCAATGGCATCGGGCAAGGGCCTGACCATCGATCTCGGCGAAAGCAGAGGTGCGCCGCATGCGCTGCTCTTCGGTGAAGACCAGGCTCGTTACGTGCTGACGGTGCCGAGCGATGTTGCCGATTTCGTCTGTGCCAACGCGGAAGGCGCCGGCGTTCCCTTCCGCCGTCTCGGCACGGTCGGGGGAACGGCGCTGGTCGTCGGCGATCTCATCTCGCTGCCGATTCAGCAATTGCGCGATGCCCATGAATCGTGGTTCCCTGATTTCATGGAAGGCCGCGGCGAACTTGCCGCGGAATAATGCGCAAGGAGTAACGATCATGGCCATGAAACCCGGCGATATCGAAGACATGATCAAGGCTGGGATTCCCGGTGCCAAGGTGACGATCCGCGATCTGGCGGGCGACGGCGATCACTACGCCGCCGAAGTCGTCGCCGAAGCCTTCCGCGGCAAGAGCCGCGTGCAGCAGCACCAGATGGTCTACGAGGCGCTGAAGGGCAACATGGGCGGCATACTGCACGCCCTGGCCCTCCAGACTTCGGCGCCGGAATAGGGTCCGCAACGCTCCGAATGGAGCGCTTCTGGCTCATCCCATCCTGTATTGGATATGGAAGCGGCCATGGATCGAAGATCTTTCGACATGTGCCCGGACACCGAAGACGCGGCCGATCAACCCCTCGGTGAGCACTGTTTCGGCTGCTCCCGCGGCAACGAGCTTTCCCTTCTCCAGCACGGCCAGGCTATCGCAGAACATTGCCGCCAGATTGAGGTCGTGCAGGGCGACGATGCAGGTTATGCCGAGCTTCGAGACAAGGGAAAGAATGTCCAGTTGGTGCTGGATATCGAGGTGATTGGTCGGCTCGTCGAGCAGGAGTTCGCTTGGCGACTGCGCGAGCGCTCGTGCGATATGGACGCGCTGGCGTTCGCCGCCCGAGAGCGTCTGCCAGAGCTGCGCGGCCCGATCTTGCATATCGACACGGGAAAGAGCCTCGTCGACGCGGAGATCGTCATCAGCAGCCCAGGACGACAGCAGTCCACGATGCGGCGTCCTGCCGAGACGTACGACATCCCTGACGGTCAGTTGCGTGTCGGTCGTCGATTGCTGCTCGACGAAGGCGACGCGGCGGGCAAGCTCGGCTCTCGATATCGTCGAGATATCGTCCTCCCCGAGCCGGATCACGCCGCTTTGTACCTTTCTCAGCCGGCAGATCAGTCGCAACAGGCTCGATTTTCCCGAACCGTTCGGCCCGAGCAGGCCGAGTACCTTGCCTTTTTCCACGGCAAGGCTGACACCGTTGACGATGAGCGCATTGCCGGCAGCAACGCTCACCCTGTCGACAATGATGCTCATGCGGTCCTCCTGAAACCGTAAAGGATGACCGCGAAGGCCGGAGCGCCGAAGAGCGCAGTGACGACGCCGATCGGCAGAATCTGTTGCGGAATGATGATCCGCGAGATGATATCGGCCGCGACCATGAAGAGGGCGCCGCCGAGCGCTGTGGCCGGCAGCAGCCGGCTATGGGCCGGCCCGACCAGAAAACGCGCGGCATGCGGAATGACGAGGCCGACAAAGCCGATCGAGCCGACCATGCTGACGACAACAGCCGTCATCACGGCGGTCGCACCGAGCAGCACGATCTGGACACGCCTGACCGCAATGCCGAGCGATGCGGCAGCATCCGTGCCGAAAGCGAAAGCATCGAGGGCGCGCACATGGGCAAGGCAGACGAGGAAGCCGATCACGGCAACCGGCACAGAGAGATAGACATCCGGCCAGCGAACGCCGCTGAGCGAGCCGAGCAACCAGAACATGACACCCCTCGCCTGCTCGGCATTTGCTGATGTCGTGACGATATAGGAGGTCAGCGCATTGAAGAGCTGCGACCCGGCAACCCCGCACAGAATGATGCGCTCGCTGGTGCCGCCGGCCCCGGCAGCAAGCACGCCGACCAGCAGAAAGGCGATCACCGCACCGATGAACGCGCCGCTCGACAGGCTGAGCACGCCGTAACCGAAACCGAGGATCATGACGCAGACCGCACCCGTCGAAGCGCCTGCCGAAATGCCGAGAACGTAAGGCTCGGCCAGCGGATTGCGCAGCAATGCCTGCAGGATGGCGCCGCAGAGCGCCAGCGAGGCGCCGGCACTGACGGCGACCAGCGCGCGGCTGAGGCGATAATCCCAGATGATGCCCTGATGAATGCGGCTGAGTTCGAAACCGGTCCCGAAGAGCCGGTTCGAGACGGCCTTTACAGTCGTTTGAAGTGGGATCGATATTTCGCCGACCGAGACGGCCAGACTGATCATCAGCCCCAGGAGGACGAAGGCGGCAATAGTGAGCGCGGCAAGCGTCCACCATCCCTCCCGTTTCAGGAGCGTCTTGTTCACTGGGCGAGACCCGACGACTTGATGCCCTTTGCCAGGATCTCGATGCCGTCGATCGTCCGGATCGTCGGGTTCATCGATTGCGCGTCCATCATCACGAAGCGCTTGTTCCTGACGGCAGCAAGCTCGCGGGTGACGGGGTCATTCTCCAGAAAGCCGAGCTTCACCTTGGGATCATCCGCGGCATAGCGCCTGCGGTCCATCGTAGCGATGACGATGACTGCGGGATTGGCCTGAGCAATCGTCTCCCAGCCGACCAGCGGCCATTCCTCTTCGGTTGTGACGACATTCGCCGCACCCAGGGTCTTCAGGATATAGGCCGGAGCGCCGTTCTTTCCGGCGATGAAGGCATCGCCGTTGACCTCCTTGCTGGAAAACCAGAAGACAACGGGCAGCTTCCTGGCCGATGCGCCCGATATCAAGGCGACGGCATCGGCCTCGCGCTTCTTGAGATCGGCGATCAAGGCATCGCCGCGGTCCTTGATGTCGAAGATTTCGGAGAGTTCGGCGATTTCCTGATAGATCAGGTCCATCGTGAACAACTCCTTGCGCACGCCGTCGCCGCCGTCAGTATTGACCTTGGCGACGCAGTCGGCGGGCGCGACATAGGTGTTGATCCCAAGCCCGGAGAACTGTTCGCGCGTGCCGACGGAACCCTGCGCGCCGACATGCCACTCGAATTCGGCCGCCACCAGATCGGGCTCCGCGCCGACGACGGATTCGAAGCTCGGATCGTTGTCGGCAAGGCGTTTGATCTTGCTGTTGGCTTCAGCATATTGCGGCAGGACGGGGCCGACCCAGACGGCGGTTCCGGCGATCTTATCCGCCAGTCCCAGGGAAAACAGGATTTCGGTCATGCCCTGGCCGATCGAAACGATCGTTGCCGGGGCCTTTTCGAAAGTCACCTGCTGGCCGCAATTGGTGATGGTCAATGGATATTGGGTTGCAGCAAGGCTCGGCGCTGCAAGGCCGGTCAGCCCGAAGGCAAACGTCAGGCTCGTGAGAAACTGGCGCATGGAAAATCTCGATAAGGAGGAAAATGGCTAGGCCTGCCGTGCCGCGCGCGGCTGCGCGGGACAAGGCACAGTCAAACGGACGCTAGCGGCGAAAAACCCAATCGAGACGGATTCGTGCCGGAGTTCGGCGAAGGTTCAGGTCAATCATGTCTGTTCCTTTCCAGGCATCCCCGCCCGGTTGATTGGATCGTGATTGACGGCAGGTCTCCTGGCTTGCGGATATGCGCCGATCATCTGCCTTCCCGCGAAAACCTTCGCAGTGGCATGGCCAGAGGCCCTGGGGGATGAGCAGCGGTGCTCACCTCAGGAGGATCGGCAAACCGATCATCCTGGGATGATCGGCAATCCGCTTACAGTTGCGGGGGCAGCCACGGTCTTGATCCCTATTGGGTCGTCCTCACCGTGTTCCCTATTAATCCCTTTGGAGTCATCCTCGGGGAACCGTCGCGCCCAGTTACGACGCCTCACCGCATTGCGTCAAGAACAAGCTGATGCATCGGGCCTTGTGCGGAATGCCTTCCGCGAAAAGGCCGCTCTCAGCCGGGCATCCTCTTTTCATCGGGGCTGGCAAAAACCGACGCCGGCATCGGCCCTGATGTGATCAGCGTGAAATCGAAGGGCGCCTGAAGGTCCGGGCCAAGCACATATTGGCGATGTACTCGCAGCTGGTCCTTGCGGATCTTGCGGTAGTGCTCGCGCGTCAGCATCTGCTTGACGCGAATCAGGATCATCTTCGCCTGGAGCGCGTCCGGATGACCGGAGACGGCAACGACCGGCACCTTGTAGAAATTGATCGAATCCGTCAGGCACTGGACGTCGAGCCAGGAAATATCGGGACAGCGGGCGATCAGGCCGACGCGCGCGCGAAGCTGCGTCGCCGACGATAACAGAGCGCATTGCAGGATGGCGCTGCCGAGGGTGGCGAACACCACGCGCTTGCCCTTGAAGAGATCGGGCTCCCTTTCGAGCAATATGCCGATGACATGGGCAGCCACATTCGATCCCATGCTGTGCGAGGAGATCACATATTCGTCAGCCTCTTCGTCAAGCGCCCTGCGAACGGCATCGGCTCGGTCTTCCAGCCATTCGTTGAAATCTGCCCGGTCCACCCGGCCGAGCGCCACCGCCATTTCCCAGTCGGCAAAGAGATGCAGCGTATGGAAACGTTCGGAAAATGGCAGGAAGGCGAAGATGAAGAAACAGAGTCCCAGCGGCCCGCTCCAGAGCACGTGCCAAGGCGAAAAGCCGAAACTATAAGGCAAGAGAGCGATTTGCGCCGCCAGCACGATCGCCAGCGCCGTCAACAGGAACGGAAAGAGGAAGAACAGGCCAAAGCGCCACGCATGGCGGAAATATCCCAGCATCCCGCCTTCCAGCACGATCTGTATGAAGCTGCGGAAACCGGCAATGATCTGGCTCAGCGTGTTGCCGCTGCGCAGCCTGCGCACGAAAACATCATGATCGACCATGTGGATCCGGCTCTTCGTCCGCCAGCCGGGTGGATAGGTTCCGGCTCCGTTGCCCGTCGTGACCTCGAAACTGAGGGGATCGCTTCCCGCCTCCGGAGCGCCGGTCTCGATCGAATAGCCCCAGACGGCGGCGCTCTGTCTGGCCGAACGCTCGTAGCGCGCCCTGTGGGCCGCGCCGTCGAGCGGCTCGAAGCCCGGGAAATGCAGGACGACCCGCTTCTCGATCAGTTTCATTCCACTCTTCCGGCCGGCTCGATGGCCGGCATATTGCTGCTATCTTGCTGTTGCGCCGCTGATATCGGCGAAAAAGCAGGGATGGTCTCGAAGCCGTCTTGCTAACCGAACTCTTCCGGAATTCAATAGCGACCATGTCGTTTCCACCACGAACGGAGGGGTTTTGTGGCCGATCTTGTCAAAGAATTGATATCGGGCGTCGTCGACAGAGTGCTGAAGGAAATCCTGAAGAAAACCACCGGTCGTGTGACGACGAAGCGCAGCAGGCGCAAGACGCACCCCACTGCAACGACAACGGCCTCACGCAAGGCAACCTCCGCCAAGCGCAAACCTGCCGCCCGCAAACAGGTCAGCAAGCGCCGCACCACCGCCGGCCGTAGCCGCCAGCGCCGCGGCTGAGGCATCGTGAAATCAAAATCTGAGCGCTTTGCGGATCGTCGGGCTCCGACAACGGAAGAGCCCGCATCCGGCCTATGCGCCTCCTCAACGTCACCAAGGGGCTGAACCGTGAAGCGCATTTTGAAAATCACTCTGCCGGCCGTCATTGCGATCTGTCTCATCGCCGTCGCATGCGTCTACGTCCTGTCGGAAAGGCGCCTTGCCAGGACCTATGACGTTGCGGCGACCGACTTCACGGTCAAGACAACACTCTCTCCCGAGGAGGCAGAACGCCGCGCCCGCACGTTTATGTGCGGCGGCTGCCATCGCGATGCCGGCAACGTGCTGGTCGACGAGCCGGGCGTCGGTCGCATCGTCGCGCCGAACCTGACCCGCTTCGTGCCTATGTATAGCGATGCCGAACTCGTGCGCCTCATCCGCCACGGCGTCAAGAAGGATGGCACGGGCGTCTTCATCATGCCGGTAAGCAACTTTGCGAATATTGCCGATGACGACATAGCGGCGATGATCGCATGGCTGCGCAGCCTCAAGCAGCTTCCCGATGCGGTGGACGGAACGACGCAATGGGGGCCGGTCGGTCGGATCGGCCTTGCGCTCGACAAGATCCCCTTTGAAGCCGATCTCGTCCCTGTCTCCATGACGCCCGCCGCCGCGCGTCCCGCCGACATCGGCGAATATGCCTTCAGGACCGATTGCAGCCACTGCCACAATCTCGACACGGAGAAGCAGTCGGAAGTCTTCGTGGCGCCGGCGCTGCGGCCGCTGGCGCAATCCTATTCGCCTGCCGATTTCAAGACGCTGCTGCGCACCGGCAAGGGTGTCGGCGGGCGTGATCTCGGGGTCATGACCGAGGTTTCGCAATGGGATTTCAATCACTTCACAGATATTGAAATAGACCAGATTCAAGCCTATCTCGCCCGGCAACCGTAACGCGATGGCAACAATCCCGGCGGCGGCTGGCCGGATTGGTCTTTTTTTGGTTCGGGCGGCTGGAATTCCTGCCGTCGCATGCTATCTAAAGGCAACGATTGAAACGACGGGCCTTTAACCCGCCTGTTGAAAGGATCAGGTCCTATGAGCGGCATTCACGAATTCATCGACAACGAAATCAAGAGCAACGACGTCGTCCTCTTCATGAAGGGCACGCCGCAGTTTCCGCAGTGCGGTTTCTCCGGGCAGGTCGTGCAGATTCTCGATTACATCGGCGTCGACTACAAGAGCGTTAACGTGCTCGCCGATTCGGAAATCCGCCAGGGCATCAAGGATTATTCCAACTGGCCGACGATCCCGCAGCTTTACATAAAAGGCGAATTCGTCGGCGGCTGCGACATCGTCCGGGAAATGTTCCAGGCCGGTGAGCTGCAGCAGCATCTCCAGGAAAATGGCATCGCCGTACGCGGCGCCGCCTGACCGGTCTCCGGGCGTCCGCTCGGTTTCCAAATCTGTTTCTTGAGTCCGGGGCGCTGCGGTAAGCAGCGCCTTGGCCTGTTTATGGGAATTTCATTGTGACAGATTCATCGCAAGCCGTGTCCGCGGGCCGCCTGCCCATGGGCAAGCGTGAATTCATCGCGCTTGCCGCCTTCCTGATGGCCATCAATTCGCTGGCGATCGACATCATGCTTCCGGCCCTGCAGCAGATCGGTGCAAGCCTCGGCGTCGAAAGCGAGAATCACCGCCAGTTCGTCGTTTCCACCTACCTGCTCGGCTTCGGCTGCGCCCAGCTTTTCTATGGACCGCTTTCCGATCGCTTCGGCCGCCGTACACCGTTGTTGATCGGCCTTGTCATCTATATCGCTTCCGCCATCGGAATCGTTTTCGTTCCATCATTCGCTGGCCTGCTGGTGCTGCGCTTCATCCAGGGCATCGGTTCGGCCGCCACCCGCGTCATCACCATTTCCATCGTCCGCGATATCTATGGCGGCCGGCAGATGGCGGAAGTCATGTCGCTCATCATGATGGTCTTCATGATTGTACCGGTGATTGCGCCCGGCACCGGCCAGATCGTCATGTTCTTCGGCAACTGGCACCTGATCTTCCTCTTCATCGCCACCATGGCGACCGCTATCGCCGTCTGGGCTTACCTGCGCCTGCCGGAAACCCTGCATCCCGCCAATGTCAGGCCCTTCACCGCCCGCTCGATTTTCGGCGCCTTCAAGCTCGTGCTGACCAATCGCATGGCGCTCTGCTACACCATCGCCAGCACCTTCATCTTCGGCGCGCTGTTTGGCTTCATCAATTCCGCGCAGCAGGTCTATGTCGGCATCTATGGCCTCGGGATCTATTTCCCCTTTGCCTTTGCCGCCGTTGCGATCTTCATGTCGCTGTCGTCCTTCTTCAACTCGCGCTTCGTCGGCAAGCTCGGCATGCGCCGCCTATCGCACGGTTCGCTCCTCGGCTTCATCGCCATCAACACCATCTGGCTGATCGTGCAGATGGTGAGCACGGAGCCGATGCCCTTTGCCCTGTTCATTTCATTCTTCGGCCTTGCCATGTTCCAGTTCGGCTGGATCGGCTCGAACTTCAACTCGCTCGCCATGGAGCCACTCGGCCACGTCGCCGGCACCGCCTCCTCCGTGCTCGGTTTCATGAGCACGGTCGGCGGCGCCATCATCGGGGCCGGCATCGGCCAGGCCTTCGACGGCACCGCGCTGCCGATGGTGGCCGGTTATTTTGCCGTGTCGATCGTCGGGCTGATCTTCGTGCTGATCGCCGAGAAGGGCCGGCTCTTCCAACAGCATAACCCTGCCGTCTGAACGACCGGCCTCATTCGCATACGGGATTTCACCACATGACGCCGCCGCATAAACCGCACCAGGAAAACCAGGGCTCCCGCCGCATCGGCATGGGCTTCGGCGAATTCGTCGTCACCATCGCCATCATGACCGCCAGCATCGCCATGGCGATCGACAGCATGCTGCCGGCGCTGCCCAATATCGGCCACTCCCTCGGCGTCACCAATACCAACGACGCACAGCTCATCATCGGCGTCTTCTTCTTAGGGTTTGGCTTCTCGCAGATCTTCTTCGGCAGCCTTTCGGATACGTTCGGCCGTCGCAATATCCTGCTTGGCGGCCTCGCCTGCTATGTCCTCGGCATGTTTGCCGCTGCGGCAACCGGCAGCTTCGAAATGCTGCTGGTCATGCGCTTCGTTCAGGGTGTGGGCGGCGCGGCCGTGCGCATCACCACCATGGCCATCGTGCGCGACTGCTTCGGCGGCCGCGAAATGGCCCGCGTCATGTCCTATGTCATGATCGTCTTCATGATCGTGCCGATCGTCGCCCCCTCCGTCGGCCAGCTCATCATCATCTACGCCAACTGGCACTGGATCTTCATCCTGCTCGGCATCGTCGCCTCGATCCTGTTCGTCTGGGCTCTTCTCAGGCTGAAGGAATCGCTGCCGCCGGAAGAGCGCCTGCCACTGTCGGTCAGCTCTGTCATGGATGGTTTCAAGACCGTGCTCACGAACCGCATCACCTGCGGTTACATGATCGGCCTCACCATGTTCACCGGCGTCATCAGCGCTTATGTGATCTCGGTGCAGCAGGTCTTCGGCGAGGTCTACGGCCTTGGCGACTGGCTGCCGATCGCTTTTGCTGCGACCGCCGGCGGCATCGCCGTCGCCAACTTCGCCAATGGCTTCTTCGTGCGCAAGTTCGGCATGCGCCGCATCTCGCACGCCGCCCTCCTGATCTTCACGGCGCTGTCTGCCGTCGGCTTTTTCCATTCGCTGGCCGGCAAGCCGGATTTTGCCGTCGCCTACGGCATCTTCACCGTTGTATTGATGATGTTCGCCGTGATCGCCACCAATTTCACCGCCATCAGCCTCGAGCCGATGGGCAATCTCGCCGGTACGGCGACAGCCATCACCGGCTTCGTCTCAACGACCTTCGGCGCCATCCTCGGCGGCCTGGTCGGCCAGATGTTCAACGGCACGGTGCAGCCCCTCTTTGGCGGCTTCGCGCTCTTCGGTCTGGTGACGATCGCAGCCACTCTCTGGGCGGAAAACGGCAAGCTCTTCACCCATCCCGGCGACAGCCCTCAGCTCGATCCGGGTGCGGCCCATTTCTGAAGCAGGCCCGCTGGGCCGGTTCAAGGCATTCCCGATGGACGAGCGAATTCTGATCAGGCCTTATGCACCGAGCGACGCGGCTGCGACGATCGAAATTTTCCTGCGCGCCATTCGCGAGGTTTCCTCGAAAGACTATTTGCCGGCTCAGATAGAGGCTTGGGCGCAAGTCGAAGATCGCAGTTTGTGGGCGGCGCGCAGGATAAGCAGGCCAGCCTGGATCGCTGAAATTGAAGGAAAGCCCGCAGGCTTTTCAGACCTGACCAGCGACGGATGCCTGGACATGATGTTCGTCCACCCTGAATTCCAGGGGCTTGGAATTGCAAGCGGTCTGCTGAGCCGGGTCGAGGAGGAAGCCTTGAAGCTGGGATTCAGCCGAATTTATACGGAGGCCAGCCGAACCGCCCGTCCGTTTTTCGAGCGCAGAGGGTTTCGCCTGATCACGAAGCAAATCGTCGAGAAGCGTGGTCAAAGCCTGGAAAACTTCCTTATGGAAAAGCTCTACGGCTGATACGCGGGGCGGGAGAACAAGGCCCGCTTCCTGGCTGAAAAGATTACTCCCACAGGAACCGGCCGCAAATTCGAATTTTGCGGCCGGTTTTCATGCCTTCAGACCGTGAAAACCTCGCGCCGAAGCACCTCCCACGAAGCCTTGTCTGGTGTAATCAGCAGCCCGCCGTCGAGATGGTGCGGCAGGTAGGGCGAGCCGTCGAAACGGGCTGCATAAGCACCCGCCTCCTGCGAGATCAGCGTGCCGGCAAGGTGATCCCAGGGCATCAGCTTGTTGTACATGAGGTAATGCACATGCCCGCCGGCAAAGGTCCGGTATTCGTGGGCCGCGCAGCGATAGTTGGTCAGGAATCGCACCTTGGCAAGATTGCCGAGGATCACGGCGCGCTTTTCCTGTGGCAGGTAACCGGTGGAGGCCATGCCGACCATCTGGTCGAGCGCAACCGGCGCGGCGGTGTGCAGCCGCTCCGCTTCGCCGTCCGGCCGCTGCAGCCAGGCGCCGCCGCCCTTTTCGGCCATGACCCAGTCGTCGCCCATTGGATCGTAGATGATGCCGGCGACGGTCTCACCCTTTGACACGACCGAGGCCATGACGCCGAAGGCCGGAATGCCGGAGGCGAAGTTAAACGTGCCATCGACCGGATCGACGACGACGGCAAGATCCGCGCCGTCGAGCTTGTGGAGCAGAGCGGGATCTGACGAAACCGACTCCTCACCGATGAAGAGTGCTTCCGGCCAGAGGCGCGCGGCCTCTGCCTTCAGCATTCTTTCGGCCTGTTCATCGGCTTCCGTCACCAGGTCGGTCGCCTCCGTCTTGGCGCGGACATCACGGCTGCCCAACCTGCGAAAGCGCGGCAGGATCTCGGCTTTCGCTGCCTGCCGCAGAAGATCGGCAAGGGTCATTGTGTCTATGGCAGTCGTCATGGCAAATTCCTCTTCGGTTTATCAGTGGCCGATGATTTCCCTGCGGATCGTCTGCCAGCTTTCCCTATCCGGCGCCGAGATGATGCCACCGGAAATCTCTCCCGGCCTGTAGGGCGTTCCGTCGAACTTCGCCGTATGGCCGCCGGCCTCCTGATGCGCAAGCACGCCGGCCAGATGGTCCCATGGCATCAGCTTCGAATGCCCAATGAAATGCAGCTTGCCGGAGGCAACCATCCAGTATTCGTAGGCCGAGCAGTTGAAAGCAAAGGTCATGCGGGCCTTTGCCATGTTGGCGCAGGTGCGTGAACGGTCCGGCTCGTCCATATGACCCCACGACATGCCGCCGACCATTTGGTTCAGTGCCGCGGGTTCCGCCACCTTCAGCTTGCTCGACTGCCCGTCTTGCCGCGTCAGGAAGGCTCCTGCCCCTTTGATCGCCGTCACCGTGTCGCCAAGAACGGGATCGTGAATGATGCCGGCGACGGTCTCGCCCCTGACGGTCACCGCAAGCATCGTTCCGAAAACGGGAAGCCCGGCGGCGAAATTGAACGTCCCGTCGACAGGGTCGATGACGAAGGCAAGCTCGGCATCGGCAAGTGCGGGCACCACCGACTTGTCGGCGTCATAGGCCTCCTCGCCGACGATGAGTGCTGCGGGAAAGCGCTCCTTCAGTGCGGCTGTGATCCTGTGTTCGGCAAGCAGATCGGCTTGCGTCACCAGATCGGTGGCCGAGGTCTTTTCCGAGACGTCGGCAGCGCCGAGATTGCGGAAACGCGGCATGATCTCGGCTTGCGCCGCTTGCCTGACGCACTCGCCGAGGAAAAGAATATCCGTGTCTGAAATAGTCATGCGAAATCTGTCCTTCATGCAATGGGCAGCCTGCATAGCCCGCCCTCATGAAGGATCGGTGACGCCAAGGCTGGAAAAGTCGAAGAGTTTCGGGTCAAGCAGGTGCGACGGGTTCACATGCGAAAGCGCCCGCAGCATCGTGTCCTTGCGGCCGGGCATGCGCCGCTCAATATCGGCGAGCATGTCCTTCATCGCATTGCGCTGCAACCCGTCCTGAGAGCCGCAGAGGTCGCAGGGGATGATCGGAAACTGCATGGCGGCGGCAAACTTGGCGAGATCGTCTTCGGCGGCATAGGCAAGCGGCCGGAGCACCATCAGGTCGCCCTCGTCGTTCAGAAGTTTCGCCGGCATGGAGGCAAGCCGTCCGCCGTGGAAGAAATTCATGAAGAAGGTTTCGAGAATGTCCTCACGGTGGTGGCCGAGCACCAGCGCATCGCAGCCCTCTTCCCGCGCGACGCGGTAGAGATTGCCGCGCCGCAGCCGCGAACAGAGCGAGCAATAGGTGGCGCCTTCCGGCACCTTCTCCTTCACGATCGAATAGGTATCCCGATATTCGATCCGATGCCGCACACCGATTTTGGTCAGATACTCCGGCAGCACATGCTTCGGAAAGTTCGGCTGCCCCTGGTCGAGATTGCAGGCCACGAGCTCGACCGGCAGCAGGCCGCGCCATTGCAGATCGAGCAGCAGCGCCAGCAGCCCGTAGGAATCCTTGCCACCGGAAAGGCCGACCAGCCAGCGCTTCTGCCCCTTCAACATGTCGAAATCGTCGAAGGCCTGGCGCACCTGCCGCAGCAGCCGCTTGCGCAGCTTGTTGAAGGAGACGGAACGCGGTGCATCGGCAAACAGCGCATGGCCGATGCCGCTGTCGGCTTCGCCGCTTTCCAGGTCATCGGCGATATCGGCTGCGATATTCATTGCTTCGTCCTATCGAAGATTCATGCTTGCCTTAGCAGAAAGCCCTTCGCCAACACAGTCTCAATCGCCGAAAACCGACCAGCCGGTGCGCGCCGCCAGCATCTCCAGCGCCACCGCGCCGAGCTGCGAATTGCCGACCTTGTTCAGCCCCGGCGACCACACCGCGATCGAGGCGATGCCGGGCGCAACCGCGAAGATGCCGCCGCCGACGCCGCTCTTGCCGGGCAGGCCGACATGATAGGCGAAATCGCCGGAGCCGTCGTAATGGCCGCAGGTCAGCATCAGCGCGTTGATGCGCCGCGCCCGCTTGGGCGAGACCACCGAATGGCCGGTCATCGGATTGCTGCCGCGCGCCGCCAGGAACAGCCCGGCACGCGCCAGCTGCTCACAACTCATCGACAGCGCGCATTGATGGAAATAGACGCCGAGCACGTGATCGACGGGATGATCGAGATTGCGGTAGGCGCGCATGAAATTGGCGAGCGCGACATTGCGATATCCCGTCTGCGTTTCCGAGCGTGCCACCTTGTCGTCGATGGTGATCGATTCGTCATCGGCGAGATAACGCACGAAGCGCAGCAATTCGCCGATCGCCTCGCGCGGTGCATGGCCGGCCATGACGACGTCGCTGACGGCGATCGCGCCGGCATTGATGAAGGGATTGCGCGGAATGCCGCTCTCGTGCTCGAGCTGGACGATCGAGTTGAAAGCCGATCCGGACGGTTCGCGCCCGACACGCTTCCATAAGCCTTCGCCGACTTTGCCGAGCGCCAGCGTCAGCATGAAGACCTTGGATATGCTCTGGATCGAAAAGGCGATGCCGGCATCGCCGACACGGTAGACCTTGCCGTCGACGGTCACGATCGCCATACCGAACTGCCGCGGATCGACCTTGGCGAGCTCGGGAATATAGTCGGCCACCTTACCCTCGCCGATCCGCGGCAGGATATCGGTGTAGATGCTATCGAGGGTCGCCTGCAAATCCGCCATCGCTTCTCTCCAGATAACAAAAAAGCCGCCCGAAAGAGCGGCTTTTCCATAAGCGAAAACGCCTGGTTCTTCTTAACGCGAATAGAATTCGACGACCAGATGCGGTTCCATGACGACCGGGAACGGAACGTCGCTGAGCGTCGGAACGCGACCGAAAGTGGCGACCATCTTGTTGTGATCGACTTCGATGTAATCAGGAACGTCGCGCTCGGCGAGGCTGACGGCTTCCAGAACGGTCACGAGCTGCTTCGACTTCTCGCGAACTTCGATGACGTCGCCGGCCTTGCAGCGGTAGGAACCGATGTTGACGCGCACGCCATTGACGGTCACGTGGCCATGGTTGACGAACTGACGGGCAGCAAAGACCGTCGGAACGAACTTGGCACGATAGACGATCGCGTCGAGACGCGATTCCAGCAGGCCGATCAGGTTTTCAGACGTGTCGCCCTTGCGGCGGTCGGCTTCGGCGAAGATCGCGCGGAACTGCTTTTCGCGCAGGTCACCGTAGTAGCCCTTGAGCTTCTGCTTCGCGCGTAGCTGCACACCGAAGTCCGAAAGCTTGCCCTTGCGGCGCTGGCCGTGCTGGCCCGGGCCGTATTCGCGGCGGTTCACCGGGGACTTCGGACGGCCCCAGATGTTTTCGCCCATACGGCGGTCAATTTTGTACTTGGACGATTCGCGCTTGCTCATCGCATTTCCTTTCAAAGGTTTATGACGGTCTGTTGCCAAACCGCACGAAGGAAACACGCCCTCCTCTGATCTCTGCCGAGATCTGACAGGATGTTCCGGTTAGCGAACAGGAACGATCCACGGGACATGTCAAATGAAACACCGGACATTGCTGCCCGGTGCTTGGCGCGGTCTTTAGAGCTCCGTCATGAAAATGTCAACAGCGGCAAAACTCGAAAGAGCTACTATTCCGCCGCCAGCGGCTGATCGCCCGTATCTGGCGCGTTGGCGTCGCCCGGCGCCGTCTGGCAATTCATGTCCGGGAACGCCACGATGCGCTTACCGGAAAAATCCGTGTGCACGACGACGATCCCCTGCTCCTCGAAATAGCCGAGCAGACGGCGGGCGCGGCGAGCGGAATGGGTGCCGTAGGCGCGGGCGATGCGGGCATCCGACGGGCACACCTCACTGCAGACGGCCGCCTTGGCGAGCATCAGGAACACGCCTTGCAGATCGTCGGTGACACCAGATGACAACGATAGCGCCGTTGTCCAGGCTTCCGTTCCGGCCGTTTCCGCATCGACACCCGAGCGTGAGACCGCCACGCGCCGACGGAAATCCGGCAGCGCTATCGGCGGTCCCGGTACGCGGCGCATGCGCAATCGCACGAGAAAATCCTGGTAGAGCACCGAATCGGTGCGGAAGCCCGAGGTGGGATCCTCGAGTATCTCGGCGAGTACGCCGGCGAGGCGCTCCTCCCGTTCCTCGGCGGAGACTTCCATCTGGTTCGCACGCGCTTCGGCTGGTGCCGCGGATGCGGCCGGCGTCGAGCGCGAGAGTTCGGCAAGAATATCCGTCGTCGGTCGCGGCGCCGGCTGCGTGCGACGCACCAGCGGGCGCTGGAACTCTTCCGGATCAGGCGTGAAAATCAGGTCCTCGACATCCTGTGGCGCGTCCGGCAGCGGCATCAGCTTCGGGCTGGAGGAGCGTGCCGAGGTCTCCACCGCGCCGATCTGGATCGGCAGCGGCCGGCGCGATAAGGCAGGCCCGAGGGCGACGAAATTGCCGCGCTTCAGGTCGCGGAACATTTCGGCCTGCCGCCGGTCCATGCCGAGCAGGTCGGCGGCGCGCGCCATATCGATATCGAGGAAAGTGCGGCCCATCAGGAAGTTCGAGGCCTCGGCGGCAACGTTCTTGGCAAGCTTGGCAAGCCGCTGTGTCGCGATCACCCCGGCAAGCCCGCGCTTACGGCCGCGGCACATCAGATTGGTCATCGCGCCGAGCGACATCTTGCGCGCATCTTCCGAGACATCGCCCCCCACGGATGGCGCAAACATCTGCGCTTCGTCGACGACGACGAGGACCGGATACCAGTATTCGCGGTCGGCATCGAACATGCCGTTGAGAAAAGCAGCGGCGGCGCGCATCTGCTGCTCGATGTCGAGACCTTCGAGCGTCAGCACGCAGGAAACGCGATGCTGGCGGATACGGTTGGCAATGCCCGCCAACTCCGCCTCGGTCCGCTCGCCATCGACGACGACGTGGCCGAACCTGTCGCTGAGGGTGACGAAATCACCCTCGGGATCGATGATGACCTGCTGCACCCATTGCGCCGACTGTTCGAGCAAGCGGCGCAAGAGATGCGATTTGCCCGATCCGGAATTGCCCTGCACGAGCAGACGGGTCGCCAGCAGCTCTTCGATATCGAGCGTCGCCGGGCTGCCGGACGCCAATCCCATATCGATGCCAACCTGCAATGCTGATCCTCGCGGCGAAGAGACTCACATGAACGAAGCGCCATTCTTCCGAAACGGCAGCGCCCCGTCTATCAAAGAATGCGCTATCTTTCAGGACCGAATTTCACCAACCCACAGGACAATTCCGCGCTCATCCGAGAAGATGATCCATCGCCGTGATCGGCAGGACAAGCCGAAGCGCAGTGCCCGAAAGCCTCTGGAAACCGAAGCGTTCATAGAATCCTGCCGCGCGTTCGTCCTTCGCATCAACAATCATGCCCAGAATTCCGATCTGTCCAGCGGCCGATCGCGTGATCGCGAAGGCATGGACGATCAGCGTATCTCCAAGACCCTGGCCCTGATAATTGCGATCAACGGCGAGGCGGCCCAGCATCAGAAACGGCAATTCCTCATAGGGGCCTACCTGGATCTTTGGCGGAAGATCCTGACGGGACACCGAATGAGCGCTCAGCGAAAAATAGCCGGCAATCCGTGCCTCCTCGCAGAGAACATAGACGCGCGTAAGGCCGCGCCTGACATCCTGATTGGCGAAGCGTTGGAGATAGGTATTCAATGCGTCGACGCCGCAATCGAATCCCTCCCGGTCATGCCGCTTCGGATCCAGCAGTTCGAATTTCATGAGCCGCCGACGATATCGCGATATTTCCGGACAGCATTGACCATGCGCTCCGTCGGCTTGGCCGGCTCGTCGAATGCCGCAAAAAAGCCTTCCCAGTCCTCGGCCGTAAAGCGCGTTCTGGTATGGTCGGCAATCACCGCCTCCGCCTTTTCGCGAATGCTTTCACGGATGAATTTGCTCTTGTCGAGATGAAGGTAATTGCGCGCGGTTTCCATCAACTCGAATGTTGGCCGGTCCACGCGGATCTTCAGCGTATCGTCTTTGTGAGCATTCTGGGCCATATCAGCTCCTCTATTCTGTGGGTGCAATTGTACCCACAAATCATCCGAGCGTCAAATCGCGGCGTTACGCCTTCAAGCCAAACCCCTGCATCAGCCGTCGCGTCGCGAAATCCTGCTGACCTGATGTAAAGACCGCAAAGTCGAAATTGTCTGGATGCACGGCATCGGCGACCAACGGCACCAGCGTGCGGGCGCGTCGCGCGATCGCTTCGGCCGGGTCAAGCCAGTCCACAGGCCAGGGGGCCAGGCGGCGGAAGAGGTTAGCCATAAAGGGGTAATGCGTGCAGGCCAGCACGACGATATCGGTCTTGCGACCGTCCTTCTCGACGAAACACTGGTCGATCTCGGCAAGCACGGCCTCATCGGAGGCCGCATCGCCGCGAATATAGGTCTCGGCCATACGCGCGAGGTTTTCCGAACCGACGAGCCGGACATGGCATTGCTGGGCGAAGGACTGGATGAGATCGCGTGTATAGGCCCGCCTCACGGTGCCGGGCGTCGCGAGCACCGAGACAAGGCCGGAACGCGTGCGCTCTGCCGCCGGTTTGATCGCCGGTACGGTGCCGACGAACGTCATTTGGGGAAAGGCGGCGCGCAGGTCGGCGCCGACGAGCGTGAAGGCGGTGTTGCAGGCGATGATGCAGACTTCGGGGTCGTATTCCTCAAGCAACCGGCCGAACAGCCCGATGATGCGTTCCTTCAGCGCCTGTTCCTCCCAGCCGCCATAGGGAAAGCCGGCATCGTCGGCGACATAGATGAAGCCGCGCTCGGGCATCAGTACACGCGCCTCTCGCAGCACGGTCAGCCCGCCAATGCCGGAATCGAAGACGAGGACGGGTTTCAGCTTATGCGTCGGCGCTGTCATCGGGCGGTGTTTCCTTGGCCGCTGTCGGGAACCGGCCGCCGCGCGGGCTCTTGCGCGAAAAGCGGTCGAGGGAGGAGATGACGCCGCGCAACACGCTGATTTCCTGCTCCGTGAAAGCCCGGCGGGATAGAACAGCACGGAGATTGTCGACCATTTTCGGCTTTTTCCCGGCAGGGTGGAAATAACCGCGCGCATCAAGCGCCTCTTCGAGCTGATCGAACAGGCCGAACAGCTGCTCCTTGGTCGAAGGCGTCTGCCCGATCGCCTGAAAAGGCACGTCGCCCAGATCCTCCATGCCTGACTTCATCCATTCGTAGGACATCAGCAGCACGGCCTGGGCGATATTAAGTGAGGCGAAGGCAGGGTTGACGGGAAAGGTGACGATCTCGTCTGCAAGTGCCACCTCTTCGTTGGTCAGCCCCCAGCGCTCGCGCCCGAAGAGGATGCCGGTGCCCTCGCCTGCCCGGAATTTCGCCCTGAGCGTTTCGGCGGCAATGACCGGCGAACGCACCGGCTTGTAGCCGTCACGCTCACGCGCCGTCGTCGCATAGACGAAATTGAGATCGGCGACGGCCTGTTCCAGCGTGTCGTAGACTTTGGTCGTCTCGATCACATGGTCGGCCTTGGAGGCGGTCGCCAGCGCCTTTTCGTTCGGCCAGCCGTCGCGCGGATTGACAAGGCGAAGTTCGGCAAGACCGAAATTCGCCATGGCGCGCGCCACCATGCCGATATTCTCGCCCATCTGCGGCTCGACCAGAATGATGGCCGGCCCTTCGGCCAGAAGTTGACGCTCGCTGTTCGTGCCTGCCATGGTTCTATCCCTGTTTCGAGCGCGCAATAGCCTCGCCCGGTGCAAACGGCAAGACGTCGGCCTGCGGATAGAGCCTTTCCAGCGCCGAACCGATCATTTCGAGCCCGAGCCTGGCGCCCTCGCGCGACAATGGCAGATGTCGTCCCGTTGTCCGCGATGTCTTCCGCGCCATGAAGAAACAGGTCGAGCCGCGCGGAGCCGCATGGTCGATCAGCGCCAGATCGGCCGCAATCAATCTCTTTTGGTCATCGTCGACAGCTGGCGCTTCGTGGTTCCTTGCCAGGATGCGCGCCCAATAGGTGCAGGACAGGAAGATCGCCAGCGTCTGGCGGATCTGGCCCGGCCGCGTCACCACCGACCAGGAGGAGCCGAGCGGCTTCGCCGCCACCGTGATGTCGCGGTAGCAGGCATCGATCCTCTGTGACAGCGCAATCAGCTCGAAACCGCGCTTGCCTTCGCCCATCGCGCCGAGCAACTCGCGCAGCGCCTCGAACCAGCGGGCAAGCGCTGAATCGAGCGCGCCGCGTGTGCGTGTGGGAAAGACGACGAAGGCGACGGCCGTTCCGGCCGCGGCCCCGATCATGGTCTCCCCGATGCGCAGTTTCAGGAGATCGAGCGTCAGTACGCCGGTCATGCCATAGACCAGACAAAGTACGATCGAGATGAAGAATGTCATCGTCGCGTAGGAAACCTGCAGGAAATAGAAGGCGAGGAAGATGCAGACGACTGCGACCAGAATGGCAACCGCGGGTTCACCCGAAATCAGCGTTGCGAGCGCCAGGCCGATGGCGATGCCGAACACGGTGCCGAGCGAGCGCGACAGCGCCTTCATCGCCGTGTCGCCGCGCGAATTGGTGTTGGTGAAGACAAGGAAGGAGGAAAGCACTGCCCAGAACCAGCGTTCGCGTGACAAGAGCAGGCCGAAGCTCATGGCGATCGCCGCCGCGAGCGTGATCTGCAGTGCCGAGCGCAGCAGCGGATTGGCAAACGAAAAGTCGATCGGCTGGGGTTGAGCCGTTTCCTTGACCGCATCGATGCCGGAAAACCCGGATGCCTGTCCCTCGGCGATCGCCTGCGTCAGCTGCTGCCGCGCCTCGCCAAGCCAGAGCAGCGCCCGCACGGTTTCGCCCTGCGGCTGATCCACGATGGCTTCGGTCGCGCTCTCGTATCTTGCGAGCTCAGCTGCTTCGGCCTCGATTACCGCATGGACGAGGGCGAAGGGCGGCGGGCTCTGGAAGCTCAGCACGATCGCGCTCTCGGCGGCAAGATGCGCATCGAAGAGCCGGATCGCCAGCTCGGCGGCGGGATCGGCCGCACCGTCAAAGACACCAGCTGGCGGGCGCGGGATGAAGGTTTCGGCCATCAGCACCACTTCCTTCAGCCGATCTTCCAGCAGGCGCAGTTCCTGACGATCGGCTTCCCCGATCTCGGCGCTGCCGGCAAGGGTGGCGAGCTTGAAGAGGATCTGGTTGATGCGGCCCCTGACGCTCTCGAGCGATCGCAGCAGGTCGCGCCGCCAGTCGTCCGGCAAGAGCACCGCCCTCACCACATGGCCGACGAGCACAGAGACGACGGGGCCGATCGCCACTTCAGGCAGTTGGGCAAGCGACGGCTTGAAATAGGCGCCCATGAAATAGGAGGTGAAGGCGAACATGCCGATCGCAAAGCCGCGCGGCCCGAACACCCGCCCTGCCGAGGCGAGCGCGATGATCAGGAGGAAGACGAGATCGGAGAAAAGGCGGCGATCCTCGAGCCCCGCCGCAATGCCGACGACCGCAAGGCTTGCGACGCAACCGAAGAGCCGTGTCACCAACTGGCGCGAATTGCCCTTGTCGCGCACAGCCACCCCACCCTCGATCGACAATACGATGCCGAGACCGAAGGCTGCGGTCGGCAACGGCAGGATGAGGGTCTTGATGGCAAGCAGGATCAGGAAGGAAAGAACGATTGTCAGCGTTACCCGCAAGCCCATGCGCAGGCGCGAAAGCGCCGGATCGTTGGCAAGCAGCCAGTCGCGGAACTGAAAACCGGAAAACAAATGCATGAGCCCCTCATGCCATGAAGCATCGATAGATACCGCCGCGGGAGCGGAAATCAAACCGCCGGCTTCCACCCTCCCAGCACGGATCGAATGTCGCGCGCTTACTGACCCTTGGCAATCAGCGCCATCGTCGCCTTCAGGGAATCACGGGCCTGCGTTTCGATATTCTCGGTGATGATATCGTCGATCACCGCATTGCCGCCCTCCTCGACCACCTCGAAGCGAACGGTCGTATAGTCCTTGGCATCGGGCGCGTCCGAGCAGGCGGACTTCTGGAAGCGCACAGTCACCTCGGTCGTCCCGTTGACCGGCGCCGCCGCCGCCATCGTCAGATCCTGCAGCGGGCACGCGTCCTGGCCGTTGACGATGACGTCGTAATCGAATGGCGATATGCCGTCGTCGTCGACCGCGGGAAACTGCGCGGCTGCCTGATATCTCGCCACGAAATCCTTGCTGTAGAGATGGTCGAGCCGGCTCGCGTCGAAGATATCGGTCCAGTCGCTGTTATTGTCAGCCCAGTTATTCTTGGTCGCCTCCATGATCTCCTTGACCGGAGCTGTGGCATCGGCGGCGTGGCCGACGCCTGAAAAGGCAATAAGGCTGGTGATGATGAGGGCAATAGTCTTCATGGTCGAATGTTCCGGGCGGGGCAAATCAGGCCGGACACTAGCCAGATTTCCGCGCTTGGCAATGGCGGCAAAAACGCATTGTCGAACCCGTAGCAGCTTTGCGTTCCGGGTTCACAATGCTATAGCGCTCCTCATCACATAACCCACCCGGGACCCCGTCCCCATTCAAGCTCGAACGAGGCAGATACATGAACAAGATCAAGGTCGCCAATCCCGTCGCCGATCTCGACGGCGATGAAATGACGCGCATCATTTGGCAGCTCATCAAGGATAAGCTGATCCATCCGTATCTCGACCTCGATATCGACTATTACGACCTCTCGGTCGAAAACCGCGACGCCACCAACGACAAGGTCACCGTCGATGCCGCCAACGCCATCAAGAAGTACGGCGTCGGCATCAAGTGCGCGACGATCACGCCCGACGAAGCCCGCGTCAAGGAATTCAACCTCAAGGAAATGTGGAAGAGCCCGAACGGCACGATCCGCAACATCCTCGGCGGCGTCATCTTCCGCGAGCCGATCATCTGCCGCAACGTTCCGCGCCTGGTTCCCGGCTGGACGCAGCCGATCGTCGTCGGCCGTCACGCTTTCGGCGACCAGTACCGTGCCACCGATTTCAAATTCCCCGGCAAGGGCAAGCTGACGATCAAGTTCGTCGGCGAAGACGGCACCGTCATCGAGAAGGAAGTCTTCAACGCTCCAGGCGCCGGCGTCGCCATGGCCATGTACAACCTCGACGAATCGATCCGCGAATTCGCCCGCGCCTCGATGATGTACGGCCTGATGCGCAAGTGGCCGGTTTACCTGTCGACTAAGAACACCATCCTCAAGGCCTATGACGGCCGCTTCAAGGACATCTTCGAAGAAGTCTTCGAGACCGAATTCAAGGATCAGTTCAAGGAAGCCGGCATCACCTACGAACATCGCCTGATCGACGACATGGTCGCCTCCGCGCTGAAGTGGTCCGGTGGCTACGTCTGGGCCTGCAAGAACTATGACGGCGACGTCCAGTCCGACACGGTTGCCCAGGGCTTCGGCTCGCTCGGCCTGATGACCTCGGTTCTCTTGACGCCCGACGGCAAGACAGTCGAAGCCGAAGCCGCCCACGGCACAGTGACCCGCCACTACCGCCAGCACCAGAAGGGCCAGGAAACCTCGACGAACTCGATCGCCTCGATCTTCGCCTGGACCCGCGGTCTCGCCCACCGCGCCAAGCTCGATGACAACGCCGAGCTTGCCCGCTTCGCCTCGACGCTGGAAAAGGTCTGCGTCGACACCGTCGAATCCGGCTTCATGACCAAGGATCTTGCGCTCTTGATCGGCCCCGATCAGCCGTGGCTCTCCACCACTGCCTTCCTCGACAAGATCGACCAGAACCTGCAGAAGGCCATGGCGTAAGCCTCTCCTTTCGGGGTAGCATTGAAGCGGCGGGGATTTCCCCGCCGTTTTCATTTTGGGAGAACAGGAAATGACGGCGACCGTGCGCCCGCTCGAACCTTCTGACCGTGCCGCCTGGGAACCCTTATGGGCGGCCTACCAGCGTTTCTACGAAGTGGCCATCCCTGCCGAGACGACCGATCTTACCTGGGCCCGCTTCCACGATCCCGATGAAATGATGCATGCGCTCGGCGCCTTTGACGACGACGGCCGCCTCGTCGGTATCGTGCACGCGATCTTCCACCGCTCCTGCTGGCTGCCGCAATGGACCTGCTATCTGCAGGATCTCTATGTCGAGGACAATCAACGCGGGCTCGGCACTGGCGCAGCACTGATCGAGGCTGTCGCCGGGCTGGCGCGGCAAAACGGCGCCGGCAGGCTTTATTGGATGACGCACGAGAGCAATGCCACCGCGCAGCGCCTCTATGACAGGATCGCCGAGCGTTCCGGTTTCATTCAATACCGAAAGGTGCTTTAGGCCTGGGGCTTGCACAAAGACCTCGCCGCACTTTTGATTCCGGGCGACGACAACACTGAAAACAAGGGCACACGAGGAGGACGTCATGACTGACGAGCTGGTATTCTATACGAACCCAATGTCGCGCGGCCGCATCGCGCGCTGGATGCTGGAGGAGATCGGCCAGCCTTACCGCACCGAACTTCTGACCTTCGGCGGAACCATGAAGGCGCCGGAATATCTCCGGGTCAATCCGATGGGCAAGGTGCCGGCGATTCGCCACGGCGACACCGTCGTCACCGAATGCGCGGCGATCTGCGCCTATCTTGCCGACACTTTTCCCGAAAAGGGCCTGGCGCCGAGGCCGGAGGAACGCGCCTCCTATTACCGCTGGATGTTCTTTGCCGCCGGCCCCCTTGAATCGGCGGTGACGATGAAGGCTCTCGGCTTCGAAGTTCCCCCGGAACGCCTGCGCATGGCTGGCTGCGGCAGTTTCGGCGACGTCATGAACGCGCTTGAGATGGCCGTTTCCGGCTCGACCTACGTCGCCGGCGAACGCTTCACTGCCGCCGACGTCTATGTCGGCTCCCATATCGGCTGGGGCCTTGATTTCGGCAGCATCGAGAAGCGCCAGGCCTTCATCGATTATTTCGGCCGCATCAGCGAGCGTGAGGCCCACAAGCGTGCCAAAGCGCTGGACGACGAGGCTGGCAAGGCGATGCAGGCCGCCTGACCGTCAAATCCCGCGCGGCGGCTACAGCGCCGTGTCCTTTCGGATACGCAAAGACGCGGCAACACTCTGGGCTATCGCCGCGCAGGAGATATCTTCCGTCAGACGAGCGGCATGTGAATATCCGTCAGAAGCTCTGTCGGTGGCACGTCGCGCGGATTGTTGAGATATTCCTCGAACATCAGCCGGTCCTTCAGCTGCCGGCCGGATTTCGGCAGCCATTCGGCAAACAGCCACTGATAGGACTTGGGCATATTGGCATAGGGACCCTTGTGGCGCAGCACGGCATAATCGCCGCCCTCGATCACCCGCCGCTCAAACGGCGCCTCGACCGGCACGTCGGCAGCGCCGGTGACGCAGGCGATCGAGCGCAACTTTTCCTCCGGCACGATGTCAGGATCGTCGAGATAGACGCCGATCATCCGCATATCTGGCCTGGCGAGGCCGCGGGCGTAAAGGGTGCCGAACAGGGTCTCGAAGGCCTTGTCGATCTGCATGTAAGAACCGGTATGGGCAACGCCGATCAGCTTGATCGATCCGATTTCGCGTATGGTAACGTTCAGCATGGCTTTGGTCTTTCCGTTAGGTGAGGGTTCGAAGGCTGTGTGGCTTCCCTCTTTCCGGTAGCGGGCCGGCGGCATGCCGTAGACCGACTTGAAGATGCGATTGAAGGATTGGAGATTGGGATAGCCTGATCGCTTCGCAATTTCACTGACGGCAAGTTCCGTGCGGACGATCTCACCCACCGCATGATGCAGCCTGAGCCGCTTGACGGTCGCCGCCAACGTCTCACCGTAAATCGCCCGGTAGATCCTGTGCCAGTGATAGCTCGACATGCAGGCGATTTCGGCGAGGCGCTCCATATCCAGCTCCTCGTCGAGGTGGTCGTGAATATAGGCCGAAACCCGCCGCAGGCGGTTTTCATAAAGTGCCCATGCCGTTTCGCCATTCATGTCAAACCTCGTGCAAATCGATCGACCGCAGAGAACCATATCCGGATTTGACAAATCCTGCTGACTTGCCGGCTCTGGAGGCCAACATTCGAGAGAGGCTCATCCCTGAGGTGCCCCGCAAGGGGCCTCGCAGGGCGAGGCCGTGCTTGCCTGATGGAGCACCCAACGCGCTATTCTGCGGCGCAGACGGTCAGTTTGGCGAGAAGGCCGCGACACTCACCGTCATCCTCGGCCTGATGTAAAGCCCGGAGACATACCTGACACTCAGTCCAAGCTTTTGAGGTCGATTTTAGCGACCTGAGTTGCGCCGAAGAAGACGCCGTAGTGGCCGTCTTGCTGGAGACGGCGAACCGAGAGCACGGTCCATCAACAAACAAAGGCGGAAGCCGAGCTTCCGCCTTTCGAAATTCTTCTCTCAGCCGGCGAGCGCCACGGCAACCGCTTCGATCGCCTCGTCGGCCTTGGCGCCATCCGGGCCGCCGGCCTGCGCCATGTCGGGACGGCCGCCGCCGCCCTTGCCGCCAAGTGCGGCAGAAGCGACGCGCACCAGATCAACGGCACTGAAACGACCCACGAGATCAGGCGTCACGGCGACGACCGCACTTGCCTTGCCGTCATCGGAAACGCCGATGAGCGTGACGACGCCGGAACCGATGCTGGTCTTGCCGTCATCGGCAAGCCCCTTCAAATCCTTGGGATCGACGCCCGAGATCGACTTGCCGAGGAACTTGACGCCGGCGACCTCGCGCACGGCGTCGCCCGAACCGCCCTGCCCGCCGCCCATGGCGAGCTTGCGCTTGGCGTCGGCCAGTTCCTTCTCGAGCTTGCGGCGCTCGTCCATCAGCGCTTCGACGCGCGAGAGAACGTCGGACGGCTGAACCTTCAACGAGGCGGCAAGCGTCTTCACGCGTTCGTCCTGCTCGGCCAGATATTCACGCGCCGACTCGCCGGTCACCGCTTCGATACGACGAACGCCCGCACCGACGGCGCTTTCGCCGAGAATGCGCACGAGGCCGATCTGGCCGGTCGCCGACACATGCGTGCCGCCGCAGAGTTCGACCGAGTAAGGCTTGCCGGCCTTGACGCCGCGCACGCCCTCGCCCATCGCCACGACGCGCACTTCATCGCCGTACTTCTCGCCGAACAGCGCCATCGCACCTTCGGCAATTGCATCGTCGACGCTCATCAGGCGGGTCGTGACGGGCGCATTCTGCAGCACGATCTCGTTGGCCATGTCCTCGACGACCTTCAGCTCCTCGGCCGACATCGGCTTCGGATGCGAAACGTCGAAACGCAGGCGCTCGGGCGCAACCAGCGAGCCCTTCTGCGCAACATGGGTGCCGAGCACTTCGCGCATCGCCTCGTGCAACAGGTGCGTCGCCGAGTGGTTGGCGCGCAGGCGCGAACGGCGGGCGTGGTCGACCGTCAGCACGACCGCATCGCCAGCCTTGATCACACCATCGACGACTATGCCCACATGCACGAACAGGCCTTCGCCCCTCTTTTGTGTATCTGAAATCTCGATCTTGCCGTGGTCGGACGAGATCATGCCCGTATCGCCCATCTGGCCGCCGGATTCACCGTAGAACGGCGTCTGGTTGACGACGATCTGCACCTTATCGCCGGCCTTGGCTTCAGTCGCAACGGCACCATCCTTGACGATCGCCTGCACCACGCCTTCGGCAGCTTCCGTGTCGTAACCGAGGAATTCGGTTGCACCGTGCTTTTCCTTGAGCTCGAACCAGACGGTTTCCGTCGCCTTTTCGCCGGAACCGGCCCAGTGCGACCGTGCTTCAGCCTTCTGGCGCTGCATGGCATCAGTGAAGCCTGATATATCGACGCCGATTTCGCGAGCGCGCAGTGCATCCTGCGTCAGGTCGAGCGGGAAGCCGTAGGTGTCGTAGAGCTTAAAGGCGGTCTCGCCATCCAGCATATCGCCCTTGGAAAGATCCGTGGTCGCGTCCGACAGAAGCGACAGGCCGCGCTCCAGCGTCTTGCGGAAGCGGTTTTCTTCGAGCTTCAGCGTTTCGGAGATCAACGCCTCTGCGCGCACCAGTTCCGGATAGGCGCGGCCCATCTGCTGCACCAGCGTCGGCAGCAGCTTGTACATCAGCGGCTCCTTGGCGCCGAGAAGCTGGGCATGGCGCATGGCGCGGCGCATGATACGGCGCAGCACATAGCCGCGGCCTTCGTTCGACGGTAGCACGCCATCGGCGATCAGGAAGGCCGAGGAGCGCAGGTGGTCGGCGATGACGCGGTGGCTGGCGCTGCCCTCTGCCTTGGCCCCCATCGTATCCTCGATGGTGCCGATCAACGTGCGGAAAAGGTCGGTGTCGAACACGCTCTGAACGCCCTGCAGAACGGCAGCCATGCGCTCCAGGCCCATGCCGGTATCGATCGACGGGCGCGGCAGCGGGTTGCGTACGCCTGGCTCGGTCTGTTCGAACTGCATGAAAACAAGGTTCCAGAATTCCAGGAACCGGTCGCCGTCTTCCTCCGGCGAGCCGGGAGGGCCGCCCCAGACGTTCTCGCCCTGGTCGATGAAGATTTCGGAGCACGGGCCGCAGGGGCCGGTATCGCCCATCTGCCAGAAATTGTCGGAGGTCGGGATGCGGATGATCTTGTCGTCGGAAAAGCCGGCGATCTTCTTCCAGAGCGTCGCTGCTTCCTCGTCCTCGGAATAGACGGTGACCAGCAGGCGGTTCTTCGGAAGGTCGAAACCTTCGGTGACGAGCTTCCAGGCAAGCTCGATCGCATTCTCCTTGAAATAATCGCCGAAGGAGAAATTGCCGAGCATTTCGAAGAAGGTCAGGTGGCGCGCGGTGTAGCCGACATTGTCGAGGTCGTTATGCTTGCCGCCGGCGCGCACGCACTTCTGCGAGGTTGTCGCCGTGAAATAAGGGCGCTTTTCCAGGCCGGTGAAGACGTTCTTGAACTGCACCATGCCGGCATTGGTGAACATCAGCGTCGGGTCGTTGCGCGGCACCAGCGGGCTCGACGAAACGATCTCGTGGCCGTTCTTCTTGAAATAGTCGAGGAAGGTCGACCGGATATCGTTCACGCCGCTCATTCTATGCCCTTCAATGCTGCCCGAGGCAGGTCAATCTAAATCCATCGGCTTTTAACGTTCACCTCCGCCACTGTCCAGCCGACAAACAAAACCAGCCGCATTCTGATCAAGAATGCGGCCGGCCTGGGCTTTCAAATGGATTGGCGGACGAACTGAACGCTAAAATTACATTTCCGCGGCGCCATCGCCGTCATCGGCCTCCGGTCCGCCGTTCTGCAGGAAGCGGTCGGCGATGAGGCCGGCATTCTGGCGCAACGACAGCTCGATCTCGCGGGCAAGATCCGGATTGTCGCGCAGGAAGGTCTTGGCGTTTTCGCGGCCCTGGCCGAGACGCTGGCTGTTATAGGAGAACCAGGCGCCCGATTTTTCGACGATGCCGGCCTTGACGCCGAGATCGACGAGTTCGCCGGTCTTCGATACGCCTTCGCCATACATGATGTCGAATTCGACCTGCTTGAAGGGAGGCGCCATCTTGTTCTTGACGACCTTGACGCGGGTCTGGTTGCCGATCACCTCTTCGCGCTCCTTCACCGAGCCTATGCGGCGGATATCGAGGCGCACGGAGGCATAGAATTTCAGCGCATTGCCGCCCGTCGTCGTCTCAGGCGAACCGAACATAACGCCGATCTTCATGCGGATCTGGTTGATGAAGATGACCATGGTGTTCGACTTCGAGATCGAAGCGGTGAGCTTGCGCAGCGCCTGGCTCATCAGGCGGGCCTGCAGGCCGGGGAGGCTGTCGCCCATCTCGCCTTCGATTTCGGCGCGTGGCGTCAGCGCGGCGACCGAGTCGACGACAAGAACGTCGACAGCGCCGGAGCGCACCAGCGTATCGGTAATTTCAAGCGCCTGTTCGCCGGTATCGGGCTGTGAGATCAGAAGGTTCTGCAGATCGACGCCAAGCTTGCGGGCATAGACCGGATCGAGCGCATGTTCGGCATCGACGAAGGCGCAGATGCCACCCTTCTTCTGCGCTTCGGCAATGGTCTGCAAAGCAAGCGTCGTTTTACCCGAGCTTTCCGGCCCGTAGATCTCGATGATGCGCCCCCTCGGCAGGCCACCAACGCCGAGTGCAATATCGAGGCCAAGCGAGCCGGTCGAAATCGTTTCGATCTCGACAACATTCTCGTTGGAGCCGAGTTTCATGATCGAGCCCTTGCCGAACGACCGCTCTATCTGTGAGAGTGCCGCTTCAAGCGCCTTGCTTTTGTCCACCGATTTGTCCTCTACCAGCCGCAATGAATTCTGAGACATCCGATCCACCTTTAGGTTATTGAAGCCGCTCAAGCAATGTCGAGTTTGTACCCTATTTGTTCCACTCTCGCAATAGGCGATCAAACAATTGAAAGAAAAAGGTAAAACGATCCGTGTTCTATATTTGTTTTATCGATGCAAAGCAACGGCTTAGACCGCATGCGCCGGGTGCGATGCACCAAGTTGCGGCGTTCCGATTCGCTCGTCCAGGATATGGAGAGCGGTTGAAATGAAAAGAAAGATTCTCGTTCTCGGTGGCGCCCATATCGACCGGCGCGGCCGCATCTCAGGCGAGACTGCGCCGGGCGCCAGCAACCCCGGCACATGGTTCGAGGAGCCCGGCGGCGGTGGCTTCAATGCGGCGCGCAATCTCGCAAGGCTCGGCTTTCAGGTGACGATGATCTCGCCGCGCGGCGGCGATCCCTTGGGCGAGATGGTCGGCGAAGCCGCCGATTTTGCCGGCATCGACGACCGGCCTTTCGTCTTCCTCGATCGCAAGACGCCGAGCTACACCGCCATTATCGAGAAGGACGGCAATCTGGTCATCGCCCTTGCCGACATGGAGCTTTATCGTTTCTTCGTGCCGCGCCGTCTTTCCATTCGTTGGGTGCGGGAAGCCTTCGCCGCCCATGATTTCATTCTTTTCGATGCCAACCTGCCGGAAGAGACGATCGCGGCGATCGTTGCAAAGGCAAACTCCCTCCAAAAGCCCGTCGCGGCGATCGCCATCTCGCCGGCGAAGGTTGTCAGGCTGACACCCTGCATCGGGGATATCGACTACCTGTTCCTCAACGAGGCCGAAGCCGCCGCTCTTACCGGCGAACGGCCCGAGGATGCGGGCGGCTGGCCGCCGCTTTTAAACGAGATCGGCATCAAAAGCGCCGTCGTCACCCGTGGCCGGCGCGAGCTGGTTGCGATTTGCGAGGGCCGCGCGGTGACACTGCAGCCGCCGATCGCCGATACGGTCGCCGATGTTACGGGCGCCGGCGATTCCCTTGCCGCCGGCACGCTTGCGGCCTTGATGGCGGGCCTGCCGCTCGAGGAAGCTGTCCGCTATGGCGCGGCCGCCGCCATCCTCACCGTGCAGTCGCGGCACGCCGTCAATGAAAATCTGACGCCGGACCTCTTGAATGAGGCGCTTGCCCTTGTTCCCGCGGCCCGAATTCTGCATTGAAGCGGCGAATTAAATAGTTGAGCATGATGTCGTCCGAAAACCGCTCACACTTTTCGGCATCATGCTCTGTCGATCACAGGACACGACCATGACCAAGCCCATCTCCCCTCTTCTGCCGATCGCCTATTCGAAGGAGGTCGCGAGCGCCAAACAGCGCGGCGCACCGCTGGTGGCGCTGGAATCGACCATCATCACCCACGGCATGCCCTATCCTGGCAATATCGAGATGGCCCGCAGCGTCGAGGCAATCATCCGCGAACAGGGCGCGGTGCCGGCAACGATCGCCGTCATTCACGGCACGCTGCATATCGGCCTTGAAGCGAACGAGCTGGAACAGCTCGCCAAGGCGACCGAGGTGATGAAGGTGTCGCGCGCCGATCTCGCCTTCGCGATCGCCGAGCGCCGCACCGGCGCCACCACGGTCGCGGCGACGATGATTGCAGCGGCCCGCGCCGGCATCCGCGTCTTTGCAACGGGCGGCATCGGCGGCGTGCATCGCGGCGCCGAGGAGAGCTTCGACATTTCAGCCGATCTGGAGGAACTGGCGCGCACCGGCGTCATCGTCGTCTGCGCCGGCGCAAAGGCGATCCTCGACATTCCGAAAACGCTGGAAGTTCTCGAAACCCGCGGCGTGCCCGTCGTCACCTATGAGAGCGAGGAATTCCCTGCCTTCTGGTCGCGCTCCTCAGGCATATCAAGCCCGCTGTCGCTGAACAGCCCGGCCGCCATCGCCAATTTTCAGACCGTGCGCGAACAGCTCGGCATCGACGGCGGCATGCTCGTCGCCAATCCGGTGCCCGAAGCCGACGAGATCGCGCGCGAAGAGATGGAAATCTATATCGAGCGGGCGCTCGACAGCGCCGAGCGCGACGAGATCACCGGCAAGGCGGTCACGCCCTACCTGCTCTCGACCATTTTCGACCTGACGGACGGCCAGAGCCTCAAGACGAATATTGCACTGGTTGAGAACAATGCCCGGCTTGCGGCTGAGATTGCGGTCGCGCTGGGGAATGAGGATTAACTGGGTCCGGCCGGAATCGCCTTGGCAGATAGGTAGTGCCGTTCCAGCCCCCTCGGGGGCGGACACGGCACAACGCCTACCGCGGCTCACCCGTCCAGCGTTTCCTTGACGACGACGGCCAGCTGTTTCAGCGAGAAAGGCTTCGGCAAAAATCCGAACTTTGCATCCGGCGGCAGGTTGCGGGCAAAGGCATCCTCGGCGTAGCCCGACACGAAGATGAATTTCAGGTCGGGATAGGTCTTGCGCAGCTCGCCCAGCAGCGTCGGGCCGTCCATTTCGGGCATGACAACGTCGGAAACGACGATGTCGACCTTGCCGTCAAGCTCTTCCATGATGGCGAGCGCCTCGACGCCCGAGCCCGCCTCGTGCACGGTATAGCCGCGCGTTTCCAGCATGCGCTTGCCGCCGCGTCGCACCGCCTCTTCGTCCTCGACGAGAAGGATGACGGCCGATCCCGTCAGGTCCTCCGGTTGCTGCGCCGCCGGTGCCTCGGGCCGCGCGCCGACTTCGGCGATCGCATCCACCTCGCCCGCAACCGCCGGTTCCGGAATGTGGCGCGGCAGGAAGACGCGGAAGGTCGTGCCTTTACCGACTTCGGATTCCGGCTGGATGTAACCGCCCGACTGCTTGACGATGCCGTAGACCATGGCGAGGCCGAGGCCGGTGCCCTTGCCGACGTCCTTGGTGGTGAAGAACGGCTCGAAGATCTTGTCCATGATCTCGGGCGCAATGCCCGTGCCATTGTCGGCGACCTCGACCAGCACCATGTCCTCGGCCGGCATGTAGGAATAGTTGAAGGCGGCGACCTCGGCGGCGGTCAGATTGCGGGTGCGCAGCGTCAGCTTCCCGCCGTCGGGCATGGCGTCGCGCGCATTGACGCAGAGATTGATCAGCACCTGCTCGAACTGCGAAAGATCCGTTTTGACGGGCCAGAGGTCGCGGCCATATTGCACGTCGAGCTTGACGTTGGTGCCGGAAAGCAAACGGTCGACCAGCATGCGCAGGTCGCCGACGACGTCGGTAAGGTTCAGCACCGAAGGCCGCATCGTCTGCTTGCGCGAGAAGGCGAGCAACTGTCGCACTAGCACCGCGGCGCGGTTGGCGTTGCGCTTGATCTCCATCAGATCGGCGAAGCTCGCATCGGAGGGCCGCGCCTGCAGAAGCAGATGGTCGGAGGAAAGCAGGATCGCCGTCAGCACGTTGTTGAAGTCGTGCGCGATGCCGCCGGCAAGCGTTCCCACCGCATTCATCTTCTGCGTCTGCGCCATCTGCGCTTCCAGCGCCTTCTGTTCGGTCACCTCGACCGCATAGACGATCGCGGCCTCCTCGGGCGCCTCGTCGCTCTGGTCGATGACGGCATTGACATAGAAGCGGAAATAACGCGCCTCATCGGTCGGCGTGCGGGTGTCGAGCGGCGCGATGTCGCCCTGCCGGTCTTTCGCCGCCGCCAGCGCCTCGGCCAGCTGCGGCCGGTCGCTCTCCTGGACGATGATTTCGAGATGTGGCCGCTTTTCGAGATCGTCACGCGAGACGACGCCCGAAAACAGCTTCAGGAACGGCGCATTGGTGCGCAGGATGCGTCCGTCACCGTCGACCGAGGCGATCGCCATCGGCGTATTGTTGAAGAAGCGGGTGAAACGCATGGCGGCGGCCGACGCCGAGTGGCCGTTTTCGTCGCCCTTTTCGCGCGCCAGCACGATCGTCCGGCTTTCACCGGGTGCGCCATCGCGCATCGAGGTGACGCTGTGGATGATCTGTACCGGCAGGCTCTGCCCGTTGGTCTTGCGCAGGTCGAGATCGAGCGTCACGGTCTTTTTCAGGCCGGGTTCCGCCTGCACCGACTGGATCAGCGCCAGCCCCTCGCCAGCCACGACATCGCCGATCGTCATCGAGCCCGGCACGAACTTGGTCAGGTCGAGGCCGAGCCACTCGGCAAGCGTCGCATTCAAATAGAAGATCTCGCCCTTCCTGCCGGCGGAGAAGAAACCGGCCGGTGCATGGTCGAGATAGTCGATCGCGTTCTGCAATTCCTTGAAGAAACGCTCCTGGTCGTCGCGTTCGGCGGTGATGTCGGTGATCTGCCAGATCTGTAGCGGCTTGCTGCCGTTCTCCTCCGGATGCAGCAGCCGTGCCTTCAGCCGGTACCAGTGCGCGCCGGAGTTGTTGCTGCCCGGCCCGACAGCGCGCAGCAGACGGAATTCCTCGCTGCCCTCCTTGCCCTCCCGCAGGCCGTTAACCAGCCTGTAGAGCGCCTCGTTGGATTCGCGGTGGCGAGACAGCAACGTTTCCAGCGTCTGCACCTCGGTCGCCTTGCGCGCACCGGTCAGCGCGCCATAGGCGGCGTTGGCATAGATGATCCTGCCCTTTTCGTCGGTGATCAGCGTGCCGTCGGGATGACTGTTGAGGAAAGAGCGCGCCAGGCTGTCGGACTGGCGCTGCGGCATCACCTCGATGAAGCCGATGACCGAGGACACCAGAAAGAAGATGCCGACCATCGCGAGCACGCCGAGGCCGCCGAGCACAATCTCGTTATCAAGCGACCGCTTGAAGACGACGAAGCCGCCGGCGGCCGCGATCAACACGAGCGCAAGCAGAAGAATGCGCAAAACCGTGCCAGAACGCCCCCCACGATCCACAAGCGGTGCGTTATAGTCGTCGGCCTGACGCGGTTTCGTCATGTATTCCTCACATAAACCCTTCCTTCTCAGTCACTAGCACGAGGACGAAGCAGGAATCAGGCACTCTTTTCTTCTTAGCAATTTGCCACGCCCGCAAGAACAGCGGTAGTCGGCAAGACTGCTTGAATTCACAGACAAGAACGCCATCTGCCCCTGAAGCCTGCCACCGTTGCCCGCAAAGGTGCAATGTCGGCAAGCGCGACCCGGCACAACACGAAATCGCGTCCACACGTGACTGGACAGAACCGGCGGCCCTTGCCTAAGGAACGGAAAAGTCGTCAATATGTGCCTGATGTGAAATGGAGTGAGTGACTATGTTGGATGATGTTGTCGGAGCTTACGGCGGTCGTTTCCTGCTTGCGGCCGGTGGCGTCGGACTGGCGCTTCTCCTGCTCATCGTCGTTTTGTGGGTGATCCGCAACCGCGCGCCCTCGCCCTTCGTGCGTGGCGGCCGCAACCGCCAGCCCCGCCTGCAGGTCCTGGACGCAGCGGCCGTCGATACCCGCCGCCGGCTGGTGCTGGTGCGCCGCGACGACGTCGAGCACCTGATCATGATCGGCGGCCCGACCGATGTCGTAATTGAAAGCCGCATCCTGCCCGCGGCGGCCGAACAGCCGGAAAGCGCCTTTCGCCCGCAGCCGGTAGAGCAGCGCCCCGTATCGACCGTGCGGCCGGATACACCGCCCGCCCCTTCGCCGCGGCCGGTTGCTGCCCGTGTCGAGCCGGCCGCAGAACCTTCCTTCTCCGCGCCAGCCTCGCTGGAACCGCGCCCGCGGCCCGAACCGCCGGCCCAGCCGGTCGCCGCGCCGCCCGTGGCGACGAGCCCCCTTCCAGCGGAACCCGTGATGCCTCCCGTTGCGGCTCCGGTTTCGGCCGAACGCGACATTCCGCTGCGCGCCGCCGCGCCACAGCCCCGCCCGCCGGAGCGCCCCGCCGCTCCTCCGGCAGCGCAGCCCGCGTCGTTCCGGGATGCCGCGAGCGCGGCCGAGATCCTCGACGCCGCCCGCCAGCGCGTGCTGCCGCAACAGCGCATCGAGCCCGAAGTTTCCGCCCCGCCTGTCCAGGACATGCCGGCGGCGGCGCGTACAGCCGAGGCCGTGGACGACGCGGCGGCGCAATCGGCAGCGATCCGACGTGATTTCCAGCGCGTGCTGGAGCAGGAAATGTCGAATAACCTGACGGCCGAACGCGTCGTCCAGGCTCCGGCAAATCAGACGCCCCGCCAGGCAGCACCGCAGCCCGGCAACCTGCCGCGCCGCGATCCCGACCTTGCGCCGATCACCGGCGCCGATACCGAGCTGCAGAAGGAAGTCGCCCGTATCTTCGGTGAAATGAGCGTCAATCGCGACAAGTGAGCGGGCGCGAAAGCCGAGCCTCTTTCATCACCAAGTTGCATAAAAGCCGCATTGCTGCGACTTTCGGTTCCCGATGCCTCAGGGGGCTCCATCTCACGCGGATAATTTGTTATCCCTGAGCGTGAAGAGCGTTGGCGCATCGAGGTTGCACTTTGCCTAAGTAAATACCGGTCTCACTCCAGTTTCACCCGTATTGCCGGACAGCGGGCATGCTGACGGCGTATGAACATGTTCACCGGGTGGTGGCGAGAGACCGGTTTGGCATTGTTGACATGTGCCATGTGCAGCTCCGCTGTCTCAGCTCTTCCGCCGCCCAGAACATCGCCACACCGTGCCCGCAAGGGCTTTCTCAAGCACCATCGTGGTGGACTTCCGAACGGAAGACCAAGACGATATGTGCAGTACCCTTCAGGTCCGATGGACCATTCTACCCAAAACAGCGCCCCAGCCTTGGATTGCATGCAGCGGATGCGGAGGCCTCAGAGCTTTCCGATGCAGCGACAAGATCCGGCTCAACGCCAATGGCCGCAGGCTCGACGCCTGGCTCATCTACAAATGCCTGGCCTGCGAAAAGACATGGAACCGTCCGATCTTCGAACGCCGGAATGTTCGCGACATCGATCCCGCAACCCTCGCAGCATTGCAGTCCAACGATCCGGATTGGATTCGGGCGGAAGCCTTCAATCTCGAGGCCCTCAGGCCCAAGTCGCAGCGTGTGGACGAATTTGCCGAATTCGACATCGCAAAAGAGATTCGGCAGGAAACATCTGATTGGACGAGGCTGGAAATCGAACTGATGGTCCCGTTTCCATCAAGCACGCGCCTCGACCGCCTGCTGGCGTCCGAGCTGAAAGTGTCCCGCACGCGGCTGCAAGCTCTTCACCAGGAAGGTATGTTACGAACGGATTCGGACCGAGCCGACATCCTGCGACGGCGGATCAGGAACGGCACCAGGGTTGCGGTTGACCTCGCCGCCGAGACGGGCCGGGAGCAGTGGTGGAAACCCCTGGCGACCGGAAGCCCGCTGTAATTGGATAAGGCGCCGCGAACGGATCGCGGCGCCTTATGACTCTCAAGCTTGCATGAAAACCGTTACTCGTCGCGGTAGACTTTTTCGCGGCGTTCGTGGCGCTCCTGCGCCTCGATCGACAGCGTCGCGATCGGGCGTGCGTCGAGACGCTTGAGGCCGATCGGTTCGCCGGTTTCCTCACAATAACCGTAGGTGCCGTCTTCGATGTGCTGCAATGCAGCGTCGATCTTGGAAATCAGCTTTCTCTGCCGGTCGCGGGCGCGAAGTTCGATCGCTCGGTCTGTTTCCGATGACGCCCGGTCGGCGAGATCGGGATGGTTTGCGCTCTCCTCGGCCAGATGGTCGAGTGTTTCGCGCGCTTCTCTAAGGATATCATTTTTCCAGGCAACCAGCTTTGCCCTGAAGTAGGCACGCTGGTTTACGTTCATGAACTCTTCCTCTTCCGAGGGAACGTAATTGCTAAGATCGATCTTCTCACTCAACGCGATTCTCCTGAAGAACATCTCTTGGCGGGCTGTATATCCCAAGCGCTATCCGCGATTCAAGCCAAATACGACAGGTAAACAGATTTTTAAATCTGTTACATTTTTCGGCTAACGGTCTATTTTCTCACCATTATTCCGGCCGCCGTTTTTTGCTTCGCCTTCAAAACGCCGTGTTGTCGGCCACCTTTTGGGAGCCTCCGCATGGCTGGCGGTTGACGGCGGCGAAATGCAACCGATACTGAAAAGACCCGCTGGATCCCGGATTTTGCCCATGACCGTACCCTTGCCTCCGCCCAACCGCATTTATCTCCTGCGTCATGCCGAGTCTGCCCGGGCCGAACCCGGACAGCGCGATTTTGACCGGCCGCTCAACGAAAAGGGCTATGGCGATGCCGAGATCATCGCCGACAAGGCCGCCGACAAGGGCTACCGTCCCGATCTGCTGATCAGCTCGACGGCGCAGCGCTGCCGCGATACCGCCGATGCGGTGTACCGGGCGATGGGCCTGTCGCTCGAGGTTCGTTATGTCGACGCGCTCTATAACGCCACGGTCGACAACTATATCGAGATCGTCGATGCGCAGGAGGAGGAGGCCGTCATGCTGATCGGCCACAATCCGACCATGGAGCAGGCTCTTGAGGCGCTGATCGGTCATGAGGCGATGGTGAGCGCCCTTCCCGGCGGCTTTCCGACGGCTGGCCTTGCCGTCATCGATTTCGACGCTTCCGCCACCGCCTGGCGTCTCACCGATTTCGTGGTCGTCTGAATCTTTGGTGCAATTCAAGCAAAAGCGCGGCGCTTCTTTTGCGGGCGGCGCGCCCTTCCTATATTGCCGGCAGTCACCAATCGGAATTGCGCCTTGCCGCCACGCCTGACATCTTTTGCCGACGACGCCCGCATCGCGTTGGATAATCTCGCTGACCGGGCGAGCGGCCTCGTCAATCCGACCGTGCGTCTCGGCGTCACCGGCCTCTCCCGCTCCGGCAAGACGGTCTTCATCTCCTCGTTGGTCCATAATCTGCTGCATGGCGGCCGCCTGCCGCTGTTCGAGCCGGTGCAGTCAGGCCGCGTCTCGGCCGTGCGCCTTGAGCCGCAGCCGGACGATGCCGTGCCGCGCTTCCAGTACGAGGATCATATCCGTGCGCTCGTGAAGGAGCGGATCTGGCCGGATTCGACCCGCGCCATCTCCGAACTGCGCATCACGCTGGAATACCAGAGCGCCAGCGGCTGGAATCGCCTGTTTTCCCCCGGCCGGCTGTCGATCGACATCGTCGATTATCCCGGCGAATGGCTGCTCGACCTGCCCCTGCTCGGCAAGGATTACCGCACCTTCAGCGAAGAGACGATCGCGCTCGCCGAAACCGGCATCCGCTCAGAGCTGTCGCATGGGTGGCTGGCGCTCACCCGCGCCGCCGATATTCATGCCGGCGCGGACGAGATGGTCGCCCGCGACCTCGCTAACGCCTTTGCCGACTATCTCAAAGCCTGCAAGGCCGACGAACGCTCGCTCTCCACCCTACCGCCAGGCCGCTTGCTTCTGCCCGGCGATCTCGAAGGATCGCCGGCGCTGACCTTCGCGCCATTGGCTTTGCCGGCGCAGGGACATTCCGGCCGCGGCTCGCTTTGGGCGATGATGGAGCGGCGCTACGAGGCCTATAAATCGGTCGTCGTCAAACCCTTCTTCCGCGAGCATTTCGCCCGGCTCGACCGCCAGATCGTGCTGGTCGATGCGCTGCAGGCGATGAACCGCGGCCGCGAAGCCGTGCAGGATCTGGAGCGCGCGCTGACCGATGTCCTGGCCTGCTTCCGTCCCGGCACAAATTCGCTGCTTTCCTCCCTGCTCGGGCGCCGAATCGACCGCGTGCTGGTCGCTGCCACCAAGGCCGATCATCTCCACCATGAAAGCCACGACCGGCTCGACGCGCTGACCCGACGCCTCGTCGATCGCGCCATCGCCCGCATCGGCATGGCCGGTGCCGGCATCGACGTCATGGCGCTCGCCTCGGTGCGCGCCACCCGCGAGGCAACGGTCAAGCGCAACGGCCATGAGCTGCCTGTCATCGTCGGCACGCCGATGGAGGGCGAAACCATCGGGGTCGAGCGATTCGACGGCCAGAGAAAGACCGCGATCTTTCCCGGCGACCTGCCGGAGGATCCGGAAAGCCTGTTTGCCCGCATCGCCTCAGGCGAGGCCGGCGAGCCCCTGCCCGACGTCAACGTCGTCAGGTTCCGCCCGCCACTTCTTGAGGAAACCGGCGGTGGCATCAAGCTCTCGGTACCGCATATCCGCCTCGACCGCGCCATGCAGTTCCTGTTCGGAGATCGTCTCGCATGAGCAAGCCTCCATCCGATCCGCCGCGCCGCCCGCCCGCCGCTTTCCACTATGAGGACGAGGCCGCCGCGCCGCCCGACAACGGCCGCCAGGCAGTTGAGCGGCGCAAGCCGGAAAGCTTCTCCGAACATATCGTCGTCACACCTGATGAGGACGATCCCTTCCTCAATCCCGACAAGGATCTGAGCGCGGTTCCCGTTGCTGCGCCGCACAGGCGCCGGACCTCCTTCGGCAAAATCGCCGCCGGCGCTTTCGGCATCCTGCTCTCGCTTGCCGTCGGCCTCTGGACCGACAGCCTGATCCGCGATCTCTTCACCCGCGCCGACTGGCTGGGATATGCGGCCCTTGCCGTGCTCGCGGTCGGCATCCTTGCCGTGCTTGCCCTCGTGATCGGGGAGACTGCGGGCATGATGCGCCTTGCCGCCGTCCAGAAGATCAAGGCCGAAGCCGAGGCGGCGATCCTCGAAACCCGCCCGGTCAAGGCACGCGCAGTCGTCGCGCAGTTGACCGCGCTGCTCTCGGCAAATCCCGAGACATCGAAGGGCCGCGCGACGCTGAAAGCGACCGAAGGCGAGGTCATCGATCCCCCGCATCTGATTGCGCTGGCCGAACGCGAACTGCTTGCCCCCCTCGATCGCAAAGCCCGCGCTCTGATCGTCAACGCTTCCAAGCGCGTCTCGATCGTCACCGCCGTCAGCCCGCGCGCCGTCGTCGACCTGCTCTATGTGCTCTATGAGGCCGTGCGCCTCATCCGCGCCATGGCCGAGCTCTACGGCGGCCGTCCCGGCACGCTCGGCATGTTCCGCCTGCTTCGGGACGTGTTGGCTCATCTCGCGGTCACCGGCTCGATTGCGATGGGCGACAGCCTCGTCCAGCAGGTGCTCGGCCATGGGTTGGCCTCCAAGCTCTCGGCCCGACTGGGCGAAGGCGTCATCAACGGCCTGATGACCGCCCGCATCGGAATCGCGGCGATGGATCTCTGCCGTCCGCTCGCCTTCCGCGCCCTCAAGCGGCCGGGAATCGGCGACTTCATCGGCGATCTCACGCCCTCCATGTCACCGCGCGGCAACAATCCTTAAGCGATCAGGCGATTCTGTAATTTTCGCCTTCCGTAACGGCAGGAGAAGGAAATTTCAGTGGATTCAAAGCCATAATGGCAGGATGTTAAAATCCGCGCTGTGTGAAAGGCGTGTGTCGCCTCGTATTTGGGCGCAATCGAAAGGAAGGATTAACCATTATTCGGCAAAACTTGCAGCCAGTTCGTGAGTGGTGTTTGCCAAGGAAAATCCATGTATTCGCGCAAGTTTCTCTTCGTTTGCGGCCTGGCCGCCGCGGCATTGTCTCCCGTGGCAGATGTCGCTCCGGCAGCCAGCGCTGCGACCCGTGACAAGGCCTTCTTCGATTCCGTAACCGGCTCCTGGAAAGGCCCCGGTGAGATCGTCGCCGGCAAATACAAGGGCACGAAATTCACCTGCAACCTGATCGGTGAGCCCACAGGCGACAGCAGCGCCGGCATCAAGCTCGACGGCACCTGCCGGGTCGGCGTCTTCAAGCAGCCGATGACCGCGGTCATTTCGCAGTCCGGCTCCACCTACAAAGGCAAGTTCCTCGACGGTGCCGCCGGCAAGGGCCTCGACGTCGTCTCCGGCGCCGTCACCGAGGACACCGTCGTCGTCGGCATCAACCGCGCCAAGCTGAACGGCGCGATGATTGCCCGCGTGCGTGACGACAAGACGATGAACGTCACCGTCTCGGTCAAGGTCGAAAGCCAGATGATCCCTGTCATCGGCCTGACGTTGACCCGGCAGGTTGACGAAATGGCCGTCGGTTCCATCGAATAAGGAACGGCATTCCGGGATTTTCCTGAAGCGGCGGGTTTCCCGCCGTTTTCCGTTTCAGGGGGCTTTTTTCAAACCCTGAGCCACCAGTCCCGGCTTTCGTCGGCGACTTCGATGCCCGCCACCTCGGCATCGCCAAGCCAGTCGCTCACCGTCCTGCCCCGGACGAGAAGATCGGGTGCGATATCGGTAAGGGGCATCAGCACAAACCCACGATCGGTCATGCGGGGATGCGGCAATTCCAGCCGCGGCGCGTCCTGCGCGACATCGCCATAGGTGAGAACGTCGATATCGAGCGTGCGCGGACCCCAGCGCTCGATACGCTCACGTTTCATCTCGCGCTCTATGGACAGGCAGACATCGAGCAACGCTTCCGGATCGAGCCGGGTTTCGACGGCAGCGCAGGCGTTGAAGAAGAACGACTGGTCGGTCTTGCCCCAGGGCGGCGTGCGATAGAGCCGCGAGACCGCCGCGACCCGGCAGTCATCCCGCGCGTCCAGCCTTTGCAGTGCGGCCGCCATCGCCTTGACGGGATCGCCGATATTGCCGCCGAGGCCGAGGGTCGCCGATTGCAATGCGGTGTCAGGCAAAATGCTCAACGCTCACCTGCACGAAATCGAGCACGCCTGGCACGGGCGCATTCGGCTTGCGCACCGTGATCTTCGCCCTTCGGACCTGCGGGAACGTCTGGCAGAGCCCCTTGGCGATATCGAGCGCCAGGGCCTCGATCAGGTAGCGCCGCTTGCCGGTGACGATTTCCTCGATCACGGTAAAGGCGATGCCGTAATTGACGGTATCGTTGATGGAATCGCTTTCCAGCGCCTCACCCGCGACGACATCGAGCTCGGCATCGACGAAGAAGCGCTGGCCGAGAAATTCCTCCTCGTCATGCACGCCGTGGCGCGCGAAGAAGGCGCAGTTCTGCAGCGTGATCGTGTAGGTGGTCATGTCGGCCGCTTCCTCTCGAATTCCTGGCGCGCATTCAGCATAGCATCGGCGATGTCGAGTGCATCCCTGTTGATTGCGACATTGTGCACGCGGAAAACCGCAGCTCCCTGAAGTCTGAGCAGGGCGCTTGATGCAGCCGTCGCCGCGTCCCGGTCCGGCGCCTCACGCCCCGTCACCGCGCCGAGGAAGCGCTTGCGCGACGTGCCGGCGAGCAGCGGCAGGCCGAAGCGGGAAAGTTCGGAGAAACGCGCCATCAGTTCCAGGTTCTCCTCCGCCGTCTCCTTGGCGAAGCCGAAGCCGGGATCAAGCACGATACGGTCGCTGTTGACGCCTGATGCCGTTGCGATAGCAAGCGATTGTTTGAGGAAGTGCACCTGGTCGGCGATCACGTCGGGAAGTTTCGCCCTGTCGCGGCCGGTATGCATGATACAGAGCCCTGCCCCGGTCGCCGCGGCGATATTGGCGATATCGGGCTCCTTCTGCAGCCCGAACACGTCGTTGACGATATGGGCGCCGGCGCTGACTGCAAGCCGCGCCGTCTCGGCGCGATAGGTATCGATGGAGATCAGCGCCTCGGTGCGCCCGCGTAGCGCCTCGATGACGGGCAGCACGCGCGCCTGTTCCTCGGAAGGGCTAACGGCTGCAGCCCCCGGCCGGGTTGATTCCCCGCCGATGTCGATAATGGCAGCACCTTCGCTCACCGCCCTCAGCGCATGCTCGACGACTGCATCCACAGTCTCGAAGCGTCCGCCGTCGGAAAAGGAGTCCGGCGTCACGTTGATGATCGCCATGATCGTCGAACGACGGCCGAGTTCGATCTCACGGCCATGGGCGACGCGCCATAAAATGCCTTCGAGCCCTGTCACCAGACTTATCCTATTGATGACGAAAAAACCGTCATCCGATATTGCGCTTGCGGTGGCTATGCCCCAAGCTCCCGTCGATTTCAACACGGGTTGCGTTCAGAATGCCGCTTGCAGTGCGTTATATGGTCCTTCCTATGGTCTTTTCCATTGGTCTTTCCCTTTGCGGGCCGGCCGCTGCTGAAGTGATCGCATCGAAAAGCTATTCCTATTTCGACATTCGCGGCAAAACCGCGGATGAGCTGGACCGCGAACTCAGCCGGCGCGGCCCGACGGCGAGCGGCTCCTCGGCACGCCATCCCGGCGCCACCAAGATCCGTTTCGGCGGCGAGGCCACCTATATCCAGGACGACGGCCGCTGCCGCATCGGCAACGTCAAGGTTACCGTCCACACCCAGATCATCCTGCCGCGCTGGAGCAACCGCATGGGCGCGGGCAAGGAGCTGTCGATGATCTGGGATGCCCTGTCGAGCGATATCAAGCGTCACGAGGAGCGCCATGCCGAGATCGCCCGCAATCAGGCCCGCTCCATGGAGCGCGCCATCCGCGCCCTGCCGCCGCAGCGCAGCTGCGAGACCATGCAGGAGCTCGTTTCCAACGAATCAGCTCGCGGTATAGAGGAGCACGACCAGTTGCAGGCGCGCTTCGACCGGGTCGAAGCGGTCAACTTCCAGAAGCGTATGCTGAGATTGCTGAACAATCGAATCAGAGGTCGAACCGGCGAAAAATAAGGCTTTCTCAAGCAGGCTGCGAGCGAAAAAGCTTAGCTGCACAACGAAACCTGTGCGAAACTTGCGTCCTCCCCAGCGATTCAATGGTCATTTTTCATTCTGGCAGACTCAACCGGAACGCGTTAATATGAACACATTCGAAAGTTCAGGTACGGCACCTGCACTTTCATCGCTGGGTTCTCCTGGCGCGTTCCGAAGCCGCGGATGTTCCTCCCTCATCCGTAGGTAATGCGCCCGCCTCGCCTCGCTCGCACCAGCGCGCGAGGCGTCTTTTTTGTACTGTAGGGATATTGAGCAGCGACTGCGGTTGATGCGCGGCGCGCGTCAGGCCTGTCGTTCCGGCACGTGCACCACAAGCCCGTCATAGACGGCCTTCATCCGGATCTGACAGGACAGCCGCGACGTCGGGCGCACGTCGAAGGCGAAGTCGAGCATGTCCTCTTCCATCGCCTCCGGCTGGCCGACCTTCTCAGTCCACTCCTCGTCGACATAGACGTGGCAGGTCGCGCAGGCGCAGGCGCCGCCGCATTCGGCCTCGATGCCGGGCACCGAATTGCGCACTGCGTTTTCCATCACGGTGGAGCCTTGGTCGACGTCGAGGTCGAAGCGCGTGCCGTCGAAGGCGACGATGGTAAGTTTGGGCATCAGGACGATTCCGGTCTTCAAATGGATGGGCGGATTTTCTTCCGATAATTCGACGCGTCAGTCAACATCGGCGAAATTGGCCATAGCCTCGCAGATCGGGCCTTTGCCCGCCGTCTTCAAAGCGTCATATCGGACGTCGCAAAAAGACCCGTGGTTTCGCAATGAAACAACGGGCCTCATGTTTTGTGCCCGGAAGCGGCTCAGCCGCGGCAGAGCTTCAGGATGAAATTCTCGGCGTCGATGACGGCAGCGCCGAGCGCTGCCATCGTGCCGGCATCGGTCCCGTTTTCCTCGATGGCTTCCGCCGTCTCCGACACGCGGAACGCGCCGACCGAGCTTGCAGCCCCCTTCAGCCGGTGCGCGGCCGCGCCGGCGCGGCTGGTTTCTCCGCTCGCAATGTCCTGAAGGCATGCGCGCGCCTGGCGCGCAAACATCTGAAGGACTTCGATTTCGAGCGTTTTGTCGCCCATCGTCTGTTTTGCGAGGTGGACCAGATCGATCGGCCGAGCCTTGGAGGGACACGGTCCCTTTGCATTATCCGGCGTCTCGAATACGATGCTCAATGCTGCCATGTGCCAATTTCCCCGTCGCTTGTCGTCCGCACTTGCAACAGTTCTGCGACGACAGGGTGGCCATCACGTTAAATTCCGGCACAGCGAGGGCGGAAATCTCGCCACATGGTTAACGTCCGTTAAATATCCCTAAATTATTGGTTTTTAAGCGGCTCCTCGGATTCAAAGATGTTAACAACGGGTTAACGAGCCATGAATCTCAAGCCTTCATTAATTGTGTGAAGAGCCCAGATGTGTCACTACGATACTGGTGGAGCGGGTTTATGGTACGCGCCTTTGCCGAGTGAGTGGATAATGGTAGTGTTTTGATACCTTCCGTTTGAAAAAGCGGCTATCTACTCTGAAATGACATGCTTATCCGTCCGTCGTTGGGGGGGAGGGCTGGAACGGCAAAGTTGTCCCCGGGTGATGCGGAAGCCCGGGATGCGGTGTCCGGCTGGCTGACAGTAACGAGGCATACGAATGGCGAACAACAAATATAATGAGTCGATCGAGGACAAGGCGTTCAAGGCATTGGACGAAGCGCTCCAGATCGACTTCGGCAAGGAAAACGTGCCGTCTCGCCGCGGCAGCGCGCCTGAGGCCCCGGAGGCTAATGTGTCTGACCCATCGAATGCGCGTAATCAGCAGGCCCAGGAAGAAGCGCAACGCCGTAACCGCCGCAGTGCTGCGGGCGAGCAGGCTTCCAGGGCTCCGGCCTTCGCGCCGGCCAACGATGCCAGCCGCAACACGCCCGCCTCTATCCTGAAATCCTTCGACGGCGCCTCCAGCCGCTCGGCGATGCGCACCGCCACCCTGTTCTCCATACTTTGGGTCATGGCCGGCCTCGGCCTGATGTCGCTGCTTTATTCACCGCAGATCTGGCAGATCCGTTCGATCGCCGATCTCGTCGCCCTGCCCGGCGTCATCGCCGGCCTGGTCGGCATCGTCATTCCCGTGATGATGTTCTACGCCTTCGCCATCATGATCTCCCGCGCCCAGGACATGCGCAACGCCGCCCGTTCCATGGCGGAGGTGGCACTTCGTCTGGCGGAGCCGGAAACCATCGCCTCCGAGCGCATCATGACGGTCGGCCAGGCCGTGCGTCGCGAAGTCTCTGCCATGAACGAAGGCATCGAGCGCACTATCGCGCGCGCCTCCGAGCTGGAAACGCTTGTCCATTCCGAGGTCAATGCCCTCGAGCGCTCCTATGCCGACAACGAGCTGCGTGTCCGCGGCCTCGTCCACGAACTCGGCTCCGAGCGCGAGGCGATCGTCAATCATGCCGACCGCATCCGCACCTCGATCGGCAGCGTCCACGACCAGTTGAAGGAAGAACTGTCGCTTGCGACCGAGGAGATCGCGGTGCGGCTCGCCACATCGGGCGAAGCCTTCGCATCGCTGATCGATACGCGCGCGGCGACGATCCTGGAAAAATCCGACAGCGCCCTGCAGTCCATGGGCAGCCTACTTGCCGCCAAGACCGACAGCCTGCTCCAGACACTCAACGCATCCGGTTTTGCGCTTGCCACCGAATTTGACAACCGCCTCGAAGCGCTCTCGGTCAATCTCAACGAACATGGCGAAAGGCTGCTCAGCCAGTTCGAGACACGCGCCTCGACGATGGACAGCAGCACCGAGAAGCTGAACGCGGCGCTGAACGAGCGCACGCATCAGCTCAACGAAATCCTGATCGCCCGCACCCGCGAGATCAACGAGAGCCTGACATCGGGCGAACGCACTATCGGCGGCACGCTTGACGACGTGCTGTCAAAGCTGAATAGCGCGCTCGACGAAAAGGGCGCAAGCTTCCGCCAGAGCCTGCAGACCACCGCCGACGATGCCGTGATGGATCTCGACGTGCGCTCCGGCTTCTTCGAGGAGCGGCTGCAGACGACCGTCGCCCAGCTGTCGACCGCCTTCGACGAAAGGGTCGCCGAATTCACCAGCGCCTTCGACAAGCGCACCGGCTCGCTCGACACCAAGCTGATGGAAAGCCTCGCCCGCATCAACGAGACGCTGACCGGCGGCTCGGATTCGATCGACGGCATCCTGAGTTCCGGCATTGACCGTCTCGGCTCGTCGATGACAGACCAGTCGTTGGCGCTTGCGACCGCACTCGCCACCGGCCACGAAATGCTGGAAAGCACGGTCGGCGCACGGGCGGAGGAAATTACCACCGCCCTCACCAGCCGCACCGGCGAACTGACCTCTGCGCTGCAGAACGCCACATCGGACATCGCGCTGGCGCTTGCATCGGGCAGCTCCGAGCTGCAGAACAATCTTCAGGCCCGCTCGGCCGAGTTCCGCGACACGCTGCGCACCACCACGACCGATCTGACGAGCGCCGTTGCCGCCGGCACCGAGCAGGTTACGTCGGCATTCGGCGGCCGCGCGGAGGAACTGAGCGGCGTGCTTGCTGCGCGCGCAGCCGAAATCACCGAGGCGCTCGGCACGGCGCACAGCCGCATCGACAGCGTGATGGCCGAGCGCGGCGGCGCGCTCGTCGATGCGCTGGCCACCCATCACGGTCGCTTCGAGGAAGCGTTGGCAACCCGCGCCGACGCCATCATCAACACGGTGTCGGGCACCCATGACCGTCTTGCCGAGACGCTCGACGAAAAGGCGATGGCACTTGCCATTTCGCTCAACGAAAGCCAGGCCCGTATCGAGGATACGCTGGAAACCCGTTCGGCAGCCCTTCTGAACGCTGTCTCCGGCACCCATGACCGCCTCTCCGAGACGCTGGACGAGAAGGCGATGGCGCTCGCCATCTCCTTGAACGAAAATCAGAGCCGCATCGAGGATACGCTCGAAACCCGCTCTGCCGCCTTCCTCAACGCCGTCTCGGGCACCCATGACCGCCTGTCGGAAACGCTGGACAGCAAGGCGGCTGCGCTTACGACCTCGCTCGACGAGCGCCATGCCCGCATCGAGGACGCACTCGGAACACGCGCCGAGGCGCTGCTGAACACCGTCTCCGGCACGCGCGACCGCCTTGCCGAAACGCTCGACGAAAAGGCAATGGCGATCGCCATTTCCTTGAGCGAGAGCCAGGCGCGTATCGAGAATACCCTGGAAACCCGTTCGGCCGCCCTGCTGAACGCTGTCTCCGGTACCCATGACCGCCTCTCCGAGACGCTGGACGAGAAGGCGATGGCGCTTGCCATCTCGCTCAATGAGAGCCAGTCGCAGATCGAAGGCACGCTGGAAGCCCGCTCCGAAGCCTTCCTCAAGGCCGTCTCCGGCACGCATGAGCGTCTCTCGGAAACCTTGGACACGAAGGCATCGGCGCTCGCCGCCTCGCTGAACGAGGGCCAGAGCCGCCTGCAGGACACGCTGGAGACCCGCTCGGAGTCCTTCCTCAACGCGGTCTCGGCCACCCATGACCGCCTGTCCGAAACGCTCGACGATCGGTCGATGGCGCTTGCCATCTCGCTGAACGAGAGCCAGAGCCGTCTCGAGGAGACGCTGACGAGCGGTGCCGATGCGATCACCAATGCCGTCTCCGGCACGCATGAACGCCTGAACGGTGTGCTCAATCAGAAGGCGAACGCGCTCGCCGCGTCGCTGACCGAGGGCCAGGCTCGCCTGGAGGAAGCACTGGGACACCGTACTGCCGCGATCGTCGGCGCCGTTGCGGCAAGCCACGACCGGCTCACCGATGCGCTCGACGAAAAGACCATGGCGCTCGCCATTTCGCTCGACGACAACCAGAGCCGCTTCGACAGCGCGCTCGAAGCCCGCAGCAACTCCATGATGGAAGCTGTCGCCGGCGCCGAAGCACGCGTCGCTGGCGCCTTCGCCGACAAGACCGACGCTATCCGCGACGCCTATACCGACAACCAGCAGCGGCTCGAAAACGCGCTCTCGGAGCATAGCGCGGCTCTCGCCGGCGCTCTCGATGCCGGCAGCGCCCGCTTCGAGGATATCGTCGGCGGCTTGACCGGCCGCATCGAAGGCCGACTGACCGATGCCCATGCGCGTCTCGGAGGCCTTGCCGACCAGGCCGCGACGCGCATCGAGGGTGGCCTTGCCTCCGCTCATGAACGCATCCGCACGACGCTCGAGGAGCGCACCAACGCCATCGACCTGTCGTTGAACCAGGCCCATGCTCTGATCAGCGATACGCTCTCCGAGCAGGCGACCAGCATCGGCACCTCGGTAGCGACCAGCGTCAGCATGCTCGAGATGTCGCTGGAGGAACGCGAGGCTGCGATCCGCCAGGCCATCGATGCCGGCGCGCAAACGTTGGAAGACCGCATGCATGCCGGCGCCGGCCAGATCGCCGGCCGCTTCCAGGAGGCGGCAAACGCGATCTCGACCTCCGCCCAGAGCTTCTCGGCCCATCTCGACCAATCTGTGGAAAGCCTGACCGGCCGTTTCGAAGAAACCGGATCGCGGGTGGAATCCGGCCTTGCGGCGATCGAGAACCGCATCCGCGACGGCGTCGGCGGCGTTGCCGAAAAGGTCGAAGCGGTGAGTGGTCAGCTCTCCGGCGTGCTTTCCGACGGCATTTCCCGCCTCGGCGCGCTGAGCGACGACACCACACGGCGTATTTCGGCCACGCTCGAAGGCAGTGCCGCGACCCTCACCCAGGCGATCGACAGCCGCACCGCCAATCTGGCCGAAACGCTGGACAGCCGCTCCACCACGCTGACGGGCGCCATCGAGGGCCGCACGGCAAGCCTCGGCGAAACCCTGGATCGCGGCAATGCACGCATCGAGGAACGCCTCTCCACCATGGACCGCGCCCTGACCATCGGCCTCGATGCGGTCAACCGCACCATCGAAGGCAAGGCCGCCGGTCTCGCCTCGACGCTGCGCAGCGCAGTTGCCGAAGCCGCCCAGGGAATGGAAGGCGAAGCGACGAGAACCACCGAACTGCTTGGCAAAACTGGCCAGCAATTCGCCGAGGACCTCAACGCCAAAAGCGACGAATTCACGCGCACCATGGATGAGCGCTCCTCGCAGATCGTCACCCGCGTGTCGGAAGCGCAAAACCGACTGGCAAGCCAGGCCGCTGCCGTCGCGCAGACCTTCTCGGAAGCCGGCAACGCCATCGTCAACAAGGTCGCCGAAGCCGAAACCATCGTCGGCACCCAGGTCAACGCCATCTCCAAGGTGCTGTCGGATGCCGGCCAGTCGCTGGAAACCCGCGGCAACGCCATCCGCTCGACGCTCTCGGGCGCCGGCAGCGAGATTTCCGCCACCATGGCCGATGTCGACCGGGCGCTCGAAGCCCGCAGCAGCGCCATCCGCTCCAATCTCGAAGAACGAGCCCGCGAGATCGATACGACGCTCTCCGACATCGACCGGGCGCTCGAAGCGCGCGGCAACTCGATCCGCACGGTGCTCGATGAGCGCACCCGCGACCTCAACTCGATGCTCGCTGGCCGCTCGGTCGAACTGACGCGCATCCTCGACGAGACCGCCCGCCCGATCCTCGATCGCTACACGGATGCCGGCGAGCAGGCCGCCGCCCGCATCACCGCGGCCGCCAACCTCAGCGCCGACCGTCTGCGTGCCGAAAACGAAGCGCTTGCCAGCGCCGTTGCCGCCCGCACCGAAAATGTTGCCAATGCCGTCAGCGCCATCGAGAACAGCCTGGTCGCCAACGTCAACGGCCTCGTCGAGCGCATGTCGGAAAGCAGTGCGGCGATGGCGATGATGATGAACCGTGCCGCGGAGCAACTGACGAGCGTCGATGGCCGTCTCGGCGACACCACCACGCGCTTTGCCGACTCTGCCACGAAGGCCGCCGAAATGGTCTCGGCCTCTACCAGGCTTCTCGAAGGCAAGGTCGATCGCCTCTCCGACATTTCGGGCCAGACGCTCGCACAGGTCGGGGGCATCATCGGCCGCTTCGACGAACACTCCAAGGTCCTGACGCAGGCCTCGCAGCTTCTCGGCGCCGCCCAGTCCAACCTCGCCTCGACGCTCGAAGAGCGCGAAAGCGCGCTGCAGACGCTCTCTGTCGGCCTCGTTACGCGCTCCGCAGAGATCGAAAAGACCATGCTCGGCCTCGGCAGCATGATCGAGACAGTGTTCGAGCGGGCAGAGCAGCGCTCCAACCAGGTCACCGGCAATCTGCGCCAGGGCGTACAATCCTCCTTCACCGATATTGGCCGCATTCTCACCGAAACCGAGAAGCGCGCCCAGGAGGCGGCCGAGACGATGCGCGAGGCGATCACTCGGGCAGGCGACGAGGCCAATACGACGATCGACGGAACCTTCGCCAATGTCGAACGCCGCTCCGGCGATCTCTCCAACCGTATTCGCGGCGGTCTTACTGCCTCGCTGTCGGAAGTCGAGCGTATGCTCGGCGAAGCCGGCCGTGCCTCGGACGGCGCCGCCCAGCACATGCGCGAGGCGCTGCGCGAAGCGGTGGAAGATGCAGTCGGCCGCTTCTCCGGCGCCACCGAAGATATCCGTCGCTCTGCCGCCGATATCCGCAACGAGCTCGACGCCACCCGCGCCGAACTGAAGCGAGGCGCCTTCGACCTTCCCGAGGAAGCCAAGGAAAGCGCCTCGGCCATGCGCCGGGCGGTCGCGGAGCAGATCAAGGCGCTGCAGGATATCTCCCAGCTCGTCGGCCGCACCAGCCAGCAGCTCGAGATCTCCGAACCCGCCGCTCGCTCGCTCGCCCAGGCCCAGCCGGCCCCGCGTCCCGCCCAGCCGGCCGCAGCCCAGCCGCAGCAGCCGGCTGCCCGCCCGCCGATCGAAGCGACGGGCCTGCGCGGAACGATCGCGCCGTCAGCACCGGTTGCCGCTCCCCAGCGCCCCGCCCCGCAGCCGGCACCCGCGCGCCAGGAAACAGCTCGCCAGGAGCCGGCCCATCCGGAAAGCGGCGGCTGGATCAGCGATCTGCTGCGCGGCGCATCGCGAGAAGAAGCCGCCGAAGAGGCGCCCGCCCGCGCCCCGGCCCGCCCGGCCGAAACGGCCGCACCCACCGCGCGCAGCAACGACGCTCGCAATCCGCGCCACGTCGTCGAATCGCTGAATTCGCTGTCGGTCGATATCGCCCGTGCCATCGATCACGATGCCTCGGTCGATCTCTGGCGCCGTTATCAGCGCGGCGAACGCGACGTCTTCACCCGTCGCCTCTACACGCTGAAGGGCCAGCAGACCTTCGACGAGATCAAGCGCAAATACGACCGCGAACCGGAGTTCCGCACCGCCGTCGATCGCTATATCGGTGATTTCGAAAAGCTGCTCGCCGACGTCGCCCGCACCGATCCGAACCGGACGGTGACGCAGTCCTACCTCACCTCGGATACGGGCAAGGTCTACACCATGCTCGCCCACGCAGCGGGCAGGCTCAGCTGAGCCTGCTTATAACAAGCGATCTCAGGCGAAACGAATTGAACAGAAAGCCGCCGCGCACATGTCAGGCGGCTTTCGTTCGTCGCAAGACCGCGACCGCGAGCCATCCTGATTGAGGCATCAGAAATGACCAAGGCCCTGCTGATCATCGATGTGCAGAATGCTATTCTCTCCGGAAAAGCCACGCCGGAGCGCCAGCCGCATGTCGATGCCGCACTCGATGAGACTGTCGCTCGGCTTGCATCGCTCCAGGAAAAGGCGAGGCGGACGGGCGTGCCCGTCGTGCTGGTGCAACATGACGGCGACAGCAGCCATCGGTTGGCCGTCGGCACGGAAGGATGGGCTCTGCGCGAGGAGATTGCTCCGCGACAAGGCGAAGTCGTCGTCCACAAGAAAAGCGCCGACTCTTTCTTCGAGACCGATCTAGCCGAACGCCTGAACGAACGGTCGGTCACCCACCTCATCATCGGCGGCTGCATGTCGCAGTTCTGCGTCGACACGACGGTCAGACGCGCCGTTTTCCTCGGATATGACGTAACGCTGATTGCCGATGGTCACACCACGGGCGATACGGCGACCCTCACCTTCTCAGAGATTATCGCCCACCACAATGAAACGCTCGACGGTTTTGACGCAGGCAAGGCAGCGGTAGAAATCCGCCCCACCGCCGACATTGCCTTTTCATAAAGCTCCAGCAGGCACAGCCGCAGCGAGCAGAAGAGGAATCCCTCGGCACGCCCCACAAAAAATAGACATCAAATCGGAAGCGGGCGATCAATCCCCAGTCTGACGATCAACGCGTCGACGATCTCCTGCGTATCCTTCGCAGCCGTATCGACTGTGATGGGCCTATTCCCCCAGTCGTCGTATACTCGGTCGACGACTTGCTGCCACGTCGGTTTGATAAGACCTTCGACGTCGGTTTTCCGCGTCTCGACCCGGTGGCGATGCTCGATCTTGTCGGAACAGATCACCTCGATTTCGACCGCGGTCACACCGGATCGCGCCGCCACCGCCAGCCAGGCGTCGCGGGTTATCTCCAATGGATTGACCGAGTCTGCGATCACGACGCTGCCGAGAGTGAGGTTATCCTCCGCAACCCCATAAGCGACGACATAACCTGCCGGGCCGATGTCTATTGAAGGATCGCCTGACGCTCTGATCGCCTGCTCGATCGTGTCGACCCTCACATGCACGGCTCCCAGCCGTCTCGCGAGCGCGCGGGCAACGGTCGTTTTTCCGCTACCCGGCAACCCACCAAGAATAATCAACATGGTCTGTCACTCCATCATGAATCTGCGCCGGCGCTTCAACGGCCTCTTCCTTTGTAGGGAAACGCCGGCGAGAAAAGAAGAGAGCCGGGGCCGCTAAGCGGCCCGGTTCCCCACGCTCTATCGATCGGACGCTATGTTCCAGTTATAGACGCACCGGTCGAGACCGATGGCGATTTCGAGCACGAGGACGTCGTGATCGACGGCCGCTCCCTTCTTGGGCTGCGACCGGTAGCGCTGCGGAAAGTCGGTGCGCCGCGAGATCGAGCAGACCTCCATCCACTTGTCGCCATTGTCGACCTCGATATCCATCGTTACCTCGGAATAGGCAGGCAGCCTGTCCGACGGGACGACCCGCGTCGGCAGATGGATCAGCGACGCGATCATGCGGCGCACCGGCTCGAGGCAGGCGGCGTGATAGTCGTTGCCGCTGTCAGCTGTGAAGGCGCATTGGAATTCGAGCTGCCAGAACTCCTTCAGCCGCATGTGTTTCGTCGGCTGCTCCTGCTCGCGGCGGTAAGACCTGCCCGCCTGCCAGACGCAGAGCGGCAGCCGCGTCTTCGAGTGATTTCCGAGAACATGCTGCATATAGGCATAAGTCGACGGCGTCGTCTCCGGCCTCAGCACAAGCGCGGTATCGCTGATGGAAAGCTGTTCCTGCACCCAGATATCGGCGTTGGAATAGGCGCTGGAAACCAAGGCCCGCGGCATCAGCGCCGGCGCCTCGACCCTTCTGACATCCCAGGCCGCATTGGCGGATCTGAGAAAGCTGCGAACCTCTTGCGAGAAGAAGTCGATCATATGATCGCGCAGACGGATTTCGCGCTCCTCCCAATGGACGAGCGAATTGACATGATAAAGATTGAGCACGGTGCCTGTCTCCCTGGCAACCTTGATTGGCGTGGTGAGGGGCTTTACGTCCAGCAGCGCGCCGGACGCCGATTGCGCCCGCGCGTCACAGCAGGACGCGGAGACCTCGTCCGCCAAAAGCGCGCACGATCGCAGCCTGCAGGCAGGTGCGGTCATTGCGGGAGGAAGGCGCGCTTTTCAGGCTCATAGCGAATTCTCTACGTGCGGCGCGCATCATTGTCAAAACTGAAGACGGCGCAACGCTGGAAACCAGCTGTGGATGGTCTCTTTTTATTGCCCTCCGTCCTTCTTTTCGTCACAAACCTTTTCGATGCGCTACAATTAGGTGAACACTCATTCGACCGTGCAAACGATAGAGACAGCAACATTGATGACCAAGACGATACCCAGCCTTCTTGCCGCAGCACTCTCATCGGCCTTCCTGCTCGGCGCTTTCTCGCTGGCTGAAGCGGGCCAGGCAAGTTTCGTGGTGGATGCGCAGTCAGGTCAGGTGCTTGAAGCCTCCAATCAGGACGAGCTGAACTATCCGGCGTCGCTGACCAAGATGATGACGCTCTATCTTGCCTTCGAAGCCCTGCACGAGGGACGCATGACGTGGGATCAGAAGCTCACCATGTCGGAAAACGCCGAGGGCAAGGAGCCCTTCAAGCTTGCCATCGGCGCCGGCCGCAAGGTGACGCTGCGTGAAGCGGTCGAAAGCATTGTCGTGCTGTCTGCCAATGATTCGGCTGTGGCGATTGCCGAGCAGCTTGGCGGCTCCGAAGAGGTTTTCGCCAAAGCGATGACCGACAAGGCGCACCAGCTCGGTATGAAGGATACGGTCTTCAAGAACCCGTCGGGCCTTCCCGATCCGGAGCAGGTCACGACGGCGCGCGATATGGCGACCCTCGGCGTTTCGCTGATGCGGGATTTCCCAGAGGAATTCAAACTCTTCTCCATGCGCGGTTTCCAGTTCCGTGGCATGAAGCTACGTGGCCACAACAATCTCATGTATCGCTATGACGGCGTCGACGGCATCAAGACCGGTTACACCGATGCCTCAGGCTATAATGTCGTGACATCTGCCCTGAAGGATGGCCGCCGCGTAGTCGGCGTCGTCATGGGCGAAAAAACCGCCAGCATCCGCGACGACAAGATGGCAGGCCTGCTCGACAGCTACCTGCCGTCGTCATCGGCCGCCACCGCTTCCGCAACCGCAGGCGGCCAGCCGGGCGCGACGATGACCGATACACAGCCGACGAAATAAGTCGCTATCCCCGTCTATCGGAAAGCCACTTCCAGATGTTGCCGGTCTTGCGAAATCACCCTGCAACTCGTCTCGAAGCCTTCCCCTTTGATGGCGAGAATGAATTCCGGGGGAATGCCTGCCGTATTCGAGACTGAAAGGCCGGCACTCTCCGAACCGAGGGATTTGACGGTGCAGTCGATGGTCGAGCGCCGGTCGTTGAACATGATCGAGCCCGCCTTCAGCACCCGCCGTCGAGCGCCGATGGCATGATCGGCATGAATCGAACTCCAGGACATGCAGCGATTCCGTCCGCCGTGCTTTGCCTGATACATGGCGGCATCCGCCTGGGCGAGCAGGGTCTCGATATCCTTGCTGACAATAGAAAGAGCCGATGTTCCAAGGCTGGCCGTGACATTCAGAGCGCCATGATCGCCGAAAATGGGTTCAGAGGCGATGGCGGCTCGGAGCTTTTCGGCGACCGCGGCCGCTCCTTCCCGATCGACATGCGGAAGGATGACGGCGAATTCCTCGCCACCGATACGGCCAAACAGATCGCCGACACGAAGGACCGTCTTGCAGATCGAGGCGACGGCCTTCAGAACCTCGTCACCGGCGGCATGTCCGTGCGTATCGTTCACCTGCTTGAAATGGTCGATATCGAAGACGATGCATGAAAGATCATGCTGGTGCCGCAAGGCGAGCGAAATCAGCTGATCGGCTTCCTGCTTGAAGGCGCGGCGCGTCATCGCCTCCGTCAGGCCGTCGGTGGCGGCAGATTGCATGATCTCGATGCGGTCCATCGCAGCCCCCGCCAGTTCCGTGAGAATGGCGAGATCTTTGCTGTTGAACGATCTTGGCCTGCGGTCGATCGCGCATACCGTTCCGATCATGTGCCCGGTCTTCGTTCTCAGCGGCACGCCGGCATAAAAGCGAATATGGCCCTCGCCCGTCACCGAAGGATGTTTCGAAAAGCGAAAATCCTTGGTGGCATCCAGCACGATAACAGGCTCGTCACAATCCACCACGCAGCGGCAGAACGTGTCTTCAAGCGATACCTCGTCGGCCGAAAAACCGGAGCAGGCCTTGTACCATTGCCGATGCGCATCGATCAGCGATACGATGCCGATGTCGACGGAGAATATCTGCTTTATCAGGCGTACGATCCGTTCGAAGCCTTCGTCCCTAGGCGTGTCGAGGAGATCGAGTTGTTGCAGCGCCGCCAGCCGATCATTTTCGCGCTGGATCGCTTCCGGTGACGATTTCCCGAATACTCGCGCAACCACCATGCCGCATTCTCCTGAAATGGGACCATATGATGCGTTCCACAAATTCATGAAGAATTTGAATACGATGGCAGCCTTACGCCACGGAGGCAAACATTTTCCGGATTTGACAACCCTCGATATTTGCGAGGCGGCCGCAGAATTCCAGTTCAGATTGAACGCAGCGTCCAGCTGACGATCTCGGAGACAACGGTGGAGAAGGCGCGGTCGAGACCCTTGACGAAGCCGTCATTACCACCGCCTGCCGGCGCCATGGCGCGGAACACCTTCTGGGCGCGCACGGAGCCGTTGCGGTCGTTGAGAATCTTGGCGGAGATTTCGACCACTGCCTGGTTGCCGCTCGAAGCGTCGATCTCGAAGGAACGGATATCGGTGACGACCTGGTAGTCGATCGCCAGTCCCTGCCCCGGCATGCCGACGCCGCCGAGTTTGCCGGAATTCTCGAAAGCCTCCACCAGCTTGGACTGCACCATGCGCGGCAGCTTGTCGCCCCATTGCGCGCGAGAGAGATACTGGATTTCCGAGGGCGAAACGCGGATCAGGATCTGCTCGCTGTCGAGCGCCTTCAGCGCCGTCGGGCCGGCAATCAGGATCTGGCGGGATTTGGCCGCGGGTCCGTCGCCATCGACGGCGGCGGACAGGTCGTAGGTGTCGTTCTTGGCCGACGTGCCGCACCCGGAAAGGATCAGCGCCGTCAGCGGCAGCGCGATCACCGTTCCCCTGATCCATGAACGGCGCGACAACAGATGCGATGCGACCATATTAGGCTACCCCTGACTTCCCCTGTTAACGCCGCGTCCGGCCGTCATATTGCTTGACCGTCTCCCCGCCGAAGATCAGGCGTTGCGGATTGCGGTCGAAGTTGGTGATCGTATCGTTCAGATTGCTGACGGTTCCGCGCATGTCGTTGACGAGCGTCTGCACGTCACGCAAGCCGCCGCTCGAGAATTTCTGCAGATTGTCGGCGATCGGGCCGATCCGTGAATTCAGATTGTCGGCGACCTTCTTGAAGGACTCAAGCGTATCGCGCGCTTCGGTAAACAGCGATTGCGTATTGTCGGTGCCGAGCAGCGCGTCGACCTTGATGAGAATGCCGTCGATGCGGGTCGAGGCCGAGTTCAGCTTGTTGGCAAGCTGCGACACGTCCTGGATCGTCTGGTCGATATCTTTCTGGCGCGCCGAAACCGTGTTGGCGACGTCGCGGATCGAGGCGACGGCCACGCGTGCATCCTTGGTCGCCTGCGAGATATCGTCGACCGAGCCCTTGATCTTGGCCGGATCGATCTGGGCGACGAGCGTGTCGACGCGGTCGAGGGTCGCCTGCGCCTGCTTGCCGAAATCGTTGAAGGTCGTGGCCGTTTCGTCGAACTTCTGGATCGCGCCCTTGAGGTCGCCGGAGGCATCGGCGACGTTGGCGGTGATCTTCTCGGCATTGGAGACGATATGGTCGATCTTTTGAGCATCGACCGCCTTCACCAGTGATTCCACAGCTTGAAGCGTCGAGTCGACACGGCCGGAGACTGCCTTCACCGTATTGGAGAGCTCGCCGACGCTCTGCAGGAAAGAGTCGATATTGTCGGAATTCTTGGCAAGCGCATCCGAGAAGGTCTCGGCATTCTTGAAGGTCTCGGTCAGCGGCCCGCGCGAATCCTGGATGAAGCCCTGAAGATCGCCGACCGCATCGTTGGCGCGGTCGAGGATCTTGTCGGCGGTCGCCAGCAGGTTGGTGACGCTCGACTGGTCGGCGACGATGACGGCGCGTTTGCCGTTGTCGATCGCATGTTGGAGGATACTTTCCTCGCCCTTGCGGCCGCCTGACAGTTCGATATAGGCAGCTCCCGTCAAGCCCTGGATTTCAAGAGCGGCCTTCGTCGAAGGGTAGATCGGCGCATCGGTGCGCACCTGAGTGAAAGCCAGCGAATATTGCGGATCATCGGCATCGATCGACAGCGTCTGCACCGAGCCCACCTGGATGCCGTTGAAGCGCACCGGCGAACCGACGCTGAGGCCGTTGGCGGAACCCGGAATGCGCACGATCAGCTCCGTCATCGGGCCGCCGCGGCCATATTCGGCCATCCAGTAGACGAAGCCGAAGGCCGCCGCGATCACCAGCACCGTGAAAAAACCGACAATCGTATAATTGGCTTTGGTTTCCATCTTATCCGGTCACTTCCCGCTGCTGCCGTGCTGCGCGCCATCGTTCCGCGGTACGATCGACCGCGCCCGCTTGCCTTTGAAGTAAGCCTGCACCCACGAATCGTCATAGGCCAGCATGTCGTCGATCGTGCCTTCCACCATTACCCGCTTCTTTCCAAGCACGGCAATACGGTCGCAGACCGAAAACAGGCTGTCGAGGTCATGCGTCACCATATACACGGTCAGTCCCAGACTATCGCGCAGGTTGGCGATCAGTTCGTCGAATTCGGCCGCGCCGATGGGATCGAGACCCGAGGTCGGCTCGTCCAGGAAAACCAGTTCCGGATCGAGCGCCAGAGCGCGGGCAAGGGCTGCGCGCTTGATCATGCCGCCTGACAGTTCCGAAGGGTATTTGTCGGCAGCGTCAGCCGCCAAGCCCACCATGCGGATCTTCAGATGCGCCAGTTCGTCCATCAGCGAGCGCGGCAGGTCGAGATATTCGCGCATCGGCACCTGGATATTTTCCTTCACCGTCAGCGACGAGAACAGCGCCCCCTGCTGGAACAGCACGCCGAGCCGCATGTCGAGTGCGTTGCGCTGCGGTTCGTCGAGTTCGTCGAAATCCTGGCCGAGGATCTTGATCGTGCCGGAGCGGCGCGGCAGTAGCCGCAGCACCGTGCGCATCAGCACCGATTTGCCGGTGCCGGACGCGCCGACGAATCCGAGGATCTCGCCGCGATAGATATCAAGGTTCAGATTGTCGAGCACCACCTTCGGGCCAAAGGCGACCGTGACGTCGCGCGCCGAAAGCACGACATCCCTGCCCTGTCCTTCGCTTTCGATCGGTTGCTCGTTCACGCCGCCCGCCATGCTAGAAGTCGATCGCTGCATAGAACATCGCAAAAAGCCCGTCCATCAGGATGACGACGAAAATCGCCTTCACCACCGCGGCCGTCACGTGCTGACCGAGCGACTCGGCACTGCCGCCGACCTTCAACCCTTCGACCGCCGCGACGATCCCGATGACGAGCGCCATGAACGGCGCCTTGATCATGCCCGACAGGACCGTCGACAGCGTCACCGCCTCATGCAGGCGCGACAGGAAGTTGGCGAAGGTGATGCCGGAATACCCCCAAGCCACGCCGGCAGCCCCCGCAAGCGATGCGAAATTCGCCAGCACCGTCAGAAGCGGCAGCGCAATCGTCAGTGCCACCAGCCGCGGGAAGATCAAGACGCCGATCGGGTTCAGCCCCATCACTTTCAGCGCGTCGATCTCCTCGCGCATCTTCATCGAGCCGATTTCGGCAGTGATCGCGCTGCCGGACCGGCCGGCAATCATGATCGAGGTCAGAAGCACACCGATTTCGCGCAATTGCAGGATGCCGACGAGATCGACGACGAAAACCTCAGCGCCGAAATACCGTAGCTGGAAGGCGCCCTGCTGGGCGATGATCGCCCCGATCAGAAACGACATCAGCAGGATGATCGGAACGGCGCGGACGCCCATGCGGTCGATCTGGTTGACGATCGAAGCCGGCGAAACACCGCTGCCGCGGCCAAACTTCATCTGCGCGCCGCGCACCGCCGAACCCAGGATATACATGGCGGCGGCGAAATTATCCCAGACGTCGTAGGTCATCTTGCCCACAGGCGCGAAAATGCGCGCGACAAGCGAGACCTTTTCCTTCTGCTCCGGCTCGGCCTTAGCAGGCTCCTCGGAAAACATCACCAGCATTTCGTCGATATGCGGATTGGTACCGACGAAGCGAACCGCGCGCCCGGCCGCCTCCTCTTCCTTTCTCAACCGGCACAGGAGCCAGATGCCGGCGGTGTCGATATCTGATATATCGGAGAGGTCGACCGTCAGGTCGCCGGCCTTCTGGTGCAGCAGCTTTTCCAAATCGCGCAGCACGAAATGCACATAGGCGCTACGCCAGTTGCCGCGAAGACGCACATGCTGCCCCGAACCATCGGCATGGTCGTCCACGTCAAGCGAGGCGGCGTTGCGATTCTCGGCGTTCAAGATACTTGTGTCTCTCAAGGCTTACAGTGACATTGCCGAATCGCGGAAACGATCGTTCGTCCGGCGCGTCAATATACAGAAGCAACGTCCAATTTCCATGCTCGCAGGATAGCAATAATGCCGCGCACCCTCGATATCCAGATGAATTCCTTTCCGATTGCCGGGACCTTCACCATCTCGCGCGGAGCAAAGACCGAAGCTGAGGTCATCACCTGCATGCTCGCCGAAAACGGGGCGCAGGGGCTTGGCGAATGCGTGCCCTACCGCCGCTACCGCGAGACCATGGAGAGCGTTTTCGCCCAGATCGAGGCGGCGCGGCCGCTTGTTGAGGCCGGCATTTCGCGCCGTGATCTCTTGTCGGCGATGCCGCCGGGTGCGGCTCGCAACGCCGTCGATTGCGCGCTCTGGGATCTCGAAGCCAAACAGACAGGCCAAACCGTCGCCGCCCGCCTCGGCCTCGACGCTCTAAAGCCGCTCACGACAGCCTACACCATCTCGCTCGGCGAGCCGGAGGTGATGGCCGCGCAGGCGCGCGAACATGCCGACCGCGCACTGCTGAAGGTCAAGGTCGGAACCGGCGACGATGAAAGCCGCATCCGCGCCGTCCGCGCCGCCGCACCCGATGCCGCAATCATCCTCGACGCCAATGAGGGTTGGCCGGAGGCGGTGCTGGAACGTCACCTGAATATCGCGGCGCAAGCCGGCGTCGCCCTTGTCGAGCAGCCGCTGCCGGCCGGCCGCGATGCCCTGCTTGCCGAAATCCGCCGCCCGCTCCTCGTCTGCGCCGACGAGAGCGTCCATCACACCGGTGATCTCGCAAGCCTTGCCGACCGCTACGACGCGATCAATATCAAGCTCGACAAAACGGGCGGGTTGACAGAGGCATTGGCGATGAAAGCCGAAGCCGAGCGGCTCGGTTTTGCCATCATGATCGGCTGCATGGTCGGCACCTCTCTTGCCATGGCGCCAGCCGTGCTGCTCGCCCAGAATGCCGATTTCGTGGATCTCGACGGTCCGCTGCTGCTGGCCCGCGACCGCGAGCCCGGCCTGCGCTACGCCGCTTCCCTGGTTTTTCCGCCTGAAAGCAGCCTCTGGGGCTGAAGGTAGTAAGCTGAGATGACGAGGCCGAGGCCGGAAAGCGCAATCAGCGCCATGACGTAATAGCTGACGACGCCCAGCCAGGCGTAGAGATAACCCGACGCGATGGTCATCAGCCCCATCGCCATGCCGACATAGAAGAAATAGGCGCCCTGCGCCGAGGATTCCTTCGTCTCCTGCACCGTCGCCACGATCCGTCGCTGCACGCCCGTATGCACGAAGGCATAGGTGAAGCCGTGGAAGCATTGCAGCAGGAAGAACCCGGCAAAGCCCGTATTCATGGGAAACAGGATCCAGCGGCAGACGCTGACGGCGCAGCCGAAGCGAATCAGCGTCCAGGCGTCGAAGCGCCGGTTGAGCCGCTTCGACAGGAAGAACACCGTCACCTCCGAAGCGACGCCGGCGCTCCAAAGCAGGCCGACCTCCGTGCCGGAAAAGCCGAGCTGATGCCAATAGATCGAGGAAAAAGCGTTGAGCACGGCATGGCTCGACTGCTGGATGGCGACACCGATCAGGAGCAGCAGCAAATGCGGCTCGCGCAAACCGCTGCCGGTGGCGGCGGGAAGGTCGATCGGCTGGCCGCGCCGCCGTGTCGGTCCGATGCGCGGACAGAAGATCGCCATGACGACGGTCATGCCAAAACCGAACACCATGACGGCAAGCACCATGCTGCCGCCCCACCGGCTGATCAGCTGGCCGCCGACGAGGGTCGAGACGATGAAGGCGATCGAGCCCCAGACGCGCATCGACCCGTAATCGAGCCCCCAGCGGCGCACGCCCGAAATGACGATCGATTCGACGACGGGCAGATAGGGCGCGAAGGTGGCGCCCTGAAGCGCGAAGACGATCGCCACCGGCCAGAAACTCGTCGTCCAGTAGAGCGCGATCGCCGTCAGCAGCGACAGTCCGCCCGACCAGAGCAGCACGTCGGCGCGCTCCTTCAGACGGTCGGCGATCATGGCGACGACAGGCGCCACCAGCACGCGCACCACCATCGGTATGGCAAGGATGATGCCGATCTCGTGATCGCTGAAGCTGTGGGTTGCGAGCCAGACGGGAAAGAACGGCAGGACGATGCCATTGACGAGCAGCGGTGCGCAATAGGAAAGCGCGCTGAGCAACCGGAAGCGCGGCGGCGCTCCCTCACTCGGGGAATGTTGAGCGGGAATCATGGCTGGACCTGAAGGAAACTGGCCGCTGTCCTAACACACCACCCCGGGGGCGACTATTGCGAGAAATAGCCTTCCTGAAACGTTTTAGAAAATAAATAGGGCCTGTCACCTGACGGTAACGGCTAAATTGCTGGAGTGCCGCCGCGGACGCGCCGGCGCCAAAATCACGCAGCCTGCGGAGCCAGTTCGCCCTCGTCATGCATCTCGATGGCGGCAAGCGCCGGCACGGCGCTGGCGAGCGCGCGCCAGGTGATCAGTTCGAACGTGCCGTCCTCATGTTCGGCCACCGCAGTGCAGCTTTCCACCCAGTCGCCGGTGTTGATGTAGCGAATGCCGTCCATATCCTGGATGACGGCATGGTGGATATGGCCGCAGATCACGCCGTCGGCGCCGCTCTTGCGGGCCTCTTCGGCCACGACACGCTCGAACTCGCCGATGAAGTTGACGGCATGCTTGACCTGCAGCTTGGCCCAGGCCGAGAACGACCAGTAGGGCATGCCGAGACGACGGCGCACGGCCGCCAGCAAAATGTTGATGCGGATCGCCGTATCGTAGGCCCAGTCGCCGAGATAGGCGAGCAAGCGGGCGTTGCGGACGACGACGTCGAATCCATCGCCGTGCAGGATTAGGTATTTCTTGCCGTCGGCGCCGTCATGGATCATGCGCTCGACGACCTCGATGCCGCCGAAATGCATGCCCGGGAAATCGCGCAGGAATTCGTCATGATTGCCAGGGATGTAGACGACGCGTGTGCCCTTGCGCGCCTTGCGAAGCACCTTCTGGACGACGTCGTTGCAAACCTGCGGCCAGTACCAACTGCGCTTCAGGCGCCAGCCGTCGATGATGTCGCCGACGAGCACGATCGTATCGGCTTCGTGGTAGCGCAGGAAGTCCAGCAGGAAATCGGCCTTCGCGGCCTTCGAGCCGAGATGGACATCGGAAATGAAGAGCGTGCGGAAATGTCTGGGTTCCATCATGTCTGTCACGAGCTACGGCTCATGTCCCATCTTTCATCTAGCCTTCCAAAACCAGACTCGTGTTTCAGGAAGATGACAAGCTGGGGAAAAGCCCTGCAAACCTGTCCATTCCGTAGAGATAATCCCGGCCGGACCCGGTCGGCAGTGAAGCTCGCAACATCAACGACCAACGATCCGATCATGTTGACAGGCTCATGATTTTTCCCGCATAGCGAGAATCAAATTAACAGCAAGTGCCGATTGAGGCTTAACCGGGGGAATTGATGATGCGCGCCCGCACCGCGACGATAATGATGTCTATGGCACTGCTTACAGGCTGCGTACCGACGCAGCAGGACTACGATGCGACCGTCACGCTGCTGCAGGGCAGCGCGAGAGCGAGAAATGAAGTCATCAAGGACTGCTCAAAGGGTTTCGATGCGAATGAGCGTCGTGTTGCCGGGATTGTGACGAACGTCTCCGACAAGGACGCTCCGAGGGTTGCCTGCCAGCGGTATCTGGCGGCCATAACCTCCGGTCGCGCCAACTATCAAGATTTCCTAGATATTAAGGCGCACCGGTTCACACCAAAGCTCATTAAGATCTTTCAAGGCCGCTGATATCTAGGAAGGTCATGCAAAGCAGAGCGAGAACCCGGAACGTCTCGCTCTCACTCGACGCAAAAGACCATCAGGACGGTCGGGCGAGCGGAGACCAAGCGCTTCGACCCTTTCTATCCTGCCGGCAATGTTGCCCTGTGGGTCAAGCGCGTTCATGATGACAGCGATTCCATATCCGACAAAGCGGGACGGCTGATGCGTCTCTTCCTCGTTCGCCACGGCGAATCCCTCGGCAACATCAACGAACGGGCCTATCGCCAATTCGGCGATCACAACGTGCCGCTGACGCAGTGGGGCTATCGCCAGGCGGCCGAGGCCGGCGGCGTGATCGCCTCATATCTGAAGGGATTGCCGAGCCCGGGCTTCCAGAAGCTGCACATCTGGTACTCGCCGTTTCTGCGCACGCGCCAGAGCAAGGATGCATTGCTCGAAGCCCTGCCTGAAAACTTCGTTGGCGATGTCAGGGAGGATTATCTCCTGCGCGAGCAGGATTTCGGTCTCTTCACCGAAATTTACGACCATGCCGAGCAGAAACAGAAATTCCCCGAGGAATTCGAAAAATGGGCGCGGCTGCGCAGCAACAGCGGCAAATTCTACGCTCGGCCGCCGGATGGCGAAAGCCGGGCGGATGTGGCGCAGCGCGTGCGCCTGTTCCTCCAGACCGTCATGCGCGATGCCGAGAGCAGCGACCATAATGTCGCAATCGTCGGCCACGGCGTCACCAACCGGGCGGTGGAAATGAACTTCCTGCACCGCCCTGTCGAGTGGTTCGAACGCTCCGACAACCCCGGGAATGCCGATATCACGCTGATCGAAGGCACCCGTTCACAAGGATACGAGACGATCCTGCTGCATCAGGCCGCCGACCGGCAGCCGGGACAGGAAGGCCAACTGCGCGACGCTTATGGCGCGGAGGTGACGATTACGCCGAAGCCCGGCGGATAACGATAGCAATGGCTAATCCAACATCTGTTGGTCAACTCAGTGGAAGGCGATAAGTAGCCGGCTCATCATGGAGCGATGGCATCGCACCTTTCGAACGCCCATCATGGAACGCCGCGCATCAACATGCGCGGCGGAAATTTCACCTTGTTGACTTCGCTCAATCCTCTCACGCAGCCCGCACGGCCGCCATCGGCTTCACGTTCTGGTTCATGCGGAACAGATTGTTCGGATCGTAGCGCAGCTTGACTTCGGCAAGGCGGTGGTAATTGGCGCCGTATGCCATTTCGACACGATCGGTCTCGTCCTCAGGCATGAAGTTGATATAGGCGGTTCCCACGGCATGCGGCTTGGTTGCCTCGAAAAGTTCGCGCGCCCAGCCGATGCAGCTTGCGTCCATTCCGGCTTCCCGCCAGCGCGCATGCACGTTCATGACGAAATGCGAGCTGCGTTGCGGAAATGCGGTGGTCTCGGTGGGAACGCGGCCGGCGGCGCCGCCGACATGGCCGATGAAGATCTCGCATTCCGGTCCGGGCAGTTTGCGCACGGCGTTGAGGAGTACCTCGATCGCCGCATCGGAAAGGGAGGCGAAATCCTGGCTCTTCCAGTAATTGCGCGCCCCAGGCGTCAGAAGTGGGTCGAATGCCTGCTGCCAGCCGGTGAACGGCACCGGGCCGACGACATCGGCGATCGGCGTTCCGATCCCGCGCAATCTGGCCGCAGCCTTTTCTCCCGCCGCGATATCCCCGCAATAGCACATGGCGAGCACCACGATTTCCTTGCCGTGCCATTCGGCCGGAAGGAACGGCAGCGGCGGCGCCTGGCGCATCACCACCCAGCAGGTCAGTTCGTCAGGTGCTGCTTCCAATGCCTGCCGGTATTCCCTGAGCACCTTTTCCGCGTCAGCGAAGGGATGCACGACCAGCCCGGCCAGAACCTCTGTATTGAGAGGGTTGAGCTTGAACTCGAAGGAGGTCACGACGCCGAAATTGCCGCCGCCGCCGCGCAGCGCCCAGAAGAGGTCCGGCTTTTCGGTCTCGCTCGCCTTGACCAGCTCACCATCGGCCGTCACCACGTCAACCGAAAGCAGATTGTCGAGCGTCAGCCCGAATTTGCGGGTGAGCCAGCCGAAACCACCTCCGAGCGTCAGTCCGGCAATGCCGGTCGTGGAATTGATGCCGGTCGGCAGTGCCAGCCCGAAGGCCATCGTTTCCTTGTCGACGTCACCGAGTGTGGCGCCAGGTTCGATCCGGGCGCGGCGCGTCTGAGGATCCACCCGCACCGATTTCATCGGCGACAGATCGATGACGACGCCGCCCTCGCAGACCGCATTGCCGGCAATGCCGTGGCCACCGCCGCGCACCGAAACAAGCAGATTGTTGTCGCGCGCAAAACGCACCGCGCGCATGACATCGGCCGCACCTGAGCAACGCGCGATAAGGCCGGGCCGGCGATCGATCATCGCATTCCAGATCGCCCGCGCCTCGTTGTAATCGGCGTCTTGACTGGTCAGGAGACTGCCGCGAAAACCAGTGGCAAACGCATCCATGGCCATGTCATTGACCATCGTCTGTCCCTTTTGCAGGGTCGTCAGGTTCAAATTGTCCATGATTTCCTCCTTGCAACCGGCGCCCCGCCCCGTCGCGGCGGCATTTTGCGCTTGCTGGGGCCGCCAAACAAGTTCCGAAAAGGATTAGCTCCCTGCGGCTGCAACCGCAGAAGTGGCATTCCATTGACTTCACTCGGAAATTGGTGTTCGCGGACGGCAATCCCTGCCGCGAGCCGACAGATATCTAACCCCGCAGCCCGCGGGCGATGGCATCGATCACCGCGCCGATCCGCCCCGGCACGAACCGACGCGATGGATGGACGGCGTGGATCGGCAGCACCAGTTTTCGCCAGCCGGAGAGAACCTCGACAAGCCTTCCATCGGCTATGTCTTCCGCAACGAGATCGACAGGGATGTAGATGATGCCTGCGCCGGCGAGCGCTGCCGTCCTGAGTGCCTCACCGTTGTCGATCTCTATGTTGCCGCGCACCGCGACCGTGAAACTCTCTCCGTCCTCCGTCTCGAACGGCCATTCGTCGCGCGGAACGAGATTGAGATTGAGGATGCAGCGGCCGAGGCGAAGATCCTCAGGCCGCTCCGGCGCAGCAAATCGTTCAAGATAGGCCGGAGAGGCGCAGCAGACGAAATGATAGCTGCCGACCCGGCGCGCAATCAGGGAAGATGGCTTCAATTCGCCGATCCTGATCGCCAGATCGTAACCCTCGGCCACGAGGTCGACATTGCGGTCGCTGAGATTGAGCTCGACGAAAAGCGCCGGATGCCGCTCCGCGAGCTCGGCCATGACAGGCGCGAGCCGCTTGATCCCCAGCGTCGTCGGAGCGCTTACACGCAGGCGTCCAGACAGGGCCTCGGCATCAGGGCGGGAGATGTCGTTGAGCTCCTCCAGCTCGTCGATGATCCTGTTTGCCTTGACGAGGAAACGAGACCCGATCTCGGTCAGCCGCTGCGTGCGCGTGGTGCGTTCGATCAGCTTGACCCCGTATTCCTGCTCCAGCGCCTGGATGCGTCGGCCAACCATCGCGGGCGAAATGCCAAGCCGCTTCGCCGCTCCGGCAAAGCTTCCCGATGTCGCGGCGGCAATGAGGGTCTGCAGGTTCAAAAGATCGGTCATTCGATACTTTTATGCAGGTCTGTTATCGCAATCAATGCAATTAACGAATGGATTGCTTGGATGTATCTCTTTGTTATCCCATCGGATCACAGGAGAAAGCACAATGAAAACAGCAATTATCGGCATTGGAAACATGGGCAAGGGCTTGGCCGCGCGTCTCGCCGGCAAGACTGATCTCGTTATCGCCGGCCGCAACGATACGGCTGCACGCAGCCTTGCCGAAAGCCTCGGCGTCGAGCGCGCGCCCATCACGGAAGCGATCGCCGCCGCCGGAATCGTGGTCCTTGCCGTTCCCTATGCGAGCGCGCTTGAAATTGCCGCTTTGCCGTCCCTCGCAGGTAAGATCGTCGTCGATATCAGCAATCCGCTGAAACCTGATTTCTCCGGCCTGCTCTTCGGCCACGAGACTTCCGCCGCCGAGAAGATCCAGAAGGCAGCCGCCGGCGCCAAGGTCGTCAAGGCCTTCAACACCATCTTCGCCGAACTCTTCAATGCGCCCCGCGACGCCACGGCGAAAGTGCCGGTATTCGTCGCCGGAAATGATGAGGACGCCGTGGAAAGGGTTTCCCGTCTGGTCGTCGACTCTGGATTTGCCGTCGAAAAGACCGGCGGCCTTGACGCCGCGACACTTCTGGAACCGCTCGGCATGCTCAACATCCGCCTCGGCTACGGCCTCGGCCGCGGAACCGCTATCGCGCCTGCCTGGGTCAACATCGCCGCCTGAGGGCTTACCGCCGATAGCCAAGATGAACATCCCGTCCGTCAGGCCGGGATGTTCGACCGAAAACTTCTTCCTTCCCCCATTTCCATACTGTCGCCCGTATCCGATTGATGTATGGAGGGAACTCCCCAAAAGACGTGCACGGAGGCGGCAATGGATCACCAGGAAAAATCCAAGACGGAGAAGGACGCGCCGGGTGGCGATCTCGACGAGCAGGCGCTCTTCTTCCACCGCTATCCCCGCCCCGGCAAGCTGGAGATCCAGGCAACCAAACCGCTCGGCAACCAGCGCGACCTGGCGCTCGCCTACTCGCCTGGAGTCGCGGCCCCCTGCCTTGCCATCCGCGACAATCCCGAAATGGCGGCCGAATATACCTCGCGCGCCAATCTCGTCGCCGTCATCTCCAACGGCACCGCCGTCCTCGGTCTCGGCAATATCGGTCCGCTGGCCTCCAAGCCTGTTATGGAGGGCAAGGCCGTGCTCTTCAAGAAATTCGCCGGCATCGACGTCTTCGATATCGAGATCGATGCGCCCGGCGTCGACCAGATGGTCTCGACCGTCGCCTCGCTGGAGCCGACCTTCGGCGGCATCAATCTGGAGGACATCAAGGCGCCGGAATGTTTCGAAGTCGAGCGGCGCCTGCGCGAGAAGATGAAGATCCCCGTCTTCCACGACGACCAGCACGGCACGGCGATCATCGTCGCCGCCGCGATCCTGAACGGGCTGGAGCTCGCCGGCAAGGCGATCGAGAATGTCAAGATCGTCGCGTCAGGCGCGGGCGCCGCCGCCCTTGCCTGCCTCAATCTCCTGGTGACGCTCGGCGCCAAGCGCGAAAACATCTGGGTCCATGATATTGAGGGCCTCGTCTATGAGGGCCGCACTGAGCTGATGGACGAGTGGAAGTCCGTCTATGCCCAGAAGAGCGATACGCGCACGCTCGCCGAAAACATCGGCGGCGCCGACGTTTTCCTCGGCCTGTCGGCCGCCGGCGTGCTGAAGCCGGAGCTGCTGGCGCAGATGGCCGAAAAGCCGCTGATCATGGCGCTTGCCAATCCGACGCCTGAGATCATGCCGGATCTCGCTCGCGCTGCCCGCCCCGACGCGATGATCTGCACTGGTCGTTCCGATTTCGCCAACCAGGTCAACAACGTCCTCTGCTTCCCCTATATCTTCCGCGGCGCGCTCGATTGCGGCGCCGAGACGATCAACGAGGAAATGAAGATGGCGGCGGTGCGCGCCATCGCAGCCCTCGCCCGCGAAGAACCCTCCGATGTTGCCGCCCGCGCCTATTCCGGCGAGACCCCGGTCTTCGGCCCCGACTACCTGATCCCCTCGCCCTTCGACCCGCGCCTGATCCTGCGCATCGCCCCGGCGGTCGCGAAAGCCGCTGAACAGAGTGGCGTAGCGCGCCGTCCGATCCAGGATTTCGACGCCTATCTCGACCAGTTGAACCGCTTCGTCTTCCGCTCCGGATTCATCATGAAGCCGATCTTCACGGCGGCAAAGACGGCGGAGCGCAAGCGCGTCATCTTCTCGGAAGGCGAAGACGAGCGCGTGCTGCGCGCCGCCCAGGTTCTGATCGAGGAAGGCATCGCCGAACCGATCATCATCGGCCGTCCTCAGGTCATCGAAACGCGCCTGAAGCGCTATGGCCTGCGCATCCGTCCTCTGCAGGATTTCGAGGTCATCAACCCGGAAGACGATCCGCGCTTCCGCGAATATGTCGATCTCTATTTCTCCCTCGTCGGCCGCCGCGGCGTCATTCCGGAAGCCGCCCGTACCATCGTGCGCACCAACACCACGGTCATCGGCGCGCTGGCGCTAAGGCGCGGCGAAGCTGATGCGCTGATCTGCGGCCTCGAAGGCCGCTATGAGAAGCACCTGCGGGACGTTCGCCAGATCATCGGCAAGCGCAAGAATGTCCGCGATTTCTCGGCACTCAGCCTGATGATCTCGCAGCGCGGCGCCACCTTCTTCACCGACACCTATGTCACCTTCAATCCGAGCGCCGAAGAAATCGCCGAGGCAACGGTGCTGGCGGCCGAGGAGATCCGCCGTTTCGGGATCACGCCGCGCGCCGCCCTCGTCTCGCATTCCAACTTCGGCTCGCGCGAATCCGAGAGCGCGACGAAGATGCGCAACGCCCTGCAGCTCGTGCGCGACGCAGCCCCCGATCTCGAGGTGGATGGTGAAATGCACGGCGAGAGCGCCATCACCGAAGCCCTGCGCAAGCGCGTCATGCCGCACACGACGCTGCACGACGAGGCAAACCTGCTGGTTTTCCCGAACCTCGACGCCGCCAACATCACGCTCGGCGTGGTCAAGTCGATGACGGACGGCCTGCATGTCGGCCCGATCCTGCTCGGTGCCGCCATGCCCGCCCACATCCTCGCCCCCTCGGTCACCTCCCGCGGCGTCGTCAACATGGCGGCATTGGCAGTCGTCGAGGCATCGCAGCCGGCGTAAGGAAGCTCAGGCTGCCAATCTCGTTCGCGATGCTCGGGCTTGTCCCGAGCATCGGCGTTAGCTGCAGCAGATCCTCGGCAGAGGTCGAGGATACGCCAAGTCATCCGCCCCCTAACGACAGACGTCCTCTATCCGCAAGCTCATCCGCGCGTTCGTTGCCTGATATGCCGGAATGGCCCTTGCACCAGGCGATAGTCACCAACGGATTCTGGGATAGCTGAAGATCGACCGCTTTCCAGAGTTCAGCATTTTCGGCTTCGAGCATTCCCGTTCGGATTGCTTTTCTTCCAGCCATTGTTCTTCCAGATATGTCGCCTGATGTTGCAGCCTGTGACGGCGTAGATGGAATCCGACCAGATGGTCGCGGCTTCGTCCGTCGCCTCGCTGTTGATCCATATTGCGGCCTTGAGGACGGCGGCCAATTCCATCGAATTGTTGGCGGAGTCTCCGACGCCACCGAAGCCGGAGGCGATTTCCGCGACATCGCGATAAGCAACAAAAGCCCAGCCCCCGTGCCCGGAACCGGGATCATAACAACCGTCCACGAAGATATGGAGACCGTGTTGGGCTGCCGGTATGCCGAATATCGTCGCAGGGAGGTGAAGCTCGTTGGAAATGCTTGTCATTCTCCGCCCTTTTCGCCTTCGCTCGCCGCCGCGCCGGCCAGGGCGATCCGCGCCAGCCACTTCTTGCTATTCAATCATCACCAGCCTTTGCTTTCGGCCCAAAGCAGCCATTGCTCTGGGCCGAAGACTTAATTGTCTGGAAGCGGCGACTGCGAAATCAGTTCTTCACAGATCCCTTGGGAGGCTCAGCCAGGTTGATCCGGTTGCCCTCCGCATCAAATATCTGAGCCACGACCCCAAAGTCGCCTTCCACTCTGTTGACGAGTTGCAAGCCCAGGCGCGAAAGCCTTTCGCGCTCGGCCTCGAGCTCGGGGACGACGATCGTTATCATCCCGTTGCCGGCGCGTTTGTCATCCTTCCAGACCTGCAGGCCGGCCCCGCCCATTTTACGCCACTGGGCCATGCCCGGTATCGGCTTGTCATCTGCGGGGCGTCCCATGAGCTTTTCGTACCAGACGAGGGCCTCGTCAAAGTTGGAAACGGTGGCGGAAGCGAAGATGCTCTGTACAGCTATTGAAGTGTTGGTCATGTCGTACTCCTTGGTTGGACAGACGGATGTCGTGCAGGAGTTCTCGATTTCGACAGGCGCCGTGAGAAAACTTCGTGGTCAACATAAAACTTTTGAGCGCTGTTCTTCGAGGTGGCGTCGTTCCGCCTCCGACCAACACAATCCGATGGCGACCGTGAAAGCCTCTGCCGCCTCGACATGGTTCTCTAGATCGGCGCAAATCCGCGCGCGGGCCGTCCAATAGGGCAGATAGTCAGCCATCCTCGGATCGCCGGCAAGCGCATATATGTCGCCAAGAGCCGCATCTGCCTGGCCTATCCGCATGAGCGCCACGGACCGATTGAGTGTCACCACGGGCGACGGAGCAATCCTGCCCAGCACGTCATAGAGGGAAACCACAGCTTGCCAGTTTGCGATGCCGCTCAAACGGCGCGCGACATGGGCAGATTGGATGGCCGCCTCGATCTGGTAGCGGCCAGTCGGCCCGTTTGCGCTTGCCTCTCGCAAGAGACCTTCTGCGAGGCGCAATTGCTCATGATCCCAAAGTCCGACATCCTGGCTGTCCAGCGGCACAAATGCACCATCAGAGGCCCTGCGGGATGATCGCCGCGCCTCCGCATAAAGCATCAGCGCGAGAAGACCTTTCGGTTCAGGCTCTTGCGGAAGCAGGGATACGACCACGCGTGCAAGCCAGATTGCCTCTTGTCCAAGCGTTTCCGCCCCGTCAATGTCCATCCACCCATTCGTATAGGCGGCGTAGATGGTGGCGAGCACCGGCGGCAAGCGGTTCGACAGTTCCTCTTTTTCCGGCACGACGAACGGAATTTTCTCATCCTTAATCCTCGCCTTGGCTCTCACGAGCCTCTGCCCCATGGCTTTCGGAGAGACGAGAAACCGCGCGGCGATATCTGACGCAGTCAGGCCCAGCACGGTCTGAAGGATCAGCGGCGTTCGTACCGAGACATCGATGTCGGGATGTGCGCAGGCAAACATGAGCGCCAGTCGCCTGTCCGCGATTTCTTCAGCCCGTTCCGCCGCCGCTGATAGTTCCTCGGTGATGAGAGCGAGATGATCGGCGCTCCTCGCCCTGACTTTGTCCTTGCGCCAGTCGTCGAGCCTGCGCCTGCGCGCGATGGTCAGCAGCCAGGCATCGGGGTTGTCAGGCACGCCATCGACAGGCCATTTCTCCAGAGCCGCGAGGAAAGCCGCCGCGAGCGCATCCTCGGCAGACGCGAGGTCACCCAAGCGCCCGCCAAGATAGGCAACGAGGCGGCCATAGCTCTCGCGTGCCACCCGCTCTGCAACGGATCGGGCAAGGGTGGAACCCGAATCCGTCATCCTGCATATTCCGACGCATCCCTGATACGACGAACCTCGACCGTCCCCCAGGTCGCGGCAGGACAGCGTGCCGCCCATTTGTTGGCTTCATCAATATCGGCGACGTCAATGATGAAGTAACCGCCGAACTGTTCGCGAACATCGGCATAAGGGCCGTCCAGAACACTGACCTCATTTCCTTGAACGCGAACGATACTCGCCTCGGAGGAACTGACGAGCGCGTTGCTGGAGACGAATGCTGCCGCTTTCTCCAGCGCCTGTTGATAGGCATACATCTGGCCGAGGAAGCGTGCCATGTCTTCAGGTGCTATGGCCTTCCCGGCAGCTTCGTCGGCATGCAGCATGAGCATATAGCGCATTGTGTTCTATCCCCAGTGAAAGCCAATTTCCCGCAGGAGCGAGCGGTGAGAATAACAATTCGGATGAAGAAGGGAACTGCCATTGACGGTTGCTGTGACCGCTTCCAGCGCAAAGCTACCCCAGACCTTCCCCAAAGGAAGATTGCCGTATCTGCTGGATAAAATTGCGAAAATGCGCTAGGAATTTATCCCAGCTTCTTAAGAGAAATACGCTAAGAGAAAACGTGTGGCGGATGGACGGCACCTTTGACCGATTGATTATTTCTCATTCCGGGACGACGCCGTGAAACGCCGAAACCTGTCTCTCGCGCTCCTTCTTGCGCTGGCAGCACCAGCCGCCGCGCAGACGAGCGCCATCTGCAACGACCTGCGCGGCCGTCTGGCCGATCTGCCGCGATCGATCGGCAACAATAACGGGCCGGAAGCGCGCCAATATGCCAACGCCATGGCCGAGCAGAACCTCGAACTGCGCAAGGTTCGCAACGATATGCGCAGTTTCGACTGCACCTCGGGCAGCATGGTCGTGATCGGCGGAGAAAATGCTGATTATTGCGCCGAGCTCTCGCAGGCCGAAGCCCGGATGATCGACAATATCCGCTATCTCCAGGATCGCCGTGACGAGCTGCGCAACCAGACCGATGACAGCAACAATGCGCGCCGCGAACTGACCGCCGCCCTCGAGCGCAACGGCTGCAACAGCGACAATTTTTATGCCCCGTCCGAGCGCAGCGCCAACGATCCCGCCCCGAGCATCGAGGAACAGGCGATGCGCACCGATACCTTCATCCCGCTCGGCGGCGGTGAAGAGGTTGACCCGCGCTACGGCCTGCCGCGGGCCGATATGCTCTCGCCCGTCAGCACCATCTGCGTGCGCAGCTGCGACGGCGGCTTCTTTCCGATCAGCTCGAATGCCACCTCGGTCGATTTCGGCCGCGATGCCCAGACCTGCGCCAAGATGTGCCCCGGCATCGAGACCCAGCTCTTCTATCGCGACGTGACGAGCACCGAAGCCTCGAACATGATCTCTGTCGCGACGGGCACGCCCTACAGCGCGATGAAGAACGCCTTCGCCTACAAGAGCCGCGCGCCCGGTGAAAAGAACGCATGCGCCTGCAATCTCACCGCCTATTACAATGAGATGCGCGGCAAGCAGGCCCTGAGCCAACCGCCGCAACAGGGCTCGATCACCACTCTCCACACCAATCCGCCGGTAAAAGATGCAGCGGCAGCAGCCGTGCCGCAGCCATCCGTCCCGGAGCGTCCCTACGATCCCACCCAGAACAAGGTCCGCCAGGTCGGCCCGCAATTCCTCGCCGGTGACCAGGGCTCGATCGATCTTGCCAATCCGGCAACGCCCGGCCCGCAGCCGCAGCAGCAGTGATCGTCTGAATCCGGTTCAGCTTGACGCAGTTCAGCGCTCGCTCCGTCCCCAGCCATCGTGGAAGACGAGTTCTTCAAGCGGCAGCCGTTGCCGCCAGCCCTTGACCGAGAGTTCCGGCTCGTCATAGAGCCGGTCGACAAAGCCGGCGCAGAGCCAGGCGACCACCTCGACATGATGGGGTATGCCGAGAATGGTCTTCAGGTCGCCTTCGCGAAAGATGCTGACCCAACCAATTCCGACACCCTCCGCCCGCGCCGCAAGCCAGAGATTCTGGATGGCGCAGACCGTGGAATAAGCGTCCATTCTGGGATTGTGCGTGCGCCCCAGCACCACGCTGCCGCTGCGTGTCGGATCGCAGGTCACGCAGATGCCGAGCGGCGCCTCGACGATGCCTTCGAGCTTGAGCGAACGGTAGGCCTGCCGCCGTTCGCCTTCGAACATCAACGCCGCCTCCTCGTTGGCCCTGGCAAAGGCATCCCGCACCCGCGTCCTCACCTCCGCACTTTTGACCAGGATGAAATTCCACGGCTGCATGAAGCCGACGGATGGTGCGTGATGAGCGGCGGTCAGCAGTCGCTCCACAACGTCATCGGGCAAGGGGTCGGGCAGAAACTGGCTGCGAACGTCACGCCGCGTCATGATCGCGTGATAAACGGCCTCGCGTTCGGCCAAGGAAAAGCCGGATGCCGCCGAAAGGGCATCCTCATCAAAGGGTCGCATCGTCAAATCCCAAACAACGCAACCGCCCGCCGTCCGCGCGGGTTGGGTCTATCTTGTCAGGCCGGTCTTCTGACTTGGCGTCATCCCCCTGCCGCAAGCCTTCCCGGCAAAAAGCCAGTGGCATGATGAGCGGCAGGCGTCGGCCTTACAGCGTTGGGCACGTTCCGGTCTTGCACCGGATTCCCGATTCTCCCGCCGCGACGGCGGGCACCTGACGATGCATCTATTTCAGGAAACCGGCTCAGCGGCAAGCTGCCTGCGACATCGATTTCGGCGCTTGCCTGCATCACCTTCCTGCGCCTGCCCCGCGATACCGGCGCGGAACTGACGACACGCCGCCGCAGGCACCGCCAGGCCGAGCCCGAAGAGGCGATGGCGGAACGCGGCTCTTAGTCTTTTATTCCTGGAAGGCGGTTGCGATGGGGAGCGCCGCGGCGATCGAGGCCCGGCAATCCGGAAACAGCAGCCGGACGCGCCGATGTCCATTTCAATTTATCATTTCTTCACACAAAAAATACAGACTAAGATTGCGCGTTTTGGGTCGCAAGGAGGACGTGGGCATGAGTGCTCGCGCTGCGATCGCCGGCGTGGATGCCCGTATTGATATGCCGGTCGGGGACTAGCCGACCGCGTTTGCATTCGAGGCCCCACGGCATGTTCGAATTTCTCAAAACGATGCCCCTGACGGCAAAGCTGGCAGCGATCATCGTCACCGTCAATCTCTGCGGCATCTCCGCCTTCGCGGCCTATAGCTGGATGTACGAAACCCGGGCATTGGTCGATGGCGCCAAGGCGAACTGGGCCAAGGATGCCGAGCAGTTTGCATCCCTGGCCGCAGGCGGCGTCAAATGGGGCAAGGCGAACGCCGTTCGCGAGGCTTATTCGCTCTACCGGGATGATCCCTCGCTCGACCTTGTCCAGTTCGCCGCATTCAATGCGGACCTCGCGGCCGTCGATACGTGGACGCGCGACGGCGTCAGCGGTTTGCCTTCTGCCGACGATTTGAAGAAGCGCCTCGGTGCCAAGCCGGAAAAAACGACAATCGACGACGGCGTATCGACAGGCGTGGTCACGATCATCGCGCCGCTTCCGCTGGATAAGTCGGGCAAGGCCACCGGTTACGTCCTCACGAATTGGTCTGTCGAAAAAATCGCTTCCGAAGTTCGTCAGAAGGTCGTCATTTCGCTGCTCACGCAGTCGGCGATAACAGCCTTGGCCGTCGTCGCATTTCTTCTCGCCATGCGCAGCCTCGTTGGCCGCCCCCTCAGGATCCTCAGCGGCAGGATCAGCGCCTTGCAGAAAGGCGATCTCGCCTCTCCCGTCACCTACCGCGAAAATGGTGATGAAATCGGCTTCCTGGCGCGGGCTTTGGAAGTTTTCCGCGAAGAGGCGATTGCGAAGATCGAAAGAGAACAGGCCGCAGCCGAACAGAGCGCCTCGCTCGACGCCGAACGGGCACGCAACGCATCGCTAACGGAAGAGGCCAGCAACACGCAGCGGCTGGTCATGAACACGCTTGCGAATGCATTGGAACGGCTTGCGGCAGGCGATTTCTCTATCAGTCTCGCAGATCTCGGCCCCGAATTCGACAAGCTGCGGCAGGATTTCAACCGCATGGTCGAAGCGGTCGCAGCCGCGCTGACGGAGATCAAGACCGCCTCGGTCGCGGTCGAAAGCGGGTCGAGCGAGCTTGCCTCCTCCGCCGATCAGCTCGCCAGGCGGACCGAACAGCAGGCCGCGGCCTTGGAGCAGACCGCCGCAGCCCTCGATGAAGTGACGACGACGGTCAGAACATCGTCTCAACGGGCCGAGAATGCCGGGCAACTGGTTGAGGAAACCAAGCGCAGCGCTCATGTCTCCGCGACCGTAGTGCGTGACGCGATCGGCGCGATGGACCGGATCCAGACCTCATCCAGCCAGATCGGCCGCATCATCGGCGTGATCGACGAAATCGCCTTCCAGACCAACCTGCTGGCGCTCAATGCCGGCGTCGAGGCCGCGCGTGCCGGCGAGGCCGGCAAGGGTTTTGCGGTCGTTGCGCAGGAAGTGCGTGAACTCGCCCAGCGCTCCGCAACTGCGGCGAAGGAAATCAAGAACCTGATCAACGTGTCGGGGCAAGAGGTTGCTGCCGGCGTCGGGCTGGTCAACCAAACCGGCGACGCCCTGCTGAAGATCGAAGAGCAGGTCAACCGCATCAGCGACAGCATCGCCTCCATCGTTCAGTCCTACCGCGAACAGGCGACGGGCCTGCAGGAAATCAACGGCGCGATCAACCAGATGGATCAGGCGACCCAGCAGAATGCCGCAATGGTCGAGGAAACGAATGCGGCCTGCCAAGAACTGCTGACGCAGGGGCGCCTGCTGCAGAATTCGGCCGCCGGGTTCACTGTCGGTGCCTCTACCGCCAGCGAGCCCAAACCCGCTCAACCCGTTCGTCAGCCTCGCCAGGAGCAGAGAGTCGTTGCGCAGCGGCATGCCGGAAGTGCCGCCGTCGCCGCTTCTCCCGGCGCCTGGGAAGAATTCTGACGTCATCTTCATTCAAGCCTCATTCCTCAACAACTGATCATCAGAAGGGAACAGTTATGAAGAAAATTATGTCCGCATTGCTTTTAACCTGCGCCGCTTCAGCTCTCCCCATGGGCGTTTCCATGGCGCAGGATGCTGCCCAGCTTGCCCCGATCGCCGACTATGTGAAGAGCGATATCAAGCCCTGGCTGAGCGACCCTGCCATCATCGACGCCCTCAAGGCGCAGGACGCCACCAACGCCAATCTGAGCGCTGGTGATATCGACGCGCTCGACAAGAAATGGCGTGCAGAGGTCGATGGTTCCGACCATTCGATGATCGACGGCGTGCTGGGTAATGCGCTGTCTAAATTCCTTCAGGAAAAGAAGACTGCGTCCGGCGGCAAGATCACCGAGATCTTCGTCATGGATGCAAAGGGCCTGAATGTCGGCCAAAGCGATGTCACGTCAGACTACTGGCAGGGCGACGAAGCCAAGTTCCAGAAGTCCTTCGGCGCCGGCAAGGACGCCGTCTTCGTCGATGAGATCGAAAAAGACGAATCGACCCAGACGCTGCAATCGCAGGCCAGCGTCACGATTTCAGACGACAAAGGCACCCCGATCGGCGCCATCACCATCGGCGTAAACGTCGACGCCCTGTGATCTCGGGAACTGCGTCAGCTCATTGAAGCAGAGCAAATATCGCCCGGAAGCACGTGTGGTTTCGGGCGATATCTTCAGGCAGAAAATTCTGCGTGACAACGCGTGGCAGTGACACTACATACGCACCATGTCGATCACTTCTATCTACGCCTCGCGATTTTATTGGTACCGCTCCTCACAGCGGACGCGGGTCCATGCGTAACTGAATTCGACGCGACGACAACCCGAACAGCCGCTAGTCTACCTGGCGGCTTTTTTGTTCCGCGCAGGTATGACCAAACAGGAGCATACCCGTGTCCGACACCATTGATGATCTGCGTATTCTCGAGATCACCCCGCTGACCAAGCCCGCCGATATCATCGCGGAAATTCCCCGCAATGCTGATGTCAGCAAGACCGTGACCAGCAACCGCGATGCGATCCACCAAATTCTCCGGGGCGAAGACGATCGCCTGATCGTCGTCATCGGCCCCTGCTCCATACATGATCCCGTTGCCGCCAGGGACTATGCCGCGCGGCTTGCGGAGCAGCGGCAGCGCCTTGCCGGCGATCTCGAAATCGTCATGCGCGTCTATTTCGAAAAGCCGCGCACCACCGTCGGCTGGAAGGGCCTGATGAACGACCCGCATCTCGACGGCAGCTACCGCATCGAGGAAGGCTTGCGCATCGCCAGACGCCTGCTGCTCGATATCAATGCCATGGGCCTTCCCGCCGGCGTCGAATTCCTCGACACGATCACGCCGCAATACATCGCCGACCTCGTCAGTTGGGGCGCGATTGGCGCGCGCACGACCGAAAGCCAGATCCATCGCCAGCTCGCCTCCGGCCTCTCCTGCCCGATCGGCTTCAAGAATGGCACCGATGGCGGCGTCCGCGTGGCGCTCGACGCGATCCTTGCCGCCTCACAGCCGCATCACTTCCCGGCGGTGACGAAGGACGGACAGGCGGCCATCGCCTCGACGACAGGCAATGAGGACTGCCACATTATACTGCGCGGCGGCAAGCGGCCGAACTATGAGGCAGCCGACGTCGAGGCCGTCACAGGCGAAGCCGTCAAGCTCAGTGTTGCCCCGCGCATTCTCGTCGACGCCAGCCATGCCAACAGCGGCAAGGACCCGATGAACCAGCCGATCGTCGTCAAATCCGTCGCCGCGCAGGTCGCTGGCGGAAACAGCGATATCAAGGGCATGATGATCGAAAGCAACCTCGTCGCCGGCCGCCAGGACCTCGTTCCCGGTAAGCCGCTGGTCTACGGCCAGTCCATCACCGACGGCTGCATCGATTGGGAGATGTCGGTCGCCGTGCTGGAGGACCTGGCAGCGTCCGCGCGCGAGCGGCGGCGGACGCGCTAAGCCGCCGGGAAGTACCTAACATAGGCAAACTCGTCACCATCTGGTGACCAGCAGGGCACGTTGATCGTGCCCTGCCCGCCGAAGAGCTCGAACACGGTCTTCAGATTGCCGCCGTCCATATCCATCAGCCGCAGTCGCACGTCGAGGTCGCGCGGGTGGTCGAAGACGGTGGGGTCGTAGGAGAGGATCAGCACCTTATCGTTTTTGGGTGACGGATGGGCGAACCAGTTGCCGTGATCGTCGGATGTCACCTGCTGGAGACCCGTGCCGTCGGGGTGGATGCGCCAGATCTGCATCAGCCCCGTGCGGCTGGAGTTGAAATAGATCCATTGCCCGTCGGCGGACCAGTCGGGCCCGTCATTGCGGCCCTCGCCATGCGTCAGCCGTGTCTCCTCGCCGCCATCGACGGAGATGGTATAGATGTCGAAGACGTCGTCGCGGATGCCGCAATAGGCAAGCTGGCGGCCATCCGGCGACCAGCCGTGCCAGTAGGACGGCAGGTTTTGTGTGATGAGCCGCGGCGTGCCGCCCTCGATCGGCAGGATATAGATCGCCGACTTGCCGAATTCGGTCTTGTCGGAGATGACGATCTCGGTGCCGTCAGGCGAAATACCGTGGTCGTTGTTGCAGTTGACGGCAAAGCCGGTATCGACCTGGACCACCTCGCCACCGTTAAGCGGCAGCCGAAAGAGCAGCCCGTCGCCGTTCATCAGCAGGTAGGAACCGTCGGGCGAGAAATTCGGCGCTTCCACCAACTTGTCCGTCTGCCAGACTTCGCGAGCCCTGCCCGTCCTGACATTGTAGATCTCAACCGAGCTGCGCATGTTTCCTCCCGAAAATCCTACAGTGCCACACGTCCTTTCAGACGCGTAAAGGACGCTGTTGCACTTTGAATTGATGCGGTCAGCGATCCCTGAAACGGTTGGTGATGGGATAGCGCCGGTCGCGGCCGAAATTCTTCTTGGTGATCTTTACACCCGGCGCCGATTGCCGGCGCTTGTATTCGGCGAGATAGAGCAGGTGCTCGACCCGGTGGACGGTCGCGACGTCATGGCCGCGCGCGACGATCTCCTCGACCGCCATCTCCTTCTCGACCAGGCATTCGAGGATGTCGTCGAGAACGGGATAGGGCGGCAGCGAATCCTGGTCCTTCTGGTCGGGACGAAGCTCCGCGGACGGCGCCTTGTCGATGATATTCTGTGGGATCACCTCGCCGGAGGGTCCGAGCGCATCCGGCGGCACGTTTTCGTTGCGCCAGCGGGAAAGCGCATACACCTGCATCTTGTAGAGGTCCTTGATTGGGTTGAACCCGCCGTTCATGTCGCCGTAGAGCGTGGCGTAGCCGACCGACATTTCCGACTTGTTGCCCGTCGTCACCACCATCGAGCCGAACTTGTTGGAGATCGCCATCAGGATGACGCCGCGCGCCCGGCTCTGCAGGTTCTCCTCGGTGATACCGCTGTCCGTGCCCTCGAAAAGGCTGGAGAGCGCATTGCTGAAGCCCGTCACCGGCTGCTCGATCGGCACGATGTCGTAGCGGCAGCCGAGCGCTCTTGCGCAATCGGCAGCATCCTTCAGCGAATCCTCGGAGGTATAGCGGTAGGGCAGCATAACGGTGCGCACCCGCTCTTCACCCAGCGCATCCACAGCAATCGCCGCGCAGATCGCCGAGTCGATGCCGCCGGAAAGGCCGAGCACGACTGTCTTGAAACCGTTCTTGTTGACGTAGTCGCGGAAGCCGAGCAGGCAGGCGCGGTAATCGGCCTCCTCGCGCTCGGGGATATGCGCCATCGGCCCTTCGGCGCAGCGCCAGCCGCCCTCGCCGCGCTTCCACGTCGTCACCGCAAGCGCGGTCTCGAACTGGCTCATCTGGAAGGCCAGCGACTTGTCGGCATTGAAGCCGAAGCTCGCGCCGTCGAAGACGAGTTCGTCCTGGCCGCCGAGCTGGGCGGCATAGATCAGCGGCAGGCCGGTCTCGATCACCTGCTTCAGCACCACCTGATGGCGGATATCGACCTTGCCGCGATAGTAGGGCGAACCGTTCGGCGATAGCAGGATTTCGGCCCCGCTTTCAGCCAGCGTCTCGCAGACACCGAGATCGCCCCAGATATCCTCGCAGATCGGAATGCCGATGCGCACGCCGCGGAAATTCACCGGCCCCGGCATGGCGCCCTGGTCGAAGACGCGCTTCTCGTCGAACTCGCCGTAATTCGGCAGGTCGATCTTGTCGCGCACCGCAATCACCTTGCCGCCGTCGAGCACGGCGACGGAATTGTAGCGCCCGATCTCGTCCTGCCGGGGAAAACCGATGACGACGCCCGGCCCGCCATCGGCCGTGTCGGCGGCCAGGCTCTCCACGGCTTTCCAGCAGGCGCGGATGAAGGCGGGTTTCAGCACCAGATCTTCAGGCGGGTAACCGGAGATGAAAAGCTCGGTCAGGACAAGCAGATGCGCGCCCTCCCGGGCAGCATCAGCGCGCGCCTCGCGCGCCTTGGCAAGATTGCCGGCAACATCGCCGACCGTTGGGTTGAGTTGGCCGACCGCGATGCGGAAGATATCAGAAAGGGCGGTTTCCTGTGTCATGTCATTTATTTAGCCTGCACGTTCCGCGACCGCAACACGTTCGCGCCGAATGCGGCGTCCGGCAGTGACGAAATTTTTATGAACGAATCGCCGATAGCCCCGCGGCGCCGATACGCATTGCAATTTACCTTCGGAGCGGAATACTGGCGCCGAAAGCGACCGCATCGATAACGGGTATCGGAAACAGGCCATGTCTAATCTTTCGGACTTCTTGCACCATCATTTCGACAAGCCCGCCGACGAGCTCGGCGACATCGAAAGGCGCGTGCTGGCGAAAGCGCACGCGCGCAAGGTCATCTCGACCGACGTCAACGCCGTCCTATCGGCCGAATCCTCCTTCGGCGAGCGCGTCGCCGACGGCATCGCCCGCGTCGGCGGCTCCTGGTCCTTCATCCTCGCCTTCCTTGCCTTCCTCGTCGTCTGGACTATCATCAACACCATCATCCTGATGAGCGAGGCCTTCGACCCCTATCCCTTCGTCTTCCTCAACCTGATCCTGTCGATGCTCGCCGCCATCCAGGCGCCGATCATCATGATGTCGCAGAACCGCCAGGCCGAACGCGACCGCTTCGAGGCCGCCAAGGATTACGAGGTCAATCTCAAGGCCGAACTCGAAGTGCTCTCCCTGCACCAGAAGATCGACATGCGGGTGCTGACCGAATTGACGGCGCTGCGCGAGGACTTCGCCCGTCTCACCGCCGAACTTTCCGCCAGAAGCTGAGGCAGCGCTTATAGCGCGACGATCAGCCGCCCGGGCCGGCAAACAGGATGAGATTTCCGTCCGGATCCAGCACGATGAAGGTTCTGGCGCCCCACGGCTCCTTCCTGAGGGTCTGATGGAAGGACACCCCTGCGGCCTGGAAATCCAGGAACAGGCGCTTGATCTCGTCTGATGTATCGACGGCGATCGAGGCTGAAAGCAGATGTTCCCGTTGCCTGATATCACCGACGAACACGGGCTCGCATACCAGCCTCAGAGCGATTTGCGCATTGTCGCGAATGACCTGCCCGTAAAACGGCGGGTCGCCATAGACGAAATCGACCCTGAAGCCGAGCTTGCCGGTGAAGAATTCGCACGACGCCTTGATATCGGTGACGAACAACTGCGCCGATAGCGAACTCAGGATCGCTTGTTGTGCGGGCTGGTTTTTCGGATCTGTCATGGCTGCGGCTCCTGTCTTGAGCGCCTGCCATCCCTCGAAACCCATTTGACGTGCGATCAGGTCCTGCGCGTCGCTGAGCTTGAAGCGCGCCTCCAGCACCTGCCTGTCATCGAGATGACGGAAGCGCGGCAACGCAGCTCTGATCTCGGCTGCAACAGGATAGTATCCTTCGCGGTGCCATCGCAAATACTGCTTGGCTTGCTTTTTGAGGTTTTCGAGATTCGGCATGGGCGCAACTGTTGATACAGTGTAGGCGGGCATTGCCCTTTCGAAATTCGACGAAGCGCCCTACGCAGCAGGACAAACCTAGCCTCGGCGATCGACCTTTGTCAATCACGGGGGATTCCTGTCATATTGCGGCAGGCCATCTGATATCTCGTAGAAATCGCCCTTGTCGCCGCAGTAGATGTGATGGCCGAAGGCAAGGCCGCTCGGTTCGTCGAAGGTCCCCGCCATGACCGAAATTTCCGCCGATTGGTCGCCTTGCCAGAACAACGCCGAGCCGCAATTGGAGCAGAAGCCGCGCTGTGCCTCTTCGCTCGACCGATACCAGCGGATGGCCCCATCGCCCTCGATCGAAAGGGTCGCGCGCGGCACGTTGACCGCAGCGTAGTAGAACCCCGTCTGCCGGCGGCATTGCGAGCAGTGGCAGCCGACGACAGGTCCGGGCCTTGCCGAGATTGAAAATCGCACCGCACCGCAAAGGCAGCCGCCTGTATGCCGTTCCGTCATGACCGCCCTCTCATCGTTCAGGCAGAACGTTGCCGCCGATCGCCACCGTGGTCAAATCCATTTCCCTGAACAAAACCATCAGGAATCTTGAAGACCACAGATCTTGCGCCCATCGCAGCGGCGGAAAATGGGAGTCACCATTTCCCTTTACGTGTACCACACATATCAGCAGAGAAATTCCCAATAGTTGGATTAACTTACATAGTTCTGGCATAGCACGGAAAAAATCAAGTAAAACTCATCTTTTTATTAAATACCACTACAGCCAGTACGTTTATTAGATAATTCAAACTTAAGACCTTGCGATTTACGATGCAACCACTGGTCGATCTCCAGCACCATCAGTCTGCGAGGTGAAAAATGAATAGTTTCCGGCGCTTGCTTTGAATCGGCGTGGTACGTCCGCAATCGAATTCGCCATCATCGCACCGCTCTTCCTCATGGCAGTCCTGACGATGATCGCCTACGGCATCTATCTCAGCGCCGCCCATGCGGTGCAGCAGCTGACCGCCGATGCGGCGCGCACCGCCGTTGCCGGGGTGAACAGCCAGGAGCGCTCGCAACTGGTCGACGATTTCGTCAGCCGGTCCACAATCGACCATCCGCTGATCGAGAGAAGCAAGCTGCACGTCACCGTCAATACGGATCCCGACAATGCCAACCGGTTCACCGTGACGGCAGAATACGACGCCAACGAACTGCCGATCTGGAACCTCTACACATTCCCCCTGCCCGACCACATGATCCGGCGCTTTGCCACCATCCGGATGGGAGGGCTCTGAGATGCGCCCACTCAAAATCCGGCTGGCGCACATGGCTGCCGATACATCGGGCAATATCGCCATCATGGCGGCGCTCTGCGCTCCTCTCATCCTCTATTCGTTAGGCCTCGGCGTCGATTACGGCATGATGACGCTGCAGCAACGCCGCCTCCAGCAATTGAGCGACATCGGCGCCATCGTTGCCGCCGCCGATATCAACCACGCCGCCGAAAATCTGGTCACCAATTTCGATGAGAACGGACTGAACATCGCCGTCCGCAACGGCACGGGATATGTCACGAAGAAGGGCTTCCTGCCGCTGACATCAGATCTCAAGCAGTTCGACGCCGTCGCCGATTTCTCCCCCGGCACCTATCTTGCCGATGCCTCGGTGCCGCTCAGCAGCCGGTTCGCCGCCGGTGCGCAGCCCTATGATGCCGTCAAGGTCGGCATCACCCAGAAGGCCGAGCTGGCCTTCGCCATGACGTTCACCAACGCCCCCGATCTCAGAGCTGTCGGCACCGCCTCGGCCTCCAAGCTTGCTGCTTTCTCGATCGGCTCACGGCTTGCGAGCCTCAATGGCGGCGTGCTGAACGCGCTGCTCGGCGGCCTGCTCGGCACCAACATCTCGCTGAAAGCCGTCGATTACGAAGCGCTCGCCTCCGCCGATATCAAGCTGCTCCCCTTCCTCGACATGCTGGCGACCGATCTCAAGCTTACCGCCGGCACTTATGACGACCTGCTGGCGACCGACATCTCCTATCCCAGACTCTTGAAGACGCTCGGCAAGACGGATGGTCTCACACCCACCGTCACCAGGGCGTTGGAAGCGATCGAGAAGGCGCTCGGCACGACACAGATCAAGATCAAACTCGAGGATCTCTTTGATCTCGGCACGACCGACGAGCGCGTCATCGGTAGCGGTTCCCATCTGGCGGCCGAGGCGAGCGTGATGGATATCGTCTCGGCCGCAGCCTTGGCGGCAAACCAGGAAAAGGAGGTCGCCGCCAATCTCGGCGGCTCTGTACCGGGACTTGCCACGGTCAAGTTGACGCTTGCGATCGGCGAAATGCCGAAGGGGGCCGCCTCGAACGGGATCGGCGCCACAGGCGCGACCGTCCGCACCGCACAGGTGCGGCTGGCACTCGACATATCGCTGCTCGGCGCCAATTCCCTCGCCGGGCTGAAGCTGCACGTGCCTCTCTATCTCGAGGTCGCCCATGCCGAGGCCAGGCTTGCGAGCATCTCCTGTCTCGGCGGCGGCGTCACGAATGCCAGCGTCGGCGTCGATGTCGTTCCCGGTGTGGCGGAACTGTCGCTCGGTGAGGTCGACACCAAAGCTTTCGTCAATTTCGACAGCCCGCCGCGCGTCACCCGCGCCACGCTGATCGACGCGCCGCTGCTCACCGTCACCGGCATGGCGCATATCAACCTCACCAATCTCAGCAAGAGCAAGGTGACCTTCCAGCCGGCCGACATCGCCGCAAAGACCGTCAAGAACGTCTCCACCAAGGATACGCTGACCTCGGCCGTCGGATCGCTGATGAAGGAGACCGACATTCAGGTCTCAATCCTCGGCCTCGGCATCGGCCTGCCGAAAACCCAGATACAGGGCGCCGTCGCCGATACGCTGACGGGACTGGCTAAGCCGCTCGACGAGCTACTCTTCAACCTCCTGACCCTGCTCGGCATCAAGATCGGCGAGGCGGACATCCGCGTCACCGACGTGCGCTGCCAGCAATCGGTGCTGGTGCAATAGACCTGCCATCGCCCATTCTCTATGCCAACAATTGCGCCTGAGATCTGTTGCCTGACGACAACAGCTACCGACCTCCTCCCGTCACCATGTTGTATCGGACGCGGTTCTCGGCGATACTGGGGGCTCAATCCATCCGATCCTCGGGAGACTGACATGAGAGCGACCCTGTCCAAACAGAAAGGAAACATCCCCCACAAGGACATTCAGCTTCATGAACATTCCGTTCTCCCGTGCGAGGAAAAACTCGCGACGCCATAACCCTTTCCTGAACTTCTTCCGCGACCATTCGAATGCCGCCGACCGCGGCCGGCGTCGGTCGCGCATGCGCAAGTTCCTCTCCTACTACCACCCACACCTGCCTTTGCTGCTGGCGGATTTACTGTGCGCGTTCCTCGTCGCCGGCACGGCGATCGCCCTGCCGCTCTGCGCCAATATCGTCACGAGCCGCCTTCTGGCTCTATCGGACGCGCCGCTGGCCTTTGCTGAGATTCTTGCGATGGGCGGCATCATGCTGGCCGTTCTGGCGATCCAGATCGGCGCGATCTTCTTCGTCGACTATCGCGGCCACGTCATGGGCGCCCGCATCGAGGCGACGGTACGGCAGGAACTCTTCGAGCATTGCCAGAAGCTGTCTTTCAGCTTCTACGACCGGCAGCGTACCGGGCAGCTGATGAGCCGCATCACCAATGACTCTCTCTGGCTGGGAGAGCTCTTTCACCATGGCCCTGAGGATCTTTCCATCGCCGTGCTGAAATTCGGCGGCGCCATGCTGGTGCTATTCTTCATCGATCCGCCGCTCGCCGGCCTCATTCTGCTGCTCACTCCCGTGGCCTTGGCCTATGCCCTTTATTTCAACCGGTGCATGAACCGCGCGCTCGAAGCCAGCAAGCGGCAGATCGCCGCCGTCAACGAGCGTGTCGAGGATGCCCTTGCGGGCATCCGCGTCGTGCAGTCCTTCGCCAACGAGGCGCTGGAAAGGGAGCGTTTTGCCGAGCAGAACCACCGCTTCCTGCAAAGCCGCGCCGAAGGCTACCGCAGCGAGGCCTGGTTTTCGGTCGGCACCGAAACCTTCGCCCAACTTGTCACCATATTGGTGATCATCGTCGGGGCCTTGCGTATCCTGGCGGCGGAACTGACGGTGCCCGACATGCTGACCTTCCTGCTCTGCGTCGGCGTGCTGGTCGATCCGGTGCAGCGGCTCGCCAATTTCGTGCGGCTCTGGCAGGAGGGCTATACCGGCTTCGTCAGGGCCATGGAAATCCTGGAGATCGCGCCCGATATTACCGACCGGCCGGCCGCCCGTCCGATGCCGGCGCCAAGGGGCGAGATCCGTTTTTCCGACGTCGCCTTCGCTTATGAGGCCGATGGTCCGCGGGTGCTGCAGCGGCTTTCCCTCACCATTGCTCCCGGAGAGTTCGTCGCCCTGGTCGGGCCGTCCGGGGTCGGCAAGAGCACGCTCTGCGCGCTCATCCCGCGCTTCTACGATATCGACGCCGGCTCGATCCACATCGACGGCGCCGATATCCGCGATGTCACGCTTGCCTCGCTCCGGCGCCACGTCGGCGTGGTCCAGCAGGATGTCTATCTCTTTGCCGGCACCGTGGCGCAAAACCTGCGCTACGGCAGACCGGACGCCACCGATGCCGAGTTGGAATCGGCCGCCCGCGCCGCCAATGCGCATGACTTCATCATGGCTCTTCCCAATGGCTATGACACCGATATCGGCCAGCGCGGCGTCAAGCTCTCGGGCGGCCAACGCCAGCGCATCACCATCGCCCGCGCCTTCCTGAAAGATCCGGAGATCCTGATCTTCGACGAGGCGACGAGCGCGCTCGACAACGAGAGCGAACGGGCCGTACAGCAGGCGCTGCTGACCCTGGCGAACGGCAGGACCACACTGGTCATCGCCCACCGCCTGTCGACCGTCCGCCATGCCGACCGCATCCTGGTCCTGACGGCCGACGGCATCGTCGAACAGGGCACGCACGACGACCTGATGGCCCAAGGCGGCGTCTACGCCAACCTGCACAGTGTTCAGGCGAGCATATGAGGGGTTGGATGCCGAAGCTGCTTATGACGTAGGGCCCATAAACAAAAAGCCCGGGCGAACCGGGCTTTTCATCATCTGTTTGGCTCAGTCTCAGCCGTTGGCGACCATGCGCTTTTCGTCGCGGCCGCCCTTCATGCGCTCGGCGAGCAGGAAGGCGAGCTCGAGCGCCTGGTCCGAGTTGAGACGCGGATCGCAATGGGTGTGGTAGCGGTCTTGCAGGTCTTCGGCGGTGACGGCGCGGGCGCCGCCGGTGCACTCGGTCACATCCTTGCCGGTCATTTCGACATGGATGCCGCCGGGATGCGTGCCTTCGGCGCGATGGATCTGGAAGAAGCTTTCGACTTCCGACAGGATCCGCTCGAAAGGACGGGTCTTGTAGTTGTTGAGCGTGATCGTGTTGCCATGCATCGGGTCGCAGGACCAGACGACCTTGCGGCCCTCGCGCTCGACGGCGCGGATGAGGCGCGGCAGGTTTTCGGCAACCTTCTCATTACCGAAGCGGCAGATCAGCGTCAGGCGCCCGGCTTCGTTGGCGGGGTTCAGGATGTCGATCAGTTGAAGCAGATCGTCAGCCTGCAGCGACGGGCCGCATTTCAGGCCGATCGGGTTCTTGATGCCGCGGCAATATTCGACATGCGCATGGTCGGCCTGGCGCGTGCGGTCGCCGATCCAGATCATGTGGCCTGACGTGGCATACCAGTCGCCTGAGGTGGAATCGACGCGGGTCAGCGCCTCCTCGTAGCCGAGCAGCAGTGCCTCGTGGCTGGTGAAGAAATCGGTCTCGCGCAGGCTCGGATGGTTTTCCGAAGTGATCCCAATCGCCTTCATGAAATCCATGGTTTCGCTGATGCGGTCGGCAAGCTTGCGGTAGCGCTCGCCCTGCGGGCTGTCCTTGACGAAGCCGAGCATCCACTGATGCACGTTTTCGAGATTGGCGTAACCGCCCATCGCAAAGGCGCGCAGAAGGTTCAGCGTCGCGGCCGACTGGCGGTAGGCCATGGCCTGGCGTTCCGGGTTCGGAATGCGCGACTCCTCGGTGAACTCGATGCCGTTGATGATGTCGCCGCGATAGGCCGGCAGCGTTACGTCGCCCTGCTTCTCGACGTTCGACGAACGCGGCTTGGCGAACTGGCCGGCGATGCGGCCAACCTTGACGACCGGCAACTGCGCGCCAAAAGTCAGCACCACGGCCATCTGCAGGAAGGCGCGGAAGAAGTCGCGGATGTTGTCGGCGCCGTGTTCGGCGAAGCTCTCGGCGCAATCACCGCCCTGCAAGAGGAAGCCGTTGCCTTCGGCGACATTGGCGAGATGCTTCTTCAGGCGGCGCGCCTCGCCTGCGAAGACGAGTGGCGGATAGCTGGCAAGCGTGGCTTCCGTTGCCGCCAAAGCGGCTGCGTCGGGATATTCGGGAACCTGCAGGATCGGTTTCTGCCGCCAGCTGCTCGGGGTCCAATTCTCTGCCATCTCACTCACCTGTTCTCACATCCGTTTACCAGGATGCCCTATCTCGATATCCGGCGGCTTATAGACTTTTAGATCAAGCTTGCAAAGGCCAATCGCCCGAAGCTTCCGCCCCGGCGGCGTCACCGCCATCCTGGTGTTAAACCGGCATATACCATTTCGATTTCCCCATATTTTATACTTTGAAGGTAGAAGCGGAAGGAGTTTCAACATCGGGGACATGCAATGGCGATCCTTCCGCCCGGCTTTATATCGGACCGCTCGGGCAATTTCGGCATCATGACGGCGCTGCTGCTGGTGCCGCTTGTTGGCGCGGCGGGCATGGCAGTGGATTTCGCCCATGCGCTGAGCCTGAGGACGCAGCTTTACGCCGCCGCTGACGCTGCCGCCGTCGGTTCGATCTCCGAAAAATCCGGCGCGGTCGCTGCCGCGATGAGCATGACTGGCGATGGCACGATCTCGCTCGGCAAGGCCGATGCCCGCAGCATCTTCATGTCCCAGATCTCGGGAGAGCTGTCCGATGTTCCGGTCGATCTCGGCATCGACGTCACCAAGGCCGCCAACAAGCTGAATTCGCAGGTTTCCTTCACCGCGACCGTGCCGACCACCTTCATGCGCGTTCTCGGCCGGGATTCGATCTCCATCTCCGGCACGGCGACGGCCGAATACCAGACCGCCTCCTTCATGGATTTCTACATCCTGCTCGACAACACACCCTCCATGGGCGTCGGCGCCACCGCGACAGACGTCTCGACGATGGAAAAAAACACCAGCGACAGCTGTGCATTTGCCTGCCATGAAACCCAGAACAACAACAATTATTACAATCTTGCCAAGAAACTCGGCGTCAGTATGCGCATCGACGTCGTGCGCCAGGCGACTAAGGAACTGACGCAGACAGCCAAGACAACACGCGCCTCCGACAACCAATTTCGCATGGGCGTCTATACCTTCGGCACCAAGGCCGAGGATGCCAAGCTGACCACCATCTCCGACCCGACCACCGACCTCGACAAGGTGCGCAGCTATACCGATGCCGTCGATCTGATGACCATTCCGTATCAGGGCTACAATAACGATCAGCAGACGAGTTTCGACAGCGCGCTGACGCAGATGAAAACCATCATCACCACCCCCGGCGACGGCAGCACGTCCGCGACTCCGCAGAAGATCCTGTTTTTCGTTTCGGACGGCGTCGGCGATAGCGAGAAGCCGAAGGGCTGCACCAAGAAACTCACCGGCAACCGCTGCCAGGAGCCGATCGATACCTCTTTCTGCCAGCCGCTGAAGGACAAGGGCATCAGGGTCGCAGTGCTCTACACCACCTATCTGCCGCTGCCGAAGAACAGCTGGTACAATACCTGGATCAAACCCTTCCAGAGCGAGATCCCGACGAAGATGCAGGCATGCGCCTCGCCCGGCCTCTACTTCGAGGTGACGCCGACCGACGGCATTGCCGAGGCGATGAAGGCGCTTTTCCTCAAGGTCATCCGCTCGCCGCGCATCACCAGCTGAAGAATATCACTCAGATACGCTTGCCGTCGCGGATGCGATAGCTCGGCGCATACATGGTGACGAGCTCTTCGGCTGCTGTCGGGTGCAACGCCATCGTCCGGTCGAAATCGTCCTTGGTGCAGCCGGCCTTCAGCGTGATGCCGAGCAGCTGCGCCATCTCGCCGGCATCATGGCCGAGGATATGGGCGCCGACCACCTTGCGGCTAGCAGCATCGACGATCAGCTTCATGATCATCCGTTCGGACCGGCCCGAAAGGGTCGCTTTCAGCGGCCGGAACTGAGCACGGTAGACTTCGAGCTCACTGTAGCGCCTGCCCGCCTCTTCTTCCGAGAGACCGACGGTGCCGATCTCCGGCTGCGAGAAGACGGCGGTCGGGATCAGCTCGTAATCCGGCCGGGTCGGGTTGTTCTTATACTCGGTCTCGATGAAGCACATCGCCTCGTGGATCGCCACCGGCGTCAGCTGTACCCGGTTGGTGACATCGCCGAGCGCGTAGATATTTTCCACATTGGTGCGGGAATAATCGTCGACGATGATCGCGCCACGCTCGTCGACGGCGACGCCCGCCGTCTCGAGGCCGAGGCCCTCAGTGTTCGGATCGCGCCCGAGCGCCAGCATCACGACGCCGGCATGGAGCGTTCCGCTCTTCAGCGTCTCCACGACAAGCCCGTCTTCGCCCTTCGAGACCTTCTGGAGCGTGTCGTGGCAGAGAATGCGGATGCCCTTGGCGACCATCGCCTCATGCAGCCCGCGCCGGAGGTCCTCGTCGAAGCGCGACAGGATTTCGGCGCCGCGATAGATCAGCGTCGTCTCGACGCCGAGGCCGTGGAAGATATTGGCGAATTCGACGGCGATATAGCCGCCGCCCGCAATCACGATCGATTTTGGCAGTTCTTCGAGATGAAAGGCTTCGTTGGAGGAGATGCAAAGCTCGTGACCGGGAAGTGCGGCATGCGGGTTCGGCCGTCCGCCGGTAGCGATCACGATCGTCTTTGCCGTCACCGTCTGTCCTGTTTTCACCAAGCGCACCGTATGGGCATCGACGAGCTCGGCGCGCGTTTCCAGGATTTCGGCATTGGCGCCGGCGAGCCCCTTCTTGTAGAGGCCTTCCAACCGGGCAATCTCGATATCCTTAGCCGCCACCAGCTTTTTCCAGTCGAAGCTGCTTTCGCCGACCGTCCAGCCGAACCCCGCGGCATCCTCGAAATGCTCATGGAACTGCGAGGCGTAGACGAAGAGCTTCTTCGGCACGCAGCCGCGGATGACGCATGTTCCGCCATAGCGATATTCCTCGGCGATCGCCACCTTCTTGCCGAGCGAGGCAGCGACGCGCGCGCCGCGCACGCCTCCGGAACCGCCGCCAATGACGAAGAGGTCGTAATCATAGGAAGACATCATGAGCTCCGGAAGGGAATCGCAGGAAGGACGCTCCTGATATAGGAGCGATCGTCATGAAAACAAAAGCCCGCTCCTGCATCATGCCGTTCTCTTTTGCCGAATCTTCATTGACGGTTGACCCGGCCGGCTGAGACTGGCAGGCAATCCGCGGGATAAAAGATGCCGGAGCAAAAGATGGATCAAACTCTCTTCGCCAACCTGTGTAAGGCCGGCAAGTTCAAGGAAGCGCTCAATCTCGCCATCCAGGGCCATGAGGACGAGAAGTTCACACCGAGCCGTTTTGCGATGGACAAGAAAACAGGACTGCCGATCTTCTACCGTGGCAACAAGCGCGTAGAGCCGGACGAGACGGGCGTGTGGCAACTGGCAAAAAGCTTGAAGGACTGGGGCTGAGCATCAGCGCTGTCATCAGCCGGTGATGCGAAAATCCGTCGGCACCCTCTCAAGCAGGGTCGTTTCCGTCGCGACGCGTGAAACCGACGCCCCCGCAGGCCCGCGTTTCAAACGCTCGATCATCGTCGAGATCGCGTCATCAGACCCGGCGATCAAAGCGGCGACAGACCCGTCCTCCTGGTTGCGAACCCAGCCCGTCAACCCGAGCCGCATCGCCTCATTGCGCGTCCAGACGCGAAAACCGACGCCCTGGACCCTACCTGATATCAGGACGTGTACAGCCTCGTAACGATCAGACATGTCTGCCTCATCCAAAATCTCGTCGCCTTTTGCTGCATCATAGCAAAAAAGCCCGGACAATGCCGGGCTTTCGCGAAATTTGACGGGTAGGCCTTACTGCTGGGCGGTCGGAGCCGGAGCCGGAGCAGCGGGGGTCTCGGGTGCAGCCGGCGGCGCCTTGATGACCTTGGAAAGGATGGCGTTGCTCTGCTTTTCTAGATCGCGGGAAATGCCCTGCGCCCAGATGTCGGCAGCCTTCGCCGTCTCGCGTGAGGCAACCGGGCCGTCGCGCAGCAGCTTCTTGCCGATGTCGGAGCTGTAAAAGGCAGCGATCGCCTTCAGTTCGTCGACCGTGAAGGTCTTGGCATATGTGAGTGCTGCTTCCTTCTCCAGATCGCCGCGGCGCGGCGCCAGCGCCAGTGCCTGCGCGTCGACCGTCGAGGAGATGATGTCCTGGTAGTTCGGCGAATCCTGGATGAGGCCGGCCTTCAGGCGCTCGGCGAGGCCAGGCAGGATGTTGTCGAACTGGGCCGTAGCGCCGATGGCGTCGATCGCCGCGCGAGAAGCCTTCAGCTGCTCCTCGGAAACTTCCTGCGCCTTGACGGCGGAGCCGAAGGCAAGCCCGGAAAGGACGATGGTCGCAGCGGCGAAACGGCCAAGACCTGCAATGTTCATCATGAGTGTATGCTCCTGTTATCTGTTTGCCTGCAGCGTGCGCGCACCCGCAGGACCGGCAATGATCGCAAGTGCCGCCATGTTGATAAAGAGCCCGTGTTCGACGACGCCGGGTATGGAATTCAGCTCGCTCGAAAGCGCCTCTGCATCAGGAATGCGGCCAAAAGATGCATCGATGATGTGATGGCCGCCATCCGTGGTAAAGTCTCCGTCACCGGACTGGCGCAGACGAAGTTCGCCTGAAAGGCCGAGCCGAGCAGCAACCTTTTCGATCGCGATCCGTGTCGAGACGAGACCGAATGGATTGACCTCGATCGGCAGCGCAAAGGCGCCGAGCGTATCCACCAGCTTGCTCTCGTCGGCGATGACGATCATCCGCTCGGAGGCGGCCGCGACGATCTTTTCGCGCAGCAGCGCGCCGCCACCGCCCTTGATGAGCCGGAGAGCCGCATCGACCTCGTCGGCGCCGTCGATCGTCAGATCGAGCGCCGGCAGTTCGTCGAGCGATTTCAACGGCACGCCGAGTTCGACGCAGAGCCGCGCCGTCCTTTCGGACGTCGGAACACCCTCGACCTTCAAGCCGCCGGCCACCTTCTCCGCCAGCAGCCGGACGAATTCTTCCGCCGTGCTTCCGGTACCGATCCCAAGACGCATGCCGCTTTCGACATGGGCGAGTGCAGCCTCGGCGGCCTTGATCTTCATTTCGCGGGCATCCATGCGCCGCCAGCTCCTGATATTGCGTTGGATGTGCTGTTTACACGGCTCGCCTGGCAAACGAAAGTCAAAATCATCACGCAAAATGAAAAGCCGAAACAAATGCCTGCGACCTTCCCTGCCATCGCAGGGCGTTGCTTTCCGCCGTGCGATCGCCTACCTCAGGAACGACGCAGCCGCTCCCGGGACGACGCAGTCATTCCCCTGAACGTCGCCCGCCAGACGACCCATCGCTCAAAGAGGCAAGCCCTTGATCCCTGCCCCCGCTCCGCTCGTCGTCTTCGATCTCGACGGCACCCTTCTCGATACGCATGCCGATCTGGTCGAAAGCTTGAACCATACGATCGCGATACTCGGCCTCGAACCGGTCAGCTATGACGACTTGACCCATCTCGTCGGCCAGGGCGCACGCGTGATGATCGAGCGCGCCTGCCGTCTGCGCGGCCATCCGCTCGAAGGCGAGGCCCTGCCTGCACTGGTCGAGCGCTTCGTCGCCCACTATGCCGCCGGCATGCCCGGCCACACACAGCCCTATCCCGGCGTGGTCGCCGCAATGGACCGGCTGAAATCGAAGGGCTATCGCCTTGCCGTCTGCACCAACAAGATGGAGAAGCTGGCGCTCGGCCTCCTCGAAAAGCTCGACCTCACCGGATATTTCGACGCTGTCACCGGCGGTGATACCTTCGAATACCGCAAGCCCGACGCCCGCCACCTCACCGGCACCATCACCCGCGCCGGCGGCGATATCTCCCGCACCGTGATGATCGGCGACAGCGTCAACGACATCGCCGTGGCGAGAAATGCTGCCGTGCCATCGATTGCCGTGCCCTTCGGTTATTCGGATGTGCCGGTAAGCGCGCTTAGCCCGGATCATATCATCACGCATTTCAATGAGCTGACGCCGGAACTGGTGGAGACGCTGATGCGCGACTATGCGGCGAAAGTGGCGGTCTGACGTAACCGGATACCCTCCTCTGGCATTCCTATACCGGCGTACCGTGCTCGCCACCCCATAAAACAAAACGGGCGGCCCGAAGACCGCCCGCCAAAATACCTATGAAAACCTAAATCAGATCTGCGCCCCACGCGCCTTGGTCGTCGCGTCGAAAGCCTTGTCCACGTAAGCGTCGCGGCCATAGACGTCGTCGAAATATTCCACCACGCCGTCCTTGTTCGGCCAGGCGGTGAAATAGGAGACGTAGACCGGGATCTTCTGCGGCACCTTCACGGCATGGTTCTGGCCGGTGGCGATCTGCTTGGCAACGTCGTCGACGGTCGTGCCGAGCACCGCAGCCGCCATGGCACGCGGCTCGGCAAGGCGCACGCAGCCGTGGCTGAGCGCCCGCATGTCACGCTTGAAGAAGCTCTTCGACGGCGTGTCGTGCATGTAGATCGCGTGGCTGTTCGGGAACAGGATCTTCAGTTCGCCGAGCGCATTGTCGCTGCTCGGCGGCTGGCGCACCGAGACATTCTCGGTCGAGCCGTACCAGTCGACGCTGGATGAGGCGACGGCGTGGCCGTTGACTTCGACCTCGTAGCCGAGCTGGTCGAGATAGTTCGGGTCCGAACGCAGCTTCGGCAGCATCTCGTTGATGATGATCGACTGCGGCACGCCCCAGAACGGGTTGAACTCAACCGTCTCGATCTCGTCGTCGAAGAAGAAGGTCTGGTTGTTCTTGCCGCCGACCACCACGCGCATCGACAGCTGTTCCTTGCCGTCATTGTGGTAGTAGGCCATGAAGGCCGGCTGGTTGATCATCACGTAACGGGAGCCAAGATCTTCCGGCAGCCAGCGCGCCTGCTCCATGGCGACGACGAGCTTGTCGATCTTCGAGGCGTTGGTATCGCCGCCGATCATGGCGCGCACCGTCGCCTGGCCGATGACGCCGTCGGACTTCAGGCCGCGCTCCTTCTGGAAATCCTCGACCAGCGAGACGATGTCAGGCGAATAATCGCTGCTGCCGGCATAGGCGGAAAGCGTTGCCGCATGATCGGTCCGCAGCGTCTCGGAACCGTGCTTCTGCAGCGCCTTGACGATATTGGCGACCTCCGGCGAGCTGTCGCCGGGTTTCAGCGACCGGTCGAGCGAAATGACGATTCGCTCGTCGCTGCCACCATCGGCGGCGCGAAGCTTGGCAAGCTCGGCCTTCAACGCCAGGAACTGCGGGCCGTCGGGCGAGCGGTTGGCAAGGTAGGACCCGACGTCAGGGCTCATTCGAGCAAGCTTCAGCACCGGCGCCAAGTTGACCGCCTTGCGCTGGAAGTCGTGATAGCCCGAAATCTTGTTCGGATCGATGCGGCCGCGCACGGTGTCCTGCACGAAGGCAAGCACCTTGGCCGAAAGATCAAGCTCGAACTGGGTCAACGCCCGGTCTCGGACGGCGGGATCGGGATTGGCCGGATCGATATTAGGCGCCTGCAGGGCGTAGTCGGCCGGATCGAGGCCGACCGAAGCCGCATCGGCAAGTGCGGCCATTGCCGACTTGGCGCGTTCGTTGATCTGGCTACCGTCGATCCAGACGAGCGGATTGCGGCTGTCGCCGTAATAGGCCTCGAGCGCCTTGGCAACGTCGGCATTGGCGCGAACCTTGGCCTGCGCCAGGAACCGGCGCTGCACCGCAGGTTCGGCGCCGGCATCGCCGCTCGACGAAACATCGGCGACCGCGCCGGTGACAACTGGGTCGGCGAACTTGCTGGTGTCGACGAACTGCAGCGCCTCGGTCTTATAAGTGTAATAACGCGGACCGCTCACCTTCGGCAGCGGCGCCTCCGGATCCAGCCCGCCGAGCGACCCGCCGATACCGCCGCGCGGCACCGGCCGGCCGGGCGCCTGGTCCATGAAGATGGTGCTCTGGGTCCGCTGCCTGTCGCCGCGCAGCATATCCATCAGCGTATAGGCATGCGCGGGCGCGGCACTCATCACTGCCAGGCCGCAGGAAAGTGCCAATGCGGATACCGCGCTTTTCAAAACGAACGTCATATATCTTCCAGTCCCGGTGTCATGCTGTTCTTGTCACGAGCGCAAGGCTCAAACTCAAATCCGCGAAGCTCAAGAGCGTCCGGCTCATTCATCAGAAACCGGCCTTCGCCGCCAGCGCCGGCGGACTCATTTTTATGTGAGGGAAAGCCTGCACGGCGCCGCGCAGCAGTTCACACAAAATTATGAAATTATTAGTTAATTTTTTACCGAATTTTCGCCGGCGGACCAGTGCGGCAAAAACGTCCCGGCACATAAAATTTCGAAAGTGGCCGAAAAAGCACGCCGCGGGGCCGGTAAAAACATGACATAATCTCTCAATATTTAACGCGGCATATGGTTTTCTTGTCGGGGTTTCCGACCTATAAAACCCCATCTTTGGAAGATGCCAGGAAACAGCATGTAAAGGGAAGGCAAAGCTCATGACCGCAACCCGCACCGAAACAGACACTTTTGGCCCCATCGACGTTGCCGCCGACCGATATTGGGGCGCCCAGGCCGAGCGTTCGCTCGGCAACTTCAAGATCGGTTGGGAAAAGCAGCCGCTGTCGATCGTGCGTGCGCTCGGCATCGTCAAACAAGCCGCCGCCCGCGCCAACATGTCTCTCGGCCAGCTCGATCCAGCCCTCGGCAAAGCCATCGTCGACGCCGCCCAGGAAGTGATCGACGGCAAGCTTAACGACCATTTCCCGCTGGTGGTCTGGCAGACCGGTTCCGGTACGCAGTCCAACATGAATGCCAACGAAGTGATCTCCAATCGTGCAATAGAAATGCTCGGTGGCGTCATGGGTTCCAAGAAGCCGGTTCACCCGAACGATCACGTCAATATGAGCCAGTCGTCGAACGATACCTATCCGACGGCCATGCACATCGCCTGCGCCGAACGGATCGCCCATCACCTGCTGCCGTCGCTGAAGCACCTGCATGCCGCCCTCGACATGAAGGTCACCGAGTTCAGCCACATCATCAAGATCGGCCGCACCCACACCCAGGATGCAACGCCCCTCACCCTCGGCCAGGAATTTTCGGGTTATGCCGCCCAGGTCGGCTCGGCCATCAAGCGCATCGAGATGACGCTGCCCGGCCTCTGCGAACTCGCCCAGGGCGGCACCGCCGTCGGCACCGGCCTCAACGCGCCGGTTGGTTTTGCCGAAAAGGTCGCCCAGGAGATCGCCAACATCACTGGCCTGCCCTTCGTCACCGCGCCGAACAAATTCGAGGCGCTCGCCTCGCATGACAGCATGGTGTTCAGCCACGGCGCCATCAATGCCGCCGCCGCCGCCCTCTTCAAGATCGCCAACGACATCCGCCTGCTCGGCTCCGGCCCGCGCTCTGGCCTCGGCGAACTGGCGCTGCCGGAAAACGAACCCGGCTCGTCGATCATGCCCGGCAAGGTGAACCCCACCCAGTGCGAAGCCCTCACACAGGTCTGCATCCACATCTTCGGCAACCACGCGGCTCTCACCTTCGCCGACAGCCAAGGCCATTTCGAACTCAACGTCTACAATCCGATGATGGCCTATAATTTCCTGCAGTCGGTGCAACTGCTTGCCGACGCCGCCATCTCCTTCACCGACAATTGCGTCGTCGGCATCGAGGCGCGCGAGGACAACATCAAGGCCGGCCTCGAACGCTCGCTGATGCTAGTGACAGCACTCGCCCCCAAGATCGGCTACGACGCGGCTGCCAAGATCGCCAAGACAGCGCACAAGAACGGCACGACGCTGAAGGAAGAGGCGCTCGCCAGCGGCCTGGTGACGTCGGAGGAGTATGACGAGATCGTGCGGCCTGAGACGATGATCGGGCCGAAGTAGGACGGTCGTGGGCGCGCTGCCCCGCTTCTCCACTTGTTCCCTCTTCTCCACGTTCGGAGCAAGAGGAAACGGACGAGCTGGCCACTTGCTCCCTCATTCCTGTGCCTGTCACAGGAATCCAGCCACGGCGCGTCCGCGCCGTGAATGAAACAATACCTCAAGAAAAGAGTCTTTTGCGCCCAAGGACTTGGGCGCACTGGATTCCTGTGACGAGCACAGGAATGAGGGAGATTGCGGTAGCCGTCTCGCGAAACTTCCAACCGACACGAATAAAGCCACCCGCCTGCCGGCACCGGCCGGGGCAACCCATCACACACCCGGCAAGCCTCAAACCAACAACGAAAAATTGTCCATCACGACAGAATTGCCCATGAAATCAAAACGAATCTCATCGATGTCTTCGATATCAACCTCGAGATTGGGACCAGTGACCTCAAGCTCCTGCTGATAGACGATCTGCCCGTCGTTCAGCGCGGTAAGCGTCAGGTGAAATGACGATGCCGACAATTCGGCGATTGAAACGCCCTGAAAGGTGAAATCCCCGCCATCGACCATTTTCAAGCTCACGGGCGCCGAACCCGGCGATAGAACGGTGTCGCTGAAACCGTCCTCGGTGATGGCGTCGACGCCCGGGATGGTATCGTAGACGAAACCGTTCAGAAGCGTCAGCTCGTGGCTGCCGTTCACCGAGAGAGCAAAGCCCCGGTAATTGGGGAGGGAGAAATTATCTTCCCTCGATAAGACGCCCATATCGTCGAAATCCAGGACTTCGTGGTACTTGTCCTCTTCATTGACGCCGTCGATCGCCTGGGTAAAAACGCCGACATCCGTTCCCCCTGCGCCATCGGAGATCTTGTAGCGGATCTCTTCGATCAGCTGTTCGTGCGCCCTGAGATTCTTCACCACGTCGAGCGTGTAATCCAGCTCGTAGATGAAATGACCGTCGGGCTGCACGGTGAAAGTCCCGTACTTCCCTTGTATGATCGTTTCCTGCGTCAGGCCCTGTTTCGCATCGACCCGGACACCGTCGAAAAAGCGGAGATACAGGGTCGCCCCCTCGGGATCGCTGTCGTTCTCAAGCAGATTCCCTCGGATCGGATCATGTTCGAAAGAAATGAAAAGGTCGTCGTTAGCAGTTGGCTTTGCATTCGTCATCGGAAGCTCCAGCAAGTTAACGCGGCCGGGAATATGGACTGGCCTCGAACCGAAGGCAACTTTGAGTCGTCTTTTATCGAGACTCGTGCCGATTTCGCTATTTCACCTCATCCGCTGCGCGTGACGCGCCGGTTGCGAAAGCACATGCGACCATGGTCTCAACCGGCCGAACTCCGGCCGCATCCCGATTGCTTTTGCCCCGCGGCGGATTTAGACCGGTTCCAATCTAGCGACGCACGCCCAGCAGAAAGGTCACTTCGATGGCTGACGATCTCTTCCCCCTCGGCAAGGATGCCACCCCTTACCGCAAGATCAGCGGCGACCATGTGTCGATCGATACGTTCAAGGGCCAGGAGATCCTGACCGTCGAGCCGGAAGGCATCCGCCTGCTCGCCGAAACCGCCTTTGCCGACATCAACCATCTCCTGCGCCCCGGCCATCTGAAGCAGCTCGCCTCGATCCTCGACGATCCCGAGGCGACCGACAACGACCGCTTCGTCGCCTACGACCTGTTGAAGAACGCCAACATCGCCGCCGGCGGCGTGCTGCCCATGTGCCAGGATACCGGCACGGCGATCATCATGGGCAAGAAGGGCCGCAGGGTCTGGACCGAAGGCGGGGATAGCGCCGCCCTCGCCCGCGGCGTCATGGATGCCTATGAGGAGAAGAACCTGCGTTATTCGCAGCTGGCGCCGATCAAAATGTTCGAGGAGAAAAACACCAAGAACAACCTGCCGGCCCAGATCGATATCTATGAGGAAGGCACCGACGCCTATGAATTCCTCTTCGTCGTCAAGGGCGGCGGCTCGGCAAACAAGACCTTCCTCTACCAGGGCACACCGTCGCTTTTGACGCATGACCGGATGATAGACTTCCTCAAGGAGAAGATCCTGACGTTAGGGACGGCAGCCTGTCCTCCCTATCATCTGGCGATCGTCATCGGCGGCACCTCTGCCGAGATGAACCTGAAAACGGTCAAGCTCGCCTCGACCCGCTATCTCGACGAACTGCCGACCGAGGGCTCCGAGAGCGGCCATGCCTTCCGCGACGTCGAAATGGAGAAGGAAATTCACAAGCTGACGCAACAGATGGGCGTCGGCGCCCAGTTCGGCGGCAAGTATTTCTGCCATGACGTGCGCGTCATCCGCCTGCCCCGTCACGGCGCCTCGCTGCCGATCGGCCTCGGCGTCTCGTGTTCCGCCGACCGCCAGGCCAAGGGCCGCATCACCCGCGACGGCATCTTTATCGAGCAGCTCGAAACCGACCCGTCCAAGTACATGCCCGAGATCGACGAGGCGAAACTGTCGGAATCGACTGTTCATATCGATCTCAACCGGCCGATGGCCGAGGTGCTTGCCGAGCTTTCCAGGCATCCCGTCAAGACGCGGCTCTCCTTGACCGGCACCATCATCGTCGCCCGCGACCTCGCCCACGCCAAGATCCGCGAGCGGCTGGAAAAGGGCGAAGGCATGCCCGATTACCTCAAGAACCACCCGGTCTATTATGCCGGCCCTGCCAAGACGCCGGCGGGTTATACCTCCGGCTCCTTCGGTCCGACGACGGCCGGCCGCATGGATAGTTACGTCGACCAGTTCCAGTCCTTCGGCGGCTCGATGGTGATGCTTGCCAAGGGCAACCGCTCACGCGCCGTGCGCGAGGCCTGCAAGAAGCATGGCGGCTTCTATCTCGGCTCGATCGGCGGCCCCGCCGCCCGCCTCGCGCAGGACTGCATCCGCAAGGTCGAGGTCTTCGAATATCCCGAACTCGGCATGGAAGCGGTCTGGAAGATCGAAGTGGAAGACTTCCCGGCCTTCATCGTCATCGATGACAAGGGCAACGATTTCTTCCAGGAATTGAATTTGGGGTGATTATGGCGGGGCCGCGCCAATGCAGGTCCGAGGGGGTGGGCGAGCCGGCCGCTTGCTCCCTCTTCTCCCCAGCGGAACTCTTTCAGGCATGCGAAACGAAGTCGGTAAACTGCCTACCGCGCCGGCGCCCTGTCCAAGGAACCGGCATTTTGCGCCATGACCGCAATATCCACAGCACTCACCACATCCCCGTTCTCCACCCTCGCAAGGATCTCCGTGTGGAAAGCTCCGGCGAAGAGACCAGCGTGCTCAGACAGTAAGGCGCTGCCGGCGATCAGGGTGACGGCGAGGATAGCGAAAGAAATATGACGAGATGTTTGCATGAAATCACGAAAAGAACTGTAAGTTTTTCTGACGCCATTCCCGTTCAACGGGTATGCACTGTCCTGGCAAAGATACGTTTTCTGATGCAGAATCATAGGCCTGATCGAAGTATTGCTCGGATAGGAAGTTGTCGTATGTAATCTTTGGTATATGTCGCTTTAATCTTTTCCCAAGAAATTTAAGCTAACAGATAAATTATTGCCTTCGAATATATGAGGAGTTCGCCGGATGAATACGGCTGTCGCGCCTAAGGTGCAGGTTCCCGACGTAGCGGGCCAAATCACCTATGCCATGCGCTCGATGGGCGTTGCGCCGATACCTCGAAACTACGAACTCTTCTATGAAGCCTATATCGGCTCCAATCCGGCACTGACCCGTGAGCTTGCGGCCCTCGGCAGCCAGGCGACCCAGGCCGAACTCGACGCGCTCGGCTCGCAATATTTCACCAACAGCCCTGCCCGCGTCTTTGATGACGCCCATTCGCGCATTTCAGGCGAACTCGACGGACTGCTACGGATCCTGAGACAGGAGCAGAACTCGCTCGAAAGCTATACCAGGCTGCTCGGCGAAACCCACAAGCGCATCACCTCCAAAAGCAATGCCAGCGTCGAACTGATCGAAAATGCCATCGAGCTCCTGAGCAAGGCGACCGGCGACACCATGGCGCACGGCGAACGCACCGTCGAAGACGTCGTCCAGCGCTCGCAGGAGATGGATGAGGTCCGCAAGGAACTCGACGAATACAAGCGTATCGCCAATACGGACTCGCTGACGCGCCTTTCCAACCGCCGCGCCTTCGACGATCGCCTCGCCGCTGTCTTCAACAGTCCCGGCATGCGGCCGGTGACGGCGCTGCTGCTCGCCGACATCGACAATTTCAAGAAGATCAACGATACCTACGGCCATCCGGTCGGCGACAAGATCCTTGCCACCGTCGCCTCCGTCATCCGCAGCAACGTCCGGCGCGATGTCTTCGTCGCCCGCGCCGGCGGCGAGGAATTCGCGCTGATCATCGAAGGCAATACGCCTGAGGAAGTGATGGCAATCGCCGAGCGCATCCGCCGCACGCTTGAGACAACGCCCTTCAAGAATTCCCGCACACGGGTGAACTACGGCCCGGTCACCGTCTCGATCGGCGTCTGCATGGCCTCCAGTGCCGAGGATGCCGGCGAACTCTACAGCAAGACCGACATTGCACTCTACGGCGCCAAGAACGCCGGACGCAACTGCACCATTCTCTATGAGGACGGCATGCAGAAGGACTTCACCAAGAGCTGGCTGATCTACAAGGCTTGACGGCTGCCCGCCCTGTCACGTCTCCACCGCTGTCACCACAAGGTGACGGCGGCTTACCACATCGTCTTCGCCGCGCGTCCGGGCCATTCCCGGTCGTAAGTTTCCTGGTCGAAATCACTGACGGCCGCCTTCAGCAACTGCCCGGGCGTCGGCAGGCCTGCCGGATCGGCGAAATGCTCGGCATTCCAAAGCTCGGCCCGCATCACGGCGCGGGCGCACTGGAAATAGACCTCGTCGATCGAGATGACGATGACGGTGCGGGGGTGCTTGCCGTCCATCTCGAAGCTTGAAAGCAACGCCTCGTCGTCGGAGACGACGCCGCGGCCGTTGATGCGCATCGTCGTATTCGAGCCCGGGATCAGGAACATCAGGGCAAGCCTCGGATCGCGCACGATGTTGGAGAGCGAATCGACGCGATTGTTGCCGCGCCAGTCCGGCAGATGCAGCGTTTCGTCGTCGACGACGCGCACCACGCCGCCAAGATCGCCGCGTGGGGAGCAGTCGAGCCCCTCCGGCCCGACGGTCGCAAGCGCCGCGAAAGGCGAAATCTCGATCATCTCACGATAGAGCGGCGTCAAACGTTTGGTCACCTTGTCGACCGAAGCCTGCGACAGCCCGGCGCCATAGATCGTATTGAGCTCTTCGATACTGCTGATGATTTTCATGAGGCGCCCCGCCGCGGCTTGATCTTCGCCACGGACGCTACAATGCTGCGCGCCTCGCCGGAAGCTCAAAAAATGGAATGATCTCCGCATCTTTTTTGATGCTTTCGGCAGGGATGTCTTCTTTATTGCGATCGCCTTCGTGAAATGCCTCGATCGCGGCAAGCACCGGCGCGGCACCGATGATGCGCCGGTGTCCGAAGCCGTTCGCCCAGAACAGCCGGACGCGCTCGCCCGCTGCGCCATAACGCCTGGCATGGGCCGGAGACACTTCCTTGTCGTCCTCGGCATGGATGACGAGCACCGGCCGGCCGATACCGCTCGCCGCGCCACCCACGTCGAAATCCTCGAGTCTCCGTCCGGCGACCCTGTAGACCTCATTCTCAAGTGCGGCTTGTGCAGCGGCGCGAAGGCCGACCATCCGGCCGAAATCGGTAAACAGCCAGGCCATCTCGCTCGGCGCGCCGATCAGCACCAGTCGCTCGCCGGTGGCGGGCGCAACGCCGGGCAGCAGGCCTGCCATCGAGACCATCAGCGCCGCACCGCCGAAGGAATGGCCGATCGCCGCATCGAACGCGCCGAATCGCTCCCCGGCCGCCGCAATCGTCTCGACCGCAAGCCCCATATGCAGGAAGCGCTCGCCCGCGCGGCCATGTCCTGGAAAATCGAGCGCAATGACCTCCGCACCCGTTGCCGAAAGCATCGAAACGAGATCGGCCATATATTCGGCGCTGGAACCCCAGCCATGTGTGACGAGATAGCGCTTACGCCGGCCGATCGCCCCACCGTTCAGCCGGTAGGCATGCGCCTTGGCCCCGCCCGCAAGCCTGAGGACGAAGCGCTCGGCGCCGGCAAGCCGCGCAGCACCCGCTGCATGCGCCGCCTTCGCTTTCGTGCCTTTCGGCCGCGGCGATGGAGTGCGGCAGAACATCAGGAATGCCGCCCGGCCCGCCAGCCGCGGCGAAACCGCCTGCAGAGCCGAGAACCCCAGGCGGATGACCTTGAGCGCGAAATTTGCCATAGTGGGAATCCAAAATCTGTTCAACACTGAACAATAAAGTACAACGATGAACAAAAATCAATCCCTTCCCTGGGATCATCCGCGTTTCCGCAGCTGGATCGCAGTGGCGCGCGCCTGCCAGCTCATGCAGCAATCCTTGGCCCGCTCGCTTGCCGATCTCGACATCAAACCCCCGCATCTCGATATTCTGGTCAACCTTTACCGCTTCGAAGGCATCTCGCAGCAGGAGCTGGCGCGCAAGCTGCTGGTCGGCCGCTCCAACATGAGCATGCTCTTGCCGCAGATGGAAAAACGCGGGCTGATCGAGCGGCGCGGCGACGAGCGCGACAAGCGTGTGTTGCGCCTCTACCTCACCGGAGAAGGCCGCAGGCTGACCGAATCTGCGATGACGATCCAGACCGATCTCATCGAACGCACACTCTCCGACGAGCCGATCGAGCAATGCATGGCGACCGCCTCCTCGATGGAGCGGATCATCACCATGCTACTCAAGGATCTGCGCGACGACGACTGATGATCAATGCAGCGTCGGCGCCGCCGATGTGCCGGTCAGAGAGCGATATTCCCAGGCGGCGACGATGATCAGCACCAGCGTCGCGAGAATGCCCATCAGATAGATTTCGATGAAGGGCGCGGCAAAGGCGAGCAGGATCAAAAGCACGAGGCCGGCGAGGTGCGACAGCGGCAGCTGCCCGCTGGTCGCGCCCTTGAACCAGAGATTGCCGATCAGGAACAGACCGGAACCGCCGAGCACCGCCGCAGCAATGCCGACGTCGCCCGTCTCATGCGGATGTGAGAACATGAATTCCACCGCCACCGCATGCACGATGATGCCGGCCAGGATCGGAATATGCCCATAGGTGAAGGCCTGCCGCGCCAAAGCTCCCGGCGTCTCCTCATGCTCTATTCGATGAGCGGCACGCCCGTGACCGAAGCGGAAATAGAGCCACCACATGGCGACCGTGCCGATGAAGGCGGTCACGAAGATAAGGCTGGTCAGACCCGAGATCGGCAACTCGGAAAAGGTGCGGCCGGAAACGAGGATCGCTTCGCCAAGGCAGATGATGACGAAGAGCGCGCAGCGCTCGGCCATATGAGCGCCCGACACGTCCCAGTCGCTCGGAGTGGAACGGCCGAGTCCCGGCACGGCAAAGCCAGCGGCCGGTCCTACATACTCGATCGCCAGCGCAATTACCCAGGCGATCAGCCGGGCTTCGTGTTCAAGCAGCCCGCCGGCGATCCAGAAGATGGCCGCGACAACAAGCCAGGTCGTGATGCGGATAAAATTCAGCGTGTTGGCCCGGTCGACCCGCGTCATCGCATAGGTCGTAAATAGCGAGCGCCCGACCTGCATCGCCACATAGGCGCCGGCAAAGAGCAATCCCTTGTCGCCGAAGGCCTCGGGGATGGAAGCAGACAGCACCAGCCCGAGCATCATCAGCACCACCAGCATGCCGCGCACCGGCATCTTGTCGGGGTCGAGCCAGTTCGTCACCCAGGCGGTAAAGATCCACACCCACCAGACGGCGAAGGTCATCAGTCCCGCTTCGGCCGCACCCAGCGGCGTATAATGGGCGGCGAGCGCATGCGAAAGCTGCGAGATCGAAAAGACGAAGACCAGGTCGAAGAACAGCTCGAGGAAGGTCACCTTGCTGCCGGCGGCGCTGCCCTTGCCGCGCAGCCAGTTCTTGTTATTCGCTTTCGCCATATGTCCCCCGATGGCTGTGAACTGGAAAATCAGCGCGGCTTTTCCGCGGTGTCGCGGTTCATGCCCTTTTCGCGCAGCTCGTCCTCATAGGCCGAAAATAGCTCAACGCCGCGTTCGCCGAGTTCGCGCAGATAGATCCAGGTATAGATGCCGGTATCGTGCATGTCGTCGAAGCCGATCCGGACCGCATAATTGCCGGTCGGTATCATCGAGATGATCGCGACGTTGCGCTTGCCCGGCACCGTTACCTTCTGCCCCGGCCCGTGGCCCTGCACCTCGGCCGAGGGGGAAAGCACGCGCAAGAGTTCGGCCGAAAGCTCGAAGCTCTGGCCATCGTTGAAGGTCACCACCAGCCGCTGCCGGTCTTTCGAAACGCGAAGTTCGCTCGGCCAGATATCGCTCATCATTTTGTCCCCTTCTCATGCGAGGAGTAGGCGCTGATCTTTTTCAGCGCAAGCTGAAATTGGTAGGCGTGCGCGGCCTGTTTCCCTTGACGCGACAATAGCATATGCCCACATTGATGAGAGTACGGAGATACAGGTGAACACCAGAGTTGGAACGATAGGCAACGCATCGCCGCTAGTGGCGGATGCACATCCGATGACCGACCCTTTCGGCCGGGCGGTGACCTATCTCCGCGTCTCCGTCACCGACCGCTGCGATTTTCGCTGCACCTATTGCATGGCCGAAAACATGACCTTCCTGCCAAAGAAGGATCTACTGACGCTGGAAGAGCTCGACCGTCTCTGTTCCGCCTTCATCGCCAAGGGCGTCAACAAGATCAGGCTAACCGGCGGCGAGCCCCTGGTGCGCAAGAACATCATGTATCTCGTGCGCCGGCTCGGCGAAAAGATCGGCTCCGGCCTCGACGAGCTGACGCTGACGACCAACGGCTCACAGCTTTCCCGCCACGCCGAAGAGCTTTATGACTGCGGTGTGCGTCGCATCAACGTCTCGCTCGATACGCTCGATCCCGACAAGTTCCGCAAGATCACCCGCTGGGGCGATTTCGACAAGGTCATGGAAGGCATCGACGCAGCCCAGAAGGCCGGCATCAGGATCAAGCTCAATGCCGTGGCGCTGAAGGATTTCAACGACGCCGAGACGCCAGAGATGCTGCGCTTCGCCCATGGCCGCGGCATGGACCTGACCGTCATCGAAACCATGCCGATGGGCGAGATCGACGAAGACCGCACCGACCAGTACCTGCCACTGTCCCAGCTGCGCGCCGATCTCGAACGTCAGTTCACGCTCACTGATATCGATTACCACACAGGCGGCCCGGCGCGTTACGTTAAGGTCGAAGAAACCGGCGGCCGCCTCGGCTTCATCACGCCGATGACCCATAATTTCTGCGAAAGCTGCAACCGCGTCCGCCTCACCTGCACCGGCACACTCTATATGTGCCTCGGCCAGAACGACGCCGCCGACCTGCGCGCGGCCCTGCGCGCCACCGAAGACGACGCCCTCCTCCACGCCGCGATCGATGAGGCCATCACCCGCAAACCCAAGGGTCACGACTTCATCATCGACCGCACGCATAACCGACCGGCCGTGGCGAGACATATGAGTGTCACCGGTGGGTGAGAAGCGGTCCCGCAAAGCGGGAGCAATCGATCCAGTGAATCGATTGCAGCTTCGAACGCCCTGAGCCCTGCGAAGGGCCGGGATACGGTGCGGCGGACTCCCTAAGAATAGCCACAGCCTCAACGCCCAAGAGGGCATCATCCTCAGGCATCTGGAAGGAAATGAATCGGGCGGCTGCCACGAATCTCTTCGCCCCAGCGGGGAGAAGTGCCGGAGCGATAGCGAGGCGATGAGGGGGTGAGCGGCAAAGCCGCGAATGCACTGAGCGCAAGCGAAGGGCAATGGATGGCGTGCCGTGGAGCCCCCTCATCCGACCCTTCGGGCCACCTTCTCCCCGCTGGGGAGAAGGGGAAACCCCTCACCCCGGCTTACGCGCACAAATCGCAAACCGATCCTGCACCATCCGCTCCAACCCGCGCAAAAACGGCATCTTGCGCGCCTGAGCCCAATGTATATCACCGAGCTTGCGATCAACGACAATATCCGTAAAGCCGGCCTCGCGCAGAAGATCGACCACCGCTTCCGCCGGCATCTCATTGGCGAAATGCACGCGCGAGCGGATCTTCTGGTGCCGCGCCATCATCTCGGGCGACATGTGGCTCGCCGCCGGCTTGCCGGTTATCTCAGTCCAGAGCTTCTGCAGCCCCTTGACCCAGGTTTCCTTACCCATGTTGCCGTCGAGGATCAGCACCTTGCCACCCGGCTTCAGCACCGCGAACCATTCCTTGAAGGCGGAAGCCGGGTCGACCAGTGTCCAGACGAGATGCCGGTTGGTGATGGTGTCGTAGCTGTCCCTCGGCTCCATCGTGTTTTCGGCATCGCCGGACACGAAGCGGATATCGGTGCCGCGCTTCTTCGCCTTGGCGCGCGCCCGCGCGAGCATCGCGTCCGACCAGTCGAGGCCGGTGACCTTGAAGCCGGCATCGTTCATCAGATGCGAGATGACAGCAGTGCCGCAGGCGAGATCCAGGGCAGCGCGCCCCTGCCCCTCGCCGAGATGCTTTCGGATCAGCCGCTGCCAGCCCTTCCGCTCGGCCTCCGAAAAAATTTCATGGCCGACGCTCTGGTCGAAGGTTGCGGCTCTTTCCGACCAGAAGTCGCGGATTTCGTCGCGGATGGAGTAGTTCGTGTTCATGGAATTCATCGCAGGCATCCCGGCATGGCATCAGTTTGGAAATGCTCTAAAACATATAACTTGATTCATAAAGTCATATTTCTTATGCCTGCGGAAATTATTCAGACCCCGGGGGAATTTCCAGATGAATTTCGTGAAAATGCTCGCAGTCTCCGCGGCTGCGATTGCCGGCTTCATGCCGCTTTCGGCTTGGGCGCAGTCCTTCACCATCAAGGACGTCGCGGGCCGTGAAGTAACCTTCGACAAGCCGGTCGAGCGCGTGATCCTTGGGGAAGGCCGCATGCTCTACGCCGTCGCTCCGATCGAGAAGGAAGATCCCTTCGCCAAGATCGTCGGCTGGCGCAACGACCTCTGGACCACCGACAAGGATGGCTTCAACGCCTATGTCGAGAAGTTTCCGAAGGGCAAGGAACTGCCCTTCCTCGGTAACCTCACAGACGGCACAGTGCAGACCGAAACGGTCGTCAAGCTTCATCCCGATGTCATGCTGCTGCCGATCGGCAACAAGGCCGCCGCCGACGAGGTGAAGCTCGAGGAAATGCTCGGCGGCATCGGCGTCAAGATCGTCTATATCGATTTCCGCGAGCACATTCTCGCCAACACCGAGCCGAGCCTGAAGATCCTCGGCCAGATCTTCGGCCATGAGGACCGCGCCGAAGCCGTAGCAAGCTTCTGGAAAGAGCAGATGGCGCGCGTCACCGACAAGCTGAAGGCCGCCAATCCGCCGAAGCCGAATGTCTTCATGTATCGCGCCGCGGGCCTCGTCGAATGCTGCGGCACCTTCGGTCCCGACAATTTCGGCCTGATGGTCGATTGGGCCGGCGGCCACAATCTCGGCTCCGATTTCCTGCCGGGTTATACCGGCTCGATCAATGCCGAGCAGGTCGTCGCCTCCAATCCCGATGTCATCGTCGTCACCGGCTCCAACTGGTGCGAGAGCAAGAACGCCAAGGACTTCGTGAATGTCGGCCCGAATGCCGCCGCCACCTTCGGCGACAGCCGCAAGGCGCTGAATGCGCTGATGGAAAATCCTGCCTTCACCGGCTCCAGGGCGGTTGCCGGCGGCAATGTCCATGCGATCTGGCACCAGTTCTATACCAGCCCATACCAGTTCGTCGCCGTGCAGCAGCTGGCCAAGTGGTTCCATCCGAACCTCTTTGCCGATCTCGATCCGGATGCCACCTTCAAGGAATTCCACGAGAAGTTCCTGCCGGTCGCCTATCAGCCGGGTTACTGGGTCGACGCCAAGGCGGGTGAGTAATTTAGCGATGGCCGAGATCGCCGCACTATCGATCGAAGTGGAAGCCGGGAGGGAGCGCTACCGCGCTCTTGCCCGGCGCAAGCTGCTGATCCTTGCCGTCATGACGGCAGCCCTCTGCCTGTCCTTTGCCGTCGATCTCGCCTGGGGGCCGGCTCGCTACAGCCTCGGTGATGTTGTCGCCGCTCTCTTCGATCCGTCCTCGGTCTCGGATCAGGTGCGGGCCGTCGTCTGGAACATCCGCATGCCGGTCGCCGTGATGGCGATCGTCGTTGGCGCCTCGCTCTCCGTCGCCGGCGCGCAGATGCAGACGATCCTCGCCAATCCGCTCGCCAGCCCCTTCACGCTCGGCATCTCGGCCGCCGCAAGCTTCGGCGCGGCTCTTGCAATCGTCACCAGCGTCCCGCTTTTGCCTCTGGCAGCCGGCCTGCTCGTGCCGGTCAACGCCTTCGTCATGGCGTTGATCGCCACCCTCTTCATCCATTTCATCTCTCAGGCCCGCGGCGTCTCGGTGCAGACGGTGGTGCTGCTCGGCATCGCGCTTGTTTTCACGTTCAATGCGGCTCTCGCCTTCCTCCAATATCTCGCTTCCGAACAGGCGCTGTCGGCGGTTGTTTTCTGGACCATGGGCAGCCTTACCAAGGCCACCTGGCCGAAGATCTGGGTAACGCTTGCCGTTCTCCTGATCGCCCTGCCGCTCTTTGCCCGCAACGCCTGGGCGCTGACCGCGATCCGCCTCGGCGAGGACAAGGCCGCAAGCTTCGGCGTCAACGTCCGCCGCATCCGGCTGGAAACCATGCTCGTCATCTCACTGCTTGCCGCAGTCCCCGTGAGCTTCGTCGGCACGATCGGTTTCGTCGGCCTCGTCGGGCCGCATATCGCGCGCATGATCCTCGGCGAGGACCAGCGCTTCTTCCTGCCTGGCTCGATCCTCTCGGGCGCCCTGCTGCTCTCGCTGACCTCGATCGTCTCGAAGTCGATCATCCCCGGCGTCGTCTTCCCGATCGGCATCATCACGGCGCTGGTCGGCGTGCCCTTCTTCTTCTCGCTCATCCTCTCGAACAGGAGCCGGTCATGGTAGCGCTTCAGTTGCAGTCGGTCGGCGCCTATCACGGCCGCAAGCTCTTCGTCGAAGGTGTCACGACGCCTGTCATGACTTCAGGCGAGGTCGTGGCGGTGATCGGCCCGAACGCCGCCGGCAAGTCGACGCTCTTCAAGCGCATTACCGGCCTCCTTAGAGGCCCGGGTGACGTCGTCGTCGAAGGTTCGAAGGCGAAGAACGCCATCAGCTACATGCCGCAGGATACGTCGGCGAATGCGGTGCTGACCGTCTACGAATCCATCCTTCTCGCCCGCAAGCAGGGCCAATCCTGGGCGGTCGGCGACAGCGACCTCCGCTTCATCGACGAGATCATGAGGGCGCTCGACATATCAGCCATCGCCTTCCGCGATCTCGGCGCGTTGTCCGGCGGCCAGCGCCAGCTCGTCTCGATCGCCCAAGCGCTCGTCCGCGAGCCCGAAATCATGCTGATGGACGAACCAACAAGCGCGCTCGACCTCCACCGCCAGGTCGAAGTCCTCGATTTCATGCGCCGCCAGGCCCGCGCCAAAGGCATGCTCGTCTTGATCGCCCTCCACGACCTCAACCAGGCGCTGCGCTTCGCCGACAAAGTCCTCATCATCGCCAACGGCCGCATGCGCGCCTGCGGCGCCCCGGGGGATGTGGTCACTGCGGAGATGCTGCGGGAAATCTACAGGGTCGAGGCCCGGGTGGAGAAATGCTCGCTGGACCACGACCATGTAATTGTGGATGGGACGGCGCATTGAGGTTGGGCCTGATCATGTCGATGCCCGCAGCCTATCGCCCGCCTAGGTTCGGCTGATCGAAACCCCACCATCCGCCAGCATCGCCGTCCCCGTCACGAAGCTCGACAGGTCGGATGCCAGGAACAGTGCCGCATTGGCGATCTCTTCCGGCTGCGCCATGCGTTTCAGCGCATGCAGACCGTTCACGAAAGCAAGTACTTCCGGCGTGGCATCAGGCGCGTTGGTGATGCTGGCGGGTGTGTCGGTGCCGCCGGGCAGCAGGGCGTTGACGCGGATGTTCCTGGAGGCGAGTTCGACGGCGAGCACCTGCACGAGACCGATCAATCCTGCCTTGCTGGCCGCATGAGCGCCCATGCCGGGCATGCCGGCGGTGTAGCCGACGAAAGTGGAGGTGAAGATCAGCGATCCGCCGCCCTCTCCCATCGCCGCCGACTGGTGCTTGGCGCCGAGAAAGGCGGCGGTCAGATTGATCTCGATCGTCTCGCGCCAGCCCTCCAGCGACAGGCCGGCGACCGGGCCCATCTCACCGAGGACGCCGGCTTTGTTGAAGGCGATATCGAGTCTGCCGAAGCGCGAGACTGCCGTCTCGACCAGCCGTTCCTGCAGTGACTCGTCCTTGACATCGCCTGATATGGCGACGGCTTGCCCGCCCTCCGCCTCGATCTCGGCGACGACGGCATCGAGCGCGTCCTCTCGCCGGCCGTTAATCACGAGCTTTGCGCCCTGCCGTGCAAAAACCTTCGCGGCCGCGCGGCCGATGCCGGAGCTTGCGCCGGTGACGATTGCGATCTTGTCGTTCAGAAGTGTCATGTCCGTTTCTCCTCTGTTGTGGAGGCATCTCAGATCTCAGACAAGCCGTGGCGCGGCCACCCGTTTCCCGCGCGGCAAACGAAAATCCACCCGTGGACAATGATTTCCGCCGCCGACCAGCCCGCGGCGGAAGGAGATCGAAAGCCTTCAGCGCCACGCCGGAATATCGGAATTCGCTTTGTAAAAACGGTGACTTGCCATGATCCCGGCTAGCACACCTAGCGTAACGTCAGCCCCATTGTGCGTTGCATCATCGATTTATCCCGGGTGTGACATTCATTCGATTCCCTTCATGTATCTTCCCGAATAAGAAGGGGCGCACTGGTAACGGGAATCTCTTCATGCCGCGGTCACGCAATACTGAGGGCGCCATCTATATGAGCATGGCGATGGCCGGCTTTTCCGCGAGCGACGCTCTTTCCAAATCGGTGGTCGCCCATATGAACGCCGGCGAGATCATGTTCCTGCGCGGTCTCTTCACCAGCCTGCTTGTCTATCTGATCGCCCGGCAGATGGGAGCGCTGCGCTCCTGGCGCACCATGCTGAAGCCGATCATCCTCCTCAGGATCATCTGCGAGATGCTGTCGGCCGTCACTTACATTACCGCCCTCGGCATGATGCCGATCGCCAATGCCTCGGCAATCCTGCAGTCGCTGCCGCTGGTCGTCACCTTTGGCGCTGCGCTGTTCTTCCGCGAGCCGGTGGGCTGGCGGCGCTGGTCGGCGATTCTCGTCGGCCTCGTCGGCGTAATGATCATCATCCGCCCCGGCCCGGAAGGTTTCACCGCCGCCGCCCTCCTCTGCGTTGCCGCGGTACTGACGACGGCAGGCCGCGACCTGGCCACCCGATCGATCGACCCGGAGATTCCCTCGCTGATGATCACCGTCATCACCGCGACCTCCATCTCCTTCTTCGGCGCCTTGCTCATCCCCGTGCTCGGCGGCTGGCAGCCGGTCAGCACCACCTCGCTCGGGCATCTCCTGCTCGCCTCGGTGCTGGTGCTCGTCGGCTATCAGTCGGTCATCCTCGCCATGCGCACCGGCGAGATCTCCTTCGTGGCACCCTTCCGCTATACCAGCCTGATCTTCTCCTCGCTGCTCGGCTTTTTCTTCTTCGCCGAAGTGCCGGACGGCTGGACGCTCGCCGGCGCCGCAATCGTCATCGCCTCCGGCCTCTATACGTTCTATCGTGAGGCCAAGCGCCGCGTGTCGCCGATTGCGCAGGAATCAGCGCCGCGCGCGCCGGTCTGACGAAAGTTCCGAGGCAGGACGATGGCTGAATTCTCGCTCGACAGGTCCGATATAGCAGGCGTGGTGCTCGCCGGCGGCCGCTCGCAGCGCATGGGCCGCGACAAGGCCGGCGTAATGCTCGGGGCCGAAAGCCTGCTCCGCCATGTGCTCGACCGGCTCTCGCCGCAGGTTTTTTCCGTTGCCGTCAATGCCGATGCCGCCGCCGAGGACGTGCCCGTCATTCCCGACCGTATTCCCGGCAAGGCCGGACCGATGGCCGGCATCCATGCGGCCATGACCTATGCCGCCGGTTTTCCCGCCGTCACCCATGTCGTCACCGTCTCGGTCGATTGCCCGTTCTTCCCGGCCGATCTCGTCGCCCGGCTGGCGGCGGCGGTCGAGCGCCCGTCGCAGATCGCTATAGCGAGCTCCGAGGGCCGCAGCCATCCCGTCTTCGGTCTCTGGCCGGTGACGCTCGCCGCCGAGCTCGAAGCCTGGATCGCCACCGATGAAAAGCGCCGGGTGCGCGACTTCCTGTTACGGCATGACGTTACGGAAGTGTCGTTTCCGCTGCATCCGACCCGCGCCAGCCTGCTCGACCCTTTTTTCAACATCAACACGCCTGACGATCTCGTCGAGGCGGAACGCTGGCTGGAGGCCCTACGCGCATGACCGCACCGAAAGTCTTCGGCATCGCCGGCTGGAAAAACTCAGGCAAGACCGGGCTTGCCGTCCGGCTGGTGACCGAGTTCACCAGCCGCGGCTACAGGATCTCGACGATCAAGCATGCCCATCATGATTTCGACATCGACAAGGTCGGGGCCGACAGCTACCGCCATCGCCAGGCCGGCGCCCAAGAAGTCACCATCGTCTCCGGCACCCGCTACGCCATCATGCATGAGCTGCGCGGCGCTCCCGAACCTGAGTTCGAGGAAATCCTCGCCCGCCTCGCCCCCTGCGATCTCGTGCTGATCGAGGGCTACAAACGCGAGCCGATTCCGAAGATCGAGGCACGCCGCCTGGAAGCCGCCAATCGCGAACCGCTGGCACCAAGCGATCCCCACATCGCCGCCATCGCCGCCGATCATGCCGTTACGGACACCACCCTGCCGGTCTTCGACCTCGATGACACCAAAGCCATCGCCGATTTCATCGCTGATATCGTCGGGCTTGATGTGACGGGATAGGCAGCCCCGAACGAACCTCCACTGGCATGACAGGGAGCAAATGTTCCCGCCTATGTCTCCTCCCGGCTTTGCCGGTAGGCGGATGAGAGACTGAGCGCCGGCCGGGGATAACGAACGTTCCAGAAGCATTCGTGAACTCCGCTCATAAGTGCATGCCGTTTCCACCCGCTATTCAAAGAACAGCAACGAACCTACTCTCCACCGCACTCGCAACCGGCCGGGAATGCAAAAGCGCGCCTTGGAAACGGCCATCGCGTTGGTCTAAAAACCGAGCGTTCTGGCCGCGCGCGACTGCTCACTCCCAACACAATCGGAGCACCCGTGGACCAGAATATCGACAGCATTTCCCAGCCCCGGCAGGAAGCCATGAAAACCGATCTTGGGCTTCTGGTCGTTCTCAGTACGCTGATGGCCTTCGCGGCGATCTCCACCGACCTCTATCTGCCGGCACTGCCACGGATGAGTGCCGCGCTTGGCTCAAGCCAGGGCACGCTCGAACTCACCATCACCGGATATCTTATCGGCTTCACCCTCGGCCAGCTGTTCTGGGGACCGGTCGGCGATCGTTATGGCCGTCGCGGACCGGTTGCACTCGGCCTTGTCGTCTTCGTGATCGGCTCGGCCGGTTGCGCCCTGTCGACGGATGCGTGGCAATTGATCGGCTGGCGCGTCATCCAGGCGCTCGGCGCCTGCGCCAGCGTCGTGCTCGCCCGGGCGATCGTGCGGGACCTTTTCGAGCGCGATCGCGCCGCCAGGCTGCTTTCGACCCTGATGACGATCATGGCGATCGCGCCGCTGCTCGGGCCGAGCGTCGGCGCGCAGATCCTGAAAGTCGCATCATGGCAGGCCATATTCTGGACGCTGGTGCTGATCGGCCTGGCGACGCTTGCCGCTCTCTCCACGCTGAAGGAAACGCTGCCGCCGGAAAGGCGCAACACCGAGCCGCTCAGTCGTGCATTCCGCGGTTGTACCTCGCTGCTTGGAAATCGCCGGCTTCTTGGCTATGCGGGCGCGGTCGGCTTCTTCTACAGCGGCGTCTTTGCCTATATCGCCGGCTCGCCCTTCGCCTATATCGACTATCATCGCCTCTCGCCGCGCCTTTACGGCGTGCTGTTTGCGGTCGGCATCATCGGGCTCATGGTCTCGAACACGGTCAATGCACGGCTGGTGACGCGCTTCGGCAGCGACCGGCTGCTGCTCATCGGAACGATCGGAGCAGCACTCGCCGGCGTGATCGTGGCGCTAGTAGGCGCAACGGACTTTGCCGGGCTCTTCGGCCTCGCTGCGGCGCTCTGCCTCTACGTCGCCATGAACGGTTTCATCGCCGCCAACGCCATCTCCGGTGCGCTTGTGGATTTCCCCAAGCGGGCCGGCGCCGTATCGGCATTGCTCGGCGCCATCCAGTATGGCAGCGGCATCATCGGCTCGGCCGTATCAAGCACCTTCGCCGACGGTACACCCTGGCCGATGGCATGGGTCATCGCCCTTTCCGGTATCGGAAGCCTGCTGAGCATGCGGCTTATCAGGAACCACCCCGAAACAGCGAGCCGCTATCCCCGATAGCGAAGCGCATTGACGATGAGGGCGAAGGCCGGCGAGGCATGCCGGCGGCTCGGATAATAGAGGTGGTAGCCGGGAAACGGCGGACACCAGTCTTCGAGTACGCGCACCAGCCGCCCATCGGCAAGATGCGCCTGCACCACATCCTCCGGCAGGTAGGCAATCCCCATCCCGGCCAGCACTGCGTTCAGCCGCAGCGCTATATTGTTGAACACCAACTGTCCTTCGACGCGAACATTCAGCTCGCGCCCGTCCTTCTCGAACTCCCAGACGTAGACGCCGCCATAGGTCGGCAGGCGCAGGTTGATGCAATTGTGATCCGTGAGGTCCTGGGGTGTCAGGGGCTTCGGCCTTCTTTCCAAATAGGCGGGAGCGCCGACCACCGCCATGCGCATATCGGGGCCGATGCGCACCGCGATCATATCCTTCGCCACCTGTTCGCCCAGCCTTACTCCGGCGTCGTAGCGTTCCGCGACGATATCGGTCAGACCGTAATCGACGACAATCTCGACCTTGACGTCGGGATATTCAGGCAGGAGCCTTTCCAGGGCGGGCCACAGAACGGAATTGGCCGCATGCTCGCCGGCATTGATGCGGATGGTGCCCGCCGGCTTTTCCCGGAAGGCGCTCAAGGCGGCCAGCTCGCTCTCGATCTCGTCGAAGCGTGGGCCGATCGAGACGAGCAGGCGTTCGCCGGCCTCCGTCGGCGAGACACTGCGCGTCGTGCGTGTCAAGAGGCGCAGTCCAAGCCGCTCTTCAAGCCCCCGAATTGTGTGGCTGAGCGCCGATTGGGAAACACCGAGCTTTGCTGCCGCCTTGGTGAAACTCTGCTCGCGCGCAACGGCAAGGAAGGCAATGAGGTCGTTGACGGACGAACGCGGCATTCATGAATCCCTCTCATAGGTTCTTGCCGTTTATACCATCTAATCGAAATCGAGCCCACGCGCTAAATACGCTGTCATGACGGGCGGACGTGTCCTGCCCGAGCGGACATGCCCGCCCAATCGGACGCGTCCGCGCCGCGCGACATTTGAAAGGACGACACATGGACATCAAGCGAAGCGGCTCGCAGCCTTCGGCCAAGGGATCGGCAGACTGGTTCACCGGCAGCGTGCGTGTCGACCCGCTGTTTCAGGTGACCGGTCCGGCCCGCGCGGCCGGTGCCAGCGTCACCTTCGAGCCCGGCGCCCGCACCGCCTGGCACACCCATCCCCTTGGCCAGACGCTGATCGTCACATCGGGTTGCGGCCGCGTCCAGCGCGAAGGCGGCCCCGTCGAGGAGATCCGCGCCGGAGACGTCATCCGGTTTGAACCGGGCGAACGCCATTGGCACGGCGCAGCGCCGACGACGGCGATGACCCATATCGCCATCCAGGAACAGCTCGACGGCAAGGTCGTCACCTGGATGGAACATGTCACCGACACTCAATACCAAGGTTAGAAAAGGAAGCGGCAATGCGGAAGCGTGAACTCGGAAGGAGCGGACTTCAAGTCTCGGCCATCGGCCTCGGCTGCATGGGGCTGAGTTACGGTTACGGGCCGGCGACCGGTGTTCAGGAAGCCATTGCGCTGATCCGCCAGGCCTTCGAACGCGGCGTCACTTTCTTCGACACGGCCGAGGCCTATGGCCCCTACAAGAACGAAGAGCTTCTGGGATTGGCACTTGCCCCCTTCCGTGATGAGGTAGTGGTCGCCACGAAATTCGGCTTCAACTTCGATGCCAGAGCGGCATGAATAGCCGGCCGGAACAGATCCGCGCGGTTGCCGATCAGGCGCTGAAGCGCTTGAAGACCGATGTCATCGATCTGTTCTATCAGCACCGTGTCGATCCGGATGTTCCGATCGAGGACGTCGCGGGCACGGTTAAGGCGCTGATCACAGAAGGCAAGGTCCGGCATTTCGGTCTCTCGGAAGCAGGCGTGCAGACGATCCGCCGCGCCCATGCCGTTCAGCCGGTGACGGCGCTGCAGAGCGAATATTCGCTGTGGTGGCGCGAACCGGAACAGGAAATCCTGCCGGTACTCGAAGAACTCGGCATCGGTTTCGTTCCCTTCAGCCCGCTCGGCAAGGGCTTCCTCACCGGAGCGATCAACGAGACGACCACCTTCGACAGCAAGGATTTCCGCAACATCGTGCCGCGCTTTTCGCAAGAAGCGCGAAAGGCCAACCAAGCCCTCGTCGATCTCCTGGCGGAAATCGCCACGCGCAAGCGGGCCACCTCCGCCCAGATCGCGCTGGCATGGCTGCTGGCGCAGAAGCCCTGGATCGTGCCGATCCCCGGCACCACCAAACTGCATCGCCTGGAGGAGAACATTCGTGCCGCCGAAGTCGAACTGACGGCCAATGACCTCGCCAGCATCGAAAGCGCGCTCGCCACGATCAAGGTGGAAGGCGATCGTTATCCCGCGCATTTGCAGGCAAGGGTCAATCGTTGATAAAGGAAGCGGCCGCCGTCATTTGCGGCCGCTTCTTCACCGGTCGCATTATTTCCTGGGGGCCGGCGCGTTCTCCTGAAAAGCCGGTATCGTCTCGAGCTTCGCGACGATCTCCGCGATATGAGGCCACCTTGCGAGATCGAAGCCCAGCCGCCGGGCGCTGATCGCCTGCGGGAAGAGGAAGATGTCGGCAATGCCGGGCCGGTCGCCGACGGCATAAGCCCCTTGCCTGCGGCCGGCGATCATCGTCTCGACCGCGGCCATGCCCTCGCCGACCCAGTGACGGCTCCAGGCGGCAATGGCATCGGCATCGGCCTGGAAGGCGGCGCGCAGATGCAGGCCGATCCGCGGCGGCAGCAGCGCGTGGATCTCGGCGGCGATTGCCAGCGCGATGGAGCGGGCATGCGCCCTGTCTTCAGCCGTATCGGGCAGCAGCGGCGGCTCAGGCTGAACCTCATCGAGATATTCGACGATCGCCAGCGACTGGGTGATGAGCACGCCGCCATCCGTCAGCAAGGCCGGCACTAGCCCCTGCGGGTTGACGCTGCGATATCCGGCCTGCCGGCTCTCGGCCTCTTCGCCGAGAATGGTGACCGGCAGCGCTTCCGCCGTCAGTCCCTTCAGGGCAAGCGCGATCCGGACTCTCGATGTCGCCGAGGAAATTTCGTTCTGATAGAGTTTCACAATCTTTCTCCCAGATAGTCCCGGAAGAGCGGCTGCCCTTCCGGGGAAGACGTTGCCGAGGCCGCTGTCACGAGGCCCGCAAGCGGCGAAGGCTCTTGCGAGCTTATGTCGTAGGCGCAGGGCGCGGCGAAAACCGCCGCTCCCAGAATGCAGATGATCATCAATCTCATCAAATCCTCCATCGCGAAGCCAGATCAGCCTCGCCATCCATCAGACAACAGTCAATTCGACCTGGATATTGCCGCGCGTCGCCTTCGAATAAGGGCAGGTCCGGTGCGCCTCATCAACCAGCGCCTTTGCGACATCGGCTTCGATACCGGGCAGGCTAACCTTGAGCCGGGCCTGCAGGAAATAGTCGCCGTCGGTCGTCCCGAGATCGACTTCGGCATTCACGGCGGTCTCCGCCGGAAGCCTGATCTTCAGCTTGCCCGCGGCAATGCCGATCGCGCCGATGAAGCAGGCCGACCAGCCGGCTGCGAAAAGCTGTTCCGGATTGGTGCCCGGCCGCGCGCTGCCGGGAGGCGAGAGCTTGATATCGAGCTGGCCGTCATCGCTCTGCGAAGCGCCGTCGCGTCCGCCGGTCGTGCGGGTCTTGCCGGTATAGAGAACCTTGTCGATCTTTGTCATGGAACACTCCTTGTTTGCGCCGCTATCGGCGACTGGCCGCGGTCGGCGGCCGGGTTGACGGAGTGTGGTTTGAGCCCCTGATATTTCAGGCATGTTTCCGGAATCGGCCGAAATGTCACAAAACGTAGCATCCGATATCCCAGACATTTTCCCATACAAAACATCGCGAAATTTTCCGGCGGCTCCCGTTATCACCGGATGGTGACCTCAGCCGCCAGCCCGCCGCCGTCGCGATTGTAGAGCCGGAGCGATCCGCCGATCTTGGCTGTCAGTTGCTGGGCGATCGCCAGACCGAGGCCCGTCCCGCCTGTCTCCCGGTTGCGGGATTGCTCGAGCCGGAAGAAGGGCTGCATGGCCGCTTCGAGCATGTCGTCCGGGATTCCCGGCCCGCGATCCAATACTGTGATGACGAACTCGTCTTCCGCGCCGCGCCCGACGCTGATCTCGGCGGCGCCGGCAAATTTCAGCGCATTGTCAATGAAGTTCGACAGGATGCGGCGAAGGGCATGCGGCTTGGTGAAGGCGGCACCTTGCACAAGCCCGACGACCGTGACCGCCTTTCCGATATCCTGGTAGTCGTAGGATATGCTGTCGATGAATGAGGCGAGATCGATGCGGGCGTTCTTTTCGCCGCTGCCGTGAGCGCTGCGCGCATAGGCTATGCCGTCCTGGACGAGGCGCTGGATCTCGCCCAGATCGTGCACCAGCTTGTCCTTCTCGGGCGAATCTTCGGCCATGTCGGCGCGCAGCCGCATGCGGGTGATGGGCGTCTGCAGGTCATGAGAAATGGCGGCAAGGATCTGGACGCGCTCTTCGAGATAGTGCGCGATCCTTTCCCGCATGGCGTTGAATGCCTTTGCGGCATGCGCGACCTCGCTCGGCCCGGTCTCGCTCAAGGCGGGACCGTCCTTGTTGGGATCGAGCGCATCGGCGGCGGCGGCAAGCTCGCCGAGCGGCCTAATCGCCTGGCGAACCGCAAACCAGGCGCAGAGCACGAGCAGCGCCATCTGGACGGCGAAGACATAGGGCAGCCATGCGGCGATCGGCATGATGCCTTTCGGCGTGACGTCGATCGTCAGCGGGTTTCCGTCGCTCAGCGTCAGATGCGCCTGCAACCGGCTCACCTCGCCCGGGATCCGTTCGATGCGGATTGGAAAGCGATGCCCGACCGCCTCCTCTATCTTTCCCAGGATCTCCACCCCCTTGCTCGACGTGTCGGGCACGCCGGGAAGGCCAGGCCCGAGCACGAAGCTGTAATTGCCCCGGCCCAGCCGATCCACCAGATCGACGCGTTGGTCTGGCGCCAGCCGATCGAGAACGGCGATCGACGTTGCGACATCATGCTCCAGCGTGCCGAGCATCACAGCCTTGGCCGACATGTAGCGCTCCATGTAGAGCACGCTGAAGGAGAGCCCGTAGGCGAAGGCCAGGCCGATCAAAAGGATGAGAAAGATCCGCGATCGCAGCGTGCTCGGCCACATCAGGCCGGACAAGATGGAGGTCGCCGCCCTCATTGCCGCGGCTCCGAGATTTCGACCGGAACCGAAAACACATAACCTTCGCTGCGCACCGTCTTGATATAGATCGGTTCGCGCGCATCGTCCCCCAGTCGCTGCCGCAGGCGGCTGACCAGGAGATCGATCGAGCGATCGAAGAGCTCGGCGTCGCGGCCCTGCGTCAGGCTCAGAAGCTGGTCGCGATTGAGCACCCGCTGCGGGTGATCGATGAAGACGCGAAGCAGGCGGTATTCGGCGCCGCTCAGCGCAATCGCGGTCCCTTCCTTGTCGAGAAGGTGACGGGCGACCGTATCGAGACGCCAGTCGCCGAAGGTCAGCAATTGCCCCGCCTCGCTGATCTGCAGGTTGGGCGGCAGCATGCGCGTGCGCCGCAGCACCGCCTTGATGCGGGCGAGAAGCTCGCGTGCGGCAAAGGGCTTGGCCAGATAGTCGTCGGCGCCCATCTCCAGCCCGAGGATCCGGTCCATCTCGTCGGTGCGGGCCGTCAGCATCAGGATCGGGATCGCCTTGTGCCGGCCGGAGCGCAGTTCGCGGCACAGCACCAGCCCGTCGTCGCCGGGCATCATCACGTCGAGCACGATCAGGTCGACGGCATTGGCATCCAGAAAACTGCGCATCTGACGCCCGTCCGCGGCAACGCTTGTCCTCAGGCCGTTCTTCTGCAGATAGCCCGAGACAAGTTCGCGGATTTCGCGATCGTCGTCGACGATCAGGACGTGATCGACATGATCCATATTTGCTTATTCCTCAACGATATGGCCGCGCCCACCGCCTCGTTCATGATGTTGAGACGTCAGACGCGACCTACGCATATTCTGTCGACCCGGGCAACGAGGCTCGACAGCCTGTACCCCGATCAGAAGCGATCGACGTCGATGACCGCCTGCGCGAAAGCCTGCGGCGCCTCCTGCGGCAGATTATGGCCGATGCCGCCGCCGATGGTGCGGTGCTCGTACTTGCCGGAGAACTTTCCGGCATAGGCGGAGGGCTCGGGATGCGGCGCACCGTTTGCGTCGCCTTCCATCGTGATGGTCGGCACTGAGATCATCGGCAGGGCGGCGAGCGTCTTCTCATAGGTATCGTATTTCGCCTCGCCTTCGACGAGCCCCAGACGCCAGCGGTAATTATGGATGACGATCTCCACGTGATCGGGATTTTCGAAGGCGGCGGCAGATCGGTCGAAGGTCACGTCGTCGAAGTTCCACTTCGGCGAAGCCGTCTGCCAGATGAGCTTTGCGAAATCATGCCGGTTGGCCTCGTAGCCGAGACGTCCGCGTTCCGTGGCGAAATAGAACTGGTACCACCAGGCGAGTTCGGCCTTCGGCGGAAGCGGCTTCTTGTTGGCCTCCTGGCTGCCAATCAGGTAGCCGCTCACCGATACCATCGCCTTGCAGCGCTCCGGCCAGAGCGCGCCCATGATATTGGCCGTCCGCCCGCCCCAGTCGTAGCCGGCAATCACGGCCTTCTCGATGTCGAGCGCGTCGAGCAGGGCGATCATATCGGCGGCAAGCGCTGATGGCTGGCCATTGCGGGGCGTGTTGTCATCGAGAAACCGCGTCGTGCCGTAGCCGCGAAGATAAGGCACGATCACCCTGTAGCCGGCCGAAGCAAGCAGAGGCGCGACATCGACGAAGCTGTAGATGTCATAGGGCCAGCCATGAAGCAGCAGTACGACCGGGCCGTCCGCCTTCCCCGCTTCGGCATAACCGATGTCGAGCACGTCGGTTTTGATCTGCTTCAGCGCTTCAAATGACGTGTTGGTTCCGGCCTTCACATCAGGCAGAGAGGCGGCTGGCGCCGATTGCGCAGCGGCGGTGCCCGCGACGCCGAATTCGACGGCCGCAAGCGCGATTGCCGTCATACCAAAGAAGCGGCGGCGGTGATGGTTGATTTGCTCTGACATCGGTCTCTCCTGTCGAATGGCTTACGGTGCTTAAAAGACGTTCCGCTTGTATCACCCGTATGTCGCACGCGGCCGGTTTTTGAATGCGGATGTAGCTTTCGGCGGCCGGGATACATTCTGATACAATCGCCCTGCCCCGGCAAAGCATCGTGTCGGCTGCAACCGTTTTCGTCATTGCCGGCTGCCAGAGCCGCAGTTTGTATCGCTTTGTATCGGCCGCCTCCGGCCGCAATAGTTCGATACATTTTCCCGCAAAACCGGACACACCGCGGATACGTCCGCTGGACTACATCGCCATCGTTCCTGGTTCAGGCCCATCGCCGTCCGGAGCCCGATCAATCGGTTTCAAAGGAAACGATGATGACACTTCTGATCATTGCCTATCTCGGAGGCGCGCTGACCATCCTCAGCCCCTGCATCCTCCCCATCCTCCCCTTCGCCTTCGCCCGCGCCGGACAGCCCTTCCTCAAGAGCACGCTGCCGATGCTGGCGGGCATGGCCGCCACCTTCGCGCTTGTCGCCACGCTCGCCGCAGTGGGCGGCAGCTGGGCGATCCGCGCCAATGAATATGGCCGCCTGGCCGCGATCGTCCTGCTTGCGCTCTTCGGCGCAAGCCTGCTGTCGTCGCGCTTCGCAAGTACGCTTGCCCGGCCGATCGTCGACCTCGGAAACAATCTGGTGAACGCCAGCGGCGGCGGACGCACCGCGCCGACTGTCAAAAGCGCGCTCATCCTCGGCGTCGCCACCGGCCTGCTCTGGGCGCCCTGCGCCGGACCGATCCTCGGCCTCGTTCTCACAGGCGCCGCTTTGCAGGGCGCCAACCTGCAAACGACCTTCCTGTTGATCGCCTATGCCGCGGGTGCCGCGACCTCTCTTGCCGCCGCCCTGCTTGTCGGCGGAAAGATTTTCGCCGCCATGAAGCGTTCTCTCGGCCTCGGCGACCGGATCCGCCAGGTACTCGGCGCGGCCGTGCTGGCAGGCGTTGCCGTCATCGCACTCGGCCTTGACACCAGCCTGCTCGCCCGCCTCTCCTATGCCAGCACGGCATCCCTGGAACAGGCCGTACTCGACCGGCTGCATGCAAAGCCCCTCGGCGGCGCCTCGTCCGAAGTGGCGAGCAACGATGCCGTGATCGCCGCAGCCGATGCGAAGAAGCCGTTCCGCAGCGATCTGCCGGTCGAGGGTTATGCGCCTTCGCTCGACGGCGCGGTCCAGTGGCTGAACTCGAAGCCGCTGACCACGGAGCAGTTGCGCGGCAAGGTCGTGCTCGTCGATTTCTGGACCTATTCCTGCATCAACTGCATTCGCACCATTCCCTATGTCAGGGCTTGGGCGGAGAAATACGCCGATCAGGGCCTAGTCGTCATCGGCGTGCACGCTCCGGAATTTGCCTTCGAAAAGAAGATCGACAACGTCAAGAAGGCGGTCGGCGATTTCAGGATCGGCTATCCCGTCGCGATCGACAATGACTACAAGATCTGGCGCGCCTTCGAGAACAGCTACTGGCCTGCCGCCTACCTGATCGATGCCAAGGGCCAGATCCGCTACCAACATTTCGGCGAAGGCAACTATGGCAACACCGAGAAGGCCATCCAGGATCTGTTGCGCGAGGCCGGCAGTGAAATGTCGGCAAGCGCGACGGTTACCCCCGACGCCAAGGGCGTAGAAGCCGGTCCTGATCTCAGCAATATCCGGTCGGGCGAGACCTATCTCGGCTATGAACAGGCCGCGAATTTCGCCTCTCCCGAAGGGCTGCAGGCCGATACGCCCCAGAACTATTCGATCGGCGAACCGGGCCTCAACGGATGGGGCCTGTCGGGAAGCTGGACTGTCGGCCGGGACCAGGCGACACTTGACCAGCCGGGCGGCGGCATCACCTATCGCTTTAGCGCCCGCGACCTGCATCTCGTTCTCGGGCCTGGCGAAGACGGCAAACCGGTCCGCTTCCAGGTGAAGATTGACGGCAAGGCTCCAGGCGCTGACCACGGCTCAGACATCGATGCCGACGGCAACGGTACGGTGACCGCGACAAGACTTTACCAGCTGGTGCGCCAGTCCGGCACCGTCGCGGCCCGCAACTTCGAAATCCGCTTCCTCGATCCCGGCGTCCAGGCCTACGCCTTCACGTTCGGCTGAACCCGAAACGCATTCATACCAATCCCAACCAAAGGAGTGATACCATGAGCAAACGTCCCATTTTCATCGCAGCCCTTTCCCTTGCCGCCAGCGCCGTCGCATTTGCCGCAGAGGCTGCCCCGGTCAAGAACATCGTGATCGTCCACGGCGCGCTCGCCGACGGCTCGGGATGGCGTGAGGTGACCGAGATCCTCCAGAAGCGCGGTTTCCAGGTCACGATCGTTCAGGAGCCCATCACTTCGCTCGACGATGATGTCGCCGCGACGAAGCGCGTTCTCGACCTTCAGGAAGGACCGAGCTTGCTCGTCGGGCATAGCTATGGCGGCATGGTGATCACGCAGGCGGGTAACAATCCCGCCGTCGCGGGCCTCGTCTATGTCGCGGCCTTCCAGCCCGACAAGGGCGAAAGCCTGCTGAGCCTCGCGAGCACGAAGCCCGCCGGCAGCATGGACATAAAGGAAACGAAGGACGGCAAGTACCTCTATCTCGATCCGGGCGCCTTTGCGGCCGATTTCGCAGCCGACCTTCCGAAAGCCGATGGAGACTTCCTGGCAAGATCGCAGGTCTTCGCCTCCAAGGAGGCGTTCTCCGCCAAGATCACGGAGCCGGCGTGGCGGACCAAGCCCAGCTGGTCGATCGTCGCCACCCAGGACCGCGCCATCAACCCCGACCTGGAGCGCGACATGGCGAAACGCGCCGGCAGCCAAGTGACCGAAATCAAGGCCAGCCACGCCGTCTTCGCCTCTCAACCGGAAAAGGTCGCCGACATCATTGAGAAGGCTGCCAAGAAAGCCGGCGAGTAAAACCGGCAAGATGGCTAGGGCGATGGCCCGGATGCCCGGAGCAAAAGTTCCGCCCTCTTCTGGCATCCATTAGAAGCAAAACGGCGCCCCTCCCCACGAATGGAGAGGGGCGCCATATCATTAGCGGTTCGCAGCCACCGGCCGGACAAGTGCCGTGACGCGGCGGATGGTGACGCGGCGGTTTTCCTGTTCGGGACCTGCCGTGTTGACCTTCAGATAGCGTTCGCCGTAGCCCTGCGTCGCCAGGTTCTCCGGCGGGATGCCGTAGACGTCTGTGAGCACGTTGGCGACCGATTCCGCGCGCTGGTCGGAGAGGACCAGATTGCTCTGTTCGGAGCCGACGGCATCCGTATGACCCTCGATCAGGAAGGTCTCGCTCGGATCCTTCTTCAGCACCTGGCTGATCGCGTCGGCGACCTTGCGCAGCGTACGTGCCTGGGTCATCGGGATATCGGCACTGCCGGTCGCAAAGGTGATCGTATCGAGGTCGATGCGGCGCACCTTGTCGCGGATACGGGCAGAATACTTCACTTCGTCGAGCGAATAGACGCGCTCCACCGGCTCGACGGGCGGCTCGCTCAGGAACTCGTAATAGTCCCGGTTCGGGTCGCTGCGAGTGTCGATGATATAGTCGTCGAGCGGTACGCGCAGGCGCATCGGCGGCAGGTTGGCGCCCGGATCCTCGAAATAGTCACGGTCCGGATCGCCGTAGAGTTCCGGCGAATAATAGAGCACATCCTCGCGCCCGCGGGCATCAACGCGCGACCGCTGGATGATGTCGCCGTAACGGTTGCGGATCGTGACGATGCGATAGCCTTCCGGCCGCATGATCGTCTCGCGATAACGGTCGCCCGAAAGCTCTTCATAGGTCGGCCGTTCGCCATCGCGCAGGAACCGCCTGTCGTCGTCGCTACGAACGATGACCTGATTGTTGTACTGGATGATCACGCGGTTGTCTTCGGTGTGGTTGTCGATGCGCACCTCGTTCGGACGGGTAAATTGCGGTCGCTCGTCGAGCCTAGTACCCTTCTCGCTGGTCACCGCCTCGATCTTGACTGCGGGCGCCGCTACGCCGCCGGTGGCGGCCTGCGCCTCGGCGTCGGAGGTCGGCACCTTGAAGTCCTTGCTGTCGGCACGCTGTTTGTCGCGGTCGCGGCGGCCTTCGCGGCCCTTGCTGCGATCGGCATCCTTGTCGCTGTCGAGCACGGCGGCGCCATTCTGGACCGGCAGCACGACGGTCTCGCTGCTCTTGGCCGGATCCGCCGCGATCTGCTTGCGGCGCTGAAGCTCTTCGGGCGAAACCTTCTCGGGCGCAGGAATAGCCTGCTCCACCTGCTGGCCGCCGCTGGCATTCGGCAGCGGCTGGGCAGTGTCAGTGGCCGGCGCAGCCGGCTGCACACCGACGGGCTGAGTGCCGGCGGGCTGCTCGCCGGCAGGTTTTGCCGCCGTGCCTTCCTTGGGTTTCGCTACGGGTGCGGCTTCCGGGGCGGCCGCCTTGTCTTGGGTCGCCTTGTCTGCAGGCGCTACGGCCTCGCCGGCGACCGGCTTCTTCTCGGCCGGCGCTTCGGCGGCAGGTTTTGCCTCCGGCTTGGCTTCGGGCTTAGCCTGTTCTTCGGTCGGCGTTACCGCCTCGGGAGCTACAGTCTCGGCCTTGCCCTTGCCTTTGTCGCGCAGGCGCTGCTTGCCGCCTTCCGGCTTGGTTTCAGGTTCAGCCTGCTCGACCTGCGGCTGGGCCTGTTTCGCGGCCGGCTGCTGTTCGGGCTGCGGCTGGGCCTCTTTCGCGGCAGGCTGCTGCGCGGGCTGCGGCTGCGCCTCCGGCTCGGCCTGCTGGGCCTCTGGCTTCTTGTGCTTCTTCGGCTTTTCCTGCGTTACCGGCTGCTCTTCCTGCTGCGGGGCGGCCTCCGGCTTTGCCTCGGGCTGGGCCTCCTGTTTGGCCTTCCGCTCGGGCTTGCTTTCAGGCTGCTCCACGGGCGCCGCATTGGGTGCCTCAGCCTTAGGCGCCTCGACCTTGGGTGCCTCAGCCTTGGGTGCCTCGGCCTTCGGCGCTTCCGCCTCTGCCTTGGGCTCAGGCGCAGCGGGCTCCTTCCGCTCGGCCTTGGGCTTTTCCGCGGGCGCTTCCTTCTGCGCCGGCTGTTCGGCGGCAGGCGCCTTTTCGGCCGGGGCTTCCTCCTGCTCCTTGTGCTTTTTCTTCTTCAGCAGCTCTTCTTCGGAGGGCGCATCCTGCGCCACTTCGGCTGGCGCATCTTGCGCCACCTCGAAGCTTCCCTGCTCGATTTGCCGCATGGCAGCAGCCTGCGTCTCAACGCCGCGCATGGCGGCCATCGCCGCTGCCGGCTGCAGGGCCAGCGAGAGGGAAAGCAGCGGAAAAGCCGCACTTGCGAACAATCTTGATTTCATGCCCATCGGGTATCCTCGATCCTGTTTGAGCTTCCTGAAGGCCGATAGGCCCCGGTTTCGCCCCTAGCTTCGCATTGAGGCGAAACGGCGAAATGGCAATCGCCAAACCGCCGATTTGTTCCCGTTCTAGGAATTCGGGGATTAACCTCGCGTGAATGTTGCAGTCTGCCGGCGTTCATCTCGCCGGCTGTTTGCACTGCAAATTGCGCGGGAATTTCTGTTGCAATTCTATGAAAAAAAGTCTGATTATCGCCGCAAGGCGGTGTTCGTCACCGTTGAACAGCAGCCGTCAGCCCAAGAGAAAAAAGCGCGATGGCTACCAACAGAGAGGATCCTCATGCACATCTCCACCCGTATCTTCGCGGCAGCCTCGCTCGCAGCGATGTCTCTCTTTGCCGGATCGGCCATGGCCGACGGCGAAAAATATGTGATCGGCACCGATTCGACCTATCCGCCCTTCGAATTCGTCGACGCGAGCGGCACGATCCAGGGCTTCGACATCGATATCACCAAGGCGCTCTGTGCCGAAATGAAGGCCGAATGCACTTTCGTCAGCACCGACTGGGACGGCATCATCCCGGCGCTCAACGCCAAGAAATTCGACATGATCGTCTCGTCCATGTCGATCACGCCTGAGCGTCTCAAGCTCGTCGACTTCTCCAACAAGTACTACAACACCCCGCCGGCCATCGCCGTGCCGAAGGACTCCAAGATCACTGACGTTGCCGGCCTGAAGGGCAAGGTGATCGGCGCACAGACCTCCACGACGCATGCCAACTACGCCGAAAAGCACCTCGCCGACACCGAACTGAAGCTCTATCCCACGGCTGACGAATACAAGCTCGACGTTTCCAGCGGCCGTGTCGATGCCGTCATCGACGACGTCGTCGTTCTCTCCGAATGGGTCAAGTCCGATGCCGGCGCCTGCTGCAAGATCCTGACGACCCTGCCGGTCGACAAGGAAATCAACGGCAACGGCGCAGGCATCGCCATCCGCAAGGGCGACCCGCTGAAGGAAAAGCTCAACACGGCGATCGCCGCGATCCGCGCCAGCGGCGAGTACAAGAAGATCCAGGACAAGTACTTCGACTTCGACGTTTACGGCGAATGAGAAATTCGGTATCTGGCCGATGAACGTAATGGCGGGAGGCTTGCTCTTCCGCCATTTTTGTTTGACAAAGGTGGCAAGATCAAAACGGCAAAAGCCGTGAGGGGAATTCTCGCATGGGCGGATTATTTTCCGCGCTTGGCTCCTTCTGGAGCTCACTTGTGCACATATTCGATCCGCTATGCGGACCCGTCGGCATCTTCACCTGGTTGGGTCAGTCGACGATTCTTGCCTGTGGCGATACCGGCTGGGGCGACGAGATCGCGGTCGGCCTTCAGATCACTGTATCGGTCGCGATCGTCACCCTGCCGATCGGCCTCATCATTGGATTTCTGGTGGCACTTGGCCAGCAATCGGAGGAAAAGTCGCTGCGGCTGGCGGCCGGCGTCTACACCACGATCTTTCGCGGGCTGCCGGAGCTTCTGACGCTCTTCATCATCTATTACGGCATTCAGATCCTCATCCAGAATCTGCTGGATTTCGCCGGCTATAGCGGTCCGCCGGTCGAAATCAACGCCTTCCTCGCCGGTGTCATCGCACTGTCGGTCGTCTTTTCCGCCTATTGCTCGGAAGTGCTGCTCTCGGCCTTCCGGGCCATTCCCAAGGGACAATATGAAGCCGGAGATGCACTTGGCCTGCATCGTGGCCGCACGCTGCGCCTCATCGTTCTGCCCCAGCTCGTGCGAATTGCCCTGCCTGGCCTCACGAACCTCTGGATGGTGCTGCTGAAGGATACGTCCTATGTGTCGATCATCAGCCTTGCCGATATCCTGCGCCAGACGAGTGTCGCCGTGCGCGTGACCAAGGAGCCGTTCTTCTTCTACGGCATTGCCTGCTGTCTCTACCTGGCGCTGGCCATCCTTTCCTCTTTCCTGCTCGTCTATGTCGACCGCTGGGCCAAGCGCTCGGAGGTCCGTCGATGAGCTACGCTGAAACATTGATCCCCCCGCAGCCGGCACCCCGCGCGGTGGCAAAGCCGATGACGGCCACACGCCTCGCCGGCTATACATTCGTCACCTTCTGGGCGCTGCTTGCCGCGCTCTTAATCTACACCGTCATCAATGGCTGGGATCCGGAGAAGTTCACCCGCTACGGGCCGCGTTATCTGCACGGCCTGTGGATGACGCTCAGCATTGTGGGCATTTCGGTCGTCTGCGGCGCCGTGCTGTCTCTGCCGCTCGCCATGGCGCGCATGTCGAAAAATCGCCTGCTGAACTGGCTGGCCTACGGCTACATCTATTTCTTCCGCGGCACGCCGCTGCTGGCGCAGCTCTTTCTGGTCTATTACGGCCTCGGTGCGTTCCGGCCGCAGCTGGAATCGGTCGGTGTCTGGTGGTTCTTCCGCGATGCCTGGTTTTGCGGCGTCTTCGCCATGACCATCAATACCGCGGCCTATCAGGCGGAAATCCTGCGCGGCGCCATCGAAAGCGTGCCGTATGGCCAGCGCGAGGCGGCCGATTCACTCGGCATCCACAGGATCATCGCTTTCCGCAAGATCATCCTGCCGCAGGCCTTCATCGTGGCGCTACGCCCCTATGGCAACGAAATCATCCTGCTCATCAAGGGCTCGGCGGTCGTTGCCATCATCACCGTGCTCGACCTGATGGGCGAGACGCGCTACGCCTTCTCCCGCACCTTCGACTACCAGACCTATCTCTGGGCGGCGATCTTCTACCTCTCGATCGTCGAGGCGCTTCGTCATCTCTGGGCCTGGATCGAGCGCCGCCTGACCCGGCACCTGAAACGCTGATGCACGACGCCCAAAAGTGTGTCACGGTTTTGGGATAATGGCATGCATTCCGGCTGGCAGCACTCGCCTAGCGATGCTGCCAAGCCATTGAAAACAAAAAGAATATATCCTTTGCAACCTATCTGTTAAGCTTCCGTTAACCACTCACATGGTTTCATTTCATGTAGCGCTAATAAAAGCGCGAGTGGGAACGAGAAGAAGCTGAATACGATGCACAAGGACATGGAAAAGCAATTGCAGGGCTATGGTCTGACGACCGCCCAGATCCTCTACCACCTGCCGGACCATCCGGCGATTCTGCAGACCTACGTTTGGCAGGATTACGACCTCGCCCCGGACTTTCCCGAAATGCGCGGCTTCCTGAAGTTCTGGCAGGAAAAGCTCGACGGGCCGCTGCATTCGGTGCGCTACGTCCACCGCAAGCTGATCTCGGCAAGCGAGTGGCGGGCGCTGAAGGGCGAATTCATCTTGCACTAGAAAGAGCTGGAGATGTCGTCCGAAAGCCGCTCACACTTTTCGGCATCAGGCTCTGATCAGACATGCGCCTCGCCATGGCCGAATTCGCCTTCGTCGCGATCCGGACGCAACGCGAAACCGAGCATGCCGAGATAGAAGGCGACGACGATTGCGATGACTGCAAGGCCGGGAAGCGGCCCGAGCACCGCATTGTCGATGACATAGCTCCATGAGTGCGCTTGCAGCGCCAGCACGCCCTCCGTCTGCAGTTTCGGCGTTGAGATCTTCAGGCACCAGGCAAGAAACAGGATGAAATACATCCAGCCGTAATTGCGTTTGAGGCGCCGGTGCATCGCTTCTGAGTAGCTGAGCAGAAAGCGCGGATGACGCAGACTGTTGGCGATCACGCCGGCCCATTCATTGCCGGCGGCGGCATCGGGCGCCAGGATCTGTGCGAAATAGCAGCGCTCGATCTGCCGGATGCGGGCGCGGTAGATATCGAAGAAGCGGTAGCGTCGTGCCTCGATCATCAAAAGCAGCGTCACCAGCATCATCCCGAACAAGAGCACGCCGTGATGCGAGGTCGGCGTCGACAACGATACTGAAAGCAAGGCCGCCACCACAGTGATCGCCCAGTTGGACGTCCGGTCGATGCGGTCGCGCCAGCTCGTCATCCGTCCGAGTTCGCCGCGGTAATAATGAATGAGCGTATTGGTGACCTCGCTTGGCGTACCGGGTAGCAGCGAGGTTCGCGCGCCCTCGCTTTCCCTTGCCGATAGCATTCCATCTTGTTCCATTTTCATGGCTTTTCCTCCCTTCGTCTTCTTTTCAGCCATTCTGCGCCTGTCGCCACGCCATTGCAAAACATCGAAAGCCGCCTTAGAGCCATGCCCTGAAACAGAAGGACAATGGACGGCGATGGCAAAGAAGATCGACGAAGAAGCCCTTGGCGAAGCCTATAACCGGGCGCTGGCGCTGGAAAAGGCCGGCGATGTCGACGCGGCGGTGGCAGCCTATGAGGAAGTCCTGGCGATCGATCCCGAAGATCACGGCGGTGCCGCCGTGCGCATCGCCGCAATGGGCCGCGGCGAAACCCCGGCCAAGGCCCCCGACGCCTATGTTGAAACCCTGTTCGACCAGCATGCCGAGGTCTTTGAGGATGTGCTCGTCGAGCAGCTCGGCTATCACGTGCCGATGCTGGTGCGCCAGCGCCTGCAGGCGTTGAAGCTCGGGCCGTTCAAGCGCCTGCTCGATCTCGGCTGCGGTACGGGCCTCACTGGCGGCGCATTGCGCGATATCTGTGCTGATATGACCGGCATCGATATTTCGGAGAAGATGGTCGAGATCGCCCATGAAAAGGACCTCTATGAGACGCTCTTCGTCGCCGAAGTCGAGGATTTCCTTGAGGACAACGACGAAGAAGCCTTTCATATCATCACCGCAACCGACGTGCTGCCCTATCTCGGCGCGCTCGAACCGCTGTTCTTCGGTGCGGCCGAGAATCTGACGCCGGGCGGCCTCTTCATCTTCTCCTCCGAAACCCTGCCTGAGGAAAGTTTCGCCGGTCGCGCCTACATGGTCGGTCCGCACCAGCGTTTCGCCCATGCCGACGCCTATGTGAGGGAGCGCCTGACGGCCACAGGTTTCGAACTTGTCGAAATATCGGATATCAACGTGCGCATGGAAGACGGCCAGCCGACGCCCGGCCATTTGGTGTTTGCTCGACATATCGGCTGACGGCGATACTTGCGCATTCGGCGAAGTATTTGTTGCGTAATGTCGGCGGACCTGATACTTAGTTGATCGGTAAAGTTTTTCGCAACGATAGAAAGGTCGCCTGATGTCGCTCGTGTTCTATGGGCATCCGCTTGCCTCTTTCTGCCACAAGGTGCTGATCGCGCTTTATGAAAACGCGACCCCTTTCGAAAACCGCATCGTCGATCTTTCAGATGAGACGTCGCGCGCCGATCTCTTCCGCTTCTGGCCGGTCGGCAAGATGCCGCTGCTCAGGGACGAGGTGCGCGACAGCACCATTCCCGAGACGTCGATCATCATCGAATATCTCGATCATTATTATCCCGGCCCCGTGTGTCTTCTGCCGCTGGAAATCGACCGGGCCCTCCAGGTTCGCCTCTGGGACCGCTTCTTCGACCATTATGTCCAGGTGCCGATGCAGGCGCTCGTCAGCAATCGTCGGCGCGCTGACGGCACCGCGGACGAGATCGAAATAGCGGCCTCCAGAACGACGCTCGCCACCGCCTATGCGATGATCGAAAAGCAGCTGGGCGATAGCCCTTACATAACGGGCGAGGACTTCACCATGGCTGATTGCGCCGCGGCTCCCGCCCTCTTCTATGCCGAGACGCTTGTTCCGTTTTCTCCAGATCAGCCGAAGCTTCGCGCCTATTACAACAGGCTGCTAGCGCGTCCATCCTTTGCAAGGGTGCTGGATGAGGCCCGCCCCTATTTCAAGTTCTTTCCCTACCATGAAAAGCTCCCTGCCCGCTTCCGGGATGCAGCGGAATGATCGAAAGCCAGGTGCATCTCGACCGTATGTTCCACGCGCTTTCCGATCGTAGCCGCCGCGGCATGATCGATCGGCTCGGCCGCGGCCCGGCCTCCGTCACCGAGCTTGCCGCGCCCCTCGCCGTTGCCCTGCCGACGGTCATGAAACATCTGCAGGTACTGGAGGAGAGCGGCCTCGTGCTGTCGGAAAAATCCGGGCGGGTGCGAACCTACCGCCTGCAGCAGGACGCGCTTGCCGCCGTCGAACGCTGGGTGGAGCAGCGAAAGACCCGCTGGACCGCCGCCTTCGACAGAATGGACCAACTTCTCGCCGATGAAACGGAGGCCCTTCCCGAATGACGATACGATCCGCCGAACATACGACCTTCGTCATCGAGCGCCGCTTGAAGGTGCCGGTCGCCCGCGTTTTCCGCGCATGGTCGAGCCCCGAATCCAAGCGCCAATGGTTCGCCTGCCACGGCGACTGGGCGTCGCTGGAATATGCGCTCGATTTTCGTCCCGGCGGCGCGGAGAAGAACTATGTCGCCGATACCGATGGACTGCTGCATGCCTATGACGCGCATTACATCGATATCGTGCCCGATTCCCGCATCATCTATGCCTATGAGATGAAGCTCGGCGAAACCCGCATATCCGCCTCGCTCGCCACCGTCGCCTTCAAAGCCCAACCCGGCGGCGGCACCAGGATGGTCTTCACCGAGCAGGTGGTTTTCCTCGACGGCTACGCCGACAACGGCGCCCGCCTTCAAGGCACCGAGATCGGCCTGAACAATCTCGAACTTTTTCTTGAGCGCGAGACGAGCCCGATTCACTAGGCGATCTGGATCGCCTCAAGTACCGCCTGATTTCTTCCGAGAGCCGGCGCTCCGCACAGACATGTTCAGCGCAACGGCGGCGCGAACAAGTACTTTCAGCGCCTCTTCGTCGATTTTATCACCCTCATGGAAGTCAATGGCACGCCGGGTGTTGCCTTCGAGGCTGGCGTTGAAAAGGCCTGCGGGATCCTCCAGCGATGCTCCCTTGGCGAAGGTCAGCTTTACCGCACTCTTGTAGGTTTCGCCGGTACAAATGATGCCGCCGCGCTCCCACACCGGAACCCCTCGCCACTTCCATTCCTCGACGACATCAGGTTCGGCCTGCTTGATGAGCGCTCGGACACGCGCGAGCATTTCGCCGCGCCAATCGCTGAGTTCTTCGATCCTCGCATCGATCAACCGAGAAGGTGAGGCCTCCTCGTTTTCTTCCCCAGTATCGTTCTTCTTCATGGTTGCCGTCGCCTTCTTCATCATTATCTCTCCCATCACTCGGCCTCGACTCTCTCACATCCGTTCGCAAACTGGCTCGCCTGCTCCACCCAGGAGGCTATCTGCGCCTCGTCGATCGGGTCGTCCTCGCGGATATCGAGATAGCGCACCTCCTTCTGTTTGGACGCACCCGGCGGCAGAGGATTGAGTGCTGATCCCTTGAAGAAAGCCACCTTGACGTAGTTCGTGAAGCAATGGATGCCGAGGAACCAGCCCTGCCCTTCCATGCCATAGAAGGGCGAGTTCCATTTGACCGCCTTGGAGACGCCGGGCACGGCGTGGGTAATCAGCGCATCCAGTCGGCGTCCGATATCGCTTTTCCAGCCCGGCATGGCGGAGATATAGGCCTGCACGGGAGCGTCGCCGTAACCCTTGGCTATCTGAGGGTTGCCTCCCGAAAGAAGGGTTGGCTCCGCAGCGGTCGGTTTGGCGGCAGTCTTCTTTGTAACCTTCCCCGCGGTCGTCGACGTTCCGCCCGCCATAGCGTTTCCTCCTATCCGCCGGTGCGTCCCGCATCGCGCCGCTTCGTTACATAGGGCAGCACGAACATATAGAGACCGGTAACGAGAAGCAGGCCGAGCGGCAGCAGCGCCAAGAGCCCTACCCAGACGGCCGATTTCTCCTGCACCATGGCGATGATATTGACTATAACGGCCACGGTAAAGGCAATGGACAGCCAACGGTGGACCTGCCGAAACCAGTTGTTCCAGTTCAATGCGACCTCCTCCTCAAAATGAGCCCCGACGACGGGCTGAGTGCGCGGAGCACTCTCACTCTGTCCGCGCCAGCACCTGTTCCAGCTTGTCGAAGAATTGCGGCCAACCGGTCCTTGCGCCGCCATAAGCCTGCCGCTGATCCGCCCGGAAGCCCGCCTGCTCCATGCGCAGATGCGTTCCTGTGCCCGTCGGAGTGAGCGTCCAGGTGACGACGGTTTCGAGACCATAGGCACCCCAGCTGTAGGCAAGGGTCTTGTTCGGCTCGACCTCCAGAACGCGGCAGTCGACCGAGCCCCAATCGGCGTTAAAATGGAAGCGGTGGTCGACAGCCGATTTGAAGTCGCTCTTCATCAGCCACTCCTGGATCAGGTGCGGCTGGGTAAGCGCCCGCCAGATCTTCTCGGCGGGAAAAGGCATCTCCCGTTCGATGACGACGGAACGTGTTTCGGTCGAGATATCGCTCATTGATCCATCCTCTTCAGCAAATCTTCGAGAGCGTCGAAACGGCTTTGCCAAAAGCTCGCCATCTCGCTTGTCCAGTCGACGAGCGGCGCAAGCGCACCGAGCTGCGCGCTATAATGCGTCTGGCGTCCTTCATGTCGGTCACGCACCAACCCGGCCTGCTTCAGGATCCCGAGATGCTTCGAGACAACAGGCTGCGAAACCCCGGCTCGCTCCGTCAGCGCCCCGACCGTCTTCTCCCCTTCCCGGCACAGCCGCTCGAAAAGGGCTCGCCGCGTGGGATCGGCAAGCGTTCTGAAGAGCATATCTTGAGCGTTCGACATCGAAATCCATAGCCATCCAACTATGGGTTAATCTATAGCCATCGAGCTATGAGTAAGTCAAGCCGAGAAACGTTCTGACCTTGGTCGGAGCATTGCCGAACAGGAAATATGCGCTGATTGCGAGACACGATCTTAGGATTGAGTATAGCTCATCGGCTATGCATCGATGCGCTCTCGCCTCCGTGGGTTCACGGCCTCTCAACACATAAAGATAGCCGGCTCATCTTCTGGGAATCTAAAATCGAATATTGGGGAATAGGGAAGTTATCTCCCTACCCGGGAGCATTCTCAGCAAGATACCTCACCATCTGCTCATGCAACACCACAACGCCGGAAGCCGTAAGCGGCTTCCGGCGATATCGGGCTCTGCGCCTTTGCTCGAACTCAGGAGCCGGAGACGACTTTCAGATTGCCGCCATGGCTGCCGCCTGCGAAGACCGGTTTACTGCCAAACTCGTTGTTGAAGGCCAGGCGCTGCTGTTCGCGGGTGATGCCGAGCTCGGGGAAGAGCAGCTCGGCAACGCGATAGGCCTCTTCGAGATGCGGATAGCCGGAGCCGATCACGGTGTCGATGCCGATCTCCTGATATTCGCGCAGGCGTGCGGCCACCGTCTTCGGTGAACCCACCAGCGCCGTGCCCGCGCCCGCGCGCACCAGGCCGACGCCGGCCCAGAGATTTGGCGAAACCTCAAGCTTGTCGCGGCGGCCGCCGTGAAGAGCGGCCATGCGCCTTTGGCCAACCGAGTCCGATTCGTGGACGAAGCGTTCCTGCGCCTCGCGGATCGTCTCGTCGTCGAGGTGACGGATCAGCCGCTCGGCCGCTTCCCATGCCTCCTCGTCGGTCTCCCGCACGATGAAGTGCAGGCGGATGCCGAAGGTCACTTCACGACCGCGCTCGGCTGCGGCCTTGCGCACCTTGGTGATCTTCTCCGCCACCTGCGACGGCGGTTCGCCCCAGGTCAGGTATTTGTCGACGCGGCCGACCGAAAAATCGATGCCGGCATCCGAGGAGCCGCCGAAATAGAGCGGCGGGCGCGGGTTCTGCACCGAGGGAAAGCCGAGGCGCGCATTGGTCGCCTTGATGTATTTGCCGTCGAAACTCGCCGTACCCTTATCCAGCAATTCCTCGAAGACGGTGAAAAACTCCTCGGCATGGGCATAACGCTCGTCATGCTCGAGATGGATGCCGTCACCGGCAAGCTCCGCCGGGCTGCCGCCGACCACGATGTTGAGCAAAAGGCGGCCGTTAGAGATCCGGTCGAGCGTCGTCGCGAGACGCGCATAATAGGCAGGCGATGCCGTACCCGGGCGGATCGCCACCAGAAACTGCAGCTTCTCGGTCTTGGCCGCGAGCGCGGCGGCCGTCACGAAGGATTCCTCGCAGGCAACCCCCGTCGGCAGCAGTACGCCGGAATAGCCGAGCCGGTCGACGGCCTGGGCGATCTGCGTGAGATAGCCGATCTCGGGCGCGCGGTTGAGTTCGGAGGAGCCGAGATAGGTGCCATCGCCCGATGTCGGGATGAACCAGAGGAAATTGATGGGCTCGGATGTTGCGGTCATGGAAAACAGTCCTTTGCTGCGAAATTCGATAATCAGCTCGCGCGGCTGACACAGAAGGTCCGCCCGCGCACCGCCGCCCGCATGCTTGGGAGGATCGCGGTGGCGGCGGTGGAAAAGCCGGGGCTCTGTCTGGGCGTCAGCATCTGAAATATCCTGTCGATCGATGGCGGTTGGCCAACGCCCTCCGAAGCCGGTTCGACCAAAGGAATACTGACATAGACTACCGATTATATCGATAATATCGATTTGCGATTATGAGCTGCTTCGAGGAATAATTTACCCCGTTCGGCGCTGCGAGGGCCCTCCCTATGCCGCCTCGCGCAATCGGCCCTCTATCCCTCCTGGCGTTCGGCGGCCAGCCGTTCGCGAATGAAGGCGGGACCGCCTGCAAGACGTTTTGCAAACAGGCTCGAAGGATCAACCATGCGCCAATAGGGCGTCACGGTCGAAACCGGCTCCCCTTTCTCCAGCGCACCGAAAGACAGTTCGGCGATCGCACGCAAATGCCGCTGTACGGTCACGGGGCAACAGGCATCCGCGCCATATTGGGCAGCGAGACCACGGCGAAGAACGCCGGCGTCGGTGAAGACGCCCTCCGGCGCCGATCGGATCTGCTCTGAGACCATGTTCTGCGATGGAATGAGCATTGCCTGCATGCCGCTGCGGCCTTTGCGCCGCGGCTTGATCGTCGGAATCTCACTCATGTCACCTCCCGGAAACATTGTGGCTTCTTGCCAATCTAAAGCATGTCTTGCAAAAATGTGCAGCGGTTTTGCGATCATGACATGCTCAAACCGGGGATCTAAAGCGTGGCAGGCGAATCTGAAGGGTCGCGACACGCCTGGGGCTCGGCCAGCAGCGGCAAACCTCATATGCTGCAATCGAAAGGAAGTCCGCCTTCCCGGGCTTTTCTGCTCCCACCGTTTCGGTTAATCCTCGGACTGCATTTGAGGAAAAGGATAGGACATATGGCAAAAGTCGCGTTCATCGGTCTCGGCGTCATGGGCTTTCCCATGGCGGGCCATCTGAAGACTCAGGGCGGCCACGATGTTACCGTCTACAACCGCACGGCCGATAAGGCCGCCGCCTGGGCCGAGAAATTTTCGGGCAAATCGGCCACTACCCCGGCCGAGGCCGCCACCGGGGCCGATTTCGTCTTCGTCTGCGTCGGCAATGACGAAGATCTCCGATCGGTGACATCGGGTGAGAATGGCGCCCTGCACGGCATGAAGCCGGGTTCGGTCCTGATCGACAACACCACTGCAAGCGCTGAGGTCGCCCGCGAGCTCTATGCGGCGGCAAAGGAAAGAGGTGTTGATTTCATCGATGCTCCCGTCTCCGGCGGACAGGCCGGCGCCGAAAACGGCGTCCTCACCGTCATGTGCGGCGGCGATGAGGCCGTTTTCGAACGCGCCCGGCCGGTAATCGAGGCCTATGCCCGCATGGTCGGCCTGATGGGACCTGCCGGTTCCGGCCAGCTCACCAAGATGGTCAACCAGATCTGCATCGCCGGCCTTGTCCAGGGACTTGCCGAGGCCCTGCATTTCGGCAAGAGCGCCGGCCTCGACATCGAGAGGGTCGTCGAGGTGATTTCCAAGGGAGCGGCCGGCTCCTGGCAGATGGAAAACCGCCACAAGACCATGAATGCCGGAAAATATGATTTCGGCTTCGCGGTGGACTGGATGCGCAAGGATCTCGGCATCGTGCTGACCGAGGCCCGCCGCAACGGCGCCAAGCTGCCGGTCACCGCACTTGTCGACCAGTTTTACGGCGACGTCCAGGCGATGGGCGGCAATCGCTGGGACACGTCCTCGCTGCTCGCGCGCCTCGAAAAATGATCGGCCCCTCCTCCAGCGCAGCCGAATTGATCGCGCATCTGCAAACGCTGCGCTCGGAGGAGAACGTCGCCGCCATGGCGCGTTTCGGTATCGTCACTTCAGGCGCTCTTGGCATCTCCAATCCCGATGTCAAGGCGGTGGCCAGGCGAGCGAAGAAAGATCACCTCAGGGCTGGAGAACTCTGGCAAAGCGACATCCGCGAAGCCCGTCTGCTCGCCCTCTTTACAACAGAGCCGAAGCGGCTGATGACGGAAGAAGCCCGCCATTGGGCCAATGATTTCGACTCCTGGGAGATCGTCGATTGCGCTGCCGATCTCTTCGTCGAGGCCGGACTGGATGAGCTCATCGGGGAATTCGCTGCCGACGAGCGCGAATTCGTCCGCCGCACCGCCTTCGCCATGATCGCAGGCGCCGCCTTTCACCGGAAAAATGAGCCGGACGCTGCCAACCTCGCCTGGTTGCCGCTGATCGAAGCTCACTCCTGCGATCCCCGCAATTTCGTACGCAAGGCGGTCAACTGGGCGCTGCGCAACATTGGCAAGCGCAACCGAACCTGCCATGCACCGGCGCTCGCACTCGCAAAGACTTTGGCGGAAAGCCACGACAAAACCGCCCGCTGGATCGGCAAGGATGCCGTCAGGGAACTCGCCAGTGAAAAACTTCTGGAGCGGCTGAAATAGAGAAAGCAATCTCCCCGGATTGCCGCATTCCCGATACGCCGTCCCGCGGGAAACCGATCTGTCATGCACGAAGGGCGAGGCTCCTCGCCCTAGAACGGGATGAATTCAGGCCGAGCCGGCCTGAAATCTGAATCCTGTTCTAAATTAAGGAGTTGGAGCATGATGTCGCCCGAAAACCGCTTACACTTTTCGGCATCATGCTCTGTCGTCAATGATGCCTGGATTTTTCGACCAGGAAATCAATCAGAACCCGCACGGCCGGCGGCATGCCCTTGGCCGTCGTGAAGACGATATAGAACTGGCTTTCCTCCGACTGCCACTGCGGCAGCACCCTCACCAGCTTACCGGCCTGAAGATCGGTCTCACAGGCGCTTTCGAGCAGAAGTCCGAAACCGAGCCCGGCGCGAGCCGCATCGAGGATGGCGGTCATGCTGCGGCAGGTGAGGCGCGGCTGATGCCGAATCACCTGTTTGGCGCCGTTCGGACCGATCAATTCCCAGGTATGAAACGACACCCATGACGTCATCGCCAATGTCGGCAGATCGGCAAGATCATCCGCACAGCTCACGCCCCCGACACGCTCGACGAGAGACGGACTGGCGACAAGGATGCGCCGCGCACGGTCGAGCTTGCGCATCGTCAGACTGGTCTGTGTCTCCGGCTCATTGGTCGCCCTCACCTCGAGATCGATGCGTTCATTGATGAGGTCAGCCCGCCGGTCGGAGCCGATGATCTGCAGCTTGATCTTCGGATAACGCTCCAGGAATTCGGGCAGGATGCCTCCAACGGAGATATCGACGAGGCCCAGCGGGCGACCCATCCGCACCACGCCCTGCGGGTCGGATTGAGCCTCCGTGACGATCGACTTGGCGCGATCGGCCTCTTGAAGGATGGTCTGGCATCTCTCGTAGAAAGCCTGGCCGATTTCAGTCACCCGGAAGTGACGGGTCGAGCGTTCGATGAGCCTTGCGCCAAGCCCTTCCTCGAGCCGGCTGACCCGCCTGCTCAGTTTCGAACGCGGTATCTTGAGATCGCGACTCGCAAGCAAAACCGCCGCTGGAGACAACAGCAGCGAAATAATAGTAGTCGTTGAGATCATCCGTGAAAACAAGCTATCCGAGAGCAGAAATGAATGCCAACCCCTTCAAGGGTTGTATCGCCATCTCCAAAAAAGCTGTGATCACATTGTCGGCATTGTATTTTCTTTTCACGACGTGTTGCCGCAAAACCCGCCGGTCGAACCAGTTCGCTTGAAAATAGAAAGCGCCATGTCGCTGGAGAGAGACACACACACACGATACCGGCGTGCAACACGCAACGTGCCGGTTGGGCTCACGTGGAAAAGGGTATTCAGAAAGTTACTCTGAAGACGACACACCTAAAAACGCCGCAAGGACGGTCCGGCAGGGAAGACCGGACACGTCCCCGTAGCTGATCGGAGGTCACTCAGATCAGAAACTGATTGAGTGCTCCCGGTCCGAAAACCGGGAGCATCATTACGTGGATTAGAACGAACGCTGCAGACGGAAGTAGCCCGTCGTGGAGTCGTCGCCATCATCCGGATCGAGGTACTGAACCGAAGCCTTGGCGTAGAAGTTGTCGACGATCTGGTAATCAACCGTCAGACCGA